>NZ_JBBOBO010000001.1:4800000-6451319 GCF_038000235.1 Paenibacillus sp. FSL R10-2199 | reverse complement strand
CCTGACGATCCGTATTGTTGACCCTGTGCTGGAAGAAGCGGCGGGAATGACTGCGCAGTCTCTTAAGCCGCAGCTTCCCCAGCGGCGGGGGCCGCAGCGGCCGGATAGACCCAGGCATAGAGCGGATTGAATATAGCAAGGCAACATTAGGAGCACCCGCAGGGGTGTTCCTTGATTATTTGAGCAGGAGGACGGCATCATGGCGGCACAACTGCCCGGGCTTTTCATGGAGCGCATGAAAGAATTGCTGGGAACTGAATACGATCAATTTGTGGATACATATAAGCAGTCCCCCTACGGAGGAATCCGCGTAAATACGCTGAAAATTACTGTGGACGAGCTGCGCGGACGATCCCCTTTCGGGCTGGAGCCTATTCCCTGGTGCCCTACCGGTTTCTATACCGGAGAGGGAGCCAGACCCGGCAAACACCCGTATTATCATGCCGGGTTATACTATATCCAGGAGCCCAGTGCCATGGCACCGGTCGAATTGCTTGGCGTTCAGCCGGGTGACCGGGTACTGGATCTGTGTGCCGCGCCCGGCGGCAAATCCACGCAGATTGCCGCCAAGCTGCAAGGCGAAGGTCTGCTGGTTACCAACGACCTGCATCCGGAACGGACGAAGGCACTTGCCAAGAATCTGGAGCTGTACGGCGTGCGTAACGGAATTGTACTGAATGAGAGCCCGGAGCGGATTGCAGCCGCATTCCCCGGGTTCTTCGACCGGATACTGATTGACGCGCCTTGCTCCGGTGAGGGCATGTTCCGCAAGGACGAGGATATGGTCAAGCAGTGGGAACCGGAAACTCCGGCCAAATATGCGGGTATGCAGCGGGAGATCCTTGCGGCGGCAGCGGCAGCGCTGAAGCCGGGCGGAACGGTCGTATACTCGACATGTACGTTCGCCTTGGAAGAGAACGAAGAGATGATTGACGGTTTCTTATCCGGTCATCCGCAGTTCTCGCTCGTACCGGTGGGCGGCAGCGGTTCTTTTGCTGCCGGATTAGGTCCATTGCCGGGAGCTGCGCGGCTGTGGCCGCATAAGGTCAAGGGCGAAGGACACTTCATGGCCGTGCTGCGGCATGACGGAAGTCCTGATATAGCTGGAGTGGCAGATATAGAGGCGAGAGCAGACTTCATAGAAGCAAAGACAGACCTCATAGAAGCAAGGGCAGACTTCAAAGAGGCGACCGTATCCGTTTCTCCGCGTAACCGGGATACAAGGTCCGCTTCCCCTGCCAAAGCTTCGGCAGGCAAAGCTGAGAACGGGCGTGGAGGTAAGGGCGGACGGGGGCCTGGCAAAACTGGAGCTGCTGCCGGACGGCAGGTCCAGGGAACCGGAGAAGAAGCATCGCTTGCGGTGTATGCTGGTTTTATTCAGGAGCTGCTTGGGAAGCTGCCCGCCGGATATCCGGTATGGTTCGGAGATCACTTGTATATCTCGCCGCTGCCGCGTGAAGCGCTGGACGGACTGAAGACGATCCGTCCGGGCTGGTATGTCGGACATATGAAGAGCGGCCGGTTCATTCCCGGGCATCCGCTGGCAACAGCCTTGCATCCTGCGGAGAGCAGCCGAAGTGTGTCGCTGTCCAGTGCAAGCGGTGAAGCTGTCTCCTACCTGAAGGGAGAGACCTTGTCGATTCCGGAGGAACGTCTGTCCATTAAGGCCGGTCATGCCTCCAAGGGTTACATGCTCGTCTGCATTGACGGCTTCAGCGCAGGCTGGGGCAAATGGCAGGACGGTATGCTCAAGAACGAATATCCCGCTGGCTGGAGGTGGACATAGATTATGAGTGGAGCAGGAAATACGAATAAGAAGCAGCGGATTGATAAAGTATTGTCCCATATGGGCATTGGCTCACGCAGCGATATCCGCAAGCAGGCGAAGCAGGGGCTGATTACGGTGAATGGCGCTGTAGTCAAAGACAGCGGCTTTCATGTAGACCCCGGGCAGGATGTGATCGAGGTTGGCGGTGAGCCGGTTCTCTACCGTGAATATATCTATCTGATGATGAACAAACCGCCGGGCGTCCTGTCCGCGACTGAGGACAAACGCGATCGTACTGTTCTGGATCTGCTTAAAGCTGAGTATGCGCTGTTCGAGCCGTTCCCGGTGGGGCGGCTGGATAAGGATACCGTGGGTTTGTTGCTGCTCACCAATGACGGCAAGCTGGCTCATGAGCTGCTGTCCCCGCGCAAGCATGTACCCAAAACCTACGAAGCTACGGTCGAAGGTGAGGTCGATGCGGCGGATGTGGCCGCTTTTGCAGCCGGTGTGGAGCTGGAGGATGGGTATGTGACACTTCCGGCAAGCCTGAGGATTCTGAGCAGAGAAAGAGGCAGCAAGGTGCTGTCGTATATCTCGCTCACGATCACGGAAGGCAAATTCCACCAGGTGAAGCGGATGTTCGTGGCGGTCGGGAAGAAGGTTGTCTTCCTGAAGCGCGTATCGATGGGGGAGCTGAAGCTGGATGAGAGCCTGCCGCTTGGCGCATGCAGGGAGCTGACTGCTGAAGAGCTGGAGCTGCTGCGCCGGGGCGGGGCGGAGGAATAAGCTGGCGGGTAAAGTGATGCAGCGCCATATCCAGCAAATGAAGAGCGGACCTGGCAGATTGCCAGATCCTAAATGGTGGAAGGCTAATACAACTTCGGCGGACCGCCGGGGCTTGGGCTTGTATGCAGTATAGCTGAAATGACTGTACGCCGGACCGTAGCGGATACTAGCTAGTGCAACTTCAGAACTGAAAAGTGAGTGTATTCAACAATGCTGCTAGTGATGTGTTCAGTCCTAATGAAGATTCAGAGATAGTTGTATAATGTACAATTAAAAACAGCGAAAAGGGATGCTTGCGTCTTATAAGTGTATTCTGTACAACTAAATCTGCCTAAATGGGTGAAAACAAAGGTGCAATGGCAGTTTAATTGTACGAAATACAACTAAATAGAGTATTGGTTGTAAATCAGACGTTTTAGTTGTACAAAGTACAATTAAGCATATTGAATACCGTAATCGGGTCAATGCAATGGCTCGCTTACCGTACCTACGAGACTCACGTACTATTCAGCCGATTTTGGGCAGCTGCGCGGGTGAAGGATTTACACAACCTTTGATATAAACGAAATCGTAGCTGATGGGGTACAGGTAAGCTTTTGATATAAAGTATGTGCAGCAGATTATACAGAGAAATAAGGATGGTGGAGTATGAAATACAAGCTGATAGCACTTGATGTGGATGGAACGCTGCTGAACGATGATCATCACTTGAGTGACGAGAATAAAGCGGCCATTGCCGAGGTTACCCGCCAGGGCGGCCAGATCGTATTGTGTACAGGACGCAGCCCGCAGAATTCGATTCCGTTCATGGAAGAGATGGGCTTGTCGGGGTATGTGCTGGGGCATAACGGAGCGGTGACGGTGAGTGTGAAGGACCGCAAAGTACTACACCAATATGGAATGGATGCCAGGGGGCTCGATCCGTATATCGCGTATTGCCGCGAACATGATATCCATTTCGATGTTAACACTGCATTCGATATGTATGTCGATAATGTCGAGAACTTGACCAAGGAAGCCAACTTCATGTATGAGCATTTCCGGATTATGCCTGCATCGCTGCCGGCCTGGGAGGATTTCCGCGAACCGATTGTGAAATTCACCGTGTTCACGCAGTCTGATATTCTGGATGAAGCGCAGCGGGAATGGTCTACCTGGGGAGAGCAGTACAACATTCTGCGCAGCGGAGAGTTCTTCGTGGACTTCATGCACCCGGAAGCCTCCAAAGGCAATGCCCTGAAGAACCTGGCCGCAGAGCTGGGCATTCCCCAGGAGCAGGTCCTGTCGATCGGCAATTATTATAATGATATCTCTATGCTGACGTATGCCGGCCTGGGTGTTGCTATGGACAACTCACCGCTTGAAGTCAAAGCAGCAGCAGATGCGGTTACCGGAACGAATAATGACAATGGCGTGCGCGATGCGCTGGTGAAATACTGCCTGTCTTCCTGACTTCTGTCCTGATTGGCCCCGGCGGTGTACTAAGTGGAAAAACGTCATCTAATTATGCGGAAATCTCAGGAAACAGGGCAGCAGTTGGAAAAAAGACACTTAATTCCGCTCCCTCTGGAGAATATCGGGAATATGGGCGGAATTAGTGACGATAATCCACTTATTATTGGCAAAGCAGCAGAGACGGAATGATTAAGTGTTGAAAATCATAACTATTCCCACAACCCGGACTGCTTCATAGCATTCAGAATCAGTGAAGCTTGAAGAAGACGAAGACCACATAATGCATGGTTCAGTGCCTGGGCGGCTCTGTGCTGTGCTTTTTTTTGTGGAGTTCCGTTCAGATAAAAAGAAAAACGCAAATAAAAAGTGGAAATGTAAAGTGAAAATGTAAAACGCAAATAAAAAGTGCAAATGAAAAGTGCAATTAAAAAACGCAAAAAAGCAGCCTTGCCGCTCCTGAAAGGAACGGCCGGGCCGCTTGTGTCTATACGCTATGCTGCTTAAGCGGAATTAGACAAACAACGAACGGGAAATGATAACGAGCAATATGAAGAGCACCAAAATCGCACCGGTCGATGTGAAGCCTGGAACTGCACCCATGTCTGATTCCTCCCTTGACTCATGTCTGTTCCCATTGCCGCGTTAGTAGTTCAGCGGAGCTCCATGGGATAATGACATCATATGCGTAAGGAGGCTCCCTGAACTGGTCAGCAGCCTAAACCTCATCAATATGGGCTTTCAGTATCCGCAGGCCCTTGGGCAGATGATTCTTCAGCTGGCCGGAGCTGGCTTTGCCCCAGCCTACGGGCAAGCCATCCACACTGACCAGTGTCCAGCCATGCAGGCTGGCCGGAACGGGCAGACTCTCTCCGCGCAGCCAGGCCTGGATTTCCGGACCCCCGGCAGGCATATCATAGCTCCGCGCCGCCTGATCCGGTCTCAGCGCCATGGCAAGAGCGTGGGCGGGTTCAATCCGGTTTTTCTTCAAGTGGGCAATATGCAGTCCGGCACGCGGAACCTTAAGGCCGTCGAGCAGGCCGGTGTGCAGCCGGTCATTGAATGCTTCGGGCAGCAGATACAGGGATTCACCGAAGAGAAGCGGTACGCCGCTTCCGGCAAACCCGGGCAGTTCTACCGACGACCAGCTCATAAACTGCTGATAGGCATCCCGGAGCGAGGAGCTTACTTTCGGACTGTTCTTGCCGCGGTCTCCGCGTTTGCTGCGGCCCTGACGCTGTGCAGGTTCGGCATCATCCTCTACAACTGCCTTGCGCAGCAGGGCTACGAAATGCCCTTCTCCTTTTTCCAAATGAGGCCACAGCCGTTTCGTAACGATCAGCTCCATATCGGGATAGCTCTGTATGAAGTGTTCGATCGTCTCTTCGTTTTCTTTGCGGTTAAAGGTGCAGGTCGAGTATGCCATACTGCCGCCCGGCTTCAGCATCAGGTAGGCATCCTGCAATATATCCCACTGTCTGGCCGCGCACATCTCCACATGCTTCGGTGACCATTCGCTTACGGCGGCAGGATCTTTGCGGAACATTCCTTCACCGGAGCAAGGCGCATCAAGCATAATCCGGTCAAAAACTTCAGGGAACCGCTTGGAGAGTTCCCCCGGGGTTGCCGAGGTGACAAGCGCGTTAGCTATCCCAAGCCGCTCTACGTTTTCTGCGAGTATTTTGGCCCGTTCAGGATGTATTTCATTGGATATCAGCAAGCCTTGTCCCTGCATCAGCGCGGCAATATGGGTGGTTTTGCCTCCCGGTGCGGCAGCCAGATCGAGCACAGTCTCCCCGGGAAGCGGTCCAAGCAGCTCAGCTGCGGACATTGCCGAGGGCTCCTGAATATAATATAGTCCGGCGGTATGATAAGGATGTCTCCCCGGCCGTGCAGGCTCTTCATAATAAAATCCTGCCGGACACCAAGGTACCGGCGACAGGCTAAATTGGGATATTGCTTGTTCCGCAGCTGTGCTGCCCGGATCTGAAATGCTTTTTAAACCATTGAACCGCAGACCCTGGGTCCGCCGTGCATGATAGCTCTCCAGAAAAGCGTCTGCCGTATCCCCCAGCATCTCTCTAATGTCAGCGGTGTAAGCGGCAGGCAGCCGTTCTTCATTCATACGTCATTCTCCTCTAATCAAAATCCAAGATAAGTAAAGCTGTCATCTTAGTTGCTGTTTCAGGTAGATACCGATAAAATCAAAGTATGGATCTTAGCGTACCTGTAATTGTACTTCTACATATACACAACTATATCATAATTGCCGGGTCTCACCGTAATCAGGGCAATTGTAAAGGGAGATGTACCTTATGAACTTGCTGCAAGCGCTATTCTTCCCGCCGGAGCAGCCCGGTGGTGTATCTTCTATGATCCCTTATCTGCAGGAACGCTTCCGGTCCAGCCGCTGGGAGATGGATTTGTTCTGGCTGCCCAAACGGATCCGGGGTAAGGGACGCGAAGAGATTGTCTTTGAAACCTTTGACTGGACACAGTACGGCGAAAGTCCGGTTGTGCAAAAATATATCCAAACCTACCGTGATTATATTTGGTGGACGAAGCTGCGGATGAGCAAAAGCTATGATCTGATCCATGCCCATCACCCGATTGCCGGGCTGGCCATGAAAAGAATATATCCGGAAATTCCTTTAATTCAAACGCTGCACTCCAGCTATGAACGCGAGCTGATTCTGAATGGAGCCATCCAGGAGGGCGGCCTGGAGCATCAGTTTCTGGTCTCGATTTACCGCGAGCTGGAGCATGTCAGCGACAGGCTGATGACGGTTTCGCGCGCTTTTGCCGAATATTTAACTCCTTATATAGATCAGCCCGGCAGCATCGGCGTTATTCCCAACGGTTTCGACGAGAAGAGATTCAAGCCTGTGCCGCATGACAATGATATTCCACAGCTGGTCACTGTTACCCGTCTGGTACCGGCCAAAGGAATAGATACACTGTTCAAGGCTTGTGCCGAGCTCAAAAAGCGGGGTCATGAATATGTACTGCATATAATCGGGGACGGACCGAGCCGGGCGGAGCTGGAGCAGCTGGCGCAGGACCTGGGAATTTATAATGAAACGATCTTTTACGGCTATACGCTGCATCCAGAGGAATTCATGCCGTTCTTTGATATTTTTGTCCTCCCTTCGCGGGCGGAGGCATTCGGGTCAGTCTTTGCGGAAGCTGCACTCAGCTGCCTCGCACTTGTCGGAACGAATGTCGGAGGGATTCCCGAGCAGATTGAAGATGGCGTCAACGGGCTGCTGGTGAATCCGGATGATGAGCTGGGACTGGCAGATGCCCTTGAGAAAGTGATCAGTGATCCCGGCTACCGTTATGAGCTGTCCCGTTCGGCCTGGGATAAGGCCAAGAGCCTCTATTCCCTGACCCGGGTAGCCAATGAGCTGAAGAAAACTTACCTGCAGTATCAGCCGGGAATGAAGGGGTGAGGGTATGATACCTTTTCGATTCCTGCATGCTGCGGATCTGCATCTGGACAGCCGGTTTGCAGGGCTGTCCCATCTCCCGCAGGCTATACGCTCCTATCTCCGGGAGTCCACCTTCGCCGCCCTTGGGCGGCTTGTTGGCGTAGCTATAGAGCAAAAGGTAGATTTCGTTGTCATAAGCGGCGATGTTTATGATGTCTCCGATGCCTCTCTCCAGGGTCAGCTCCGGTTCCGGGAAGCGCTGGAGGAACTCGGGCGGCACGGGATTCAGGTGTTCCTGATTCACGGAAATCATGATCCGCTGGACGGGCCGCGTCTGGTAGAGGCACCGCCTGATCACGTTACGGTGTTCGGCGGCAATGAGCCGGAACAGGCTATTGCCCGCAGCAGAGAGGACGGCAGGGAGGTAGCCGTGATCAGCGGGATCTCCTATCCAACTGCCAAAGTGACTGAGAATACGGCGCTGCGGTATAACCGTCAACCGGGCAGCAACCTGTTCCACATTGCCCTGCTGCACGGCAATGTGGACGGGGATCTCCAGCATGAGACGTACTCTCCGTGCAGCCGCAAGGATCTGATCGGCAGGGGCTACGACTATTGGGCGCTGGGGCATATTCATAAACGCAGTATTCTGCACGATCGTCCGCCGATTGTCTACCCGGGAAATATTCAGGGGCGAAGTATTAAAGAGACTGGCCCTAAAGGCTGCTATATCGTTTATGTGGATGCAGAAGGTGCTGCGTCGCTGACCTTCCATGAACTGGACAGTGTGCGCTGGCAGGTCCGTGAGATCCCGGTGGAGGGTCTGGCGGATGAGGCTGAGTGGACGCGGGCCGTTGAGAATGCGGTTGAAGACCTCCGGGAAGAAACACCGCAGCTGATGTCTGTGGTAAGATTCCGCCTGACCGGGCGGGGTGCTATACATAAGGTGCTGACGGAGAAGGGGGCTGCGGATGATCTGCTCGCCGAGCTGCAGCGGCGGGAAACGGTCCGTGCGGAACGTAAGGAGTATGCAGGTCTCGTGTGGACCGAAGGCTTCGCTATAGAAACGGGACTGGCTATTGACCGGGGCCGTCTGCTGCTGGAGGACAGCTTTCTCGGAGAAATGCTGCGTCTTGCCGGACGTAGCGGCGGGAACGACGAGGAGCTGGAGGAGCTGATCTCCACTGCGCTAAGGCCGCTAATGGAGAATCAGGAGCTGCGCAAACTGCTCATGTCCACAGGGAGCGAAGAGAAGCGGGAGTGGCTGGGCAGTGCTGCGGAGCTGGGCATTGTGCTGCTCAGCGGAGTAGAGGAGCAGGCTACTGTGCCGCAGAGTCCTGCGGCAGGAGAAGAGGTTGTGTCTGCCCGGGCCAACGGACCCTCGGAAAGAGACGGAGCCGGCGGATCAGCGGTGAATATGGCGATGCCGGAGGAAGAGGACAGTGACAGGGAAGCGGCGGACCTGACTGTATGGCAGGAGCGGGGGGATGCTGAATGAAAATTGAGTCTTTGCGGATTGACGGCTATGGCCGTCTGGCCCGGCGGGAGATGAAGCTGAACGAAGGGGTCACTGTGCTCTTCGGGCGTAATGAAGCCGGCAAAAGCACTACCCTGCAGTTTATCCGCGCGATGCTGTACGGCATCCCCGGCAGGGCGTATCCTGCCGAGCGGTATGAGCCGCTGCAGGGCGGAACACATGGCGGGGTGCTGAATGCGCGTGATGATAGAGGCGCCCTCTGGACGATCCGCCGGTTTGCTTCCGGCGGTGAAGGACCTGGAAGAGGAGAGAAGCTGCAGATTACACTTAGCCATCCGGATGGAAGCACTGAGGAGCTGCAGCAGGCTGAGCTGGAGCGCCGCCTGCTGGGCGGCATCTCGCGGAGTATGTTCCGCCAGCTGTTCGCCGTCTCGCTGGACGAGCTGCAGGAGCTTGGCGCGCTGCAGTCCGGTGAGATGAGCAGCTACCTGTTCCATGCCGGGATGGGCGGCGGCGGTGAGATTATGCGGGCGGAGAAACGCCTGGTCCAGGATGCCGAGAAGCTCTATAAGCCACGGGGCAAGGTGCAGGATGCCGCCAAGATTCTGCAGTCTATTGAGAAGCTGGAACGGGAGGTAGCGGAGAGCCGTTCCTATCTGCCCAGATATAATGAGAATACCCTGGCTCTGGAAGCGGTAGAGCAGAAGCTGTTACAGATGAAAGATAGCCGGGAAACCGCGGCTGGTCGGCTGCTTAAGCTGCGGAAGGCGCAGGAGATCCGTGAGCTGTGGCTGAAATGGTCTGAAGCCCGGCTTGAGCTGGCAGAGCTTCCGCAGATCGATGCGTTCCCTGAAGCTGGAGTGGACCGCTGGAAGGCATTGGAGGGTGATCTGCGGGGGTTGCAGGGCGCAGCGTTCCGCCTGGAACGGCTGCAGGCAGAGCTTGCGGCTGAGCTTGCCGCGAACCCGCCTGATTCCCTGCTGGAGCAGCAGGGGCCGGTTCTCGAAGCGCTGGACCGCAGACGGGGCAGCTATGAGGACAAGCGCACGGAGCGGCAGCGGCTGACGGGTGAGCTTGCCGCGCTGGGCGAACAGCTCCAGCGTATCCTGCGCAGCATTGGCGCGGGCTGGAGCGCCGCTGAGCTGGCGGGCTTCGCAGCCAGCGCGGCGGACCGGGAAGCCGCGCGGCGCTACGCTGCGTCATTTGCCGGGTACGACCGGCAAATGGAGACCCGGGGCGCGGAGCTGCTGAGCCTCCGCGCCAGAACGGCCGCCGCCGGCGCTGCGCTGCAGGCGGCCGAGCGCCAGCTTGCGCGCGAACACGCAAGCGGCGCAGCGGACTTCGCGGGCCTCGCTCCGCGCAGCCCGCGTGAACTGCTGCAGCTGTGGGACGAGCTGCAGCAGGCCGCCGAGCGCTGGCGCGAAGCGCTGCTCGGCGGCTCTGCAGGCGGCGCGGAGGTCCCGCGCCGCAGAGGCACTGCCGCCGGGGACAGCCGCCCCGGCGGGAACGGGCGCCGGGCGCAGCGCTACCGGCGCCTCCTGCAGGCGGGCGCAGCGCTTACGCTGCTGCTGCCGCCTGCGCTGCTCTTGACCGGCGCGCCGCCGGTCAGCGCGTGGTCCGCGCTCGGCCTGCTGGCCGCAGCGGACCTTGCACTGCTCTTCGCTCTGCGCGGTGCAAGCAGAGCAGACCAGACGCCGCCTGCGCCGGGCGGCGGGGAGGCGGGCAAGGCCGCAGCGGAGATGCTGCGGCTGCGCGGGCTTTTGCTCTCCGGGGCGAAGCCGGAGAGCGGCATACAAGATGCCGGCGGGCTGGAGGCCGGGATGAAGGAGCTGCGCCGCCTGATGGAGGCGTGGAGTGCCTGGCGCCAGCGCGTCGAACGGCAGATCGCTGAGGTGGAGGCCTGCCGCACGGAGCTCGCGGTGCTGGCCGGACAGGAGCGGGTACTGGCAGAGGAGCTGGACCATGCCGAAGCCAGCTTCACGGAGCTGGCCGCTCGTTATGAAGAATGGCTGCGCCAGCGGGGGCTG
Organism: Paenibacillus sp. FSL R10-2199; assembly: GCF_038000235.1. Classification (NCBI taxonomy): domain Bacteria; kingdom Bacillati; phylum Bacillota; class Bacilli; order Caryophanales; family Paenibacillaceae; genus Paenibacillus; species Paenibacillus sp. FSL R10-2199. The sequence continues at coordinate 6,440,378 of NZ_JBBOBO010000001.1, read as the reverse complement.
CCGGAAGGGCTCTCACCGGACGGCCTGCCGGATATCTTCGCTCTGGCGGAGCAGGGCAATGAACTGCTCCGCCAGCAGGGCAAATTATCCCTCCGGCTCAGCGGACTGGAGTCAGAGTGCGCTGCTTATGAGCAGGAAGGGATGATTCTGCTTAGAGATACTGAGGCTGCTGCCGAGGCCCGCAGGGATCACTCCTCTGTTACTTTGATGGCTCCCGCACATCCCGGCTCACAATCAGGCCCGCAGCCGGAGCCCCAAGCTGAACCTCCTGCCGGAGCCCGGGCTATAACTCAAGTTTCACCGGACTCTCTTTCACTGCTAACCTGGCTGGAGCTGCGGAAGCGGGAATGGGAGGCGCTGAAGACAGAGCTGCTGCGCAGGGAGAGTATAGAAGCGCGGCTTACCCAAGTTCGTGAGGAACTGGCTGCGAACCGGAGAGAGCAGGAGGAGCTGAACGGGCGGAGCAGCAGGCTCCTTCAGGAAGGCGGCGCTGAGGACGGTGAAGAATTCCTGCGCCGTTCATCGGCCTGGCTGAGGCATAGTGAGCTGACGCGGTCGGTACGTCAGTGGGAGCTGGCGATGTTTGGCGGATGGGAGCAGGAAGGCAAGGCAGAGCTGCTCCGGCTGCTGGAGCATCAGGATGCCCGGGTGCTTGAACAGGAACGCTTGGCGGCGGAAGAGGCGGTATTGAACCTGGAGGAAGAACGCAGTTTCCTGCTCCAGCAGCGCGGCAAGCTGCTGCAGGAACGGGAGGACCTGAGGGGACGGTGCATGGAGGACTCGGTGCTTCAGCAGCTGGAAGAACAGCGGGCGGCGCTGCGTAATCTGGCCGGGCAATATGCGGTAACGGCGCTGGCGGCAGAGCTTATGGGACGGACGAGGCGGATCTATGAACAGGAGAAGCAGCCGCAGGTGCTGCAGCTTGCCTCTGTATATTTCTCCAAGCTGACGCATGGGGAGTACCGCCGGATCGTAATGACTCTCGGGCACAAGGAGCTGAAGGCGGAGCATAAGGACGCCGGACTGCTGGACAGCGGACTGCTTAGCCGGGGGACAGCGGAACAGCTGTATCTGGCGATCCGGCTGGCTCTTTCGGAGACCATGAGCAGTCAGGTGAACCTGCCGCTGTTCTTCGACGATTTGTTTGTTAATTTCGATGAACACCGCTTGCATGCGGCTCTTGAATTACTTGGCGAATTGTCGGTATCCCGGCAGATTGTGATGATGACCTGCCACCGGCATGTGGCCGAAGCGGTGGCGGCGATCATACCTGCTGCTGCGGTTATTTCCGTGTAGTCCGGATCACCGGCTTAACCGCCACAATGGTGATGCCCTTACCTCCGCTTCCAGAGGCAGGCGGACCGCTTGGCCGCGGCGGCTGCGACATGGGAGCGCGCATCAGCATGACCGCCCACACCAGGCACAGGGCGCCGAAGATCGGGTAGAACACCCCGAGGAGGGAACTGAAGCCGAATTGGCTGAAGACATAACAGACCAGCATTAACAGCGGGGTTACCAGGGCTGGGGCGACCGGCAGGCGCTGCTGCAGTTGAACGCTAACTCCATAGATGTCTGCAACGAAGGTACTGAAGATTTCCATGAAGATCAGCAGCAGAAAAATCGTCTGCACGATGGGACCCAGCCGGAAGGCGATGCTGCCCATCGGAATCTCGAACTGCAGAATTCCCGGCATCTGTGAGCTCATGGCAAAGTGGGCTGCCAGCAGCATGAACCCGATTCCGGCTCCGCCCAGAATCCCTCCGCGTACAAGCGCCTGCTCGTCTTCGGTATGCCGGGCCAGCGGAACAAGCACAGCCTGGGCCATGCCGAGGTTGAAGGCGGTATACAGGAGCGGAGACATCCAGGCACTGAAGAAGCTGTGGTCTGTCGGCAGGAACAGGAAACGGTCTGCACCGGGTACACCCAGCGTATTAAATACAATAATCAGCGACAGAGTAAGCATCAAAGGGACCACCAGGCTGTTGATTTGCAGGATTCCGGAAATGCCGCGCTTCAGGAGCAGGTAGGACCCGAGAATGGTGAGCAGCAGCCCCGCCTGATAGGGCATTCCGAGATGCTCCTTAAAAATAGCCCCGGCACCCGCCAGCATGATGCTGTTCACGCCAATCAGAATGATCATGGTGAACAGGCTGATACTGGCCCCGGCCTTTTCTCCAAACAGATGGCGGTTGAAATCTTCGTAGGAGTCTGCCTCGATCCGCCGGGCGATAATCATCATTTTGGTGCCGAGCCAAATAAATATCGCGGTGGAGAACAGGATGGTCAGCAGGGCCCAGTGGCCGTATCTTGTGAAGAAACGGAGAATTTCCTGGCCGGTGGCGAAGCCGGCACCCACAATGGTGCCAATATAGGTGAAAGCGATCTGCAATGTGCGGACTCGGGACTTCATGGCTCTCCTCCTCTGAATGCTGCGAAGATTTAAATAACGGTGCGGGCAGGATTGCCTTGTGCAGTCCGCATAGTACAGGTTATGATGAGGAACAGAAGGACATGACTTCCGCCTTGTGAATAAGCTGGTATTACAGTGGAACGTCTGGAATTATAAAGGTAATGGAGGTTCAAGGTCATGGAAATATTGAAACAGCGGATTTTGGAGGAAGGGGTCGTCATTTCGGATCAGGTGCTGAAGCTGGACGGTCTGCTCAACCACCAGGTTGATCCGATGCTGACGATGGAAATGGGACGGGAGTTTGCCCGCAGATTTGCTGAGGCTGGAGTGACACGAGTAGTTACCGTGGAGTCTTCGGGTATTGCCGTGGCATTTGCCACCGCTTATGAGATGAAGGTGCCGCTGGTCTTTGCCCGGCGCAAAAAAACGCTGCTCGCTGATCCCGATGCCTTATGCGAACGGGTGCCGTCTTTTACCAAAGGGATTGTCACGGACATTATGCTGTCCCGCCAATACATCTCGGAGAATGACAAAATCCTATTTATCGACGATATTATCGCCAACGGAGACGCCGCGCGCGGCCTGATCAAGATTATCCAGCGTTCCGGCGCTGAACTTGTGGGTCTGGGCGTAGTGGTCGAGAAAAGCTTCCAGGCCGGCGCCCGCACAATCCGGGAACAGGGTATCCGTCTGGAGTCGCTTGTCGATATTACCTCACTTAGTGAGGGAACGATTACTTTCGGGTAAGATTTAAGTGACAAATACAGGAACATAGCCTATTTTTGAAACATCTGCTTTTCACCCTATAAGTTTTCCTTTATAATAAAAATAGACATGAGAGAGGAGGCGTCACAATGGGGAAAGAACCGGTGACAGAGCAATTTTTTATTGATAAACTAACCGAGGCTAAGGATCACTTCGAACGTGCGCTGGATTGCAAACACACGGAGTTCGACGATTTGTATCCCTATATGATCGAACATCCTCAGTTTTTCTGGTACAAACGCTACGTAGCTTGGTCGGAGCTTCTGACAATCACAAGTTTGTGTGAAGAGCTGTCCTTCAACTGGAGACAGAAATTCACGGATCATCAGGTAGAATATCTGGAACAACGGGTGATGTCCGCTAAAGTTCTTGACTTCTGGTTTGAGAAGAATGAAGCGCTGATATAAGAACTTCATAAGACATACAGACTTACCCAAATCGTAACTAGACCCGGATGATTTATCATTTGGGTCTTTTTCATGATTCGATTTAGGCAAATATTGGACAAGCTAAGGACAGAGAGGGGAGTAGAACAATTATGATCAGTGATGAACAGCTGGATGCCTACCGGATTTCCGGTGAAAAGATACGTGTTGTGCGGGATGGACTGGAGAGCAATGATGTCAAGGGGATTGTGCTGGCCTGGGATGAGTCCCAGGTAATGATCCGGCGTCCGAATAAGCGTGTTGTGAAGCTGGACCGGAACTACCTGTATCAGCCGTTCAGCGAGCCGAGACCGGAAGCAGATACTTTGTAAAAAGCAAACGGGATACGCTAGATGCCGTTTTTAAATACAGCTTTACACTCAGCTGAGTACGCTGCAGAGCGTACTTTTGCTGATTTTGCAGGACCCTTACATTGAACTGCCTAAGGAGGAGCATATGAACCATCAGAATAAAATCTCTGTCGTCACCGGCGGTGCTAACGGAATTGGACGCTGTATTACGGAGGAGCTGCTGAAGGCGGGAGCGGCGGTTGCCTGCATAGATACCGATCTTGCGGCCGGACGCTGGCTGGAGGAGCAGTATGGGGCGGAGCGGCTGTTTTTCTATCCGGGAGATATTGCTGAGCGTTCGGTCATTGAGGATTTCACCGCACAGGTTATCAGCAGATTCGGACACGTAGATTACCTGATTAACAATGCCTGCATCAGCAAAAAAGGACTGCTGTCGGAGTGCAGCTACGAGGATTTCGAATATGTGCAGCGGATCGGGGTAACTGCGCCATATTATTTGACACTGCGGCTTAAGGAATATTTCGCTCCGGGAGCGTCCATTGTGAATATTTCTTCAAGCCGGGAGCGCATGTCCCAGCCGGATACGGAGAGCTATACTGCCGCCAAAGGCGGCATTGGTGCGTTGACCCACGGCCTTAGTGTAAGTCTGGCCGGTAAAGCCAGGGTGAATGCGATCAGCCCCGGTTGGATTGATACCACTGCCTATCATGGTACGGGAGAAGCAGCGGACCCGGTTCATTCGGAGCCGGACCGGCTGCAGCACCCGGCCGGACGTGTAGGAGCACCGCCGGATATCGCTGCTATGGTGCTTTTCCTGTGCAGTGATGCTGCAGGATTCATCAGCGGGGAGAATATAAATATCGATGGCGGTATGTCCAAGCTGATGATCTACCACGGGGATGAAGGCTGGACGTATGAACCGGGAGGTCCGTTATGAAGCTGCCTGTAATTAAGAATGCGCGGGAGTTAGCCGATCTGGTGCGTGAGATCGGTTTCCTTCCTTTATTCCGCTGTGAGATTGATGGTTTCTCCCTGCAGGAATGCACGCCTGCGGGCTACTGGTTCGTGAAGGATGTGGAAGGACCGTGGGAATGGCGTGAGGAAGTTGCCGCAGGGGGCGAGATCGCTTATGCGAAGCTTTTTAACAAAAAAGCCGGGTTTATCAGCAAAGCGTGGTACCCTGACTTCGCCAATTACCGCAGGGACGGATACGACTTCGACGCCAGATATGATGATGGACTAGCCTCCATGCCCAGCAAACAAATTATGGATGTGTTAATGGAACACAGTGAGGGACTGCTCTCCAATGAGCTTAAGCAGCTGGCCGGCTTCGGGAAAAACGGGGCCAAGGGCTTCGATACCGCAATGACGCATCTGCAGATGCAGACCTATATTACAGCGAGCAGATTCGAATACAAGCAGGACAAAGAAGGCCGTCCGTACGGCTGGGGAGTCGGGCGGTATGCGATGAGTGAGCATGTATACGGGGAAGAATGGGTCACCTCGCGTTACGCTGATAAGCCCGCGGAATCGAAATCACGGATTGCTGAGCATGTGGCGAAGCTGTTCCCGGATGCGGGGATGAAGGAGATTGAAAAGGTCATTAAGTAGAGGAGCGCCGCGCCCGATACAGATTGAATTTTTGATTTTTTCGAATTTGGGGTTGCCGTGGCTACAGAGAATAGGTGAACATCCGGCTGCTATTGCCACAAATATTTCTTATCCCGATATTTGTACCGGAGATCACATTGCTTATTAAAATCCTGCACAGAATACAACATTTCCCTCCGTAATTCGGCCCTAATCCAAAATTGTTGTATAAAAGGCAACATCTCTCTTTGTTCTAGCGGTTTGGTGGAGGAATTATTGTATTTCATACAACAATCTGTCCGAATGCCCAGGTATCGAGGTATCAAAGTTGCAATACGTACAACAATTATGCCTATGTAGTGTTAATTTAACAATCTCAGGCTCGCTCTGCGGACAACGGGACAGGTATGAGGAAATGGAATGGTTCCGCTTTTGTTCAAATTCAAACTATATGGAACCTCTAGGAAGTGTAGGTCCACAAAGAGCCTCGTCCAGTAAATAGGACGAGGCTCTTTGTGGATTAACCAGTAACTGCCTAGAAGGACAAGGCCATCTGTTCCACCCGTTCTTCTCTGGGAAGAACGGAGGCAAGCTCGGCACCCAGCCCGAGATAAGCGCGCATGCGCAGCATCATTTCGTTGCGGAAGCCGGGCCAAAGGATATGGATATCCCCGGAGTATCCCCGGCAGGTATACTCGGCCGTAACTCCGCGCTGATCCTGGCGGATGGTATTGATCTTCAGCTGATGCGAAGTAAGCTCACGGGTAACCTCCTGCAGCATCAGCGAAGTCTTCTTCGTGGCGCTGGAGACGAGCTCCATGTAGAGCTGTGGAGTCTTGAAGAGACCGCTCTTACCAATAACTCGGCAATCGCGCTCAAACACTTTATGGATAAACGTTAGCAGCAGATAGCTTCTGACAAGGGACAATTCGTCTTTGGTTATATCTTCAGGAAGTGTTGGTGTGATTAGGGTGTTTCTCTTGGTAGTCGCCATATAAATCACCTCATTTATAGTATGCGAACCTTTGTTCTCATTATACATCTTTTGGGTAAGTAAATGCAATATTCATCTTGAAAATTATTGGAAATAATCAAAAATTAAAAAAAAGATAAAAAGGTTGACTCTGAAATCCCAGCATGATAAGATCTATCTTGTGACTGCGTAAGCAAGTCAACCTAATATGCGGTCATGGCGGAATTGGCAGACGCGCTGGCTTCAGGTGCCAGTGATAGCAATATCGTGGAGGTTCGAGTCCTCTTGACCGCATCATATTTAATAAATACAGGTTCTGAATCGGCTGTTTATAGCTGGTTTAGAGCCTGTTTTTTTATGGGCAGATAGCTGAGGACGTTGCTCATCCCTTGGGCCGATGATACTTATGCCATTCCCGAAAGCTCCCCCTTATCCAAGAGGCGTCCCCTCCAATGCAGTGACGCTACCTTTCATATTCAACATTTCCCATAGTTCTATCTCATGTTGGCCGGATAATCCAATTACGATTTGAATACCGGCTGTTTGCCGAATAGATCGCTCAGCGTGCTGGAAATATCCTGCGAATCATCTTCACTAAATTGAGTGATTGCGACCCTTAGCGCAGTAAAGAGCATGGCTGCCCGGATGTGTATGAAATACTGCCAGCTCCTGTCGTCCATACCAACAGCTTCTTTAATAAAGTTCAGTTTTTCTCCGATTACAAAGGATAACCGGGTTTGAAACTCCCCATACAGATTTGCTTTTACCAAGGATAAAAAGAGAGCTTTTTGGGGAAGCCAGATATCAAATAAAGCTTTAACTACTATACTGGAATCGGTATGCGGCCCCATACGCCGGATTAATTCATCGAATACTGACTCCATTTGGTACAGCACAACATCTGATTTATCGTCAAACAGCCGATAGAAGGTTGCTCTGCCCACGCCGGACGTGTTGATAATCTGTGTGATGGAGATATCTTTATAATCCTGTATTAGCATCAAATCTTCCATGCCTTTGCAAATAAGTTTTGCGGATTGTGTTTTTCGCTTATCCTTTCCGATACGATACATTACGCTCACTCCTGTTCCACTTCTGCATTTCGGGTTTTTTTCATTTGTATTTATGATACATTTGTATCACAGGATCGTTTTTTTTAGCAAGCTGAAATTGATACCGATTAGTCGTCATGCACAGTGATTCTATCCAGCATATATATACACAAGTGGAGGAGTGGCTCTATGAATAATTCATCGCTTATTCTAAAAGATAACGATCCCCGCGTCCTCAAGGCACGGAATGCAGAACAGAAATTGCTTGATTATTATCAGCTTGACGCGGAAATCCGCCACATTCCGTTCGGCAATTTCGGATATACAATCAGAGTGACCGAGATTGGACACGGAGAGCCTGTTGTTCTTGTTCCCGGCAATACCGGCGATACCTTCCCGCTGATTCCCTTGATGGCCCATTTGACCGGCCGGCGTATAATCGCCATCAACCGTCCGGGCGGTGGAATGAGTGACGGCATGGACCACCGGAATATTAACTTCAGAGAATTTGCGGTTCAAACGGTTATAAGTGTGTTGGACGAGCTCAAGCTTGACCGGGTTCCGATTATAGCTCATTCCATCGGCGGGCACATGAGTATTCTGACAGCGATCGACCGTCCGGAACGTGTATCCAGTCTTGTACTGCTAGGCGTACCAGGGAACCTGATTAGCACAAGACCGCCGGCCGCGCTGCGTGCACTTTCCATACCTGGTCTGAACAATGTCCTGTACAAGCTGGTTATGTCCAAGAAACCGGATAAATCGTTGGAAAGCCTGCGTTTTATGGGGCATTCTGAGGAAACACTGGAGAAGCTGCCCAGTGAACTCGCAGACTGCTACTATTATTTTCAACAGCTTCCCAACTATAAAATTTCGAGTCTCAGTCTCATGCGCCGTATTAACACCATGTGGGGCTCTCAGCCGGATGTCATGCTGCAAAAAGAAGAGCTGAATCGTGTGCAGCAACCAACGATGTTCCTGTGGGGTACAAATGATCCGTTTGGCAGCATTGACATTGGAGAGGAGGTTGCCTCTTGTTTTCAACGGCCGGAGTTTCATGCCTTGCAGAATGCCGGGCATCTTCCGTGGCTGGATAAGCCGGAGGAATGTGGTTCGCTTGCCATGAAGTTTATGGAACAGTGCAGATCTTGAAATCTTGATAAAGAAAGGGAGGGCTTGCGATGGAGCAAAATACAAAAAGAAAACTTCTAAGCACCATCGGATTTGGGCTATTATTTGTTCTTGTTTTTGGAATTGTACTAGTGTTGATGATCAGCAGTGATGAACGCTGGTATGGTTATCTGATTCTGGCTGCCTGCGCCGGCTTCCTCATTACCCTGAGAAGAATGAAATTATGGCATGGATGGAGAGTTCCGCTATGTTGGATATTAGCGCTTGTCATCGTATGGAGCGGCTTGTATGCTGGCCAACCTTCGATGAATATTCAGCCCTACACCGCTATGAATCTGGAACAACCAAGCGTTCCATATCAGCTATTGCTGAATCATGTAACCATTGTGGATACACAAAACGGTCAATTAACCTCTAACATGAGCATCCTGACTAAGGAGGGGACAATCATCGACATTGCACCGGCTGGAAGCATTAAGACAGGCGAAGACACGAAGATTGTTGAGGCCACCGGGAAGTATGCGGTGCCCGGGTACCTGAACATGCACATGCACGTGCTGGGAGATGAGAAGACCCCGGAAGTTATGTCTCTGCTGCTTGCTAACGGTGTTACCGGCTTCAGACAGATGAGTGGTTCAGCCGACCAGTTGAAGGCATGGAGAGCCGGTGCCTATACCAGTTCTACGGAAGAGCCGGCACTGCTCGCGATGCCTGGCGATGTGTTAACACCGATCAACGCGCCTACGCCAAAGGTTGCAGTGGAATTCGTTCGAGAGCAGCAAAAGGAAGGGGCTGGCTTTATAAAAGCGGGGGCTGTTACACCAGAAGTATTTGATGCCGTCCAAGCGGAGGCGAACAAATTAAATCTTGCGTTTGTAGGCCATGTGCTTCCGGATTTGGACTTGAAGGAGGCTTCGAAAAACGGATTTTATAGTGTCGAACATTTCGGAATCAACAACGGGGCGCTAATCTCTACCTCAACTGATGAGAACAACTTGAGAGCAGAGGCCACAGGACTTCCCTCCATCACGTCAAATCCAGTCTTCGTGCAATTCATGAAGATAAAGGGTGTTAGAGATTTTGTGAACGAGCAAGTCGTCAAGTTAGCTATTGAGACTTCCGGGGGCGAAGAGGATTCCGCAGTACTGCAACATTTGATTGACACTTACAGTGAAGAGAAGGCCATTCAGCTTGCCGGTGTATTCGTTGAAAACAACACATGGCAAACCCCGACTCTGGTACGTATGCATTTAGGTCTATTCTCAAATGATAGTGATCCAACCATTGCACAAGGGCTCTACGATCTTTATTTGAAATTGGCAAAGACCTATGATTCCAAAGGCGTTAAGATGATGGTTGGCACAGATGAAGGCGGCGGAGTTAATTGGCGTAATGCAGGTAACTCTATTCATCAGGAATTTGATGAACTCGAAAAAGCGGGTATCTCACCTCTTCACGTTCTCCAAATGGCTACCCTTAACGGAGCGGAGTTTCTGGGGCGTTTGGATGATATGGGCACAGTGGAGGCAGGTAAGAATGCGGATTTAGTGATATTGGATGCCAATCCCTTGGAGAGTGTTCAGAATCTTCATAAGATAGATGCTGTTATACGTGCAGGTTCTTATCACGGACAAGAAGAGCTGAATTCTATTAAGAAAAATGAAAGGCCAAGTGACAACTGAAGGAATACGAAATCGATAAACTCCGGCATAATTACCCGTTAGGGGTATTTTATGCTTTTCTTTTTGTGTGAATAAACACAGAATGATGGAAAGGACGCTTTACATATTAGGAAGTGAGTGATACTATGATGGAAAGTTAACTTTACATATGCGAGGTGAAGGTATGGATAACAGGCTGGAGCAGCTTCGGAAGGAGCGGGGAATTAAACAGGAAGAGCTGGCTGAGGCGCTGGAGGTCTCCAGACAGACTATCGGTTCGCTTGAGAACGGGAGGTATAACCCGTCCATCATTCTGGCCTTCAAAATCGCCCGCTATTTCAAACTGGCCATTGAGGATATTTTTATCTATGAGGAGGAATCCGAATGAAGATGGACAAGAAGATCTGGCTGTTTTCTTTTCTGCTGCTGCTTGGGGGGATTCTGGCTGCTGCCGGGCTTCTGACGATGAATGAAAGTACAGAGAGACTAGCCGGGTTAGGTCTTGGTATAGGCTCGGGGCTGTTCAGTATGAGTGCCGCCCAGCTTATCATTCAGTGTTATTATGCCAAGCACCCCAAGCTAAGGAAGCAGGCTGTCATTGAACTGCGCGACGAACGCCACACGGCCATCCGGATGAAAGCGAAGGCCAAAGCCTTCGATGTTATGATTGTGGTTATGATTGCGCTGCCGTTTCTGTTCATATTTGGCGGGACCGCTCTGTGGGTAGTGCTGTCGACCATCGGACTATATGTTTTCGGCTGTTTCCTGCAGCTGTTCTACATCCGTAAGTACAGTAAGCAGATGTAACCGGACTAGTGGAAGAGTAAGACGATGTTCTATATTTGACTGGAGGAATTTCTGATGGATGTGCCCGTTAAGAACAGGATGCATTGGGAGTTAACCTATATTTTCCTGCTTACTGGTCTCATCATACTGCTGGCAGCTGCCGTTCGCGGATGTTCAGAGCAGATGGCTGTTGCAGGATTTGCAGCAGCCTTAGCGCTAAATTGTTGGGTCTGGAAGCAGACTGTCAGCCGGACTGTGGTCTATTTGCATAATGGCTTGAACATCATCTGTGCAGTTCTGCTGGCGTATCTGCTGTCAGCCTACGTATTCGTCTCGGACAGTACGGTCATTGGCGCTGCCTTCGGAGTTGTAGTCATGGATGTGTTCAGCTTCACCAAGAGAGGCGGCTTCACGCTCAACGCCAGATTAATGGAGCGTAAGAATACAGCCGTCCGCCTATCGGTCTGCCTTCCGGTTCCCGGGAAGCGGGGGCTCATTCCGGTCATCGGTACAGGGGATCTAGTCTTCTATTCATTGCTGACAATAGTTCCCCTGCAATCCGTCAATAGAGCAGGACCACTCATTGCAGTCTTACCTGTCCTGGCAGGCCAGCTGCTGAACCTGGCAATTATTGCGGCCTTGAAGAATAGAGCAGGCTTCAAAGGGTTTCCTGCTACCCTAATGCCGGGCTTGCTGTTTATTGCTGTAGTTCTACCGGGCATTCAGCCTTAATAAGCAGTACCCAGCCCCTGCGGCCATGCCGCGGGGGCTTTCTCTGTTCGTGCTGAAATGCTGCCGTTCTTACCCGCGCCTGACTTCAAAAACAGCTGAAATTCGCAGCGCAGAATTGTATTGACGCCCGAGCAACTAACATGTTAATATTTTCCCGAGACAAACTAACATGTCAGTGAGGCTGTATAGCATGTTAGCATGTTATTCATATATTCCTATTACAGGAGGTTATTTTGTGGATGTGGCTAATGTTGTAATCGGTTTCATTATGGTTTTATCATTTTTTGGATTGGTGTGGTATTGCGTCAAGGGGTATAACCTCATGGTGGGTTTCTTCGTCATGTCGGTCCTGTGGACCTCGATTGCCCTGATCGGCAATTCTATTCATCCAACCTCCGTTATGGAGGGCAAGACCTTTATTGATGTCCTGACGAACGTCTTCCAGACGGGTCCGGAGAACTACGGTAAAGCGATTCTGGTTAACATCTTCTTCGGCGCCTTCTTCGGCAGAGTCTTGATCGACACAGGGATTGCTGCAACGCTGATCCGTAAGGTGGTAGAGCTCGGCGGAGACAAACCAAGAATTACGATGTCGCTCTTATGTATTGTTACTGCGGTAATCTTCACCTCTATGACCGGTATCGGTCCGGTAATCTCCATTGCCGTAATCGTATTGCCGATCATGCTGTCGCTGGGTATTCCTTCACCGATTGCCTTATTCTCCTTCATGGGCTCCATCATGGCGGGTATCTTCGGGAACATTGTTAACTTCAAGCAGTATCAGGCTATTTTTGCCACAGCCAATGAAAGTTATGCCAGCTACGACTACAATACATACTTCAAATTCGGCATGATTGCGATGGCGGTCTCCCTGATCGTTGTTCTGGTGGTATCTAACCTGTCCATGAACAAGAAGGTATCCCGTGCCTGGGCAGCCACTCCGGATGCCGGAGCTACGGTTGACGCCCCAGCAATCTCCTGGATTTCCATCATCCTGCCGGTAATCGGTGTGGTGGTGTTCAAACTCCCGATTATCTTCGGATTTATCGTTGCCGGTCTGTTCGCCTTACTGACCTGCGGCAAGTTAAAGGGTGGTTTTGCAAGCGTTTGCAGAATGCTGTCGAAGCAATTCGCGGACGGGGCTATCGATGTGGCGCCGATGATCGGATTCCTGCTCACCCTGTCCATGTTCAATAATGCGGCAACCTATGCTTCCCCTTATTTCAAAACCTTGCTCGACGGTGCAATGCCTCAGACGGCGTTATTGCTCTGTATCGTATTCGCCATCCTGACACCGCTCGGCTTCTTCCGCGGCCCGATGAACCTGGTCGGTTCCGGTTCGGCCATTCTGGCAGTAGTTGTGGCTACCGCAGCCTGGCCTGTACAGTTCCTGTATCCTTTGTTCGCCATCACTACAGTAGCGCCGCAGCATTTGGACGTTACCCAATCCTGGGTAGCCTGGGGCTTCGGATATACGAAGGTTCCGGCCAAGGAATATATGAAGATGTCCATTCCTACAGGCTGGATTATCGGGATTATTCTCTGCGCGATTGTATTCTTCATGTACGGCAATTTGGTGTAGCACCGCTTATGTCTTAACAGAACCGGCTGCTGCGTCCCTGTCCGTCAGGAGCCGGTTATTCAACCTTCAGTACAATTTAATGAAGAGAAACGGAGAAATCATATGGGTAAAATGGTTAGAATGGGGATCGACGTCGGCGGAACACATACAAAAGCAGTTGCCATCGACAACGAAACACATGAAATTATCGGGAAATCGTCCGTCAAGACTACGCATGATCATGCAAGAGGTGTAGCCGCCGGTGTTGTGAAATGTTTTCAGAATTGTCTGAAGGAAAATAACATCAAGCCGGAAGATGTAGTCTTCGTTGCACACAGCACAACGCAGGCAACCAATGCGCTGATTGAAGGTGATATCGCACAGGTTGGCATCATTGGCATGGCTAAGGGCGGTCTTGAAGGCTGGCTGGCCAAACGTCAGACCAAACTGCAGAACATCGATCTGGGCAACAGCAAAGAGATCAAAATCTACAATAGCTTCATTAATATTAAGAAAATGTCCGAAGCCTCCGTGCTGCAGGTCATCGATGATCTTAAGCGTCAGGGTGCACAGGTGATTGTGCCTTCCATGGCTTTTGGCGTAGATAATGGCAGACCTGAAGAGCTCGTCTATAAAGAAGCTGAGAAAAAAGGCATTCCGACCACCATGGCATCCGATATCACCAAATTGTACGGACTCACCCGCAGAACGAGAACGGCAGCGATCAACGCAAGTATTCTGCCCAAGATGCTGGATACCGCCAATTCAACCGAACAGTCCGTAAGGGAAGCCGGCGTCCATGTACCTCTGATGATCATGAGAGGCGACGGCGGGGTTATGGAAATCAGCGAAATGAAGAAACGTCCTGTGCTTACGATGCTGTCGGGTCCCGCAGCCTCAGTTATGGGGTCTTTGATGTATCTGAGAGCCTCTAACGGTGTGTATTTCGAGGTGGGTGGAACCACAACCAATATCGGGGTTATCAAAAACGGCCGTCCGGCCATTGACTATTCCATCGTCGGCGGTCATCCGACCTATGTCAATTCACTGGATGTGCGCGTCCTCGGTGTTGCTGGCGGCTCCATGATCCGGGCGAACAAAAGCGGAGTAGTGGATGTCGGCCCCAGATCGGCACATATCGGCGGATTGGATTATTCGGTATTTACCGACCCGGACAAGATTAAGGGCGCCAAGGTGGAATTTTTCTCACCTAAGCCGGGTGATCCGGCAGATTATGTCGCCATCCGTCTGGAGAACGGGGAGCGTGTGACGATCACGAATTCCTGTGCTGCGAACGTGCTGGGCCTTGTGAAGCCGGAGCATTTCTCCTACGGGAATGTGGAAGCCGCCAGACGGGCGATGCAGGCATTAGCCGATTATTGCGGAACCACGGTCGAGGATATTGCGAAGCAGATTATGGAAAAAGCGTATGCGAAGATCGAACCGATCATCCTGTCGCTGGCCGAGAAATACAAACTGGAGAAAGACCAGATCTCCCTGGTGGGAGTTGGCGGGGGAGCCGCTTCGCTGATCGTCTATTTCTCTGAGAAAATGGGTCTGAAATACAGCATTCCTGAGAATGCAGAGGTGATCTCGTCCATCGGTGTTGCCCTGTCCATGGTGCGGGACGTGGTAGAGCGGATCATTCCGTCACCTTCCAAAGAAGTGATTGCCGCACTCAAAATGGAAGCGATGAACAAGGCGATTCAGAGCGGAGCCACTCCGGAAAGCATCGAGATCCATATCGATATCGATCCGCAGACCTCCAAGGTTACCGCGATTGCTACCGGTTCCACGGAAGTGAAGACGACCGAGCTGCTGAAGGAATGTGATGAAGCGGAGCTCCGCGAGCTGGCCGCGAAGGATATGCGTATTTCCATCGACCGGACACAGCTGCTTGAGAAAACGAGGTATGTCAGCATTTTCGGCGAAAAGGTTGAGAAGGCCGGTGAAGCGGGTGCAGTCCGCATTCTGGACACCAAAGGGTTCATTAAGGTGCAACGAGGCCGGGCGATGGCCCTTAAGACAACTGCCGGAGATTACCTGAATGCCGTCAAAAAGCTCTGGGAGGCTATGGCCGTCTACCAGACTGAACTGATTGCCCGGCCGGACTTCTATCTGTGTATCGGTGCCCGGGTGATGGACTTTACCGCTTCCGATTTCGAACAGCTGGAGCTGCTGATGGATATCGAAATTTCCACGTTTGAGCCGGATACGGAGGTTATCGTTGTCGCTGCCAATGTCAAGCAGAGCTGACGCTAATCTATTGAAATTATTCATAGCCATATTAATGAAGGAATAAAGAATGGGGGCAGCATGCAGGTGCAGATGAAGCTGGGTGTAATGATGCGTGATTTGCTGCAGGTAGAGGATGAGGCTTGGGGGCTGTACGCTTTTTCCAGGGACATTCTGAACCGGCGCATTCTGCCTGAAACCAAGACAGAGATGGTTGCCAAAGCTAATGCCTGCGGCAAAGCCTATGCACAGAGGATCATCCGTGAATACGGAACCCGTGATGTCCGCGTGATGGCGGACAAATTGAAGCTGAAGCTAGAATTTCAAAGTGCGCTTATGACAGGGAAACGTGTGCTATTTGCCTGCTATACCCCGCCGTACACAATCGAAATTATGGAGGAGCCTGTGCGCAGAGCGGCGGAGCTGGTCCAGGAGGAAGAGCCGGCGCTAGTTGAACTTTTTCAGCAAGCTGGTATAATGAATACTATCCTTGGACACGAAATTTTTCATTTTGTAGAAGACCAGTTTGCACATGAAATCTACACCCGGACTGAGAAGATTCTGCTATGGAACCTGCTTGGGTTCAAGAATTATTCTACAATACGCACCTTGAGTGAAGTAGGAGCCATGGCCTTTACACAGGAACTGAATAGACTCAGCTACCCGCCGTTTATTCTGGATGTTCTGTTGTATTACAGCTATGATGCTGCCAGTGCGGAGAAAATATATCGTGATGTACTAGGAGTGAGTTCAGGAAGGTGTAGGGAACCCGTTGAAGATTATTAATAACAGTAATTCACTAAATGATGTAACTTACAATAAAATAAGAGAAGACATCATGAATATGACGTTGGAGCCGGGAATGGATGTCAGTGTGCAGAAGCTCTCTGAACGCTATGGCGTAAGCCGGACACCGGTACGGGAAGCAGTAGTCCGCCTTCAACAGTCTGGACTGGTGGAAATATATCCTCAGCGCAAAACAGTAGTCTCCAAAATTGATCTGCAGCGGGTCCGCGAGGAATGGTTCATCCGCACATCGCTTGAATCTGCCGTGATTGATGAATTCATCCGCAAGTGCAGTGAGCTTGTAGCAGATACGATGCAGGAACTGATTAACAAACAGAAGAAATATATGGATAAGAAATATTTCCGGGAATTTTACTTCAAGGATAATCGTTTCCACCAGCTGATCTTTCAGACGGCCGGGGAAGAGCTATCCTGGTTCACGATTGAAGAGGTAGCCTCGCACTATAACCGTATCCGTCTGCTCTATGGCAAGATGGAGGGCGTGCAGCAATCCGATATTGATAAACATGTGAAGATGGTAGCGGCCACCCGCAAGCGTGACGTGGAGGGAATGCGCAAGATTGTGATGGAGCATTCCAATACATTGCTGGAACGGGTACAGGTGATGTCCAAGCAATATCCGCAATTCTTCTGAAATAAGGTAAAGTCTAAATGCTTAAGGCGTATCCTTGAAGCCTGCTCCGTTTGGAGCATGACTTCCGGTATACGCCTTTTGTTGCGGTACAATAACTACAGCTTCTTAAGCCGCCGGTAATACAGCCAGGTTCTGCCTGCGAACGAGCCGAAGAGAAGGATACAGAGGAACATAAGTGAAGTATTCCATGCCCGGGAAGCGGTGATTCCGTCTTGCAGCATGCCGTCAATAAATGCCGTCACATTCAGGCTGTAGAGCAGAATCGTCGGAAGAAACAATACTGTATAGCTGATGGCAATTTTACGGGCATGCTTCAAGCGGTGATACGGGTCACTGTAGATCTCTGGTTGTTCAGCACGATCCTGCTCCTCCCGGCTCCAGAGGGTCCATTTCTGCAGAGAAGAGGATGAGCTATATACTTTATGCCAGCCTGCCTGCCGGTGCAGCTCGAAATACTCTTCATCGCCAATGACCTGATAGTCGGCATGATACTTCATGATACGTGGACTGCCTTGGCTGAAATGGAACAGCGTGCCTCCCGGGCCGACTTTATACAGATTCCAGCCCAGCCGCTCCTTATCCTCCAGCCATTCCTCCAGCCGGTCAGGAGCGTACATCCAGCCTAACTTCAACTTCGTCATCGTAACACCCGCTGGCCTACGCGGTTCGTGAATCTTCTTGAAGTCCTCATGATTCAAGAGTAACCCCTTGCTGGCCGCCCGGAGCTTAATAATCGAATAGATTGCAAGTACGAGCAGGATCACACCCAAAGCTGCTGCGGCCCAGGTAACCGCCCACATAGGGCTTTGCTGTACCTGAAGCGGAGCATCCTGGGTCAAGGAGAAGCCTAAAGCAATCAGCGGAATCATTGCAATGAGCAGCAAATAAAAAAGTATTCCCGTAAAAATATATGAGATTTTGCGGTTTCGCCTCAAGACATCCTTGCGGGAAGGGGAGGCCTTAATCTGTGACGGCTGCTGATCATTCTCGTAGACGGTCCACTTGCCTTGCTGCAGGCGCTTGCTCCAGCCTTCAGCGGCAAGATAGGAAGACATGGAAGGCTGGGAGGATGGAGCATAACCGATCTGATAGGAACGTTGTACCGGTTGATCTTGCCGGAAGGTGAACCGCCGGAGCAGCAGGTTCCACTCCGTCAGCACCCAACCCTGACTCGCCATATCGGCCAGCCAGGCTTCTGACTTGGGCAGGTCGTAGCTCCAGAAGGGCCGAAATACCCTCTTCATACAAATTCCTCCTCACTGGTAATGGCATTGCGGTGAAGTTCCTTTAATCTGCTGATTTCTGCGCGCATTACTGCTTTCCCCAGATCTGACACCTCGTACACTGTTCTTCTCTCATCATCGGCGAATACAACAATCAGTCCATCCTTGTTCATCTTCGTCAAAGTTCCATATACCGTACCGGAACCCAGTCTAAGCCGTCCCTCAGACAGCTCATCCACATGCTTGATGATTCCATATCCGTGGCGGGGTATGGTTAGGGACAACAGAATATAGAAGGCCGTTTCTGTCATCGGCACGTACTTTTTCAGCACTTTATCCATTGTGGACAACGCATTCACCTGCTTCGCCAGTTCATTGTGCATAACTCATGGCCTTTAATATAATATGTCTTGCCGTGACTATGTCATAACGTGACTATATCACGATGCGACATGACTTTCAAGGTTAGCGGCAATTAATGTGCCGTCAGAGTCAGCGGTTGACATACAGGCTGCCAGATCTCAGGAACCAGCTGCGGCTCCGAACAAAAGACCGTCTGCAAATACCGGCTGAGCGGGGATATTTGTCCTTCGACCAGCACTTCCTTGATCTCCGATGGTTTGGTGGGTATCGCCTGCCCGGCTGTTGACATGAACTCAGCAATGGGCAGCAGCATCCCGCAGCTTTTGCGGTAGGACATCCGGTGCGGGAATCTGGGCGAGCTGCCGGAATCATATTTGGAAAGCTTGATCCGGTCAAACTGTCCGGTGAGCAGCTCGCTGGCATCGAATTTCAGGATGGCAAAAACTTCACCGGGCTCTCTGCGGGAATACATCGCCGCCATCGCCAGGCAATCCCGCCAGGTCGGCCACAAGAAGACATGGCGGTCAAGGCAGAGACGGAATTCTTCAGGGGTTGTGTCCGGGTCCATTGCTTCAGGTGTGATGCGCAGATGGGAATTCAGGACAACCGGCTGCCCGGCGTATTGTACCTGGAGGGCTGTAGTCCGGCGTACTCCGGCTGCATGCGCCGGACTCAATACGGATGAGGCGTACAATGCGTCAAGTGCAGCCATGGCGGGCAAATTCCGGGCCCGGGTGAAGTGGTATAACGAAGTGCGGAGCGGGCTTTTGGTAATGGCAGCAATCAGTGAATGTTTCATAGTGTTATTTTATCCTTTGCGGGAATTGAATATTTTGTTATTTTAGAAAGGGAAATGCTGAAAGGGAAAGGATGAGAAAGATGAAAGCTGAAGCACTCGAACAGAGCAGAGTGGACGCGTTTTTGAATTTTTGCCGGAAGCACCGGGACGAACTGGATGATTCTTACCTGATCGATGAGGAGCTTGCCGGGTTCACGCTTTCCCCGGACCATCCTACATATATTGTTGCCAATTCCTCAGGTCAAATTACCGCAGCAGCCTCGCTCATCCTGAATGATTACAGCCGCAGAGGGCGCAAGGCCAGATTTAGAATCCTTCATGCGGAAACCGAAGATGTAAATGTATACCAGGCTCTGCTTGAGGCAATTCTGCCCCATGCTGCCGGAATGGATAAGCTGAATCTATTTGTTCCCGCGGGAAATACTGCGGCGATGGAGGCGTTGGGGGCTGTGCGGTTTGCGGTGGAGAGGTATACCTATGTCCTCGTAAGAGAAGAGCCGCATATTCCAGAGGTCAGCCTGCCCGCCGGTTACGAGCTCATTCCCTTCCGCGCCGGAACGGATGAAGCCGTCTGGTGTGAAGTACGAAATGCCGGTTTCGCTAAGCTTCAGGGCAACGAGACGCCGGCCACACCAGCGATGGTGAAGCAGATGATCAGCGGAGCCGACTATATCGAAGGCGGTTTACAGATACTGTACCATAACGGCAAAGCTGTGGGAATTGTACGCGGCTGCGCCGATGAGTATGAGGATGAGCCTGCCATGAGTATCGGGCCGCTGGCAGTATTGCCGGAGGCTCAGGGGAGAGGACTCGGCAGAATTCTGCTGCGGGCGGCACTCCGGTTCGCGGGAGAACAGTCGTATGCGCGCAGCATCCTGTGTGTGAATGCAGAGAACGAACGGGCACAGGCTTTGTATATTGGGGAAAGCTTCAAGCAGGTGGAAGCCCTTGCCTGCCTGGCTTACACGGTGAGTGAAGAAGGGTAGAGGGGGGATTGATGCTAGGAGTGGAGGCGCTGATTGTGGTAGCGAGAGATGCGATTAGTG
Source organism: Paenibacillus sp. FSL R10-2199 (assembly GCF_038000235.1). Lineage (NCBI taxonomy): Bacteria > Bacillati > Bacillota > Bacilli > Caryophanales > Paenibacillaceae > Paenibacillus > Paenibacillus sp. FSL R10-2199. The sequence continues at coordinate 6,419,874 of NZ_JBBOBO010000001.1, read as the reverse complement.
ATGTAGAGTTGAGATGCTGATTGCTCCCATCCAACCGTGACGGACTGTAGGGACCTTATTTTGCCGGAATCAGCCAATTTTGAGATGAAGCGGACTGAGAATCGCCTATTCAGCCTAGAACACCAGAATTAGTCCCATCATTCAGAGCATAGCGGAATCTCAGTCCGCGAAGCCGGCAAAACAGCTGTTTTTCCCAAAATAACGGAATCTGAGTCCGGGTGGAACGGCTGTTTGTGCTGCCTGTGTGCTGTTATTCGTGGTCTGCTTGCATCATCGGCCCCTTATTTATTGCCTTCTTGCAGGAGATGCACTTTGGATGTAGAAATTCAGGTCAGCAGGTTATTCAATCCAGTAAAAACCATTTACTCTCCATATGCACCATTATATTGTCAAACTCCGTCTAACCTGGACAGATTCAATATTGAAGGGGACAAGGAAATGAAAAGACTGGTGATTGTGGATGATGAGCCTTCGGTGGTGAACGGGCTGCGGACCTATGTGGACTGGGCGGCACAGGGGATTGAGCTGGTTGGAACCGCAGATGACGGGGACACTGGGCTGGCGCTGATCCGGGAGCTGAAGCCGGATATCGTGCTGACGGATGTCCAGATGCCGTCAATGGACGGCATCCGCATGGCGGCTGAGGTCCGGGCGCTGCTGCCGGAGGCCAAGATCGTCTTCATCAGCGGCCACAACGATGCCGGATACCTTAAGTCCGCGCTGCAGATGCATGCGGCGGATTATATTTTTAAGCCGGTTAGCCGCAAGGAGCTGTCGGTGGTGATGGGCAAGGTGACTGCTGCGCTGGATGCGGAGACGCAGGAGCGCAAGCGGATCAAGGAGATGCAGGTGAAGCTGACGCAGAGTATGCCGCTGCTGCGCGAGAAGTTCCTGCTGTCCGTAATCAGCGATGGTGTTCATACCGCGCATATTCAGGACAAGCTGGAATTTCTGGGCTTGCAGCAGCTCGCGGCTGACAGCTACATCCTCATGGTCATTCTGCTCGATGATGTGCCGCAGGTGCTGGACACCCGCAGCGAGCAGGACAGACAGCTGCTGTCCTATACGGTGCTGAATATCATCCAGGAGCTGATTGACAATCAGATGCGCGGCGTGACCTTCGAGAAGGAGCCGGGAGAGTACGTCGGGATTCTGCTGGCCGGACAATTGCAGCCGCAGGAGTTCAGCGAATCTCCCGAGAATGACCTGCTGGTGCTGGCAGAATCAATCCGCAGCAATCTGCGGCAATGGCTGAAGCTCAGTGTAACCATCGGTGTCGGTGAGGGGGTTGAGCACTTGCCGGAGATCCCGTCCTCCTATAAACAGGCGAGGGATGCAGCTGACCAGAAGTGGTATCTGGGCAAAAACCGTATTCTGACCATGGACAATATCGTGTACGGAGAGCGCGGTGAGAATCTGCGTTACCGGTACGAGCCGGAGTGGGGGGAGCGGGTGTGGTCTGCCCTGAAATCCGGAGACCGCGGACGTCTGCAGACGGAGCTTAGTGACATCTTCAGTCTGCTTGGGCAGAACCGGGGGCAAGGGGCGCGGTATGCGCAGAATGTCAGTCTGCATCTGATTCTGCAGTCCGGCCAGGTGCTGCTGGAGCTTGGCGGAATGACGGAGGAATGGGAAAAACGTGAGACGGCCGCCTGGAAACAGGTTGCGCGCCAGGAGACGATGCAGGATCTGCTGGGATATACAGAAGCCTATTTGCTTGAGGTCTGTGATTTCGTCGGGATGAAGCGCAGCGGCAAGACAAGCGAAGTGATAGAACGGGTCCGTCAGCTGATTGGAGAACGGTACCCGGAGAATCTGGCAGTGGCGGATATTGCGGCAGGCGTCTATCTCAGTCCGACCTATGTCCGGCTCCTGTTCAAGCAGGAAACGGGCGAAACGCTGTTCGAATATTTGACCAAGGTCAGAATCGAGCAGGCGAAGAAGCTGCTTAGAGACCCGCAGAACAAATTCTACGAAATCTGTTATGCCGTCGGCTACAGCGATCCCAGCCATTTCAGCAAGCTTTTCAAGAAAATAACCGGAATTACCCCCAGCGCCTACAGGGAGCAGAGTCTATGAGCAGGGGCAATCCTATGAAGATCAGGCCGCACAGGAATGTAAGCATGCCATATAAGGAGGCTGTGCAGTGAAAAAGGGCTGGAGCTATTTGACCGGACTGGGCCAGGGGATTCTGGCGGCGAGAAAGTGGCTGATTGCCTATGTGATACTCATTCTGCTGCCGGTATCCGTCATGCTGGCTTCCTTCTATCAGCGGTCCAGTGACATTCTGGAGCAAGAAGTCACCAGTACGATGCAGCTGACCCTTAAGCAGGCAGGGATGAATCTGACCTATAAGCTGGATCATATCCGTGACAGCAGCAATTCAGTTTTCATGAACCAGGTACTCTACAGTAATCTGCAGCAGAAGGACAGCATCACCGATGAGCTTAACCAGCTTAAGGAGCTGCGCAATTTAGCCGAAACCGCCCAGGAGAATGAGGATATTTTCCGGCTGCGGTTTTTTGTTGATCCATCCCGGATGTACGGAGGCGACCGGGTGAATCTGTATCCGCTATCTGAGGTAGAGCATTATCCGTGGTACAGGCAGGTGCTGGAGGCCGGGGGCGGTATGGTCTGGACCGGGGTGTATGAGGAGAGTTATATCGATTTCGGTGACAAAAAGATTTTCTCTGCCGCAAGGATGCTGCGCAATCCCAAGGCATATGAAGAGACCATCGGTATACTGGTGATGGATGTATCCCAGGATCTGATCGCAGAAGTCATGTCAGAGCTTCATTTCTCGGACAGCTATGCCCCTTATCTTCTGGATAGTGAGGGCCGGCTGATCTACAGCACCGGAGAGAACGGTCCGCAGGAAGTCAGCATGCTGCCGGAAGAACTGCTGGATGCGATTAAGCAATCGGAGGAGGGAATCGTTAAGCGGACCCTTGGGCGTGAAGAGGTTAATGTGGTCTATACCACGATCGGAACTTCAGGGTGGAAAATGATCTCCCAAGTCTCTGAATCAGAGATTTCGCATAGGGCAACGGCAATGAACCAGTTCACCAGCATTGCCACGCTGGCAGGGATCACGGTCATGTTCCTGGTACTCGTGTTTGTGCTGCTGATGTTCCTCGTGCAGAACATGCAGCGCAGAGTACAGATGATACTGCGGATGATCCGCAAGGAGGGCATCGGCTGGCTGGAGGACAGAAGGACGATGCCAGGGGGGGATTTCCGGCTGCTGGAACGCAGTGTGGACCACCTGATTCACAAGGTCAACATTCTGATGGAGGAATCCTATCAGGCGAAGATGCAGGAGCGGGAGGCGCAGCTGAGAACCCTGCAGGCCCAGATTAATCCGCATTTTCTCTATAATGCGCTGGATATGATCAACTGGTCGGCAATTTCGCATGATGCGGAGGATACCAGCCAGATGATTGAGGCGCTGGCCCGCTATTTCCGGCTCAGCCTGAATCAGGGCCGCGACAATGTCAGCCTTGCCGATGAATTGAATCTGGCCAAGGTGTTCATGGAGATTCAGCAGAACCGCTTTCCGTCCACCTTTACCTTCAGCGTCCAAGTAGAGCCGGGACTTGAACAGTATATGATTCCCAAGCTTACCCTCCAGCCGCTGGTGGAGAATGCGCTGCTGCATGGTATCCGCAAAACCCGCAGGAAGCAGGGGAATATCGCCATAACAGCCCGCCGGGAACAGGAGGATATCCTTCTGGCGGTGTCCGATGACGGGATCGGCATGAGTCCGGAGCAGGCCAGACGGCTGCTGCTGGAGCCTTCCTCCGAGCTGCGCAGTGACGGGATGCCGGGCTCCTTCGGCCTCTATAATGTCAACGAGCGGATACGATATTTTGCCGGCAACCGGTGTGGCTTGTCCATTGAAACGGAGCCCGGCCAAGGAACTGTGATCAACATCAGAATTAAAGCGGTTCCATTAGAATAAGCAGATTGCCTGATATACAGTCGCGTAAGACCAGAAATAATCAGATTACCACCTACAACCGCCCCCCGGTTTCTCAGTATAATCAACTCACAAACAGATGGGGGTGAATGAACTTGGGTGGGAGTGTCACGGATTTAGACCGGAAGAGCAAACTTCAGGCAACGAGAATCAGGTCCGCCAGCAAGTGGAGGCTCGCCTGGAGAAACAGGGATTATTATGTGCTGCTGATACCCGGTCTGCTGTTTCTGCTGCTCTTCAAATATACACCGCTGTACGGAGTGCTGATCGCATTTCAGGATTTCAACATTTTCGAGGGCATCAGAGGCAGTGAATGGGTAGGGCTGGAGCAATTCCATAAGCTTATCCAATCGGACGAATTCGGAAGGGTATTCATGAATACACTGCTTATCAGTGTGTACAAGATTGTCCTGCTGTTCCCGGTGCCGGTCCTCATCGCGCTGGTGCTGAACGAGGTCAGGCTGATGTTCTTCAAACGGACGATCCAGACGATTATTTATCTCCCGCATTTTCTGTCCTGGGTGATTATTTCCGGATTGTTCGTCACCATCCTCTCCACCTCGGGCGGACTGGTCAATAATATCATTCAGTGGTTCGGCGGAGAACCGGTCAGCTTTTTTGTCAGCAATGATTATTTCCGCAGTGTGGTTGTCTTTACGGCCGGCTGGAAGGAATCAGGGTGGAACGCGATTGTCTTCATTGCCGCCATTGCCGGGATCGATCAGGAGCAATACGAGGCGGCTGCCATTGACGGGGCGGGGCGAATCCGCAGAATGCTGCATATCTCACTGCCGGGTATCCTGCCGACTGTGGTGCTGATGTTCATTCTCCGGCTGGGCTCGGTGCTCGATGCGGGAACGGAGCAGATTCTGACCATGTACAATCCGGTAGTCTATGAGACAGCGGATGTGATCGGCACCTTCGTCTATCGCATCGGGCTGGGCAAAATGGATTACAGCTTCAGCACCGCGGTGGGCCTGTTCAACTCGGTAGTAGGCTTCATCCTCATCGTTTCGGGAAATTATATCAGCCGGAAGCTGCTGAACCGCGGAATCTGGTAGGCGGGAAAGGAGACAGTATAATCCATGACCAAACGAACCAAAGGCGACAGGCTGCTCGATATCTTTGTCTACCTGTTCCTGATCACACTCGGAGTGATGATGCTGCTGCCGCTGGTTAACGTATTATCGAAATCGGTCAGTGAGGAATGGGCGATTACTTCGGGAAAAGTAGGCATTCTGCCGGTAGGCTTCCAGCTCGACACCCTGCGGGAGGTTATCTCTTCCTCAATGTTCATCCGGGCGTTCTGTGTATCCGTAGGCGTCACGGTAGTGGGCACCCTGATCTCCATCTTAATGACAGCACTGACGGCCTATCCGTTATCCAAACGGAATCTGCCGGGCATCTCCTTTTTCATGGTGCTGTTCATCTTCACGATGCTGTTCAGCGGCGGGCTTATTCCCAATTATCTGCTGATGCGCCAGCTGCATCTGATCAATAATCTGTGGGTGCTTATCCTGCCCGGAATGATCAGTGTGTTCAACATGCTGGTGATCAAAAGCTACTATGAGAGTCTTCCCGAAGCCCTGGAGGAGTCCGCGCGGATCGACGGGGCCAAGACGTATACGATTCTGTTCCGGATTATTCTGCCGCTCAGTATGCCGGTGATTGCCACGATTGCGCTTTTTTATGCCGTCGGGTACTGGAATGATTACTTCGGGCCAATGATCTACATCAACGATACCGCGCTTAAGACCCTGCAGCTCTATCTGCAGGATGTGGTGATGGATGCCAGTGCCGCCAATGCCATCAATAAAAGTGTGGATGATCTGATGAACATGTCACCGGAAGGCATACGTGCGGCAACGGTGGTCGCTTCGACGGTCCCGATTCTGTTCGTATACCCGTTCCTGCAGAAGTATTTCATCAAAGGTGTGCTGATTGGCTCGGTTAAAGGCTGAGGCGGATTTTGTACGAAGTAAGACTGGAAGCTTAAGCTCACAAAACTTATAGGGGGTTATCTTAATGAAACAGACGAAGTGGCTGTCACTCCTGCTGAGTACCGGGCTGCTGCTCGCTGCAACTGCCTGCGGTTCTTCTAACAACACGAATAGTAACGGGGAGAACGCTTCAACAGCAGCACCAGCTTCTGCAGAAGCAACTGCCGCACCGGCAACGTCAGAGAATGCTGCCAAGCCGGAGCTAAAATCGCTTAATCTGTGGTCGAAGGATGATTACAATACGTATCCGCTGGCCAAGGTGATCGAAGAGCGGACCGGCTATAAGGTGAAGTATGAGATGCTTCCCGCCGACAAGGCGATGGATAAGCTCAATCTGCTGATCTCCTCTGCCGAGCCGTATGATGTCATTACCATTTCCGGTGAAAAAGCCGTGTATACCGATTATGCCAAAATGGGCGCACTGGTGGATCTGACCCCGCTCATCGAGGAGTTCGGCGATAATATCAAAGCTTCCATCTCCCAGGCGTCCTTCGATGCAATGAAAATTGACGGCAAAATCTATGGTATTCCCAACAGCTCCTCACAATTTGCCGGTGCCAATCTGATGATCCGCCAGGACTGGCTCGATAAGCTGGGGCTGAAGACCCCGACTACGCTGGATGAATTCACGGAAGTGCTGAAGGCATTCAAGGAGAAGGACCCAGGCGGAACCGGGAACAGCGGCGCCCCGATGTCAATCGATGGTGCACTGGCAACAACGGCGAATATTACAGGTGCCTTCGGAATAGGCACGAGCTGGAATACGGTGGACGGCCAGCTGGTTCCGGCCCCGCTGCATCCGGGCTTCAAGGAATATTTGACGTACATGTCCGATCTATATAAACAGGGTCTGCTCGATAAAGAATTTGCCGTGAACAAGGATGCTACTCTGAAGGAGAAATTCACCAGCGGCAAGATCGGGGTTATTCAGCTGCCTTGGTATGATATTCCCGGAATTGCCGATGCCCTGACCAAGAACTTTCCTGATGCCAAATATGCTTATCTTCCTGCCCTCAAAGGCAAAGACGGTCAAATGGGCCTCGGCATGAGCGGCGGGTTCGACCGCATTACCTTCATTCCGAAATCTGCGAAGCATCCTGAAGATGCGATTAAATGGATCAATGCCAAGCTGGAAAAGGAAACCTTCAAGCTGATTGCCATCGGTGAAGAAGGCAAACATCATACGTATAAAGACGGCGTATACAGCCCGATCCTGCCGCTGTTCACGGACGAACGCGGCAACGCCAGCAATTATCTGACCGGTATAGACGAGAAGCTGTACCCGATCTACTGGCAGGCCCGGGTGCAGAAGGATGCACGTCTGTTTGCAGGCTTCTCTTACCTGAACAATGAGCTTCCGGCGGAAGCAAGAATTGCCGATCCGCTGGCGCTGGCGCCATCCCTGCCGGAATATTCGAAGAACAATGCTTCGCTGAATCAGATGATTAATGATTTTGCCATCAAAGTCATTGTCGGTGAAGAGTCCCCGGATGCCGTGGCTGATTTCGCCGAGAAATATAAAGCTGCAGGCGGAGAGGCCAGCACCAAAGAGGTGAATGACTGGTATGCTACAGTGAAGAAATAGAGTCAAAGAAAACATTTTAGGAGGTAAAAGAATGAACAGCTACAGGATGCGGAGCAGTGAGATTCCGCTGCAGGATTCCTGGGATGTCATCGTTGCAGGCGGCGGGCCGGCGGGTTGTACGGCGGCCGCTGCCGCAGCCCGGGAAGGGGCAAAGACGCTGCTGATCGAAGGAACAGGCAGCCTGGGCGGAATGGGCACATCGGGACTTGTGCCGGCCTGGTGCCCGTTCTCGGACATGAAGACGATCATCTACCGGGGACTGGCGATGAAGGTGTTTGAAGCCTTGAAGGCGCAGATGCCGCATGTAAGCCAAGAGGCGATGGACTGGGTTCCGATCGAACCGGAGAAGCTCAAGGTCATCTATGATGAGCTGGTAGCCGGAGCCGGGGCAACGGTGCTGTTCCATACGCAGCTGGGTTCCGTGGAGGCGGATGAGGAAGGTAATGTGCTGGCGCTGATCACTGCCAGCAAGAATGGACTGCAGGCGCTGAAGGCCAAGGTCTATATTGACTGCACGGGCGATGCCGATGTAGCGGCCTGGGCGGGAGCGGAATATCTCAAGGGTGATACGACAACCGGTGAGCTGATGCCTGCCACGCACTGTTTTACCTTGGGCAATGTCGATGAATATGCTTATCTGAACGGTCCGCTGCTGCATAACAATAATAAAACCAGCCCGATCTTCGATATTCTGGGCTCCGGCAAATTCCCCTTGATTCCGGACTCGCATATCTGTAACAATGTCATTGCTCCCCGGACGGTGGGCTTCAACGCGGGGCATCTATGGGATGTGGATAATACGGATGCCTTCTCCGTATCCGCTGCATTAATGCAGGGAAGGAAGCTGGCCTCCGTCTATAGGGATGCCCTGGCCGAGTTCATGCCTGCTGCGTTCGGCAGCTCTTATGTAGCCAACACCGGCTCGCTGATGGGGGTACGGGAGACGCGGAGAATTACCGGAGACTATGTGCTGAGTGTGGAGGATTACGTTAACCGCCGCAGCTTCGCGGATGAAATCTGCCGCAACAGCTACTTCATTGATATCCATGGGACGGAGAAGGAAGAGAAGCAGGCGGGAGGCAAGCCGGAGGTCATTAAACGTTACGGTCCGGGAGAATCGCACGGCATTCCATACCGCTGCCTGACGCCGCGTTCACTGAAGAATGTGCTGGTCGCGGGACGTTCGATCTCCTGTGTCCGTGAGGTGCAGGGGAGTGTCCGGGTGATGCCGGTCTGTCTGGCGATGGGCGAAGCGGCCGGGATTGCCGCAGCACTTGCTGCGAATCTGCCGGATTATGACGTGCATGCAGTGGATGTAGCTGTGCTACGCAAGCGGCTGAAGGAGGAGGGGGCTTATCTGCCGGATGCCACAGAAGGAACAGTATTTGGTGATCCGGGTGCGGCGGCAGGAGAAGAGGGAAAACCGGTGAGGTATCACTGAGATACGAAGCAAAATGATGCTTAGCTAATAGCTGTTTCCAAGCAGGCAATCTCCCGGGCGTCGGGGGGTTGCCTGTCTTGTTGTACAGGAATCGTACACCTTGCGAAAAACCGAATACAATGTGCCCCTGATAGGGTAGATGAACCGAATGTATGCGAAAAACCGAATACAATGTGCCGATGATAGGGCAGACGAGCCGAATGTATGCGAAAAACCGAATACAATGTGCCCATGATAGGGTAGACGAGCCGAATGTATGCGAAAAACCGAATACAATATGCCCATGATAGGGTAGACGAGCCGATTGTATGCGAAAAACCGAGTACAATGTGCCAATGATAGGGTAGACGAGCCGAATGTATGCGAAAAACCGAATACAATGTGCCCATGATAGGGTAGACGTGCCGAATGAGGCTGCATCCCTCTGATTCCAGCGGATGCAGCCCAAAATTAGTTGCTGTTAAAAATATTGATAATCCGGTTATTTTATCGTGGCTACGTCAACTTTGCGTTTGAGTAGGATCGCGTTGATCTCGCCTCCGGCGAGGATAATAATCGAGCTGATATATAGCCAGATGAGCAGAATCATTACGCCTCCGAGACTGCCATAGGTTTTGGTGAAATCACTGAACTGATTGACGTAAATGGAGAAGAGGACTGATGTAATAATCCAGCCGAGGGTTGAGAACAATGCACCGGGCACCACCTCCCGCAGAGCCAGCCTGCGGCTTGGGGCGATCCAGTAGAGCAGGGTGAACACAATGAACATGACCAGCAGCGGCACGGCGTATTGCAGCAGATCCCATAGCTTCTGGAAACCGTAAGGCAGATCGGTCAACAGGAAGACCTGTGTCTTAAGCCATGTACCGAGGACAAGCAGCAGAATGCTGAGCAGTACGACAAAACCGATCGTCAGGGTAGCGAGGAAGGCGATCCCTCTAATTTTCCAGAAGGCCCGGCTCTCATCAATGTCGTAAGCGCGATTGAGCCCCTTAATGATTGCATTGACCCCCTTGGAAGCGGCCCAGAGTGTAGCCAGCATCCCGAAGGATAACAGCGCCTGACTGCGTCCCTCGGACACATCCTGCAGAATCTCTTCTATAATAGAGACGGCTTCGGCAGGCATCACCTGTTCCAGCTGCTGGATTTTGTCCTCCAGGGAAATATTCGCGTACCCGATCAGGGTCATAATGAAGATCAGAAAGGGAAACAGCGACAGAATCAGATAATAGGTCAGCTGTGCGCTGATCCCCTGGACATCATCGGCTTTGATTTTTTGCAGCAGCTGTTTGATGAATGTGAATGTGCCGCCGGAACCGGCAGTCCTTCTGCTCATATAGCCCTCCTTCACTTATTGCGGTATAGGCTTGTTTATGAAAATATATCCATATATATGTGTCCCGCACAAAATTATCCTTAGGTTCAGCAAGCTTGGTCTTATTTTAACACAGGGGGAGGTAAGAAACAGAATGGCAGTGGACTATTAATTACGGAACAAGTTAAGGCATGACCTTGGGAAGACGCAGCCGGTCCGCCAGCTTCTGCATTCTCTCATCAGCGTAAGCGTAGATGCGCATATAGCTCTGGCAAAAATAATCGGGACCGCTGCGGCCTTCCTCCGTGTTCCATTTCCGGTTCCGGGGGCATCCGCCATAACATAACTGCTGCCATTCGCAGGATTGACATTTGTCCGGGAGAGCGGGCTTCATCCGGTGGAACCGCCTAAAGTTGGGATGGGCAAGCATATCCGCAATGGAATCTTCGGCAACGTTGCCGACCTTCCACTCCTCATTGATGTAGAAATCGCAGGGGAAGGCGTCCCCGTTCTGCTCCAGCACCAGGCTTGAAGGACATGCAGCGCGGTGTACACAGGATTCCGCTTCCCCGCCCAGGTAGACGCTGAGCATATTATCGAAGAACCGTACCGATATTTCGGGCTTGCCGTCCTGATACCATTCGTCGAAGGCTTCACACAGGAACTCCCCGTATTCGTCCGCTGAAATTTCATATTCCCCCGGCTGATCAACCTGCTGGGCTCTGAAGTCCATGCAGGGGATAAACTGAATGAACCGGAAGTCCTGCTCCCGGTAGAACGCCATCAGTTCCCGGGCTTTGCCCACATTGCCTTTATGAATTACTGTCAAAATATTAAAGTCAACCTGGTGCCGGCGAAGATGGCCGATGCCGTTCATCACCTGACTATAACTGCCTTTGCCTGCGGCATTCACCCGGCGTGAGTCATGAATCTGCTGCGGGCCGTCCAGACTGACTCCGATCAGAAAATGATAAGTTTTGAAGAAGGCAGCCCACCGCCCGCTGATCAGTGTAGCGTTGGTCTGCAGGGAATTACTGATAACCGTATGCGGCGGGGCATGCAGGGCCTGGCGGTATACGACTTCTTCGAAGAATTCGTGACCTGCCAGCAGCGGTTCTCCGCCCTGCCAGGCGAAGGTGGCACTGCCTGAGCTGTGCCGCATATAATCCTGGATGAATTTATCCAGAACGAAAGAATCGATCCGGTTAATTGCCGGTCCGGGCTTCCCTCCACAGGTACTGTAATAACAATAGTCGCAAGCCAGATTACAATCCTCTGATACCGTCTTCCACATGACACCTAAACCGGACTGAGAACCGGCAGCGCAATTGAGAGACACAGCAATCCCCTCCTGTCTTCCTATTTATTCCACATACCAGTCATTTAGCAGCATGATGGCCGCTCCGGTGGCTACGGCCTCTTCTTTAAGATATCCTTGCGTAAAAAACGGACTGTTCTCGGGGGAGGGATAAGTGTTCTTCCTGGCGACCTCAACCGAAGTGTCGAACACAAGCTGATGTGCCCGGACCAGGGGGCCGCCCAGAACGACACACTCCGGATGAAGGGTATTAATCAGATTAGCCAGCCCGATCCCCAGATACGCAGACGATTCCGTGAATTGTTCAGTAACGAGCTTGTCCCCTTGCTGGAGAGCTTCAGATAAGGAGGCAAAGGTGACCTGTTCCGGAGAAATTTCCGCTAGTAAGCTGCTGCGTCCAATCTTTAACTGTGTGCGTACACGCTCTTCCAGCGCCGGAACAGACACGAAGGCTTCAAGGGCTCCGTAGTTTCCTTTGCCGTGCAGTCTGGGGCCGTTGGTCTGGATAATCATCTGACCCAGCGCACCCTCTGCGCCGGAGGCTCCCCGAACGATATGGCCGCCGGACATCATCGCGAACCTTATAGTTGTTCCGGCATGTACATACAGGATGTGCTTATAATTGTTGGACTTGAGAGCCCGGTGCTCACCGATGAGGGCGCAGTTTGCGCCATTGTCAAGCTTGACCGGTATTTCAAGCCGTGCCTCCAGCATTTCGCAGATGGGGACATTTGTCCAGGAGGCGGCCGGAAAGTGCTCCGGCTCCAGAATAATCCCGCGTTCTGAGTTCAAGGGACCAACAGCGCCTATCCCCAACCCCAGAACGCTGCCTGGCGATATTCCGTGCTCCGACAGAAGAGCCCGGGCACTGTCCGCAACATGATCCGCGAGCAGCGGGGGCGTCATGCGATCATCCATTATCCACCGGGTCATAGACAGCAGATTGAAATGCATATCATACAAGCCAAGTGAAGAATGAATGCGGGAAATTTCCAGCCCGAACAGATACCTGTATGCCGGGTTACACTGGAACAGGATGGGCTTCCTCCCGCCTTTGGAGGTTCCCAGCCCGGAGGCAATAATTAACCCCTGGGATGACATGTCATCAAGAAGACGTGTCATACTGCTGCTGGTCAGTGCAAAATCATTCAACAAATCGGCTTTGGAGGCAGTTCCCAGATAGGATATGCGGTCATAGACCTGTTTTTTGATAGACGCATTAGGGTGGGGCAGCATCAGGCTTATCTCCATTTCCAAGTTTATTAGTAGGAATACCTAAGATAATTCCAAAATGATTTTTATTCAACGAAAATAAGACTTTATACACTCTGATTATGAAGTATTAACAGAATATTTACAATAAAATTCATGACTTTAATCCAAAATGAAATTAATTATGCTAAAATACAAGTGACATCTCTTGGGAGAGCAGAAAAGAATGTAAGGGTGAACTGGAATGAAGCAAAGAGCGGGCAGGAAAATGAATTTGCTTTGGAGTATTTTTTGCGTATTTTTCAAAATTGGACCCTCCACCTTTGGAGGCGGTTATGCCATGATTGCAACCATCGAAGAAGAAATTGTACGAAAAAAGGGCTGGATGAACGAAGAGGAAATGGGTGACATGATATCCGTGTCCGGTTCCGCTCCCGGAGGGGTGGCCGTCAATAGCGCAACGTTTATCGGCTATCGTCTTGGCGGAGTGGCGGGAGCCGTGGCTGCCGTCACTGCAATAACCCTGCCTACCTTTCTGATCGTGTTCCTCCTCAGCGGGCTCAGGCTTTTATTCAAAGACAACGTCAAGGTAGAAGCTGCTTTGAAGGGCATTCATGCTGCGGTAGCAGCCTTGATTATTGTTGCGGCCGGCAAGATGTGGAAAGCTTCTGTTCTGGACGCGGCGACGTTTGTGCTTGTAGCTGTATCGCTGGCCTTGCTGTTGTTCACCCAGATTCATCCGTTTTATCTGATTGTGGGCGGGCTGACAGCCGGAGTCCTGGTGGTTCTGTACAAAAAGAAACAGGGGATGAGCGTAGTTACGGAAAAGGTGCGAACGGAGGAACGCCGTGACCTGCAGTTTCCTGAATACTACATCTGAAGGGTGATTATCTTATGCTGTGGGAGCTGTTGCTGGTTTTTATTAAAGTGGGGTTAGTTTCTTTTGGGGGCGGTTATGCGGTTATAACGCTGATTCAGCGGGAGGTTTCCGAAAAAGGATGGATGGGCAGCGGCGCTTTTCAGGAAATTGTTTCTTTGGCAGGGATGGCTCCGGGCTCTATCGCGACGAATACCGCGACCCTGATCGGATACTCCAAAGCAGGGCTGGGGGGAGCGATAGCGGCAACGGTCGGCATTATTCTGCCATCGCTAATTATCGTCATTTGTATCGCTGTCTTCTTTCTGAAGCTGCAGAGCAATGACTGGGTCAGATCTTCATTCTACGGACTGCGTCCGATTGTAACCGGCTTAATCCTCTACGCGGCGGTTCATTTCGCATTTAGCGGACAAAGCGGATCCTGGTTAAGCTGGACAATGGCGGGCTCGCTGCTGATCTGCGGCGGATGCCTCGTTCTTGTTGCCAAATATAAGATGCATCCGTTTGCGGTGATCCTCCTGTCGGCGGTAGCAGGCATTGTTATTTTCTGACTAAATATATTATTCTAAAAAAAGCGTGAGCGAAGGGAGGAATCCTTGCTCACGCTTTCTTATTTCTCCATGGATCGGCCTGCTTCAGGCATGATGAATTCTCGGCATAGGCAGCGGTTCCTTGCCCAGCTCCGCCCAAATATATTTCAGCAGAAGCTCAGTCTTCAGCTGCCCGTGTTCCGGCTCGTCCCACAGATTATGAAGTTCGTGCGGGTCCTGCACTAAATCGAAGATTTCGCCGTACTGCTGATTGTAGTAGACCGTAATTTTATATCTTGCATCAATATAAGTCTTCTGGTGAATGGTCGTAGGCTCATGACGGAATTCGCAAATGGCATGGTCACGCGCCTGATTCTTGCGGCCCAGCCATACGTCCTTCTGATCCACACCAGTCATCGACGAAGGAACGGGAAGATTGGCAAAGGATAAGAAGGTAGGCGCCAGGTCAACGAGTGACTGGATCGCATCCGTCTGTCTGCCTGCCGGAACATGCCCGGGATATCTGACGATGAACGGAAGCTTAATTAAATCCTCGTAATGAAATCCTCCTTTGGCCTGCAGACCATGTTGTCCGAAGAAATGCCCGTGATCAGTTGTAAAGACGACGAGCGTGTTCCCGGCGAGTCCGAGTTCGTCGAGCTTATCCAGAATGCTGCCAATATACTTATCCATCATGCTGATCATTCCGTAATAGACCGCTACCAGTTTCTTTTTGTCGTAATCCGTCAGAAGCGCTTTATCCCCGTATTCATAATACAGGTGGGAGCGGTACCCGTGAATGCCGAAGCCGGTTTCCATGAACTGCGAGAAGTCGGGGTTGTCTTCCTGTGTCATGCCGAAATGCGGCGGATTCCGGTCATGTTCCCCGGCCGTCAGTGAAGGAATAGTCAGCGTGTCAGGGTTATACATCGAATCCCAGGGCTCCGGCACCAGATATTCAGGATGCGGATCAAAGAAGCTGGCCCAGAGAAAGAACGGATCTCCTGATTGTTGATGCTCTTCCAGGCGGGCCTTGCTCCGCTCTGCAATCCAGGTGTTGTAATGATATTTCTCCGGAATGGGCCATGTGTAGGTTGCAGACGGGTCCATTGTCCCTGTTGGAGGGAGGAAATAATCCCGCCAATTGTGACAGCCCTGTTCTTCCAGCCATAAGGCATAATGCTGGCCGACATGTGCTTCGTTCGTATGGTTCCGGGCAAGCTCCACATGGTCGAATCCGTAGAAGGACTCGTGGAAACTGCTCCAGTAATCCAAATCCTGCAGCAGCGGGTAAGCTTCCTTCGATTCATATTCCTCCGTGGACTTCAGGGGCTGAAAATGGGCTTTGCCGATCAGCGAGGTCTGATAACCCGCTTCACTGAAGTCTTCCCCTACCGTGTGGCGGTCCTCCAATAGCTTCGTTCCGAGTGTCCATGCCCCGTGCTGGCTCGGGTACATTCCCGTGATGATAGAGGAACGGCTTGGCGTGCAGGTGGGATTCGGGCAATAAGCCCGGCCGAAGGTTGTCCCTTGCTGTGCCAGCCGGTCCAGATTCGGGGTGGAAATCTCGGGCTGGAAGGCACCGATGGTATTCCAATGCTGTTGATCGCTGGTAATTAGTAAAATGTTAGGTCTACTGGACAATGGTTATCGCCTCCTATTATGATAATATTGAAAAAACAACATTTTTTAAATAGCCTGATGTTAGATTTGAATTGTCATTTTGTTAGATGGAGGGAGTGGGGATATGTCAGGAGTGTTGCAGAATCTGCAGGAATACGAATATGAATATGCCGAGTTTATCTACTATTCACCCGGATATTTGGATAGGGAGGGGCAGCTATGGCCTGTCCGTGCCGGCCGTAGTCAGGCTAAGCCGAACTACAGGGTGGGTCCCAAAAGGATCGAGTGCTACAGCCTTCATTTCGTGTATGAAGGAAAGGTTGGCCTTAACTATGGAGATGAGCACATTGAACTGCAAAAGGGCGACATGTTCTGTCTGTTTCCGGATCAGACGTATCATTATTACATCATTCCCGCGGAATCACCGCTGCAGATGAGCTGGCTTGCGCTGGATGGAAGCAGAGTGATGCCGCTGCTGAAGCTAACCGGGATGGTGCCTGAGAAGCCGTATGCTCTTGGTAAGGTGACATCCCGCATTAAGGAAGTACTGGAACGCATATTCGGGGCAATGACAAGGTACGGGCGGTGGGACCCGGCTGTGTCCTTGGAGCTGCAGGGACAGACCTGCGAATTGCTGGCCGTCCTGATGCCCGGAGCATTCCCGGCTGATACACCATCACCTTCAGGCTGGGTATCGGAGTGTATGGAATTTATGAACCTCCATGCTACTGAAGGGATATCCGTTCAGCAGGTTGCCTCGTATGCGGGTGTACACCGATCCTATTTCACCAGTGCTTTTACAAGCCAGACCGGCGTATCTCCGCAGAAGTACATCCAGAACATCCGTATGGGCAAGGCTAAACGGCTGCTTGCTGAAACCGATGCTTCAATCACGGAAATCGCCTTGTCACTCGGCTATCCCAACCTGTATACGTTTACCCGGGCATTCAAGTCCTACTACAAGACTTCCCCGCTGCATACCCGTTCAGCTGGAGGCGGATAACGGCACGGTTTTGTTTTCTGATAATATGATAGCGCTTACTGAAAGTCATTTCCCTCATGTGAAGGAGAGACCGAGAATGAGATTTACAGCTCTGCGCAATAAAATATCACCGAAGCTGGGGATTCAGGGGAAAATATTCATCGCGTTCGGACTGCTCAGTCTATTCTCTATTGTAACGATCACCTCCATTATCTATCTGAATATGCGTGAGACGATTAAGCATAACGCCATTACTTCGGTTGCGGACAGTATCCGTCAAGCCGACGAATCCCTGAATCTTATGTTTGAGGAGATCGATCGTCTGAACACGGTTGCCGTTACGAATAAAAATACGGTAATCGATATATTGCTGAGCCCCAGCGAGGAAATCAGCTATGAGTGGTTTCTGGAGCAAAAGCGGATTAATGAATTTCTGTCAGGTCTGATCGGCTATAAGCCTTATATAACACGCATCGCTGTAATTGGCCTGAACGGTAAGGTTTTCTTCACCGGGGGACCTTGGGTTGACCGTAATTTCCTGCAGACGCAGGCGATGGACTACATGTTAAACAACGGGGAACGCCACGCTTATTTCAAACAAGAGGGCAGCCCGGATG
Source organism: Paenibacillus sp. FSL R10-2199 (assembly GCF_038000235.1). Classification (NCBI taxonomy): domain Bacteria; kingdom Bacillati; phylum Bacillota; class Bacilli; order Caryophanales; family Paenibacillaceae; genus Paenibacillus; species Paenibacillus sp. FSL R10-2199. Next base: position 6,402,395 of record NZ_JBBOBO010000001.1, on the reverse strand, counting down.
TGATTTCCGTCGGCCGTGTCATCCGGTATAACAGGGAATCCATTGGTGTGGTGATGGTGGATTTGAACTATGATTTCATCCGCAACACGTATGGCGTCAAGCCGACAGCGGATAGTGTCCTGTATGTACTGGATGAACAAATGGAGCTGGTATACCAGTCTGATTCTGCCCCTGCATCACTCTCGCCGCAAATGACAAGAACGATATATACCGCTCCGCAGCTTGCGGGATCAGCTGTTCAAGAGGCGGCAGAGCAGAAGATTGACGGTAAGTCCTATATTGTCGTCAGCCGCCGCTCCGGGCACACCGGCTGGATTACCCGGGCGCTTATTCCTCTGGATTCTCTCGTGAGTGAATCGGTGAAGGTCCGGAATCTGATGGTTGAAGTATCAGTTATCGTCTTTGTCGCAGTTTTGCTGGGAGCCATGCAGATGTCCTCCAGGACTACACTGCAAATCCGGCGGCTCAAAACGATGATGATGCGGGTGAAGGACGGTAATTTATCCTTTCCGCGTATGGAGATTAACTCGAAAGACGAAATCGGTGAACTCTACACTGTGTTCATCAGCATGATTGATGATCTGAAGCGGCTGATGCAGGATATCCGGATCAGCGAGCAGGCGAAGCGTGAAGCTGAGCTTACGGCACTGCAGGCACAGATCCGTCCTCATTTTTTGTACAACACGCTCAATACCATCAAGTATTTGGCTAATCTGAACGGTGTGCCGAATATTGAAGAGGTCTCTGGATCTTTAATCGAGCTTATGCGCGGGGTGCTGGGGAATTCAAGTGAATTTCTTACCGTCAGGGAAGAGCTGGATTATGTGAACTGCTATATGTCGATTGTGAAATACAAGTATATGGAGCCGATAACGGTTCAGGTTCAAGTGGAAGATGATGAGTTGCTGGAATGCCGGGTGCTTAAGCTGATGCTCCAGCCTATTGTGGAGAATGCCATCCTGCACGGGGTTGTCCCGTCGGCCAGAGGCGGACTTATTCTGATCAGAGTATACGGGGAGGGCGGGGATCTGTTCATAGAAATCATGGATAACGGGCCGGGGATGTCGCGGGAGAAAATGCGGCTGCTTCTGGAATCCGGCAGGGAGGGAAGCGCGTCGCGCTTCAGCGGAATCGGCGTGCGGAATGTGCATGAACGAATCTGCAGAATGTACGGGGAGCCGTACGGTATCACGCTGTTCAGTGAAGAAGGATTGTATACCAAGGTGGTCATTCGTTTGCCGGAGATTCGTACGGATGAACGATCCGCAGAGGAGGCAGGTTGAATGTTGATTCAAGTGCTGCTGGTGGATGATGAACCGCTGGTACATCATCATCTGTCAACGATGACGGATTGGCGGAGTCATGGTTTTGAGATTTGCGGAGAAGCCTATAGCGGTCCAATGGCGCTCCAGGCTCTTGAAGAATTGCAGGCGCATATCGCAATTATAGATGTGAATATGCCGGGCATGAATGGTGTGGAGCTGCAGCGGACCATCCGGGAGCGGTATCCGGCTGTAAAGACAATTATGCTCAGCAGCTATGATGATTATGATTATGTGCGGGAATGCCTGAGGAACGGGGCTGCAGACTATTTGCTGAAGCACCGCCTGAATGACCAATCCCTGATCGCCATTCTGAAGAAGGCTGCCCGGGAGCTGGAGGAGGAGACCGAAACATCGGGTCTGCGGCTGGAGGACGGGAGCCTGGATACGGGCAACAGAACTGAAAGTTTACGTGAGCAGACGCTCCAGCTGCTGGCCGGCAAGCCGGAGGCTGCCGCCATACTTGAGAAGAGCATGCGCCTGAGCGGACTTCTGCCTGGTGTGGTTTGTTATATGGCCGCCGCTGTCCAAATCGTTCCCTTCCTGCTGTTGACCCAAACACGCAGTGATGTGCAGATTAACGGTCTGGTCCGGCAGGCGGTAGAACTAATGCAGCAGAGTCTCGGCGATCTGCCCGAGCGGATGGCCGTTTATGTAGAAAATGGCCGTTTGGCCATCCTGTTCGCATTCAGAGAACGGAGCGAGCAGGCTGCCGCCAGCGAAGCTGGCCGGCTGATGAGCAATGTCAGCCATTCGCTTGAGCTATTCCTGAATTTGAAATGCACTTATGCTATAGGCCATATGTGCAGCAGCCTGTCCAAGCTCGAAGACAGTTACCGTTCGGCTGAACGTGTCCTCGATAACGCTGCTACACGGCTGGAGCCGGATAGCAGTCTTAACGATCCCCGCCTCCTGATGACGATCGGGAATCAGAAGCAGCTGCTTCTAGCCATTGAACGGCTGGATATGGAAGAGGTAGAGCGGTCAATTACCAGTGCGTTCGCCTCTGTCCAGAAGCATCCGCTTCATTCGCCAAGTGTGCAGATGATTGTCAGCGAGCTGCTGGCCATAGGGGAAAAGACATTAACAAGAGATGAAGCTGCAGATGGCGGACTGCCTTCCCGGGAAGAACTTGGCAATATCAATAGCGTAGCCGGGCTGGAACGGTGGCTGATAATTTATTATGAAGGTCTGCTGGGCCGGCTCCGCCGGAGACAGGCGCAAGGCTCCTATTCGAGACATGTGTCCCAGGCGGTTCAGCTTATTCTGGAACGTTATCAGAGTTACATTACGCTGGAGCTGACCGCTGACCTGATCGGGCTCAACCCGTCTTATTTAAGCCGGATTTTCAAAGAAGAGACGCGGACGACCTTCTCCGAATATTTGAACCGTGTCCGTATTGATGCAAGCTGCAGACTGCTCGAAAGCGGAAAATACACGGTTAAACAAATTAGTATTCAGGTCGGGTTCACTACGTACAATTATTTTTTCAAAGTATTCAAGGAGCTGACCGGCACGACGCCGCATGCCTTTGTGAGCCGTCCGCCTGCTGCGAAATGAAACGGTAAGATAAGTGTAGTAAAAAGTCATATATGTGGAATTCCCCTCTTTGCGTGCCCGGCTATAATAAAGTCACATCAAGGGAAGCGCTTACAACGATGGGTTGAGCGAGATCTAAAAGGAGGTTATACAGACATGCGTAAACAACGGACTAAAACGGCGCTAAGCCTGATGGTCATTGCCGCACTGGCAATGGCGGGGTGCAATTCAGGAGCAGGCAACGGCAATGAGGCTGCACCTAAGGCGACCGCAGACCAATCGGTGAGCAAGGACGGGTTTCCGATCGTGCAGGAACCGGTGAAGCTGAGTATGTTCACCCGGATCGCTCCCGTCAACGGACCCTTCAAGGATATGCCGGTCTTTCAGGATTACGAGAAGCTGAGCAATGTGCAGGTGGAGTTCACTGAAGCACCAACCGATGGCTTTCAGGAGAAAAAGAATCTCCTATTCGCCTCCAATGAGCTTCCAGATGTGATGTACCGCTCCGGAATCACCCAACTGGAGGCCATCCGTTACGGCTCGGGCGGCCAGCTCATTCCGCTGGAGGATCTGATCCGCGACTATGCCCCGAATTTCAACAAGCTGATGGATGAGTATCCGGAGATCCGTGCAGGTATCACGACGCCGGAAGGCCATATATATGCGATTCCGGGCATTGTTACCCTGGGCGCGGCACGGACGGACAAGAAATGGATCAACCAGGCCTGGCTGGAGAAGCTGAACCTGAAGGTGCCGGAGACGACGGATGAGCTGTACGATGTGCTGGTCGCCTTCCGCGATCAGGACCCGAACGGCAACGGCCAAAAGGATGAGCTGCCGCTGACCGCGCGCGTCGGCCTCAGTATCGTGACGATGATGAGCGGTTCGTTTGGACTGGACCAGCAGTTCGGCTACAACATCAACATCAAAGACGATAAAGTCGAAATCTGGATGGGCAGCGAACAGAACAAGGAAATGCTCATGTACTTGAGCAAGCTGTATGCAGATAAGCTGCTGGACCAGGAAGTATTCTCCCATACGGAGGCCCAGTTCCTGGCCAAGCAGGGCTCAGGCAAAACGGGCATGTTCTTCGACCAGACGAATAACAATTTCCTGCCGATCTCGGATCAATATATCGGCATTGCGCCGCCGGCGGGTCCGCACGGAGACCGGATGCAGAGCCAGACGGCTCCGATCCCGCGTGACTTTGGGGCGTATGCCATTACTTCAGTCAATAAATATCCGGAAATCTCCATGCGCTGGGTCGACTATTTCTATAGCGACGAAGGCTCGACGCTGCTGCGGTTCGGGCGGGAAGGCGAACATTATGAGCTGAAGGACGGGATTCCCTATTACAAGGAAGAGTATTCTACTTCCGAGACCCAGCCGAAAATCACTCCGTACGCCGGCGGAGGGGCGCCGCATCTGATCAGTGAGCATGTAGCTTCTTATATCAATCCGCCTCAAGTGCAGGAAGCGCAAAAGGCGCTGGATCCGTACATGCCGGCAATCCGCTATGCCGCTCCAATGTTTGACGAAGCAACGGCCCAGAAGGTGAACATGCTGCGCAATGACATCGACAAATATTATGAAGAACAAAGCACGAAATTCATCGCGGGTGCGCTCAGCTTCGACAAGTGGGATGAATTCCAGGCAACCCTGCAAAAGATGAATGTCGAAGAGCTTCAGCAAATTTATCAGGAAGCCTACGACAAGATGGAGAAATAGGCTGATCCTATTGGATAGGAGCGGATGTTCATGAATAAGGCGGAGATTCATAATAAGGCTGCAGTGCCCCGGTTCCGCCGGGAACCGGGGCGCCGCCTGGTCAGGCAAATTGCCAGAAGATACGACTTGTATCTTATGCTGCTGATCCCGGTCACCTGGTATTTAGTGTTCCATTACGGCCCGCTCTACGGGTTGCAGATTGCCTTCAAAAATTTCAATCCGGGCAAAGGGATTCTCGGCAGCAGCTGGGTGGGATTCGAGCATTTCCAGCGGTTTTTTGACTCCTATTATTTCTGGAGACTTCTCTGGAATACGCTGTCCATCAACCTGTTCTCCCTGCTGATTGCTTTTCCGGTTCCGATTATGCTGGCACTGCTGATCAACGAAATCGGCAGCAAGAGATACAGTAAATTACTGCAGAACGTCACTTATATCCCGCACTTTATCTCAGTTGTTGTTATCGTGGGCATTCTGTCAGTGCTCCTGTCACCGAGCGGCCCGGTCAACATGCTGATTCAGGCGCTTGGCGGAACGCCGACCCGCTTCATGGAATCGGCCGCATGGTTCAAAACGATCTTCATCAGCTCAAATATTTGGCAGAACATGGGCTGGCAATCCATTATATACATCGCTGCGCTTAGCGGAATTAATCCGCAGCTGTACGAAGCGGCCAAGATGGACGGCGCGTCCCGTATCCGGCGTATCTGGCATGTCTCTCTGCCCGGAATCATCCCGGTTATCGTTATTTTACTGATTCTGGATATTGGGCAGTTCATGAACATCGGGTTCGAGAAGATATTGCTGATGCAGAATAATTTGAATCTTGAAGCAAGCGATGTAATTTCCACTTTTGTATACACTACCGGAATTCTAAAGGGCGAATACAGCTATACTGCGGCAATAGGGCTTTTCAACTCCCTGATTAACCTGACGCTGCTCCTGCTGGTGAACCGGTTTGCGCGCAAAACGTCGGATACGAGCCTGTGGTAATGGAGGAGGAGACGGGCAATGCCTAAGGATGTAATTATAAAAGCCCCAGCCGATGAGAAGCGGTTCGACGTTATCGTATACCTGCTCGCAGCAATAATCATTATTTTAGTGCTCTATCCATTACTATTTGTGGTCAGCGCTTCGTTCAGTGATCCCGCCAGGGTACTGAACGGGGAAGTATGGCTGCTGCCCAAAGGCGTGACACTGGAAGCCTACAGCAATATTTTGCACAACGATAAAATTTGGACCGGATACCGCAATACGCTGATCTACACAGTTGTTGGTACAAGTGTCAATATTATGATGACTCTGCTTGCCGCATACCCGCTGTCCAGACCGGATCTTCCCGGACGCAAGCTGCTGATGCTGATTGTGACCCTGACCATGTTCTTCAGCGGAGGATTGATCCCCAGTTATCTGCTGGTCAAAAATCTCGGGATGGTCGATACAATGTGGGCGCTCATTATTCCCGGGGCCATTTCTACGTACAATCTCATTGTTATGAGAACTTACTTTGAATCCAGTATCCCGTGGGAGCTGCAGGAGGCGGCGCACATCGACGGCTGCTCCAACTGGAGGCTGCTGATCACTATCATTCTGCCGTTGTCGAAGCCGATTATTGCCGTAATGGTTCTGTTCTATGCCGTGGGACACTGGAATTCATTCTTCAATGCGCTGATTTATATCCGCAGCGAGGACCGGTACCCGCTGCAGCTGGTGCTGCGCGAAATACTGATGATCAGCCAGGCTGCCTCTGTAGACGGGGGGAATGTCGGGCTGGAGGATAAAATCCTGCTCTCCGAGAGCATTAAATACGCGGTCATTATCGTATCCAGCCTGCCGGTGCTGCTGATGTATCCTTTTGTTCAGAAGCACTTCGTTAAAGGGGTAATGATTGGTTCAATAAAAGGTTAATCGGAAACGGAGGATTGAAATTGTCTAACCAAGCAACGATAACGATCGACTGCAGCCAGCCAAGCGGGCATACGGTCAACCCGTACCTGTTCGGACATTTCGTGGAGGATATCCGCGATCATATGGAAGCCATGCTGGCGTATCCGCTGAAGGATATGGATTTCGAAAGTGAGCCGGGGAGTACGGCAGGGGTGCCGGGAAGCTGGTATGCCTATACGAATGGACGGAATACCGGATATGCACTTGAAGCGTCTGCCCCTAAGCATTCGGGCCGCGCCCAGCGCATCCGGCTGCTGAGTGATGATGAGGCCTATGCCGGCATCGCCCAGAGGACCGCTCTCCAAGAAGGGCGGTATACGGTCAAGCTGGTGCTTAGAGCTTCCGTTGAACTGGACTACATTATTATAGAAGCGATAGACAGGATTACCCAGGCACGGCTGGGGCTTGAGCGTGTCGGACTGGCGGGCCATAATTGGCAGCAGTATGAAGCCAGGCTGTCTGTCAGCCGGGACAGCGCAGATGCAGAGTTTCGTGTGTATGTGCCGGCCGAACACCCCAGATGGAGGGATCATGTATCTACCGGCATGTTATGGATTGATCATGTCTCTCTGCTCCCGGAAGACCACATCGGCACCGTAAAACGTAAGGTGGTCGAAATGACGAAAGACCTGAACGCCGGGATGATGCGGCTGGCGGGCAACTATATCAGCGCCTATCATTTCGAGCACGGCGTCGGTCCGGTGCTGGAGCGTCCGGTCATGTTCAATGAGGCATGGGGAGGATGGACCAGCAAATATTTCGGTACGGATGAATTCATCCGGTTCTGCCGGGAGCTCGGCGTGGAACCGCTCATCTGTGTGAATGACGGCTCCGGCTCGCCGGAGGAGGCAGCGAGGTGGGTGGAATACTGCAATGGCGGGATCGAAACTCCCATGGGAGCGAAGCGCGCCGCCAACGGGTATGCGGAGCCCTATAATGTGAAGTATTGGGAGATTGGCAACGAGGTGTGGGGACCATGGCAGGTCGGAACAACTACGGCGGAGCAGTTCGCCAAGCGGACCGTGTCCTTCATTCAAGCCATGAAACAGGCAGATCCCTCCCTTGTTATTCTGGCCTGCGGACATACGGATCAGGAATGGAACCGGGCCGTACTGGATATCGCAGGTGAGCAGATCGATTATTTGACCCTGCATCTCTATCATGGCTACTACCGTTTTGCAATGGACCATGATACTCCGGATGAAGAACGCTATAAAGCCATAGCTTCATTCCCGGAATGGACCCGCTACAATATAGAACAGACGGCGGGACAGATCCGGTCCAATCCGAAGCATGGTCATGTGAAGCTGGCAATTACCGAATACAATACGATGTATTATCCCAACACGGTACGCAAAGGGCTGCCGGACGAGCACACGCTGGGCGCTGCGGTAGCCAATGCTGCCAATTTGAACGAGATGCTCCGTGCCAGTGAGATGGTACATATCGGCAGCTTCTCCGATCTGGTGAACGGATGGCTCGGCGGCTGTATCCGGGTGGGGGATTATTATGCCGATCAATACTGCGGCAAGCTGCCGGGCTGGAGCGGGCACCCGTTAACCGTCTATGGCACGCCAACCTATGAAGTCATGAAGCTCTATGCGGGCCGTGATATTTCCCGCCTGCTGCCCGTGGATACGGAGTGCGGCACTTTCTCCGTAAGCTCCGGCAAACCGGCGCCGATCAATCTGGACGCCCTGCCGGATCTGGATATCGCAGCGTTCACGAACGGGTCCGGCGATACTGTCACCGTGTTTGCCGTTAACCGGAGTCTGCAGGAAGTGAAGGCTTCCTTCACACTTCACGGATTCGAGGCTGACGGTACTGTAGTTGTATATGAAATAACGGGAGAATCTGAACGGGAGATCAATTCTGTCTTTGCGCCAAGCCGTATCTCCTGCAAGGTTAACGAGGTTTCCGCTGAAAGATGGGCGGAGGACTGTCTGCTGCGTCCGACATCGGTCTATGCACTGGAATTCAGAACCGGGTCTGACACACGGGACGGGGGAGCACCATGACAACCAAGGCGTATATCAAGGATTATCCCAGACCGCAGTTCGTCCGCAGGGAGTGGCAGTCTCTTAACGGTGAATGGGGCTTCCGGTTTGATGACCAGAATACCGGAGAAAGCGGGAGATGGCAGGAACAGTTGAACGCAACCCATACCATTACCGTTCCCTATACTTACGAGACGCAGGCAAGCGGAGTCGGTCTTCAGGAATTTCATCCCCGGGTGTGGTACAACAAATCCGTGTCCATTCCGGAGGCTGCTGCCGGGAGACGGGTGATCCTCCACTTTCAGGCGGTGGATTATCACGCCAAAGTATGGGTGAACGGCATCCTGGCAGGCAGTCATCAGGGAGGATATGCTGCTTTTTCCTTCGACATTACCCCCTATCTTGTATCCGGGAAGGATAATAACATTACGTTAAAGGCAGAAGACAGTAATGACTGTACCCAGCCCCGCGGGAAGCAGCGCTGGACGAAGGACAATTTTGAATGCTTTTATGTGCAGAGCACCGGAATCTGGCAGACCGTCTGGCTGGAATATGTGGAAGAGCAGAGGCTGGATTCTGTAAAAATCACTCCGGATATCGACCGCTCCAGCGTCTCGTTCGATGTTCAGGTACACGGACTGGAGACGGCGGCAGGAAAGATCCTTCTGGAGGCTGCAGTTACTTTAAAGGGAGTCCCGGTTAAGACCACAAGCCAGATTATAGACCGGCCCCGCCAGACGGTGGAAATCGATCTGCTGCATGAGGCAAGCGGTCCCTGGAAGCGGAGCTATTGGTCACCGGCACAGCCCAATCTGTATGATGTCGAGTTTATACTCTATGTGGACGGCAAAGTCGCGGACCGCGTGCATTCCTATTTCGGGATGCGGAAGGTATCGATCCGGAACGGCAAGGTGCTGCTTAATAATGCGCCAATCTATCAAAGGCTTATTCTGGATCAAGGCTACTGGACAGAGAGCCACCTGACACCGCCGAGCGAGGAAGCGATAGTTGCAGATATTGATTATATTCTGGCGCTGGGCTACAACAGCGTACGCAAGCATATGAAAATTGAAGATGCCCGTTTCCTGTACTGGTGCGATGTAAAGGGCCTGCTGGTATGGTCGGAAATGGCGGCAACATTCGAATTTCATGACCGCGCCGTTGAGAGATTTACGAATGAATGGCTGGAGATCGTCCAGCAGCAGTATAATCATCCAAGCATTATTACCTGGGTGCCGTTCAATGAGTCGTGGGGCGTCCCGAACATTCTGCACGACCAGAGGCAGCAGAAATTCACAGAAGGTATTTATCACTTAACCAAAGCGATTGACCCCTACCGCCCTGTGATTACGAATGACGGCTGGGAGCATACCGTGTCGGATATTCTGACCCTGCATGACTACGTTGAAATGGGTGAAGGCTTCTTAAGCAGATACGGTGACAATAAAGAAGCCATCGTGAATAAAGAGACCACCTGCAATCAATGGAAATATGCATTCGCGGAGGGATATGCGTACAGAGGCCAGCCCATCATTATATCGGAATTCGGCGGGATCGCCTTCCAGTCCGATAAGGGCTGGGGATACGGGCATCAGGTGGCATCGGAGGAAGAATTCCTGAACCGCTTCGCAAGCCTGACTCAGGCGATCAAGAGTGTGGATTATATCTGCGGATACTGCTACCCAGCTCACCGATGTGCAGCAGGAAATCAACGGTCTGCTGACAGAGGCACGCGAGCCGAAAATTCCGCTGGATAAGATTAAAGAGATCAATCTGAAGTAATCGAATGGAAAAGGACTGACCCGGAGCCAGGGAATGGCCGGGCCGGTCCTTTTTGCTGTCCGGCAGTAGACATATGGGCATTTGGGAAGAGATATCTGTAAACGGACCGACTCCAGGGAAGCCAAAGCTCAGGTTAGATAATGACAACAGCAGAGTCTGTAATGAATAACCGGGCGCCGCAAACCCAGCAGCAGCAAGGCTTCACACAGTGGTACTAAGATGACTATAGACGGCAATTCAAAGGCTCCTCTATATTGGTGGCAGAGCAAGCAGCTGCTGCCTGAACCTGCTGGACCGGAGAAGTATGTCTCTATCCAGCTGCGAAATGAATACGCTTTCGTTTAGATGTATACCGTTCTATTGAACCATTACCATCCTGAGGAGGCATGATTAATGAGATTCCCGACTAGCTTCAAATCTGCAATGATCTGGCCGGTCTGTGCCATTCTGTTGATTGCACTGCTGACCGGCGGAGCCAGTGCGAAGGCGGAGACATCGTCTGGAGCTGCCGTTTCCACTCCGTTGACGGCGGAGGAAATGGCCGGTCTTATGGGCAGGGGAACCAATCTGGGCAACACGTTTGAAGGGAACTGGAACAGCCAGAGTTACGATGAGGTGAAGGCGGCCGTGGACGCTTTTATTGCGGCGGGGTACACCAACATCCGGATTCCGGTCAACTGGGGCGGACGGGGTGATAAATATGCTTCGACTGCGGATGAAGCGGGGCATTTCTCCTTCAGCGCTCCGAATGTGGCGACAGTGAAGCGTCTGGTGGACTATGTCCTGAAGGATGTGAACGTTCAGCGGGCTTGCGCAGGCAAGCCGCCTGTCATTCTGATTGTGAATGCACATCACGAGGAATGGGCAATGAACGCGGTGCAGGGCGAGCCTGCCTTCGAAACGAACATGCAGCGGCTGGAGACCATCTGGACAGGAATCGCAGAGCTGTTCAAGGATGAACCGGACACGCTGGTGTTCGAATTGTTCAATGAACCGCATCTGAGCCTGAATACGGGGGCAGCTGCCAAAGCGAGCGTCATTGAGCTCAACAAGCGGGCGTATGCGGCGATCCGCGGTTATACCTTCGGCGGCATGCAGCCGCATGCCAAGCGGATTGTGATCTTCGGCGGGTACAACTACAACAGCGGCTGGGGGCTGTACGATACGTACCGCAATCCGCAGGACCTGCCGGGCGGGGGGACGGACCGCTATATTATGGGGACTTATCACTCGTATTTTCAGAATCTGGCGGATCATCTGAAGCGTGTGGACGATGTGAAGCGGGAATTCGCCGATGTGCATGACATTCCGGTGTATCTGGGCGAATTCGGGTACGAGCACCGGGGAGTCATTACGGACACACTTCTGGATTCGTACCGTCAAATTGCGAACAAGGCTATTGCTGGACAGTTTGCTTTCTCCGTATGGGATGACAATGGCTGGTATCAAATTTATAACCGGGCAACCGGGCAATTCAATGCACTGAAGGATCAGGTTCTAGATAAGCACTAAAGAAATAAACAAAAAGCAAAAGAAGCGGAGGGGAAATTTGGAACTGTAGGAGCGGTAGCGACCGCCTTTGTCACCGGATTTCTACCGCTAACAGCGGTTCAAAATTAAGAAATCTGGAGACAACAGCGGCCGGAAGTCCAAATGTTCACCGCAGTGACGATGAAGCTTCAAGTTCAAATCTTAAGTGCACTTATATAAACAAAAATAACTGATCCAAGGGTGCCGGAAATGGGGAAGGAACATGGGAAATCCATTAGCGGCTTCGAAGCCGTCAATGTCTGCTGTATTCCGCAGGCAGAAGCTGAAGCGTCTGGCCCGCAACCGCTGGCTGTATATCATGCTGCTGCCGGGACTGCTGTATTTTATCACTTTTAAATATGTACCGATGTATGGGATCCTGCTGGCCTTCAAGAACTATCAGCCCTTCCTGGGGTTTGTCGACAGCGAATGGGTGGGGATGAAGCATTTTGACCGCTTTTTCGGGGACCCGCTGTTCTGGAAGCTGCTGAAGAATACGTTCGTGCTGGCGGCCTACAATATTCTGTTCTTTTTTCCGCTGCCGATTGTGCTGGCACTGATGCTGAATGAATTAAGATCGCAGACGTACAAGAAGACAATTCAGACCCTGGTCTATATCCCCCACTTCATGTCCTGGGTGGTTATCGTCTCCATTGCCTACCTGTTCTTCACAACCGAGGGAGGGCTGGTCAATGAAGCGATTGCCTCTGTGGGCGGCGAGAAAATCCAGTTCCTGCTTAGTCCCGGCTGGTTCCGGACCTTCATCACCGGTGAAGTTATGTGGAAGGAAACGGGCTGGGGAACGATCATCTTCCTGGCCGCGCTGGCGGGTGTAGACACGCAGCTCTACGAGGCTGCCAAAATAGACGGAGCCGGGCGGATGCGCCAGCTATGGCATATTACACTTCCGGCGATCCGCTCGACCATTGTGATTCTGCTGATCCTGCGGCTGGGCAATTTCCTCGATACGGGGTTTGAACAGATTTTCCTGATGCTGAATCCGCTCAACCGGGAGGTTGGCGAAGTCTTCGATACCTATGTGTATACCACGGGGATCTCGCAGGGAGAGTACAGCTACAGTACTGCGGTCGGACTGTTCAAGTCAGTTGTCGGGCTGGTGCTGGTCTTCGGCTCCAACTTCCTGGCCAAACGGTTCGGTGAGGAAGGAATTCTCTAGGAAAAACAGCGAAAGGAGGTAGAATTGTGGTAAAAGAAACATCATGGCCGAGCCGCCTGTTTGATCTATTCAATATCATCGTGCTGGCAGTCATTGCGCTCATTACTATTGTTCCGTTCATTTATGTGGTTGCCGGTTCATTCGCAACGCAGCGGGAGCTGCTTGAAAAGGGGTTTATTCTCTTCCCTACAGAGTTTTCACTGGAGGCGTACAACTATATCTTCTCCACCAATACGCTGATGCGAAGCCTGGGAGTAACCATCTTCATCACAGTCGCAGGTACGCTGATCAACATTACACTGACCTGCCTGATGGCCTATCCGTTATCCCGCAGGGATATGGATTTCCGCTCTCCGATCCAGCTCATGGTCATCTTCACGATGCTGTTCAGCGGCGGGATGATCCCCACCTTCCTGGTGGTCAAAGAGCTGGGGATGCTGGATACGTACTGGTCGCTGCTGCTGCCGGGTGCCATCAGTGCCTTTAACCTGATTATTGTCCGCAGCTTCTTCCAGCAGCTTCCGCCGGATCTGGAGGAATCGGCCAAAATCGACGGTGCCAGCGATCCCGGCATTCTGGTGCGGATTGTCATACCTTTGTCCCTGCCGGTGCTGGCTACGTTCTCGCTGTTCTATGCCGTAGGCCACTGGAATACTTACTTCAGCTCCATTCTCTATATTAACGATTCAACCAAGTGGCCGATTCAGGTGCTGCTGCGGCAGATTGTCATGCTGTCCCAGGGCGGAAGTCTGGGAGATACGTCTTCGCTGGAGAGTAACTTTATCCCACCGGACCAGGCTGTCAAAATGGCGGTCATCGTAGTCTCCACGATTCCGATTCTGATCGTATACCCGTTCCTGCAGAAGCATTTCGCCAAAGGCGCTTTGCTGGGATCGGTGAAGGGCTGAGGTCTGAAGGTTCATGAAGGGCAGGAGTGCGGAGGGGGAGTTTGAAGCCGCCGGTGAGCTGGACAATAACAATACACGTTACCGGTCAGTCGCTGTGATACTGGCAGCACAGAAATTCAGTACACTTCGGAAATTTAGTACGCTTGATGCGTACCGGCTGATTTGAGTCCTCTTAGGAGGCAGCGTAGAGAGAAATGTTGTACGTTATACAACTTTGATTCACGGATAGCCAGGTGTTTGGGACGATTGTTGCACGAAATACAATAATATTCCGGCTAAGCCGCTTGGAAAAGGTGAAATCCTGTATTCTGTACAACAATTTTGGATTTTGACCGATTTGGTGAAGGAAATGTTGTATTATGTGCAAGATTTCCGGAGAGTTACCGGATCGCTACGGAAGCCTCATCAGTCTGCGGATTCCCACCGCGAAGAGCGGTGCAATTCAAGGAATCTGCAGACGGGCAGCGGCCGGAGGGCCAAACATTCCCCGTAGTCACGGCCCTGCACTTGAAATTGCTATCACACACCCAAATAAGGAGAACTTGAGAAAATAATAAAAGGCAGTAGTGCGGAGGGGAAGTTTGGAACTGTAGGAGCGGTAGCGTCCGCCTTTAGCTTTGGATTTCAACCGCAGCCAGCGGTAAAAATTCAGGAAATCCATACCTAACAGCGGCCGGAAGTCCAAACATTCCCCGCAGCCGCGACCAAGCCGAGTATTCCATTTCTCAAGTTCGATGCATTACACCACCCACCTCATATTAAGGAAGGAACATCAATCATGAAAACAACCAAAGGGGCAAAAGGCTTTAAAAGTCTGGCGCTGACGACATTCTCGGCAGCTCTGGTGCTGGGTGCATTAGCCGGCTGCGGCAGTAACAGCAATAAAGAAGAGAATGCCGTTCAAGGCGCAGACGGAACCGCATCACCTGCCGGGCCTTACAAAATGTCCATGATGCTGACCAGCTACAATCCGGAGCCGATGGACCCGGAAGGTGAAATCTACAAACAGCTGGAGGAACGGACGAATACTGATCTCAAAATCACCTGGGTCCCTTCGACCACCTATTCGGATAAACTCAGCGCCACCATCGCATCGGGCGAGCTGCCCAGCACCGTGCTTGTGCTCGACCAGAAGCTGCCCTACATTGTCAATTCGGTACGCTCCGGCATGTTCTGGGAGCTGGGTCCTTACCTGAAGGATTATCCCAACTTAAGCCGGATGAACGAAGTAGCCTTGAATGCTATTTCCATTGACGGAAAAGTGTACGGGATCTACCGCGAACGGGATCTGGCACGTGACGGCCTGATGCTGCGCAAGGACTGGCTGGAGAATCTCGGGCTGCAGGAGCCGAAGACGGTGGATGATTTCTATAAAGTGCTGCAGGCATTCGTGAAGGAGGATCCGGATCAGAACGGCAAAGCCGATACGATCGGCCTGGCCGAGCAGCAGGTGGCAGCGGGCTGGCGGGCTATGCTGACCTGGATGGGCGGTCCGGCGGACTGGGAGATCAAGGACGGGAAGGCGAGTCCGGCTCATCTGTCCCCTGCCTTTTTGGAAACGATGAAATTCTACAAAAAGCTGTATGATGAGAAGCTCATCAACCTGGATTTCGCTGTGGTGAAAGACGGCAAGCAGATGATTAACGCAGGCAAAGCAGGCTCGTGGATTGCGAATCTGAATGATGCCAACGGCATTGAAGAGAGTGTGAAGAAGGTTACGCCAGCCGGTACGATTACGATGGTCAACGCGCTGGAAGGTCCGGAAGGACTCCGCAGTCCCGGCGGTTCAGGCTCATACGGCATCTTCATGATTCCCAAGACTTCGGTGAAGACAGAGGAAGATCTCAAGGCCGTTCTGAACTTTTTTGACAAAGTGTCGGATGAGGATATGCAGAATATGCTGGTTAACGGGCTGGAGGGACGCCAGTTCACGCTGGATAACGGGAATTACGTCAAGACCACCGACTCCAAGCTGCTGGCTGAATACGGCATGGGCGATTCCTCCCAGCTGGCTGTCCTAAGGGATAAAGTGGTGACCTATGGTAATCCGCTGGTGCATTTACGTGATGAGATGTGGAAAAAGAATGCGGAAATCGCTGTGGTCAACCCGGTTCAGCCATTCATTTCCGATACCTACAGCGAACGGGGCTCGGAGCTTAGCAAAATAATTGATGATGCCCGGGTCCGCTTTATCATGGGGGATATGGACGAGAACGGGTGGAATCAGGCTGTCGCGAAATGGGAGAAGGACGGCGGCGCGAAGGTGATTGAAGAATATACGGCAGCCTACAACCAAGCGAATGCGCAATAAACGTGCCTGAGAATCCCCATATGCTAGAATAAAAGCAACATACGATTGCGGGGGTAGTGAGTCATGCGAATACGGATATCCAGCTATTTATTGAAACTAATCATTCTTACCTTGGTGATCGGTGCTTTTCCGGTGCTGATCTTAGGGTGGTATTCCTATCACTACTCCTCGCAGTCGGTGCTTCAGCAGGTTGAAGAACGTAACTCCCAGGTGCTCCGGCAGAGCCAGCTGCGGGTGGAGCAGACGCTTAAGATGATTGATTTCTCCACCACGCAGCTTCTGGGGCTGCCGACAGTGACCAATGCAATTGCGACTAAACTCGGCATTAAAGATATGGAAATGATCCATGAGCTGTATAAAAATCTCTCCTCGATCCAGACGTTCGAGCTGGGGATTAAGGATGTCTATTTGTTCAGTCTGGAACAGGACTGGCTGATTACCAATTCCGGCATGGATGCTTACAGCCAGCCGGGTCTGAAGGAGAAGCTGCGGCCGTTCGCCGGAATGCCTAACGGATCGGTGTGGATCAGCGGCAATTCAGCCAGCATCCAGGGGGCCGACGGCATGGTTGAACTGAACCACGCCGTCATTAATATCAAGAAATGGCCGATTAATTCGAGCAGACCCCGGGGCATGATCGCGGTGGTGCTGTCCTCCCAGCAGCTGAACGATCTGATCGCCAATGAGCCGGGCATGGGCAGCGTATTCATACTGGATGAGGATGGCCGGGCGATTAGCCATTCCAACCCTTCGCTGCTGGATAAGGATCTGTCAGCTGAAGCTTACATCGCTGCAATCCGGGACAAGGAAGATACCGCCGGAGTATTCAACGGCATAGCCGATGAGAGCAAGGCCTCCATCTCTTACCGGAAGTCAGCTTATAACGGCTGGACGTACGTATCGGTCGTTCCTACCCAGGCGGTTACCCGTCAGGCTACTGCCATTGGCAGGACCTCGATCCTGATCAGTCTCTGTGTGCTTGCTGCCACAGTGTTTACAGCTTTGATCGGCTCGCGCCGGATGTATAGTCCCGTGCGGCATATCTACTCGTCCTTGCTGCCTGATAAGGAGCAGAGACCCCGAAAGGATGAGTTCATCGCCATCTCCGACCGGATACAGGGCATTCTCTCGGATCAGACCAAGCTGCAGTTTGAGCTTGAAGGACAGCAGCAGCAGCTGGCGGAGTTTCTGGTCCGCAAAATGATGCTGGGTGAAGCGCGATCCCAGGGTATCCAGGAGCGGCTCATGGACTATGGTTACGGGCACACCAGCCAGTGGACAGTTATGCGGGTGCTGCTTGTACAGGTTGACCGGCTTGACAGCAGCCGGTTTACAGAGCAGGACCGGGATCTGCTGCTGTTTGCCATCAGCAATATCGCGCTGGAGGTGGTCCCGGAAGGAGACCGTCTTCCGCCGATTGTCATCCGGGAGTCCGTGGTGATCCTGACCGGCACAAGTACGCAGTCCGAAGAAGCCTTCAAGGAATCCGTGTATGCCAGGGCTGCTGAAGTACAGGCATCTGTTAAGCGTTATCTGGAGCTGCAGACCAGCATCGGCATTAGCCGCTCCTGTACAGCCTGGCCTGAAGTGGGCCGGGGGTATGAAGAAGGGGAGAATGCGCTGAAGTACCGGGCCCGTCTCGGAGAAGAGGTCATTCTGTTCATTGAAGATGTGCAGCCGGCAAGCCGTAAGGAAATTGTCTATCCTAAGAAAATTGCCGATGAGCTGTGCGAAGCGATTAAATCACATGACAGCGGCCGGGCAGAAGAACGCCTGTCCCAGGTGATGAATGCGCTCGCAAGCGAGGAATCCGACCATCAGGAATATCAGATGTCGCTGGTCCGGCTGCTGATGGATCTGATCCGCCTGCTGCAGGACGCAGGCATCTCCCACCACCTGCTGAGGGCAGGGGAGGATTCCCTGTTCGAGGAGCTGCTTGCCATGCATAGTCCCGGTGATATAGAAGCCTGGTTCGGAAAGGTCATTGTTTCGCCGGCTATCGGGCTGCTGAAAGAGCGGCAGGAGACGCAGTTCAACAGTATCTCGGAAGAGGTGAAGCAGCTGATTGCTGAAGCCTTCGACACAGATCTGACGCTGGAGAAATGCTCGGCCAGGCTGAATTATCATCCGCAGTATATCAGCCGTGTGTTCCGTCAGGAGACCGGGACCAGCTTCACCGATTATCTGGCGCAATACCGGCTTACCGTGGCCAAAAGATGGCTAAAGGATACCGATCTGACGATCACCGAGATCGCAATGAAACTGAAATACAATAATCCGGCGAACTTCATCCGTTATTTCCGCAAGATGGAAGGGATTACTCCGGGCCAGTACCGGACCAACCTGGTGGAATAGCAGCTTGTGTTGTGTAGGGCAGGGCAGCAGGAGCTTAAGGAGAACAGGAAAGGTGTGTAATTCATTTGAACAAAAGCGGTGCTTACGGGTATTTCCGGAATCAGGGGAGAGATTATGTCATTACCACTCCCCGGACACCGGCAAGATGGTTCAACTATTTGTTTAACGACACTTATTATATGGAGGTATCCCAGACGGGGCAGGGGGACAGTATTGCATTTCAGCCCCATAACCGGACGATCAGCAGAGGCTTCCGCTACTTTTATCTGAAGGATCAGGAAACGGGGAAAGCCTGGTCGCCGTTCTATCAGCCGCTGAAGACAGAGCCGGAGGCGTATGAGTGTATTCATAGCCTGGGGAGTACCGAGATCCGCTCCGTATCCCAGGAGATAACATCCTCTATTCATGTCTTTGTACCACGCACGGGCCAGCAGGAGATTTGGACAGTAACGCTCACGAATACGGGCGTTAAGCCGAGGAGCTTATCGCTGTTCACGGCGTTCTCGCTGGAGAACGGGGGCGTGATGGGCAGCAAATGCCGGTTCGATCAGGAATCGCAAATCCTGTCCTCCTATTCCTTCCCTTATCATGTCACGTATGAACAGAAGGCCGGATGCGATGACCATACCAACGTGGTGTACGTGTACTCAGATTATCCGGCGGATTCCTATGACTGCAGCCAGCGTGCATTCTTCGGGGGCGACGATATGTACGAGCTTCCGGCAGCCGTGCAGAAGGGGCACTGTTCGGGCCGGCAGGCAGAAGCGGAGAATCCGCTTGGAGCCCTCCAGCAGACCATGACTCTTCAGCCGGGTGAACAGGCAGTGCGTCATTTTGTAGCGGGCTGCGCCTCTTCCCTGGAAGAGATCCGCAGCAGCAAGGCGGAGCTGGCAGCCAAGGGGTATGCTGTTCTGCTCCAGGAAACTGAGGACTACTGGGAGGGGATCACCGGCATGTTCCGGGTGGAGACACCGGACGCGGATGTGAATGCATTCATGAATATCTGGCTCAAAAAACAGATCGTCATGCAGACCCGCACGAACCGCATGTCTAGCTATTGCCCGGTCCGCAATCAGCTTCAGGATGCCCTCGGCTATGCGCTGGTTGATCCTGCCGGGGCGGCAGAGTATATGATCTCTGTGCTTCAGGGCCAGGAGAGCAGCGGCTTCATCCAGCAGTGGATTATGACCGACGGCTCCCCGCCCAAGAATCTGTGCCTGCTGAAGCATACGGACGGCCCGGTCTGGCTGGTTATCTGCATGACGGCACTGCTGAACCAGTGCGGAGATCCGGAGCTGCTGCTGCGGCAGGTGGGCTTCAAGGGATCTTCTGATAGCGCTACCATCTATCGGCACCTGCTGCTGGCAGTGGATTATATGGCCGGTGAGACCGGAGCGCATGGACTGTGCCTGATGGGAGACGGGGACTGGAATGACCCGATTAACGGACCGGGGCGGCTGGGCCGCGGGGAATCAGCCTGGAATACCATGGCGCTGGTCTATGCCATTCAGGCGTTGCTCCCCTTCTGCGGGCGGCTTGGCGATAAGGAGAATACAGAGCATCTGAATACTCTCGCCGGGCAGCTGGCGGATGCCGTTAACCGCACCTGCTGGGATGGAGGCTGGTATGTGGCCGGATTCGATGATGACGGTATACCGTTCGGAACCGCGCAGGATGAAGAGGGCAAGCTGTTCCTGAACACCCAGACCTGGGCGATCATGAGCGGTATTGCCCGCGGGGAGCGGCTTGCGAAATGCCTAGCTGCGATTGACAGCTTAGATACACCGTTCGGACCCCGGCTGCTGGAGCCGCCGTTCAGCGGCTGGAATCCCAAATGGGGCCGGATCAGCCTTAAGCTGGCGGGCACTACCGAGAATGGCTCCGTCTATTGCCACGCGTCCATGTTCAAAGCGTTCGCCGACTGCATCGTAGGCCGGGGAAGCGAAGCCTGGCAGACGATCAGCCGGACGCTGCCGACGAACCCGGGCAATCCGCCCGGGCAGAACGGGCAGGTGCCGATTTTTGTGCCGAATTATTATTTCGGCCTGGCGGATTCCCCGAACTACGGCAAGTCCAGCCATCATGTCTCTACCGGAACGGTAGGCTGGATGCTCTGGACTACGCTTGAATATGCGCTCGGGATCAGAGCTACGGCTATTGGACTGGTTATCGACCCCTGCATTCCAGCGGAATGGCCGGAGTATACAGTGGAGCGGAAATACCGGTCCGCCTCGTACCGGATTCATGTGCTTAATCCCGCCCGGATTAGCCGGGGAACGGTGAAGGTAACGGTTGACGGAGAGGACTGGATGGATGCCGTGCTTCCTTATGAAGCAGGAAGAGAGTATCGGGTTACTGTTCGGCTTGAGCAGTGACGCCTGTTCTAGCATGGGCATGAGTCTGAGCATAAGTGAAAGTCAGAGATAATATATAGAAGATCGGAGTGGACAAACCATGCTGTTTCCAAAGGATACATTGACGCGCGAAATCAAGGATCTGTCCGGCATTTGGCGCTTTAAGGCAGATCCCGGCAACCGGGGGCGGGAAGAGAAGTGGCATAATCAGCCGCTTCAGGATACCATTCCTATGCCGGTTCCGGCCAGCTACAACGATATCACCCAGGATGCGGCGCTGCGCGACCACATCGGTGACGTGTGGTATGAGCAGACCTTCATCGTCCCCCGTTCCTGGTCCGGCGACCGGATGATGCTCTGGGTCGGCAGTGCCTGCCATCATGCGGTTGTCTGGGTCAACGGAGTGGAGGTGGCCTCCCACAAAGGAGGCTTCCTGCCTTTTGAAGCGGATATTACAGGGATTGCAGTGCCCGGGCGGGAGAACCGCGTAACGATCGTGGTCAACAATGTGCTTAACTGGCAGACACTGCCGCCGGGACGGATCAAGACCTTCGAGGATGAGAAGCATCCCGAGGGCTACCGGGTGCAGGAATATTTTCATGATTTCTTCAACTATGCGGGATTACACCGGCCTGTGAAGCTGTACCGGACTTCCGGATTGTTCATTCAGGATATCACGGTAACTACTGATGTGCAGGGGGAGTCAGGGCTTGTCAGATATTCGATGGATTGCTCGCAGCCGGAAGGAGAGGTAAGGGTCAGGCTGCTGGACGAGGACGGCAAGGAAGCTGCCGCCGGGAAGGGAAGCTCAGGCATCTTGCAGGTGGAGAGCGCCAGACTGTGGAAGCCGCTGGACGCGTATCTCTATACACTTCACGTAGAGCTCCTTCATCCTGACGGACAACTTGCTGACCATTATCAGCTCCAGACTGGCATACGCACGGTTAAGGTGGAAGGGACCCGGTTCCTGATCAACGGTGAGCCGTTCTATTTCAAGGGCTTCGGGAAGCATGAGGATAGTGATATCAGGGGCAAGGGGCTGGATCACGCGGTCAATGTGAAGGACTTCAATCTGCTCAAGTGGATTAATGCCAATTCCTTCCGCACCTCCCACTATCCGTATGCCGAAGAGCTGCTGGAGCTGGCAGACCGTGAAGGCATCGTGGTGATCGGCGAGGTGCCGGCTGTAGGCTTCACTTTCTTCAATTATAACGACAAGGTGTATACACCGGATCAGGCTAATGAGGAGACGCTGGCTCATCATCATGATGTTCTCCGCGATCTGATTGCCCGCGACAAGAACCATCCATCCGTAGTCATGTGGAGTCTTGCCAACGAAGCGGCCACCTTCCAGGACGAAGCGGTGCCGTATTTCCGCCAGCTGGCTGATACCGCCCGCAGGCTGGACCCGCAGCGTCCGATTACGATTGTCCAATGGCCGCTGCCGGATAAGTGCAAGGTGGCGCAGTTTTTTGACGTCATCTGTGTGAACCGTTACTACTCCTGGTACCAGGACCCGGGTGCCCTGGAGCTGGTGGAGCATCAGGTGGAATGGGAGCTGATGAACTGGTACCGGAATTTCGGCAAGCCGGTCATCATGACGGAATATGGCGCCGATGCCATCGCCGGATTTCATCAGGACCCTCCGGTGATGTTCACCGAGGAGTATCAGGAAGAGCTGCTCACCCGTTACCACAATGTGTTTGACCGGCTGAATTTCGTGATCGGGGAGCATGTCTGGGCTTTTGCCGATTTTGCCACCAAGCAGGGCATCACTAGAATTAACGGCAACAAAAAAGGCGTGTTCACCCGCCAGCGCCAGCCCAAAGCCGCCGCCCGTATGCTGCGCAGCCGCTGGGGGGAGATGGGGGGATATCCGGAGAAGCTGTAGGACTTATCTCAGCGGCTCGCCATGGCTGATATGCCAGTGCAGATGCTTCGAATCCTGATAGTCTCCAAGGTTCGTGCTCACTCTGCAAGCCCCATACTCCCCGGTTACCTGGGCGGCCACCTGCTTAATTACTCCGATAAGCTCAAGCAGCAGGTCATTATCACTGTCTTGAAGAGTTATAAGCGAGGAGATATGCCGCTTAGGGATAGCCACAATGTGGACAGGATAAAAGGGCCGGGTGTGGTGGTAGGCTAGCACATTGTCCGTTTCGAATACTTTTTGCACAACTGTTTTGCCGCTTAATACTTCATCACAGTAGAAATCTTCAGTCATATGTATCCTCCTTGGCAATGAGTGTCCTCTTGTATTTTACTGGAAATCTCTTAGAATTATATGTGTGAAATCATAGCACTTGCTGAGAGCCGGTTCATTACTATTTTGCCAAAAGGAGATTGTTCATGAAGCTGCTGCTGGAGGATTATGAGGTTATACGGCGATGGATGTACCGCAATGCCCGCCCGCTGGACCTGGCGAGATGGAATTTTCACTTTGAAAAGGGCGGAATACCGCCTGTGCTGGAAGCATTATCAGCCTATCAGAATGAAGACGGGGGCTTCGGACATGCCCTGGAAGCGGATGCCTGGAATCCGGATTCCACACCGGTCATGGCGGCAACGGCTGTGGAGAGACTGCTGGAATTGGAATTTGAAAATGGTGGCCATCCGGTGGTGCAGGGCATTCTGAAGTATCTGGACAGCGGCGCGGACATGGAAGACCGGACCTGGAGGAATGTGGTAGCCTCTAACAATGATTACCCGCATGCTCCTTGGTGGCACACGGATTCGAACAGTACCGCACGGAGTATCTATAATCCGACAGCCATATTGGCCGGATTCATCCTGAAGTATGCTGTCAGGAACAGTGCACTGTATGAACGGGGGATGGGCATCGCCCGTGAATTGACTGATTTATTCCTGCAAGATCCCGCGCTTGAGATGCATCCGCTGAGATGTGTTGCCACGCTGTTGGAATGTATCGCCTGGGCGGAGCTGCAGGAGCAGTTCCCCTACGTTTCCTTGAAGGAAGCGGTCAAGGTGCAGACCATTCAGCTCATCAGCCGCGATGAGGGGCAATGGAACGGATACAGCTGCAGACCGTCCTTTTTCCTGAAGTCGCCGCAAAGTCCGGGTTATGCAGAGCTTGCCGGGCTGATGCACCAGGAGCTGGATCATATCGTGGAGACCGGAAATCCCGAAGGGGTCTGGAACCTGACCTGGACCTGGGCCGGTTATGAGCGGGAGTTTGCCATCAGCGAGAACTGGTGGAAAGCACATATTGTTATAGAGAATATGCTGCTGCTGCGGGAGTTTGGACGGATAGCTGAGCATTAAGGGACCGAAAGAGCAGCTGATCCTGACGAAACTTCCGGAGGCTTTTTCCGCTTAAACAGCGGAGAGGACGGACTGATGGTGAAAAAGCGGAGCGTTCGCCTATGTGCTCACGTTGATCCTGCTTAAAAACAGAGGGCTGTCCCGAGCATCCGTTTTTATGGATTATGGGACAGACTCTTTGGTATGTGCAGCCTTCCCAATGAATCAGGAGCTGCTGCCGGCCGTGCGGAACTCCTGCTGATAAATGGTCTGGACATTCTTCAGAATAGTGCTGCTGTGCTCTGTGAATTTAAGCGGGGTCACCTGATTCTTGATCAGGAACACACCGGGCTTGCGGCTGTGCTCGCCGAGTGCGGCCTGATATAACAAGCCAGCTCCATGAGTGGGTTCAGGGAAGAACATACGGATAACCGGTCTCAGCCAAAAAGGAATTCCGGATTTCTTGCCTCCGCGAATCGTATTGTTGCCGCCTGGATCGGCACTGCGGATCAGGATGCCTTCCGCCGCAAGCGCCGGGGCGATCTCACTGGTCCACAAGGACAGGGCGAGCTTGGTGTCCGCATAAGGCCCGGTTAGCTTTTGGAACTTGGCAGGATGCTCCAGGGCGGCCGGATCGAATTTGCGCTTCATCATAAAAGCGTTGGAAGAAGTGTTAATCACTGTGCGCATTGTGCCTTTCAGGATCAGCGGCTTCAGCTCCATCGTGAGGATATACGGGACAACCGTCTGCAGCTCATAGTGCAGCTCACGTCCCTGCCTGGAGAAGCTTAACTCCGGGAAGCTGCCGCCGGCATTATTGAACAGCAGATCAATCTGCTTTTCATGGCTAGTAATATCCTGCAAGGCACGCTTCAACTGGGCGAAATCGGAGAGGTCTGCCTTGTACGTCCGCAGCTGTCTGCTGCTGAGCGCCTCACGGATAAGGGAATCGTCCTCTGGAAAAGCTGAACGGATGAGCGCGATAATCTCCCAGCCTTCGCTCAGCATTCGGTGGGTCAAGGCGAGTCCGATTCCATTATTCGCGCCGGTGATCAGCGCAGTGCGTTGTGCTTGTTGTATAGTCATAATAAGGGCTCCTTTGGAAATGTAATGGTGAATGGTGCCCATTGTATAACTTGGAGCCGACTCCAAGTCAAGGCCGGAAATTAACGATTGACTTGGAGCTGACTCCAAGTTATACAATAGAATAAACTGAAGACCATACAATTCAAATGAGGTGGGCCTATGAGTCTGGCTGATGCTAATATCATTCAGGGATATTCGATCAAAGAAACAGCCGAGCGGACCGGGATCCCGGAAGATACCATCCGGTATTACGAGAAGATCGGACTGCTGCCCCGGGCGCAGCGCAAGGGAAACAGCCACCGCATCTACAGCGATCAGGATCTGGAGATGATGAAGCTGATCAGTTGCCTTAAGAAGACGGGGATGTCGCTGGACGACATGCGTCCATATCTCAACCTGTCTCTTGATTCAGACCTGTCCGAATATCCGGAGCTGCATGAGATGATCCTGAATCATAAACAGAAGATACTGGAACAGATCGCTTCGCTGCAGCAGATTGTGGATTTTATTGACACTAAGATTGAGCATGGCAATCTTGGACAGCAGACATGTGAGCTGACCGGCGATACCCGCAAAATGCCTGAACGCCGCAAACGCTGACCTTATTACCGCACAGCCTCATTCCAAATCACTTTGGAGTGGGGCTTTTTGCTAATATTACGCAGGCATACAGCTGTTTCACGTGATAACTCACCTATCAGGAAATAATACAATGGAACAATGTGTATAACTCCTATGAAGCGGCTAAAGCGCCGGGAACAGCAGCATTAGTATGGACTTGCTAAGTCGGCAGCAGGAAATAGGTGGATTTTCAACACTTGCTCATGACCGGAAGAGCCCTTACCAGACAACAGTTGGAAAACCGGCACTTAAAATGCGGCAAATCGTTCAGCGTGGAGGGAATGCATGAGATTAAATGACGTTTATCCACTTACTTGCCTCAGATGGTCCAAAAGATCGAAATTAAGATACGTTTTTCCAATTGCTAATTTTGCAGCCCTGGACATTTTATATAACTGCTATTTATGTATCTGCAATTAACATAGGGATCAGCGGAGTTTGGTCATTGCCGGATTCCAGATTCTTCCTTAGAATGAAAAGAATTAGAACAGGAGGAATTCATCATGTCACAGATCATCTATTCACCGTCAAAATATATTCAGGGCAGCGGGGAGATTACGAGACTGGGGGTGTATTGCCTGCAGATGGGGGCGAGAGGAGCCTATGCCATTGTAGATCCCTATATTATCTCCTTGTACGGACAAGAGATCAGCAAGGGCTTCGCGTCGGAGCAGATTCCGCTGCTGCTGCGTGAATTTAAGGGCGAATGCAGTCTAGTACAGGTGGACCAGATTGTGGCGGAGCTGGGTAGCAGCGGTGTGGATGTCATCGTGGGTATTGGCGGGGGCAAGACACTGGATACGGCAAAAGCCGTCAGTCATTTCGCCGGGCTCCCGGTGATGCTTGTGCCGACCGTAGCGTCAACAGATGCGCCTTGCAGCGCCCTGTCGGTCCTCTACAGCGAATCGGGCGAATTCGACCGGTATCTGCCGCTGCGCCGCAGTCCGGATATCGTGGTCGCGGATGTGGAGATTATCGCCAAAGCTCCGGTAAGACTGCTTGCTGCCGGAATGGGCGATGCCTTGTCGACGTATTACGAAGCAAGAGCCTGCAGCAGATCCGGAGCAGTTACCAGCGCAGGAGGGACAGGCACTCTCGCGGCCCTGGCACTGGCCCGTACATGTCTGGATACGCTGCTCGCCGACGGCGCGCAGGCGCTGCAGGATGCAGCTGACGGACGCGCGACAGCCGCAGTTGAACATATTGTCGAAGCCAATATATATCTCAGCGGCATCGGCTTTGAGAGCGGCGGACTGGCAGCGGCCCATGCCATTCATAACGGGCTGACGCTGCTTGAGGAATGCCGGACCGTGCTTCACGGGGAGAAAGTGGCGTTCACCACACTGGTGCAGCTGATCCTTGAAGGAGCAGCGGAAGCCGAGATTACCGGGGCGGTGGATTTCTGCCGGGGGGCAGGTCTGCCTGTTACGCTGGCGGAGCTAAGGTTAGCGGGTGTTGCACAGGACCGGCTGCTCTATGCCGCTGAGGCGAGCTGCAGCGAGGGCAGTCCGATGGCCAACATGCCGTTTGCCGTGACACCGCAGCAGGTGCTGGAGGCGATTCTTGAAGCCGACCGCCGCGGGGCAAAGGTTTCTTAAAAGATAATTTATATGTTTTGGGGAGTTAGTTTAAGCCTTGTTAATTATTGCGTAACTTCAGCGTACATATTTATCCTCCGTGAGCCAAACAATGAGAACAATTGTTGAATCACGAAGGAGGTGTTCCATTTTGGAGAAAAGCAAGCACAGCGTAAAGCACATCATTCTCTATCCTTTGGCCGCCGTAGTTGTTCTGATGACCACGCTGATTCCGTCAGCGCCTCAGTCCGTATCTGCCGCATCGCAACCTGGTGGGCACTCTGCCCGTAACCTTGAAGCTGCAGTCTCCACGCTCCGTCCGGTAACTGATACGCATGCAGACAGCAGCGGAAACAGCGGTTCAGTTGACCGGCAGGTGGAGAATAAGAAGTTGCCCAACCGGGTGGCCATCATTGTCGATGATTTCGGCAACAACATGCGGGGCACGGAGGAGATGTTCAAGCTGCCGGTCAAGATTACCGTTGCGGTGATGCCATTCCTGCCCTCGAGCGAGCAGGATGCACGCCGTGCGCATGAGCTTGGCTTCGATGTCCTGGTTCATCTGCCGATGGAGCCGCGCCAGGGCAAGCCGGAATGGCTTGGACCGGGAGCGGTGCTGACCAGGATGAGTGATGCAGAAGTCCGCCAGAGGGTGGAGGCGGCGCTTGAGAATGTTCCTTATGCGATTGGCATTAACAACCATATGGGCTCCAAGGTGACCGGTGACGAGCGGGTGATGGGTATTGTGCTCGCGGTATGCAAGGAGCGCGGACTTTTCTTCGTAGACAGCCATACCAATTATCGCTCAGTTGCCGGTAAAATAGCCCGGGAGCTGGGGCTCCCGCCAGTGGAGAACCACATTTTCCTGGACGACGTGCATTCTGCGAGCCATGTGGTTAAGCAGATGAAGCTGGTCCAGGAGCGGGCCCTGAACCAGAGATACTGCGTGACGATTGGCCATGTCGGCATTCAAGGCAAAGAAACCGCAGCGGGCATCCGCAGCGGCATTGCCGGAATGAAGGACAGCGTTGAGTTTATCGGAATCTCCGAGCTTGTCCGGGAAGAGTGGAAATGGAATTCGCAGGTCACACTTCCATAAGGTACGCCGCAATTCCGTTGGCAACCGCCTCGGCAATCTCTTCCTGACCCTTCGGGGTGCACAGCTTCTCGCGGTCCGCCGGACTGCTTACAAATCCCGCCTCGACGATAACCGTTGTGGCGGTTATTTTGTTGAGCAGGTAGAAGGGTTTGCCTTGTCTGGGGTCATTCTTCATTCCATACAGCCCGTTCAGCTGATCCTGAATCAATCTGGCCAGCAGGAAGCTGCGCCCTTCCTGGCGGTACAAGACAAGCGGACCATGCTTGGAGGGTGACTTTGCCCAATTGATATGAATGCTGACCACGACATTCGCCGGCAGCGTTTCGGCCAGTTCCTTGCGCTGGGCCAGATCACGCAGGTGCCGGGATTTACTGCGCAGCCAGAGATTCTCATCGCTCGGCGCATAATCGCCGGTCCGGTTCAATATGGCATCGAAGCCGTCACTGCGCAGCAGGAGAAACAGCCGGCGTGAGATCGCCAGGGTAATATCCTTCTCCAGGATGGTGCCGTGTGAGGTTCCGCCGTCAATCCCTCCGTGTCCGGCATCAATCAGAATGATCCGCTGGTCATGACCGAGCATATGCTGGCGGTCTGACGGGTTGTCGGTTAAGTGGTTTACTCCCGGTGTGGCGGCCAGGATGGTCCCTGCATGTCCAGCTGTCAGCAGAGTCAGCACCGCTATCGAAGCCAGTATCCTCCGCAGCCTTCGCCCTAGCCGGAAATGTTGCCCAGGACGGCAGGCCCCTCCTGCATGATCTTCTTGTAAATGTTCCGAAATTCTCAAGTGAATAACCTCCCTGCCGGAATCATCATCAGTATCTTAGGTGGAATCTCTGTTAGATTGTGCCTTAACAGCCAAACCTATACGAAGGTTAGCGGTTCCGGTTTAGAGAGCGGGGATTTGGAGCACACTAAAGTCATGGAGAAAAGGCAGGGCAGCAGGCGGCGACCCGCCAGCGCCTGCATGGGAGGGATAGTAATGGCATCCAGCGGAGATGATCTGGTCAAATACATTACGGAGAAAGTAGTCATATATATGGAGGACCCGCGCGCCGTACATGCAAGACGGAAGGCAGAGAAGCAGCCCTGGGCCGAGAAATGGTTCGGCACGCTGCCGCTCGCCTGGTCCGTCTGGCGCAGCAAATGGAGCCGCAAGGATCGGGAGTAGCCAGCCTAGCAGCGCCGCAGCTCACCCGAATTCCGAAACAGCCTTCCCTTAAAGCCGCTTGACACGGCTGAAGGGAAGGCTGTTTGGCATGTACAGCTGTATATAGGATTATCGCTGAAACCTTCAATATTAATGCGGCGCCGCGCCGAGCGCCGTTCCTCCTGATAGCGGCAGCGGCGGCTTGTGGAAGGTTCCGTACTTCTGGAGGGCCGTGAGCGGAAGGTACCGCTTCGCTCCTGGACCGGCAGCGGCGTATATAACTGCTGGTTCAGCACCCGCCTTACTTCCGGCGGAGGCCGTAAGCCAGCTCTGGCAGCCTGTAATCATGAACGGAGCACCCAAGGCATCATTGCGTCCTGTCGACTGGAAGGCAAGGCTGCCCCGGTTTTTAAGCAAAGTATTTAAGCTGGCTTCGCTGATATTCTTCAGTTCAGGAGCGGTCAGCCACTGTAAATCTGCATACGGGTCATCCTGACCGCTGCTAAGCAGAGCGGGCAAGGGAGCGCGGACTTGTTGTCCAGACCCGGTGTACACCACCAGGGCATTAGCATCAAGCTGGCCGTCCAGGATACGGTTTGCCTGGCTAAGGCTCCAAGGCAGTACCTGCAGTACTGAGGCATTGAGATACAGCGTCTTGTCCGCAAGCGTGAGCTTCCAGACCGGCAGCAGCGGAGCGTACAGCGCCGATAGTTCTATTTTACCTGAATAAGAGGAGGTAATCAGTCCTTCCTGCACCAGATACTGGCGCAGATCACTCATACTATAAGGGAGACCATAGGTACCGGCTCCGTATTCACTCAGCAGATATTTGCCCCCGTCCGCAGCAGAAATAATGAGATATCCGATCCGCTGCTCCCCGTTCATCACATTGACCAGCCAGCTGCGTGTGCCCGGCCCGAGTGGATAGACCTCAGTTCCGGCATTCTTCCATTCCTTAAACGGAGCATCCGCCGACAATTGGCTAATTGTGAGACGGGTGAAATCCTGCAAGCTTTCAGATGCGGGCGCCTGTGTCATCACAAGTCCGGGCAGCAGCTCCTGCAGGACGGCTTGTGTGACAGTGGCCCGGCTGCCTATAGACGCGAGCGCCGGAGGCGGGGAGGCGCTCGCGGCGAACAGAGTCAGCCCGAGAGTCAGACAGAGGAGCAGGCGGGTACGCCGCCCTAGCGGCCCCTTCTGCTTCGCTTTGATTTTCATGTTATCGTTCACCTTTCCTGTTCCAAAGGTTAATCGCAAGAATTACCGGGTCCGGCAAGCCGGAGCCCGGGAGGTTCTGCTTCATACTTTTAATTGTAGGGGACAAGCCTTGAAAAGGCTGTTGCTTACTGTCGCGGCAGCCTGCAGGAATTCCGCTGTTTTTTTGTTTGCTTTTAGCGAGCCGGGTCGCATTCTATGTGCTGCGCAGGTGAAACAGCCCGTACGTTACGGCAGAAACTGCAATCTGCGGCTCATACTGCCAGGTGGTCTCTTTGCGGCGGCGGTTGTATTGCTCCTCTATGCCGAGGCGTTTCTCCTCATCCTGCTCCTTCAGCAGCTCCTCATAATAGATATCCACGATGCTCAGCTCTAGACGCAGGCGTTCGCGGGCTTCCTCGGCCCAGGTGTAATCCAGCAGAGCCAGCTTCGAGGTCAGATATCCCTCCAGCCTGTCGGCTCCGGCAGTAACGGACAGCTCGGAAGGCTGGATGTGGATATTCTCCGGCAGCCTTGGCGTAAGCTCCCGCGAAGCCAGCCGGGCCTCGAAGTCCGGAACAATCAGCCCGGAGGTCAGTGACACCGCGATGAAATGCAGCTCTTCACGCTTAAGATCACAGGTCATCTCCACCTTATAGCAGACGGCAAGCCAAGGCTCGTAGGCGGCTGAGAACAGCGTGGTCCGCTGCCGGAGTCCCGGGTCCTCGAACAGCTGCAGGCATTTGCCCTCATCCCGTGCCGCTGACCAGATCTGCCGCAGGCGCTTGCTGCCGTAGGTCACATCCTCGCGGCGGATCATGCCCGGCCCGATGCGCGGCAGCTGCGGGACGATGCCGAAGTACCGGGCGAGGATGCTGTCCTCCGGATCAGCGGAGACCCCGGGCGGCACCACGCCTCCGGGTGCAGCTGCCGGTGCGGCGCCAGGCTCCGCGCCTGCCTCAGCATCCGCAGCACCCGCCGCGCCGATGCCGCCCGTCAGAGGTCCTGCCGCCGGGCGGACCGCCCCGCCGCGCGGACGGGCCGCAGGCGCAGCTGCCTGCGCGGCCAGTTCATCGTACTTCTCCGGATCGAAGACGAAGCTGAAGGACAGGGTCTCCGGATCTACGCCGGTGCGCTCCACGAATCCCCAATAATAAGGGCGGTCCGTCAGCATCCGGTCCGCGCGCGGCGAGAGCTTCACCGTCACATGCAGCGGAGAGGATTCGAGAATCGTACACTCTGTCGCTTCCAGGTAATCCATGACCTGTTTACGTACTTCCACAGGGGTCAGCATTAAGGAGCCACCTCGCTTTCATCCAGATTGGCATGGGTCAGCTCGCTGAGTGAATCGCCGATCTGATCCAGCTCGCTGCGCAGCTCCTCGTCGCTGCGGGCTTCGAGGACGATTTTATATAAGCTTTTCTCAAGCGACTCCTTCTTCTCGAAGCGTTCCAGGATAACATCCAGCCCGCCGATGACCATCTCGAACATATTGATTTTTTCGTGCAGCAGGTGAAGAATATGCTCCTCGATCGTGCCTTCGGTAGAGAGATTGTAGATAACTACATCGTTCTCCTGGCCAAGCCGGTGTACCCGGCCGATCCGCTGCTCTACGCGCATGGGGTTCCAGGGGAGGTCGAAGTTGATCATATGGTGGCAGAACTGCAGATTGATCCCTTCGCCGCCTGCTTCCGTAGCAATCATTACCTGGGCGCGCCCGCGGAAGAGGTCCATCATCCAGTCCTTTTTGCCGCGGTTCATCCCGCCGGAGTAAGTGACACACTGCAGTCCATGCTCACGGAAATATTGCAGCAGATATTCCTGGGTCGCGCGGTATTCGGTGAAGACGATGACCTTCTCGTTCATTTGGCGGATCAGCTCCATCGTCTTCTCCGCTTTGGTATTCGTCTTAACAGTACGAATCGTCTGGAGCAGCCCCATCATGCGCTCACGTTTCGGTGAATCCGCCGGAAGCTTCTTGATCAGATTCACAAGCGTGACGAACACCGCATCCCGGCTGCTGCATACCTCGCGCTGGAGCGTAACCAGGGAGAGCATGCTGCTGAGATTGCCGCCCGCTTCCTGATATTGGTCTTTGACAAAGGCGGTGACGCCGTCATATAATTCTTTCTCCTCTAAAGAGAGGGTAAGCGGGATATTGCGCACTTTGCGCTTCGTGAAGTTCACGGGACCCTCGCCGCGGCGGTTGCGGATCATCACCTTGGAGAGCTCGCCCCTCAGCTGGACTTCGTTCTTAGGCTGGCGTTTATCGACCACGAAATTGGTGGCAAAATCCCCCTGATTCCCGAGCTGTCCCGGCTTCAGTAATGTGATCAGATTGAACAGCTCGCCGAGATCATTCTGCACGGGAGTGGCGGTGAGCAGCAGGCAGTACTTTTTGCGCAGCTGCTGTACGAACAGATAGTTTGTTGATTTCTTATTCTTCAGCTTATGGGCCTCGTCGATAATCAGCATGTCGAATTCATGGCTCAGCAGCATCTCCTTGTGCGGATCACGCTTCGCCGTATCCATGGAGGCGACAACAATGTCGTTGCCCCAGGAGTAAGCTTTCTTCTGTGCCACGGCTGAAATACCGAATTTACTGTTCAGCTCGCGCACCCACTGCAGGACAAGAGACGCAGGGACAAGGATCAGAACTTTACTTACGAGCCCGCGCACCAGATACTCCTTGAGGATCAGTCCGGCTTCTATCGTCTTGCCTAGCCCTACTTCGTCTGCCAGAATGGCCCGGCCTGACATTTCAAACAGCACCTTATGGGCGGTATCCAGCTGGTGGGGAAGCGGGGATAACCCGGACAGATGCTTCAGACACTGCAGCTCATCGAAGCTCGTAACGAGGCCCGATTGCTCTCCTTGTATGGCCAGCCGGGATAATCTCCAGTCTCCCCAGGGTCCGCCTTTATCGAGCTTCGACTCCAGGTCCTGCAGCCAGTTACGCTCAAAGGACAGAGGAACAGGCAGCAGCGGGGCAGGCGTACTTCCCCCTTGCGGCAAGGAATTGCGGAATAATTGCGTCATGTTGCAGCCTCCTCCGGCGCGGTTTCATATCGAAATGCGTAGCAGTAGTATGCGCGTAAAAGAGAGATTTCATAACCTGCTATCCTCCGGCTGCTGCCGTGGAGTAATATTGCGGAGCCTTGCAGCGGTACTGCTGCTGGTGCTGCGGCGGCTTCCGCGGATCTTGAATATCCGTGGCGGAATCTGTCTTCCGGGCCCGGAAGCTTATCAATCTGGAACCTGTAAAAAAGCGAGAAAGAGGGAGAAAATCCACTATCTTTTACCGTTTTTCCGAAATTCCCGCCATGGGCCGCTTTTTTGGAAAAAGAACTCTGATACAATATGTGGTATAGTTGAAAAGCTGATGTATACAATATATTGTTACAAAAGCTTGAAAATTTGATTATTCGCGGGTTTTTGCGGTTATTTGTTATTGACAAGAGGAACTTCCGCTGTACATGCAGGCTGCGGCTACCCTGCCGCTGGAAGTTCTTGTTGTGGGTTACAAAAAGTCTAAGCCCACACCAAGGAACGGAAGTATTACCTATCAATCATCCGGGAGGTTTTTCTATTGAGTACAGTGGAACGCAAGCAGCGTCTTGAGGGGCTGAGTGAGAAAATATTTTTGGACCGTTATGCCTGGAAGGACGCGGACAGCAATAATGCCAAGGTAGGCGATGTGGTGCTTGTCCTGACGAAGGATGATCCGAAATTTCCAACCAAGGAGGTTGGCGAGATTGTTGAGCGCACAGGCCGGATTGTTACGGTGAAGACCCGCAGCGGTGAACTCGTGCAATCGGATGTGGAGAAGCTGACACTGAATATTGAGAAGACCCCGGAGGAAATGTGGGACCGTCTTGCGGCAGCCATGGCTTCCGTAGAGCAGACTCCCGAGCTTCAGGAAGAGTGGACAGGCAAGTTCCGCTCTATTCTTGATGACTGGAAGCTGGTACCGGGCGGTCGGATTGCGGCAGGTGCCGGAGCAAGCGAGGAGCTTACGCTGTTCAACTGTTATGTTGTTCCTTCCCCGAAAGACAGCCGCGGGGGCATCATGCAGACGCTCTCCGAAATGACCGAGATTATGGCCCGCGGCGGCGGTGTAGGTATTAACTTATCCTCGCTGCGCCCGCGCCGCGCGATTGTAAGAGGCGTGAACGGATCATCCAGCGGCTCAGTGTCCTGGGGCGGTCTTTTCAGCTATACGACCGGACTGATTGAGCAAGGCGGAAGCCGCCGCGGCGCGCTGATGCTGATGATTAATGACTGGCATCCGGATGTGGTGGACTTCATTACCGTGAAGCAGACGATGGGTCAGGTAACCAATGCCAACCTGTCGGTATGCGTGAGCAATGCCTTCATGAAAGCCGTCAAGGAGGATCTGGACTGGGAGCTGGTCTTCCCGGATACCACCGATCCGGATTACGATACAATCTGGGACGGCGATCTGGATAAATGGAAAGCAGACGGCCGCCGCGTCATTCCTTACCGTACCGTAAGAGCACGCGATGTGTGGCATACGATTATCGAATCGGCCTGGAAGTCGGCTGAGCCGGGCGTAGTGTTCATGGAATATTACAACCAGATGTCCAACAGCTGGTATTTCAACCCGATTATCTGCACCAATCCATGCGGTGAGCAGGGTCTGCCGGGCTGGGGCGTGTGCAATCTGTCGGCCGTCAACCTCTCCAAGTTCTACGATGCGGAGAATCACGACGTGGACTGGGCAGATCTGGCGACAACGACCCGCTATTCCGTGCGTTTCCTGGACAATGTCATCGACAAGACACCTTATCATTTCCCGGAAAATGAAGCCAACCAGAAGCTCGAACGCCGCGTAGGACTTGGCACAATGGGATTGGCTGAGCTGATGATCAAGCTGAATATCCGTTACGGCAGCCCGGAATCCCTGGAGTTCCTGGACAAGCTCTACGGCTTCATGGCCCGCGAAGCTTATTTGGCCTCTGCTGAGATCGCTGGCGTGAAGGGATCTTTCCAGGCTTTTGATACCGATAAATATCTGCAGAGCGGCTTCATGCGTAATATCACCGAGGTCTATCCGGAAGTCGGCGAATCCATCCGTAAGCACGGCATGCGCAACGTTACAGTGATTACCCAGGCACCTACAGGTAGTACTGGAACCATGGTCGGCACTTCGACCGGTATCGAGCCTTATTTCGCATTCAAATATTACCGCCAGAGCCGTCTGGGCTATGACGAGCAGTTCGTGCCGATTGCCCAGGAATGGCTGGAAGCCCATCCGGGTGAAGAGCTCCCTGAATACTTCGTTACTTCGATGGATCTGTCCGCTAAGGATCATATCCGTGCACAGGCTGCCATTCAGCGCTGGGTGGATAGCTCAATCTCCAAGACGGCGAACTGCCCGTCCGACTTCACCGTAGAAGAGACTGCCGAGCTGTACGAAATGGCCTTCGACCTGGGCTGCAAAGGTGTAACGATCTACCGTGACGGCAGCCGTGACATACAGGTATTGGAAACGACTAAGAAGGAAGAAAAGAAAGACGCTCCGGCGGCAGTTGAGACTGCTGAAGCTGAGCCAGTGGAAGCTGAAGCTGCTCCGGCTCCGGTCACAGTTGCAGCAGCACCTGCACCGCAGCCTGCGGCTAATGTAGTGGACAAACAATACAAGAAACGCCCGCAGGTGCTGCGCGGCGCTACTTATAAGATCAACACGCCATTCGGTATGGCGTATATCACCATCAATGATCTCGACCGCACGCCGGCCGAAATCTTCCTGAACGTCGGCAAAGCCGGCTCCGACGTGTTCGCTATGGCGGAAGCACTGGGCCGCGTCTGCTCGCTGTTCCTGCGTTACGGCGACCACGGCGAGAAGGTCGAGCTGCTGATTAAGCATCTCAAAGGCATCGGCGGCTCCGGCGCCATCGGCTTCGGTGCGAACCGCGTCGAGTCCATCGCCGACGCTGTAGCCAAGGCGCTGGAAACCCATGTGCTGAACAACGCCCATGACGATCACGTGCCTGCACCTATCGCAGCTACACTGGAGCTTGATTTCAATGAAGCGATGAACGCCGAGCTGAAATCAAGTGTTCCAGCTACGGCTACTGATGATGGGCACGGGGGCCATGGTGCGCATAGCCATGCGACTGCTTCGCGGGATCTCTGCCCTTCCTGCGGAAGTGCATCGCTGATTAATATTGAGGGATGTAAGACTTGCGGGAATTGCGGGTATAGCCGGTGCGGGTGAGTAGATTATTGGCATGATGATAAGACTGACTCATTAAAATGAGTACTTTCGCAACGGATTCTGCCAAGTGCTTTAAATAGGAGAAATATTTAATGATTCCCGGTGAGGCAATTCCCTCATCGGGAATTTTTGTGTGGAGCAGCTCTCTGGAAATACTAATAGTGGTTGTGAGTAGCTTTAGTCTCACATCAAAAAGCACCGCTTCTTATTAGAAACGATGCTTTGATCTGCTGGATTTTATTTATTGAATCAATTACTAATTTTAGTGATTTTCTTGGCAGTTACTTGTGCCGGATAAGAATCATCGCTCGCGGTATAGGTTATTTCAATCTCATCACCTTGTTTGAATCTAGAGGGGGAAACTTTACTTACCCAAATGACCTTAGTGTACTCATTAGAATTGAGAAGTTCTTTGGAACTCTTCTTCGAATCCTCTTCTTTTAAGCCAGATATAACTAGCAGTCTTTTATTTTCTATATCTATTGTGTGTACAGTTCCAATAAATACTTCAGCATCCTTACTGCAAGAAGTAAGCAAGAACAAACAAATGAAAATTAAGATAGGAATTTTATTAAGGATAGTATTTTTAAAGATAGTGTTTTTTTGGACCATTGATTTCTCCTTTTAATTTATGACATTTGATGAGGGATATATACTGGATTTCTGTTAACATCAGAATGTTCAGAAGCAAATGCTGCAAATAAATGAAGAATTAGAAATAGCGCAATGATTCTAGTAACTGATCGTTGAAGACTCCTAACCTTTGGTATATAATGAGTAAAATAGCAATTATATAATTTCTTTTCTAATATGTTGATTATAACAAGTTTGGGCATTCATTCACCGGAAAGTCCGCCTGTCTCTAATCTTTTACTATTGGGGGATATTATGAGCTGGTACGTATTATTCGTTCGAAACGGCTGCGAAGACCGTGTGAAGTCATCTCTGCAGCGGCTATTTTCCGGAGAGATGCTCCGCTGCGTCGTTCCCAAGAAGCAAATTTCGGAAAGAAGAGCCGGTCAATATGATTTAATTGAAAGACTGTTATTTCCGGGCTATGTGTTCATCCAGACTCAAATGAATTACTCTACCTATTATATCCTTCAGAAGAACCCCCATGTCTACCGGTTATTAAACTACTGCAGCCGCAAGGATCTTATCTATAAGCACCAAGCTATGAATGATTTGGAGAACTCTGAGGAGCAGTATTTTAAGCAAATACCGGAAGAGGAGATTAGTCCTATATTGGGGCTGCTCGATCATGACGATGTGGCGGAGAATTCTAGGGTGTATTTTGAGAACTCCCGTATGAACGTCGTGTCGGGCCCCTTAACTGGAAAAGAGGAGCTCGTCACCAAAGTTGACAAACGCAAAAGGCGCGCGAAGGTCAGTCTTCAGTTGTTGGGCGGTGGGAGAACGATCGATTTAGGAATTATCCTTTTGGAGCCGGAAACGAATCTTGTACAGGAATAACTTTAGCTAATGAAACCGGAAGCTGTATAACCGATGTTTCGGCACGTTATATGGCAACCGATGGACATAGGATAGAAATGGTAGTGCCTTCCGGAAGGAAGCATGAAAGGGCGAAGCTGTCGACATTATGAATTCCAAATTTCAATACATATATGTAAAGACTAGACACACCTGTGTCCGGTCTTTTTATTTTGTCCGGGAAAGGGGAATGCGGCAGTATCGTTCCGGCAGTGAACCCTAAGGGGGCCCTGCCAAAGGAAAGGAGGCGAGCAGCTCTGTCACCATAAGTATGATTTGGAAGCGTAAGGCGTTACGGATGGGGCTCGTCATGCGCTGCTGCCCGACCGGGCTCTAGCGGAATGAATACGGCTATATGTCTTAGCAGATAGGAAGAAACTTAAAGCAGAGAGGGCGAGGAATAGAATGCCTGTCGGAATTGAAGCGTTGAATATCTATGGAGGCTCCGCCTTTCTGGACGTGCTGCAGCTGGCCAAGCATCGCGGATTGGATACAACCCGGTTCGACAATTTGATGATGAAAGAGAAGGCTGTCGCGCTGCCGTTCGAAGATCCGGTCACCTTCGGCGTGAATGCGGCGAAGCCGCTAGTTGATGCGTTGCCGCCGGAAGCAAAGGATCGGATTGAACTGCTTATCACCTGTACGGAATCAGGCATCGACTTCGGCAAGTCGATTAGCACCTATATACATCATTATTTGGGTCTGAACCGGAACTGCCGGTTATTCGAGATCAAGCAGGCCTGCTACTCAGGCATCGCGGGCCTGCAGACGGCCATCAGCTTCGTGCTGTCCCAAGCATCACCGGGTGCGAAGGCGCTCGTTGTCGCGACGGATATCTCCCGCTTCATGACTGTGGAGCCGGGGGAGGTGCTGACGGCTGATTGGTCGTTCGCCGAACCGAGTGCCGGGGCCGGCGCTGTTGCTGTGCTGGTCAGCTCCCGTCCGTATGTATTTCAGATCGACGTAGGGGCGAGCGGATATTACGGCTATGAAGTAATGGACAGCTGCCGCCCGGTTCCCGACAGCGAAGCCGGCGATGCCGACTTATCCTTGATGTCTTATCTGGACTGCTGCGAGCAGACATTCCGGGAGTACAAAAAAAGGGTGCCGGAAGCCGATTACAGGGAGACCTTTCAATATCTCGCTTTCCATACCCCTTTCGGGGGAATGGTGAAGGGCGCCCACCGTTCGATGATGCGGAAGCTGGCCCAGGCGAAGCCGCCTGAAATTGAAGCGGACTTCCAAAGGCGGGTTAGGCCCGGTATGGTGTATTGCCAGCGGGTAGGCAATATTATGGGCGCGACTGCACTGCTCTCGCTGGCGAGTACGATCGATCATGCAAGTCTCGATACGCCGGGCCGAATCGGCTGCTTCTCTTACGGCTCCGGCTGCTGCTCCGAATTTTTTAGCGGAGTTGCTTCAGCTAAGGGACAGGAGCTTCAGCGCGGTTTCATGATCGGCCAACAGCTCGATGAGCGTTATCCGCTATCGATTGACGAATATGAATCGTTGTTCCAGCCTGCGAACGCGCTTCGGTTCGGCACACGCAATCTGAAGATTGATCCGGAAGTACTGCCCGGCGCACTGAAGTCTGCAAGCGGGAGTGCACGCCTTGTTCTGGAGGAAATCCGTGAATATCACCGGGAATACAGGTGGACCTCATGAACTATGACACGATTAAGGTCCGGGTTGAGGGGCAGGTCTGTTATCTTCAGCTGTACCGTCCGGAAGCCGGCAATACGATAAACGACCGGTTGGTCGAAGAATGCTCACACGCGCTGGCGCAATGTGAGGAAAGTGCGTCGGTCATTGTACTGGAAGGCATGGACGGTATTTTCTGCACAGGTGCTGACTTCAAGGGTATACATGCGAAGCTGACGGCGGGGGAGCCGCTGGGGAATCGTCCGGAGCCTTTGTATGCCCTGTGGCAGAAGCTGGCGACAGGTCCATTCATTACGATTGCCCATGTCAGAGGCAAAGCGAACGCCGGAGGGGTAGGCTTCGCAGCCGCTTGCGATATCGTGCTGGCAGACGAGAAGGCGGAGTTCAGCTTGTCCGAGCTTCTGTTCGGGCTTTTTCCTGCTTGCGTATTACCGTTTCTCATTCGGCGGACGGGCTTTCAGAAGGCTCATTACATGACCCTCACAACGAAGCCGATTCCGGTACAGGAAGCGCATGCGTGGGGGATTGTGGACGGGTACGGCCCGGACAGCGAAATGCTGCTCCGCAGGCATTTACTCCGGCTCAAGAAGCTGCCGAAACCCGCGATTGCGCATTACAAAACCTATATGAACGAGCTGCGCGGGATATTGACGACATCCAAACCGTTAGCTTTGGCGGCTAACGAGAAGATTTTCGCGGACCCCCGGAATCTGGAGAAGATTTACCGCTATGTGGAGAAGGGACAATTTCCTTGGGAGGACGAATAATCTATGCTGACGATATTGAACGATTATAGCAATGGCTATGTAGCCATTCCCGTCATTGCAGCATGCAGCAAGCAGGGACTTTTCGCGGAGCTGTCCTTGACGGACCCGGTTTCTTTTCAGGAGCTTTCCGGGAAACTGAACGCCAACAAGGGTTTTTTACGCATCGCGCTGAACATGCTTGAATCGATGCATTGGGTGGAGAGAAGCGAAGGGGATGCTTATATCCGCACGGCTTCGGCCGATGTTCATGAACAGATGCGGGAGGAAGGCGTGCCGCTGTTGTCATTTCCGATGAAATCATATTTAAAAAGAAACCCATCCAAGCTCACACTGGAGCATTGGATCGAACGGTCGGAGCGGCAGTGGGATATGCAGAACCCGGTCATGGCCCGGTTTATGGACGGCTTGCTAGTGATTCCGCTCCTCCTGGCACTGAAAGAAAACGGCCAGCTAAGCTACGGGCAAGACGGAAGCAACACGCTGCTGCTGAAGAACATGGGGGCGCGCACCCGTAAGGAGATTAAGCGTTACTTTTCACATCACGGCTGGCTGGCGCAAGTTAAGGAAGAGGATTGCCTGACTGATACGGGCCGCTTTATGGTGGACCGTATTTTCATTACCGCGGCGATGGCCGCCTACCGGCCGATGCTCATGAGTATGGACGAGATTCTGTTCGGGGATTCCAGGGCAGTCTTCGGACATGACGGGGAAGGGCATGAGCTGCATATCGACCGGACGTTGAATGTCGTGGGCAGCGGATTTCAGCATGAGAAATATTTCTCCGATATGGAGGAAATTGTCCTGGCGATATTCAACCGTGAGCCGCTCACGGAGCAGCCGAAATATATTGCCGACATGGGATGCGGGGACGGCTCCCTGCTGAAGAAGATGCATGCCATCATCCGGGACAAAACGGTCCGGGGCCGGCATTTGCAGGAATATCCGCTTAAGCTGATCGGCATCGATTATAACGGGAAGGCGCTGGACGCGACAAGCCTGACCCTGCAGGGGACGGAGCATCTGGTGCTTAAGGGCAATATTGGCGATCCGGCCCAGGTGATCCGGGATTTGAGGGAGCTGGGGATCGGGGACCCGGAGCATATTCTGCATGTCCGTTCGTTTCTCGATCATGACCGCCCCTACCTGCCGCCGGCAGATCAGGTGTCGGCCGCTGCCCGCTCGCGGGTCCGTTTCGACCAGCCGTATACCGATTCGGAAGGGAATGAGATTCCGGGAACCGACGTGTTTCAAAGCCTGGTGGAGCATCTGGAACGCTGGGCATCCGTCATGGGTAAGGACGGTATAATCATTCTGGAGGTACACGGCCTGGAGACGCGGACTGTACGCGATTATATAAGCAAATGCGAAAGCTTGCATTTCGATGCCTACCACGCTTTCTCCCAGCAGCTTCTTGTAAGTGCAGAGCAGTTTCTAATGGCCGCATCCGAGGCGGGCTTGTTTCCGGATTCTAATTATTTCCGCAAATACCCAAAGACGATGCCCTTCGGCCGTATTACCTTGAACCGGTTCGAACGGAGAGACTATAGAATCCGGTATGCCCGTCTGGACGATATGCCGGCTCTAGAGGAGCTGGAGGAGGCATGCTGGGAGCCGGATCTTCGGACACCGCCCTCCTCCATCCGGAGCAGATGGGAGCAGGACCCGGCGGGTCAGCTTGTCCTTGAAGTGGATGGAAGAATAGCCGGAGCGGTGTACTCCCAGAGAATTGGAGCATCCGGGCATCTGAGGCAGGCTTCCTTCGGCCGGTTGGAAGAGCTGCAAGAGGAGAATGGACCGGTAGTCCAGCTGCTTGGACTGAACATTCTGCCCGGGATGCAGCACCGGAATTTGGGGGACCAGCTGCTGGAATTTATGCTGCTGCGATGCAGCCTGATTAGCGGAGTACATATCGTAGCAGGCATTACCCGGTGCAAGAATTACTCGCGGAATTCCGGGGTCCCGCTGGAGGATTATATCCGGCTGCGCAACGAGCATGGCAGCCCGGCGGACCCGAATTTAAGATTTCACGAATGGCATGGGGCGGAGATTAAGCAATTGATACCGGGCTACCGGCCGCTCGATACCGCGAACGAGGGTCAAGGCGTCTGGATCGAATACGATTTGCAGCACCGGCATCAGAAGCTTAAGCATGCAGCATCGCCTTCGCCTGAAGTAGTGAAAGCGTTACCCGCAGTGCAGATGCCGCAGCCGGCCAGAAATGTCCCATCCCGAAACGGCTTGATCCGCGACTACGTGACGAAGGTTATCGGTCTCGTCCTGGGGGGCGGTCAAGAATTCTCCATGGAC
Organism: Paenibacillus sp. FSL R10-2199; assembly: GCF_038000235.1. NCBI lineage: Bacteria > Bacillati > Bacillota > Bacilli > Caryophanales > Paenibacillaceae > Paenibacillus > Paenibacillus sp. FSL R10-2199. Next base: position 6,358,995 of record NZ_JBBOBO010000001.1, on the reverse strand, counting down.
CAGCCTTTGATGGAGATGGGACTGGATTCGGCGGATCTGCTGGAGCTGAACGAACGGATCAGCCACGAGTTTTCTGTCCGATTGGAGCCGGCCTTTTTCTTTCAATATAATACGCCGCAGCTCATCGTTGCTTACTTGGAGGATCAGGCTGCCCCTCAGGAGCCGCAAGCCGAAGAGGAGGTTGCCGCTGTGAAGCCCGTTGATGCTCCGGATTGCACGGATAGCGGGAACCTGCGTCAAGCTGCTGCCAGGATTGGCGAAGCGGCACCGGATAACGGTATCGCTATCGTTGCCGCCGCCTGCCGGTTTCCCGGAGGCGTGTCCAATCTGGATGAACTGTGGGAGCTGCTGCAGGAAGGAAGAAACGCCGTCGGGCGTATGCCGGACGGCAGATGGGAGTGGCCGGATTCCGTCGATACGGCTCAATCCCATAGGGGGATCGATAGGGGCGGTTTTTTGGACGATATTTCGGGCTTCGATCCTTCGTTTTTCCGGATATCCCCGAAGGAAGCCGAATGGATTGACCCGCAGCAGCGTCTGCTGCTTGAGCTTGCCTGGGAATGCTTTGAACACGCAGGTTATCCGGCCAAGGAGCTGGCCGGAAGCGATACAGGCGTGTTTATCGGGGCCAGCGGCTCTGATTATCAGAGGCTGCTGGATAAGCACGAGGTTTACTACGGTCCCGGCGCTTCTATGGCGGCCCTGCCGAACCGCCTTTCGTATTATTTTAATCTGCATGGCCCGAGTCTGTTGATCGATACGGCCTGCTCCAGCTCGCTTGTAGCCATACATGAGGCCGTACGTTCCATGACCGACGGGGAATGCGGGCAGGCGCTTGTGGGCGGCATCCATCTGATGTGCCACCCGGCCAACAGCATCACCTATTACCAGGCGGGGATGCTGTCGAAGGACGGCGCCTGCCGCACGTTCGATGCCGAAGCGAACGGATACGTGCGCGGGGAAGGAGCCGGCATGGTGCTGCTGAAGCCGCTTGATCAAGCGCTGCGGGATCAGGATACCATCCTTGCCGTTATCAAAGGCACGGCCGTTAACCATGGCGGCCAGGCCGGCGGACTTACGGTTCCGAATCCGGCCAAGCAGGCCGATCTGGTAGCCGCCGCTCTTCTTAAGGCTGGCTTTGCTCCCGAAACGGTCGGCTATATCGAAGCGCACGGAACGGGCACTTCGCTCGGTGATCCGGTGGAGATCGGCGGCTTGAAGGAGGCGTTCACCAGGCTGTCCGGCGGTAAAACGGAGGATTCCCCGCAGCCTTACTGCGGTTTAGGCTCGATTAAGACGAATATCGGACATCTCGAGGGAGCTGCGGGGATCGCCGGGCTGCTTAAGCTTGTGGTCAGCATGCGGAACCGGAGTATTCCGGCTTCACTGCATTTTCATGTGCTGAATCCGCATTGCTCGCTGGACCAGTCCCCCTTCTTTGTTGCCTCGGAGCAGCAGTCCTGGCCTTTGCCGGATGGTCATCCGCTGCGCAGGGGAGGCGTCAGCAGCTTCGGGTCCGGAGGTACGAATGCCCATGTGCTGGTGGAAGAAGCGCCGGAGCGGAAGATTCTGTCCCCGCTGGACCGTACGCACGAACTGCTGTGCGTATCCGCTAAATCGGAGCAAGCGTTGCAGAACCGGGCGAGAGATTTACTGCTATGGCTCGAACGGAATGGAGGATCGTACCGGATCGCCGAAGTATGCGCCGCATTGCTGAACGGCAGGGAGCATTTCGCAGGGGCACGGGCCGCCTTCGTCGTTCAGAGCCGGGAAGACATGAAGGATAAGCTCGAGGCGCTGCTTGAAGGACGCGATTCGGGCGGGTATTTCAGTGCCGGGCACCTTGGTGTGAATGGGAAATTCCGCCGTCAACCGCTCTTCGAAGAGCTGGGACAGGGCATTATCAGGGAAATAGAATCGGTACGGGGCGCGGCCCTGGAGAACGGACTGCACGCGTTGGCGGAGCTGTACGCGGCAGGCTACGATCTTGATTGGCAGGCGATGTACGCCGGCGTTCCCGTTCCCCGGATTGGACTGCCGACCTACCCGTTCCAGCGGGAGCGGTATTGGATTGGTGACAGAAGGGGCAAAGTGGCTTCGGAGCAGCCGAAAGCGCCGGACACTGCGCCGGTTGGGTACGAGTCCGGTTCATACCCGGCGGTCTCCGCTCCGGCCGCGGCAAAGCCGCATGTAGAGCCGCAGACGGCTTCAACGGCTGACGCCCGCACGCAGGAAGTTTCGGAGCTGCGGGGGATAACAGCGTTGCGGCCGGTAACCGAATACGGGTCCAAGATCACCGTACAAGCGGCAGACCGTTCCAGACCGTTCATCTCGCTCAAGTTTTCCTCCGAATTGCTGCCCCCTACCGCCGGAGCGTCCAGCAGCAGGGAACCGCAGCGCAGGACGGACCTGAGCGAAGCCGGTAACGAGCACGTGTTACAGGAAGAACTGGCACTTAGCTTGGCTGAGGCGCTCTACATGAAGCGCAGCGAGATCGACCCGGTCGGGAAGTTCGTTGATTTCGGGCTGGATTCCATTATCGGGGTCGAATGGATTCAGACCCTTAACAAACGGTACGGCACGAAAATTCCGGCAACGAAAGTGTACGAGTATCCGACACTACGGGATTTTTCCGGGTATTTGGTTCAGCTGATATCCGCATCATCCGAGGGGCATATTGCTGATCTGCCGAAGGAGGAAGCCGTCCTTCACCCGCCGGTGTCCGCCCCATCCGCAGGGCCGTCGGTTCTGCTGAAGCAGCTGGCTTTAAGCTTGGCGGAAGCTTTGTATATGAAGCCTGAAGAGATTGATCCTTCCCGGAAATTTGTTGATTTGGGGCTGGATTCGGTCATCGGCGTGGAATGGATTCAGACGGTTAACCGCCTATTCGGTACAGCAATAACGGCAACCCAAATCTACGCCTATCCGACACTGTATGATTTTGCGGAATACGTACAGGAAACGCAGGCAGAAAAGGAAGGTCCGCCTAACGCGGGCACGGCTGAGGCCGAGCTGTCGGTCGACGAGATATTGGAAAAGGTATACACGGGGACGCTCGACAGCGGCCAAGCCGGTCATTACTTGCAGCAGCTTCGCTATACGGAAGCTTCAAAATAAACGATGGGAGTGCGATACGATGGTCTCGGTTGGAATCGAAGCGATGAATGTGTACGGCGGGTCAGCCAGCCTGGATGTTCTCGAGCTGGCCAAATTCCGCAGCCTGAACACCTCCCGGTTCGAGAATTTGCTGGTGAAGGAAAAAACGGTGGCGATGCCCTACGAGGATGCAGTTACGTTCGGCGTCAACGCCGCCAAACCGCTCCTCGATGATATGACACCGGAGGAGATCGGGCGGATAGAGCTGCTTGTGACTTGCACGGAATCGGGCATCGATTTCGGCAAATCGCTCAGCACCTACATCCATCATTATTTGGGCTTAAGCCGGAACTGCCGGCTATTCGAAATCAAACAGGCCTGTTATTCCGGTACAGCAGGATTCCAGATGGCCGTCAATTTCGTATTGTCGCAAACCTCGCCCGGAGCCAAGGCGCTGGTGATCGCGACGGACATCTCCCGGTTCTCGGCAGCTGACGCCGCCGAGGCCGAAGGGGCGGACTGGTCGTTCGCTGAACCGAGCGGAGGCTCCGGTGCAGCAGCGGTGCTGGTCGGCGAGAATCCGGCTGTATTCGAAGCCGATATCGGAGCGAACGGTTATTACGGATATGAAGTGATGGATACCTGCCGCCCCGTTCCGGATACGGAGGCGGGCGATGTGGATCTATCCTTGCTCTCCTACCTGGATTGCTGCCAGCAAACGTTCCAGGAATACAAAAAGCGGGTAATCGGTGCGGATTACCGGAGTACGTTCCAATATCTGGCCAGCCATACGCCATTCGGCGGAATGGTCAAAGGTGCCCACCGCACCATGATGCGAAAGGAAGCAAAGGCGGGGCAAGCTGAAATCGAGGAGGATTTCCTCCGGCGTGTTATGCCGGGAATCAGCTATTGCCAGCGGGTAGGCAATATTATGGGGGCGACCCTGTTCCTGTCTCTCGCCGGCACCATCGACCAGGGCAGCTTCGAGACGCCGGGGCGAATCGGCTGTTTCTCTTACGGCTCGGGATGCTGCTCCGAGTTTTATAGCGGTGTCGTGACGGCGGAAGGCCAGCGGCGGCAGCGGCGTTTCGGCATCGAACGGGCGCTTGGCGAACGTTATCCGCTGTCAATGGCGGAATACGATGAGCTATTGCGGGATACGCAGGCGATCAAATTCGGAACCCGTAATGCGAAACCCCATTCACAGCTGATCCCGGAGGCTTGGCAGGCGCTGCGGGGTAAAGGCCGGCTGGAGCTTGTACAGGTCCGGGATTATCACCGTGAATACAGCTGGGGGGGCTGATGGCAATGTTCTCTTCGGTCGTTCGGCTGGATGAAGCGGAAGCAGGCATTTTCCAAATTACGATGGAGGACCGTGCTAACCGGAATATGTTCTCAGGAGAGCTGATCGCCGGGCTGCGGTCGGCCTTTGCGGAGATCGATGCCAATCCGGACGGCAAAGCGGTCATTCTGACCGGATACGACAGCTACTTTGCCTCCGGCGGTACCCGTGAGTCACTGCTAAGCCTTCATGAAGGCCGCGTCCGGTTCACCGATCTCGATGTGTACAGCCTGGCCTTAAATTGCAAAATTCCGGTGATATCCGCCATGCAGGGTCACGGAATTGGCGGCGGATTCGTGCTCGGGTTATTTTCAGATATAGTCATTCTTAGTTTGGAAAGCGTATACAATACGAATTTTATGAAATACGGCTTTACGCCCGGCTTCGGCTCCACGCTGATCGTACCCCGTAAGCTGGGCATGAGCCTGGCGCAGGAAATGCTCCTCAGCGCAGGCAGCTATCGGGGCGCGGAGCTGCAGAGAAGAGGTATTCCGTTCCCTGTACTGCCAAGGAATGAAGTGCTGGAGCATGCGTACAGCGTGGCCAGACAGTTAGCGGAGAAACCAAGAATATCCTTAATAACGCTCAAAGACCATTTGACCGCTTCTTTGCGCAGGGAGCTTCCGGAAGTTGTGCAGCAGGAGCTTGACATGCACACCAAGACGTTCTTTCAGGATGAAGTGAGGGACCGGATAATGAACTTGTTCGGGAATTGAATTTATGGCAAAAGAGGGAATGCCGATGAATGCGGAACATATATTGCAGGCGCTGATGCGAAAGGAAATCCGGCCGGATGAAGCCAAGGCGCTTCTGACATCCGGCAAAGGACAGACAGCCGCAGCCGAATCGTATACGAACATAGACGGGCGGCGGAATAAGCCTGCGGACCGGACGGTTGCCGGCCGGGAAGCCATCGCGATTGTCGGAATGTCCGGCAAATATCCGGAGGCTGACGATTTGCCGCAGTATTGGGACAATTTGTCGGCGGGAAGGAATTCCGTCAAGGAGATTCCCCCGTCGCGCTGGAATACCGGCAACTACTACAATCCGCATCCTCAAAAAGGGAAAATTTATGCCAAATGGCTGGGAATGCTCGAAGATTTTGCGGATTTCGATCCGCTCTTTTTTCATATATCGCCGACGGAAGCGGAATGGATGGATCCGCAGCACCGGTTGTTTTTGCAGGAAGGGTACAAGGCGTTTGAAGACGCCGGATATAGCCCGCAGCGGCTGGACGGCATGAAGTGCGGTCTATATCTCGGCATCATGAGCAGCGAATACGGGGCGCTGTGCAGGGAGAGAGGAAAGGCGGACATGTCTTCCGGCTTTGGCTTTGCCCATACGACAGGAAGCAGCTACGCCATAGCTGCCGCCCGCTTGGCCTATTACCTGAACCTGAAGGGGCCGGCAATTCCGATTGATACGGCTTGCTCCTCCTCGCTTGTTGCCGTTCATCTGGCCTGCCAGGCGTTATTGAACCGGGAAATCGACATGGCACTGGCCGGCGGCGTTAGCTTATATTTGACCCCGGAAACGTACGTTTCGATGTGCGATGCGGGCATGCTCTCACCTGACGGGCAGTGCAAAGCCTTCGATAACAGTGCCAACGGGTTCGTACCCGGCGAAGGAGTCGGCGCCATCGTCCTGAAACGGCTGGGAGACGCAGAGGCGGACGGTGACTCCATTCATGGTGTCATTCTCGGATCGGGCGTCAATCAGGACGGGAGAACGAACGGCATCACCGCGCCGAGCTTGAGCAGCCAGATGGAGCTTGTGCGGGATATCTATGAGAAGTACGGCATTGATCCGGAGAGCATCGGTTATGTGGAGATGCACGGAACCGGCACCAAGCTGGGCGATCCGATCGAGCTTGAGGCGATATCGGCCGTATTTAAGGAACGAACGAGCCGTAAAGGCTATTGCGCTATCGGCTCCGTGAAAAGCAATATTGGCCATACATCCGGGGCAGCCGGCATCGCCGGCATCCAGAAGGCCGTGCTGCTTATGCGTCATAAGAAGCTCGTCCCGACGCTGCACTACCGGGTGCCGAATGAGCATTATTCCTGCGAAGATTCGCCGTTCTATGTGAATACGGAGACGAAGGACTGGGAGAGCCGCGAAGGTGCGCCGCGCCGTACTGCGGTCAGTTCGTTTGGCTTCAGCGGAACCAATGCCCATCTTGTCCTTGAGGAATATACCGAGAAGAGACCTTCCGCCGGGACGGGCGTTCAGCCGTTGTTCGTGCTGTCGGCCAAAAGCGGTGAGCAGCTGGCGGACTACGCCCGAAGCCTGGCTGTTGTGATCGCTTCCCGGGAGCAGATCGATTTGGCCGATGTTGCCTATACGCTGCAGACTGGCCGTGATGCAATGGACGTACGGCTTGCTTTTCAGGCGGATTCCAGAAAAGCGGTTATTGATGCATTGAACAGTTACCTGTCTGCTGGCGGGGGAGACGATATGATTACAGGCTGCGCACTCACCGACCGGCGCCTGCTGGAGCAGGAGCTGACACCCCTGATGAACCGCTGTATCCGGCAAAAGAAGGCAAAGCCGGCGCTTGAGCTGTGGGTGCAAGGGGCGGCGGCGGACTGGGACGCATGGTATGGGGACCGCAAGCCCCGGCGGATCAGCCTGCCGACGTATCCGTTCCTGAAGGAACGGTACTGGCTGCCTACTGTACAAGGTGCCGGGGACATCGCGGCGGCGGAACAGCACCGGCAGGAGGCGGAGCGTAATGGCGAAGACGAGCCTGCCGGGCGCAGTCTGCGGATGCTGAGGAAGGAATGGGAGCCTTGCCCTCTCCGGGCAGAGCCGGGCAGCAACCGCGGAACGGTCGCCATTCTGGCGTCGGAGGAGACGAAGCCGTTAGCGCTGCTGCTGTCGCATAAGCTTGCTCCGGCCCGGATCATCGGCCCCGAGCAGCTGTGCGGCGAGCTGGACAAGCCCGCACCGGAGCAAGCGGCCTATTCGGGTCTCATTGATTTAATCGGCTGCGGGAAGCAGCGGAGCGGTGAGGCGGAAGACTGGATAACCTGGCTTCAGCGGCTGGTCGAATTCGGGAGCCGGGACGGTCTGACGCTGATCTGCGTAACCCGGGGGCTGGAGGCGGAGAATGGCCCGGCCAATCTGCCGGGTGCTGTGCGGGCCGGCTTGTACCGGATGCTGCAGAGCGAATACAGTCATCTTCGTTCAAGGCATGTCGACTTCGGGCCGGATTGCGGTGAGCCTTTTATGGCGGAGACGATTGCCGCTGAGCTGCTGGCGGATAGTGAGGAGGCCGAGGTGCGCTACCTAAGCGGGACGCGGTACCGCGCCTGCTTGGGTGAGCTGCCTATGGATAGCGGAGAAGCTACGCCCGCCTCGTTTCCGGAAGGGCAAACGCTGTGGATTACCGGGGGCACCCGCGGCATAGGGGCGCTCTGTGCGAAGCACTTCGTCAACCGCCGGGGTGTTAGGCGGCTGGTGCTGACGGGGCGGGAAGCATTTCCGCCCCGTCAGCAGTGGGAGGCATATGAGGCGGACGCAGACAGCGCGATCGGGCGGAAAATCCGGGCCATAAAAGAGCTCGAGGCACTGGGGGCCGAGGTGAAAGTGCTTTCCCTTGATCTGACCGATGAGGAGGCGGTACGCCGCTGCTTCGATGAAGTCAGAGCCGCCTGGGGCCGGATCGGCGGCGTGCTTCATTGCGCCGGGATCGTCGATCAGGAGACGCCGGCGTTTATCCGGAAATCAGGCAGCGGCATCCGGGAGGTGCTGGCTCCAAAAACAGCGGGGCTGGATGTATTGCTCCGCTGCATGAAAAGCGAGCCGCTGCAGTTCTTCATGCTGTTCTCGTCCGTGTCGTCCATTGTGCCGGCGCTTGCATCCGGACAGAGTGATTATGCAATGGCGAATGCTTATATGGATTACGCGGCACAGGCATGGCGCGGGGAAATCCCGGTTGTCAGCGTCCAGTGGCCCAATTGGAAGGAAACGGGCATAGGCGAAGTGAAGAGCCGGATCTATCGGCAAAGTGGTCTGCTGTCGCATACGAATGACGAAGGCTTAAGGCTGCTGGATCGTATTCTAGCCCGGGGCCTTGGACCGGTCGTGCTGCCGGCCGTCATCGATCCGCAGCGCTGGAAGCCGGAACAGCTGCTGCTGCGCAGCCTGGGGAGCGGGCAGGGGGAACCGCAGTCTCAGCCTGTGCGGCAGGGGACGGCCCATAATAACGGACAAGACGGGAGAGAAGGCCTTCTGTATTCCGCGTCGGCACTCTTGACCGGCATCTTTGCGAAGGAACTGAAGCTTGCACAGTCGCGGCTTGATCCCGATACGCCGTTCACCGAATACGGCGTCGATTCCATAATGCTTGCCCAGGTGCTGCGGACCGTACGGCAGTCGGCCGGCATTGATCTGGACCCGTCGGTACTATATGAATATCCGACTATCCGCCTGCTGTCGGAATGGCTGGCGGATAAACACGGCGCATCGTTCTCCCTGGGGGCAGCAACGAATCCGGAAGAAGAAGCTTCGGATAAGGACAAGGGTATTCTCGGAGCGACGCTAAACGGCCGGGAGAAGCAGCCGGTTCAACCGACTCTCGCACCAAAGGCAGACCCCGTTCCTGCCACGGCAGTGAGGACAGGAACGGGGCCGGCCGATATCGCGGTCATCGGCCTGTCCTGCCGTTTCCCGGGAGCGGAGACACCGGACGGCTACTGGCGGCTATTGTCAGAAGGAAGGTCGGCGATCCGAACGGTAACCCGGGATAACTGGACGGGTGGAGCAGCTGATTATGCAGGGCTGCTTGACTGTTCGCGCACGATGCCTGCCTCACATTTCCGCCTGTCCGAGGAAGACGCGAACGCGATGGACCCTCAAGCGCTGCTGCTGCTCGAGGAGAGCCTGAAGGCATGGCATCATGCAGGCTATGTGCCGGAAGAGATCAAGGAGCGCAGCATAGGAGTCTATATCGGCGCGCGGAGCCGGCACGAGCCGGACGAAGCCAGCCTGCTCCAGGCCCGGAATCCGATTTGGGCGGTCGGAACGAACTATTTGGCGGCTAACATTTCGCAATATTTTGACCTTCGGGGTCCGAGTGTGGTCTTGGATACGGCCTGCTCGTCGGCGCTCGTCGGCTTGAACGTGGCGGTACAGGCACTGCTTGCCGGCGAGATCGAATGCGCGCTTGTCGGCGGTGTCAGTCTGCTCGTATCCGATAAATCGCACCGGCTGTTCCGGCAGCGCGGCATCCTGAGTCCTGAGCCGCAATTCCATATCTTCGACGGGAAAGCGAGTGGCGTGGTGCTGTCGGAAGGAGCAGGAATCGTACTGCTTAAGCCTGTAGCGCAAGCGCTGATAGACGGAGACCGGATTTATGCGGTCATTAAGGGCGTTGCCGTGAACAATGACGGACGGACGGCGGGACCGGCCGCGCCGAATTATACGGCGCAGACAGAAGTGATGCGCCAGGCACTGGCCCGGAGCGGCAAGCAGCCGGAGGAGATCGGCTACATCGAAGCGAACGGGTCAGGATCGGAGGTGAACGATCTGCTGGAGCTGAAGGCGACCCAAGCCGTGTACCGCAAGGCAGGCGGACCGCCTCTTTGCATCGGGTCTGCCAAGCCCAACATTGGACATCCGCTGTGTGCAGAAGGCATCGCCGGCTTGATTAAGCTTGTCTTGATGCTGGACCGCCGGGGGTATGTTCCGTTCCTGTCCGGCCATACGCCGATGAAGCATTTCGATATCGGCGCTTCGCCTTTTTATTTCAGCAGGGAGCATCAGGAGTGGACGGGTCCCCGTACCGCAGCGCTGAACTGTTTTGCGGATGGAGGCACGAACGCGCATATCATCCTCGAAGGCTGGGAGGAGCTTCGCGGGCCGGATGCGCTCCGCCGTCCGCTGCCGCTGCCGGCTATGGAGCCGGATGGAGGGCCGGGCGGTATCACTGGGCTTGAGGGGACTGACGATTCGCAGCCGGGTGAAGCGGAGAGCGAACCGATCATCTGGGAATCGTACGCCTAAAGGAGGATCACGAATGAAGCAGCAGCTGGTCTTTAATCAAAATAATCCGATGATTCGGCATCATCAGGTCTGCGGACAATCGCTTCTGCCAGGCCAGGCCTATATCGATATACTGTATCAAATCTTCCGGAAGTACAAATACCGGTTCAACGAGCTTGAACTGCGGAATCTGTCCATCCATCAGCCATTGACAGCCCGGCCCGGCGAGGATATTGTACTCACCATCCAGGTGACGGAAACCGCGGAAGGCCGCTGGACGGTACGCTTCGGGGGCGAGAGCCGGCGCAGCGGAATATGCTCCGGTGAGGAAATTTTATATGCAGCGGCAGAAATGCACCGGATCGGGCCGGTACTGTTCGATGAACAGCTCTATCCGGACGAATACAAGTCGTCCCCGGCACGTTCCCGGGATCTGGGCAGGATGTACGAGGAGTGGACGCAGCGCGGCGTCTTGCATACCGGTTTCATGAAAGCTGCGGGAACGTTATGGGCAACAGACAAAGCCTATATCATGGAAACGGCTGTCAGCGGGGAGGCGCTACTGACGGCGGACAAATTTATGTTCCATCCCGTACTCCTGGACGGAAGCGGGGCCGGGATTCTCGGAGGCTTGTTCTCGGATGGATTACAGACCGGGAAAGGTCTGCTGCTGCCGTTATTTTACGAATCGTTCCGCGCTTCGGGACTGCTGCAGACCGGCTGTTCCGCCAAGGTACTCTCCTCGTCCGTCCAACAAAGGGGAGAGCTGCTGTCGATGACGATCAGTTATTACGATAATCAAGGGAGTAAAGTAGCTGAGCTGACGAACTTCACAATGAAGCTGATTCGCCAAGACAATACAGGAGCGGAAATTATTATCGGGGAGTCTCGCCCGGACGGACAACAGCAGCAGAGCCATGCGGCGGGGGCTGCGGCAGCGCTGAAGCTCGTGCGGAAGCTTCTGGCGGAACAGCTGCAGAAGACGGAAGAGGAGCTGAATCCCCATGCCGGCTATTACGAGCTGGGTCTGGATTCGGCAGGCCTGCTTGCCATTGCGAATGCCATCGAAAATGAGATCGGAGACGCTGTGCCGCCAACGCTGCTGTTCGAGCATACGACGGCCGTGCAGCTGGCCGACTATTTGGCATCGGCCTATTCTGGTCGTTTTGGCAGAAAGGATACGTACGGAAAGGAGGCGTACGAGAAGGAAACGTACGAGAAGGATTCGTATGGGAACATCCCGTCCTTCAGGTCCGCCGGCGAGCCGCAAGGCCGGGAACAAGCGGCAGCGAACGCCCTGCCGTCGCCAGATGCCGGTGCAGACGGCGACATTGCTATTATCGGGATGGCCGGAAGGTATCCCGATGCGGACGGGCTAGCCGCCTTTTGGGACAATTTGAAGTCGGGCAAGGATAGTATCCGCCAGGTTCCGTCCACCCGCTGGCAATGGGAAAGCTATAAGGATATTGTTTCGCCTTCGGGCAAGCCGGTGTCCCGCTGGGGCGGCTTTATCGACGATCCGGATTGCTTTGACCCGCAATTTTTCCGGATCTCCCCAAGGGAAGCGGAGACTATGGATCCTCAGGAACGTTTGTTTTTAACGGTCTGCTGGGAAACGGTTGAGGATGCGGGATATACACCGGGTACGCTCGTTCAACCCCGGGGCCGCCATAAGCGGCAGCCGGTCGGTGTATTTGCCGGTGTGATGCATAAGGACTATGCAATGCTTGGAGCGGAAGAGGCGGCGAAGGGCAATAGGTTTCCTTTGTCGCTCAATTATGCGCCGATTGCTAACCGGGTCTCTTATTTTTGCAATTTCCACGGTCCCAGCATGACCATCGATACAGTATGCTCCTCTTCACTGACGGCGGTTCATCTGGCGGCTGAGAGCATCCGGCACGGAGAGTGTGAGGTTGCATTGGCAGGGGGCGTGAATCTGTCCCTGCATCCGAATAAATACGTATCCTACGGCCTGATGGATATGCATGCCAGCGACGGCCGGTGCCGTACATTCGGCGAGGGCGGGGACGGCTACGTGTCCAGTGAAGGCGTCGGCGCCGTGCTGCTCAAGCCTCTTCGGAAGGCGGTCCGGGACGGAGACTCTATTTATGCTGTTATTAAAGGCAGCGTCATCAATCATGTAGGTACGGTCAGCGGAATTACGGTGCCCAGTCCGGTCGGCCAGGCTGAATTGATCAGCGAATGCCTGGACAAAACGGGCATCGACGCGCGGACTATCTCTTATATCGAGGCGCACGGGACGGGGACGTCACTTGGCGATCCGATTGAAATGCAAGGGCTTGTCAAGGCGTTCAGGGATTACACATCCGACACCGGGTTTTGCTCAATCGGTTCGGTCAAGTCCAATATCGGCCATGCGGAATCGGCAGCCGGCATCGGCGGGCTGCACAAAGTAATTTTGCAGCTGTACCACGAGAAGCTGGTGCCCTCACTCCATGCGGAGGAGCCGAATCCGTACATTGATTTTGCCGGCTCACCTTTTTATATTCAGCGGACATTGAAGCATTGGGATCGGCCGAAGGCCGTTATCGGCGGCAAGGAGACGGTCTTCCCGCGGCGCGCTGGTATCAGCTCGTTCGGGGCGACCGGATCGAATGCCCATATCATCCTTGAAGAATACATGCCGGAACCGGACATGGTCAAGCCAGTAAACGCAGCAGGCCTTGAGCCGGGAGAACGGCTATACCTGATACCGCTGTCAGCCAAAAATAAGGAGCGTCTGCAAGCTTACGCCGCCAAGCTGGCTGCTTTTCTGCAAGCCTCCTTGCCTGAACAGAAGGCGGCAGCAGTCGGGAAGCAGCATGGCGCCGCTATTCTGGAAACGGCTGAGCACCGGGTATGCAGCATCGTCTCGGACATCATTCAGATGAAGGACGGAATCATCGATGCGGAGCAGGACTGGTCCGAATACGGACTGGAGCCGGTCCATTTCATCCAGCTTCACGATAAATTAAAGACTGCCTTCGGCATAGAGCTCGGCAGCGAGACGATCCTGGCGCTTCGTTCGGCTGCCGCCGTGGCGAAACGGATTGCCGAAGGGACGGCGGGTATAGAAGAGGAAGACGCTTCACCCGCCGTTGAAAAGTCCGGAGGTTCAGGCCGGCTGGATGCAGAGAACCTTGAAGCTATAGCCTATACACTGCAAGTGGGACGCGAGCCGATGAACGATCGCGTGATTTGCGTTGCCCGCAGCAGCCGGGAGCTGATCCTTCAGCTCGAACAAATTGCGCAGGGGAAAGAGAATATTGCATCGGTGTTCCGGGGGGCGGTCAAGCCAAGCAGCGAGCTGGCTTCCGTATTCCGGGCGGATGTAGATTTCGGCGAGCTGCTGCAGCGGTGGCTGAGCAAAGGACAGCTGGAAAAAATCGCGCAGCTTTGGGTAAACGGCGTCGGTATTGAATGGAAACAGTTGTATGGGAGCAATGTTCCGAAACGGCTCAGCTTGCCGTCTTATCCGTTCGCGAAGGAACGGTACTGGCTGCCTTCAATGGCTGTTCCAGACGATCATGCAGTTGGACAACAGGGATGGCCGCCTATGTCTGCCCGCCGTGATGGCGGGGCTCTACCGGCCGAGCGGAGCATGCGGATGCTGCAAAAGCAGTGGGAGCTGTGTCCGCCGCAGGTATCTATCCGCAGCCTGTCCGGAGCTGTGGCTATTCTCACGACGGAGGAGACAAGACCGCTTGCTCTCCGGCTTGCCCGGCAGTTGCCAGCTGCCCGGATACTGGGCTCCGAAGAGCTTCGCTCTGAGCTGGATGAGCATGTCTACTCATACGTCGTCGACTTGACCGGCTGTGGGAAAGAACAGACTGACGAGCCGGATGGCTGGATTCCCTGGCTTCAGCGGCTGATAGAGCAAGGGACGCGTGACGGCATGATGCTTCTGGGCGTGACCACGGGTCTGGAAGCAACGCATGGGCAGAAGCAGGGCCCGGTCAATCTGGCCGGGGCTATGCGGGCGGGCTTATACCGGATGCTGCAGAGTGAATACAGCCACCTGCGTTCGCGCCACGTCGACTTCGCGCCGGATTGCGGCGGGCACGTTATGGCGGAGACGATTGCGGCTGAGCTGCTGACAGACAGCGAAGATGCCGAGGTGCGCTATCTACAAGGGATGCGGTACCGCGCCTGCCTGGCTGAGCTGCCTAAGGATTGCGGAGAAGAGGCGCCCGGCCCGTTTCCGGAGGGGCAAACGCTATGGATTACAGGAGGCACCCGCGGAATTGGGGCCTTATGCGCGAAGCATTTTGTCAGAAGCCGGGGTATACGCAGGCTGGTGCTGACGGGACGCGAAGCCATTCCGCCCCGCGAACAGTGGGATGACTATACGGCGGACGAGGCCAGCCCGACCGGGCAGAAAATACGGATGGTCCGCGAACTGGAGTCGCTCGGGGCTCAGGTGAAGGTGCTGGCCCTTGATTTGACCGACGAGGCGGCCGTACGCCGCTGCATAAGCGAGGTGAAGGCGGCCTGGGGCGGGGTCGGCGGCGTGCTTCATTGCGCCGGACTGGGCAATTTGAACACACCGGCATTTATCCGCAAATCAGGCGGCAGGATGGAAGAGGTGTGGGCGCCGAAAGTGAAGGGCCTTAATGTCTTATACCGCTGCATGAGAGAGGAGCCCCTGCAGTTTTTTGTGCTGTTCTCGTCGGTGTCAGCGATCGTACCGACACTGGCGGCGGGGCAGAGCGATTATGCGATGGCTAATGCGTATATGGATTACGCCGCACAGGCATGGAGCGGGGAATGCCCGGTGGTCAGCATCCAGTGGCCGAGCTGGAAGGAGACGGGCCTCGGCGAGGTTAAGAGCCGTGCTTATGAACAGACGGGAATGCTTACGCATACGGATTCCGAGGGCTTACTGATGCTGGACCGTATTTTGTCCGGCGGCCTGGGACCGGTTGTGCTGCCGGCCGTGGTCGATCCCCGGCGCTGGAAGCCGGAGAGGCTGCTGCTGCGCAGCCTGCGTGAGCTGGGGGACGCCCGGATTGAGGCAAGGAAGCCTGTGCCGCAAGAAGAGCGGGATGCAGAAAGTGTGCTGCCGGCGGTAGGGGCATTCGTAACAGGCGTATTCGCGAAAGAGCTGAAGCTTGATCCGCTGCGGCTTGATCCCGACCTGCCTTTTGCCGAATATGGCGTGGATTCCATTATGCTGGCGCAGGTGCTGCGAATCATTAAGCAGGAGGCCGGCACTGAGCTGGACCCGTCAATCCTGTATGAACACCCGAGCATCCATTCCTTATCGGCGTGGCTTGCAGACAATCACGGTGATTCGTTCACTGCTCACAGCGGGGAAGCGATGGAGCTCCCGGGCCAAGGGGACACCCGCCCGGTTCAACCGGCTGCCGCTCTGAAGCGGCAGCCGGTACCGTTATCAGGACCGCTGCCGCAGACTGCTGCCGCAGGCCGAATGATAGATTCGGGCACGGATGCGCCGAATATCGCGGTTATCGGCTTGTCCTGCCGCTTTCCCGGAGCGGAGACGCTGGACGACTACTGGCGCCTGCTGTCAGAGGGAAGCTCCGCCATCCGCCTTGTTCCGGCGGGGCGCTGGCCGGGGCCGGAGCTGTATTATGCCGGTCTGCTCGGCCGGCCGCGGGCGATGCCGGCTTCTGTATTCCGCTTATCGAATGAAGATGCGCAAGCGATGGACCCGCAGGCACTGCTGCTGCTCGAAGAAAGCCTCAAGGCATGGCATCATGCAGGCTATACGCCGGAGGAGATCAAAGAGCGTTCAGTTGGCGTATACATCGGTGCGCGCAGCAAGCATGATCCTGATGAAGCAAGTCTGCTTCAAGCCCGGAATCCGATTCTGGCGGTCGGGTCGAATTATTTGGCCGCCAACATTTCGCAGTATTTCGATCTCCACGGCCCGAGTCTCGTCCTGGATACCGCCTGCTCTTCGGCGCTTGTCGGCCTCAATCTGGCGGTCCAGGCCTTGCGCAGCGGAGAAATCGAATGTGCGCTTGTCGGCGGAGTCAGCCTGCTGACCTCCAGTAAGATACACCGGCTGTTTCAGCAGCGGGGCATCTTAAGCCCGGAGCCGAACTTTCACGTGTTTGACAGCCGCGCGCAGGGCGTGGTGTTGTCGGAAGGAGCGGGAGTCGTGCTGCTCAAGCCTGTAGAGCAGGCGGTTAAGGACGGGGACCGGATCTACGCGGTCATTAAAGGAACCGCCGTGAACAATGACGGGAGGACGGCAGGTCCTGCCGTACCGAACCTGCAGGCACAGAAGGAAGTGATGCGCCAGGCGCTGGCCAGAAGCGGCAAGCGGCCGGAGGAGATCGGTTACATCGAGGCGAACGGCTCCGGATCGGTAGTGACCGATCTGCTGGAGCTGAAGGCAATTCAGGCCGTGTACCGCAAGGACGGCGGAGTGCCGCTTGGCATCGGGTCGGTCAAGCCGAATATCGGTCATCCTTTATGTGCAGAAGGAATTGCCGGATTGATCAAGGTGGTGCTGATGCTGAATCATGGAGAGCAAGTTCCGTATTTGTCCGGCCAAAGGCCGATGAAGCACTTTGATATCGAAGCGTCACCTTTCTATTTCAGCAGGGATTGCGCCGAATGGCCGGGCCGCAGAACCGCTGCGCTGAACAGTTTTGCAGACGGAGGCACGAACGCGCATGTCATCATGGAGAGCTGGGAGGAGCTGCGCGCACCGAGTGCCGTCCGCCGTCCGCTTCCGTTGCCGGAGGAGGCCATTGAACAGCATGCCGGCGCAGGCGCGGTTAAGCCGAACTGGTGGCTGAAGCAGACCAAAGCGGCTGATGAGATTCGAGGATGAGCAGAGAGATTAAGACTGGAGGGTTAAGCGGGATGACAACAACAGAATTCCGGTTTCAAAGCGATCATCCGATCTTGGCCCATCATCAGGTGATGGGCAGCGGCATCCTGCCGGGATTGGCTTACATTGATATCTGTTACCAATGGTTCAGGGAGCAGGGATATGATTGCGCAGAGCTGGAGCTGCGCCAGGTTACCCTCTTCCGCCCCGTAACCGTCCGGGAGAACGAGGAGATCCGGCTGCAGCTTCATTGTGTGGAAGCGCAGAAGGGACAATGGCAAATCCGGGTGGAAGGCGAAATTACCGGGACGGAGGAAGAGTCCGCCGGGCCTTTCATGACCGCCGAGATGCACCGCTGCCCGCCGGTGCGGTTCGAGCATTCGGTCGATGCGGACCGTATCCGTTCTTTGGCTGGCAGCAGGACAGATATGGCGCTGCTCTATGAGCAGTGCCGGGCTCTCGGACTTGTACATTCCGGATTCATGAAGGCGGAAGGAAGGCTGTTTGACGAGGCCGATTCGCTCTTGCTGGACCTGGATCTCCCGCAGGATAGCCTCGGGGAAGCAGATAGCTTCATGTTCCACCCGGCACTGCTCGACGGAAGCTGCGTCGGGGCCGGGGCACACTTCACGCAATTGGCGGAGGACCGGCGGCTGTTTCTGCCTGTCTGCATCGAATCATTTTGTGCTGCGGAGCTGATTCAAGCGAACTGTATGGCCGTAGTCAAGCATTCATCGGTAATTCAACGGGATGGACTATTGTCGTTTACGCTGGCGTTTTTTAACCGGGATGGCCGGCAAATCGGCGAGCTGAAGAATATTACGAACAAGCTGGTCCGCGGCGGGGAGGCAGAGGGCCCTGGTCAGCTCCTTCCCCGGCAGCCGCAAGAAGCTTTGCCGGACGTAACGGAAGCGGCTCAGAGCGCGGCTGCCGCCGCACGCCGTTTTCTCGTCAGCCTGATTGCGGAGCGGATGGACCGGGACGAGAAACAGATTGATGTGCGGGCGGGCTATTTTGAAATGGGGCTTGATTCGGCCTCCATGCTTACACTGGCCCAGGCTGTGGAGAACCGTCTCGGGACGGCCATCTCCCCGACGCTTCTATTCGAGTACCCGACGGTTGAACGCTTAGCGCAGTATTTGGGAGCTGCCTATCCGGAGCAGCTTCGTCCGGAGGAGCCGGAGCTGAGCACGAATCTGCCGGCTGCAGACGGCGGCGTATGGCCTGTGAATTCCGGTGCGGCTGAACCGGCAGCGCACGCGTCTGCTCGCGGTGATGACATCGCGGTCATCGGCATGGCCGGGCGATATCCGTCCGCTGCGAACCTGGAACAATTCTGGGCGAATCTGACGGCCGGCAAAGATTGTATCCGCGAGGTTCCGTCTTCCCGCTGGAAGTCAGAGCGGCTGGCGGGCCTTCGTTCCGCCTCGGGGAAGCCGATGTCCCGCTGGGGCGGATTCATCGACGATCCGGATTGCTTCGATCCGCAATTTTTTAGAATTACGCCGAGAGAGGCGGAGACGCTCGACCCTCAGGAGCGGCTGTTTCTGGAAACCTGCTGGGAGACCATCGAGGACGCGGGCTATACGCCGGATTCATTGGCAGTACCGGCAGGGCCGCATCAGCGCCGCCGCGTCGGGGTATTTGTCGGTGTGATGCATAAGGATTACGCGCTGCTCGGGGCGGAAGCGGCGGCGCAGGGGCACCCGTTTCCGCTATCGCTGAACTATGCCCCCATAGCGAACCGCGTGTCGTATGTTTGCAATTTTCATGGACCCAGCATGGCCGTCGATACGGTATGCTCCTCCTCGCTGACTGCGGTTCATCTGGCCATGGAGAGCATTCGGAGCGGAGACTGCGAAGCCGCATTGGCAGGCGGCGTCAATCTGTCGCTCCATCCGGCCAAATATGCCACTTACGGCATGATGGACATGCAGGCCAGCGACGGGCGCTGCCGCACGTTCGGCAGCGGCGGAGACGGCTACGTGTCGGGAGAAGGAGTCGGCGCCGTTCTGCTCAAGCCGCTCAGCAAGGCGATTGCGGACGGTGATCATATTTATGCTGTTCTGAAAGGAAGCATGATCAATCACGGCGGCTCGGCGAGCGGCATTACTGTGCCTAACCCTGTGGCCCATGCCGATTTGATCGGTGAATGTCTCCAGAAGGCCGGTATCGGCGCGCGGTCGGTTTCGTATATCGAGGCTCACGGGACCGGGACGCCGCTGGGCGACCCGATAGAGATGGAGGGACTCGTTAGAGCATTCCGCTCCCATACGGACGATACCCAGTTCTGTTCGGTCGGCTCCGTAAAATCGAATATCGGCCATGCAGAGTCGGCTGCCGGCATTTGCGGGCTTCAGAAAGTCATTTTGCAGCTTTACCACCGGATGCTGGTGCCTTCGCTGCATGCGGAGGAGCTTAATCCATATATCGATTTTGAACGGTCTCCTTTCTATGTACAGCGGAAGCTCGCGGCATGGGAGCGGCCAGTTGTGACGGATAAGGGCAAGGAGATAAGCGTGCCGCTGCGGGCGGGCATCAGCTCGTTTGGAGCCACCGGCTCCAACGCCCATCTCCTGCTTGAAGAATACGACCCTGCGGCTCACGCGGCAGGCACGGTCCCGGTCAATCCGCCACTTGGTGAGAACGGCCAGTGTCCCGCACTTGTACTGCTCTCCGCCAAAAACAAGGAACGTCTTCACGCATATGCCGGCAAGCTGGCCGGCCATTTACAGCCGGATTCGGATTACCGCACCGTTGATCTGCATGCGCTGGCCTACACGCTTCAAGTCGGCCGTGAGGCGATGGAAGAACGCGCTGCCTTCCTGGTGAGGGATTTACCAGAGCTTGTCGCCGGGCTGCGCCTGCTGGCAGGGGGAGAAGACAGCATCGGCTCCGTATGGCTTGGCCGGTCGGAATTTGACGCGGCTGAGGACCGGCTCGTTCCGGAGGCGGCTGCTGAAAGCTTGGCTTCCGCTGCCGCCGCATGGGTCCACGGACGGGAAGTCGACTGGAAGAGGATGTACGGTGAATCCGTACCTCTTCGCCTGAGCCTGCCATCGTACCCTTTTGCCAAAGAACGGTATTGGGTACCGGTATCCGGCCATCCAGCGGGTGCCAGGCTGTCCGCTTCGTCCTTGCTGCATCCGCTGCTCCACGAGAACGTCTCGGACTTCCGGGAGCAGCGCTTCCGGACGGTCTTTACCGGCAGCGAGTCATTTCTGGCAGATCATATTGTGAAGGGACAACGTATGCTTCCCGCCACAGCATACCTGGAAATGGTCCGGGCTGCTGTGGCGATGTCTGCCGGCGAAATACCGGACGGGCCGCTCAGTATCCGGTTGAAGCATATTGTCTGGTCTAAGCCCTTCATCGCAGACGAAGGAACGGCAAGTGTCGATATCGCGCTTTTTCCTGAGACGGACGATGAAATTACATTCGATATCTTTAGTCATGCGGCGGGAGAGGAGCCGGTTGTGTACTGCCAGGGAACTGCGGTAATTGCTTCCGGCACCGTAGAAGCCGCCCGGATGGATCTGGACCGGGTTCGCTCGGAATGTGCGGAGGATTGTCTGGATGCGCCAGCACTATACGGGCTGTTCCGGTCGATGGGAATTGAATACGGCCCAGCCCACCGCGGGGTGGACAGGCTTCAGCTAGGCGAGGGCCAGGCGCTTGCGCGGCTGACGCTGCCGGCGGAAGCGGCCGCTTCAGGAACAGAGGCCTATGTCCTGCATCCAAGCTCTATGGATGCGGCACTGCAAGCCTGCATCGGACTTGCTCCGGCGGCGGGGGCGGCAGGGGCGGCAGGCAAGCCTTTGGTTCCATTCGCGTTGGAAGAGCTGGTTATTCACGGTGCCTGCACGGAACGGATGTGGGTCTGGACCCGCTATAGCCCGGGAAGCGGGACTGGCTCTCCGCTGCTCAAATATGATTTGGACCTCTGTGATGATCAGGGCAGTATGCTCGTTCAGCTAAAAGGCTTATCCGTTCGTCCGCTGGAGCTTGAAACGCTCACGGGTACGAAGACAGAACCGGCTTCTACTCTGCTGCTGCATAAAGAATGGGAAGAACGGCCGGCTGCCTTCGCGCATAGTTTATCCGGCCCGGACGTTAAACATCTCGTTGTCCTTAGCGGACAGGAGGCGTTCGATTTAGCCGCGCTTCGTGCCAATCTGGATGGTGCAGAATGCGTCCAATTTCCTCATGAGGAGGAGGGGACGGCCGCCCGTTACCGCAGGGCTGCGGCCGCTCTGCTCGAGCATCTTCAGCGCATAGGCCCAAGCTCTCCGGCGGAGAGGCTGCTTATTCAACTCGCGGTCCCGAACCAGGGCGAGCTCCGGCTGTATGCCGGACTTTTCGGAATGCTGAAAACGATGCAGCTGGAGAACACTGCTCTGGCCGTGCAGCTGATTGAGCTGGAACCTGGGGACAGTGCCGGTTCCCTCGCGTACAAATTGAAGCAGGACAGCACAGATTTGGAGTACGAACATATCCGTTACGAGCATGGGAAGCGGCATGTGGCCATTCGCCAGGCGGTTGACATTTCCGGCGGAGATGCTCCTCATTCGCTGCCTTGGAAAGATGGAGGCGTCTATCTAATCACCGGCGGAGCGGGCGGGCTTGGCCTGATTATTTCCAGGGAAATTGCACATTCTGTTACCGCTCCGTCAATTATACTGGCTGGACGCTCCGAGCTGGACAAGGCAAAGGAGGCGGAGCTTGACGAGCTGCGCAGAAGCGGTACCCGCGTCTGTTACGTGAAGACAGATGTCAGCGACTTTACGGCAGTTTGCAGTCTAATGAACAGCATACGCTCCGAATATGGCACGCTGAACGGCATCGTACATAGCGCGGGCCTGGTTCGTGACCGTATGCTCATGCACAAAACAGCTGCGGAGCTGCAGGAGGTGCTGGCACCGAAGGTGGACGGGCTTGTTCATCTGGATGAGGCCAGCACCGGCTTTCCGCTCGACTTTGTTATCGCCTTCTCATCGGCAGCCGGGAGTCTTGGCAATTCCGGTCAAGCGGATTATGCGGCGGCCAACGCTTTCATGGATGCTTATGCCGGGTTCCGCAATACGCTCTACCAGTCCGGCAAGCGGAACGGCCGGATGCTGTCGGTTGGCTGGCCGCTGTGGGCGGAAGGCGGAATGAGGCTGGAGGCACAAGCGGAGACAGCACTGCTTGGAAGCAAAGGCCTGATTCCTCTGCGGACGGCCTCCGGCATCCGGGCATTGTACCGGTCATGGGCTGCACAGAAGGATCATGTACTGGTACTTGAGGGAGACGCTGCCCGTATGCTGGACATCGATAAGCACCAGTCCGCCACATGGGAACAACAGACCTGCGCCGGCGCGGACGGGACTTTGGCCGAAATAGATGTGCTTCACGGCTTTGCAGTACGGTACCTCACCAGGCTGTTGGCCGAAGTGACCAAGCTGCCGGTCAGCCGGATTGATGACGTCACCTCCTTGGAGGAGTACGGCATGGATTCGATCGTAGCGATGCAGCTGACTGCTGAAATGGAGAAAGGATTCGGGACGCTGCCGAAGACTCTGTTCTTCGAATACCGGAATTTGCAGGAATTGGCGGCATATCTGACCAAGGCTTACCCGGGCAGGATATCCGCATTGTCAGGCGAACCGGCCGGGCTGAAGGAGACAGCAGCCGCCAAGGTTCCGGCTGAGACTGCAAAAGACGGCACGTTGAAGAGGCTCACGCCCCGCTCCCGGCCATCCGGCAGACTGCACCGCGGTAATAGCGAGGATACCGCTGCAGAAGCGGCGGGTCTGCCGGCTGCCGCAAAGGATATCGCCATTATCGGCTTGTCGGGACGTTACCCGGGAGCATGGGACTTGGAGGAGTTCTGGCAGGTACTGAAGGACGGCAGGGATTGTATTACCGGAATTCCGCCTGCGCGCTGGGATAACAACCGCCACCGCAAAGGGAGCGAAGGCCGGAACGCTGAACGTTGGGGCGGTTTTATCGATGGTGTCGACGAATTTGATCCGCTATTCTTCAACATCTCTCCGCGCGAAGCGGAGACGATGGATCCGCAGGAGCGGCTCTTTCTGGAGCGCGTCTATGAAGCGATGGAGGATGCGGGCTATGTGCGCCTGACAGGCGGAGCCTCCGCCCCGTATCATACGGGAAGTGTGGGCGTATACGTCGGGGTCATGTACGAGGAATATCAGCTGTATGGTGTTCGCGAGCAGATGCAGGGAAAAGCGGTGGCACTTTCGGGCAATTCGGCATCCATCGCCAACCGGGTGTCGTATTATTGCAATTTTCAAGGACCGAGTATGGCGGTTGCCACCATGTGCTCGTCCTCTCTGACGGCGATTCATCTGGCATGCCAAAGCTTGCGGCTGGACGAGTGCAAGATGGCCGTAGCCGGCGGTGTCAACGTATCGGTTCATCCGAACAAATATATATTGCTTGAGCAAAACCAGTTCGTGTCGAGCAAAGGCCGATGTGAAAGCTTCGGTATCGGGGGAGACGGCTATGTGCCCGGCGAGGGAGTCGGCGCCGTGCTGCTTAAGCCGCTCGATCAGGCAATTGCCGACGGCGACCCGATCTACGGCGTGATTAAAGGAACGGCCGTCAATCACGGCGGCAAGGTGAACGGCTACACCGTCCCGAATCCGAACGCCCAAGCGGAGGTCATCGGCAAAGCGCTTAGGGAAGCGGGACTTGATGCCCGGGAACTCACGTATATCGAAGCGCATGGAACGGGCACTTCGCTGGGCGATCCGATTGAAATCGCGGGGTTAGCCAAATGCTTCGAGACCTATACGCAGGATAAACAATTTTGTGCGATCGGGTCGGTCAAGTCGAATATCGGCCATTCCGAAAGCGCGGCCGGCATTGCCGGACTCACCAAGGTGCTGCTGCAGCTGCAGCATAAACAGCTCGTGCCGTCGCTCCACTCGGAAGTGCTGAATCCTAACATCGATTTTACGAATACACCTTTTACCGTTCAACGGGAGCTGGCAGAATGGCCAAGACCACTGCTTAACCTGGACGGAACGGCGAAGGAGCACCGGCGGACAGCGGGCCTGTCATCATTCGGCGCGGGCGGCTCGAATGCCCACATCATTATTCAGGAATACGTTCCGGCCGGGACGGAGGCAATGTACGTGGAGTCTGCGGGTACACCGGTGCATTCTGCGTTTATCCTGTTATCCGCAAGAGATGAGGAGAGGCTCCGGGAGCAGGCGAAGCGGCTTGTCGAGGCGATACGCTGCAAAGGACTGTCTGATACGGATTTGCCGCATTTGGCGTATACACTTCAAGTCGGCCGCGAAGCCATGGAGGAACGGCTGGCGCTTGCGGCGGTGACGATGGCGGATGCGGTGCAGAAGCTGACGGCTTACGCAGAGAACCCTGCGGCAGCCTCCCTGGACATATACCGGGACGGGATCAAACGCAATAAAGAAATGATGGCATTGCTCGCCCAAGATGAAGATATGGCTGCTGCAGTGGATCATTGGATGGCAAAAGGCAAATGGAACAAGCTCCTCGGGCTCTGGGTGAGGGGCGGGGCAGTGGATTGGTCCCGGCTTTACACCGGTTCGGGCTTCTTGCCGCGGCGGTTGCGGCTGCCTTCCTATCCTTTCGCCAGAGAACGGTATTGGGTTGCCGGCGGACAAGAACATGCCGATGTATCCGGCGGCAGTGCCGGGCAAGCTTATCTTCATCCTCTGCTGCATGTCAATACATCTGATCTGGCAGAGCAACGGTATACTTCTTTGTTTACGGGGGCGGAATTTTATCTGGAGGATCATGTGGTGAACGGGCAATCCATGCTGCCTGCCGCCGCTTTGCTGGAGATGGCACGTGCTGCCGTAGAAGACGCGGCTGCAGGCTTGACGGACGAGCCGACAGCCATCCGGCTGTCCGGCGTAACGTGGCCCCGCCCGCTTATCGCGGGAACACAGCCCGTTCAAGTGCATATCGGACTCCATCCCGGTGAGCGGGATGAAATTATGTTCGACATATACGGGAACGGGGAAGATGGCAGTGCGCCGGTCTACAGCAGCGGCCGTGCAGAGCTGTATGCGGTAGAAGATGCACCGCATCTAGACCTGGACGCCCTTTATGCGGCCTGCAGCGGGCAGCAGTTCGATGCCGGTACCGTGTATGAAAGCTTCCGCTTGAGGGGGATCGGGTACGGGCCCGGCCACCGGGGGATCGAGAGGCTGCACACCGGCCGAGGACAAGTGCTGGCCGATCTTACGCTGCCTGACTGCCTGGCGGGGACTGAGGATACCTATATGCTGCATCCGAGCTTGCTCGACTCGGCGCTTCAAGCGTCGGCAGGACTGCGCCTCGCTGAGGCTGACGCTGACGCAGGAAAGGCAGCGGACGCCCAGGGGCTCTATCTGCCTTTTGCTTTGGAGGAGCTGGAGGTGACGGGAGCCTGCGCTTCCCGGATGGTTGCCCATGTCCGTTACAGCGATGGAAGCCCGGCAGACGGGAGCACCGACAAATTCAATATTGATTTATGCGACCGGAGCGGGAAGGTCTGTGCCCGGTTAAAAGGGTTCACGGTTCGTAAAACCGGCCCGGAAGCGCTGCGCCAGCAGGAAGAAGGAGCGGCAGCAAGCGCGTCGAAGCCGCAGATGCAGACATTAAGCCTGCTGCCGGTCTGGGATGCCGTTAAACCTGCAATGAAGCAGGACAATACACGGGATGGAGAAGGATTATTACTGATCGGAACGCCCGGGGTGATACGCGACCGGGTGATGCAGCACTTTGCCGGTGCTTCCCTGATGGAGCTTATGGGGGGAGAAACGGCGGATATGATTGCGCAGCGGCTTCAGGCGCAGGGTCCGGTCCGCCATGTGGTGTGGATTGCGCCGCACAATACGATCGAATCTCCTGCCGATGAAGCATGGATTGGGGAGCAGGAGCGCGGGGTGCTGCAAGTATTCCGCCTGATCAAAGCGTTTCTTCAATTAAAATACGGCAGCCAGCCGCTGGAATGGACGCTGGTGACGGTGCAGTCGCAGCCTATCCATTCCTGCGACCCGCTGAAGACGGCACATGCCGGGGTTCACGGACTGGCAGGGTCAATGGCCAAAGAATATCCGGGCTGGCAGGTACGCGCTGTCGATCTGGAAGCGGGCCGGGAGTTCCCTGTTGATGATATGTTCAGGCTGCCGGCGGAACCGCAAGGAAATTCCTGGGTCTACCGTACGGGCGAATGGCACAAGCAGAAGCTCGTCCCGATTCAGGAAGCCGCTTCCGAACCGACGCTCTTCCAGGAGGGCGGCGTGTATGTGGTAATTGGAGGCGCAGGCGGCATCGGCCAAGCGTGGAGCGAATATATGATCAGGACCTACCAGGCCAATGTGATATGGATTGGAAGGCGGGAGAAGGATTCCGGCATTCAAGCCGGCATCGACCGGCTTGCGGCTCTGGGTCCGGCGCCCGAATATATTGCGGCAGATGCGGCCAACCTGCAGTCTTTTCAGCGCGCTTATCTTGAGATCAAGCAGCGCTATTCCCGCATTAACGGCATTGTGCATGCGGCGCTTGTGCTGCGGGATCAGTTACTTGCGAACATGGACGAAGAACGTTTCCAGGCGGCCCTTGCCGCCAAGGTAGATGTATCTGTGAGGATAGGCCAAGTATTCCGGGACGAGCCGCTCGATTTCGTGCTGTTCTTCTCCTCCATCAATGCGTTTGCAAGATCCGCAGGACAAAGCAATTATAGCGCAGGCTGCGCTTTTAAGGATGCATATGCCAGCTATTTGGCAGGAGTGTGGCCGTGTGCCGTAAAGGTGATGAACTGGGGATATTGGGGAAGCGTCGGAGCTGTCGCATCCCGGGAATACAGCGAGCGCATGGCTAACAGGGGAATCGGCTCCATCGAGCCGCCGGAGGCAATGGCTGCGCTGGAGTCGCTGCTGGCCGGTCCGGTGAATCAGATGGCACTGGTCCGGACGGCGAACCCCGGGACTATGGAGATGATCGATGTCCGGCAGGCAGCCTCGGTCTATTCCGCACAAGGTGATGCTTCACCGGGCGCCGGCATATTCCATCATATGGCGGATGATATCCAGGAAGGGCAGACCCGGCAGGCGAAAGCGCTGAGCAGCCCGGCGGCCCGTGAGCTGGAACAGCTGATAGCACGGCTGCTGCTCAAGCAGCTTCGTACAACCGCTGCCCCCCTTGCTAACGGCAGGCTGGAGCGGCAGGCGATGTTCGGTAAGTGGCTGGAAGCAAGTGTACAACTGCTTGCGGAGCACGCTGGAGTGTCCGATCCGCTGAATGAATTGCCTGAGGAGGAGACGGCTGCACTCTGGCAGGAGTGGAGCGGCCGCAGGCAGGAATGGCTGGACACCGAAGGGTTAGAAGCACAGGTTATCCTGGCGGAGACGATGCTGCGCGCGCTGCCTGATATTCTAACCGGGCAGCGGCCGGCCACAGATGTCATGTTCCCGAATTCCTCCATGCATCTGGTCGAAGGAATATATAAGAACAATCCCCATGCCGATTACTTCAACGGCGTATTGGCCGGCACGGCTGTCGCCTATGTGGAGCAGCGTATCAGGCACAATCCGTCCGCAAAGATCCGCATTCTGGAGATCGGCGCAGGGACCGGCGGAACGAGCAGCGGGGTGCTGCGCAAGCTGGAGCCTTACCGGGACCGGATCCAGGAGTACGCCTATACGGATCTCTCACGGGCGTTTCTTCAGCATGCAGAGAAGGAATACGGCCCGCGTTATCCTTATCTGGCTTATGGCATCTTTAATGCCGAGAACGGCATTCAGGAGCAGGGGTATGCGGCCGGCGTCTACGATGTCGTCATCGCGGCGAATGCTCTGCATGCGACCAGAGATATCCGCACGGCGCTGCGCAATGCGAAGGCGCTGCTGCGGAGCGGGGGCATTCTGCTGCTGAACGAAATCACGCGCAGCGATTTGTTCACCCATATCACCTTCGGTCTGCTGGAAGGCTGGTGGGCGTATGAAGATGCTGCGCTGCGCGCGCCGGGTTGTCCGGGGCTTGCTCCAGATACGTGGCAGGCTGTTCTCGCCGGGGAAGGGTTCGGGCGGATCATCTTCCCGGCCGGTGCCGCCCATGACAAGGGGCAGCAGATTATTGCGGCGCACAGTGACGGGATCGCAAGGCAACGTCTCCAGGCCCAGCCGGACGGCAGTCCAAAGGTTCATAAGGAAGTAAAGGCGATTCATGCGGCAGCAAAAGTTGAAGCCGTTAGCTTCCAAAGGAACCAACCTGCGGCTGCTGCGGAGGCTGCGGATACCCGTGTGCCTGAGGAGGAGCTGCGCGCGCGAAGCCGCAGCTATTTCAAACGGCTGATCGGGGACGTGCTTAGACTGCCGGATCACCGGATCGACGCCTCAGAACCGTTCGAAAGCTACGGCATCGACTCGATTCTGGTCGTTCAGCTGACGGATTCGCTGCGCGGAGTGTTACCTTCGGTCAGCTCAACCTTGTTTTTCGAGCACAGGACGATTGATTCGCTGGTCGAGCATTTCATTCTGACACAGGAGGACGGATTGCGGAAGCTGGTCGGCATGGAGAACGGCATTGCGGTGGCAGCCGGATTACCGGAAGCTTCTGCGGCCGGTCCGGGAGCCGGTTCCGCGCCTTCTGTGCATTCCGCGCCGCTTCGTCCACCTACGGCATCCTTGATGACCAAGCGCCGGTTTGTTTCCAGGACGGCAACGGAGCCGGAATCGATACCGAGGCCGGTATCAAATTCGGAATCCAAGCCATCGTACGTGCAGGACGTCGCGGTTATCGGTTTATCCGGCCGGTTCCCGATGGCCGGCGGGGTGAACGAATTCTGGGAGAACGTGAAGCAGGGAAGAAGCTGTATCTCTGAGATTCCGCCGCAGCGGTGGGATTGGCGAAGTTATTATAACGAAGAGAAAGGCAAGAGCGGATCGATGTATACCCGGTGGGGAGGCTTTCTTGAGGATATCGACGCTTTTGATCCGATGTTTTTCCGCATATCGCCGAAGGAAGCCGCCCAGATGGATCCTCAGGAGCGGCTGTTTCTTGAATCTGCTTACGCTTCCGTAGAGGATGCGGGCTATACGCCTGCGAATCTTAGCACCAGCCGGAAGGTCGGCGTATTCGCCGGGGTGATGAATGGCAGCTATCCGACAGGGGCCAGCTACTGGTCGATTGCCAACCGGGTCTCATACCTGCTGAACTTTCAGGGGCCAAGCATGGCGGTCGATACAGCCTGTTCGTCTTCCTTGACGGCTGTGCATCTGGCGCTGGAGAGCCTCTACAGCGGGATGAGCGAATGCGCCGTCGTCGGCGGTGTTAACCTGATCGCGGACCCGGTCCATTATCTGAAGCTGTCGGCTGCAACCATGCTCTCCCCTGGCGATACCTGCAGGGCGTTCGGTGCGGGAGCGGACGGCTTCGTCGATGGCGAGACCGTGTGCACAGTCGTGCTTAAACCGCTGGAGGCCGCCCTTGCAGACGGCGATCATATCTATGGCGTTCTGAAGGGAAGCGCCTTGAACGCAGGCGGGCGGACGAACGGCTACACGGTTCCCAGCCCGGATGCTCAGCGCGGGGCGGTCTCAGAAGCGCTGCGGCGCTCAGGCGTTCCGGCCCGAACCGTTACGTATGTGGAGGCGCATGGCACGGGGACGGCGCTCGGCGATCCGATCGAAATTTCCGGTCTTACCAAAGCGTACGAACGGGAAACGTCCGACAAGCAGTTTTGCGCTATAGGCTCTGTGAAGTCCAACATCGGCCATACGGAAAGCGCTTCGGGCATGGCAGGGCTGGCTAAGGTGCTGCTTCAACTGAAGCACCGCAAGATTGCGCCTACTCTGCATGCGCAGGAGACCAATCCGGATATTACATTCGGCGAGACTCCGTTCTTCGTTCAGCAGGAGCTTGGGGAATGGCAAAGGCCGACTGTGGAGCTCGGCGGCATCCGCAGGGAATTTCCGCGCCGTGCGGGCATTTCCTCCTTCGGAGCAGGCGGAGCGAATGCCCATCTGATCGTTGAAGAATTTGTTCCGGAGGTTCGGAGCGAAAGACCCGCAGCGGCTGCACCAGGCCGTCCGTTCCTGATTGTGCTGTCAGCGAGAAACGGGGACCGCCTGAAGGGGAGAGTCCAGCGTCTGCTAGCGGCGGCCGAAACGAATGGCTATTCTGATGCCGATCTTGCGGACATCGCCTATACGCTGCAGGTCGGACGCGAGGAGATGGAGGAACGGTTAGCGTTCACAGCGTTATCAATGGCCGACCTGCACCTGCGGCTTCACGAATATCTGCGCGGGGACGGCTATCAGCCAGAGCTGCACCACGGTCATGTGAAAGCGAACCAGGAAGTGCTGGCGGCGCTGACGGCGGATGAGGATATGCAGGAAACCGTGGACAAATGGATTCGGCACGGCAAATTCGCCAAGCTCCTCGACCTATGGGTCAAGGGCTTTCGTCTGGATTGGAGCGGGCTGTATGATGGTCTGCCGGCTAAGCCGCGGCGCATATCGCTGCCGACCTATCCTTTTGCCAGAGAACGGTATTGGATGGAGGGAAGTCCCTTCCCTGCGGCACCTGCCATGGACACAGCCGGTGCGCAGCTGGTACTCCCGAAGAACAGTCAGGCCGAAAGGCCGAATCGTCACCCGGCGCCGCAGGAGCAAGACGAACCCATGATCTTTGAGGAAATCTGGGAGGAAGAGACCGGGGCAGAAATGCCTGCTGCCGGGCAAGTTCAGCTTGAAACGGTTGTGTGCTTCCTGTCGGACCGCCGGAGTCAGCAGATTCTATCCAATGCGGTGAGGCTTAGCTCACCTACTGCACGCATCGTCTTCGTGAGCGAACAACCAGACGGCGGCGAGCGGCTTGAGGATACGTACAGGGCCCGGGGAGACGATAGCGCCTCCTTGGCTGATGCTTTCCGTGACATAGCCGTCAAGTATGGTAACGCTGATGCGCTGCTCTACATGTGGCCGCTCGAAAATCCGCAGCATATTCAAGATCCGTCTGCACTTGTTCATACCATTCAGGCACTTGCCTCTACGAAGTTCGAGGTCCGGAAATTAATAGCTGCGGCTGCCTTTGCGAACGGGCTTGAGCGCTGCTATGCCGAATCGTGGATCGGGATACAGCGCTCGCTTGGGAATGTGCTTCCCGATACGTCTATGGGGGTATGGCTGGCGGAGGCCGGATTACACGGGCAGGACGCGGGCATGAAGGATTGGCTGGAGCAAATAGGCGCAGAGCTGCGCTCTTCCAGCGTACGGAATGTGCTGTATGTTGAAGGTAAGCGTAACGTCTGCACAGTACGCAGGGCAACAGATCATGTCTGTGTTCAGCCGGTATGGAAGAAGGGGGGCACCTATTTAATTACAGGCGGCTGCGGGGGACTTGGTTATCTGTTCGCCGAGCACGCCGCCAGGACGCACGGGGTTCAGCTTATTCTAACCGGACGTTCGGCTGTGGATGACACAATTAAGAAGAAGCTCGGGACACTGGAGGCACTGGGCAGCAGTGTCGAATACGTGCAGGCAGACCTATGCAATCTTCCGCGTATGCAGGAGGGAATCGCCCGGGCCAAAGCACGGTTCGGCCCGATTAACGGAGTTATTCACGCTGCGGGTATCCAGGTGAACCGCAGCGTTATGGAGAAGAGTGCGGAGGAATTCCGGCAGGTGCTTCTTCCGAAGACGGAGGGAACGGCTATCCTGGACGAGCTGCTGCTGGAGGAGCCGCTTGACTTCTTCTGTCTGTTCTCTTCAACCTCTGCCGTACTGGGTGACTTCGGTTCCTGTGACTATGCCGCCGCCAACCGGTTCCAGATGGCTTATGCGGATTACCGGAACGCCCTGCGGAAGCAGGGGCTGCGGCGCGGCCATACGGCTGCCGTTGGCTGGCCTCTATGGAGAGACGGGGGCATGGGCTTCTCGGAGGAAGAGCAGAGCGGCATGTATCTGAAAGCGAGCGGACAGCGGTATCTTGAAGCGGAAGAAGGGCTTGCTGTATTCAGTGATCTCATCTCTAGGGCCGGCGGCCGCTATCTGGTACTTGCCGGGGACAGCAGAAGAATCGGGCGCTTTCTGGGCACCGGTACCTCTTCAGCGGACTTCGTGCCTGCATCTTTCGTCCGCTCAGGGAGCTCAGCGGAGTATGCGCAGGGTCCTCTCCGACTGGAGGAGTACATGGAGCGTGATCTGAAGAATCATATCGGCAGCCTGCTCAGCATTCCGCTGAACAAGCTGGATTCCGGGGAGAATCTCGTAGACTATGGCTTCGATTCCATCTCGCTCACGCAGTTCGCCAGGCTGCTGGCCAAGCAGTATGAAATCGACTTCGGGCCTTCGTTATTTTACGCCTATCCGACGATTGAGAAGCTAAAAGAATATTTGCTTACGGGCCATGAGAATGCTGTCCGGTCCTATTACCTGCGCGCTGAAGAAGCGGATGTGCAGGCAAGTCTGGAACCTGTTGTCAACAAGGTGTCCGGTGAGGTTTCCGGTGAACAGAAATCTGCCCTGGTATCCGAATCGTCCGGTTCGCCGCAGCCGGCGGCGCAGGTGCCGAAGGGCGCTTCAACTGCCGGTATTCCGGAGCCGGTTGCAATCATCGGCATGAGCGGGAGGTTCCCCGGCGCATCCGACATTGACACCTTCTGGAGCAATCTTGTGACGGAAACAAGCGCCATTTCGGAAATACCGTCCGAACGATGGGATTGGAGGAAATATAGCGGCGATCCCCGCAAGGAGCCGGGAACCAGCGTGTCCCGATGGGGAGGGTTCATCCCGGATATTGACCGGTTCGATCCTTTGTTCTTCGAGATCTCACCCAAAGAGGCGGAGCTGATGGACCCTCAGCAGCGGCTGTTCCTCGAAGAAGCCTGGCATGCTCTGGAAGATGCGGGCTACATGGGCGAACGGATCAGAGGGAAGCTCTGCGGTGTATATGTGGGAGCGGAAGAGAGCCAATATGCTGATGTCACCGGAGGGGAAGGGCAGATCAGCTCCAATCAGAATGCAACCTTGTCGGCACGGATCGCATACAAGCTGGATTTGAAAGGGCCGAATTTCACGTTGACGGCTTCTTGCTCCTCCGGCCTGGTAGCAGTGCATCAAGCCTGCCTGGCGCTGCGGAGCGGGGACTGCAACATGGCGGTGGCGGGAGGCGTCAGCCTAACCGTATCGCCCCGCATGTATGCCGGACTCGGCAAAGCGAACATGCTGTCGCCGGACGGTACGTGCAGCGTATTTGACGGCCGGGCCAACGGACTCGTTCCGGGCGAGGCGGCGGCAGTTGTCGTCCTCAAGCCGCTGTCGAAGGCAATCGCGGATAACGACCGCATCTACGGCACGATCAAAGCAAGCGGTGTCAATTATGACGGCCGGACGAATGGCATTTCCGCTCCGAACCCGTTAAGCCAGGAGCAGCTGATTAAGCAGATTTATGAACGCAGCGGCATACGTCCCGAACAAATCGGGTTTCTGATGGCACACAGCGTTGGCGCGAAGATCGGAGACTCGATCGAAATGGAGGCTCTTTCGTCTGCATTCCGGAAGCTTAGCGATGTAAAAGGCCACTGCGCTGTCGGTTCCGTCAAGCCGCTGATCGGTCATACCTTCGCCGCTTCGGGGGTTGTCAGTCTAATCGCAATGGTGACGGCACTACACCGGAAGACGATTGTGCCGGTGTCCGGCTTTGAATCGCTGAGCGAGCTGATTTCATTCAAGGAAAGCCCGTTTTATATTGCGCAGGAAGTGCGGGAATGGACATCCCGGCCAGGCCAGGCCAGACTTGGAGCGGTATCCACGACCGGAATTAGCGGGACGAACGCGCATGCCGTGATTGAAGAATATATTCCTTCATTAACAGAGCCGCAGGGGGAGTGCCCTTCACCGGCGGCTTATGCCGTTATTTTGTCTGCGCAGAACGATGAACGCCTGCAGGCGGCGGCCCGGCAATTAGCTGATTATATGGACAGCGGCCGTTCGGCTGACATCGCTTTGCGCGACCTGGCTTATACGCTGAGCGTGGGCAGAGAGGCGATGAAATGTCGTCTTGCGATTGTGACACCATCGAAAGAAGCGTTGGTGCAGGGCTTAAGCGCTTATATCGAAGGAACGGCCGCAACGCTTCCCGGCGGGCTTGCCATCTATGGCGGAAGTTCGGGAACTCACGGACATCAGACGCCTGCATCCGCCACTGCCGGGACAGCCGGTAAGGCGGTGAGGGAGCACGACCTTCTACAGCTCGCCTCGCTTTGGGCCGGGGGGATGCAGGTTCCGTGGGCAGAACTGTACGAAGCCGGAAGCGCCAGAATCGTTTCAGCTCCGGGGTATCCTTTCAGAAGAAGAAAATGTTGGCCGCAAGAGAACCGTAACGTATCCGTTCAGCATACGGCTGTAAGCCTGCCTCCTTCGGGGCCGGACGGCGGCAATAAGGCGGCGGAGCTGTACTCGTTCAACACCGTCGACCGCTCGGCGGAATTTCAGGAGGAATATTTAACGTTTTGCCCGTTCGAATCGCGGATTCCCGGCTTCTCGATGAGCAGGGTGCTGCTGAATCCGGAGCGGTATCCGGATGAAGCAGCCCTTGTCAAGGATAAACAGATCGAACTGCGGCAGGTATTGTTCTATAAAGCGGATTTCCGCCGTGTCCGCTCCGTACTGGATATCGGCTGCGGCCATGGTACCGATGTCATTCAAATCGCTTCGCTGTATCCAGATATCCAGGCGCACGGGTATACCATTTCGAAGGGACAGGCGGAGCTGGGCAACAAACGGATTGAAGGGCTGAATCTAAGCTCCCGTGCAGCAATTTATCACCGGGACAGCGCGGTTGACCGCTTCCCTGACTGCTACGATCTCGTCATCGGGATTGAGGTGTGCTGCCACATCCCGGACAAAACCGCCTTGTTCGCGAATATTGCCGCTTCCTTGGCGGAAGACGGCCAAGTGCTGCTGATGGATTTCATCGCGAATCTGCGCGGGCCGATCGTTGATGCGGACATTGGCATTGCGATTGCGACTGCGGCGGAATGGGCCGGCGTGATGGCGCACTGCGGCCTGGCTATCGAGGAGATTATCGACGTTTCGTCCCGGGTCGCCAATTATTTGTACGATCCGGATTGCGAGCGGAACACGGAAGGATTAGTTCCGGTCGCGCGTGATTCGCTGCGCAGCTACGCCAATAACGCCATCTCGCTCGAGCGGGGCTGGACCAGCTACTGCCTGTTCAAGCTCTGCAAGGAGACGGCGATGACCGAAGCGGAGCTGAAATCGTTCAACGAAATCAGAATCGCGCACAAAACCCCGTACGCGGAAGCGCTGAACGAAATGAAGCATCTCGGGCAGAAGAGCTATCCGCCGACGTCTATAACGCAGCAGGAGAGACCGTTGAAGGGAGCAATCTTATGATTTCTGGGAATAGGCCGGATTCACTTGAAGAAAGGCTGGATGTGGTTAGAGAAAGCTTGGTGCTCGTATTCGGGCAGGTCCTTGGTTTGGACCGGGAAGAATTGCTGGAGGCGGAATCGCTGAAGGAGCTTGGCATCTCGTCCGTTAATTTGGTCGAATTGCTGGAAGCAATCAACGTCCGCTTCGATTTGTCACTCCCGACCAGCATTCTCGTCGAATGCCATCATTTCGAAGCGTTGGCCGTTTATGTCGCCGGGCAGCTGCACGCAAGCGGTGCTCTGCCGTCCGCCGGGCCGGTAACGAAGGTGCCATCAGAATACGCGGCAAAAATAACGGGTCCCGCGGTGGACTTCGTTCCGGTTCCCGGACCGGCCGGAATGCCTGCCGGTGTACCTTCCCGCGAGGAGAAGGTGCAGCAATCGCAGCAACAGGGGAGTGTATCCCGGCCGCCGGAGGCGGACCCTGCAGGGTCCGTCTCCGGCCGGATCGCCGTCATCGGGCTGTCGTGCCGGACCGCCGGGGCTGCTAATCAAGACGAGTTCTGGGAGATCGTTTCGCAAGGAAAGGACTGCACCCGGATGATGGACAATCCGGAGTGGATCGCTTACATCCAAGCGCATTCCTCCTCGCCTGTGCCCCTCCGGTATGGCGCTATGGACGGTATCGAGCACTTCGATCCGCTGTTCTTCAATATATCGCCCAAAGAAGCGGAAGCGATGGATGCGGCGCAGCGCATCGTTCTGCAGGAATGCTACCGGGCGCTGGAAGATGCCGGATATGCCCGCCAGGGCGGACAGGTCGGCACGTTCATAGGCTCGATGGGGTATCCCTCCGCGCAGGATTACTCCCACCATACTATGCTGGGCACCGACACGAGTATTATGGCGGCCCGCATTGCGTATTGCCTGGATCTCAAAGGTCCGGCGCTTGCGGTCAACACGGCATGCTCTTCTTCCCTGGTCGCCATCGACCTTGCTTGTGAGAAGCTGCGGAATGGCGCTATCGATCTGGCCATTGCCGGCGGAATAACGATCTATACCCATCCCGGTGCCTTTCTGTTCATGAACAATGCCGGCATGCTGTCTCCTACGGGAATGTGCCGCCCGTTCGATAACGATGCGGATGGCATCGTCGTCGGTGACGGCGCAGGCATCGTCATTCTAAAAAGGCTTGAGGACGCCCTGCGCGACAACGATTCGATCTATGGGATTATTCGCGGGAGCGGCACCAACCAGGACGGTCAAACTTCAGGCATTACGGCGCCGAGCTTCCTCTCCCAGAGCAAGCTGCAGCAATCGGTGTATGAGCGGTATGGAATCAACGTGGAGGATATTCAATATACGGAAGCGCACGGAACGGCTACGAAGCTGGGCGACCCGGTTGAAATTCACGCGCTGAGCCATGCGTTCGGCAAATTTACATCGAACAAACAGTATTGTGCCATCGGCTCGCTGAAAGGCAATATCGGGCATACGACCGCCGCCGCAGGCGTGCTTAGCTTAATAAAAGTGCTGCTTAGCTTCAAGCATATGCAGATGCCGCCTTCGATCCACTTCCGCAAAGAGAATGAGCATATCGATTTCGCAGGCAGTCCTTTCTACGTGAACACATGTCTGCAGGAATGGCCGCTAAACGCGAAATCGTCGCGGCTCGCTGCGGTAAGCTCGTTCGGCTTCAGCGGCACGAACGCGCATCTCGTCGTTGAGGCGCATGAAGCAGCCGTGCCGTTGGCGTATGACAGGCCGGCTGCCGTGGAACAAGGCTTGTTCATGCTCTCTGCGGCCAGCGAGGCAAGCTTGCGGGAGTACGCCCGGTCTGTGCATGCGTATTTACGTTCACACACTGACGTGGACATCGGGAGCTTCCTGTATACGTATCAAGCAGCCAGAACCCCGATGGAATACCGGCTTGCGGCCGTAACCGGCAGCGTAGCCAAGCTTACGCAGCAATTGGAGGATCTGGCCGTGGAGCAGCGGCTTGCACCGGCACCGGCAACGGGCTGCTATGCCGGAGTGGCCGGCAAGAAGGAAGGCACTGATCTCGCCGACACGGCGGAAGGCAGACAATTCCTGCAGCAATTGCTGACGGGCGGGAAATACAAAAAATTGGCGGAGCTGTGGGTTGGCGGAACCGATGTGGGACAGGCTGTCCTCCAGTACCGCCAAACGGCCGCCAAGCGGCTGGCGGGATTGCCGACACATCCTTTTGCCCGGGAAAGGTTTGCTATTCCTGACATCAAGCCTGTCTTGAGCACACGCTTGGCGGAAGGCTTTGGTCCGGCAGCGCCGGGTCATCCTTTGCTGCAGCACAATACGTCCGATCTTGCCGGGCAGAAATTCACCTCCGTGTTCACGGGGGACGAGTTTTTCTTCAGGGATCATGTCGTCAGCGGCCAGCGGCTCCTGCCGGGATCGGCCTATCTCGAAATGGCCCGGGCCGCATTGGAGAAGTCGGCAGATGCTGCCGCACAGCAATCGCTTCGGGCCGGAACGGCAGGAATCCGGCTTCAGCATGTCTCGTGGTCCCGTCCTCTCGCCGCAGGGGAAGAGCCTGTTCACGTTCATATCACGCTGTATCCGGAAGAGGACGGCAGCGTATCCTTCGAGATCACCGGCTCCTCAGCCGAATCCGGGGACATTGCGGCCGTACACAGCCAAGGCCGGCTGATGCTGGAGGCTTCATCCGAAGCGCGGAGCGTGATCGATTTGCATGCGATCCGCTCGCAATGTGGTACAGCGCGGATAACTGCCTCCGAAAGCTATGATCGGTTCGAAGCGATGGGAATCCGGTATGGCCCGGCCCACCGGGGATTGGAAGAAATGTATATCGGCAAGGGACAGGTGCTTGCCAGGCTGAAGCTTCCCGAAATGGTATGGGGAACGGGCGATGCCTTCGTTCTGCATCCGGGCATGCTGGATTCCGCTTTACAGGCGTCGCTCGGGCTGCTGATCGGGGAAGAAAGTCGGGCGCCCCTTCGCCCGCTTCTCCCCTTTGCCGTGGAGAACGTGGAGGTGATCAGTCCATGCCTTTCGTCGATGTGGGTGTACATCCGCTCAGGTGAAGGAGAGGTGTACGGCGGCGTTCGGAAGCTTGATGCCGACCTATGCGATGAACAAGGAGCCGTATGCGTGAAGATCAGAGGTTTCTCCGTTCGTGCTTTGGATCACCCGGCGGAAGAAGATTCAATGGAAACGCTGCTGCTTGAGCCCGTCTGGGAAGGGCAAACAGCGGGCCAATCCGATCAAGGCAGCAGAACGGCACCGTTCGATCTTCATCTCGTCATGCTGTGCGGGCAGCAAGAGCTGGCAGACAGCCTGGATGCTTGCTGGAACGGCAGGCCGCTTAGCCGCCGCTGGCGCATTTGCAATCTGGTTGCTGCGGAGGAAGAAACCTGTCTGCGTTTCGGCCGGTACGCAGCGCTGGCACTGAACGAGCTGCAAGCCGTTGCGAACGATTCTTCCATCGGCTCGGCTCTGGTGCAGCTCATCATCTCCGGCAAGGGCGAAGAGCGGCTGCTGTCTGGATTGGCAGGAATGCTGCAGACGGCCGCCCTGGAGCATCCGAAGCTTGCCGTTCAGCTGATCGAAGCGGAAGCCGGAGCCGGAAGCAGTGCTCCGGACTTCGCCATTCAGCTGCAGAACGACGGCGGAAGCCCGCAGGACACGAGAATCCGCTATCAGAACGGCATCCGCTATGTATTGCGCTGGGATGAGCTTGAAGCATCCGGCGGGCTTGCGGCTGAGCCGTGGAGAGAGAATGGAGTGTACTTAATTACAGGCGGCACAGGCGGCCTCGGCCGGCTATTCG
The DNA here is from genome assembly GCF_038000235.1 of Paenibacillus sp. FSL R10-2199. NCBI lineage: Bacteria > Bacillati > Bacillota > Bacilli > Caryophanales > Paenibacillaceae > Paenibacillus > Paenibacillus sp. FSL R10-2199. The sequence goes on along the minus strand of NZ_JBBOBO010000001.1, from coordinate 6,319,553 downwards.
CCAGGGAGGCAGGCCGGCAGGCCAAGCAGGCAACGCTTGTTCTGACCGGACGGTCTCCGCTCGATGCGGATAAGGAGGAGCAGCTCCGGCAGCTTCGCGCCGCAGGCGTCCGGGCAGAATACCGGCAGGCCGATATGAACGACAGGCAGGCCATGTTCGGCCTTATACGGGATATCGGGGAACGCTTTGGCAAATTGCACGGTATTATCCACAGTGCGGGAATCGTGCGTGACAGCTTGATCGTGAATAAGGGCATACAGGAGCTTGCGGACGTACTGGCTCCTAAAGTAACCGGTTTAGCCTATCTGGATGAGGCGACCCGCCATCTCGAGCTAGACTTTTTTGTGCTGTTTTCGTCCACTGCGGGCAGCAGGGGGAACGCCGGTCAAGCCGATTATGCGGCAGCCAATGCCTATATGGATGCATTCGCTGCATACCGCAGCGAGCTGGCGGCAGCCGGGCAGCGCCAAGGCCGCACGCTGTCCATCAATTGGCCGCTTTGGAAGGACGGCGGGATGAGCGTGAGCGAAAGCACGGTGAAGAGGCTCCAGGATACGTTCGGCTTCGTGCCGCTTCAGACGGACAGCGGCTTCTCCGCCTTTTATCGCGCCTTCGCTTCAGAGCGAAGCCAGGTCATGGTCGTCCAAGGCAAGCCGGCACAATTGCGGAGCGCCTTGCACAAGCTGGCGGCTAGCTCAAAGGTTGGGGCTATCCCGTCCCCGGCACCAGCTCCTGTGAAGCGGAATACGGATGGCGATACGAAGCAGAAGATTCTCGCTGCCGCAGTCCGTGCCGTATCCGGGTTGCTCACCGTCCCCGGCAGCGAGATTCATATCGATACCGATTGGGACGAATTCGGCTTCGATGCGCATCAGATGCAAACTGCCGCAGTGAGCATAGGCGAGGCCGTCGGGTTCAAGGTAACGCCAGTCGAACTGCTTGAATATCCGACCATTCGCCAGCTGGCAGAGCATTTAGCGGAACGTATGCCTACTCCAAGGGAAGCTGAACCACTGGAGGCTCCTGAAGTGCATGCGGAAGGGGTTTCCTCCGCGCCTGCCGACTTGCCGGCCGCATTCCGGGAGCAGGCGGTCCAATATTTTAAAAAGCTGCTCTCGTCTGCGATCAAGCTGCCGTCCCACCGGATCGACGAGCATGTCCCGCTGGAGAAGTACGGGATCGATTCGATTATGGTGATGGATCTGACCGGAGAACTGGAGAAAGTGTTTGGCCCCTTGTCCAAAACGTTATTTTTTGAATACCAGAACCTTGCTGCCTTAACGGACTATTTCCTCAGGGCGCATCAAGCCAAACTGAAGGAGCTTCTGGGCTCCGGCAGACCACCTGCGGACGATAACAGAGCTGCTGCCAAGACAGCACCTCCGGTGACCGGGCTTATCCGGCCTTCTACAGGGAGGCAGCCCCGTTCCCGGGTTTCACCGGCGTTGGCGGCTTCAGGCACCCCTTCCCCGTCATTAAGGCAGCACGGGCAGGGCGGTCCAATCGATATTGCCGTTATCGGCATAGCGGGACGTTACCCGGGAGCGCCGGATGTGGCGGAATACTGGCGCAATTTGCAGCAGGGACGGGATTGCATTACGGAGATCCCGCCGGAAAGATGGGATCACTCCCTTTATTTCAACGAAGATAAGAACAAGCTGGGCACCACTTACAGCAAATGGGGAGGTTTCCTGGACGGGATGGATCAGTTCGATCCGTTGTTCTTCCAGATTTCGCCCCTGGAGGCAGAAGTAATGGATCCCCAGGAGCGGCTGTTTCTGCAATGCGTCTACCATACACTGGAGGACGCTGGTTATACGAGGGAATCGGTTGCGTTCAACCGGAAGCTGAACCGCCGGATTCCGGTGGGTATTTATGCCGGCGTCATGTATGAGGAGTACCAGCTGTACGGGGCGCAGGAGCAGCTTTCGGGCAGAAGAATCGCTTACGCCGGCAGCCCGTCTTCGATTGCGAACCGGGTGTCCTATTGGTATAACTTCCAGGGGCCCAGCATAGCCGTCGATACGATGTGCTCTTCGTCTTTGACCGCCATTCATCTGGCCTGCCAAAGCATCCAGCAAGGGGAGTGCGGCGTAGCCGTTGCCGGAGGCGTCAACCTGTCGCTTCATCCGAACAAATATCTGATGCTTGCGCAGGGGAAATTCGTGTCGAGCAAGGGCCGCTGCGAAAGCTTCGGCGAAGGCGGCGACGGCTACGTGCCCGGGGAGGGCGTCGGCGCGGTGCTGCTCAAGCCGTTGTCCGAAGCGGTTGCGGACGGGGACCGGATTTACGGCGTGATCAAAGCAAGTGCAATCAATCACGGCGGCAAAACGAACGGGTACTCGGTTCCGAATCCCAATGCCCAGGCTGAAGTGATCAAGCAGGCGCTGAGCAGGGCGGGTTTCGACCCGAGAACGGTCAGTTACATCGAGGCTCACGGTACCGGGACATCGCTCGGCGATCCCATAGAAATCGCTGGCTTGTCGGGCGCGTTCTCGGCATATACGGATGATAAGGCATTTTGCGCCATCGGCTCGGCCAAGTCCAATATCGGCCATTGCGAAAGCGCGGCCGGGATTGCCGGCTTGACGAAGGTGCTGCTGCAGCTGAAGCATGGGCAGCTGGCGCCGTCCCTGCATGCCTCCGTGCTCAATCCGAACATCGATTTCTCCTCAACGCCATTCGTCGTGCAGCGGGAGCTGGCGGAATGGAAGAGGCCGGTCCTGCGTGAGTCCGGCTCGGTGCGGGAATACCCGCGCAGGGCGGGTATATCGTCCTTCGGGGCCGGGGGTTCCAATGCGCATTTGCTGGTAGAGGAATATATTCCTGCCGCAGAGGCGGGTGCGGATCCCGCGGCGGCTTATCCGCTGCCTGCGGTGATCGTGCTGTCCGCCAAGAACGAGGAACGGCTGCGTGCGCTTGCGCAGGCGCTGCTGGATGCAGTTCGTGAAGAAGCGTTCACCGATGCCGACTTGGCCAGTATAGCCCATACGCTGCAGACCGGCCGGGAGGCGATGGAGGAACGGCTCGCGCTTCTGGCAGACAGCATAGGCGAGGTTGAGAGCAAGCTGGCCGCTTACCTGCGAGGAGACCGTACGACCGGGGATCTGTTCTACGGCCGGGGAAGAATTAATGACGGCGCAGCGGCCGTCTTAACGGCAGATGAGGATTTGCAGCACACGGTCGATGCATGGCTTGCCAAAAGAAAGTATACGAAGCTGCTCGACTGGTGGGTGCAAGGGCTTTCGGTCGATTGGAGCAGCATGTACCAGGGACGGAAGCCTCGGCGGATTGCCCTCCCTCTATACCCGTTCGCCAAGAACCGGTACTGGTCTCCGAAGCCGGGGGCGGATGCGGGAGGCGGTCATACCGGCTCCGCAGGCGAGGGAAGCGGGTCTGCTGCTCCTGCCGGTGAGCTGCTGCATCCGCTGCTGTACGCCAATACATCCGACTTCTCGGAGCAGCGTTACAGCTCGGCCTTTACGGGAACCGAGTTTTTCTTTGCCGATCATGTCGTCAGGGGGCAGAAGGTGCTGCCCGGCGCGGCGCAGCTGGAGATGGCCATTTATGCTGCGGCCCAAGCCAGCGGCAGGAGTGAAGGCATTCCGGTGGGCCTTCGGCTGAAGGAGGTGGTCTGGGTGAGACCTTGCACAATCAGCGAAGGGACGTCGAACGTTCATATCGGGCTGCGCCCGCAGGAGAGCGGGGACATCGCATTCGAGATCTACGGCGGCAATGCAGGAGCAAGCGGGGATAACATCTATAGCCAAGGACGTGCGGAATGGAGCGGCAGTGAAATTGCTCCTGCACTGGAATTGGCGTCCCTGCGCGCAAAGTGCGGCATTCGCGTTCTGACGGCCGATGATTGTTATTCGGCGTTCCAAAGGATGGGGATTGAGTACGGCGCAGCCCACAGGGCTGTTGATTGCGTGTATGCGGGTGACGGGCGCGCGCTTGCGAAGCTGGTTCTTCCTGCATCGGCCATCCCTTCGGCGGACCGGTTCATTCTGCATCCGAGCTTGACGGACGCGGCGTTCCAAGCTGCGATCGGTCTGATGGACGGCATCGGGCAGGAGGACGCCGGCTTGAAGCCGATGCTTCCGTTTACACTTGAGGAGTTGACCGTTTACGGCCGTTACTCCTCCGTCGTATGGGCTTATGTCCGTTGGAGCGGGGGCGACACGGCCAGCGGCAAAGTACGGAAGATGGACATTGACCTGTGCAATGAGCAGGGTGGTGTTATTGCAAGTCTGAAGGGCTATTCGGTAAGGGGGATGGATGGCTATGCCGTAACCGCTGTACGGACGGAGCAGAGTATTATGGCAACGGCGGCAGCGGATAGACAGACTCATTCCGCTCTTATGACGTTACACCCCGTATGGGACACCGTGCCTGTCGAACGGGTTCAGGAGTGGCCGAAGCCTGACAGCCGCATAACGATTGTCGGCGATGCCGGTCCTAAGAACAGTTCGGCTTTGGAACAGCTGCTTCCACACGCGCAATCACTTAGGTTCCAGCCGGAGGATACGATCGAAGAGATCGCCCGGCGGCTTGCGGACGGAGGGATGCCGGAGCATATCGTTTGGATTGCGCCGGATGCTGCCGACGGCTCGCTGCCCGGTGTTTCACTGACCCGCGCGCAGCAAGCCGGCGTCTTCCAGCTGTTCAAGCTGATCAAGGCCGTACTGCTTGCAGGCGGAGGAGGCAGCAAGACCGGCTGGACGGTCATTACCGGACACACGCAGAGCGTAGGCCGGAGAGAAGAGGCCGATGCGGCACACGCAGGCGTGCATGGGCTGATCGGCTCGCTCGCCAAAGAATATCCGAACTGGAGCGTACGGCTAATCGATCTGGAGTCCGGCGGTCAGTGGCCGCTTCAGGAGCTATTGTCGCTGCCCGCAGACCGGCAGGGCAACGCCTGGGCTTACCGAAGCGGCGAGTGGTTCCGCCAGAAGCTCATTCCGGTCAACGGGAGTAACAATAATACCCCGGAACGGATTTTGTACAGAAAAGGTGGCGTCTACGTGGTGATCGGCGGAGCCGGCGGCATCGGCGAGGTATGGAGCGAATATATGATCCGCACCTGGCAGGCGCATATCGTCTGGATCGGACGCCGCGAGAAGGATGAATTGATCCAGGTGAAGCTTGACCGGCTGGGTGCCTTCGGTGAAGCACCTGTCTATATTTCCGGGGACGCATCCGACCGCAGCTCCCTGCAGCTTGCCTACGACGCGGCGAAGAAACGGTTCAGCCGCATTGACGGTGTTGTTCACTCGGCCATCGTGCTGGCGGACCAAAGCCTTGCGAACATGGACGAAGCCCGTTTTCGGTCCGCGCTTGCGGCCAAGGTCGATACAAGCGTCAATATGGCGGAGCTGCTCGCCGGGGAAACGCCCGATTTCGTTCTGTTCTTCTCGTCCATGAATGCCTTCATGAAATCGGCGGGTCAAAGCAATTACGCCGCCGGATGCACATTCATGGATGCTTATGCGCATCAGCTTGCCGCCCGCTCGCTTTACCCGGTCAAAACGATGAACTGGGGTTACTGGGGCGGGGTTGGTGTCGTTGCTTCCGATGCTTATCAGGAACGCATGGCACAGATGGGGATAGGCTCCATTGAGCCGGAGGAGGCGATGGAGGCGCTCGGCGGACTTCTGTCCGGCCCGCTGAATCAGCTGGCTCTGCTCAAGACCACTGGGGGCCTTACGATCGAGGGCATTTCGCAGGACGAACAGCTATTCCTGCATCCGGACAATAGCGTTCAATCGGCGGAGCAGCTTGCCCGCGTCCTCCCTGACCCGGAGGCTGCGACGGCAGGACTTACCGGAGAAGGATATGCGGCGCTTCAGGACATGGAGTCGCAGCTCTGCCGGATGCTCGAAGGGCAGCTGCTTGCGTCCGGCATGTTCAGGCGGGCAGCGGATAATACCGGTTTCGTGCAGGGAAACGGCGTACATGGCCGGTATTCAAGATGGCTTGATGCGAGCATTGCGCTGCTTAGAGAGCGAAAGGGTGTGCAGCAAGACAGTGCCGGCAAGGGGCTGTATCCAGCCAATGTCAGGATGGAGGCGCTGTGGTCCGACTGGGACCGCAAAAAGAAGGAATGGCTCGCCTTCGGCGGAATGGCGGCGCAGATTGCGCTCGCGGAGACGGCGCTGCGTGCACTTCCGGATATTTTATCGGGCAAGCTTCCGGCAACGGATATTATGTTTCCGAATTCATCCATGGAGCTCGTAGAAGGCGTCTATAAGCATAATCCGGTGGCGGACACTTTCAATGAAGTGCTCGGCGATATCGTTGCCGCTTATGTGAAGCAGCGGATTCAGCTAGATCCGTCCGCCCGCATTCGCATTCTGGAGATCGGGGCGGGAACCGGCGGCACGAGTGCCGGCGTCCTGCGCAAGCTGAAGGCATATGCGGACAACATTCAGGAATATGGCTATACCGATATCTCCCAAGCCTTCCTGATCCATGCCAAGGAGACATATGGACCGGACCATCCATTCCTGACTTATCAGCTATTCAATGTCGAGTCACCGCTATCCGGCCAGCAGATTCTTCCGGGCGAATACGATATCGCCATTGCGGCTAACGTACTTCACGCTACGAAGAACATTCGCCACACGCTGCGCAACGCCAAAGCCGTACTCAAAAAGAACGGCCTGCTGCTGCTGAACGAGCTGCACGGACAATCCATGTTTACGCATCTGACCTTCGGGCTGCTCGATGGGTGGTGGCGGTATGAAGACGCCCGGCTTCGTATACCGGGCTCACCCGGTTTATCGCCGGGGATGTGGCTGAACGTGCTTGAAGACGAAGGATTCCGTTCGGTCCATTTTCCTGCTGAGCCTGTCCACGCATGGGGCCAGCAGATTATTATGGCGGAAAGCGATGGCGCGGTACGGCAGCAGGTGAAGCCCGTTCAAGAGAAAAGCGAGGCGGCGGACAAGGAGAATCGGGTTAGCGTTCTGCCCGTCCAGCCGGTGAAGGCAGGGGCAGGAGAGCGTTACGCAGGCACGCTGAGGGAGAAGACAATTGCGTATTTGCGCCGGCGCATAGCGGAGGTGCTCAAAATGCCAACCGGACAGCTCGATCCGAGGGAGCGGTTCGAAAACTACGGAATCGACTCCATTCTGGTTGTGCAGCTTACGAATGCGTTAAGTGAAGAGTTCAGCAGCGTGAACAGCACGGTGTTCTTCGAATATCAGACAGTCGAAGAGCTTGCCGGATATTTCTTGACGGCCCATCAGGAGACGCTCGCGGTGCTGCTCGGACCGGATGAATCCGGGACCGGCGGGGCACGGCCTAATGACGGCGGTATCCAAGGGCCACAGCCGGAGCCGGCCCTTGCAGGCGCAGCCGGAAATCCGCGGCCGGGCAGCCGGTTTGCTTCGATTCCGCAGAATACTGCCCGGACATCCGCCGCCGTAACGGCGTCAGCCGATATCGCTATCGTTGGGCTGTCGGGACGTTATCCGGGTGCCGGAAACATCCGTGAATTCTGGGCGCAGCTGAAGGCGGGAAGACACGGCATTACCGAAATTTCCAAGGATCGCTGGGACTGGGCGGATTATTATGAAGCGCAGCGCGGCAAAAGAGGGACGATGTACAGCAAATGGGGCGGATTCATTGAAGGGTCCGACCGGTTCGATCCGCTGTTCTTCGGCATCTCGCCGAAAGAAGCGAAACAGATGGACCCTCAAGAACGGCTATTCCTCGAAACCGCTTATGCAAGCATAGAAGATGCGGGCTATACGCCTGCTACGCTATGCGCCAGCGGCAAGGTAGGCGTATATGTCGGGGCGATGAACGGGAATTATCCGACAGGTGCCAGTTATTGGTCCATCGCGAACCGCATCTCCTATTTGTTCAATTTCCGTGGCCCGAGCATGGCGGTCGATACGGCCTGTTCCTCCTCGTTAACGGCGATTCATCTGGCCATTGACAGCCTGAACAACGGCACAAGCGAATGTGCAATCGCCGGCGGTGTCAATTTGATTCAGTCTCCGAACCATTATTTAAGGCTGTCGGCCATGAACATGCTGTCCTCCGGGGATCAATGCAGGTCGTTCGGTGCCGGAGCGGACGGCTTCGTTGATGGGGAAGGCGTAGGCGCCATTGTGCTTAAGCCGCTGGACAAAGCGGTGCGGGACGGCGACCACATCTATGGCGTTATTAAAGGAAGCATGCTCAATGCGGGAGGACGGACGAACGGTTATACGGTCCCGAACCCGCTGGCCCAGTATGAGGTCGTTACAGATGCGCTCAAACGGGCCAATGTCCATGCCAGAACGATTAGCTGCATAGAGGCTCACGGGACTGGAACCGCGCTTGGCGATCCGATTGAGATCACCGGATTGACCCGGGCGTTTGAACGGGATACGCAAGATAAGCAATTCTGCTCTTTAGGATCGGTGAAGTCCAACATCGGGCACTCTGAGAGCGCAGCCGGCATCGCCGGGCTGACCAAAGTGCTGCTTATGCTCCGCCACCGGCAGCTCGTCCCTTCTCTGCACGCAACAACGCTGAATCCGGGCATCGAGTTCGGTAACACGCCGTTCGTCGTCCAGCAGGAGCTTGCCGATTGGAACCGGCCTGTCCTTACCATTGACGGCACCCGGCGGGAATATCCGCGCCGGGCCGGCATCTCTTCGTTTGGGGCGGGAGGCGCCAATGCGCATCTTGTCGTGGAGGAATATATGCCGAATCCGTACACCGTGCCGCAGCAGAGAACGGATGCATCCAGGCCGTGCCTCATTGTGCTGTCGGCCAGAAGCGGGGATCAGCTTAAGCTGATCGCGCAGCAGCTTGCGTCTGCCATTCAGGAAGGACGGTATAAAGAATCAGACTTGAGCCGGATCGCTTATACGCTCCAGACGGGGCGGGAAGCGATGGAAGAAAGAGCTGCCTGCGTTGCCGGAACACTTGAAGAATTAGGCGCAGTGCTGCAGCTTCTCGGCAACGGTGTTTCGGAGGCACCGGGTCTATACCGGGGACGGGTTAAGGAGAACAAAGACACAATCGCCGCACTCAGCTCCGACGATGAAATGCAGGAGGTTCTGAGCAAGTGGATGCGGCAGCGCAAGTTCGACAAGCTGCTGAGCTTGTGGACCAAAGGCATGCAGCTCCATTGGTCACAGCTCTACGACGGCCCGCATCCGCAGCGCATCAGCCTGCCGACCTATCCGTTCGCCAGAGAACGGTATTGGTTTACGGAGGGCGGAGGGGGAAGCAGCCAAGGTCAGCCACTGGCAGAAAAGCCTCAGGCGGAACAGCCGCCGGCGGAGCCGCTTGCGATCCCGGTCCCGCATAAGGATGAACCGGCAGCCGCGGAGCTCATGACGGCAGGAACCGGGACCCCCGGTATGCTGGCGTCAACAGCTGCAAGCGGCTTGAGCAGCGATGTATTTGACAGCAGCTTCTATGGCAAGCTGCTGGATCGGATCATGGACGATTCCATCAGCATCGACCGTGCGGCCGATGAGATCCAATCGAATATAAGAGACGTGATCCGTCAAAGGAGGACCTATGGCTGAATTCCTGCAATATGTGTTGAATGAGATGAAACAGCATCGTCTGGCTAAGGCCGAGGCGCTTGATTTGCTGCGGCAATTTCACGGCAATGTGCTTGAAGAGCTGAACGGGGAGCTGTCCGCTGCCCGCTCTTACTCTGACAACGCTGTGGCTGGTCACCAGGTGCAGCGGTTATCACCGGAAGCGGAGCCCGCAGTGTCTCCCCTGGCATCCGCGAAGCCGGGCGGCATTACGCTTCGCCCTTTATCCGAAGCCTTGCTGCCGGGCATTGCAGATGAAGGCCATTCCCGCGCTGTAGCGGGAACCGCAACTGCGGAGAAGCTGAGGGAAGAGCTGGCGGTAAGCTTGGCCGGCGTTCTCGACATGTTGCCGGGGGATGTGGACGCGGAGGAGCCGTTCACCCAATTTGGGCTGGACTCCATATCGGGGGTCGAATGGGTCCGGGACCTTCATAACCGGTTCGGCGTCCCGGTTACCCTGGAGGATATCCATGCGCACGCGAGCCTGCGGGAGCTTTCGGTATGGCTGGCTTCCGCCGTGAACGCAGAGGCGGCCGCGGTCCCTGCGGAACATTTCCCTATTGTCACGTTGCCCGTATATGAGCCTATAGAAGAAGTGCATGCAACTGCTCAGGCAGCCCCAATTAAGCTGCCTGAGCGCTCTGAAGCCGCCGGCCAAGCCGCCAGCCCACGGCCCTTATTTCCCGAGCTGATTGCGCTTAATCACCGCACTTCCGGACGTCCTGTGTTTTGGATTCACGGAGGAAGCGCCATCGTCAGCGGTTACAAGCCGATCGCTCAAGAAGCCGAGCGTCCGATGTACGGCATCCAGGCCCGGGGCTGGATGTCCAGCCGCAAGCCGCTGCACGGCATTCAAGCGATGGCGGCGTACTATGTCCATATCATCATGTCTGTTCAGCCGAAAGGTCCGTATGACCTCGGAGGTTTCTCGCTTGGCGGGCGCATCGCTTACGAAGTTGCCCGGCAGCTTCAAGAGCTTGGAGAGGGCGTTCAGACAATCGTCATGCTCGATTCTTATTTGCACACCCCTTACCGGGAAGCGCTTCAAGACGAGACATTCTATAGAAAAACGATTGCGCTGCAGGCGGTGAACTCGGCACTCTTATCCGCGTTATCACCGGAGCCCAAATCATGGGCGGGCCGTCTTATCCATCAGGACGAGGCCCGTGCTTATTTGCACGAAGATCCGGAGTTGTTCCTGGAGCAGTTGCTAGAGATGGCCGGTGCACGGGGGTTGAACGGGTCCGAAGCAGCGTGGCGCGAGCGGCTGAAACAAAGCATTCGGGTTCAGGAGGCTTACGGGCTTGACCGGTACGTTATTGCGCCACTGGATGCACCGGAAGAACCGTCCTGTTATTATTTCCGCTGCCGGGGCGGGTCGTTCTATGGAGAGCTGGAGCCTTATTTTTGCCTGGATGACAACGGGACAGGACCGGCTGACGCTATCCCTTACTGGAAGGCGTGGGAAGAATGGCTGCCCCGCATGTCGGTTATGACGGCCGGATCGGACAGCCATTACCGGATGTTGTCCGATCTGCGCGCGATGGAAGCGGTACGAACCTTTTGCAGAATGCTGTACCGTATGGAAGGTCCGCCGGCCGAGGCGATCGCTGCGTTAATTGAAGAGAATCAAATACAGAGGGCGAATCATTAGAATGGGGGACTTACTCATGAGCAGGCAGCATTATAAGGTATATTCCGAAGGAAGAATCGGCAATCTCGTCATGAAAAACCGGCTGGTGCGCTCTGCTACAGGTGAGAGCCAAATGTCGACGGACGGGAGAATATCGCAATCGGTTCTGCAGGTGTACAAGGATCTGGCGCTGGGCGGAGTCGGAACCATCGTTACCGGCGCCATGGCGGCAACGCCGACGGCCAAAAGAACGGAGGGCCAATATTGCATCTACGATGACGAATTCATTCCCGAGGTAGCCAAAATCGCGCACACCGTTCATGAGACCGATCCGGACTGCATCGTCATCGCGCAGTTAAACCATCCCGGCCGGCAGGTGCATCACTATGTAACGGCGGACTGCATCGCGCCCTCGGCTGTGGAGTCTCCGATTCTGATCAAAAAAGCCCGGGAGCTGCAGCCGGAAGAAATCGGGCAAATCATCCGGTATTTCGCCAATGCGATTGTCCGGGTTCAAAAAGCCGGGTTCGACGGTGTGCAGTTTCATGCGGCGCACGGCTATTTGCTCAGCTCCTTCCTGTCCCCTTATACGAATCGGCGTACTGACAGGTACGGCGGTTCGGTGCAGAAGCGGGCGAACATTATCCGGGACATCGTTGCGCTGGCGAGAGAGGAAGTTGGAGACTTTCCGATCCTCATCAAGCTGAACTGCGACGATCACGTAGAAGGCGGCATTAACAAGGACAACTTCCCGGAGCTGCTGGACGAAATTGCAACGACCGGCGTCGACGCCATCGAGGTAAGCGGGGGCATGTGGGATTGTCTCGTCCGGTCCGAGGACGAATTAGGCTTTACACCGGTCCCGATTCCCGAAGCAAGAACGAAGATTGGCGGGCTTGCCAAGCAGTCGTATTATTATGATTATATCAAGGATATCCGTCTCTCCATTCCGCTTATCCTGGTAGGCGGACACCGTAATATCGAGCGGATGGAAGAGATCGCGCAGAACGGAAACGCCGATTTCCTGTCGCTGTGCCGTCCGCTTATTTCCGAGCCGGATTTGCCTAACCGCTGGCTGCACGGGGAAGGACTCACCAGGGCGGATTGTATTTCCTGTAACGCCTGCCTGCTTGTACTGCGTAAGGAATTTTGCTGTCCGTATAAGAAATACGGCAAATTGAAGGAGTTATATCTCGCGACGAACGCAGAGAATTGGAGGGAGACCTTCAAGTAGGCATCAAGCCCGGCCGGTGACTGAAATGCCTGAATGCCTGAGCCTGTTCATAGGGTTCAGGCTTTTTTTGTATACATGGGCGTATGTCAATGACTACATTGCTGGTTAATGTTAAATAGTTGCCTCATACTTATAGTATTCAGAAAACAATCAGACTCTATGACATAGGAGGAGACGGGGATGACGGAGCTTTTTATTAAGCAGAAGGTGTTCAGTCTAAGAGAGAAGTTTACGGTGAAGAATCAGCAGGAGCAGGATGTCTATTATGTAGAAGGCAGCTTTATGAGGATTCCTAAGACTTTCTCTATTATGAATACAGCAGATGAGGAAGTCGCATTGATTACCAAGAAGGTATTCAGCTTTTTACCGAAGTTTTTTGTGGAGGTGGACGGCCGGGAGGTGCTCACGATTAAGAAGGAATTTTCTTTCCTGAAAGCACGCTATACGATAGATTCGGCTGACATTGAGGTGCATGGGAATTGGTGGGACATGGATTTTCAGGTCATCCAACGCGGAGCCGTCATAGGTGAGGTCAACAAGAAGTGGTTCACCTGGGGCGATAGCTACAGTGTTCAAGTATTCAAAGAGGAGATGGAGGCCGTCATCATTGCGATTGTGGTCGCCATTGATTGTGTGAAGGCTGACGATGCCGCGGCTTCCCAGCAGTGATTATTACCGTGCAGTTATCTGAAAGCTTTTCTATACTCTCCTTCAATCTGGACAGCGATAACGGAAGCCTCGTCCTGGCCCTCAACTTCATAAAATGGACTCCCCTTCGGGGCAATGGTTGAATCGCCATCCTGCTCCGGCAAGGATTTGTCCGGGTCGATGTACCTTTTTACAGTTCCGATTTCTTTGCCTATCCGCTCTGCTGCGATTGTGTCATCAGTAACTACGTAGGCTTTGTTATTCCATACAATAACTGGTGGGTAGGGAAGTACGGGATATTCGGTAGTGTTATCCTTAAGCGAACACCCTTGAAATATAATGATGAATACAATCAAGATGAAGGTTTTTTTTGAAATTTCATCCACCCACTTGTCTATTATTGAGAGTGATTACCAAATATTTTACGCGTTAACTTCAGAAACAGGAGATCAGGAAGCAGTGACAGCCGAACGTTGTGAAGTGAACTCACTGAAAGGGTGGACTAGATGAGTTTGACAGTTAGTTTAATTGAAAAAAGAGGTATATTAATAGATACTAATCTCCTGGAAGCTCAGGTACCAGCACCACACAATGATTTATTTGGTTTCGAGTCATGCAGAAAAACGCTCTGGGGAAATGAATTAATTAGTGAACTTGGGTGTGAATTAGTACATTCTTTAAAAGATACAGATATTTATGTATTTAATGAGGAGATAGAAAAGCTGAAAAGTGAATTCCTCATTTTGCTAGATAATTTAGATATTATAAGCCAACACACTGACTATATTAAAGACTTTATTGAATTCAGAATAAGAAATGCGCTGGAAATGATAAAGGTAGCACTTCATGAAAAAGATAAGGTTGGAGTTTGGATTGGGTAGCTATGAGTGATAAAGCAATGATTACCAGCTACAAAGCATATTTAGCGGCAGCCATGGATGTAATAATATCCTTGACTGCCGCTGTTTTTTTGAGCTAATGTTCTACGTGCTGTACATCCTTGTGGCCGCCATTAACCACGTTGACTTGACTTGCTGCCTACAAAACGGTTACTTGCTGCTCCTATGCCGACTATGAAGAGTAGGACTGAAACTCCAAGCAGAATGAAGAGCGGCAGGTTCCAGCTGTTTGTGGCATCATGCAGATAACCGATAAGGGCAGGGCCGATTGCGGCAAGTAAGTATCCGACCGATTGGGCCATGCCTGACAGTTCTGCTGCCTGATGCGCGTTATGAGTACGTAACCCGAAAAACATCATGGATAAGCTAAAGGCGAAGCCTCCGCCAATTCCGAGTATTATAATCCACAACAAAATGATATTGGAGCTTCCATAAAGCATTCCTAGCGTTCCTGTCAAAAGTAAAATGGTTGTGATGACCACCAGGGAACGCTGGTTTGACATACGCCCGGCTATAACAGGGACAATAAAGGTAAAGGGAAGCAGCGCTAATTGCATAATTGAGAGATACCATCCTGATTGGTTTAAGTCAATGCCTTGCTGTTGTAGAATTTCAGGCAACCAAGCGATCAGTACATAGAAAATCATGGACTGCGTACCCATAAACAGCGTCACTTGCCACGCAAGAGGTGAACGCCAGACATTCACATCATTGCCAGCCTGCTGTTGGCCCGTCAGGGTTGTTTGCTTCGTATGATTTCTCATTTGAGGTAACCAGCAAAGAATCGATATGAAGCTTAGGATTCCCCATATTCCCAAGGACCCCTGCCATTTGAAACCAGCATCCGCGGCTAGCGGTACACTGATTCCCGATGCGACGGCTCCGGATAAACTCATTGAAATTGCAAAAATACCAGTCATGGAACCGATTTTGTGAGGAAAATTACGTTTGATTAGACTCGGTAATAATACATTACAAACCGCAATGGCGAATCCGAGAATTGCTGTTCCAATATACAGATTTACAGCGCCAGATAAAGAACGTACTCCAATACCAACAGTCAAAAAGATCAGGGCAATCAAGATTAAAAGTTCTACTCCATGCTTCCGTCCCAGTTTTGGGACTAGAGGCGATAATAAAGCAAAGGTAAGCAGAGGTACCGTTGTTAAGAGGCCCGCTAAAGTATTGGAAATATGAACGTCATCCCTTATAAGGCTTACTAAAGGACCGACTGAGGTTAAGGGAGCACGTAAATTAGCTGCAATAATGATAATGCCGAGTATTAGCAGCCCAATAGATGATGGTGAATTTTTTTTATTCGGCATTCTTCATTCTCCTACCAGAACAGTATAGTATAATATCCGCGCGGACAACGAAAGTATAATATAATATATTAAAATTGACAATAAGTATTTTATAATTAACGATTTTAAGGAATTTAATTCCTGAATATTTAAAATTATTACATTCGTTAAAAACAAAAATGCAACGCTGCGTTCCCATATATAAATGGAATACAGAGTTGCATATTGTAGTGGGGCTTTGAATTTTAGAAACCATATTTCAAGGCTATATGGAGTACTGTTTCGCTATTCGTATTATTGGTATAAGAGTGAGGACTATCTGCACGAAAACTGATTGTATCATATTGATTCAAGGTGTAACGCTCTCCATTGACCTGAATTTCAATAGAACCCGTCATTACTGTTGCAATTTCAGTTGTATTTACATGATGACCTTCAGGATGGTACGAACTATTAGGGTTTAAATAAGCCCGGCACATTTCAATATCGTTGCTGGCATTTTTGAAGACGGGCTCTATGCTCCAATTCTTATTGTCATTCGAAAACCGGAGCCCTTCGCCTGCCCGGTACAAGCTGACGGGGTCCTCTGATTTGAACAAAGCCAACAGCGGTAATGAGATGCCCTTTGAAATTTTCCATATCATCGCCAGAGTCGGATTGGTCTCTCCGCGTTCGATATTACCCAGAGTAAGTTTGCTTACGCCCGTTGATTCTGCTAAATCCTCCAGACTCATGTTTTTTTCTTTTCTGTACCTTTTCAAGGCACTGCCGATTTGTAATACAAGTTGTTTTGATTCATCGATTTCATCCATTGGATATTCACCTCAACAAATAACTGTATAGCTAGTATATTGTTTATTCTGACTCTTTTCCATACGAGCAGTATTTGATGGTGACTATCTACACTTTAAATTTGTTGATCTGTCCCTGCAATTCTTCTGCCATCTTAGAGAGGAATTCTGCCGACGCTGCAATCTCTTCCATGGAAGCGAGCTGTTCCTCGGTTGCAGCAGATACATTATGAACCCCGCCGGATGCTTCCCCGGCAATGCTGGAGATCTGGCTTATATATCCGACCACTTCATCTGCGCTGGCTGACATTTCTTCTGAACCGGCAGTTACTCCCTGAATGTCATCAGCGACCCTGTTCACGGCTTCATAGATATGCTCGAATGCTTCTCCAGCCGCTGTAACAATCTCAATTCCGGCTTCGGTTTCATTGCTGTTTACCTTCACAGCCAGGATTGCATGGTTCGTATCATTCTGAATCAGCTGGACAAGATCGGTAATTTTTTGCGCGGATTTCGAGGATTCCTCGGCTAGTTTACGTACTTCTCCGGCTACAACAGCGAAGCCCCGGCCGTGTTCCCCTGCACGCGCAGCCTCGATAGCCGCATTCAATGCGAGCAGATTGGTCTGACTTGCGATAGTATTAATTACCCCGGTAATACTGCCAATCTCAGCAGAGCGTTCCCCCAGACCGGTAACCAGCTCGGTCAGTGAGGATATGGAAGTACGGACGGAGCCCATTTGGTCCACTGCCTGCCGGATAACCTTGTTGCCTTCAGCCGATTGATTGGCGGCATCTACAGCGAGTACGGATACGCTCTGGGCAAGGAGGGCGATCTGCTCCGAACCATCGGCCATCTCGCTCATTGCCTGTGAAGAATTATTCACCATCTTCACCTGATTAGAAGTACCAGAGGCTAGTTCCTCGACGGTTTCGGAGATTTGCTCGGAGGCTTTCGTATTTTGCTCTGCACTCGCCAGCAATTCTTCCGAAGAAGCGGCTACCTGCTCGGAAGTCATGGAGACGGATTGAATCATCGCCCGCAAGTTACCAGTCATGGTATTGAAGGAGGCAGCCAATGTACCGAGCTCATCCTTGTTTTTAAGTGTGATGGTTTCACCGGTTAGATCCCCGTTCGCTATAAGCAACGCCGAAGCATTCATTTTCTGAATGGGTCTTGATATCATGGCTGCAATGAAGAAGGCTATAAATAAGGCAATCAGGAAGGAAATAATCGTCACCGCCAAAATGATAATGAATGCACGATTGGCCTCTGACAGTGAATCTTTTGTAGCCTGTCCCGATAAATCACTGCCCATGGCAATTAACTGAGCGAGTGTGTCATTGGCTGTATACCATAACGGGTAAGCCTCTGTATGCAGCCTGCTGGCATCCTCAAAGTTGTTAGCTAACCCAAATTCGATAAAGGCAGGCATTTTCGCCATATAGGCATCATAGTTGGTGCTGAAGGCATCATACATTACCATCGCTTCGTCACTGCCCTCAATGAGGGTAAACAGCTGTTTGCGCTCATCCTCAATTTTGACTTTGAGCTGCTCCAAAGCTTCATTCATCTTCGCAATTTCACTCAGATCCGTCTCAACGATGACGGCAAGAGCCAGCCGCTCCACATCTGAAATGTCACCATTCATCATGCCAAGTAAGCTGACGCTCGGCATCCACTCCTGATCGATTTCCTCGGAGGTTTCGGACATTACATAGATCTGATTTAAGGCATAGGTGCTTACGAAGGCGAGCAGTGCAACCACAACCAGAAATCCCATCAATAATTTCATGCGAATCGTCAACTTCATGCTCCCCAACAGGTTTCTCTGTGTGTCTTTCATGTTTCCCACTCCTCAATATGCTGCGCAAAAATAGGTGTCAAATGTATATCGACAGCTTTTGGCATTAATTGAAGATATGAAAATTATAATCATACAAATTTAATGTAATTTCCTGCGTAACAAAGGGAGACACGGAGTGGAAGATTGGATTATGATTGCCTACCCGATTTGCCTGAACGTATTCAGGTCATTCTAGGTAATAGCTCTAAGAAAGCCCGGGTCGCCGAAGATAGAGGGACTCCCCGCAGCGTCGCAATCCCGATCCGCCGTTCAGGAATCGGTGGCTTCAAAGGGATTTCAAAGAGCTTACCGGACTTCAGCTCCTCGGTGATGTAATTCCGCACGACAAAAGCAAGACCAAATCCGCTGCTGGCGAATTGCACGAGAAGATCCACGCTTCCCAGCTCGAATTCAGGCTCCAGCTTTACTCCACATGAAGCGGCATAATGATCCAGATAACGTCTTGTGCTGCTTCCCGGCTCCAGGATCAGCAGAGGATAGTGATGGAGGGCTTCGATGGCAAGCGGGCCTTCTGCCGCCAAATTCTGAAAGTCCTTTCCCCCGACAAGACTGTCCTGGATCGGTTGGCTCTCGTAGAATTCGACCTGTTTGTCAGAGGCAGGCAGACTGACTATACCGAAGTCGATTTTTCCTTCCTTAAGCAGCGTTATTGTCTCTGGTGTCGTCCGGTTAGTGACCCGGATTCTGATCCGGGGGTGCAGGGCATGAAACTGCTCCAGATACGGTAACAGGAAATATTTGCACAACGTGTCACTTGCCCCGATTGCGATTTCTCCGCTGTTCAAGTTATTCATCTCTGCAAGGGCCTTTTCTCCGATATCTACGAAATTGAAAGCCTGCTCCAGGTAATGAAACAGTACCTCGCCTTCCTTGGTCAAGATGACTCCTTTAGCAGTGCGGAAGAACAACTGTCCACCAAGGGAGTTCTCCAGCTGTTTAATGGTATGGCTGACAGCCGGTTGAGTGATATGAAGATGCTCTGCTGCCCGCGATAAGCTGCCAGTTCTGGCAATCCAATAAAAGACTCGGTACCATTCCAAATTGATAGACATTCATATTACCTCTCTTTATACCTAGTATTACTAATATGCATTATTCTAATATACTTTGCTTAGATTATCATTAGTTTTGTAAGCAAATTAGGATTGGAGGCTATGAATATGACAGTAACAGCAATCGTGGGTGCAAATTGGGGAGATGAGGGCAAGGGGAAGGTGACGGACATGATGGCAGCTGCTTCATCTTATGTGGTGAGATATCAAGGCGGAAGCAATGCAGGACATACGATAATTAATCCTTTCGGGAAATTCGCGCTGCGGATGCTTCCTTCCGGGGTTTTCTATTCCAATGTGGTGAATGTTATCGGCCCCGGAGTGGCTGTGGATATCGAAGTGCTGCTGCATGAACTGGAATCATTAACCGTTAGAGGAGTCCCGGCCCCTCAATTACGAATATCGGAGAGAGCCCAAATTGTACTGCCAGTGCACCGGTTGCTGGACGAGCTCGAAGAGAACCGGTTAGGAGGCCGCAGCTTCGGTTCGACGAAACGCGGGATTGCCCCGTTCTATTCCGATAAATATGCAAAGCTTGGAATTCAAATCTCCGGCTTATTCAACAAGGCTTATCTTCGTGAACGTTTGGAAAATCTGTTGGAGAGTAAAAATATACTGCTCCGGCATCTTTATGGACAGTCAACGATTCAGGTAGAGGAGTGGTTAGCCAAGTTAAGCGAGCAGGCAGAGGCTATCGCTCCTTACCTGTGCGATACAACAGCGTTGTTGCATAATGCCTATCGGAATGGAGAAGGGATTCTGCTGGAAGGACAGCTTGGGGCGCTTAGAGATCCTGACCATGGGATATATCCTTTCACGACTTCATCCTCTACACTTGCCGGATATGCTTCAGTAGGGGCCGGGCTTCCGCCGTATTCGATTGAGAAGATCGTAGCGGTAACAAAGGCTTATTCCAGTTGCGTCGGTGCAGGGCCATTCGTTGTGGAAATGGAAGACAGCAAAGGCGATGAGCTTCGAAGCCGGGGTGGAGATGCCGGTGAGTACGGAGCGGTAACAGGACGGCCTAGGAGAGTAGGCTGGTTTGATGCGGTCGCGACGCGATATGGCTGCAGAATCCAGGGAGCAACCAGCGTAGCGCTTACAAACCTGGATGTCCTGGGTTATTTAGATGAGATTCCGGTATGTGTGGGATACGAGATCGGGGGGGAAGTCGTAGACGAATTCCCTTACCAGGATAAGTTAAGCCTGGCCAAACCCGTATATAAACAGTTTCCGGGCTGGAAATGCGATATATCGCAGATTACAAAGCTGGAAGGCTTACCGGAAGCCGCAAGAGATTATATCGATTATATAGAATCAGAACTGGGAGTGGGGATTACGACGGTATCTGTCGGCCCGAACCGGGAGCAGGTTATCCTCCGCCAGTCACAGGTGCATAGAGGGTAGGCTAATCCGGAGTATTGCAGCTCAGCAACTAATTCACAATACTCGCGTCTAAAAGAATAGATTCCAGTATCATCCATTCGGAGCATTTCACAGGGGGATTTATTCTATGTACTCACATCGTTCGTTTATTCAGAATCACCGGCTGGCGGCAGTTTTGGCAGCGGGTTTGTTCGCGCTGGCCGCTTTCTTCGGGCTTGGCAGCGCATATGCCCATGCGGACCGCTGGGAGGTGTTTGACCAGGGCGAGCATTTATTTTTTCCGGAGGGGCCAATTGAGATTGACGGAGTGGTTATGGTGCCCCTGCGCCCGATAGCGGAGCGGTTTGGCTATACCTTTGTGTCCGTAAGCAATAAGGAAATTGTGCTTAAGAATGCGGAAGGGCACAGAGCCGTAGTCCGGCTGGGCACCAAAACAGCTTTGCTCGATTATGACGGCGGTTCGAAAACGCAGCTGATGGCGCAGATTCCCCGCAACTACAACGGTGCATGGTTTATTGATCTGGCGCTGGCAGGAGCCATGGGCGGTCAAGGACACTCTACAGTTCCCGGGACAAATCTGATTCAGCTTCGTCCCGTGTCAGGCGATGCCCAGGAGCAGCTGGAGCAGAAGTATTGGTTCAACTTCATGGATAAGGGCAAAACGGTATTTGTTAATAATCAGGGGCAGGAGCAACTACGGACTTCCAATACTCCGGTGTATGACTTTGGTTATGAAGAACTGCTTCCGGTGAAGACATCCGCCTATACGGCTGGTTTCATGAACCGGGCAGGAGAACTGGTGTTAGATACGCCGCATTATCAAGTGGGACAGTTCTATGAGGGGCTGGCCTGGTTCAAGGATATGGTCAAGACGGGAAGCGGCGGCTTTTCAGTGAAAATGGGCTTTATGAACCGTGCAGGCAAGATCGTCATTCCGGCAATCTACAGCCGTGTGTATGATTTCTCGGATGGGCTCGCGAAGGTAGCCGGAGGCAAAACCTTTTACATCGACCACAGTGGAAAAATAGTTATACCAGGCGTATCCGGGCTGCAGAATAGCGAGTCGTTCTCGAATGGTCTGGCGCTCGTTACTGTACGTACCACAAGCGGCGGTAAAAGCGTCATCCGGACCGGCTTTATCGACAATAAAGGGAATTGGGCAATCAAGCCAATCTATGACTCTGCGAGTTCGTTCTCCGAAGGCGTTGCTACCGCGGCATTGAACGGCAAAAGCGGTCTCCTCGATACCAAAGGAAAGTTGATTCTGAAGCCTGAATTCAGTACTGGTAATGGGTTCGTAGGGCAGTTCCATGACGGTTATATTGTGCTGACGCTGAGCGGGGGCGAACACGATTACAAGCAGCGGCTTGTTGATGCTAATGGGAATATTATTGCTATTCCGGGTGCCGAGCAAATTAATGGTTATGGCGATGGCATGATTTCTTATAAGGACGGCGGGTACGGCTTCAAAAATGTGGCAGGTGATGTGATCGTAAAGCCTGCTTTCTCAGAGGTACGGGATTTCAAAGCCGGAGCAGGCAAAGGGTTCACAAATATCAACAATGAACAATCCGCATGTCTGATCAATAAAGCAGGAGAAATCGTCTGGAGTAGAGAATAAAGGTCGTATATCCTTATATTTGAAAGGGAAGATGACTTTGGAAACAGGCGGCGTTCGCCCGGGTAAGCTCAATGCGATAGTGTATGTATTATTTGGTTTGCAGCTTCTGTTCACTCTTTTCAGTAACCGGTTTTATAGCTTTATCGCTTATATCGACAACAACCAAAGTTCTAGCGGTAGTATGGCTGGCTTAATATCGATAGTAGCAGCCATAGCTGCAGTTGTATGCGTGATATGGTTTGGGAGAAGGCATAGTCTGGTGCTGATGTTTCTGTCCGTGGAGCTGATATCTATTCTGTACCAGCTATGCCTGCACCCGTCGCAGATTCTACGGCCAACCAATCTGATCTATACAGTGGTTGTCAGCGTGCTGACGGTATTGTTTCTGGTTAAACTGCCGCCGGCAGAACCTGAAGAACCGGCCGGGAAGACGGAGCAGGAGAGCGTCAAATTGTCTTCCGGCAGTAACCATGATTCCGGCCCAGTGGTAACCGCTAAGCTAGGTATGATTATGCTCTATATTCTGGCGGCGGTACCAGTTCTGTACAATATTTATTCCAAGTCTGGCGGTTATGAATATACAATGCTGGTGGGTCCGTATCTGAAGTTGTCCTACTTCTTTGTCATTCTCAGTGTTATTTATTTATTCATCACGAATACATATTTGCAGGATCATTTGAAGGTGATTCTTACACTCATTGTTGTTTTTACCCTTATAAAATTCGTACTGCCGCTGTTGTATTTCATACCGGGCATCAATTATATCACTTTCTATGCCGGATACTATCTGGTTTACATTCTTCTTGCCGTTCTAATTATCGCTCCGGTCTACACGCTGCTGCGGGGAAGACGGCTGCCGCTGCTGTCCCGGCTGGCAGATCGAATATCTTTTTAAGCGGCGGATTTCCGGAATAACCACTTCCTCAGCAAAATCTCCTCACGGAAGCCAAACGCACGAAGACATCTGTAAGATGTTCTTACGCGCCGGCTTACCCGTTGGGGGATTTTTTTGTGGAGCCATAAACTCTGATTCACTCGAATGTTAGAATACATCAAATATGATTTGGCTTAGATCATTGTTTTAGATGGGGCGGTAAATTAGAATTTCAAGTATAAGTTAATGAAAACGAATTCATCTTCACAAAGGAGCCGGTAACATGCTTAGAATAGTAAAAGTCGAAAACGGGACAGTCCAGGGACTGCCGGCAGCCGATCCCCGGATTACAAGCTTCAAGGGGATACCCTTCGCTGCTCCGCCTATAGGCGACAACCGCTGGCGGGCGCCGCAGCCGGCTGCAGACTGGGAGGGTGTGCTGCATGCTTACCAGTTCGCAGCGGTCTCCATGCAGGTGAGGCAAGAGCTGGATGATAATAACATCTATACCCGCGAATGGGCCGTAGAACCGGACATCGCAATGAGCGAGGATTGTCTGTACCTGAACGTATGGACACCAGCTAAACTTCCGGACGAGAAGCTCCCCGTATACGTATGGTATTTTGGCGGAGGCCTGCAGGTAGGCCATCCGGCTGAGATGGAATTTGACGGTGAACGTATTGCACGCAGAGGCATAGTGGTAGTGACAATCAACTACCGCCTGAATGCCTTCGGATTTCTTTGCCATCCGGAAATAACAGCGGAAGCGCCGGAGGCGCCCGCCAACTTTGGCAACCTCGATCAACAGGCAGCGACCCGCTGGGTGAAGCGCAATATTGCGGCATTCGGAGGCGATCCGGACAATATCACCATCGGCGGACAGTCAGCCGGCGGCGGGAGTGTCATGAGCCAGCTCACTTCACCACAGAACGAAGGTCTATTTCAGAGGGCGATTGTTGAAAGCGGGATTTTCACAAAGCTGTATCCGGGAACCCTGCTGCCTCCTCACCGCAGTGATCTGCATGAGGCTGAGCATGACGGTACCCGGTTCTTCAATTACCTGGGCGTATCCTCACTTGCAGAAGCCCGGCAGCTGGATGCGGTCTATCTTCGGGACAAGGCCGTAGAGTACGGGGGATTCTGGGGCACGGTTGCTGACCAGAGATTCCAGACAGGCAACCCGTTCGAATTGTTTCTTCAGAACAAGCGCTTGAAGGTACCGGTAATGCTGGGTCATACCTCCTCGGAGTTCTTTAGTACCCCGGACGCCGGGACATTCGACGAGCTCAAGAAGCTGGCCGCAGACATGTTCGGTGAGGATGCCGGTACATTCCTCGAGCTTTGCGGAGATCAGACCGTTCCAATAGAGGAAGCCAGACAGAGAGCTTCGGTTAGCGGAATAGAATATGCGATTCGCATTGCTGCGCGGGCCAATGCCGACACCGGCAGCGAAACTCCGCTTTACTATTATAATTTCGATGCTGAAATACCGGGCTGGGATAATCCCGGCACCTTCCACTCTGTGGATCTCTGGTTCTTCTTCGAGACGCTCGCCAAATGCTGGAGGCCTTTTACCGGCAAGCATTATGATTTGGCCCGGCAGATGTGCAATTATTGGGCCCATTTCATCCGTTCCGGTGACCCGAACGGCCCAGACTCCACAGGAGCGGAATTACCCCGGTGGGAACCGTATACCCCGGACGCGCCGTACGGGATGCTGTTTGCAGACAAGGCGGAGTTTTCCCGACAACAACCGGAGGCCATGATGAATTTCCTTGTTCAGCAATATTTCAGGAACCGCGAATAAACCGGTTTGATTGAAGAGCTCCAATTCTAGCGTTTAGCCTGCTTCTGGAAATTTCTCGGTGTATGCCCGGTCATTTGCTTGAATTGCCGGCAGAAGTGTTCCACATTCTGATATCCGCACCTTGAAGCCACATCGGCAATGCTCTGGGCATTGTGAATGAGGTATTCCTTCGCCATACGGATCCGGCTGCTGATGACATCATCCATGCAGGAGATTCCGAATGTTTTTTTGTAAATATTCTGAAGATAGCCCGGGCTAATGAGGAGAAAATCAGCCATTTTTGAAACGGTCCAGTAATCCCCGGGGTTGCTCTGAATAGCCGTGCGCAGCTTCAGCAATTTGTAATATTGAGGTGTAATATTATCCTGGAAATAGGATTCCCACAGTTTGTTGAATAAGGTCCGGAGCAGATAATCGATGGAGGATTCTTTGCAATTCCGGTTGAAATTGTGTTCGCTGACCATCAGCTCAAGCAGCTTTTGGCAGTAGTCAGGGTCACTTAACGCAAAGGGCACACCAAAAGGAAGCGGAGATTCCGTGATATAAGGTTCATCGGATTCGAAGCGGATCCAGTCATTGACGAATTGACCGGCGCTGGCCCGGTAATAGACTTTTTGCTGTGGACGATAGAGGATTACATTGTGAGCGGGATAGAGCTTAAGTCCGCCATGTACCCAGAACTCTGCTGGAGTCTTGGTAATAACAAGCAGCCAATGAGAGCCTTCGGGAACATCAATAACAAAATTACCGGCGTGTGAAGTATTACACTCAACATAGTGTATAAGGGCCATCGCGTTCTCCTCCAGGCAGACATGGCGTACTAGCATAGCAAATACAAGAACCCGCCCCTGTCAGGAGCGGGTTCCCTGTCTATCTATAAATCCGGTAGTTTCCGCTCAGCGCCAGCATAGTGAAGAAGTACAGGCAGTTGTCGTAATACCGGCGCTCCCCTGTACGAAGCGGCGTATGCCAGAACAGCTTGACGAAAGGCCCGGCATCCGGTCCATCGGCTGCAAGCGAGGCCATACCCAGTGTAGCCAGCAGGCCGACCGGATGCAGGGAAAGCTCGTCAAACGGCTGCCCGTCAATGGTATAACGCCGGTAATCCTCAGGCTTGGTGTCACGGAAGAACGCCTGAATCCGGTTAGACTGCTCCACCTGCCAAGGGTCACAGCGGAACCATTCATAGTCCAGCCCGATGTTGGCGGCGACCCGGTATGCATCGCTGAAGAAGTGGCGGAAGTCACCGTGCGGCTGGGGTTCAGCCGGAGTCCCGTCATAATTGGCGTATTCCGGCGACAGGCCGGTTTCGGGATGGCAGGCCTTATGCAGATAGGCTCTGCTTTGGGCTGCCGCATCCCTCCAGAATGCCCGGTCCGCTTCATCTGCCTGCAGAGCGAATAAATCATAGAAATGCGGCAAATGGTAGGAAGGGTCGCTGAAGGGGGTCTCGGGAATGAACTTAATCAGCCGGGTTGCAGGGTCCCACATGGGATCGCCTTCTCCGTCTTCGCCTTTGTGTACACAGGCGCGGAGAATGATTCTGGCCTGCCCGGAATAGTTGAACGGCTCGGGGCCGTCGCCCCAGCGCGCCGATGCAAAGAACAGCGCCATGGCGAAGAACTCTTCACCGTCCGGCGCCGGACCGGGAGACAGCCGCGTGCCGTCCAGCTTGCAGTGCCAGGCAAAATAATCCTTGTAACGGCCTTCCGTATGCTGCATATAGACCTTGGCGAACTTCCAGAGCCGGTCGAATTCCTCCTTTTTATCCATTTGAACCGCCATCATCATCCCGTAGGACATGCCTTCGGTACGCACATCGGTATTGCCGGTATCTACGATATATCCCTTATCGTCACCCATAGGATGGTAGATTCGGACCCCGGGAGCGCCGTAGAAAAGCTCGTTCCACGTATCTTCAAGCCTCTGAGCAATGGCCTCTGGCGACAGGCCGTTCTCAAGGAACAGGTTTCTGTATTTTCCCGTATAAAAGGAGCCTTCTGTGAAAAAATTCATAACAATCCTCCAATGGATAGCATTTTGCCCAAAGTATAACATAACCGGCAGTATAGAAATTAAAGCGTTTTCCTTGAAATTTATAGGTGAGTCCGGCCGCGTCCAATCATCTAAGGATAGATCAATCTTAGGTGTCTATATGTCATGGACTTCGCTAAAGCGGCTTCTCTATACTGAAAGGGATAGGGACATACAGGTGACGGTGCTGGCGTAGCCCGACATATCCAGGTATATAACGAACAACTAGGGGGACAACAGAAATGACGCAACAACAGGGATTCAATCCGTATCTGCCATCCTGTGAATACATTCCGGATGCTGAACCTTATGTATTTGAAGGCAGAGTGTATGTGTATGGCTCACATGACCGGTTTAACGGACACGCCTTCTGTCTGAACGACTATGCCTGCTGGTCTGCTCCTGAGGACAATCTGGCCGATTGGCAGTATGAAGGTGTGATCTACCGGACTACGGATGACCCGCTGAACCCGGAAGGCAGCATGTGCCTCTATGCACCGGATGTGACGAAGGGGCCGGACGGACGGTATTATCTCTACTATGTACTGGACAAGGTTCCTGTCGTATCGGTGGCTGTCTGCGGCAAGCCGGGCGGCAAATATGAATTCTACGGCTATGTAACCTACGGTGACGGTACGCGTCTGGGCGAACGGGAAGGCGACGAGCCGCAGTTTGATCCGGGGGTATTGACCGAAGGAGACACCACCTACCTGTACACCGGCTTCTGCGGATACGGGGACAAGTCCAGACACGGCGCCATGGCTACCGTGCTGGGTCCCGATATGCTTACGATTATTGAGGAGCCTGTGTTCGTAGCGCCGAGTCAGCCTTACAGCGGGGGGACAGGATTTGAAGGCTATGAGTTCTTCGAGGCCCCGTCTATCCGCAAAAGAGGGGATATCTACTACCTGATCTATTCTTCGATCTCGATGCATGAGCTGTGTTATGCGACCAGTAAGCATCCGACCCGGGATTTCGTCTATCAGGGAGTCATTGTAAGCAATTGCGACCTGCATATTGATACGTATAAGCCTGCGGACCAGCCGATGTATTATGGCGGCAATAACCACGGCAGTATCGTAGAGGTTAATGGAGAATGGTATATCTTCTACCACCGCCATACCAACGGGACAGCATTCTCCCGCCAGGGCTGCATTGAGCGGATTGAATTCCGCGCAGACGGCACGATCCCCCAGGTGGAGATGACCTCCTGCGGTCCGAACGGAGGCCCGCTCCAAGGAAGCGGCGAATATCCGGCCTATCTGGCCTGCCATTTGTTCTGCAAGGATCAGGAGATGTACACCGGAGGCTTCGGCCCGATTGGTGCCTGGATGGACAGCCGGTTCCCGAAGATTACCCAGGACGGCAGGGATGGCGATGAAGAGACCGGCTATATTGCCAATATGACCGATTCTGCTACCGCCGGATTTAAATATTTCAAGTGTGAAGGGGTTACCCGGGTCTCCATTAAGGTGCGCGGTTATTGCCACGGCGAGTTCGAGGTGAAAGCGGCCTGGGACGGCCCGGCACTCGGACGTATCCCGGTAGGGTTCACGAATGTCTGGAAAGAATACACTGCGGAAGTGGCGATTCCGGACGGCGTTCAGGCGCTGTATTTCACGTACACCGGCAACGGCGGCGCCCAGCTTGCTTCGTTTACGCTGGAATAACCCGGAGAATATGCTGAATATGGCTTGATGCACAAGCAGCACTTGGAAGTTCCCGGGTGCTGCTTTTTGTTGCTGCAAGCTGTGAGCAGGAAGCAGGGAGCGAGCCGCTATGAAGGTAGCTAGGCTAAGCGCACTACCGCTACACCCCGGAAGAATAACGGGCCTTGTAGTCTGAAGGCGTCATGTTCATATAATGCCTGAACCACTTCGAGAAGTAGCTGACATGCTGATAGCCTGACTCCAGTGCAGCCTCCAGCACGTTGTATGATCCGCTGCGGAGCAGACTGGCCGCCTGGCTGATGCGGATATAGTTCAAATACTCCATTGGGCGCATGCCGGTCTGGGCTTTGAAAAACTTGCAGAAATGCGAGCGGCTAAGCGATACAACGGAGGCAAGCTGATCCAGCTCCAGCCTGTCACGGGAATGCTGCTCCATATAGCTCAGCACTTCCCTGATTTGCCGGTTGTATTCGCGCCTGTGGCGGGGTTCCGGATCCGGATTCTGTCCGGTGAGCCTGTATTGATGGCTGTCTGCAATGAACAGCAGCAGGTGAGCCTTCAAGCTCAGTTCATACGCCGCAGACTGATGCTCATAGCGGTTCAGCAGCTCTTTTATCAGATAGAGCAATGGAGTATGGGTATCATCTGCAGCAGATAACAAGGCGGGCAGCCGGGTTGTCCCCTGCAATAGAGGGTCCAGGAACAACGCCTGCACCCGGTCCGGATACGGTGAAGAGAGCCAGGAGCATTTGAACACGATGGAGTAATAACAGGTGCCGCCTGAGACGGTGTCCATGCCCGAATGAAGTTCCCCCGGGTGAACGATCAGGGCATCGCCTGCCTGAATGGTGAATTCCCGGCTCTCGACTTGGAAGGTAGCCCGGCCTTCCGCCAGATAAATGATCTCCATCTCGTTATGCCAATGCACGGGTAGAATCGAATGAACGCGGGCCTGATGCTCCACCCGGTAGATATGAAGCGGGAATTCAGGCTGACCATGCAGCTTGTTCTCACGGTAACGGTGTTCGTACATGATTACCTCCTGCGAATCGCAATATTGTGCTTATAAAGCACAAATATATGCTAGATAACGGATATTAATAATAATATCATTATAATCAAAGGAAGTCATAATGAAGGGTGGAACTATTGTGAATCTGATCGCTACACACTCCGGTACAGATGGCGTAAGGCTGGAGACTACAGAGGGGATTATGCATATCGCCATGTATACGCCAGGCATTGCCAGAATCCGGTATACCCTGAATGCGGAGCTAAGCGGGAAAGAGAGTCTTATGGTAGTGAGCCGCCCGGAGGCGGAGAGTGTAGAGTGGACGGTTGAGGAACACTCCGGCCATCTGGAAATTTCGACAGTGCTTCTTAAGATTAAGGTGGACAAGTTAACCTGCGCGTTCAGTTATTGGGATGCGGATGGCAGGCTGCTGACACGGGAGCCGTCCAGAGGCGGCAAAACCCTGGAGCGGACAGAGGTCTATCATACGGTCTTCGATGCTTCGGCAGATACGGTTGAGACTGGCCAGGGAGCCGATGGTTTGCGCGCACGCGCCGAAGGGATCAACCGCAGGCTGGACAGAGAGGCTTTTCATACGAAGCTGGAATTTGAATGGCAGGAAGGTGAAGCCCTGTATGGACTTGGCTCCCATGAGGAAGGAATGATGAACCTCCGGGGCCGGCAGCAATACTTGTATCAGCAGAATATGAAAGCGGTTGTTCCGGTGCTTGTATCTACGCGCGGTTACGGGATTCTGGTAGATTCGGGATCGTACATGACCTTCCATGATGATGCCTTTGGCTCCTATCTCTGGAGTGATGCGGATGAAGAAATGGATTATTATTTCATTTACGGGCCGGAGTTCGATCAGATTACCGGGGGAATCCGTTACCTGACAGGGGATGCGCCGATGCTTCCCAAGTGGTCCTTCGGTTATGTACAGTCCAAGGAAAGGTACATCTCCCAGGCAGAACTCATTGCCACCGTGCAGGAGTACCGTGAGCGGTCGCTTCCCCTCGATTGTATTGTGCTTGACTGGCAGTCCTGGACGGGGAATCTGTGGGGGCAAAAGACCTTCGATCCCGAACGTTTCCCTGATCCCTCGCAGATGATGAACAGCCTGCACGCCATGAATGCCAAGCTCATGGTATCCATCTGGCCGATTATGGGCGCGGGCGGAGCCAACCATGAGGAGATGAAGGAAAGCGGCTTCCTGCTCGGGAATCAGGCTACTTATGACGCATTCCGGGAGGAGGCGCGCGAACTGTACTGGAAGCAGGCGAATGACGGGCTGTTCTCCCACGGAGTCGATGCCTGGTGGTGCGATTGCACCGAGCCGTTTGAGGCGGACTGGAAGGGTGCGGTGAAGCCGGAACCGGAGCAGCGCCTGCTGATCAACACCTCGGAATCCAAACGTTATCTCGATCCGGGGCTGATCAATGCCTATTCCATGCAGCATTCCAAAGGCATCTATGAAGGCCAGCGTGCAGCAACCTCAGAGAAACGGGTGGTTAATCTGACACGCTCCGCCTTTGCGGGGCAGCACCGGTACGGCACGGTTACATGGTCAGGGGATATCGCGGCCAATTGGGAGACGCTGAGGAAGCAGATTGCTGACGGCCTTAACTTCTGCCTGACAGGTTCTCCGTATTGGACACTGGATATCGGCGCTTTTTTCGTGAAGAAGCAGAAGGAGCAGTGGTTCTCGAACGGGGATTATGACGAAGGGGTTGCCGATCTCGGATACCGTGAGCTGTACATCCGCTGGTTCCAGCTAGGGGCCTTCCTGCCAATGTTCCGTTCCCATGGGACGGATACGCCAAGAGAGGTGTGGCAGTTCGGAGAAGAGGGAGAGCCTATGTACGATACGCTTGTGAAATATCTGAAGCTCCGTTATAGGCTGATGCCATACATCTACTCACTGGCCGGAGCCGTCGCACACCGCAGCTATACCCTGTTCCGTGCGCTTGCCTTCGACTACCGGGAAGATGTGCAGGTCCATTCGATCAGCGACCAGTTCATGTTCGGTCCGGCCTTCATGGCAGCTCCCGTAACGGAGGCAATGTATTACGGTCCCGGTTCCCTTGAGCTTGAGGGAGTCCGCAAGCTGCGCAGTGTCTATCTGCCTGCCGGGGAATGGTACGATTACTGGAGCGATGAACGGATAGAGGGCGGTCAGATGATTGAAGCCAAGGCCGGTCTGGAGACACTTCCGCTCTTCGTCCGCGCCGGCTCGATTGTTCCGCTTGGCCCGGAGATTCAATATACGGATGAACAGCCGGATGCTGTGATTAGCCTCAAGGTATACGGCGGCAAGGATGTCTCCTTCACCCTGTATGAAGATGAAGGGGATAACTACAATTATGAGCACGGCTCCTATTCCATGATCTTGATGACCTGGAGCGAAGCGGCCCGTAGCTTGACGATTGGGAAGCGGGCAGGAGATTATGCCGGTATGCAGGCGGTCAGACAATTTACTGTAGAGATCGCCGGACAGGCCGGAAGCTGTATTGTAAATTATGAGGGTGAAGCTGTAACCGTCCGGGAAGCAGACCTGAACCTTTGACTTTGAAGCCCTCAATGCGTTCTGCTGTTTCTCCGGTAGGCGGCCGGCGTCACTTTCGTGATCTTTTTGAATGTACGGTAGAAATGGGGCATGCTCTCGAAGCCGCAGGCCATAGCGATCTGCTCGATGGTATAGCTTGATTGCAGCAGGCTGTCCTTAGCGGCAAAAATCCGTTTGGTCGCGATGTAATCCGTCACATTCATCCCCAGACGCTGCTTGAAGACACGGCTGAAATGGGCCGGAGAGATCGCCGCCCGCCCCGCCAATGCGGACAGCTCCAGCGGCTGATCCAGGTGGTCGTTGATATAGCTGAGTGCCTCACGGAACCAGTCCGGCAGCAAGGCGCTTGAGGTTACCGGCTCGGCAGCCTGCGGGAGGCAGTAGCGGTTCAAGTGAAGCAGCGTGAGATGGAGCAGCAGCGTCAGGGCTTGTCCGCCGTCCGGACGGCTCTGCTCCCGTTCGCCGTGGATGACATCGATATCGTTTTGTAAGATTCCGGCGTGTTCAGGAGATAGGGTGTACTTGTACTGCTTATTCTTCTTGGCCGCGTCAAACAGCTTCAGATAAGCATAAGATTCGCTGTAGGTATGGTTAAGAACAAGACCCGGGCTGAAAAATACGGCAGAAGAGGTCACCGGCTCCTCCTTGTCGGGGAATCCCCGGTGCACCGTGTTTCCGGGAACGACGATAACATCCCCCTGGCGCATTTCATAAAAGGTCTGATCGATGAAAAAGGTGCCTTTGCCGCCGTATACGTATATGAATTCGTACCAGTCGTGCTGATGGTCGGGCAGCTCGCGCTGCGGGCTTTTGGTCTCCTTGTAGTCCAGAAGCAGAGAGAACGGCAATTCATTGTCGAAATGCTTGCGGATCGGTTCCATGACGCGGCCTCCTTAGCTAAGGCTATGAATTCTTATCCTTATCATATCAAAATAAGGTATAAATTTGTTTGTTTAAGCTATTTTTATTCCTTTATCGGATGTTTAAAATAAGGTGGAATGGAGGTGCTGAGATGTATATTGATGCTCATCAGCATTACTGGAAGATAGACAGGGACGATTACGGATGGATTACACCGGATATTCCGGTGCTGTTCCGGGATTATCTGCCCGCTGACCTTGAACCGCATTTGCACAAGCACGGGATTAGCCACTCGATTGTGGTACAGGCTGCGCCGACCGTGGAGGAGACGGAATACATTCTGGGACTCAGCGAGCAGGCGGATTCCATAGCCGGTGTGATTGGCTGGCTGGACCTTGCGAGTCCTTCCTTCAAGGAACAGTATCAGCAGCTTTGCAGGCACCGGAAGTTCACCGGTCTACGCGTGATGATCCAGGAGATGGAGGACCCCGGCCTGCTTTTGACCCGTCCATATATAGAAGCGCTCACATTTCTTGCGGACGAGGATGTCCCCGTGGACCTGCTGGTTCTGGCAGATCAGCTTCCGCAGCTCATAGGGCTGCTGGATCGGGTTCCGGGTCTAAGAGGGGTCATCGACCATTTGGCCAAGCCCCCGATTGCAGCGGGCCAATTAGAACCATGGCGAAGCCGGATGGCGGAGATTGCGAAGCACCCCGGTATCTGCTGCAAGCTGTCCGGGATGGTAACGGAAGCCGGTCCAGAGGGCTGGACACAGGAGGATTTCACGGCTTATATCCATGCGGTGCTGGAGCTGTTCGGACCGGAGCGGGTGATGTTCGGCAGCGATTGGCCCGTGTGTCTGATGGCGGCAACCTATGATGAGGTGCTTCAGATCTTGCGCACGGCACTGCAGGAGCGGCTGTCACCGGAAGAGATGGAGCCGGTCTTTGGAGCGAATGCTGTGAGATTTTACAAGTTGAATTCACTATAGTAAGAAGCACTAAAGAAATAAACAAAAAGCACAGAAGCGGCCGGAAGTCCAAATGTTCACCGCAGTGACGATGATGCTACAAGTTCAAATCTTAAGTGCAATATCAAACTACAGGAGGTAGAACGCTATGAAATACAGAAAGCTGGGGAATACAGGGCTGGAAGTCTCCGTATTAAGCTACGGGGCATCGTCGCTGGGAAGCGTATTCCGGGATGTTCCCAAGGAAGAAGGAATCCGCACGGTTCATACGGCGCTTGATATGGGGATCAACCTCATCGACGTCTCTCCCTATTACGGCCTGACGAAAGCGGAGACTGTTCTGGGAGAATCGCTGCAGACTGTACCGCGGGACCGCTACATCCTGAGTACGAAAGCCGGACGTTACGGCCAGGATGAGTTTGATTTCTCCAGAGAGCGGATTATCCGCAGCGCCGAAGAGAGTATGGGCCGTCTGGGGACGGACTATTTGGATATTTTGCTGCTGCATGATATTGAATTCGGCTCTCTGGAACAGGTAATGGAAGAGGGAATTCCAGCGCTTGAGGAGTTGAAGCAATCCGGTAAAATCCGTTATTCCGGCGTGACCGGCCTGCCCCTTCCTATCTTCGAGACCGTGTTGTCGCGGACCGCTCTGGATGTAATCCTATCCTACTGCCACTATTCGCTGAATGACACCGCGCTGCTTCAGCTCCTTCCGCTGCTGGAGAGCCGCGGCACGGGACTAATTAATGCCTCGCCTATCTCCATGGGCCTGCTCAGCAACCGTAAAGTGCCAGACTGGCATCCGGCGAGTGCAGAGATCCAGGCCGCGTGTCAGCGCGCCGCTGAATATTGCCGGGACAACGGAGAGGACATCGCCAAGCTGGCGGTCCAGTTCTCTACAGCGAATGAACAGATTCCGACAACGCTCGTAAGCACCGCGACACCGGAGAATATCCGCAACAATATTAAATGGACGGATGAGCCGATGGATGAACAATTACTGGCAGAGGTACGGGGCATTCTGAAGCCTATCGACGGGGCAACCTGGCCGAGCGGCCAGCCGGAGTGGAACGTGATGCAAGGCCGGAACGGAGATTTATTATAATGAAGGGAATTATTTGTGAGGAGATCGGGAAGCTCGTATACCGGGAAGATCTGCCCGAACCGGAGCTTCAGGACGGAGAAGCCATTGTAAGCATCCGGCGGATCGGAATCTGCGGCACAGACCTGCACGCCTACCGGGGCAATCAGCCTTATTTCACTTATCCGCGTGTGCTTGGGCATGAGCTGTCCGGGACGGTTGAGCGCATTGGCGACAATCCGCAAGGGCTGCGGGCCGGTGATCAGGTAAGTGTGATTCCTTATCTGCATTGCGGAGAGTGCCGGGCCTGTCTGAGCGGCACAACGAACTGCTGTCAGAAAATGAGAGTGTTCGGCGTTCATTTGGACGGCGGAATGCGTGAGCGGGTGAGCTTGCCTGTAGGCAATCTATTGAAGACAGACGGACTGACGCTGGATCAGGCGGCCATGCTGGAGCCCCTGGCTATCGGGGCGCATGCCGTGCGGCGTTCGGGTCTGGGATCAGGTGATCAAGTGCTGGTTATCGGAGCCGGACCTATCGGACTGGGTGTGATGGCGATGGCCAGATATGCCGGTGCGCAGGTGATTGCGATGGATGTCAACGATGAACGCCTGGAATTCTGCAAGGGCTGGGCGCAGGCGGAGCATACAGTGAGCGCCTTGCGCGAACCGAAGGAGCAGCTATCCGGGCTGACAGAAGGCAACTTCCTGCCATATGTCATTGATTCCACCGGCAATATCTCCTCGATGGAGGGTGCTTTTGGCCTGGTTGGGCATGGAGGAACGTTGACTTATGTCGGCTTGGTCAAAGGAGATATAACCTTTAGTGATCCGGATTTCCATGCGCGGGAAATGACCGTGCAGGGGAGCAGAAATGCGACCCGGGAGGATTTTGAACAGGTGATTCGGGCCATTACTGACGGTTATATTGAGGTGGACAGCTATATTTCCCACCGCTGCTCATTCGAAGATATGACCGGCCAGTTCGAGAGCTGGCTGAATCCGGAGTCTAAGGTAATTAAGGCACTGGTAGAGCTCGATTAAATACGAAGGAGCGGAATAGCGATGACTAGCAAGGAACAGAGCCAGCGGTTATGGTACAGTGAACCGGCGCAGGAATGGAATGAGGCGCTGCCGATCGGCAACGGGCGGCTCGGAGCGATGATCTTCGGCAGGGCAGCCGAGGAGAAGCTGCAGCTCAATGAGGATTCCGTATGGTACGGAGGTCCGCGTGACCGCAACAACGAAGACGCGCTGCCTCATCTGCCCAAGCTCCGCAAGCTGATCCTTGAGGGGAAGCTGAAGGAGGCGGAGGAACTCGCCGCGATGACGATGACGGGACTGCCGGAAGCGCAGCGCCATTATCTGCCGCTGGGCGAGCTGCTGCTGTCGTTCAGCGGGCATGAGCAGCCGGCTGCGGATTATAGACGGGAGCTTGATTTGGAGCGCGGCGTATCCCGGGTGAGCTATTCAACCGGCGGGGTCCGGTATACCCGTGAGCTGTTTGCGAGCTTCCCGGATCAGGCCATAGTGGTTCGGTTGACCTCCGACCGGAAGAACGCAATCTCCCTGAAGGCCAGGTTCAACCGCCAGAACTGGAGAATGCTGGAGAAGACGGAGAAGTGGCAGAACAGCGGACTGGTGATGGGCGGAGAATGCGGCGGCCGCGGAGGCAGCTCCTTCGCTGCCGTATTGAAGGCAGTTACGGAAGACGGCACCTGCCGCAATATCGGAGAATATTTGCTTGTGGAGGGGGCAAGCTCGGTTACGCTGCTGCTTGCCGCAGGAACCACATTCCGTCATCCCGATCCGGCGCTGCATGCCAAGATGCAGCTTGAAGAACTGAGCCGGGTTCCCTATGAAGAGCTGCTGGCCCGTCATATTGCGGATTACCGCAGCTTGTACGGGCGGGTTGCGCTGACGCTCCCTGAGAACCCGCAGCTACACGGGCTGCCGACCGGCGAACGGCTGAAGCGGTTTCAGCAGGGGGAGGAGGATCACGGGCTGATCACAACCTATTTCCAGTATGGCCGTTATTTGCTGATCTCCTCCAGCCGTCCAGGTTCCCTGCCTGCGAATCTGCAAGGAATCTGGAATGACAGCTTCACCCCGGCCTGGGACAGCAAATTCACCATCAATATCAACGCGCAAATGAATTACTGGCCTGCTGAAATCTGTAATCTTGCGGAATGCCATGAGCCACTGTTCGATTTGATTGAACGGATGCGGGAGCCGGGACGGGTGACGGCTAGGGTGATGTACGATTGCGGAGGCTTTACGGCGCATCACAATACGGACATCTGGGCAGATACAGCTCCGCAGGATACCTATCTCCCGGCGTCCTTTTGGCCGCTGGGTGCGGCCTGGCTATGCCTGCATCTGTGGGAGCATTACCAGTTCAGCCAGGACCGTTATTATCTGGCGCAGGCGTACGATACCATGAAGGAAGCTGCGCAGTTCCTGCTGGATTACCTGATAGAGGATGAGGCTGGCCGGCTGATTACCTGCCCGTCTGTCTCGCCGGAGAATACGTATCAGCTGCCTGGCGGAGAATCGGGCGTGCTGTGCGCCGGAGCCTCCATGGACTTCCAGATCATTGAAGCTTTGTTCAAGGCCGTCGTCCGCAGTGCCGAGATTATCGGCCGGGACGAGGCATTCCGCGAAGAACTGCGCTCTGCGCTGGACCGGCTGCCTGGACCGCAAATCGGGAAATACGGCCAGATTCAGGAGTGGATGGAGGATTACGAAGAGGTGGAGCCGGGACACCGCCATATCTCCCATCTGTTTGCTTTGTACCCCGGGGACGCATTCACGGTGGAGCATACGCCGGAGCTGGCTGCAGCAGCCCGGACTACGCTGGAGCGCAGACTCGCAAGCGGCGGCGGACATACCGGCTGGAGCCGGGCCTGGATCATTAACTTCTGGGCCAGACTACAGGACGAGAGCAAAGCCTACACGAATGTACGGGCATTGCTGGAGCATTCGACCCTGCCTAACCTGTTCGACAACCATCCGCCGTTCCAGATTGACGGGAATTTCGGAGGCACCGCGGGAATTGCCGAGATGCTGCTGCAGAGTCACACGGATAGCATCAGACTGCTGCCCGCGCTGCCTGCAAGCTGGAGCGAGGGCAGTGTGAAGGGGCTGCGGGCAAGAGGCGGCTATACCCTCGACTTCTCGTGGGCCGATGGACTCGTTACGGAAGCGGTGGTATCATGTACCGTATCCGGTCCTTGCCGGATCGAAGGCCCGGGCCTGGATTCCGTTTTCTTCATAGGGGAAGCGGGAGGCTCTTATACGTTTACCCGGTAAGCGTGAGCCGGAAGCTGCCAGGATAGAAGTTTATAGAAGACTGCGGAAACAGGAAGCTGGCAGAGTTGATGATTATAGAAAATTGCGTAAACAGGAAGCTGGCAGAGCGGATGATTATAGAAGACTGCGGAAACAGGAAGCTGGCAGAGTGGATGATTATAGAAGACTGCGGAAACAGGAAGCTGGCAGAGTGGATGATTATAGAAGACTACGGAAACAGGAAGCTGGCAGAGTAGCTGATTATAGAAGACTACGGAAACAGGATACGGTCAGAATGGATGATTTATAGAAGATTGTGCTGGGATTGGCGCATTTGCGCCAATCCTTTTCTGTGATTATGCAGGAAATTCTGCGTATAAAATAGACCCGCCCGAAGTAGGCGATACGCGGAAATGAAGGGGATAAATCCCACTAATTCCGCCGAA
The DNA here is from genome assembly GCF_038000235.1 of Paenibacillus sp. FSL R10-2199. Taxonomy (NCBI): domain Bacteria; kingdom Bacillati; phylum Bacillota; class Bacilli; order Caryophanales; family Paenibacillaceae; genus Paenibacillus; species Paenibacillus sp. FSL R10-2199. Next base: position 6,280,950 of record NZ_JBBOBO010000001.1, on the reverse strand, counting down.
AGTTGGCTGTACGCGGAAATGAAAGGGATAAATCCCTCTAATTCCGCCGAAAGTGGGCGATGCGCGGAAATGAAAGGGATAATTCCCACTAATTCCGCCGAAAGTGGGCGATGCACGGGAATCAAAGGGATAAATCCCTCTAATTCCGCCGAAAGTGGGCGATGCACGGGAATCAAAGGGATAAATCCCTCTAATTCCGCCGAAAGTGGGCAATGCACGGGAATCAAAGGGATAAATCCCTCTAATTCCGCCGAAAGTGGGCGATGCACGGGAATCAAAGGGATAAATCCCTCTAATTCCGCCGAAAGTGGGCAATGTGCGGAAATGAAAGGGATAATTCCCACTAATTCCGCCGAAAGTGGGCGATGCACGGGAATCAAAGGGATAAATCCCTCTAATTCCGCCGAAAGTCGGCGATGTTCAGGAACGAAAGCGGGCGACAAGAGGAAACGAAGAGCAAAAGTGCCCCTGAATCCGCCGAAAGTCGGCGACAAGAGGAAACGAAGAGCAAAAGTGCCCCTGAATCCGCCGAAAGTCGGCGTCAGGAAGAAACGAGGAGCAAAAGTGCCCCTCAATCCGCCGAAAGTCGGCGACAAGGAGGAAATGAGGAGCAAAAGTGCCCCTCAATCCGTCCGATGTGCGCAGGCAAGAGAAAGGTGTAAACTATCTGTCTTGTTCTTCATTTATAGCTGCAGCCGTGTAATCGCCAGCGGGTGCATTAAGTCATTTGAAATGCCGGGAGCGGCTCAACAACCGCTGGCTGCTCCTGTACTAAAGAACGGAAATTCAGTTGCCGCGCAGCAAGCAAGCGTTTTCTTTTTATCGAATTTTCGGGGGGAAGTACTATAGTTTATGAATTGTAAGCGCATTCTGAAAACGTATAATTAGAGATGTCAACAAGAGAATTTATAAGCATAAGCGATTAGCCAAAAAGGGGAGGCATAACAACATGCACAAAACGGCAAAACGTTCAGCCAAGGCCGCGGCAGCCGGTGTATTAGCACTCACACTGGCACTTACAGGCTGTGGTTCTGGCAACAACAGCAGCAACACCGGAAGCAAAGATAACGCCAGTGGAGGAAACGCCAGTCCGGCGGCAGCCGGAGACGATAATGCTCCGGTAACATTCTCGGTATTTATGAGTGGTCCCGGGCAGCAGCCTACGCCTGACAACAAAATTCTCAAACTGATGAAAGAAAAAACCGGGGTCAGCTTCAATATGGAATTCCTGGTCGGCGACCTGCAGCAGAAGCTAGGCGTCATGATTGCCGGAGGTGACTATCCGGACATCATGTCAGGGGACGACAAGCTTATCAATGCCAAAGCTTACATTCCGCTGGAGGATCTGATTGAGAAGTACGCGCCCAACCTGAAGAAGCATTATGCCGATGTGTGGAACCAGATCAAGGATGAGAGTGACGGACACATCTATGTACTGCCAAGCTATGGCGTATATCAAGGTAAAATTACTGAACCGACTTACCAGGGACCAGGCTTCTGGCTGCAAAAGAAGGTGCTGGAGGAAATGGGCTATCCAACGCCTAAGACCCTTGATGAATATTTCGATATCATTGCCAAATATAAAGAAAAACACCCGGATGTCATCGGGTTCGAATCGCTCAACTTCGACTGGCGTGTGTTTCCGCTGCAGAATGCGCCTGAGCATCTGTCAGGACATCCGAATGACGGAGCGGTTATTGTAGACAACAATGTAGCGCAGATTTTTGCCGACAAGGATATGTCCAAGGATTACTACAAGAAGCTTAATGAGATTAACGCTCAAGGGCTGATGGATAAGGAAGCGTTCGTGCAGAACTATGACCAGTATCTGGCCAAAATCGCAAGCGGCAAGGTCGTCGGTATGTTTGACCAGCACTGGAACTTTCAGGACGGTGAGACTTCCCTGATCTCCCAGGGCAAAATCGAAGATACGTACATCGGCTTCCCTCTGCTCTATCCGGGTGCTGAGGAATGGTACCGTGACCGCGGAGCAGTCGGCACCAACCGCGGCTTCGGCATTTCGATCAATGCCAAGGACCCTGAGCGCATTATCAAATTCTGGGATCAGATGATCACTGAGGAATGGCAGAAGACGATCCAATGGGGAGTCAAGGGCGAGGATTATGAAGTGAATGCGGACGGTTCGTTCTACCGGACACCGGAACAACGGGCAAACGCTGACAAGACAAGCTGGCAGGTAGCTAACAAAATCACAGGTATGCACGGTTATATGCCTAAAATTCAAGGTACGTACAGCGACGGAAATGCAGCAGATCCGGGTACGCAGCCACAGGAATTCTTCGACAGCCTGAAGCCTTATGACCAGAAGATTCTGAAGGCGTACAACAAGAAATCCTGGTCTGAATTCTTCAAGGAACCCAAAGAGAACAATATCTACTTCCCGGCGTACTCCATCGTGCTTAAGGATGGTTCGCCAGCTCAGCTTGCACAGTCCAAGCTGAATGACCTTCAGGTTAAATTCCTGCCCAAAGCCATTATGGCCAGTCCGGCAGAGTTCGAAGGTGTATGGCAGGATTATGTGGACAAAATCCACAAGCTGGACATCAAGGCCTACGAAGACCGGATTAATGAAGGCATCCAGCAGCGTATCGAAAAATGGAGCGTCAAGTAAGCGGCACTAAGGCTTGAAACGGAGCGGGAAATGAACTTTCCCGCTCTTCCTAAATAGGAGTGGAGAGAACGATTACACAGGAGGGAATACTACATGTCTGATGCCGTACTGGACAAACAGGTCAAGAAACAGAAGACCCGTAGAAGCAAAGTCGATCCGGAAATCGGTGTGAGCCTCAGCTGGAAGACGCTAAAGATACAGAAACAGCTTATTTTTATGTCTGTGCCGATTGCCATCTATCTAATTATTTTTAACTATGTACCCGTTTGGGGCTGGATTATGGCCTTTCAGAATTACCGCCCGGCGCTGTCCTTCGGCCAGCAGGAGTGGGTAGGCTTCCAGCAGTTCAAATTCTTATTCTCCGATGAGACCTTCATGCTGGTGTTGCGCAACACGGTTGCCATGAGCTTCATCAATCTTGTACTCGGTACGGTGACGGCTATCGGCCTGGCTTTGCTGCTGAATGAGATTAGACTCAAGTTCTTCAAACGTATCGTCCAGTCAATTTCATATTTGCCGCACTTTCTGTCCTGGGTTATCGCAGCGGGTATTGTCGCTACCTCCCTGTCGATTGATGACGGGATTGTCAATGTCATTCTAATGAAGCTTCACCTGATCAAAGATCCGATTATGTGGCTCAGTGAGGGCAAGTATTTCTGGGGCATTGTCGGGGCTTCCAACGTGTGGAAAGAAGTAGGCTGGGGTACGATTATCTATCTGGCCGCGATTACCTCCATTGACCCTTCCCTGTATGAGGCAGCATCCATCGACGGCGCTACGCGTCTGCAAAAAATGCGTTTTGTCACTCTTCCGGGAATTAAAGCAACCTTTGTGATTCTGCTGATTATGAATATTGGACATATTCTGGATGCCGGCTTTGAACTTCAGTACCTGCTCGGCAACGGTCTTACTATAGACTATTCGCAGACCATCGACATCTTCGTCATTAAGTACGGGATCTCTATGGGGAACTATTCTCTGGCTACGGCAGCAGGGATCTTCAAGACCATCGTCAGCGTTATTCTCGTCTTCATGGCCAACTATACTGCCAAACGTCTCGGCGAAGAGCGGTTAATCTAAAGGAGGAAGCCCTTATGAAAGCTGTAGCAAAAGGATCAAGCCGCATAGAGCCGGTTGTGTTTCATACACTGAACACGCTGTTCATGCTCTTTGTGGTTGCTGTAACCCTGTATCCATTCCTCCACACGATGGCTGTTTCGTTCAACGACGGCAGTGACACGCTGGCCGGTGGAATCTATCTCTGGCCCCGTTCGTGGACGCTGGAGAATTACAAGGCGGTCTTTGTTTCAGGGACGATCTACCATGCCGCATTTATCTCGGTATCCCGCACGGTCATCTCAACGCTGCTCGGTGTTTTTCTCACCACTATGCTGGCTTATGCACTGGCGCAGCCACAATATATTTTTCGCAAAAAAATCGGCCTGCTGTTCATCCTGACCATGTATTTCAATGCCGGACTGATTCCGAACTACTTCCTGATCAAGAATATGGGCCTGCTGCATAGCTTCATGGTCTATATCCTTCCGAGTCTGGTCAGCGCATTCAACCTGATCATTATGCGGACCTATATCCGCGGTCTTCCGTTCAGTCTAACCGAATCGGCGAAGATCGACGGGGCGGGGGATTTCCGGATTTTCTGGAAAATCATCTTCCCGCTGTGTACTCCTGTACTGGCAACGGTTGCTTTGTTCATTGCGGTAGGTTCATGGAATGCCTGGTTCGATACCTTCCTCTATGCTTCCTCGGATCTTAAGCTAAGCACACTGCAATATGAAATGATGAAGCTGCTGGGTTCCACGATGAGCACGAACAATGATCCTTCCATGCTTGCGGGAGGCCAGAATAATCAGGTGCAGGCCCTGGTTACACCGGCTTCCATCCGTTCCGCGATCACGATCGTTACGGCTGTCCCGATTTTGTTCGTCTACCCTTTCTTGCAGAAGTATTTCGTGGTAGGGTTGAACCTGGGAAGTGTGAAAGAATAATTGTCATTTAGAATGATATAAGAAAAATATGGATAATATAACCGTTTCGGGTGAAGCCGAAGCGGTTTCTCCTGTTCAATACTGGTCAGCCTTGCAGAACTCAAAATACTTAAATAAAGAGGGTGATCCAATGCTTAAGGTACTGTTTGCCGACGATGAGCCGCTTATGCTGGAAGGGCTGCGATTCCTGGTAGACTGGGAGAAATTAAACTTTGAAGTATGCGGTGAGGCTCTGGACGGGGAGGACGCGCTGGAGCTGATTCACAGCACCCGTCCTGATCTGGTTATAACTGATGTGCGCATGCCGGTAATTGACGGTCTTGAACTAATAAAAAGAGCTTCCAAAACCGATTTCCGGCCCAAGTTTATTATCTTCAGCGGCTACGCCGACTTTGAATATGCCAAGCGGGCGCTTAAGTACGGGGTATCCAACTATTTGACCAAACCTCTGGATGAGAAGGAACTGACAGAGGCGCTGCAGATCGTAACCGACCAAATCCATAAGGAGCGCAAGGTGTCCTCACGGCGCGAGGCTCTTTCGGCTCTGATGCAGGCGGATACGGTATCCCGGCTCCTGATGCGGGAGAACACGGAAGAGGAGCGGCAGAAGGGGATGAAGAGCCTTGGGATCACCCCCGCCTCGCGGATATGCTGTATACTGGTCCATGGAACAGCGCCTGACAGTCTTCAGCTGCGTGAGCAGGTCTCTGCCATGGGCGGCAAGGAGCCGCTGTGCAGCCTGAGCGTCTATCCGTTCACTGCAGGAAGCGGGAAGCATGGATATTTGCTGGTGTCCCCGCAGGAAGGACCGGAGCTTGACCCGGCCATGCTCACAAGCTGGATGGATGAAATACGTCCCTTGTACAGCACTCCGGTCTGTTTCACGGCAAGCCTTCAGCATCACGGACCGGAAGCTCTGAATTCGGCTTATCAGGATGCGCTGGCTGCTGAGCTGTGCAGGCCGGATGCCGCGGAGGGCGGAGCGACCGGCTTCTTCGAGAAGCAGGATAAGACTCAGATGGCGATGCTTCCGGCAGAGCTGAGAAGATCGCTGCTGCAATCCGTCACTGAAGGGAAGCTTGAGCACCTGAGCGGGCAACTCCGCGATGTGTTCAAGATATTCTCGGCGGAGGTGGCTTCAAGCTCATGGATCGACGCTTTTCTGGCCAATATCAAAGCTGAGCTGCTACGTGAAATTACTGCCAGAGGGGGAGACTATGCGCAGTGGGTGAAAAAATGGTTTCCGTCCCGGTATACGGCCAGCTGCCTGCCTCTGCTGGAGAGGCAGACGGAGGAGGAGCTGTGCGAGGCTGCAGAATGGTTCGCAGCTGCTGCGGACGGCAGGCGGGAGGACCAGATAGTGTCTGCCGTGACGGAGTATGTCCGCAGGCATTATCAGGAGAAGCTGAAGCTGCAGGATATTGCGAAAGTTCTGCATGTGAATTCCGCTTACCTGGGACAACGGTTCAGGAAGCATTACGGCAGCTCTTTTAACGACTATCTCCATGAATACCGCATTGAAGAAGCCAAGAAGCTGCTGCGCCGGACCGATATGGGTATTTCCGATATCTCAAGCCGGGTGGGCTATGCGGACGCTGATGTGTTCGCTGCCAAGTTCAAGGCGCTCAACGGCGTTACGCCTACCGTATACAAGAAGAGCTAAATCAAGGGGAGGAGGGGACTGCATGAAGCATAAACGGAAGCCGTCTGCCTTCATCAATGATATTCCGCTCAAATACAAGTTTTTGTTTATCTACTTACTGTGTGTTCTCGTCCCCATACTCAGCATCAACGCCCTTTTTTATGTGCAGATCAGCCGCAACGTGGAAGTACGGGAGAGGGAGAATCTGGGGATTTCGGTAGACCGGGTGGTCTATGATCTGATGCAGATCGTGAATGAATGTGTGGCGATCAGCAATACGGTGGCTGCAGACCGGCCCTATATGGAGATGATGGATTATGCCTACCCGGATAATGAGGCTTATTATGATGCCTATAACGATTTTCTTAAGGACAAGCTGCGGCAGTACAGCAATCTCCACTCCTATATCTACTGGATGGGCATATATACCTCCAATCCGACGATCCAGAATGGCAGCAGCTATTTTATTCTGTCAGACAAGGATAAGCAGAGTGAATGGTACCGCAAAATATCAAGCAGCACAGACAAGGTATTGCTGACCTCCTATCAGGGGACCAACCCGCTTAATCCGCCCCAGCAGGAGGTGTTTGTCAGCCTGATCCGCAAGCTGGATAACTTTACGGGCCAGCCCTACAATAAGTATTTGCGGATTGATCTGCGGCTGAACAATGTGCAGGAGCTGTTCCAGAAGGAGCGTGATTATCTGGATTTCAAGCTGCTGGATGAGAAGAACCGGATCGTGCTGGCATCGGGTCAATCCTTCTACTCGCTGGACACCAATGCTCTGCTGAATGTGGACACAAGCCTGGATCAGCCATCCAAGCAGATTGTCCGTACGCTCAGCAGTGCAGCCTACACCAAGGGCTGGCGTCTGGTCGGAACTCCGGAGGGCCGGAAGGTGAATCATGAAATGGTCCATGCCCTAAGGATCTCACTGATTCTTGCTCTATTAACTATAATTCTCCCTACCCTGCTCATGATTGTGATTATAAGGTCCTATAATCTGCGGGTCAGATTGCTCTACAAGCATATGAAGCTGGTCAAATATGAACAGTTCGAGAGCATTGATATGTATGAGGGGAAGGATGAAATCGGCGGACTGATCCGCAGCTTCAATCTGATGACCGGGAAAATCCGCAATCTGATCAATGATGTCTATAAGCTGGAGATTCAGAAGAAGGACCTGGAGCTTGAACGGGTACGGGCGGAGCTGAAATATCTGGAAAGCCAGGTGGACCCTCATTTCCTCTTCAATACGCTGAATGCCATATTGGTCATTTGCAAGAAATATAAGTATGAACAAGTCACGGATGTCATCCGCAATCTGGCGCTGATTATGCGCAGGCTGCTAAGCTGGAAGGATGATCTTATTACTGTAGAGGAAGAGGTCTCTTTTATCGAAATGTATCTGCAGATTGAGAAGTTCCGCTTTCAGAACCGGTTCTCATATGTGCTGGATATTGAGCCGGAGGTGCTGAAATGCCGGATTCCCAAGATGAGCATACAGGCCTTGGTGGAGAATTCCTGCAAGCATGGCCTGCAGTCGGTCAAATGGGCAAGGGAAATCCACGTGTCCGCGGCGAGGGATAACGCTGGCCTGCTGATCGTAGTGACGGACAATGGCAAGGGAATCGAGAAGGAGAAGCTGGAATGGATCAAGTCCCATCTGGAAACGGAGCAGGATTCCGGACAAAATGTCGGGCTTCGCAATGTGTATAAACGCTTGATGTTGTACTATAACGGCAGAGCCAGGTTCAGCATTGAGAGCACCGAATATGAACAGACGGTCATTACCATCCGGATTCCCGAGGACTTGAGCCTGGATCTGGTAGTGGAGGGATCTCATGTATAAAGTGGTACTCGCGGATGATGAAACCCTCGCATTAGAGGGATTGCGGACACAGACGGATTGGGAAGAGCTGGGCTTTGAAATCTGCGGAGCCTGCGAGAATGGGGAGGAAGCGCTGGCTGCGATTGTACAAAACTCGCCCGATCTTGTGATTACAGATATCCGTATGCCCGGGATTGACGGGCTGGAGCTGATAAGGCGCGTGCGCAGCCTTGAGATGGAGCAGCCGATCTTCGTCGTTCTCAGCGGCTACGGCGAATTCGAATATGCAAGAACTGCCATTCGTTATGGGGTAAGTCACTATCTGCTGAAGCCGGTCGTAGAGGCCGAATGGGATAAGGTGCTTACAGACATTACGGATGAGCTGGAGCTGCGCGTTAAGCAGAGGATGCAGCAGAGCATGCTGGCGAGCCGGCTGCTGCCGCTGGCGATTGCGCGCATGCTTGAGGGCCACTGGGCCGAGCCTGAAGAGGAGGCGGCCGAGCAGATGGACCGTCTGGATGAGACCGTTACGGGCTGGACGTATCTGCATGTGGAGGGCGATAGCAGCAATATTACAGACCTTTGCCGGGAGCTGGCCGGACCGGCAGGTGCCCTGTTCATTGACCTGCCCGGCGATCAGGCCGGACTGGTTGTGGAGAGCTCGGCGGGGGCGGCCGGGCTGGCGGAGCAGCTATATGCCGGGCTGATCCGCAGCGGTGTGAAGGGCTCCGTCAGCATCGGGCCGAGTGTACAGTCACTCCGCGAGCTGCCTGTCTCCTACAGGGAAGCGGCAGGGGCTGCGGCCCGCCGCTATTTCTATTCAGACGGAAGCGGTCCGGTGCATTCGGCCATTGAAGGCGAGGGCCAGGTGAACTACAATCTCCCTGCCACAGAGTTGCTCGAGGAAATAATAAGCGCTGTGGAGAGGCTGCAGGAGCAGAAGGTTCAGGAGAAGCTGAACGAAATGTTCAGCGTGTTCAAGGAGAACCGGACAGATCCGGGAGTTGTACAGATGACCAGCATGGATATCATGCTGAGAAGCATGGAATTGCTGAAGGAATTCGGCGGAGCGGACGATCAGTGGATCGGTTCGCTTGATTTTTTCAGAACGGAGCCCAAATCACTGGAAGCCCTGCAAGCCACCCTTCAGAGCGCGCTGGCAACAAGTATGAATTATATCCGGCAGCACAAGGAACGTAACTCAGAGCATCCGCTTATCCGCGTAGAATGCTTCTTGCGGGATCATTATTCCAGGCATTTGACTGTAAAAGAGATTGCCGAGCATTTCTATATCAATCCGGTGTACCTGGGCCAGGCCTTCATCAAAAAGCATGGGATCAGCATTCTGGAGTACATTCACAATCTGCGTATAGAAGCAGCCAAGAAGCGGCTGATCGAAACCCGCGACACAGTCAGGAGCATTGTGGAGAGTGTGGGTTATGTGCACTATCACCATTTCCTGAGAGAGTTTGAGAAACGGACGGCACTGAAGCCGGTGGCATTCCGTGAACAGGCCCAGTCTGAAAAAGGATAGGATCCATTAATTTATTAGGGTCCATGTATTTAGTATGGTAATGGTAAACGCATACAAATTCGCTATGATAGAGATAGCTGTCCAACAATGCTGTTATTCACAGGAGGTCCACGGCATAGGCATGCAGGCCCATTGGAATATCTATGGCCCGTCCATTGAAGAAATCCGCAGCGCCCTTGAGCTGTACGCCTCTTTTGGGGCTCAAAATCCTGATTACGGAGCTGGATATCTCCATGTTCCGTAATCAGGATAAGCGCACGGACTTGAAAGCGCCAACATTAGAAATGCTGAGGCTCCAGGAGGAGCGTTATGCGGAGATCTTCGCCCTTCTGCTGGAATACAAAGCTTCCATTGATTCGGTGATCTTCTGAGGCGTGGCCGATGATTATACCAGGCTGGACGGTTTCGCAATCCTAATTGTTATAACCATCTTATCGCTAACAACAATGGAGGGAATTAAATGACAACTCAATTGAATCAGGCTACCGGAAAGGTACCCCCTAACGGTAATCCGCTGGTAGCGCACAGATACGGAGCCGACCCTTATGCCCTGGTATTCGGGGACAGAGTCTACCTGTACATGACCAACGACGCGCTGGAATATGATGAGAGCGGTGTGGTGAAAGAGAACTCTTACAGCAGTATCAATACCATTACCGTCATCTCCTCTGCCGACCTGGTCAATTGGACCGATCATGGCGCGATTGCCGTGGCCGGACCGGAGGGCGCTGCGAAGTGGGCTACCCAATCCTGGGCACCGGCAGCAGTTTATAAGGTGATTGGCGGCAAGGACAAGTTCTTCCTGTACTTCGCCAATAATGCCAGCGGGATTGGGGTTCTCTCAAGTGACAGTCCGGTGGGGCCATGGGTTGACCCAATCGGGAAAGCGCTGATTCTGCGCTCTACACCGGGGGTAGCGGATGTGACCTGGCTGTTCGACCCGGCGGTTCTGGTCGATGACGACGGCAAGGGCTACATTTACTTCGGAGGCGGTGTCCCGGAAGGACAGTTCGCAGAGCCGGGCACAGCCCGGGTGATGAGGCTGGGTGAGGATATGACCAGCGTAGTGGGTACGGCTAAAGTGATTCCGGCACCATTCATGTTCGAGGATGCCGGAATTCATAAGCGGAACGGTGTCTACTACTATACTTACTGCTCGAACTTTTATGACGGGGAACGGCCGGAGGACAGCCCTCCGGCGGGGGAGATCGCCTTTATGACAAGTGATAGTCCCATGGGTCCCTGGACATATCAGCGGACGATCCTGAAGAACCCGGGACATTTCTTCGGAGTCTCCGGGAACAACCACCATGCGGTGTTTGAATTTCATGACAGCTGGTATATTGCTTATCACGCCCAGACCTTATCCAAGGCACAAGGGATTGCGAACGGCTACCGCTCCACGCATCTTAACCGCCTGACTCATCTTGAGGACGGGTCCATTCAAGAGATTCATGCGGACTATGAGGGCGTGCAGCAGCTTGTCACACTGAACCCGTATGAACGCATTCCGGCGGCAACAATGGGCTGGAGCGCGGGGGTGAAGACAGAATTTCTCACTGCCGGGGGAGAGCAGATCGTAACGGATATAGAGAACGGCGGCTGGATCGGATTATCCGGAGTGGACTTCGGGAGCCGGGGAGCAAAAGCGTTCCAGGCTTCGGTTCTGGGCCTTGAAGCCGGCGGTGTACTGGAGCTGCATCTGGATGATCCGGCTGGCCCGCTCGCCGGCAAGCTGTCCGTGCCTGCGGCGAACGGGGCAGAATGGACGGAGCTGAAGACGGAGGTCCATGGAGCCGTAGGGGTACATTCACTCTATCTGGTATTCTCGGGCGCGAGCAGCAAGGACTTGTTCAAGCTGGCAGCTTGGCAATTCACGACAGAAGCATAACTAACCTCAAGGAGGCCAAAGCATTGAATACCGCGATCATTACCAATCCTGTAATGTGGGCAGATGTCCCGGATGTGGATGTCATCCGGGTCGGCCCTGTATTCTATATGGTCAGCACCAGCATGCACTCCATGCCGGGCTGTCCGATTATGAAGTCAGAGAATCTGTACGACTGGGAAATAGTGAATTATGTCTATGACACCTTCGAGGATCATGAGGCCCACCGGCTGGAAGACGGCCAAGGGATATACGGCAGCGGTTCTTGGGCGGCCTCCCTCCGCTATAAGGAAGGAATCTACTATGTATGCTTCTCCTCCAATGATATGGACCAGTTCTATATCTACCGGACCGGAGATATTGAGCATGGGCCCTGGGAGCGTTCGGTGATTCCGGGACTTCATCATGACCCGGCTCTGCTGCTGGATGAAGATAACCGCAATTATGTGATCTATGGGAACGGGGACATCATGCTCAAGGAGCTGACAGCGGATCTGACGGCTGTGAAGCCCGGCGGAACGGATCAGCTGCTGCTGGAAGGCGAACGGGAAGACATCGGTCTGCGGATTGAAGGCTGTCATGCGCATAAGCGGAACGGCTATTATTATCTGTTCTTCATTGAATGGCCGAGAACCGGCAATCAGCGCAGACGGCAGCTATGCTACCGTTCCCGTGAGCTGCCGGGTCCTTACGAGCGGAAGGTTATTCTGGATGATGATCTGGGCTACCAGAATAACGGTGTCGCGCAAGGCGGCATTGTCGATACACCGGACGGTGACTGGTACGCGGTGCTATTCCAGGATCATGGGGCTGTCGGACGGATTCCCTGCGTCCTCCCCGTAAGCTGGGAGCAGGATTGGCCGGTGATCGGGGAGAACGGTGAAGCACCTAAAGTGTTCCGGACGAAGCTTCCTGCGGGTGAGCCGAAGCCGCTGGTGATCAGTGATGAGTTCGATTATACCAGCGGCCGGCTGGCGCTGAACTGGCAATGGAACCATAATCCCGACAACGGGCTATGGTCGCTCACCGAGCGGCCGGGTTATCTGCGGCTGCGCACCGGACGCACAGCAGACAGCATTCTGCGGGCGCGTAATACACTGACCCAGCGGACCGAAGGTCCGGCGTGCAGCGCGGAGACGCTGATTGATCTCTCAGGCATGCAGACCGGCGACAGGGCAGGTATGGTTGCCCTGCAGAACGGGTACGGGACGGTCGAGGCTGCGGCCTTGAAGCAGGGCGGGTTCAGCGTGAATATGTGCGTCAACAGCGGAGACGGCTATCCGCAGACGGTGGAGAGTATTCCATTCACCGGCAACAGGATATATCTAAGAATCGATTTCAATTTCGAGGATAGCGTGGACCAGGCCCATTTCTTCTATTCGGCGGACGGGGCGGTCTGGAAGGCGATTGGCGGGACGCTGCATATGAAATATACACTGGATCATTTCATGGGCTACCGGATTGGCTTGTTCAATTATGCAACCCAATCAGCCGGCGGTTATGCCGATTTCGATTATTTCCGTTATCGCAGACAAGGCTAAGTCCGGGTCTTGAAACCGAACCCGGAAGCCTGGGATACTGAAGGCGGAGGGGGCAATTTAAGAATACCTGCCAGAGGCGGCCACAGAGTAAAGGTGTGCAAATAGTGGCGTAATCAACAAATGAGGGGCATTGGTTAATGCTTCTCATTTGCTTGTCGTCTAGCCCGCACCCGCTCCAGCAAAACTGCCGAGATAACTACAATTGCCTATTCTTCCTGCCGGGTTTCAGCCTGTTTGGAAGCAAGCTTCTCGCGGTAGGCCCGGGGGGAGAAGCCGGTAAGCTGCCGGAACTGCCGGCAGAAATGCTCGACATTCGCATAGCCGCAGAGTGCGGCGATCTCCGCAATTTTGTGCTGGCCATAGCCAAGCTTCTCCTTGGCCAGCCGAATCCGGCAGTGAATGACATCCTCCATGCAGGAGATGCCGAAGGTGGATTTGTATATGGTCTGCAGGTAGCCTGTACTTATATGCAGATGCCCGGCCATAGAGGACACGGTCCAAGGGTGGCCGGGGTTGCTGTAAAGCGTCTTGCGCAGCTCCAGAAGATTATAATATTGCGGAGTCAGCTTGTCCTCGGACGCCTCGGACAGCTTATTGAACAAGAGCCGGAACAGGTAGTCAATGGATAGCTCCCGGTAATCGTTCTGGAAGGAGTTCTCCAGTGTCAGCAGTTGAAACAGCTGATGACAATAGCCGGGGTCCGGCAGCGAGAACGGAGTACCTACCGGTAAGACGGTCTCTGTAATATAAGATTCATCCGCATCAAAGCGGACCCAGTCATTCACATACTTCCGGGAGCAGGCCCGGTAATAGATGCTGTGCTTAGGCGGATACAAGACAGCAGAATGAGCGGGGAATTCCTTCAATTCCCCATTGACTTCAAACAGTGCCGGAGTCTGTGTCAGTACAAGAAGCCAGGCATCCAGCCCTTCCGGAATGCTGTACACGAAATCATGCTGATGCGCAGCGTCATATTCAACGTAGTGTATTGCGGGCATTGGCTTCTCCTTCCTTCGGATAGATCAATTAATGGTCAGTAAATATCATTGTTAGAAATTCGCTCAATCTCTATAATTTATAGTGTGTATCACGAGCGTAACTGAATAATGACAGTGGAAGGTGTATTGCTGGTTATTAGAAATTATCAATAAGAAGGAAGGTTATTGATTAATGATACCACAACGGAACGAGGATCGGAATCAGATCCTTTGCTATACAAGGCTGCCGCAGGAGGATATGGTGTACGCTTCAAGGCTTGCCCACAGCATGCACTTGGCTTACAGCACAGACGGGCTTCTGTTTCAGGAATTGAATCATAACTCGGGTGTTCTGTTCGCCAAGGCGACGGAGAATGAAGACGGGACACTCCGGGCCAAGAGCCTGAATCATCCGTATCTTTTCCACTTGGCTAACGGGTTTTACGGCGTAATTGCCGTGCGTACTGAGGCAGACGGTGAAGCCGATGAAGAGAGTAAGGGGAAGGTGCTGTTGTTCTCCTCTGCCGATTTACTGCAATACAGCGAGGTGGGACTGCTGGAGCTTAAGGCCGATACCTTTGTAAGCGATGTCTCCTGCCAATACGATCCTGAGCGGAACGGTTACCTGATCAGCTGGATAGATGAATATGGTCAGGGGTATGAGAGCTGGATGACCGACATCATGAGCCTCAAAAATGTCTCGGCTCCGGAAAAAGCAAAGCCGTTCACTCTGGATACCGTGCTTGCCGATATTGAAGGGATTCTGCCGCGTAATGTGATCTCTGTCTCCGCAGAGACAGCCCGCAGACTCTTCTGCAAGCTTACTGTTCCAGAGAACATTGCTATCGTGGTACCGGACCGCGTAAGTGCGGCTTCGGTAGAGGAAGTGAAGGCTGTGCGGGCAACGGCCTTATACAGCGATGGTACGCAGGCGTCCAAAAAAGTGGATTGGAATATGGGCGCCATCGACTGGAGCCAGTCGGGAACCTACAGAATTACCGGGGAGATCCATCAGGAGCATTATCCGTTTCCAATCGCACTTGACCGTGCAGACCCCTGCATTGCACAGTGGAAGGGGAAATATTATTTCATTGCCACCAATGATGCGGATCAGAATCATACGCTGTATATGAGGGAAGCGGATACTATTCCCGGACTGGTAACGGCTGAAGAGGTGCTGATTCTCGATTCGTCCACCCATGAACAGATTCGCGGTCTGCTGTGGGCGCCGGAATTCCATGTCATTGAAGATGAGCTGTACATTTTTCATGCGGCAACCTCTGGTGGATTCTTCTATGAAGAGTCGCATGTGATGAAGCTGCGGGCAGGTGGTCATCCGATGAACGCGGCGGACTGGACCATCCCGGAGCGTGTAGTGAAGAAGGACGGCACATATTTGTGTGAAGCAGGCAAGACGATTTCTCTGGACATGACTGTCATCCGGTGGAACGGCAAGCTCTATGCGGCATGGTCGGAGCGCCAGTTCGTGCCTGTCGATCTGGGGGCCTGGGTCTATATCGCAACCATCGATCCGCAGGAGCCGTGGAAGCTGACCAGTGATCCGGTGCTGCTGACACGGCCCGACTATGGGTGGGCCAACAATCATACCTTTGTAGATGAAGGGCCTTTTGCCCTGTATTCGGATGACAAGCTCTACGTGACCTTTGCCAGCGCAGCGGTGGATGCCACCTATGTTGTCGGTCTCCTGACTGCAGATAAGGGGGCGGATCTGCTGGATATAGAGAGCTGGACCAAAGGCAATTATCCGCTGCTGACCTCCAGAAGTGTGCCGGGAGAATACGGTCCGGGCCATAATTCTTACGTGACGGACGAGGATGGGGTCATCTGGAACGCCTATCATGCGAGACCGGGAATTGACGGACCGCGAAGCTCCGGCCTCCGCCGTGTGCATTTTGACATTGACGGTGCTCCGGTTCTGGATCTCACAGAGGATAAGGACCTGAATCCGGAGCTGAAGCAGGTATCCATGGAAGTGAACGTAGGCTAGCTAGTGGGTCTGTTATCCGCATCAGCGTCTCCCTGGAAGAGTGAACGCAAGAATGAACGGGATCATCATTGTGGACGATAACGCCCTTAATATGCAGAAGACTTGCAAGGAAGAGGAGGAATTGATTATGGAATATCATGTTGCCATTCAAGGGAGCGATCAGGCGCCGGGTACGGCGGAACAGCCATTCTGCTCCGTTTCCCGTGCTGCGGCTCTTGCGGTGCCGGGAGATACGATTACAGTACATGCGGGGATATACAGGGAATGGGTCAGCCCGGCCAATGGAGGTACAGAGGAACAGCGGATTGTATATCAGTCTGCCGGGGATGGGGAAGTGGTTATCACCGGTGCTGAGCCTGTGGCCGATTGGACGGATGAAGGGGACGGCGTCTGGAGTACGGAGGTACCGAACACCCTGTTTGTTGTCCGCAACCCCTATAAGGTTAAATTGCACGGGGACTGGCTGTTTGAAGGCGCGTTCCAGCCGCATTTGGGAGAGGTATACCTTGACGGCAAGTCTCTATATGAATGTGATGGCGTTGACAAGCTGCGCAATCCCCAGGTTTGGCCTCAGGCCAAATATGCGGAGGACTCTCTGCTGCAGTGGTATGCGGAAGTAAGCTCCACGGCCACCACAATATGGGCGAACTTCGGCGGCAGGGACCCGCGCAAAGAGAATGTGGAAATCAATGTGCGCCCTTATTGCTTCTGGCCGGAGAAGACCGGCCGCAGCTACATAACTGTCAGGGGCTTCACACTCCGGCAGGCCTCACCCCAGTGGGCTCCGCCAACAGCTTTGCAGGAAGGGCTCATTGGCCCCCATTGGAGCAAGGGCTGGATTATTGAGGATAATCTGATCAGCGAGTCCAAATGTACAGGCATCAGCCTCGGCAAAGAAATCACCACCGGGCATAACGAATGGTCGGAGAACCGGATCAAGGGCGGAACGCAACGGGAGCAGGAGGTTATTTTCCGTGCTTTGCGCAAGGACTGGCACAAGGACCGGATTGGAAGCCATATTGTCCGCAACAACGTGATTCATGACTGTGAACAGGCTGGAATCGTAGGGCATCTAGGAGGTGCTTTTAGCCAAATCTATCAGAACCGCATTTACAATATCCATCATAAACGTATTTTCCACGGCGCAGAAGTCGGAGGCATCAAACTCCATGCTTCACTGGATACCCAGATTTGCGGGAATGTCATTTACAGCTGTTACCGGGCGCTTTGGCTGGATTGGCAGGCGCAGGGCACCCGTATCAGCCGAAACACCTTTTACGACAATTTGTCCGAGGATCTCTTTGTGGAGGTCTGTCACGGCCCTTATATGGTGGATCACAACCTGTTCCTGTCTCCGATGAACTTTCGCAATATGGCTCAAGGCGGTGCGTTTGTTCATAATCTGTTTGCCGGCAGGTTTGTGGTGCGTTCCGAGCTTACCCGTTATACACCCTACCATATGCCTCATGAGACAGCTGTTGCCGGGTTCAGTAATATCACGGGTGGCGACGACAAGTATTATAACAACCTATTTATAGGTGATGACGATCCGCGCAACGAGCCGCTGCCGATGACTTTTTTCGAGCATCTCCCACTCACTCCAAGAGAAAATCTGGATGATAGCGGTACCCGGGTAATGGACGGTATCCCGGATAACTCCCGCTGTTATCTTCATCCTGTGGGGCTTGGCGGGTACAACGATTACCCGGACTCCATGCACAAGCGGTGGTGGGAATACACCAAGGAAGAAATTGCGGCGATGGAAGAAGCTGGAAAGCCGTTCCAGCCTGATAGGATGGCACTTCCTGTCGCGATACAGGGCAATGTGTATTTGAAAGGCGCGGTCCCCAGTTCTCATGAGCCGGATGCAAGGGCCTATGTTCACAACGGTGTTGAGATCGAAATCGATCCAGCTGTAAACAAGGTGCAGGTGTATATTAAAAGCCCTGAAATGATGCATGCTGCAGCTCCAGCGGTAGTTACGACTGAGCTGCTCGGCAGAAGCTATCACGCGGAGATGAACTATGAGGAACCGGATGGCTCCGCTTACCGTTTTGACCACGACTTTTTTGGCAAACAGCGCCCGGATCAAAATATCACGCCTGGACCATTTGAATTGCTAGATGATAGTCCGGTGAAGATTGTGCTGTAACGCGGAGTAACGGGCAAGGCTCCCACACTTGGTTTATTAAATAAACTAAGTATGGGATATACATAAATTCAAGGAGAGGGATGAGAGACATTGAACGGGAATAATCCGAAGTATTTAACACAAAAGCCAGGGTATGATCAGGAGCGGGAAGGGATCGCGCGGGGAGAAATCCGCACGATAGAATACCCTTCAGCAACAGTAGGCAACACGCGGAAGGCCCGGGTGTATACACCGCCCGGATATTCCAGTGCAGAGAAATACAGCGTCTTGTATCTGCTCCACGGCATTGGCGGAGATGAGGACGAATGGTATACCCACGGCAAACCGCAGATCATCCTGGACAATCTGTATGCCGATCAGCTGCTGAAGCCCATGATCGTTGTGCTGCCGAACGGCCGGGCGATGCTGAATGACCGGGCGGAAGGCGATATTTTCGCCCCCGACAAGGTGCAGGCCTTTGCGACATTTGAATCGGATTTGCTGAACGATCTTATTCCTTATATAGAAGCGAATTATTCAGTCCTGACGGACCGGATGCACCGTGCCCTGGCCGGATTATCCATGGGAGGTGGGCAATCGCTCAACATGGGTCTGAGCCATCTGGACCGGTTTGCCTGGATCGGGGCGTTCTCCCCGGCTCCCAACACGAAGGAGCCTGAGCTGCTGGTACACGATCCGCAGCAGACGTCCACAGCGCTTAGCCTGCTCTGGTTATCCTGCGGCGATCGGGACAGCCTCAAGTATGTCAGCGACCGGACGCATGCCTATTTCGCGGAGCATGCGGTGCCGCATATCTGGGTTGAAGAACAGGGTGATCATGATTGGCCGGTCTGGAAGAACGGCTTGTATCAGTTCTCGCAGCTTATTTTTTAAATGGTTAGGGGCGTTCGGAATGGGCACCTCGTATGCCGCTGGAAGTGCTGCTATTGTAGCGGCGAAACGTCCTGCCGGACGTACACTGATTGTCCGTTGAACAAGCGTTGACCCAAGCGCTGACCGAGTACTGATTGAGTACTGATCGGGCATTGATTAAGTGCTGATTGAGTACTGATTGAGTACTGATTGAGTACTGATTAAGCATTGATTATCCACCGTTTGCCCATCAATCGCCCACTAAAAAAACACCCAACGTCCGACGAACGCCAACTAATCAGCCTCTAATCACTCACCTTTCGTCCACCGATCGCACAAGACTGCACTGCACTTAATTCATTGCAATTCACCTAAAATGGAGAATACAGCAAAATTAGATGCTCTTTTTCCACTTGCTTGCCTGCAAACGCCGGAATCCGCTTAATTAAGATACGTTTTTCCACTTGTTTGCTGACGAGGGCGATTGGTTGGATAGGAGCAGGCGGGTTGGCCGACGAGGGGCTCAATTGGCCGGAATTGGGCGGCAGTAGGCTGGAGAAGTTAGCTTATATATACTCAATTAAGCGCGATAAAGGCAGCCCCAAGCCATGTACATGGCTCCGGGGCTGCCTTTTCTTTTATACCTGGCCTTGCCGGTCAACGCTTATTTATTCGCAATCGCATCGGCACGCATTTTAACAATTTTGTCTGCTCTTTCTTTGTCGACAGCAAAGACATCATTCCAGCCGAGACCTTCGACATCGCTCTTGAGCTTCGTCCAGAGCTGATCGAATTCGCCCTGATCCTTGGCGAAGATCATTTTCCAGGAGGTGTTCTTCACATAATCCGAAATCTGGCTGCGTTTGTTCTTGACGTCTGAAGAATCGGAGCCGAGACTTGTATTGATGTTAGGTACAATATCGATCATATTGTTCTTCTGATAGTATTCGGTCGGAGTGATCGCGTCATAGGTTTTCTGCCAGTCTGTAGTCAGCGCTGTTTTGTTGGCTTCAATGGTGGAAGCCCAATAGGTGCTGTTGTAGAACTCCTTGGTTTCCGGGTCGACTACGAAATCACTCATAATCATCGAGTTCACCTTACTCTGGCCGTCCTGATAACCGCCGCCGCCGTACTCATCAGGTACAGGGGTATTCTCCTGGAATGCCGTTTGGCCTACCTCGGTCAGCTTGAATTTGCCGTCAGGCGTCTTTTCATAGTTGAAGCCTTCGAAGCCGTTGGTGTAATAGCGCAGACCTTCAGGGGAAGACATCCAGTCCATCAGTTCCATGATTCGTTCCGGTTCTTTCGCTTTGGAGCCGATGGCAAAGACTCTTCCGTTCCCGAAGTAAGCATCACTGTTCTGGATCAAGTGGGTGTCCGCAATCGGAACCGCAACGTTGCCGTCGCCCTGATTGCCTCTTTCAATCGTGTTGTAGAAGCCTCTCTGCCAGGAGTACCACAGGAGAAGAACCTGTTTGTTGGTCAGCTTTTCGGACACCTTGTTCCAGTCCTGGGAAGGAGAGTCCGGGTCGACAAGGCCCATCTTGTTAGCGTTATAGTAGAATTGCAGAATCTTCTTGTACATACTGTTGTCGTCTACGATCGGAACGATATCGCCTTTGGCATTCAGTTGAATGGTTGTAGTCCCGTTCGGCTGTTCGTAGCCATACCAGTTGCTGAGCCAGCGGACATTCTCCATGCTTCCGCCGTCCCAGTCCTTCCACAGCGTGATCGGAACAATAGGCTTGCCATCCGGAGTCTTCGGATATTTGGCCTGCATGTCCTTCAGGGCGGTCATCAGATCGTTCAGATTATTCAGCTTCGGCGCGCCGATTCCCTTGTAATAGTCCCAAGGCAGAATCGGGCTGGAGTATGGCAGCTCTTCCGAGAAGGTGGTTGGCGAAGTATCGGCGGTGAAGGCCGGCAGGGCATAGATTTTACCGTCCGGATTCTGCTTCTCGAAGGCAACATTGAACGGCTTGAAGTGATTGTCTACATATTTGGACAGATGCTCTGTATTCTTGATCAAGTCCGTAAGATCCATAATCATCCCCGCCGGAATCAATTCCTCGAGCTGGCTGTTCTCAATAATCAGAAGGTCCCCGAGGTCTCCGGATGCCGATCGGGTCTTGTACAGCTGATCGCCGGCCACCTGCGGAGCCAGAATGTTCAGCGTGATATTGAACTTGTCTTTCAGCAGTTTACCGTACCACCCGGTCTGCTCGCCCTGGTAGTTAGCCGCATTGTTAAATACCGTAAGGGTCAAAGGTTTGCTGTGATCAATGCCTGTACCCGAATCGGATGACTGGGCAGGTGTCCCTGGTTCGGCCGTCCCGGCAGCAGGTCCTGCATTGTTGGAATTTCCACTACAACCGCTTAGTACCGTTGTTACCAGAAGAATGGTCGTCCCGAGTAACAGCGCGGACTTTCTTCCCAGCTTAATGTGTGTTCTCATGTGTAGCCCCCCCGAATGATTAATGTATCATAATGGCGCAAGCGCACTAACCTTTGACTGCACCAATTATAATTCCTTTGACAAAAAATCTCTGGAAGATCGGATAGACCAGCAGAATAGGTGCGACTACGATAATGGTAACCGTCATGCGGATGGAGGTAGAGGTCTGCTTGGTCGCCAGCGTTGCCATCGCCGTTGATCCGGCATTCTGCAGATTGACCATAGTGGACAAGGAGCTTGCCTGATTGATGTAGTTATACAGAATGAACTGCAAGCTGTACAATTTGCTGTCCGTCACCAGCAGCAGCGTGTCCTGGAAGGAGTTCCATTGGTTGACTGCCGAGAAGATGGCAACGGTTGCAAGGATCGGCTTGCTGATCGGCAGAATGATTTTGTAGAAAATCGTGAAGATCCCGGCACCGTCAATGCTGGCCGCTTGCTGCAGCTCCTTGGGCGTTGCTTCCACAAAGGTTTTGACCAGGATAATGAAGAATGGAGCTACCACGGACGGAAGAATATACGCCAGGAAATTGTCGGTCAGATGCAGGGTTCTCATGGTCAGATACCACGGGATGATCCCGGCATTGAAGAACATCGTAATGATGGTGAAGCGGTACCAGAATTTCTTGCCCCACATATCCTCCTGCGCGAACATGAATCCCAGGAAGGCAGAAGCGCCGACAGTGAGAAGGGTACCTATTACCGTTCTGGCCAGCGAAATGACAAAGGCATTGCCGAGGCCCGGTATTTTGAATACATCGACATAGTTCTGGAAATGAATCCCCTTAGGCCAGAAGATAATCTCACCCTTGGCACTGAGATCGTTCGCGCTGATGGTATTGATAATGATCGAATAGAACGGATAGACACAGATGAAGGCGAAGAGGGAGAACAGGATATAGATGACGGTGGAAATGATTTTGTCGGTGGCGCTGACCTGCATTTTGACCGTTTTGGAGATGTCTATATCCCGGCTGTTTGGCGTAAGACCCGTCTGGCTGTCACTCATACGATGCCCTCTCCTCTCAACAATTTGGACAGTCCGTTTACCGAAAAGAGAAGCACCACACTAATCAGGCTCTTCAGCATACTGATGGCAACGGAGACGGAATAACTGCCGCCGCCCATGGCGAGGTTATACACATATAAATCGAGAACCTGTATAGTGTCCTTGTTAAACGCATTTTGGAAGACAAAATATTGCTCCAGTCCATTGTTCAGGAAGCTTGCAATCTGGAGCATCAGCAGCACGAAGTAGGTCGGCATCATGCTTGGCAATACGACATGCCGGATCACCTGCATCCGGGTTGCACCATCCACATAAGCCGCTTCATACAGCGACTCGTCAATACCCATGATGGCGGCGATATACAGGATCGCTGACCAGCCGAGTGTCTTCCAGGTAGCCCAGAACCACATGGTAAGCCAGACATGATCCGAGTTCTGAAGGAAAAGGACCGGAGAATCGGACAGCCCCGTCATGTGGAGGAAGCCGTTGACCATACCTTCACTGGAGAACATGGAGAAGGCCAGGGAGTAGACGAGGACCCAGCTGATAAAGTTCGGCAGCGTGGTTACGGTCTGAATGAATTTGCGGAACCGCACAGCCTTGATCTCGGTCAGGAAGATGGCGAAGATCATCGGGAGCCAGGAGAAGAGAATGCCCAGACCGCTAATGCCGAAGGTGTTCTTGATGACCTGGAGCAACTGGTCGACCTTCACCTGATTCTCAACCAGAGAGTGGAACCACTTCAAGCCGACAAACGGCGATTGGGACAACGGAATGGGCGGGGTATAGTCAAAGAAGGCATATACCCATCCGTAGAGCGGGTAATACGCAAAGACAGCAAGTAAAACCATAAAGGGCGAAATGTAAAGGAATTTCCGGAAAGAATTGCTTCTAATGCTCTGGCTGCGCATCGTTTCACTCCTCTTCGTATTCTCTTTGTATAATTGCCTCGTTGAAGCTTTCCAGGACTGCTATTCCTGGAAGTCTAAGTCTGCCTGTCATCCCCCTTTTTCAAAAGCAATTTCAACGGCCCCGAGGAGTGCGCTGTTCGTTGTTTCCCCTATTGTTTCCCCTAACCCTTCTATATTGATAACGCTTTCATATATGAAATCTATAATAAATTATCATCTACCTACTAACAATGACCGATCCTCACCACTTATTGATCTATTATGAGGTGAAATCCGGATGGGATCATGAGCATGTCCTCTCCGCAAAAGAAGTGGAAAAAGGACACTTAATTTTCTCGAATGATTCGATCTAAGATCATTAGGTGGAAAAAGTACAACTAATAAATCCGATATCCTGGTTTATGGCATAAACAGGATAATTAAGTGCTGTTTTTCCACTTGCTGCCGGACAGTAGCGTTAAATCATATAATTAGTTGTACAATTTCCACTTACGTTCCATGTCAGCCTGTTCTGCAATCCGTTGATTTCCACGTTTAATAAAAGCAACATTCGTCGATATGAAAGCAACGTCAAGCTATAGATTACAAGGTTCGTGTGTGATTAAATACATAAAGAATACAGCATTTTCTCTGGAACCTACATTTGGAATGATGCGAAAGGATGAATACGAATTATGGACAAACAACAACAGCTCGGCTTGACGCCTCCGATGGGCTGGAATTCATGGAACACCTTCACTTGGGATATTAACGAGCAACTGATCCGGGAAGCCGCCGATACTCTGGTGGCAGACGGCTACAAGGATGCGGGATATGATTACATTGTCATCGACGACTGCTGGAGCCTGAAAGAACGGGACAAGGATGGTAAGCTGGTCGCCGATCCGGTCAAATTCCCGAGCGGAATGAAGGCGCTTGCAGATTATATTCATTCCAAGGGACTGAAGTTCGGCATGTACTCTTGTGTAGGCACACATACCTGCGCCGGGTATCCGGGGAGCTTCGAGCATGAATTCCAGGATGCGGAATCCCTGGCCGAATGGGGCGTGGATTTTCTTAAGTATGACTATTGCTTCAAGCCCAGACATATGTCGGGAGAGCTGCTGTACAAGCGGATGAGCTTGGCGCTTAAAAACTGCGGAAGAGACATTCTGTTCTCCGCGTGCAACTGGGGCGAGGATAACGTCTATCAGTGGATTCGTGAATCCGGCGCGCATATGTACCGTTCTACCGGAGATATCCAGGACAGCTGGGAATCCATCAAGACCCTGGCTTTGTCGCAGTTGGATAAAGCCGCCTACACCGGCGCCTATTGCCATAACGATCTGGATATGCTGGTAGTCGGCATGTACGGGGGCAGCAACAGTGACTTCATCGGCAGTCAAATCGGCGGCTGCACGGATGTGGAGTACAAGACCCACTTCTCACTATGGAGCCTGCTGGGTTCTCCGCTGATGATCGGCAGCGATATCCGCAAAGCTAATGAGGCCACCAGGAATATTCTGCTGAACCCGGACCTGATTGCGATCAACCAGGATGTGGAGAGCCGCGGGGCTTACCGCATCAAGCCGGAACCCCAGTGGTTCCATGCAGATGATGTATTCATGCTGGTCAAGGTATTGTCGGACGGAGACCTTGCGATCGGCTTCTTCAACCTGAGTGATGGACAGAGAGAGATGTCGCTGCAATTCTGGGATTTCGGAATCCCGTATGCCTCCGGCAAATCGCTGTCCCTGTATGACTGCTGGGAGCATAAAGAGCTTGGCGTATTCAGAGAAAGATATGCTCCGGTCGTTGCAGCCCATGATTGTCTGATTGTGCGGGCTAAATTGGTGTAGAGAAGAGAAGGGCGTGAACATGAATAGAACATGCAGACAATGCGGTGTTCCCCTGATGACGGATGATGTGGCGATTTACCTGAAGCTGGTCACGCGCAATGCCCAGGATTTCCTGTGTATCAATTGTCTTGGAGAGCAGCTGAAGTGCGGGCGCGAGCCGATTGAGCGGCTGATCAAATACTTCAGGGAGTCGGGGAAATGTGTGTTGTTCCGTTAAAACGCGTTACCTCCGCTGCTTTATGTTTATCTATATAGCGAGAGAGTGTAAAGTGGAAGGGAAAGGGTGGATGGGGCAAATGGTTAAATACAGAACGGCAGCTCCGCATGAGCGCGAGGAATACATAGATTTGGCCAACCTGGCATTCCGCTTTGATTTTGAAATCCTGATGCCCAAGGCTTATGACAAAAGTGTAGATTCTTCGGCCATGCATAAGGTTGCTGAGGATGAGCAGGGCAGGCTGCGCGCACTGGTGGCTGTGTTCCCCGAGTCTCTACGGGTAGGTGAGGATACGTTGCGGACCGGCTATCTGGGGACCGTATCGGTCCATCCGCGTGCGCGCGGTGAAGGGCATATGAAAGCGCTTATGAATCTGTGGATTGAAGAGCTGCGGGGTACATGCGATATGGTTGTATTATATGGGCAGCGGCAGAGATATGAGTATTTCGGCTTCACGCTTGGCGGTGTCAAGTTCAAGTATACTGTGGCAGAAGCCAATGTGCGCCATGGCTTAAGAGAGGTGGATGACACCGGTATATCCTTCAGTCCGCTGTTTGAGATTGAAGGAGGAGCAGAATTTGCGCATAACCTGAACATCTCGCGCCTTGCTTATGTTGAACGTAACTTAGAGCAATTGCCGCTGATTTTCAGCACCCTCTGTCAAAAGGCACTTGGCGTTCTGGATCAGGGTAAGCTGATCGGCTATCTGGTTGTCAACGAAGCGGGCGATGATATAGCTGAATTCGCGCTGGAGAAGGCGGACGACATTCTGCGGACGCTTAAGGCATACATGGCCTATAGCAGAGCAGGGCGAATAACGATGTACGCGCCGGAATATGAGATTCCGCTGAATAAGGCTCTTGGCGGTATTGCCGAAGACTTTGTGACCGAGAACTCAGATATGTATCATATTCTGGATTTCGCCAATGTCCTGAAGGCTTATCTGACGCTGAAGCTCAAGACTACAGGTCTGGTCCCGGGGGAATTCTCCGCAGTGATGGACGGACAGCCGGTGACGGCGCGGGTGGACGAAGAGGGCGTGAGCGTTGAGCGGTCTGCCCGGCCGGGAGCTGTGGTCCTTGACAGGCTGCAGGCTCAGACGCTTCTGCTGTCACAACACAGCCGTTGCATGGCAGTGGATGCGCCTACAGGCTGGTTCCCGCTGCCGCTGTTCTGGTACAAGATTGATAAATTCTGAATAATTCCATGTCTTATAATAGAGCAACGCAAGCCTTCTACTCCTGGAGGCTTGCGTTTTTTTTGGCGTATCTTCCAGGCGAGATTCCGGTAATCTTGGTGAAACTGCGGATGAAGTTGGCATAATCGCTGAAGCCCGAAAGCTCACAAGCTTCGGCGACTGAGTTGCCGGCAGACAGGTGGCTTTTGGCAAGTGATATGCGCTGATCGATAATGTAAGAGCGTACCGTAAGTCCGGTATGCTCCCTGAACAGCCGGCTTATATATTTGCTGCTGTAATGAAACTCCTGCTCCAGCTGCTCAGAGGAGATAGCTTCGGCCAGATGCTCCTTGATGTAGGTCATCGTATGGCTAACCAGCGCCGGCATAAGATTGTTCGATGAGCAGGTAGATGACTGATACAAGGTGTTGATGAACACAAGCAGGCGGGTTGCATAGGACTCTGCCAGCAGATCCTGTCCGTATGCCTCCGAGCCCAGGCAAGTAATCAATTGGTCTGCAAGGCGGCAGTACAACACCGTCTGCTCCCGCGAGAGCCGGGTAAGATTGTTCTGTCCCAAGGGATGGGATTCAAAGCAGGCTAACAGATTAGAGCGGCCGCTTGAAAGTCTCTCCAAAGCTGACTTCTTGATATTCAGCCCTATCCGTTCATACATTTGATTGTCAATACAGATACAACGGTGCATTTCGCCGGGGCTGATAATGATTAAATCGCCGGGGACCAGTTTGTAGCAGGACTGCTCCAGATACATATAAGCATTGCCTCTCAGAAATAAATAGATTTCGTAAGCATCATGGCGGTGATAAGGCAAGGCCGGGTTAATGAGCTCGGTATCTGTTGTTTTATGAAAGCACAGCAATTCTTCCTGAATAGGGGTGAAAATATAGTGTATGTCCCGATCCATAGCTAACATTCCCTTTAATGTAATTTAATGTAACAATAGGCATTCGCGCAATATATTATCGTTAATATGCAAGGATTATACAGCGAATAATTTATATAATACAGTTAAAGGAAGCGTTTGCAAGTATTGTGAGAAAATTGGACAAGCATACGAGTGGTACAGCTGCGCTTCGACCGGACTGGAGGTGATAAGAACAAGGTTTGGCCGAGATTACACGAAGAGGAGATGGAATTAATGATTTCAAGGGTAAAAAAATCACTGTGCACCTTATTGGCCTGTGTAACTGTGCTGTCTGTTATGATGGTACCCGCACCTCCCAAGGCTTCAGCAGCAAGCGATGTGAACGTGAATTTGTCAGCCGAGAAACAGGTGATCCGCGGCTTCGGAGGCATCAACCTCCCTGCCTGGATAGGCGATCTGACCGCAGCGCAAAGAGAAACGGCCTTCGGCAATGGTGCGAACCAGCTGGGATTCTCTATTCTGAGAATCTATGTGGATGACAATAAGAATAACTGGTACAAGGAATTAGATACGGCGAAGGCAGCTATTGCTAAGGGAGCCCTTGTTTTTGCTTCACCCTGGAATCCCCCAAGCGATATGACAGAGACCTTCAACCACGATGGCGATACATCGGCCAAACGCCTCAGATACGACAAGTACGCAGCCTATGCCCAGCATCTGAACGATTTCGTTACGTACATGAAGAATAACGGAGTGGAGCTGTATGCGATTTCGGTTCAGAATGAACCGGATTATGCCCATACCTGGACCTGGTGGACTCCCGCAGAAATGCTTACTTTTATGAAAAATAATTCCGGATCTATCAACTGCAGGGTTATAGCTCCTGAGTCATTCTCTTACCTGAAGAATATGTCCGACCCTATTCTTAATGATTCACAGGCGCTTGCCAATATGGATATTCTAGGCGCGCATACGTATGGAACTTCGTTTAACAACTTTGCGTATCCTCTTTTCAAACAGAAGGGGACAGGGAAAGAGCTGTGGATGACAGAAGTCTACTACCCCAACAGCAATAATAACTCGGCCAATCTTTGGCCGGAAGCACTGGAAGTAGCCTATCATATGCACAACGCGATGACAGAGGCGGATTTCCAGGCCTATGTGTGGTGGTACATCCGCCGTCAATACGGTCCGATGAATGAGGATGGCACGATCAGCAAGCGCGGAGACAGCATGGCACAATTCTCCAAATTCATCCGGCCCGGATATGTAAGGGTAGACGCCACCAAAAATCCCAATACAAACATCTACACCTCGGCCTACAAAGGGGATAACAAGGTGGTCATTGTGGCCATTAACAAAGGCACTTCGGCTGCAAGCCAGAGCTTTGTCCTGCAGAATGGCACGGCAGCGAGCGTATCCGCCTGGATCACAGATGCCAGCCGTAAGGTAGCCGCCGGGACATCCATTAATGTGTCGAACGGTTCCTTCACGGCCCAGCTTCCAGCCCAAAGTGTGACAACCTTTGTAGCTGCACTTGGCAGCGGAAGTGGCACCGGAACGGGCACCACCTATGAGGCCGAGACAGACACAGCATTGACGGCTGCTGCAGCAGAAACGATCAATGCAGGCTACACCGGCAGCGGCTACGTCAATTTTAATGCCGCAACCGATGCCGCAATTCAATGGAACAGCGTGTACTGTGCGGTTGCAGGGACCAAGAATGTGAAATTCCGCTATGCGCTGGAGACAGGTACAAGAAATCTGGATGTATATGTGAATGGCACCAAGGTCATCAGCAATACCGCCTTTGCAGCAACGGGGAGCTGGTCAACCTGGGCAGAGAAGACGGTTCAGGCAGCCATGAATGCCGGGACCAATACGGTAAAAGTGGTGACTACCGGTACGGAAGGACCGAATGTAGACAGTATCAATGTATCTGCCCAGTAGGGTGATGCAGTGTCAATATGGAACCCCGGGCCCTCCGCTTTTTGGAGGGCTAAGGCTGTTCACCAATGATTGTAATTTCCGTATTGATCCATTTGGCTACAGCTATGCCTTTGGCCCTTAGCAGCAGAGTGTTGATGATATCCTCTCCCCAATTCTGCTCATTCTGTGAGATCACCCGCGTAATCTGCCCGTTGTCCATCGACTGCTTCAACGAAGGCGTGAGGCCCAGAGCGATATTATAGCGCGTCAGGCCTTTGGCTTTCCAGACCAGGACAGAGCTTGAGCTGGATACGAAATCCAGACTGACCAGAGCGCTGAAATGGGGATGGGCCGAGATCATTTGCTCCAGCTGCAACGCTGCGTTGTCCTCACTGCCGTCATTATGACGGATTTCCAGTACATCTATCTCGGTATGCTCCGCCAAATAATCCTGCAATCCGCGCAGCCGTTCTTGAGTGCCCCGCATGCGGGACATTCCAGACTCGACCAGAATCATCCCTTTTCCGCCAAGCAGGCGTTCCACAGTCTGTCCAATAGTAGCGCCGGTTGCTCTATTATCAGCCCCGATGAAGGCTTCTCTGCTGCTGGCAGGCGAATCCGACTCAAAACAAACCACGGGAATCCCCCGGGCTACCGCTTTGTTAATTACGCTGGTAAGCGCCAGGGAATCCGCCGGGGCGATGGCGATTCCGTCTACGCCCCGCTTGATCATCATCTCCATAATCCGGATCTGCTGCTCCAGATTGGCTTCGTCAGGCGCTTGAACCAGCAGCTCTACATTATGCTTTTTTGCCACAGCTTCTGCTTTCTCCGTTATCATTTCGTAGGTGGCATTCACCATGGGATAGATAATACCGAAAGTCAGCGGCAGCTCCCCGCTCCGACTTGATGAAGAGTCCAGGGCTTCCTCCGAAGGAATATTAGTGGCTCCGGAGGAACGGGAGCAGCCGCCAAGGATGAAGCCTGCTGCCAGCAGCAGGATAAAGACATACCGGATCCGCATTCTGGAAGAAGTCACTAATTACCCGCTCCTTTACGGCTGGGCTGAAGCTGATCCCCGGAATTTCCGTGCTTGCGATATTCCATAGGCGTCATCCCCGTTACTTTCTTGAACAGATTGGAGAAGTAATGCTGATCGTTGTAGCCTACACTAAACGCAATCTCAAACGTTTTATGTCCCGTTGACTTCAGCAGCTCTTTGGCTTTATCCATGCGTGTGGCCGTCAGGAATTCAGTGATCGTCTGTCCGGTCGCCTGGCTGAAGGTTTTGCTCAGATGGCTGGGACTGACCCTGACCTGACTGGAGATGTCGTTAAGGGAGAGCTGTTCTTTGTCATAATGCACACGGATATAATGCTTAACTTTGTCAATCAGCTCACGATATTTATCTGCCCCCTCGGATCTCCATTCCCATAGCCGCTCCAATAGCCGGTTCAAATAATGCAGACCTTCATCTGTATTGGAAATATGCTTCAGCTGTGTCTGGAATTCCTTAATGAGCTCCTCAGGATTTGGAGCCGCGCGAAAACATTTCTTAGCCGTCTGCACCAGCTCCAGGGTGATGTCGTTCATCAGGTAATAGGCGTACACGGATTGCCAATTCATCTGCTGGAGCTCCGCAGAGAGCTCCAGCAGAAATGCGGGAACCTGTTTGTGGTCACCCAGCTTCAGAAACTGGATCAGCCGGTTCCGGTCGAGCAGGATACCGCTGGCGGATGGATCGAAATATGCATCAAGCAACGCTGCTGAATTCAGTCTGGACATCTTCTTGAACATCCGGTCATCCTCGGCCTCCAGATAGGAGAGATGAATGCCCTGCAGCCGTTCCCGGACATCACCCAGACTGACGGATAGCTCCAGGCCGCAAGCCGCTCTCAGCTTCTGCTTCAGAATCCCGCAGATCTCTTCCAGGGCAATGCTCATCTGGGCCGGATTACTGCCTTTATAGATCAGGACAGTTTCAGTGCGGCTGCGCTTATAAATGAAGCCTTCTGCCAGCTCCTTCAGCAGGCCTGCGAGCAACTCTTCGGCATCCTGCGGCGCACCTGGGGAACCCGTTCCTGCATCGCTATCCAATGGATTTAACGTAAATATGGCAGTTGCATAGTAAGGGGCCATAATCATCAGCTCTAGCTGTTCCGCCGATTCGATGGCGGCAGCGGTACTGATCAGTCCTCCGCACAGATCGGCGAACAGATTCTCGGGGGTATAGGCTTGTTTTTGTTTCATCCGCAATTCTTCATCAATCCTGGAGCTGACACTATGGAGCAGCTGCAGCAGATCCGCAGAGCTGAACGGCTTCAGACAATAATCCTCAACCCCAAGCCGTAGCGCCGCCCTGGCGTATTGGAAGTCATCATGACCGCTTAGAATAATGATTTTGATTTTTGGGAACTTTTGCCGGACGACAGAGCTCAGCTCCAGCCCGTTCATAAAAGGCATTTTGATGTCGGTAATGAGAATGTCGGGGAGCTGTTCTTCGATGACCGGAAGTGCAAGCTCACCGTCGGGGGCGTCACCGCAAAAGATAAAGCCTTCTTTCTCCCAATCTACGGATTCCCGTATACTTTCACGGATCAGGATCTCATCATCCACCAGCATAACCTTTTTCATCTTCGGGTCCCCCTGTTCTTGGGTATGCGAACGGTAATTTGTGTGCCATAACCTTCTGAACTGTCCAAGCGGATTCCATACTCGTCTCCGAAATACAGCTGCAGCCGCTGATGTACATTCTGCAGACCGAATCCGTTCTGAGCGGTGTCCGGATCCTCCGATTGAATGGGATGCTCGAAAGATTCTCTGAGCTGCGCCAGCCGTTCTCCGGGAATGCCAATTCCATTGTCGGCTACGGTGAGCATGATGGAGTTCGCGTCTGTATGTCCGCTAATGCTGATCAGCCCTTTGCCTCTTTTATTTTTGATCCCGTGATAGAGGGCGTTCTCTATCAATGGCTGCAGCGTCATATTCAGAATCGGATATTCCTGCAGCTCCTCCGCAACTTCAATCTTGAACTCCAGAATGTCACGGTAACGCATCTGCTGGATGATCAGGTAGCTCTGGGCATGGGCAAGCTCAGAGCGGATCAGTACCCAGTCACGCCCTTTATTCAGGCTAAGCCGGAAGAACCCGGATAGCGCTTTCACGATCCGGATGACCCCATCGTTATTCCCCGCTTCAGCCATCCATACAATGGAATCCAGTGTATTGTATAAAAAATGTGGATTGATCTGCGCCTGTAGCGTCCGCAGCTCCGCCTTTTGCAGTTGCTGCTGCTTGCGGATGCTCTGCTCCAGCAGCGCTTTGATCTGCTCGACCATAATGTTGAAGCTTTGTCCCAGATCGGCAATTTCATCATTGCCGTCCGGTTTGACCTTGGCTTCCAGGTAGCCGCTTGCCGTCAGGCGCATCTTGTGCTGCAGCAGCTGGATGGGTCTGGTCAGCCGCCGCGTAAGCAAATAATTAAGCGTTATCGCGAAAATGATGCTTAAGCCTACGCTGACTATAATCAGCTGCCTGATCCGGTTGGCTTCGGCAACGATCTCCTGCAGCGGGGCCATGCCGATAATCTTCCAGCCCGTCGATAGGGAGGAGGTATGGACAATGAACCAGGGCGGGCCGGCGGTCTGAAGCACAAAGCTCCCGCTCCCGCTTATTTGCCCGGCAGGTAATCCCGTTTCTTGAACCAGGGCCACAGCCGCTTCTTGAACAGGCGGCACATAGATGGGGTTGTTCTGCTGATCGAGCAGGTAGAAGAACCCTGTTGTACCAATCGTCATCTTGTCGCAGAATTCCTTGATGAAGGAATCGTTCAGATCCACAATGATGAATCCGATCACCTCATGCGTGATCCGCTGCTTGACGGCTGTCATGATCGATATGACGCCCTGATCCCTATAGGTGAAGCCATCAACCCGGTCATAACCGGAAATCAGGGGCGGAGGAATCCGGAGAATGAGCTCGGGGTTCTGGGACAGTGTCTGGAAATGCGGATTGCGCAGCGGATTAATATTGGATTGAAAAATGCCCCTCCGCTCGCTGATCCCCTTGCCGTACAGATTAATCAGGCTGATATTGAGTACATCCTCATATTTGTAGGTGTCCCGGTAGAGTGTGAAGGTCTGCAGAATTGCCTTGGCCTCTTGATAGGTTTCAGATTGTGAGAAAAGAAAATGGATGACCTGGGGGTTATTGCTGAGCTCCAGCAGCCGCTCGGTATCTTTGAACAGATTATCGATATTCGTTCCCAGCATGTCAGCCTGAAGCATACTTGAAGCCTTGCTGTGACTGGAAATGGAAGTATAGGATTTCTGGTAAGAAATGAGGCCGACAGCGATCAGCGGTATCGTGGACAGCACAATAAACAAAGCCAGCAGTTTGGCCCTCAGACTGGAGGAGATCCAGTGTGTGATCCGCATCATCGGAAGTTCCCTTTCGCAAGTAGAGTAGATTTGGCTTCAATATATAGTTTATAACAAATTCTGGGATGCCGATACCCGAAAAGAAAGCGCAATCAAAATTCACACCTTTTAAATAAAAAAATACACAAAATCCTCCCGTGGACAGAACAATGCCAAAAATAGAAAGCAAACGCCAAAGGCTGCCCGTATAACGGACTTTTGTAAGCGGTTTATAATGGGCAGAACACCAGAACCTGGTGAATGCCGAGGGGGAGGAATATATACGTATGAAGAGATTCGGGAAAATGGGAGCAGTACTTGCACTAACCTTATCTATGGTCATGCTTGGAGCATGCGGCAACAATAATGGGGGGAGCAAGGCGAATACCGGAAAGGCCGGGAATGCGGCAACAGAAGCACCGGCGGCGAATGGCGGAACCAAGACGGAGGCCAAGGACATTACGCTCGGTTTCTCGCAGGTGGGTGCAGAGAGCGGCTGGCGTAGCGCCAATACGAAGTCCATTCAGGATTCAGCCAAGGAAGCAGGCTATACGCTGAAATTCTCGGATGCGCAGCAGAAGCAGGAGAATCAGATCAAGGCCATCCGTTCCTTTATCCAGCAAAAGGTGGATGTGATTGCCTTCTCCCCGGTCGTGGAATCCGGTTGGGATACTGTACTTAAAGAGGCAAAGGCTGCAGGAATTCCGGTGGTTCTGACCGATCGTGCGGTAGATTCCAAAGACACCTCGCTATACGTTACTTTCCTCGGCTCCGATTTCGTGGAAGAAGGCCGCAAGGCGGGTGAGTGGCTGTCTGAGCAGTATAAAGACGCTTCAGAGGACGTTAATATTGTGGAGCTGCAGGGAACAACAGGCTCTGCTCCAGCCAATGACCGTATGGCAGGGTTTGCCGAAGTCATCAAGAGCAATCCGCATCTCAAGGTCATTGCCTCTCAGACCGGCGATTTCACCCGGGCCAAAGGTAAGGAAGTTATGCAGGCGTTCCTGAAGGCCAATAAGGATATTGATGTGCTGTACGCCCATAATGATGATATGGCACTCGGGGCGATTCAGGCGATAGAGGCGGCAGGGCTGAAGCCGGGCGAGGATATTAAGATAATCTCTGTCGATGCGGTGAAGGACGGAATGCAGGCAGCCAGCGAAGGTGAAATCAATTTCATCGTTGAATGTAATCCGCTGCTTGGACCGCAGCTGATGCAGGTGGTGCAGAAGGTAGTTGACGGCCAGGCGGTTGAGGCCCGGATTGTGACTGAGGAATCAACCTTCACTTCCGAGCAGGCCAAGGAAGCGCTGGCTGGCCGGGAATATTAATCAGCAAGCCTAATAGAACGCGGCTAAGGCGGCAGGACAACCACCTTGGCGTTTCTATGGAGAATGAGGAGTGGATGCAACCATGAGCACGCAGCTGCCCATACTGCAAATGACCGGGATTCATAAACGGTTTCCGGGTGTAAAAGCATTGACTAATGTGAACCTCCGCCTGTTCCCTGGTGAGGTTCATGCCTTGATGGGGGAGAATGGTGCCGGCAAGTCAACGCTGATCAAAGTATTGACCGGCGTCTATTCCATTGATGAAGGCGGCGTAGAAATGGAGGGTGCGCCCATTTCCCTGCACAGCCCGCAGGAATCGCAGGCTGCGGGAATCAGCACAGTATATCAGGAAGTCAATCTGTGCCCCAATCTGACCGTTGCCGAGAACATCTTCATTGGCAGAGAGCCGCGGAGATTCGGATGCATTCTATGGAAGGAAATGAATCTGCGCGCTGCGGAGCTGCTCCGGGAACGGATGAATCTGCAGATCGACGTTACCCTTCCGCTGCATATGTATTCCGTAGCGGTTCAGCAGCTGATCGCAATCGCCAGAGCGCTGAATATTTCAGCCAAGGTACTGATTCTGGACGAACCGACCTCAAGTCTGGATCAGAATGAAGTGGAGCAGCTGTTCCGCATTATGAGGAAGCTGCAAAAGGATGGTTTGTCGATATTGTTTGTCACGCATTTTTTGGATCAGATGTACGAAATCTGCGACCGGGTAACCATCCTGCGGGGGGGTGAACTTGTCGGTGAATATAGGGTTAAGGAGCTAACCCGGCTGGATCTGGTCTTAAAAATGATCGGCAAGGAGCTTAATTTGCTGGAAGAGCTGCCGGGTCTGGCAGCAGAATACAAGGATGCCCTGGGTGATGAGCTGATCAGGGCTGAAGGGCTGGGCCGCAAAGGCGGGATTGAGCCGTTCGATCTGTCGATCCGCAAGGGTGAGGTAGTAGGGCTGGCAGGACTTCTCGGTTCAGGGCGGACTGAGGCAGCCCGGCTGTTCTTCGGTGCCGACAAACCGGATTCCGGGCAATTGAAGCTGGCGGAATCAGGAGGTGGGGTACATTCGCCGCGGGAGGCCATTGGACGGCGGATCGCCTTCTGCTCCGAGAACCGCAAGACAGAGGGGATTATCGGCGATCTGACGGTAAGAGAGAATATTATCCTTGCGCTGCAGGCCAAGTACGGCACGTTCAAGACCATCTCCCGCAGGCGGCAGGAGGAGATGGCTGGAGAATATATCCGCATGCTGAATATCAATCCTCCGAATCCCGACCTGCTGATCAAGAATTTAAGCGGCGGAAATCAGCAGAAGGTTCTCCTGGCACGGTGGCTGCTGACGGAGCCTGAGCTGTTCATTCTCGATGAGCCGACACGGGGCATCGACATTGGAGCCAAGGCGGAAATTCAAAAGCTGGTGCTGACGCTCTCACGGCAGGGCATGTCATTCCTGTTCATCTCCTCCGAGCTGGAGGAAGTGCTGCGGGTCAGTGACCGGATCGCTATCTTGCGCGACCGCCGCAAAGTGAAGGAAATTTCGGATAAGGACATGAGCCAGCAGCAAATTATGCAGGCGATTGCGGGAGGCTGACACGACCATGAGCCAACTGGTAAAACATCATTTATTCTGGCCGCTGTGCGTTCTGGCTGTACTGCTGCTGTTCAACCTGTGCTATTCGCAGGACTTCTTCTCGATTACAATCCATGACGGACACTTATACGGAAGCCTGATTGATATTCTTAACTTCGGAGCACCGCTTATTCTGGTGGCCATTGGGATGACACTGGTAGTGGCAACCAAGGGCATCGACCTGTCTGTCGGCTCCATTGTCGCTATATCCGGCGCCATTGCCTGCCTGAGCATCAGCCAAGCTTCAGACCCGAATGCCTTGGGTCTGATTCTAACCTCGGTGCTGCTGGCAGCAGGTTTGTCGCTGATGCTTGGCGCATGGAACGGTCTGCTCGTCTCCGGGGCCGGAATTCAGCCGATTATAGCCACGCTGATTCTGATGGTTGCAGGGCGGGGGATCGCCCAACTGGTTACAGGCGGACAGATTATTACGGTAACCAGCACGAAATATGCCTATATCGGGTCCGGCTCACTTGCTGCGCTGCCATTTTCAATATTTGTCGTAGCCCTGGTTCTGGTCATTGCCGTGCTGCTTACCCGTAAGACAGCGCTGGGCCTGTTTATAGAATCGGTGGGCTGCAATCCGGCGGCCAGCTCCATGTCCGGTATCCGCGCCCGCTGGGTTATTCTGTCGGTGTATGTATTCTGCGGTTTATGTGCCGGCATTGCCGGACTATTGCTCAGCTCGAATGTTTCCAGCGCTGACGGCAATAACGCCGGACTCTGGTATGAGCTCGACGCTATTCTGGCAGTAGTCATTGGGGGGACGTCGTTGAACGGCGGACGTTTTTATCTTACAGGTACCGTAATCGGTGCGCTGATTATCCAGACGCTGACCACAACCATCTATATGATCGGCGTCCCGCCGGAAATTACACTGGTCGTCAAAGCTTTGGTCGTGCTGGCGGTCTGCCTGATCCAGTCGGATACCTTCCGGGCCGCTATTGCCGCCCGCTGGAAGCCGCGGCATTATCCCGCAGAGAAGGAAGTGACCCGTCATGTCTCTTAACCGCAAGTTTATTCCGATTGTGGTCACCATCGCGCTGTTCCTCGTCATGTTCGCCGCCGGTTCCTTCCGGTATACCGGATTCTTCTCCCTGCAGGTGCTGATGAATCTGCTTATCGACAATGCCTTTCTGCTGATTACGGCCGTTGGCATGTCCTTTGTCATTCTGTCAGGCGGCATTGATCTCTCGGTCGGCTCTATCATTGCCTTGTCGACCATGGTCTCCGCAAGCCTGGTGCAGCAGCAGGGGTGGCCGCCGGCTGTTGTTATTCCGCTGGTGCTCCTGATGGGTGCGTTGTTTGGCAGCATTATGGGAGCGATCATTCATTATTTTGCAATCCAGCCGTTCATTGTAACGCTGGCGGGAATGTTCCTGGCCCGGGGTTTATGTTATGTAATCAGCATTGATACCATTACCATTGATAATTCCTTCTATACCGCCATTGCCCAGACGAGAATCCCGCTGCCGGGCGGCAGCTTTCTCTCGATCAGCGCCATTATTGCTCTTGTTGCCGTTGCTGTGGCGATCTTCACCGCCCATTACACCCGGTTTGGCCGCAATGTGTATGCGCTTGGGGGCAATGAGCAATCGGCTCTGCTGATGGGGCTTCCGGTGGCAAGAACCAAGGTGCTTGTCTATACGCTCAGCGGATTGTGCTCGGCACTTGCAGGAGTGGTCTTCACCTTTTATATGCTGTCGGGTTATGGGCTTCATGCCGTAGGCTTTGAGCTGGATACCATCGCGGCTGTCGTCATTGGCGGAACACTGCTGACCGGCGGTGTAGGTTATGTGCTGGGCACCTTCTTCGGTGTACTCATCCAAGGTGTGATTCAGACCATTATCAGCTTCGAGGGCACACTCAGCTCTTGGTGGACCAAAATTGTTATTGGCCTGCTGCTGTTCATTTTTATCCTCCTGCAGCGGGTGTTAAGCTCAAGGCGGTTGACTCTTAAAGAATAAGAAGATTGGATGGGGAGACAAATAATTCTTGTCTCCCCATGTTTTTGCTATATAATTGTAATCGCTATCATATGAAGGAGGGGTCCTGTTGAGAACGGCCAAGGGGTGCCTGGTTCTGCTGCTGTTACTGCTGCTGGGCGGCTGCTCAGGCAGCGGAGGCAACAATACGCAGGCATTGATGATGCCTCATCATTCTCCTGCAGTGAATCCCGGCTTGCTGCCGCCGGCAGATAGAGCCATGGCCAAGCCGATTGTGCTGGGCTTCTCCCAGCTTGGGTCGGAGAGTACCTGGCGGGAGGCCAATACCGCTTCGATCCGGGAAGCCGCCGGGGAGGCGGGGATTACCCTCATCCTGAAGAACGCCGAACAGGATCAGCAGCAGCAGTTCGATGCCATTCGTGCCTTTATCCGGAGCGATGTTGATGTCATAGCGATTGCTCCTGTGGTTCAGACCGGCTGGGAACCGATTCTTCTGGAAATCAGGCAGGCAGGGATTCCGGTTATTATTGTGGACCGTTCAGTCAACGTGGAGAACAGCTCGCTCTATGTCACTTTTATCGGTTCTGACTTTTATGAAGAAGGGGTAAAGGCAGCCAAATATGTGATTGATAAGATGCGCCATCATAGCGAAGCCATCCATATCGCAGAATTGCAGGGTACCGTAGGCTCGACACCGTCGATTGACCGTGGGCGCGGGTTCCGGAAGATGCTCGGGGATAAGCAGGACCTCCGGATTACAATGACTGCCCCGGCAGATTTCACACAAAGCGGCGGCCGTGAGGTAATGCGGACTTTTTTGCAGCAGCCGAAGGAGCAGTGGCCCCGGGTGCTCTTTGCACATAATGATGATATGGCTATTGGTGCGGTGGAGGCTATGAAGGAGGCCGGTATTGTACCGGGAAGCGATATTATAATAGTTTCAGTGGACGGCACACGGCGGGCATTTGAGCAGATGGCGGCGGGAAGTATTAATGCTGTTGTCGAATGCAATCCGATGCTGGGTCCCCTGCTGATGCAGGCAGTCAAAGAGATTATGGCTGGCCGGACGCTGCCCAAGCGAATGGTAACGCCGGAGGACATTTACACGCAAGAACTGGCTGGTAGGGAGATAGATAACCGTAAATATTGAAGAAGCAGCCTGGCGCTTTTGCTCCGGCTTTTTTTTTGCAGATAAAACGCCAAAAAAATTCAACTTTTCAAACAAAAAACTACATTGTTCCAAGCCGGAATCTATATTAAGATGATCTCAGATAACAAATATTAGTAGATTTGTCCAAAGAATGCTAGAAGGGAGGGGCTGCCGGGCGACCGTTATTTGTGCGGCAGCCGATTGAAAGGGATTACCAATTAATCTTAATGGAGGTATGCCGATGTTTAAAAAGCTCTTGGTCATTGCAGTAACCCTTGTGTTATTCCTGAACGGTCTGCCCTTGATGTCTGTGTCTGCTGCAAACAATGCCACGGCCAAGCAGCCGGGGAATTCCAATCCCCTGATGGATCACAAGCTGGGTGCCGATCCTTTCGCACTGACGTATAACGGAAGAGTCTATGTCTATATGTCCAGTGATGCTTACGTCTATAACAGCAACGGAACCGTGAAGGACAATGATTTCAGCGCCCTGAACAAAATCAATGTCATCTCCTCGGCGGATATGGTGAACTGGACAGATCACGGCGCCATCCCGGTGGCCGGAGCCAATAATGTCAACGGCAGCGCCGGCATTGCCAAATGGGCCTCTCTCTCCTGGGCGCCTTCGGCGGCGGTGAAAAAAATTAACGGCCAGGATAAATTTTTCCTGTATTTTGCAAACGGTGCATCAGGCATCGGCGTGTTAACGGCGAATTCTCCGATTGGCCCCTGGTCGGACCCGCTGGGCAAAGCGCTGGTGACAGGGGCTACACCCGGCATGTCCGGGGTGACCTGGCTATTTGATCCGGCTGTCCTGGTGGACGATGACGGCAGCGGATATCTGTATGCAGGCGGGGGTATCCCCAACACTTTGGACCCGGCATCCATAGCCAATCCCCGGACAGCCCGTGTGCTGAAGCTGGGTGCGGATATGACGAGTATTGTTGGAAGCGCATCCACCATTGATGCCCCTTATATGTTCGAGGATTCGGGCATTCATAAGTATGGCGGCAAATATTATTACTCGTACTGCTTCAATTTCTCCGGCACACACCCGGCTGCCTATCCGGCCGGTGAAATCGGGTACATGGTGAGCAACAGCCCGATGGGGCCTTTTACGTATACCGGACATTTCCTGAAGAATCCGTACACCTTCTTCGGAGTAGGCGGCAACAACCACCATGCGGTATTTAACTTCAACAACCAATGGTATGTAGTGTACCATGCCCAGACCGTAGCGAAGGCTGTACTCGGCGATGGCAAAGGCTACCGCTCACCGCATATCAACAAGCTTGTCCATAATGCGAACGGGAACATTCAGGAGGTTCAGGGAGACATGGCGGGCATTGCCCAGATTGCCAATCTGAATCCGTTCACCAGAGTGGAAGCCGAAACCATCGGCTGGAATGCAG
This sequence comes from Paenibacillus sp. FSL R10-2199, assembly GCF_038000235.1. Lineage (NCBI taxonomy): Bacteria > Bacillati > Bacillota > Bacilli > Caryophanales > Paenibacillaceae > Paenibacillus > Paenibacillus sp. FSL R10-2199. The sequence continues at coordinate 6,239,575 of NZ_JBBOBO010000001.1, read as the reverse complement.
GCATAGCTACTGAAGCTACTCAGGCTGCAGGCGGCCCTGTAAGCAATATGAATGTGACCAGCATTAACAATGGGGACTGGATTGCCGTAGGCAACGCGGATTTCGGTTCCGGGGCAAGCAGCTTCAAGGCTAATGTGGCCTCCGCCACAGGCGGCAAAATTGAAATCCGGCTGGATAGCGCAACAGGCACACTCGCAGGCACGCTTGATGTACCGTCTACCGGAGGCGCGCAGACCTGGAAAGAGGTTGAGACCCCTGTCAGCAATGTGACAGGTGTTCACAGACTCTACCTGGTATTCACCGGATCAGGCTCGGGCAATCTGTTTAATCTGGATTACTGGCAGTTCTCCACGGGCACCACTGCTCCCGGAACGGGAAGCAAAGTGGAAGCAGAGGATATGACCCTCAGCGGCACTTATGCGGGCAAGATCACTTCTCCGTTCAGCGGGGTAACGTTGTACGGGAATGATGATGCTGCTGCGTTCAATCAATATTTTGCCTATGGTACCCATAATATCTCAGTCCGTGGGGCTTCCAGCAGCTCCGCCGCAGCCAGGGTCGATTTGCAAATTGGCGGGGTGACCGTTGGCTCCTTCTACTTCAGCGGAACCACACCTACCGTGCAGACCTTGTCCAATGTGGCCCACGGCACCGGAAATCAGGAGGTTAAGCTGATCGTAACTACGGACAATGGAGCCTGGGATGCTTCTGTGGATTATATTGAATGGAGCTTATAATCGCCAAAGGAGATGGATTCAAATTGAAGAACAATATTAAAAAGCTTGTAGGCGGGCTGGCTTTAGCCGGCATATTACTCTCATCCGTCATGTCGGGGAACGCCAGTGCTGCGCTTACCAATGGGCCGAAGTTCCTGGGGAATATCATTGCAGGCAGTGCTCCTGCGAGCTTCGCCACCTATTGGAATCAGGTGACGCCTGAGAATGCAACTAAATGGGGAGCGGTTGAAGGCAACCGCAATAATATGAACTGGGGCGGTGCGGATACTTCCTATAATTATGCGGTAAGCAGAAACCTCCCCTTCAAGTTCCATACACTGGTCTGGGGAAGCCAAGAGCCTGCATGGGTTGCCGGCCTGTCGGCGGCAGAACAGAAGTCGGAGGTCAGCGCATGGATTACCGCAGCGGGACAGCGTTATCCTAAGTCGGCCTTCGTGGATGTCGTCAATGAACCGCTGCATGCCAAGCCCTCTTACCGCAACGCCATCGGCGGCGACGGAAGTACTGGCTGGGATTGGGTGATCTGGTCCTTCCAGCAGGCCAGAGCCGCGTTCCCGAACGCCAAGCTGCTCATCAATGAATATGGCATTATTGGTGATCCAAGCTTGACCGATAAATATGTGACGATTATCAACCACTTGAAGTCCAGAGGTCTGATCGACGGCATCGGCATTCAGTGCCATCATTTCAATATGAATACAGTTAGTGTCTCTACCATGAATACTGTGCTTGGTAAACTGTCCGCAACAGGCCTGCCTATCTACGTCTCCGAGCTGGATATGACCGGTGACGACAATACACAGCTGGCCAGATATAAGGAGAAGTTCCCTGTGCTGTGGGAGAATCCTGCGGTGAAAGGCGTGACCCTCTGGGGCTACATCCAGAATCAGACCTGGGAACCGAATACGCATCTGCTGAATTCTAACGGATCAGAGCGTCCGGCGCTGAAATGGCTCAAGCAATACCTGGGCGGCTCGTCGGCTCTCATGGAAACAACGGACAGTCAGGATATCACGGATAGTGTGATCCAGCCGGACAGTGTGGTCGAGCCAGAGCTTCAACTGGATCTCCAACCAGTGCTGGAACCCGTTCCGGCTGAGTAAGCTGAAGCAGGCCTTCAGCATAAGGGCTGTTGCCAAAGTGTGAACAAGGCTGTTTCTGATGCGTGAATATGGCTGCTCCCCATGCGCGGTAAGACGCGCCGGGAGCAGCCTTTTTGTGAGATGGGCAGTACGGAGGCGCGAGGGCCGAATGTAAGCGAAAAACCGACACATTGGGGAGTGCGGAGGCGTGTGGGCGGAATGTAAGCGAAAAACCGAACACATTGGGGAGTGCAGAGGCGTGCGAGCGGAATGTAAGCGAAAAACCGAACACATTGGGCAGTGCGGAGGCGTGTGGGCGGAATGTAAGCGAAAAACCGAACACATTGTACTTGTGTAGCTGGACCATAAGGTCTTCTGAGATCTTCATCTTGCGTTCGCTGACCAAAAGTGGCACACTAGTAATAGATGCAGTAAACGTGGCAAAGAATGCCCCGCTCCCTTCTCTTTAAGAAGGCGGCGGGGTTTTGTGCGTTTAGAGATTAATTTTATTGCAGAGCGGGGGAATTGGAGTGGGATTTACAGAAGAACATGACCATTGGTTAAGCAATCATTTGAAACGAAGAAAGGGGGAGCGGCTTGATGCGCTAAAGCGGGGACACAGCTACGGCAACCGCTTATTCGTGGAATATGTGTGGTGGCCGCTTGTTGGATATTTTCAGGGACTCCATCCGGAATATGAAGTTAAGGACTGGCGTGGGAGATCGTATTTTATTGATTTACTGTGGAAGGTCGGTTCCTCGCGTATTGCATTTGAGATTATGGATTATGGATCGCATGGCACGGACCGGAGCAAATACCGGATGGACTTGAATCGCGGTCTCTTCCTGCAATCACAGGACTACATGGTTCTCTATATCTCGCTGGATGAGATGAAAGACAATCCGCCTTTTGTTCTCTCCACAACGCGGAACGTTCTGGCTCCTTATTTGTCGGCCGGAACTGCTAATAAAAGAAAAGACAAATCCTATTCTCGAATTGAACGAGATCTGATGCGGTTAGCCATCCGTAACCACCGTGTCCTCCGTCCGGGTGATGCCGCGAGAGAACTTGAGCTACATAACACGACAGTTATTAAATACAGCCGTATGCTGGTGGATAAGGGGAAATTTCGCCCTGTAGCGAGAGGGATATCTCCACGGGTTACATACTACGAGTACATAGGTACCATTCAAAGCCCGGATTTGGTCTGAAGAATAGTACAACCCGGGATGTAAGCGAAAAACCGAACACATTGGGGAGTGCGGGGGCGTGCGAGCGGAATGTAAGCGAAAAACCGAGCACATTGGGGAGTGCTGGGGCGTGCGAGCGGAATGTAAGCGAAAAACCGAGCACATTGGGCAGTGCGGGGGCGTACGAGGATGGCGTAAAATAAGTTGTGTACCAGTATTTGGAGCCTAGTCAGGCAACAAAAAAGTAGGGTATCCTCAGGATTGCGAAACCACCAAGGAGGAACCCTACCAATGACTATTTTACCCGAAAGCTCACTGAATAATCTATTTGAAAAACTTGTTAACGATTTTGTGAAAGACCACTTGGAGTCCATCATGCGTGCAGAAATGCAGGCGTTCATGGCGAGCGAGGAAGCAGGTACACGCAATAGCCGTAACGGATACTACACCCGAAACCTGCACACGAAATACGGCAATCTAGAGGACCTGGAGGTCCCCCGCGACCGCCAAGGATTGTTTCAAACTCAGATGTTTGAGCCGTACCAGCGGCGGGACGGGTGGCTGGAGGAAGCGGTCATCCAGATGTATAAAAGCGGCATGGGGACGCGGGATGTGGCCCGGTTTATTGAAAGTATGTTTGGAAGCCATTACTCTCCAACGACCGTTAGCAACATTACGGCTACCGTCCTGGACGACATCCACCAGTGGCAGAAACGGCCGCTGAGCAAGCGCTACAGCGTGATCTACCTGGATGGGCTGTACGTGAAGCTCAAACGGGGTACGGTCCGCGGTGAGGTCGTTTATTTTGCGATGGGGATTGACGAAGAGGGACAACGTCAAATCCTCGGGTTCTACGTCGGCGGTCAAGAGAGTTCGAACGGCTGGCGCGAGGTGCTGAAAGACCTGTACGACCGTGGAGCGCAGGAGGTGTTGCTCGGTGTGTTTGACGGGCTTCCCGGGCTGGATGCGGCCTTTAAAGAGACGTACCCGCAGGCGGATGTGCAGCACTGTGTGGTGCACAAGGTGCGGGCCACGTTCCCCAAAATCCGGATCGAGCACAAAACCGATGTCCTTGAAGACCTGAAGACCGTGTATACCGCACCGGATGAGGTCGTGGCCCGGGCTAACTTTGATACGGTCAAAGCCAAGTGGAACAAGCTGTATTCGAAAGAAATGAAGTCCTGGGAGGAGCAGTTGTGCACACTCCTGACGTTCTACAAGTACCCGGAGCCCATTCGCAAAGCGATCTATACGTCGAATCCGATTGAGCGAATGAACAAGGAAATCCGCAAACGCCTGAAACCGATGAACAGTTTGACGAATATGGATGCGGCAGAGAAAATCGTGTATCTCGAAATGCTCGACTACAATGAACGTCATGGGCAGCGGGTCGTTCCTGGCTTTGGGATGGAACCCGTCAAAAAGAAGCTAAACGAGTTATTTGAAGCACGCTACCCTTCCTTGCCTACACCCGAAGAAGAATAGCGGATGAATCCAGTTTCTGGGGGTCGGGGTTCCCCGCCCCCAGAAACACCTGCACCCCCAACCCGTAACCCGGGGAGGTACTTCTACTCTCTTACACAAACTTCTTGACGCTACCCGTACGAGCGGAATGTAAGCGAAAAACCGAACACATTGGGGAGTGCGGGGGCGTGCGAGCGGAATGTAAGCGAAAAACCGAACACATTGGGGAGTGCGGGGGCGTGCGAGCGGAATGTAAGCGAAAAACCGAACACATTGGACACTGCGGAGGCGTATGGGCCAAATGTAAGCGAAAAACCGAACACATTGGACGCTGCGGAGGCGTATGGGCCAAATGTAAGCGAAAAACCGAACACATTGGGCAGTGCGGAGGCGCGTGGGCCAAATGTAAGCGAAAAACCGAACACATTGGGCAGTGCGGAGGCGTGTGGGCCAAATGTAAGCGAAAAACCGAACACATTGGGCGGTGCTGAGGTGTATGGGCCAAATGTATGCGAAAAACTTAGCACCCGCACCAACATCGCTCACCCGCACAGGTAAGTTATCCCCGCGCCCACCAAGGCATCCGCCAATCTCACCCCCCACCCCCATCCGCCGGAGGAAGTACATTCCCCTCCCTATACACCTTCCTGTACTGTGACGGCGTGTAAGAAGTAACCTTCTTGAAGATCTTAGAGAAATACAGCGGGTCGTGGTAGCCGACCGAATAAGCCAAGGATTTCACAGATAACCGGGACTCGCCCAGCAGCCCGCAGGCCCGCCGAATCCGAAAGGCGGTGAGATAGCCTGAGATGGAGGTGCCCGTCTCTTTCTTGAACAGCCGGAACAAGTAGCTGCGCTCGATTTTGACATAATCTACAACATCCAGAACCGACAAGGCAGATTTCCAATAGTTCCTCTCCACATATGCCTTGGCTGAACCTACATAGTCTTTCTTGAGGGAAGCCTGTTCGCTTGGATAATACTCCATGTAATAGGTTAACAACAGGCGAAATCCGGCATCCGACCGCTCCCGTTCATACGGCTCGATTGCATTCGCCTCGACTCTATCGAACATGGGCTTGAGGTCCTGCGGAGCAGCCGTTACAACGGGGTGATCCGGTGATATATGAATCATGTCCAGTAACCGCAAAGCCTCCGTTCCGCCACATTCAATCCAGCAATACGCCCACGGGTCTTGTGGATCAGGGTAATAATACACCTCCATCTGCGGGAAAATCACAAAGCTGTCGCCGGCCTCCAAAGGAAAAACCGCCTGGCTTGTCTTCAAATAGCCCCTGCCGCTTACGATATAATGCAGGGCATATACATCACGGACGCCCGGTCCCCATCTGTGCAGATTGGGTGGCTTATACCCGTTCCCCTTCACCAGCGGACCCTCGCTGAGTCCGTATTCCTTAGCGTTCATAGTCAGCACCCGTATCCTTCAACAGTATGATACTACTAGGGTAAAGCAATCTGATGAATAAAGATAGATCGCTGAGCCGGTACCGCACTTTAAATGGATAGCAACGCCGGTTCAATAACCGCATGTAAAAATGATAACGCTTTCTTAAGAATGTTGGCTTACGCCCTCCCTGGGCTCGAAGGTAAACTAAAGGTACGAGGGAGGAGCGAATATGGAATTGCAAACACAGGTAAGGAGTCCCGGGACCGGCGGAAGCCGGCGGTCGTTTTTATGGAAGCGTTTCAAAAAACAGAAGGTATTGCATTTGTTCGTCGGGTTGGGCATGATCTATCTGCTGATCTTCGCCTATACTCCAATGTTTGGTATTCTGATGGCCTTCAAGGATTACAGCATCTCCGGCGGGATTAAAGGGATCTTCACGAGTGAATGGGTCGGCTTGGAGTATTTCGATGAATTCGTGCATGATTATCAATTCGGCAAGCTGGTCCGCAACACGCTGGTCCTTAGTCTGCTGAAGGTCATCTTCGCCTTCCCGGCGCCGATTCTGCTGGCTATAATGCTGAATGAAGTGAAGCACATGGCCTTCAAGCGGTTGGTGCAGACGATCAGCTATCTGCCGCATTTTATCTCCTGGGTAGTCGTGGTTGGCGTATCCTATGCCTTCCTGTCCGCCGATGTCGGTGTGGTCAATAAGGCGCTGATGGCGATAGGCTTCACGGATGAGCCGCTGGCCTTCCTGACCAGTCCGAATTACTTTTGGGGGCTGGCGGTAGGGAGTGCGGTCTGGAAGGAGATGGGCTGGTGGACGATTATTTTTCTGGCGGCGATATCGGGGATCAGTCCTTCCCTCTATGAGGCTGCTGAGATTGACGGTGCCGGAAGGCTGGCGCGTATCCGCTATATTACCCTGCCGGGGATGAAGGGAACCATTGTTGTTGTGCTTGTTCTGACCATCGGAAGTATTCTCGGCGGCGGACTGGTGGGCTCCAACTTCGAGCAGGCCTACCTGTTCGGCAACAGTATCAATAATCCAACCTCTGAGATTGTCCAGACCTACGCATTCAGGGTGGGGCTAAGCGACGGGCGGTTCTCCTATGCAGCGGCGATAGATTTAATTCAATCAGTGATTTCGGTAGCCCTGATTTTCTCCAGTAACTATATTGCCAAACGGGTGTCAGGCTCAAGTCTTTTTTAGAGAGAGGAGGAAAAGCTGTGCTGAAGAGTCAGCGGCAGAAGGATGTTGTTTTTGACAGCGTGATCTATGTGGTATTGTTCATTATTATGCTCACGATGCTGTATCCGTTCTATTATGTGTTAATTGCTTCCTTCAATAAAGGCTCGGACTCGCTGCTGGGCGGTGTGTATCTGTGGCCCCGGAACTTTACCCTGGAGAATTACCGGGTGTTCATGGATGATCCCAAGTGGGTGAAGGCATTCCTGGTCTCCGTACTGCGTACGGTTTCCGGCACCTTGCTCGGACTGCTGCTCACCAGCATCGTCGCTTACGGCCTGTCCCATCGTGATCTGTTGTTCAGCAAGGTCTATTTCACAGTGATCGTATTCGCCATGTACTTCTCCGGCGGACTGATCCCTTATTATGTGGTGCTGCGTTCACTCGGCTTGCTTAATTCCTTTGCGGTGTACATTGTCCCGTCCATGCTCAGCACGTTCTTCCTGCTCATTGCGATCTCGTTCTTCCGCGAGATTCCTGCTGAGCTAAAAGAGTCTGCGCATATAGACGGGGCCGGCGAGCTTACGATATTCTTCCGCATCATCCTGCCGGTCTCAACACCGGTGCTTGCGACCATGGCCTTGTTCATGGGGGTCGGGCAATGGAATTCCTGGCTGGATTCAGCCTATTTCGTCCAGTCCGAAGAGCTGCGCACGCTGGCCTTCCGCATGATGGAGGTCATCAACAAGAGCAACTCTCCGATGGATTCGCTGGCGGTAGCCAACAGTGTCTCGGCGGGTGTCACCAGCTTCTCCTTGCAGGTCACTTCAATGGTCGTGTCCATTGTTCCGATTATCTGTGTGTACCCGTTCCTGCAGAAGTATTTCGTACATGGCATCATGCTGGGGTCGGTAAAAGGTTAGACCATTATTAATTCAATCATGGAGGGATTAGCTTGAACAAAAGCAGAAGCTTCAAGATGGTTGCAGCCGCACTCTCAATTGCCGTATTATCCGCCTGCGGCAGCGGAGGAAATGCCGTCCAGGTCGCCCCGTCCGTCAGTCCGGACGCAGCAGCAGGCGGGAATTCTCCGGCCAAACCTGCGGAAGTGAAGGAATTGAGCCTGTTCATTGATGCGTCGTGGTACCCGGTTACGGAATGGAAGGGCCCGGTCGCCGACATGATTACCGAGAAGACGGGAGTGAAGCTCAAGGTTACGGTCGCTACCGATGATAAGCAGCTTCCGCTGATGATTGCCTCCGGTGACCTGCCGGACCTGGTGTTCACCTCTTCCAACATAGACCGGTTATCCGACTCGAAGCTGTCATATTCCTGGAATGAGCTGATTGAGAAATATGCGCCGGATTTCAAGATTGACAAGACCCGGATTGCCATCCATACCATGGATGACGGCAAGTTCTATACCGTGCGGAATTCCTTTGCGACCCAGGAGGAGATGAAGAATAGTAAATATTCGTTAGGCAGCGACGGCAACCCGGGCATCGCGGTGCGGGAGGATATTCTGAAGGAGCTGGGGAATCCGCCGATCAAGACCCTGGATGATTTCGTCAAGGTGCTGGGCATGGTCAAGGAGAAATATCCCGAGATGGTCCCGCTGATCATGGACAAGGACTGGATTGAACAGTATTTCCTGGCCCAGTTCGGTACGGAGACCCTGCTCGACGGCTGGTATGAACAGGACGGCAAGGTGGAGTATGCGATCAGGCAGCCCAAGATGCTGGACTTCTTCAAGTTCATGAATAGCCTGTACCGCAATGGCTATATCCTGGCTGAGAATTTCGCACTGGCCAATGACCAGATTGATGATCAATATGCTACGGGCGGCAAAGCCTTCGCCCATAGCCATACCGTATCCACCGCAGATACCGATAACATCAAGATCAAGAGCAATCAGGGGAACTTCTCCTTCAAGATGCTGCCAAGCGTATTGTCGAAGGATGCCAAGGTAGTCAGTTCAGGACTCGGCTTCTCCGGAACCTTCATCACCAAGAAGAATAGGGACCCGGAGGCCTCCATCAAATTCATCCAGTATCTGGCCAGCGACGAGGGCAAGAAGCTGACGATGTTCGGAGTCGAAGGGATACACTGGACCTGGAATGAAGAGGGCCACCCCGACTTCAAATATAATCCGTCCGATGCCGATTTTGTGAACAGCAACGGGATTAAGTGGTGGTATCTCTATAACGATGGGGTTACCGAGGGCATGCTGTCTTATGTTCCTGAGCTGCAGAAGACGCAGGCGCTGATGGATCTGAAGTCCGTCAGAGTCTATAAGCCGGAGATCGGGCTGATCCAGACCCAGCCGGATTCACAGGAGAAGACCATCAAGACAAAGATTGACGAGATGGTCAAGAATGAGAAGGTCAAGATCTATCTGGCAGAATCGGAAGAGGCGGCAGTCGCAGCCTATGAGAATATGGTGAAGAATGCAGAGAACATAGGGCTGCAGAAGCTCACCGACTGGGCGAATACAACCTATCAGAAGAAAAAAGAATTATTCAAGTAAGGGAATTCCTGCCGGTAGAGACCTGTCTCTACCGGGTTTTACATGTTCATGGTAGGATTAGAAAAAAAGAAGTCGGGCACCGGGGGGGGACAGGCTGCCGTGAGCATTGTACGCAAAATGATATTAGGATATATCCTGCTGATTTTTATTCCGGTCGTTACCTTCGGCTATTATTATTACAGCAAGCTCTATGACAGTGTAAGCAGACAGTTTGTGGAGAGCCGTCAGAAGATACTGGAGCAGGCCTATTCCAATATGAAGGCGGATCTGGCCCGGATCGATTCCACCCAGCGGATGCTCCAGTACAACCCGTATGTCACTGACTATCTGGACGGCAGCTATGAGACGGACTCAGAGAGCATATATGCCTATAACCGTTATATTAATCCGGTGATTCTGCAATCGCTTAATATCAGTCCGGAGATCGACACGTTCAGAATCTATATAACCAAGCAGGGCGTGTTGCCCATTACTGACCGGCTGCTCGAACTATCAGCGCTGGATGAACAGGGTGCCGAGGCTACCCGTATGCTGCGGCCGGGACAGGGCAAATGGATACTCCCCGATTCCAAGGTCGAAGCACCCCCGCTGGTGTTCTATCAGAACATATATAATCATGACTTTACCGAGATTGTCGGACTGCTGGAGCTGCGGGTCGGCAGTGAGCTGATCCGCAAATTCTACCGGGCGACAGGCGGAGGGGATTGGACCGCGCTGCTTCTACCGCCGGAGAGGGAAGGCATTCCCTCGGCGGTTGATCCTGCAACCTGGGCAAGAATGGCATCGGAGGAGTCGCAGACGTATTTCATCAACCGTAAGGTCATCGTCAACCAGCTGTTCATTCAGGAGCTGGGTGTCCGGGTCGCCGTGATCGGCAAGGTATCCGAGGTGTTCCGTTCGATCAGGAGCCAGGAGATCGTGATGATTACCACCTTCGCCGTCCTGCTGGCGTTATTGTCTTTTGCTTATTACACGCTGGCTGCGACGATCACTAAGCGCGTCCTCCGGCTGGCCCGGCATATGCGCAACCTGAATGATGATAATCTGAAGCAGTCGATCAGCAAGGAAGACAAGCCGGGCCGCAAGGATGAGATCAGTTTCCTCACCGAGACTTATAATTCCATGCTCCTGCGTATGGATGAGCTGATCAACAATGTCCACCGTGCGGAGCTGCGCAATAAGGAAGCCGCTTACAAAGTCCTTCAGGCCCAGATCAAGCCGCATTTCCTCTATAATACGCTGGAGACGATCCGGATGCTGGCGGAATCCAACAACGACCAGGAAGTGGCTGAAATCTCGTACTGGTTTGGCAAGCTGATGCGGTACAGCCTGTCCGCCCAAGAGGATCATACGGTCCTCTCCCAAGAGATTGAGACTGTGGTCTTCTACCTCAATATTCATAAAATGCGGCTGCAGAAGAGACTGACCTATGAGGTCGATATCGCTGTGGCTGCCGAGCAGATGAGCTGTCCAAGGTTCATCCTCCAGCCGCTGGTCGAGAATAGCATCATCCATGGAGCCTCCGTGACGCTCCGGCCTGTCCATATCCGCATTCAGGCCGCCGAGACGGAGGACGAGATCAGGATAAGTGTGTCGGACAGCGGCATAGGGATTCCCGAAGACAGGTTGCAGCAGATCCACAGCCGGTTATCCCAGGGAGATGAGGTGAAGCCCCGGGAGGAGGCGGAAGGAGGCGTGGGGCTGTATAACGTCAGCGAGCGGATTAAATCGTTCTATGGCGGAGCTTCCCGGCTGGTTCTGGAGAGTGAGGAGGGCAAGGGTACCTGCTTGACTATTATCATAGCGAAAGGGGCGGCGAGCGAGCATGCGAATCTTAATAGTAGACGATGAGCCGATCATCCTTGGAGGACTGGTCAAGGTGATTGGCGCAGCCGCGCCGGTCGGAACTGAAATCCGGGAGGCAGGCGACGCCTTCGAGGCTCTTGGGATCATGAAGGAATACATGCCGGATGTTACGGTAACCGATCTGCATATGCCGGAGAAAAACGGGTTTGAAATGATGGAGGAGGCCAAGGAGAACGGTTTATGTGAGCGCTTCATTATTCTTACGGGATATGATGATTTTGAATACGCCCGCCGGGCGCTCCGTTACGGCGTGGTGGACTACCTGCTGAAGCCAGTGGACAAGGAGGAGGTGTCCCGTCTGCTGAGTCAAGTGAACCGGGATCTTCCCTCTATGGACAGCACGGACTGTCCTCCTCATGCCAAACGGATTCTTGCGTATACCCGAATGAATTATATGAACGACCTTTCCCTCGATCATCTGGCCGACCTGATGAAGCTTCATCCCAACTACATCAGCAACCTCTTCAAGAAGGTGACCGGCGATACGTTTGTGAATTATCTGAATGCCACCCGGATCAAAGAAGCGCAAAAGCTGCTTAGTGCCCACCGTGATCTGCCAGTTAGCGAGATCGGGCGCCGGGTCGGGTATGAGAATAAGCATTACTTCAATAAAGTATTCAAGAAATATACCGGCAGTACACCGGGTGCCTACCGGGAGGCGCATTGAAGCCTTAGCCCGGAGGGGCGGCGAGCAGAATGCGGGATTCATGCTATCATCTCATCCCGCGTTTTGCCTTCATGCACTTCAGATTATAGGTGCGGCCGTAGGCTTTGGCGTATCTGATCATTTGGTCAAGCATACGGGTGTCCTTCAGTTTGGTGAACGGGCAGGGATCGGGGGCGGTATTCACTTCCAGAATCCATGGGCTAAGCCGCCGGTCTAAGGCAAAATCTACGCCGATTTCATTCAGCGCCGGATAGGCAGAGCTTAATTGAATGGCAGACTTCACGCCAAGTTCGTTCATTTGCGTAATCAGAGCGCTGTGCTTCTTCAGGCTGGTGTGAACGCCAAGCAGTTCCTCGACCGGATATATGGTCCCGCCCTGACTTCCATTCGTAACCACCTTCTGCGGATGCGCGACGCGTCCTGCCGCTCCTGTAGCTTCCCACTTTCCCTGAGGATTGCGCTGCACCATTACGCGGATATCAAACGGCCGCCCGCCGTATGTCAGAAGACGGATACCCTTCTGTACTAAATAGGATTTCCCTCCGGTCTCCTCCATGATTGCTTGATATGCCTTGTCATAATCATCGAATATGCTCACCCGTGTACCTGCCTGATAGCGGTAGGTGCATTTTTGCGTCACGACAGAATCTCTCCCGCCAGAGCTGCCCCGGCTTGCAGGTGTCCTCTGTTCAACCCGGATAACCCCCTCGCCAAGTGAGCCGCAGCAGGGCTTAATATATACCATCTGGTATTTCTGCAGCATTGCATGCAGAACACTCCGGCTCATTCTTCGTGTGTCCGGGATATGCCTCTTTAATTCCGGCTTCTCCGCCAGTACTCTTGTCTTCGTCAGTTTACTGGAAATACGGCTGATCTGCTTCTTCATCGTAACCCTCCGTCCGGTAGCTTCTTATAGGCCATAGTACGGCAGAGAGCGGGCTTTTGATTGGGCAGACGTGATGGGCAGAACACACCGGGAGATTGCTACATATGTTATTGAAGGTGTGAATCCAAGAGGCTGCGGCATGCAGCCGGAGCAGGAGGCATCCATGATGCTGATGGACAATTGGCGGGATAAAGTACTTGAAGTCATCGGGCAGTTTCCCTGGTACAAGGGGCTTATTAGCAGCAGTGAGACTATGAATTACAGTCTGCAGAACCTTCCCCTGATGACCTCGGACATTCTTGAAACCCATTATTATAGCAGCTCACCCGATGCTTCGCTCGCCGTATACCGGACATCGGGTACAAGTACAGGCCGGCGCAAGGCTATAGTCTACTCAGAAGAAGATGACGCCCATTATATCAATATCAAAACCAAGCTGTTCGGTGAGTTGATTGCAGGAAGCGGATGTACTAGGGCGCTGGCCGATATGGGAACCGGACATGCTGCGAATACGGCGCTGGCCATTTTCGAACGGCTGGGACTTGTCAGCAGCTCAATCCCCTTCGAGCTGCCGATAGAGCAGCATATCGGGCGGATTCAGGCATTTAAGCCCGACCTGCTGTATACGATGCCCTCTATTCTGGACCATATCGTAAATGCTGCTGAAGATCCGCGTTCGCTCGGAATCCGCAAGATCATTCTGGTTGGTGAGATCGCTACAGTGGAGTGGCAGCGGAATATGGCCCGGCTGTTCGGCCTTGAGCCGCAGGACATTACCGATACGTACGGGTCTATTGAAATCGGCACAATCGCGTACTATTCGCATGATCTGGGCCGGTATATCTTTGCTGACGGAATTGTTGCGGAAGTCATCGGAACTGAGGCATTAGGGGAAGGGCTGGACCCTCTGGGAGTTGGCGAAGGCATCCTGGTGCTTACCTCAGCTGTCCGCAGGCTGCTGCCCGCTATCCGTTTTGTTACCTATGATGTCGTAAGGGATTTCAGGACAGTGAAGATAGACGGGACGGAGAAGCAGAGCTTCGGATCTATCGTCAAACGGGTGGGCCGCGAGCTGAAGCACGGGGAGAAGATCAGTATCTACGATATTGAACAGGTGGTCTACCGTCATCTCCAGGATGCAATGATCCGGGTCCAGGTCAGCAATAATGCTTTAACTGTGTATATCCAGAGCAGATCTGCGGTTCCATCCGAAGTTCCGGCGATCAGGGAAGAAATCAGGGAATGCATTCCGGAAATCGGTCTGATGATCCGCAATCATCTGCTTGACGATATTGAGGTCATTCTGGCAGCAGAGGACGGAAAGCTCCAGAGCGGACAGGTGAAGAACAAGAAGCTGTATTATCAGAAGGATGGAGTCAATGACAGGGCAGAGCTGAACCTGGACACCGGTATCTTATCCGCCATCGGCAAGACGCCATTGATCAGGCTGGACCATCTGTTTCCGCGAGGCGGGTTCAGCGTATACGCGAAGCTGGAGCTGATGAACCCGGGAGGAAGCGCGAAAGACCGTCCGGCACTGTGGATGATCCGGGAGGCTTGGAAGGAAGGGCTCATCGGGCCGGGTACAGTCATCATTGAATCAAGTTCGGGAAATATGGCGATCAGCCTGGCTATGATCTGCAAATATCTGGGGATGAGCTTCATCAGTGTTGTGGATTCCAGGACGACAGAGATGAATCTTCAGATTCTGAGGGCCCTGGACGCAACCATCGATTATGTTGCCTGTCCCGATCCCGAAACAGGGGAATTTCTGCCGGCCAGACTGAAGCGAGTGCAGCAGCTGCTCGCGGAGGTACCGGGCAGCTATTGGCCGAACCAGTATGCGAACCCCAATAATTATCTGTCCCATTATCATACAACCATGAAAGAGATCGTGGCTGAGCTTGGACAGGTGGATTATCTGTTCTGCGCTGTCAGTACATGCGGGACGATCCGCGGGCTTGCAGAATACGTGAAGGACAACGGGCTGCAGACCCGGATTGTGGCTGTTGATGCAGCGGGCAGCGCAATTTTTGGCGGCAATCAGGAGAAACGGCGGTTCCCCGGCCTTGGTGCCGGCATTGTGCCGCCTTTTTGCAGAACAGATTTGATTGACCATATTGTGCATGTTAACGATTCCGATATGGTTCAGGGCTGCCGGGCGCTTGCGCGGAAGGAATCCATTCTGGCCGGAGCGTCCTCCGGGGCAGTTCTTGCGGCCATCCGGCAGATGAAGCAGCAGCTCACTCCCGGAGCTGTCTGCGCCGCTATTCTGCATGATAAGGGTGAACGTTATCTCGATACGGTATTCTCGGATTCCTGGGTTCAGAGCCAGTTCGGACAGCAGCTGCCGCCAGCAGATGAAGAGTTCCTAACTTGAACGCATAAGGAGGAGACAGGTTGCTGTACTTAAATGACCAGGATCTGCGGGCAGTGGGCCTGAATTGGGCTGCTCTTGCAGAATCAGCAGAAGCTGCGGTGCACCTCATCCATTCCGGTGATTATGTGCAGCCGGTAAAGCCCTACCTGAGGTACAAGAATCCCCGTAACCGGATCATTGCCATGCCGGCTTATGCCGGGGGGAATGTCAATACAGCTGGGATCAAATGGATTTCCAGCTTCCCTGACAATATCAGGTCGGGTCTCCCGCGTGCGCATAGTATCATCGTATTAAATGACCAGGGTACGGGCCAGCCCTCAGCTATTCTGAACTCGCCGCTTCCGAGCATCGTCAGAACGGCTTCTGTCAGCGGGCTGATGATCCGCCATGTGCTGCAGAGCCGTTCAATGGAGCGGATTCAGCTTGGCATTATCGGCTGGGGGCCTATCGGGCAATATCATTGTCAGATGGTTATGGCTCTGTTCGGAGACCGGATTGAACGGGTCCGTATCTACGATATACGGGGAGCAGACTTGTCAGGAATTCCATCTCCATACATGGAGCGGATGGAAGTGGCAGAGACGTGGGCGGATGTCTACTTGCATTCTAATATTCTTATCACCTGTACAGTGTCCGATCACCGGTATATTGATATTCCCCCCGCCAAAGGCATGCTGCTTCTGAATGTTTCACTGCGTGATTACAAGCCGGAGGCGCTGGCTTCACTGAAAGCGATCATCGTCGACGACTGGGAGGAAGTATGCCGGGAGAATACGGATATCGAGCAGCTTCACCTGGAACAGGGGCTGACCCGTTCCGGAACACAGACGCTTGCCGATGTCGTCTGCCGCCGCAGTCTCAGTACATTCGCCGCCGATGATCCAATCCTTTTCTGTCCGATGGGCATGGCTGTTTTTGATATCGCTGCGGCGGTGCATTATGTTAAAAAGGCGAGAGAAATGGGGATTGGGACTGAGCTGGCTTAAACGGTGAATGTCCTGGATCTATGCATAATTTCGTCCCCTCCAGCAAATACCAACAGGAGGGGGATGGATGCCGCATGGAACAACAACAATCAGCCAAAGAGCATAATGAGCCAGAGAGATTGTATCCGGATCTTGCGTTCAACGTAGAACGGATGGAGCTGGAGTTTCTGGGTTGCTCTGATATTATGTACCGGAATTGCAGCATTGACGGGACCAACCGGGCAACACTGATCTATGTGGACGGGATGTGCGATACGCATGCCGTGGATGAATTTGTGCTGCAGCCGCTGCTGGAGCATTTCCGCAGAAGCACTAAGGTCAATGAAGGCAGAGAGGCAGAGCTAAAGGAGGTCTTTATTCCGACACTGCAAATCCGCATAGTCTATGATACGAAGGAAGTCATCCAGGCCGTTCTGCGCGGGGAGACGGTTATTTTCACAGAGGGCAACGCTTTTGCGATGGTGGCCAGCCTGATCAAGATGGAGAAACGTTCGATTGAGGAGGCTACTTCGGAGAAGGTTGTCCGCGGCCCGCGGGATGCATTCATGGAAACGCTGCGGACCAATACCTCCCTCCTCCGGCGGCGTATCCGCTCCTCCAAGCTGAAGCTGGAAAGTATGACACTCGGCAGTATCACGGAAACGGATATTGTAATCGGCTATATGGAGGGTATCGTCAAGGAGAGCCTGATCAAGGAAGTGAGAGCCCGTCTGCAAAAAATCCAAATTGACGGGATCATTCATTCCAGCAATATCGAAGAATACATTGAGGATAACGTGTTCTCGCCTTTTCCGCAGATTCAGAATACCGAGCGGCCCGATGTGGCGGTCTCCAGCCTGCTGGAAGGCAAGGTTATTATTATTACGGACAACACGCCGTTTGTGCTCATCGTTCCAATGACCTATTGGTCCGGGCTGCAGGCTGTAGATGATTATACCGACAGATTTATGTATGCCTCCTTTGTGCGCTGGATCAGATATACCTTCGTCCATACTTCACTTTTATTGCCTTCCCTTTACGTGGCATTGACCACTTACCATCTGCAGGTCGTGCCTACACCGCTCGTGGTCAGTATTGCCTTTGCCAGAGAAGGCGTTCCACTTCCGGCAGTGTTTGAGGCTCTGATTATGGAGTTTATCTTCGAGGGTCTGCGTGAAGCAGGGATCAGGCTGCCCCAGCAGGTAGGGCCTGCGGTGAGTATTGCCGGAGCCCTTGTTATTGGACAAGCGGTAGTAGCTGCTGGAATCATATCTACACCCATGGTAATCATTGTGTCTCTGACGGGGATCGCTTCATTTGCTTTTCCGCTGTATAACCTGGGAGCTGCCTACCGGATGCTCCGGTTTCCTCTGCTCATTGCCGCCGGAATTCTCGGCTTCTATGGAATTGTATTGTTTCTGATTATGCTTTCGGTGCATATGGTGACGCTGAAGCCGTTTGGGATACCTTATATGGCGCCTTATGCGCCGCTGTCTATGGAGAATCTGAATGATGTGCTTGTACGTGCACCCAAATATAAGATGCGCAGGCTGATGCCATGGCTGGCCAATGGCAAGACTGAGCGGTTCCCCAAACGCACCAAATAACCGGCAGGAAGGGACGGGGGCATATGTTCAGGAAAATAAGCTCTGTGTTCCTCGCCTTATCCCTGATTCTGACCGGCTGCTGGGACCGTCAGGAATTGAACGACCAGGCGATTGTCCTGGGCTGGGGCATGGACTTGATGGAGAACGGAGAATATCTGGCTACGGCCAATCTTGTGCTGCCGCTGGTATCCAAATCAGGCGGTCAGGAAAGCGGAGGACAGAGCAGCACATCCGGGTTCATGACCGAAAGTGCCTTCGGCAAGAACAACAGGGATGCCGAACAGAATATGCAGAGAAAGCTTTCGCGGGTACTGTTTCCGGGACACCGGCGGAATATCTTTATCGGGGAGAAGCTGGCGGAGAAGGGGGTCTTCTCCATCATGGACGAGTATGGCCGAAGCCCGATGGTCCGCCCGCGGTCGAATATTTTTGTTGTCAAGGGCGGGACTGCGCAGGAGGCGATGAGCATTGCTTATCAGCTTGAAGCCAATCCGGCAATTGCCGTGCAGAAGATTCAGGAGAAAAGCGGGGCACCGATCAGCCGCTCACTGCTGGACTTCTTCATCATGGCCAATGGCACCGGTTGCGGCGTCATGCCTGCACTCTCGATTGAAACTCCGGAAGTTAATACGGACAAGAAGACACCGGAGGACAGCCCGCCGCAGACGACCTTAAGCTTATACGGGGCGGCTGTTTTTAATGAGAAGCTGAAGCTGGCGGGATATCTGAATTATGATGAATTCTGGGTCAGACTCTGGATTACGAACCGGCTGGCCTTCCGGAATTTCACTACAATTATCAACTCTATTGATGCAGACAAGCCGGAGGGAGCGGCAGCGGATGCCCTCTCTGGAGCAACCAGGGGCAAGACCGTGAGCATTAATGTGGACACCTTCAAGAGTCAAATTACACCGGTTATGACCGGAGCTCTGCCCAAATTCCGGATTCTGCTGGAGGGAAAGGGGTTCATTGAAGAGAATAATTCACCGCTGAACCTCTCCAGGCCGGACAATGTGCAAAAGGTCGAAGCCCGGATGAATCAATACCTTGAAGCGAGGATTAAGAAAGTCTTAACCAAAGTGCAGAAGGATTTCAAATGTGACATCTTCGGTTTCGGAGATACGATTCATCACCGCCATCCGTATCAGTGGAAGAAGCTTGCTGCGGATTGGGATACGATCTTTCCGGATATTGATATGGACATTACGGTTAAGCTGAACCTTACTGGAACAGGCCTGACAGGACAATCGCTGCTGCCAACGAGAGACGGCGGTGAAGGGAAATGAAGATCAACAACCGGCAGCTGTTCTGGATGATTATGATGCTGGAAATCGGGATCAACCTGCTGATTTCGATGACAGCAACGATTCTTTATGCCAAGCAGGACGCCTGGATTTCCTACATTCTGGCTGGAGGCGCGGGTCTGGTCATTACCTATATTGCGTCCAAGCTCAGCTCCCGGTATCCCCGGCAGACCTTGATAGAGTACAGTGTGACTATTCTGGGAAAATGGGGCGGCAAGCTGATTGTCATTCCGTTCATTCTCCAATGGTTCTGGGTGATCAGTCTCATTCTGCGCGATGAATTCTTGTTCATACGCTTGAGTGTCCTCTATAAAACACCTGCCTGGGTAGTCATCGGAACGATGCTGGGCGTAGTTATATACACGGTCTATCATGGAGGCATTGAAGCCATCGGCAGGGTCAGTGAGCTGTGGGGGCCGATTCTGATGATTATTCTTGCGCTCACCTTTGCGCTCACCATCAATAATCTCAATGCGCCGATGCTGCTGCCCGTATATGCAGATATCGGACCGGGACCAATCCTGCAAGGAGCCCTGGCACCGGTCTCGCTGCTGGGCGAATCCGTTCTGCTCATGATGCTGTTTCCCTTTGTGGAGCATCCCGGCAAAGGAACCCGAAAAGCGGTGCTGCTGGGAGTGGCCTTATCCTCGGTAATGCTGCTGTTTGGCGTATTGTGGGTCATTATGACCTTCGGTCCGGCTGTAAGCGGACGGCTGCAATTTCCTTTTTTTGAGATGGTCAAGCTGGTCTATCTGATGGAGTTCATTCAGAATATGGATATATTTGTGATGGCGGTGTGGCTGGTCTGCATATTCGTCAAGCTGTCCATCTATATGTTCATTACCAGCTATGGCGTGGCCCAGTGGACCGGCAAGACCGGCAGCTGGAAAAAAATATCCCTGATCGTAGCCGCAGTCTCGTTCATCCTCACCATGCTGGTGATCATTCTGAATCCTCCGGCCGGGCTGCTGCTGAAGGGGGTATGGATCCGTTATGTGCTGCCTGTGAATATGATCGGAATTCCGCTATTCCTGTGGCTGGTTTCTGCTGTGAAAGCAAACCTTCATACAGATATCCGGCGCTAGTCTTACTGCGAAGAAGAGAAACGCAGTAAAATCCAATAAGATTGAACAAAGTCGCGAAATTTGCGACTTTTTTGTTTTATTTACGTATATGTATCTCTATATAGACTTAAATACGTAAAAAGGAGCGATGCATCTTGAATTTCATGAATGGGGATGGGAATAATCCGATCCCGGGACGCAAGCTTCCCGAGCTGAAACCGGGAATGTACAAGAAGATTGGATTAGGGGTAGCCGCTGCCGCTGTGTTGATTTATATTGGCGCAACTTCATTCTATACCGTGCAGGAGCAGGAACGTGCAGCTATCCTGACCTTCGGCAAATACACCAACGAGTCCTCGGCAGGACTTCATTTCAAATGGCCTTATCCAATACAGGAAGTGATAACGGTGCCTGCGGAACTGACCCAGCGGATACATATCGGGTACCGTCAGGAGGCTGATGGAGCTGTAGCTGTTGAAGATGAGGCGATGATGATTACAGGCGATGAGAACATCGTATCTGCCGATGCTGTAGTACAGTGGAAGATCAGCAATGTCCGCAATTATCTGTATAACATTGATGACCCGGACAAATTTCTGCGTAACTCGGCCAGCTCCTCCATCCGTGCGGTCATTGGTTCCGAGAAGCTGGATTATGCCATTACAGACGGAAAGACGGTTATTCAGGATAAGGTCCGGGTGCTGCTCGTCGATCTGCAGAAGAAATACAACACCGGTATTCAGATCATTGATATCAAATTCCAGGATATTGAGCCGCCGAGCGGTCAGGTAGAGGAAGCCTTCCGCGAGGTTACCAATGCCCGTGAAGAGAAGAACACGAAGATTAACAACGCCAAGAAATATGAGAACGATATCATCCCTAAGGCACGCGGTGAAGCGCAGGCGCTGATTGAGAGAGCCGAGGGCGAGAAGAAATCACGTATCCTGAATGCGCAAGGCGATGTAGCCCAGTTTAACGCCATATTTGCCGAATATAGCAACAATAAGAGCGTAACCGAAAGCCGGTTGATTCTGGAGACACTGGAGACTATATTACCTAGCGCCAAAATCTTCATTACCAACTCGGATAGCGATACTGTGAATTATCTGCCGCTGAATGAGCTGATGCGCAGCACTCCGGTCAGCCCGGCAGCTTCGGCCACGCCGCAAGGAGGAGATGCAGAGTGACAAGAAACCAGATCATCGGACTGATATCAACTATTGTTCTAGCTATTCTGCTTGCAGGCTCTATGTATGTAGTGAAGGAGGGTGAATACAAGGTAGTCCTGCGCTTCGGTGAAGCGATGCGTACTGTTGAGGAGCCTGGACTGAGGCTGAAAATCCCTTTTATCGAGAATGTCTCAGCTCTCCCCAAGTATCAGATGACATACGAAAGCTCACCCACCAGCATTCTGACGAAGGACCAGAAGCCGATTGTGGTTGATAATTACACCGTCTGGAGAATTACCAATGCCTCGCAATTCCTTAGAACCGTACAATCGGTAGGCGGCGGGATTCAGCGTATTGATGAAGCGGTATATAACTCCGTGCGGCGCAAGCTGTCGGAAGTCAATTATGAGAATATTATCAGTGAGGACACCGGACGGGGCAATATTAACGATGAGATCACCAATGATGTCATTGCCGCCTTAACCCGTGATAATTACGGGATTGAAGTGATTGACGTACGGATCAAACGTACGGATCTGCCGGAGGAGAACAAACAAAGTGTATACAACCGGATGATATCGGACCGCCAGTCCATCGCTGCGCGTTATCTGTCCGAGGGTGACGAGGAATCCAAGAAAATCACCTCCAAGGCCGACCGTTCCTCAAGAGAGCTGATGGCCCAGGCCGAAGCCGATTCTAAGAAAATCATCGCTGAAGGAGAAGGGGAAGCCGCCAGGATCTATAACCAGGCCTATGGAAAGTCTCCTGAGTTCTATAGCTTCTATCGTACGCTGGAGAGTTATGTGACCACGCTGAAGAATGAGCCGGTTATCATGATGCCGATTGACTCGCCATATGCCAAAATATTGATGGGGCAATAACCTCATCTGATCTATTGGCGGGATGTAAATATGAGAGGCCCATGCGGTTTGCGCATGGGCCTCTTTGATATGCTGCTGAGTGTATTCACCTATTTTTATTCACAGCCTACGCCGTCACCATCCCGATCCAGTTTGCGCGAGTACCCTGGTTCTCCGGCACGGATGGGGTCAGCTCCTGCCGCCCGAACAGCATCACAATTCTTGTAATATACATCCTGGACAGGTGCTTTAGTGGCCGCAGGTTTGTTGGTGGCCTTGGGTTTTGTTGTGGTGACAGGTTTGTTGGTAGCCTTGGGCTTGGTTGTGGTGACGGGTTTGTTGGTGGCTTTAGGTTTGGTTGTAGTAACGGGTTTCTTAGTTGGAACAGGTTTCTGTGTTGGAATGGAGGCAAGTGTATTTCTTGAGACACCCGGTTCCTCTGTTGCAACAGACTTCGTGGTGGCCGCAGGAGCTGGTGAAGGTGAGGGGGCTGCCGCGCTTAAAGTCTGATCTTCGGTTTTGGGAATAATAACGATTGCAATAATGAAACAAAGGAGCAGCTGAATTCCTGCGTACTTTGAAACCTTCTTCCGGTTACGGTTATCCTCATTCCCCCACCAGATCACTTTCTGAGGGAAGATCATTCCGAATAACCAGACAGGGATGGCGGCGAGGGCAAGGAAAAGGAAATTGAAGGCGATTACTACAAGGAAAGGGAAGGATAATAGCAGGAGGATTTCAAACAAAATAACAATTGCACTAATGATGAGAGCTTTTTTTGAACGTGACATAATAAACCCCTTTAATGTATTAGTTGACTCCAATTAGTTTAACAATTAAAGGAAGTTTTTTCTATATAAAACGACCCCATCTTTCGACAAAAATGCAAACGATTTTGGGGGTTATTTTGATAGAGAATTACACGAATGTACATGCTATACTGATGGGGTGTCTTCAACTATCCCTATAGAATCAAAGGGGATATCACTTATTTTGTAAGGGGTATGTTATGCTTGTTAATTTGCTCATCAATTTTTCATTGCTTACTACGTTTATCTTTTTTGGGGATATGATATTGGCCCTCTTAAAAGGAAAGCGGGCGTTCTCCAAGCTTCAATTACATGCTTTATACGGAATCGGGTTTGGACTGTTTGGCATTGTTCAGCTGTATTTTGCTTTTCCTTTAGGCGATGGCACCATTATAGACTTCCGGCAAGTCTCGATCCTGGCATCCTCATATCTTGGCGGGCCTGTTACCGGGATGATTTCGACAAGTTTAATTGCTTTGTTCCGGCTTTTTTTCCTTGGTCAAATTAATGAAGCGACCCTGTTGGGTGTTGTAAATATCGTGATTACTTTTCTGGTGGGCGTTTTTGCTTTTTCGCTTAAAATCCCCGCATTTTACCGGTGGCTGGCTGCAGCTTGCGGTATGGTCATACTCTCCACCTGTATACTGCTTCCGCTGGTAGGCTGGACTAACATAGGCACGATTCTTTTATTTGACATGATCTGTTTCATGGCATGCCTGTTTAATTATTTGCTCATTAACCACCTGGAGAAATCCCATGACGCATTAGAAATGTTTAAAGAGGCGGCAGAGCGGGATTTTCTTACGGGACTCCATAATCCCCGGTCCTTTAATCTGATTTTCAAAAAAACGGCGGAAATAAGCGCGCTCCAGAATGAACCGTTCTCTCTGCTGTTAATAGATATCGATCATTTCAAGGTTGTTAATGATACATACGGGCATGCGGCCGGAGATGTGGTCCTGTCCAAACTCGCTGATATTCTCCAGTCCGGTATCCGTATACGCGATTATTGTGCGCGCAAAGGAGGGGAAGAGTTCGCGGTTCTGCTTCTGCGGTGTACGGCGGATAAGGGCATGACGGTTGCCGAGAAGCTGCGTTCCTCGGTTCAAGACAGCATCTTTGTACTCCCTGACCAGTCCCAGCTAAGGATAACGATTTCTGTAGGGGTTTCTTCTTTTCCGGAATCTGCCCCGGCAGAAATGCTGGAGAAAGCCGACGAAGCTCTATATGAGGCTAAAGGAAAAGGCAGAAACCAGGTATGCTATGCTGAAGCGCGTCTTACATAAACTCGGTGATCAGTCAGGCGGTTAACGGACGGGCGTATAGTGGAGCACCACGACGCCGGAGCCGAAGGTTGTGGTTCCGCTCAGCTTCAGATCCAGCCGGTCACGGATTTCCCCCAATAACTTAGGACCGTGTCCGGCAACAATTGGCTGTACCAGGAAGTGATATTCATCCACCAAGTCTAGCCCTGCCAGAGTGGAGCCCAGGCCGGGACCGCCGTTAACGATCAGGCTCTTTCCTTCTGCCGTAAGCTGCTGCACTTCCTCTAATACGGTCCCCGTTAGCAAAAAAGAGTTCTGCCACGACAAGTGATCCAGCGTCCGCGAGAAGACATACTTGGGTTTCCGGTCGAGCTTATGTGCAAAGTCGACCATAAATTGGGGTCCTTCACCGCTAATAGCAATGGCTGGCCAAGCGCCTTCCATCAGCTGGTAGATTTTACGTCCCATAAGCAGGCCATCGGCCTGGTCCATCAAATCCGCCGTATACTGGTGGAGCTCCTCATCCGCTATCACCTGCGTGTGGTCGCAGCAACCGTCCAGTGTCACATTCATCTGCAGAATTACACGTCCCATATGCAGCCTCCTTATGTTACATTTTAGCCCGCTAAATACAGCTTTAGTTTAACGGACGAGGGGGGATTAAACAAATCCGCCCTTTAGCATAATTATCAGATTAACAGCTATTGACAATCTGCTACTATGTGTTACTATGTAGTGGTAGTAAGTAATACTGAATACCAGTCATACAGAGTAGTGAGGAGGAATTGTGCTGGATAATCTGACAGAAATGCTCAAGGGCGTACTTGAGGGCTGTGTCCTTGAAATTATAAGCCGCAACGAAACCTACGGTTACGAAATCACAAGGCAGCTGAATGCCCTCGGCTTCACCGATGTTGTAGAGGGAACGGTGTACACCATCCTGATCCGGCTTGAGAAAAGCCAGCTGGTCGATACCACTAAGAAACCTTCGGATATGGGGCCGCCGCGAAAGTTCTTCGCGCTGAATGATGCGGGGCGTGAGGAGCTGCAGAAGTTTTGGGGGAAATGGGAGTTTGTATCATCCAAAATGAACGAGTTAAAGGAGAGAAATCAATGAATTTTTGGGATAAGATCACCGGCAGAGATATGACCAAAGAATTCCAGGCTTTTGAGTTGCGGGTAAAAAAGCTCCCGCCTGATTATCAGACGGCCTGGGAGAAAATTAAAGCTGAGCTTTGGCCGCATTCTGATTTCACCGGCCGTAACCTCATGCCCATTCTTGACGGTGTGCTTGGCCTGCTGGAAGAAACGGCGGCGGACGGCCAGAATGCCCGGGAGGTATTAGGTGATGATATCCGGGGCTTCTGTTCAGCGCTGGCGGGTGAAGAAGGGGCAAAGTCTTACCGCGACAAGTGGCGCCAGCAGCTTAATGATAATATTGCCCGGAAATTAGGGAAGTAGGAGGAGGATACAATGAAAATACGGGATATGATCGAGGGGAAAAAAGAGTGGCGGGCGCATGTTGCGCGTGTCAAAGCACTGCCGCAGGATTACCAGATTGTCTATAAAGAGCTGCAAAAATATCTGTTTAAGGTCGGTCCTGTGGAGCTGACGGAGGGGAATGGCTTGCTCTCGGGGATTGTCGATCTTTTTGAGGAGGGCGCTGCACTGGGGAAAGGGGTGCTTGAAGTGACGGGCAATGACGTAGCGGCGTTCTGCGACGACCTCATCAAAGATTCCAAAACCTACGCTGATCTCTATCAGGAATCTGTGGACCAGGAAGTAGCCAAGGCCATGAAAAAGGCAACGGACTAAACAAAGTGAACGGGGGAAGCAGAAATGGGCAATGCCATTGAAGTGAAAGGTCTGCGAAAGTCCTTCAATAATATAGAAGTTCTGAAGGGCGTCGACTTTGAGGTGCGGAGCGGCGAAATTTACGCTCTGCTCGGTTCCAACGGTGCGGGGAAGACAACAATTGTCAGAACCCTAACTACGCTGCTGAAACAGGATGGGGGAAGTGCAACCGTAAACGGCTTTGATGTCGCATCGAAGCCTGATCATGTACGCCAGTCGATCAGCCTGACCGGACAATTTGCTGCCGTGGATGAGATATTGACCGGGCGGGAGAATCTGATCATGATCGCCAGGCTCCGGCACCTGAACCATCCGCTTCAGCTAGCAGACGATCTATTGAAGCGGTTCGGCCTGACTGAAGCCGGGAGCCGCAGAGTATCAACCTATTCAGGCGGGATGCGCCGGAGGCTCGACATCGCCATGAGCCTTGTGGGAGAACCGCAGCTTATCTTCCTCGACGAGCCGACCACCGGACTTGACCCCGAAGGGCGGATCGAAGTCTGGAAGACAGTCAAAGAGCTTGCCGCTAAGGGCACGACTGTATTTCTGACCACGCAGTATTTGGAGGAGGCCGAACAGCTGGCCGATCAAATCGCTATTCTGCATGAGGGCAGGATTATTGCGAGCGGCACACTCACGGAGCTGAAGAAGCTGTTTCCGCCTGACAAGGTGGAGTACGTGGAGAAACAACCCACATTAGAAGAGATATTCCTTGCCATCACCGGTAATAGGGAGGGAAAGTAAAATGGAAATGACAGCGAGACACTTCTTCAGTGATATGAGCGTTATGCTTGGACGTTCCATGCGCCATATTATCCGCAGCCTGGATACCATCATCACAGTCACCATCACTCCGATTGCCATGCTGCTGCTGTTCGTTTATGTGTTCGGCGGGGCCATTCAGACCGGCACGGACAACTATGTGAATTACCTGCTGCCCGGCATCCTGCTGATTGCAATTGCCAGCGGCATCTCCTATACGGCCTACCGGCTGTTCATGGATATGCAGAGCGGCATCTTCGAACGGTTCCACTCGATGCCGATTGCGCGCTCGGCGGCGCTCTGGGGGCATGTGCTGACCTCACTCGTGTCCAATGCGATTTCGGTTGCCGTCATCATTCTTGTAGCGCTCCTTATGGGCTTCCGCTCTCCGGCTGGCGTATTATCATGGCTTGCCGTGGCCGGTATACTCGCACTGTTCACGCTGGCCCTGACTTGGATCGCGGCGATTGCCGGACTGTCCGCCAAATCGGTAGACGGCGCAGGCGCCTTTTCCTACCCGCTAATCTTCCTTCCCTTCATCAGCTCCGCATTTGTGCCTACTGAAACTATGCCGCGGGCTGTCCGCGCCTTTGCCGAGAACCAGCCGGTGACCTCCATAGTGGAGACTATCCGCGCCCTGTTGGCGGGGCAGCCTGCCGGATATGACATCTGGACTGCACTTGCCTGGTGCCTGGGGATACTGGTTGCCGCATATCTGTTTGCGATGCGCGTATACAAACGGAAGGCGGCGTGAACGGCTGCCCGGTTTCTGATATTAAAAGCATGGCGCCTTCCCGGACCTTCCGGGACAGGTGCCATTTTTATGTGCGGACTAGGTATTGTCCCGGCGTTTCAATTGCTGGTGTTCTTAGACGCCTTAGCTGCGGTTTTACCGTTTCATCGGCTTTCTGTGGCTGATTTCTGATAACTTGTCATGAAATCCTGCACAGAATACAACATTTCCCCTCACATATCGCCCCAAATCCGGAATTGTTGTATGAAATGCAGGATTTTACCTTTTTCAAGCGGCTTAGCCGAATTATTCTTGTATTTTATACAACAATCCTCCTGGAAACCTAACTATCAATGATCCAAAGTTGTAAAACGTACAACATTTATCTCTACAGTGTTTACTGAAAAGTCTCCATCCTGCTGCAGCGCCCTCTGCCCATATATATTCCGTGAATCTAGTGAGCTTAATCTATATTTTTCACCCTATCCTTTGGTAATTCAGGTTATAATGACCATGTATATTGCAGGATATTGGGAAGGCTATGGCCACCAAGCCAGAGATTCTGTGATTTTACATCCCATTAACATGCTTCATATGTTCGCGTGATATAACTGAAACAATCGGTTATTGGAGGAGAAGATTAGATGAAGCTGAGTAAAGAGGAGAAATCATGGATTCTGTATGACTGCGGTAATTCTGCCTACTCGATGGCGGTGACTACGGCGCTTTTGCCCATTATCTTCGGCATGTTCACCACTGTGGGCAGCAGTATGGATTTGGGCTATTTCAATTCCATTGCCAGTATTCTGGTGGCGGTGCTCAGTCCGATCCTGGGGACGATTGCCGATTACAAGGACAGGAAGAAGCGCTTCTTTATCTTCTTCGCAGCGGTAGGCGTGCTTGCTACGGCTTCCCTGGCCTTCGTGTCACCGGATAGCGGACAATGGCAGCTGCTGATTGCTTTTTACATTCTGTCAGCGGTCGGGTTTGCCGGGGCTAATATCTTCTATGATTCCTTCCTGGTTGATATTACAGATGATGAGCGGATGGATAAGGTATCCACAAGAGGGTTTGCCTTCGGTTACATCTTCAGCTGTATTCCGTTCGGAATCAGTCTGCTGCTGATCTTCATGATGGGGATGGATAAGGCCATCGGCTATCAGATTGGATTCATCATCACTGCACTATGGTGGGGGCTGCTCACTGTGCCTATGATCAGAGATGTGAAGCAGCGCTACTATATTGAGCCTGAACCTAATCCGGTTGCAAACAGCTTCAAAAGAATGGCGAACACCTTCATGAATATCCGCCAGCACAAAATTGTATTTGTATTCCTGATTGCTTATTTCTTCTATATCGACGGGGTAGATACCATTATTAAAATGGTGGTGCCGTATGCGACGTCGGTGCTGGGCGGGGATTCGCTGGACACTTTCACCCTGTTGGGAATTCTGCTAATCATCCAGATCATTGCCTTTCCGTGTGCGATCCTCTATGGTAATCTGGCCAAAACCCACTCTGCCCGCAAGCTGATTATCTTCGGGATTTTCACTTATATCATTTCCAGTATTGCGGCTTTCTTCATCACCTCAGTGTGGCATATCTTTATTCTCGGCGCGCTCATCGGTTCGGCCCAGGGCGGCATCCAGGCGCTCAGCCGCTCGTATTTCGCCAAAATCATTCCGAAGGAGAATTCCAATGAATTCTTCGGCTTCTATAATATCTTCGGCAAGTTCGCGGCAATTCTCGGCCCGGCGCTGATGTCACTGACTACGACGTTAACGGGCGAGGCCCGCTTTAGCATTTTATCCATAATTCCGCTGTTTCTGATCGGATTCTTCATCTTCATCACACTACCTAAGGGGAACTGACATGGAACCGACAACGCCTCGCGCGCCATTAGCTAAACATCTGATCGTCATTTCCTACGATGCCTTCTCGGAGGACAACTGGGAACTGGCCAGCCGGCTGCCCAATTTATCCAGACTGATTAAGCAAGGTGCCCACAGCAACCGCTTGCGGAGCGTATATCCCACACTCACCTATGTAGTTCATACCACCATCGCTACCGGCGTTCATCCGGACAAGCACGGCATTCACCACAACAATCCGCTGCAGCCGTTCGTGAAGGAGGAGGATCAGCGCTGGTTCTGGTTCCGTGAGGCGGTCAAGGTACCGACAATTTATGATGCTGCACGTAAGGCAGGGCTCAGTACCGCCGGACTCCTCTGGCCGGTTTCGGGCAAGTCCTCGATCCGGTATAATATCCCGGAAATCAGGGCGCTGAAAGGTGAGAATCAGGCACTTAAGGTGCTGAGAAGCGGCAGTCCCGCCTACTGCATCCGTATGGAGCTGAAATACGGCCGGATCAGGCAAGGGATTACCCAGCCTTATCTGGATGACTTTACAACGAAGTGTGCGATAGACACGATTAAGCGCAACAAGCCTAATCTGCTCATGATGCATCTGATTGACCTGGATGATGCCAAACATCTGTATGGGACAGACAGCGATGAGGTGAAAGAAGTCATCCTGCGCATGGATAACCGGCTGGGTGAGATCCTGCAGGCTGTGGAAGATACCGGGATCAGGCAGGATACGGTAATTATGGTGCTCGGAGACCACGGCCAGTTCAATGTGCGCTACAAAGTGCATTTGAACAAGCTTTTGCAGGCAAAGGGTCTTATCTATGAAGAGGGCGGCGTAATGAAATGGCGGGCATACTTCCAGTGCGGCGGAGGTTCAGCGTACCTGCATGTCCGGCCGGGAGACGAAGAAGCAGAGCGGCTCGCGCTCACGGCTATTGAAGAATGTAGGCAGAATGACATGTCAGGGGTTGAAAGCGTATACCACAGAGAGACATTAGACCGTCTTCATGCAAGCCATTCCACAAGAGTAATGCTTGAAGCGCGGCGCGGCTATTCCTTTGATGAGAGTCTGGAGGAGCAGCTGGTTGTCGATTTGCAGGCACATGGAATTCGTTATGCTACGCATGGTTATTCTCCTGACAAAAGCGGCTACCGGTGCAATTTTGTCGTCTCCGGCGGCATGATTAAACAGGACTATTCTATCGGCGACATCGAAATGGTCGATATTGCGCCAACGCTGGGAAGAATTCTGGGGATCGATTTCGGGCATGGCGACGGGAGAGTGCTGGAGGAGATTGTCCGGGAATAAAAAAGTGCAAAACCGGCAAAAGAGTCCGATTGTCTTCTATACCCGGATGAATTAGTGTAGACGGGAAAAGAAAGGTGGATGCCCGTATGATATTTAACTATTCGTTTGTACCCGCATTGGATAGCCTGTATGACATGGAACAGGGTTATGGCTTTGCCGCTGCGCCGGCAGGCTCGAAGAATGAGGAGCTCAAGGATTCATGGCCCGGAGATTATTTCTCTCCTGCGGTGCCGACACTGCTGATGGATGTGCCGAATGGCAATTACACCGTAACGCTGGAGATCGGTTCACCGGACACCTCCGCCGTTACTACCGTAAGAGAAGGACTCGGCCGGCTCAGACTGCTTGAGCTGAAGACCGGGCCCGGTGAGATCACCACCCGCAGCTTTGCTGTGTATGTCGAGGATGGTGTGCTCAAGCTGGCTTTCGGCGGTGCTGCACCAAGTGTGCGGCAGGTGACGGTTAACCGGGTAAGCTCCATCCCTACTCTATTTCTTGCCGGAGATTCTACCGTAACGGATCAGGCCTCGGGGCAATTCCCTTATACAGGCTGGGGCCAAATGATCGGATTGTACCTGGATGAAGACATTGCTGTGGCGAATCATGCACGTTCCGGCAGAAGCGCCAGAACCTTTATTGAGGAGAGCCGTCTGCTGCGGATAGCCAAAAGACTGCGCAAGGGCGACTTCCTGCTTGTACAATTTGCCCACAACGATGAGAAGGAAACAGAAGAAGGTGCGGGTCCGTTCACAACCTATCAGCACTACCTGAAGCAATATATTGATCTTGCGCGGTCAGCCGGCGCGTATCCTGTGCTTGTAGCACCCATGCACCGGCGGTTCTTCGAGGAGGATGGGGCCATCCGGAATACCCACGGGGATTATATTGAAGCTATGAGGCAGCTGGCCGTCCGGGAAGCTGTACCCTTTGTGGATCTCGCTTCACTCAGCAAAGTATATTTTGAGGAGCTTGGTGAGGCTCGTTCCAAGCAAGTATTTCTGTGGGCGGAACCGGGCCAATATGCTAACCTTCCTGAGGGAGCAGAGGATAACACGCATTTCTCGGAAGCCGGGGCCATAGAAATGGCCAGACTGGTAGCGAAGGGCCTACAGCAGACAGAGGCGGACAAGCTCAAGCAGCATCTGATCAGCAATATAGGGGATTCCTTAATTTAAGCCAGATATTCGAGTTTATTTGTGTTTATTTATATTCAATAAAGTTCATCTATACTTTATAATGTTCAATATAATAGTTCATTTAAGTTTTAACTACACCCCTATATGTCTGGAGAGCTGAACAGTGATTAGAAAAGCGAGTGTTATGCATGTTTATCCCGATGCTTATGAGGAGTACAAACGCCGTCATGATGAGCTTTGGCCGGATATGGCTGAAGAGCTGAAGAACCATGGCGCACATAATTATTCTATTTTTCTGGATGAAGAAACGGGCAGCCTGTTTGCTTACGTAGAGATTGAAGACGAAGAGCGGTGGGATCAGATGTCGCAGACGGAGATTTGCCGGAAGTGGTGGGTGTATATGGAGCCGTTAATGGAGACTAACCCTGACCACAGCCCGGTGTCCAAGAATTTGAAAGATGTATTCTACTTAAAATAACCGATAGCCAAGAGTGCCCTGTGATATTGTGGGGCACTTTTGTATTGTACAAGAGAGTGAAGCGGACTGAGAATCGCTTATCTTGTTCATACTGGCGATTCATGCACAATAACAGCAAGATGAAGACATTCAAATAACAATGCCAAGCACGAAGCCGTCGTATCCCTTGCTGCCTACCGTCTGCAGTGCAGTAGCCTCGATTCGCGGCTCGGCGGAGAGCAGATCCATAAACTGACGGACGCCCTGTACGCGGTCATCTGGACTGTCTGCCTGAATGACTTCACCATCACGCACCACGTTATCGGCCACAATGACTGCTCCCGGCCGGGCCAGCTTCAATGCCCATTTCAGATAATGGGGATTGTTCGGTTTATCGGCGTCAATAAAGATGAAGTCAAAAGGGCCATGACCCCGGGCTTCAAGTGTCGCCAGCGTCTCAAGTGCCGGCCCCTCAATCACCTCCGTTTTATCCGCTAACCCTGCCATTCTCAGATTATCCTCAGCGACGACTACATGTTCATGCTCGAACTCGAGCGAAACCAGTCTTCCTGCTTCCGGCAACGCCCTGGCCAGCCAAATGGTGCTGTAGCCGCCCAGCGTGCCGATCTCCAGAATATTAACGGCACCTTTCATTTTAGCCAGAAGATACAGCAGCTTCCCCTGGTTCGGAGCAACATCAATCGCCGGTAATCCTGCACCTTCATTAGCGCCCAGAACGGCGTCCAGCACCGGATCTGCCGCCAGCAGCTTGTCATTGAAATACGCGTCAACCTTACTCCATTTGTTCTGTTCTTTCATGTGAATCCCTCCGTTTGGTTAAGTGTTGTATTGGATCTGTTTTAAATATAAGGTAAAATAATTCATAAAACTAATATATGTTTTTGTAGTTTGCATATAATTTGATTATGAATCGAGGCGATCTGCATGAACCTGCATGCACTAAGACTATTTTATTATGTTGCCGAGACGGGCAGCGTCACGAAAGCGGCTGCACGGCTCAATATCAGCCAGCCGGCGGTTACCAGCCAAATCAAGAAGTTCGAGAAGGATTTGGGGTTGCCTTTGTTTAACCCCAGCGGCCGCGGTATTTCACTTACTTCCTTTGGAACAGAACTGGCGAAGCAGGCAGGGAATCTCTTCACCTATGAGGAACAAATGGATGAATTTGTAGAAGACTACCGCCAGGGCAAAAAAGGGAAGCTGCGTATCGCCGCTACTTATCTGCCGGCTAATTTCCTGGTTCCCGGCTGGGCTGCCAGATTCAAAGCGGGACATCCAGGGATTGAGATCGAGATTACAACAATGAACTCCCAGCAGGCCTTTGAGCAATTGCAGCGGCATGAAGCAGACGTTGCCTTCTATGGGGGCGGAGCCAAGGAGAAACCGGAGGATGTCGAATGGCTGGAGCTTTTCGAGGATGAGCTGTGGTTCGTGGTAGCCCCTTCCCATCCCTATGCAGACCGTACGGTTTCACTGCCGGAGATGATGCAGGAGCCGTTCATTATGCGGGAGGAGGGCAGCTCAACAAGAGAGCGCCTTGTCTCGTTATGTACGACTTATGGCCTGAAGCCGCCAGAGGTCGCACTGCAATTCAGCGGACTGGGTGAAGCCATCCGTTCAGTAATCGCGGGGTATGGTGCAAACTTCATCTCCTCTCTCGCAGTGCACGAATATGTGGAGTGGAAGCAGCTCTCCCGTGTGCATGTGGAGGGGATTCACCTAAGCAACCATATTGCTGTCTGCACGCGTAAGAATGAATCCCTGCCTGCCGCGCTGCAGCAGTTTATTGATATCTGCCGCCAATGAGTAACAGATAAACAATAATTAAATATCATGTTTCAATCTAAATATATTGATAAACGATAAATTATGTGGTAAATTAAACTCACAATTCTGAAGTGAGGTGCTTTTACAATGAAACGCAAACCAGGGTCGACCACTTTTTTGAAGGCAGTGATTGTGCTGTTTGGATTGGCTGCACTTGCTCTATGTGTATTTGTAGTGCCGGAGATCGCGGGGTTTGCAGCAGAGCTGTATCCGGATATGGCTTACATACAGGCTCTCGTGATGATCGATCTGTACGGGGCGGCACTGCCTTTTTACATCGCACTCTATCAGGCCTTTAAGCTGTTAGGCTACATCGACCAGAACAAGGCATTCTCGGATACCTCTGTACAGGTGCTGAAGAATATCAAGAACTGTGCAGTCGCCATCAGCGGTATGTTTGTTATAGGCATGCCCCTGTTCTATCTGATGGCGGAGAGGGATGATGCCCCGGGGATTATCGTCATCGGAATGATCATTATCCTGGCTTCCATGGTGATCGCTGTATTCGCTGCAGTGCTCCAGAAGCTGTTGAACGAAGCTATTGAACTAAAATCTGAAAATGATTTGACAGTCTGAGGTGATGACCATGGGGATTATAATCAATATTGACGTGATGCTGGCGAAACGGAAAATGAGTGTAACTGAGCTTACGGAGAAGGTGGGCATAACGATGGCTAACCTGTCTATACTCAAGAACGGCAAGGCGAAGGCGATCCGGTTCTCAACGCTCGAGGCAATCTGCAAGGCATTGGATTGTCAGCCGGGAGATATATTAGAATACACTCCGGAAGCTACAGAATAAAAGGGAGCGGGGAACGAGGAGAGGACGATATTGAAATCATTGGTACGGCTGCTGCATTTCGGCTATCATCACGCGATGAGCTGCATTTTTCCCGTTGCGATCTTTGGAACCCTGATACTTACCAGTAAAGTAGAAGTGCCCTTCATCCACCGGTATGATGCCATTCTGCTGATCCTGCTGACCGTGCAGTACCTTATGTACCGCAGCGGGCTGGAGACCCTCGATGAGATCAAGGTAATCTGCGTATTTCATGTGATTGGTCTGGTGCTGGAGATTTATAAAATAAGAATGGGCTCATGGGCATACCCTGATCCGGGATACACGAAGCTGCTCGGGGTACCGCTGTACAGCGGATTTATGTATGCCAGCGTGGCAAGCTATATGTGCCAGATCTGGCGCAGGCTGAAGATGGACATGACCGGCTGGCCGGGGCTGGCCTCTGCGGGATTGCTGGGCGGAGCGATCTACCTGAACTTTTTCACGCACCACTTTATTCCGGATTTCCGCTGGTGGCTGACGGCGCTCGTGGTAATTGTTTTTTGGAGGACATGGATCATCTACCGGGTGCAGGAGCGGACGTACCGGATGCCGCTGACGCTGGCTTTTTTCATTGTAGGCTTCTTCATCTGGATCGCTGAGAATATCGCTACCTTCTTGGGTGCCTGGAAATATCCGGACCAGCATGAAGCCTGGCATCTGGTGGGCTTCAGCAAGATCAGCTCATGGTTTCTGCTAATTATCATCAGCGTCATTATTGTGGCTCAGCTTAAGCATGTTAAGGCAGGGCGTTCATAATTCAGGACGTTCATAATTCATAATCAGCACTCTTCACTAATCGGCTAAATGTGTCGATAATAATTCTAAACATTCACATTTAGGAGATGCTTATGGATAACTTGGCAGCATTGGTCGCAGCAGCACCTTTCTTCAAACAGATTCACGCACAGGATATTATGATCGGCATTACGGACCGGGAAATATTCCATTATTATGCACCCAGTAAAGTGCTGGATTTCGGCTTAACCAAAGGAAGTCCAGTTTCGCCGGATGATCCGTCCCTCGGCAATGCCCTGGCCGGACGCGCCACGACAAACCGTCTGTCACCTGAGCTGTATGGAGCAACTGTAATTTCTTCGGCAGTCCCGATTTACGGTACGGAGGGAGAAGTGATCGGGGCTTTCGCAATTGCCTATACGCTGGAAAATGAAGATAAAATGGAACAGCTGACGGAAAGCATTAATCAGATCAGCGGCCAGCTTGTGGATATGGTTCAGAATGTGGCGGCCCAGTCTCAGGAGCTGTCGGCGACAACCGCGCAGATTCTGGACAATTCCCGCAAGACGGTGGAAGAGTCCAAGCAGGTGAATAAGGTTGCCGGATTCATCCGGGAGATCTCCGAGCAGACGAATCTGCTGGGCCTGAATGCGGCGATTGAGGCTGCGCGGGTCGGAGAGCAGGGGGCAGGCTTCGGTGTGGTGGCGACAGAGGTCCGCAAGCTGTCGGTGCATACGAAGGAAGCTACGAAGTCGATTGAGGATTCTCTTAGCACGGTACAGCGCTCGATCCGGGAGATGGAACAGGAGATTGAGGCAATCGCCAAGTCTTCCTCGGCGCAGGCTGAGCTCGTTACCCAGTTCAGCGATGTCATTGAGAAGCTGAATGAGACCAGCGGTGAGATGGCCAGATTCATTTCATCCGTAATCCAATAAAATATCATAAACAAGGCGGCCGTTAGGTTAACGGCCGCCTTGTTGTATTCAGGAAGGCGTCAGGAATTAGAACTGCACGGAGGATTGGCATTCAGGTGATCGATCTGCTGCTCCAGCACTGCGCCAGCTTTGCCCAGAAACTGAGTAATCAGCAGGAGCTCTTCTTCCGTATATGAAGCAGCCAAGGCAATCATAGCCGAATGAAGTGTGGAATATGTCTCTATGACATCCGCTTTATGCTCATACAGCGGAACGATAATCACCTTGCGGCGGTCACCCGGGTCATTTTCTCTGCGGACATAGCCGGTTTTCTCCAGCCGGTCGATTAATGCGGTGACGCTGCCGGTAGTCAGTCCGGTTAGCTTCGACAGTTCTCCGGCGGTAATCGGACCTTTTTCACGCAGGATATCTACGGATATGAAGTCATTATTGTATAGTCCGAGGGCGGAGGCCACATTCTGCTGGTATTGTACTGTCCGGGTTCCCAGTCCGCGCATCAGCAGGGTGAATTGTTCCTGGAGCTCTGTCGGCTGAACGGGTTCTTGGCTGGACATGAGTAGTCCTCCTTAGGGAGAGATAGATAGCTTGGACGCGCCAGATTTGCAAATTTAAGATGTTTGGCGGACGGGTTAATGATTCATTTTATTGTAGCGAATCGCTTCATTATTTGCAAAAAGAGAATCTATCGGACAGTACTCCGCGTCCAGAAAGTGACGCCGTTCAGAGGGTAGGACATACTTACGCCGGTTCCGGCCTTCCCTGCGGATACCAGTGACAGACGGTTCCCGTCCGGCTGAAGTGTGAATAACTGCTCAATATGATAGACACCTGGCGGAGGTGCAGATTCGTAGAGGTTAAGGATTACACCAGCGGCAGTTATTGCAGTAATGTCTGCTTCATGTACACCTTCTACTCCATATTCTATTTGCATGGGCTTGCCGTTCTTCAACCCATAGGCATCCACTTTAACCGCGAAGCGTGCCGAGCCGAACCTGAATTTGCCGAAAGCCCGGACAGCAAAGTTACGGCAGGTTCTGTTCCGCAGCAGCGCAGGCAGACCTAATCTGCGCAGCACAGCAACAGCGGAGGTAGAGATGCGGGAATCGAAGCAGAGCCGGGTGGAAACAGATGGAACGCCTAAAGTTACAGGCAGAGTCTGCTGATCAGAGAAGGGAAAGCGGTAGGCTGTCCGGGTCCGCAGATCAAAGCCGAAGTCGGTGGACTTGCTCCCGGTGAAGCTTGAAGCCGTGCGCGCTTTGCCGTGTTCAGTAATCTCAAAGGCTGCACCCAGATTATCCACTGTCCACTCCAGTGCAGCTTGTCCGTGACTGTCTCCAAGCCCGAGCATTATGGAGATGTCAACGGACTCGGTATGCTCCAGTTCCTGCATGGCCCGTGCCGCGAGCAGGTTGGTCAGCCCTGGAGCCAGGCCGACACTCAGCAGGGCTGCAGCCTGGAGGCCATTCTTCACCGGGTCCAGCTTCTGCAGCTTGCTGAGGAACTCGCCGCTCGCCGAGACATCTACATAATGCGTGCCGCTCTGTAAGCAGGCTTCTGCCAGCCGGGTATCCTGCTGGTCCAGGCACATCACAACCAGCTTCACCCGTTCAAGCAGCCTCTGGTCCAGCGGCTCCTCTGCCGCCAGACGCAGCGGCTTCACATAACCGCCGGTACTCCGGGAGAATTCTTCGGCACGTTTCAGGTTTCTTCCCGCCGCATAGACCTTCCCGGGATGCTTCCCGCCAAGAAGCCGGCAAATCTGTGACCCGACATGACCATAACCGCCGATGACTATAATATCTGTTTTCATTGTATCTTCTCCGTCCTTGAATATTGAATGTAAGCTTACCTGCGATATAATAGGAATTATGTTTCATTATCGGGATTTCAAGGACGGGAGACCATCCCACATATGTGGGATTTAGAGAGGACACCAAGATGAACGAGGCGATGAAAAGCATTCTACAGCTGGACCCGGCCCGGGGCGGGAGAGCTATGAATTCACAGCAATACAGGGAAGCGGTTATTGCTAAACTCCGTTCTATTATCCCGTTTGCCGCGGCCTGCTGCACAACAGTAGATCCCCATACGCTTCTAACCACCGGGGCAGTCACGGAGCAGGGGCTCGCAGCTGTGCACTCTGTATTGTTCGAATATGAATATCTGCATGAGGATTATATGAAGTATGAGCACTTGGCTGAGGCGGAGCTTCCGGTAGCCTGCTTAAGCGGAGTTACCGGCGGAAGCCTTGAGAAGAGTCAGCGTTACCGCAAAGTACTGCAGCCCGCCGGGTTCGGAGATGAGCTGCGCGCAGCGCTCATGGCAGGCGGGGTCTGCTGGGGCTTCCTGACGTTATTCCGTCCGCTGGATAGCCTTCCGTTTCAAGCGCAGGAATGTGCCCGGATCGCTTCCGCTGCTCCGCTGATTGCTGCCGGACTGCGCAGTTACGCCACATCGCAGCCCGGCAAGGATTCGGACAGCGGGGCGCCGGAAGATAACGGAATTATGATGCTGAATGAGCGGCTGGTTCCGCTGAGTGCGAATGCAGCGGCGAATTATTGGCTGGAGCAGATGCAGAAGTTCGAACGTCTGGATACGGGAGTATTGCCGGGTCCGGTACGGGCCGTGTGCTTACGGGTCGTAGCGGAGGAGAGAGCTTCCGGTACTGTCCCTTCAAGCGCTAAAATATGCCTTCAAACCGGGGATGGGACTTATCTGACCGTTACAGCCAGCAGGCTGGACGGTCCGGAAGGCATGCTGGCCGTTTCATTTGTAAATGCCAGATCCTCCGATGTATTCCGCCTGCTGGCCGATGCCTTTACCTTAACCGCACGCGAGAAACAGCTTGCAGAGATGCTGCTGCTGGGGTTATCCACCAAGGAACTGGCGGAGTCGCTCCATATCTCTGCTTATACCGTTCAGGATCACCTGAAGTCAATCTTTGCCAAAGCAGGCGTGTCCAGCCGCCGGGAGCTGATCAGCAGGCTGCTGTCACGATAAGAAGAGCGGGGGTCCTGATGAATCATCTTAAAGATAGGATTAGACTTGTGCGTATGCGTATGGATGGAGGTATCGGCTGAACCTATAACTTCGGCCCGAATACAAAATTGTTGTATAAAATACAACATTTTCCTCATGATTTCGGCTCAAATCCAATAATGTTGTACAAAATGCAGCAATTCTCCTCCACCATGCGGTTTAGCGGGACAATTGTTGTATTTCTTACAACAATCGGCCTGAACACCCGGGTATATACCAATACAAGTTGCAAAACGTGCAACATTTATGTCTACAAAGCTTTTTATGTCTACCAAGTAGTCTCCATTCTGCCGGCGCCATTCCCACAGTGCTTGGAGCAACAGTCTGTTCGCGCAGCATTCTCACATAGTTCCACTATCAATCTATCAATCCATCCATCCATCTCAATGTAAAAAGGGGTCTCAATAGCCATTTCTGGCGGTTGAGACCCCTTTATTCCTTTATTAATGATAATGATGCGTTGCCATTACCCTTTATTTACTGACGCAAAGTCTTCAAGGCGCCGCTCCAGGCCAGAACCTGATCGAGCATGGCATTAACGTTGGCGGTATGCAGATCAGCCGGTTTGAAGACGGAGCCGTTCTCGAAGTCAGTGAACAAGGAGAGCAGAGGGTGTACGCGAACATCCGCTACGGACAGCTCGCCGAGAATTCCGCGTAAATGCTCAGCGGCGCGGACGCCTCCGGCTGAACCATAGCTTACGATACCGGCTGCCTTGTTGTTCCATTCTTCACGGGCGGAGTCCAGGGCATTCTTGAGTGCTCCGGTAAGACTGTGGTTATATTCCTGTACGATAAACACGAAGCCGTCCAGTGTTGCCAGCTTGGCTGCCCACGCTTGGGCTTCCGCATAGCTGTCGGTTTCACCGAGAAGCGGCAGTTTGAAGTCGGCAATATCCACGATTTCGTAATTGGCATCTCCGCGTGCATCTGCAATACCTTTCACCCATTCGCCTACCTGCGGGCTAACGCGGCCTTGGCGGGTACTTCCCAGAATAATTCCGATGTTTAATGTTGTCATTGTAATTCCTCCTCGAATGTGGTTGTAAGTTTTTTGAAGTATCTCTTATGTTTTTATTATAGCTTATAACTTAAATAAAGCAAGTTATTTTTAGAAACTATTATTAGGCGAATCTTACTAGACCGATATACTTGAAAAGACAGATATACTTGAAAGCACCCGGTCATCAGTGTGCAAAGCGGTACCATTTACAATGCTGTATGTATTGCAGCTTCCGGTAGCGCACCCGTTAACTTTTGTGGAGGATGGCCTGAATATACATCTATTAAGGTTTTGCTCCCATTATGTCATGATGCATAACATTGACAGGTGTATTTTAGGCGAAATTACAAAAGGAATGGATTTGTAATTGATTTTAGTAGCGAAATCAGTTTAAAATATACACAACAAGTTAGTTATTCTAACATATAATTAAATCATCTTATGCATTCATAGCGAATTGAGAGGTGGAGCGGTCATGATAGAGGAAAAGAAACGGCAGGAACAACTGGAGCTCCCGCGTGATTGCACCTTCTCGCCAGAAGACTGGCGTATACTGGCCCAGTATTGGTACCCGGTGGCGGCCGCAGATGAGGTTCAGGATAAACCTGTTCCGGTGAAGCTGCTGGATATGAAGCTGGTATTGTACCGCAGCGAAGGCAAGGTGGTCATTGCCCGGGACCTCTGCTTCCACCGTGGAGCGCCCTTAAGCAAGGGCTGGGTTGAGAACGGTGAGATTGTCTGCCCGTATCACGGCTTCCGGTATAACTGTGAAGGAAAGTGTACGGCGGTGCCGGCGCATCCAAGCAGCAAGATCTCACCCAAATTGAAATTGATTGTCTATCCCGCCGTGGAGCGTTATGGCCTGATCTGGACCTGCCTTGGTGGCGCGCCGGAGCAAATCCCATCTTTTCCGGCCTGGGATGATCCCGACTACATTAATATTCTAATTCCGAGCTTTGATATTGCCGGTTCCTCCGGGCGGCAGATGGAAGGCTTCCTGGATGTATCGCATTTCGCTTACGTGCATACGGCAACCTTCGGTGACCGCAACAACACAGAGGTCCCCCAGTATAAGGTATGGCGTGAAGGGGATACGGAGCTGGTAGCGGAGTATTGGAGCACAGTCAGCAACTACGGCAAAGGTCAGGAGAACCCTGCACCCGAAGGGTTCATGTGGCTGCGCGAGTTCCGCGTCTTTGCACCGTTTGCCGCTTCGCTGACTGTCTATTTCCCGGATGAGGGCAGGCTGAAGATTCTGAACTGTGCATCCCCGGTATCCGCCCGCTATACCCGGCTGTTCTGCCCGATCTCCCGTAACTTTGACAAGAGCGCCCCTGTAGAGGATACGATCAAGTTCAATCTGCAGGTGTTCCAGGAGGATGCGGAGATGGTGGAGTCGCAGACTCCGGAGGATCTGCCGCTCGATCTGCAGGCGGAAGCCCATATCCCGGCAGACCGGACATCGATTGCCTACAGACAGCTGCTGACCAGCCTGGGACTGGGCAAGAATTATACGTCTTAACCGCAGGTGTAATTCCTTCGAACCGTTGTTTATACGAATAGAAAGCAGCCCGATGGTCAGCGAATGACCGGGGCTGTTTTTTGTGTTTAGTTATTATATTCTAATTCACTGATGTCGCAGCATTCTGAAAATTGGAAGTGTGCTATATTGAAGGAATAAATTAGGTTTGAGGTGAGCAGATCTATGGAAATCGAATTGAATAGACTATTCGCAAGAAAAATGGGGGTTATGCTTGAAGCCAGGCTTATCTGGTACAAGCATTATTACTTCTTTTGTGATGAAATAATTGAACAGATGGATAAACCGCCATATTGGATTATGGACCTGGCAACCCAAAAGTACATTGGGGACGCTATAAGAATAGTGAATACGTACGCATTCTCAGAACCCTTTGAGGCTTTTCCGGATACTGTATACGATCTGCATATTGGCTGTCTCTATTTGCGGTATGAACGTAAGGAAATCTCATGGGCCTCCTTTTTGGCGGACTCCGGTAGATTCGCTGACAGTTACCAGGCAGTGAAGCAACCCTGTGAATTTTTTTATTATATGCTTAATGATTATGAGGATCATGAATACTGGAGCCCGTTAGAGCGTGAACAGGCGGAGAGTGTGGAAAGAGAGTTTCAGAGTGCTATTGCTGAGGCGAAAAGGCTGTATAGCCCATTTGTTGATTATTTCCGTAACTATGTTGCCGGCCAAAGGGGGAAGTGAATCTCAAAAAAGCTTCAATAAGCTGGCGGATGACTGTATAGAAGCGGAATGAAATAAATAACAGTAAAGTTTGAATATATAAAAACTATCCATGGAGCTTGAGTGGTTGCTTTAGGTAAAATATGGTGGTTGGGATTCCGGTACAGGAAATCGCCGCGCAAATTAGATTTGGAGGAGATATTATAAACTATAT
This sequence comes from Paenibacillus sp. FSL R10-2199, assembly GCF_038000235.1. Lineage (NCBI taxonomy): Bacteria > Bacillati > Bacillota > Bacilli > Caryophanales > Paenibacillaceae > Paenibacillus > Paenibacillus sp. FSL R10-2199. The sequence goes on along the minus strand of NZ_JBBOBO010000001.1, from coordinate 6,196,188 downwards.
TGAGGTTGCCCAAAAAAGTACTGCACACTTACTTCCCCTGGTATCAGAGTTGTACGGGTTATACGGCTATGAGTTCGGGCAGATTGAGGCGCATGAGGGTGGGCGTAATATTGTATACACCTGTGAAAAAGCAGGCGCCAGCCCCAAAATACTCAGGTTCGCTTTCCTGCCTGACCGGAGCCGCGACGATTTCCTGGGTGAACTGGAGTATGTCCGCTACCTGTATGAGCATGGAGGCAGCGTCGCGAATGTGATCAGCTCCCGGAACGGGAATCTGCTGGAAGAGATTACTCACGATAATCACAGGTATTTTGTCAGCCTGTTCACTAAGGCCGCAGGAAAAATGCTGGTGGAGCATCATTACCGGTACAGGGAAGGTGTGCCCATTACCGAATATTATTATAACTGCGGTAAAGTACTGGGGAAACTGCATCAGTTATCCAAAGAGTACACGCCGGTCCATCGCCGGTATAGCTTTTTTGACAAATACAATCCCGCATATCTGGATGAGCTGATTCCTGAATCCCTGGCCTTGCTTAAGGGGAAGCTGATTGAGCTGCTTAGCACCCTGCGAGAAGTGGAAGCGAACGGGGAGACTTTCGGAATGCTTCATTTCGATTACAATGACGGGAATTATTCAATAGATTATGATACCGGACAAATTACCGTATACGATTTCGACAATTGCTGTTTCGGCTGGTATATGTTTGAGCTGGCAGCTCTCTGGACACATGGAGTGGGCTGGATACAATTTGAACCCGATCCCGGTAAACGTAAGGAATTCATGGCTGATTACTTTGCAACCGTTCTCGCAGGGTACAGGTCAGAGACCCGGATTGAACCAGCGGTGCTGGATCAGTTGCCTTTATTCATCCAAGTTACCCTGATGGAAAGTGTTGTGGATGCCTTCGAGGTCATGCGGAATAACGGCGGGGAACCGGAATGTGACGGGCGGCTGTCTTTTCTCATTAAATGCCTGGAAGACGATATTCTGTATAACGGATTTTTCGATGAGATTTACTCGTGCGACGAACCGTTTGAGTATGAAGGATGAAACAGATGCCGTCCCCCGGAGGACGGTATTGCCGTTTTTATCCGCGAAATTAAAATAGGTTGATAACCTACGTAATTTGTGCTTTAATTCAGTAGTACAATTTACGCCTACAACAAATGTGAGGAAGTGACCAATCGTTAGTCCTTCTATGGCAACAGCTGGAGCAAAGACCTCTTGTTATGCATATTATTGAAACGTGATGTAATTCTTTCTGAAATACAAGGAGCTAGAGACCACTTATGAAAAAATCATTTGATATCCGCAACAAGCCTATATTGCTGTTCACTTTTCTCTTGCTGCTCAAGAGTGGGGTGGCGTGGTATGTTGTTTTTAATGACGGGCCTAACTGGGGCACCATGTTTACGGAAATTCCATTTTTCCTCATTGTATTCAGTCTCATCGAGTGGCTGGCACGCAAGCGGAAGATTCTCTATTATATGGTGGCCAATCTTTTTATAACGGTCATTTATTTCGCTGTGCTGATGTACTACAAGTATTATGGCGTCATTGCGACATATCATGCGCTGCAGCAGGCCGACAAAGTTACGAAGGTTGGGGAGAGCACCTATTCCCTCATCACTCCTTATTATCTGTTTATCTTCGTGGACGTCGTGTTCTTCCTGTTCCTGATGTTCCGGCCGAAATATATTTCGCGCTGGAAAGAAAGAGGTACCGTGCGGATGAGCCGGCCGGTGCTGACAGTGATCACTGCTGTCTCCATCGGACTGTGTATCTTCAATATCTGGCCGAACCATGCGAGCATGAATGAGATCAAGAAAGCCGAGAGTATGGGCATCCTCAACTACGAGGTATATACCCTGTTCGCCGATACTACGGAGAAGGAAGAAATCATCGACAGCAAAGAGATTACGCAGACGGCTGTGAATGAATTGAAAGGCATTACCGTGCCAGAGTCCCCCCAGTATTTTGCTGCCGACCAAGGCAAGAATCTGATCGTGGTCCAGATGGAATCCTTCCAGAACTTCCTGGTCGGCCTGACCATTGACGGACAGGAAGTTACGCCGAACATTAACAAGCTTGTGAAAGACAATACTTATTTTAATAATTTTTATACGGATGCGGGTCAAGGTACAACCTCGGACGCGGAGTTCGTGGTGAATACTTCTTTTTATGTGCCCAAGAATGAGCCGGCGACTTCTTCCAATTATATGAACAAAGCACTACCGAGTCTGCCGGGTCTGCTGAAATCAAACGGCTATCATACGTATACCTTCCATACCAACAGCGTGGATTTCTGGAACCGCAAAGAACTCTATGCAGCCATCGGATTCGATAAGTATTATGATCAAAGCTTCTATGGGGACGATGACCATATTGCTTTTGGTTCTTCAGACGAAGTGCTGTTCGCCAAAACCGTACCCGAGCTGGCCGCTCTGGATGCGAAGGAAGAGCCGTTCTATGCCATGGTAATCTCCATGAGTGCTCATCATCCTTTCCGTCTGCCGGAGGATAAGCTTAAGATGACTCTGCCTGAGCAGTATCAGGGGACCTTGCTTGGCGACTATATCCAGTCCCAGAATTATGCGGATTATGCGATGGGGCAGTTCCTGGATGAACTTAAGGCCAGCGGAGTGTGGGACGACAGCCTGATTGTATTTTACGGGGATCACCAGGGTGTACCGCTCTATGCGCTTGGCGATAACGAGAAGGATTGGCTGAAAGAGCTGATCGGGTATGAGTACGGTTATACGGATATGTTCAATATCCCGTTCATTGTGCACTCTCCGTCCGGAACGCTGCCCGCTGTAATTGAGCATACCGGAGGACAGATTGATATTCTGCCGACTGTAGCCAATCTGCTGGGCGTCTCCGTGCAGAATCAGCTTCACTTCGGGGAGGATCTGCTGAATCAGGAGACCAATCTGTTACCGGTCCGGCACTTCCTGCCGACGGGCTCTTTTATCAATAATTCAAGTATTTATGTAACCGGAGAAGCCTACGCAGACGGAACCAACTTCAGCCAGAAGGATAATTCTGTGATTGCTGGCGGATCGACTGAAGCGCAGTTCAATAACGTGCAGAAGCTGCTGAATATGTCTAACAGTTACCTTGAGCAGCTGCCGGACCGTCCGGATGTTCAGTCAGAAGAATAGGTTTAGGTTTGAAAAAAGGCAGACCCAAAAGCCGTAATGGCTGGCGGGTCTGCCTTTTTTGTAAGCTACACAGTATAATTCTCCAGGGAAACGATCCATTTGCCGTCCTGATGCTCGATGGTGTGCAAGCCGGTATAGGAAGCCGGGAATTTACTGCCGCGGTTGTTCCAGTCTAATTCTTTTATAATATGATAGATAATATTAATGACTCCGCCGTGAGTAACAATCATGAGGTTACCTTCCGGATGGCGGTTGGCCTGTTCTTCGCATAAGCGGCCGAACGCTTCCTTGATACGTGTGAAGAACTCCAGCGGGCTTTCGCCGCCGGGATAGCGCTCGTCCATCCGTAAACCGGAGAAATACAAACCCGGAAACCGTTCATTTACGATTTCGTTCGGCATGCCGGCGATCACGCCATTATTCATTTCCCTCCAGTCCATACTGCGCTCGAGCGGCAATCCGAGCTCTCTTGCCAGCTCACCAGCCGTATCCAGAGCCCGCTGCAGATCGCTGCTGACAATACGCTTTATGTTAAATGAAGACTGGTTATCTTGAAGATAGCGGCCGAGCTTCTCGGATTGTCGGTAACCTTGCGTGATAAGTCCCCGCTGGCTCCATCCGCCACGGAATCCTTCATCATCTTTGCCGTGTCTTACCAAATAAATCGCCAATTTTCCTTCGGCCTCCTGTTCTGTAGAGAGTAAGCATGCTTCCTTATGCGGGATGCCCTGCTAAGTTTATCACTCACTTTCCAGATTTATCAAGAGGGGAAGTTACAACCGGGATAACAAAGCTTGACAAAAGCCGGACACGGGCCTGCTTATACAATTCAGGTCAGGGAATTACTTAATTCGCCGGCGTGAATACTACCCGCTGCTGACTGCCTGCCGGAGTATTCCACACTTCTTCAATCTTGGACAGCGGAAAAGCAATAGGGTTCGCAATGAGCTTGCCTCCAGCAATCGCATCGATGAGCGCCGGGAATTCGGCCAAGTATCCGGCTGGAGTCACAGACCCTTGACCGCTGCCGATGATCTGGAAGTTGGCCGAGCGGAGTGCGGCAGAAGGGATAGCGGCATCTGCTCCGGCAACGGAACCAATCTGGATCCAGGTCAGCAGCCGGCTGCGGTCAGACCGGCGGGTCAGCAGCGGAATCATAGCCAGTCCGGCAGGCTCGCCCCACAGATAGTCAAGAACGATATCCACTTCCGAAGCCACCTCGCCGAGGCGCCGGGCAGCTGCTTGCGGATCACCCGCAAGTGACACCGTTACATCCGCGCCAAGCGGCGTAAGCGAACGGAGACGCTCCGGGTCCCGCCCGGCAGCGATAATCTGACTGGCCCCCATAAGCTTGGCGATCTGGACCGCCATCTGTCCGGAATTGCCGGTTGCTCCCAGAATGAGAACCTTGAACCCCGGCTGTGCCTGAACCCTGCGGCGCAGGGTCACCCAGGCTGACATGGCCGGATTCATAGCGGCAGCGATGAGCACAGGATCGGCATGAGCGGGAATTGGCACACTGCGCCGCAGGTCAATTACAGTTTTGTCGGCAAAAGAGCCTAGAGCAGTATCTGTTGTAACGAAATAGACCAACTGACCGTCCGGCAGCCTGCCTACCCCGTCAACACCAGGGATCAGGGGTAATTCATCCGTACTGGTGTAGTGAGAACCATTGGCTTGTGCCCGTACCCGGAGATGCAACCCGGCTGCAAGCACATCAACTAGAGCTTCATGTTCTCCAGAGGGAACCGGAGTATCGTGAATTTCATATTTCGGATCTGAATCGAAGGATCGTACAACAACAGCATACATAATATTGGCCTCCATTTGCCCCATGGGCGAATTTTGTTTGTGACACAAACTAAAAAGTTTGTAATACAAACAATATAGTTTGTTTCACGTACAAAGTCAACGGCGATTATGATACAATGTGGACAGCAGGTTAGATAAATGATGAATTCCGGAGGGGCGAATATGAGCAGTTACGATGATTCTTTTGATAAACTGGATGATCTGTCGATTGTGGACAGTCTGGTGCAGCTATCCTTCCTGATCCAGAACATTCTCGCCAGAATAGGGGCGGAGCATGATCTCTCGATCATTCAGATCCGTCTGCTGGGTATCCTGAGGGACCGGGAACCGGGTATGCTGCAGCTGGCCAAGCATCTGGGACTTGATAAATCCAGTATTACCGGACTCGTGGACCGTGCCCAGCGCCGCGGACTGGTGGAGCGGACCGTGTCACCGGCCGACAAGCGGGGATTCAACGTGAGGGCAACTGCGGCAGGGTGGCAGATCATTCATGAAGTCGGAGAGCAGATTGAACGTCAGATTACGGAGGTAACCGCAGGTCTTACTGAAGCGGAACGTGCACAGACTATTGCTCTTGCCAGTAAGATTCTGATTACTGCGCCTGGGGCGAGTCGCTGAACAGAAAGAAGGCCATCCGCAAAGGATGGCCTTAGAAATTTCAAAGGATAGCTCAGATTATTTATAGACTCCCCGATAGCCTTCGGGTAATAATTCTGCTATTTTTTTCATTATGTATGAGAGGGTGGACTCTTCATATTCTTTTTTATCCTGCTCCTTCGCCCGCTGAAGCAATTCGAATTGTTGTCCGATCTGGATATGCACATCTGCCTTATTGAACGTTTCCGCCTTCATATCGCCATCTTGATGAATAGGTAAAAGCTTCTCTGTCCCATATAACCCGACAGGTACAATGGGAGCTCCGGTTAATCTTGCTATAAGAAGGATACCTTTCTTCGCTTCAATCAAACTGCTGGCTCTGCTTCGGGTTCCTTCCGGGAAGATCAGTAAGCTTTCCCCTTGTTTAACAAGCTTGATTATCTTTTCGAGACCCTCTTTGTCAGCGGTATTGGGCTTAATAGTTGTAGTCTTAATTACATTAACACCGATGCTGGTCACTGCATTATTTGACAGCTTTTCACCTGCTACAAAAGTCGGATCAATCGCTTTTAGAGCTTTGTCCAGCACTAATCCATCCGAATTGCTTAGATGATTACATACAAAAATAGTCGGTGTTTGTATTTCTTTTAAGTTTTCACTGCCGGTTATATGTATATTTGCATATTTGTTCAGGTAATTATTAATAATATTTCTCGATATGGATGTGACCCATTTATCCGGCAAAAAATTTATGATTCTTGCCGCTGTAGCGGTAATCATATACGTATCCCCCCAATATTCACCTGCATCAAGGATACCATATCCTGACATGAAGATTAATGTCTATTGGAAGAACGAATAAAGGCCGCCATCACTGGAAGCCTCTATGTATCCTACTCCATCTCCATAGTGCCTTTAACCCTTGCTAAATATTCAGCATAATAGAACAGCAGTATACCCAGGAGAAAAAATCCGCATCCAAGCAAACCCTCTTCGGCCATCCGGGTAAGGATGGTTGTAAATTCATTATCCCCGGTACGAATAAGCAGTTTTGTCGCTTCTACACCTCTTGTCAGCGGGAAGAATTCAGATAATGTGTACATCCAGTCCGGCATATAAGAACGCGGGAAGCTGGCTCCGCTGAACAGGAGCAACACGCTTGCAAGCAAATTGGACCAGATATGCATCGAAGGCGACCAGAGCGCAAAGCTTGAGATCACAAACCCAAGTCCGCAGGCGGCGGAAATGGATACGGTCCACACGAGGCCAAGCCATGCAAGCTGCTCTCCCGAGAAGGTAAGCCCAAAGATCAGCATTCCGAAAGCGAGTCCAAGTGCTGCCGTGAACAGGCCGCTGACAATATGAAAGATAGCCCGGGCAAAGAAGACGGCTATTTTGCTGGCAGGGCTTGCCACTACCAATTGCAGTGTACCCATCTGGCGGTCAGAGTTAATAACGGTCATCATGCCGAAGACAGCGTTCATCACGCATAACAGAAGCGCATTCGAAACCACATAACCGGCAAGATTGCTTCCCTGGAAAGCGTATTTGGCCAGCATTGCGAAGAAGAGCAATTGGCTTAACGGGTTAATGACCATAACCATCAGGTAGACACCGGGATTAAGCCAGCCGAACAGTGCTTTGAACGACAGGTGCGCATGCCGGTAAAACCGGGCAACAGATTCCATTTTAGAACACCCCTAAATTTCCATTTATTCTGGCTCGTTTCTCTACAAGCCGGTAGTAGGCAAGAGAAATAACGAGATAAAAGACGGTTAACAGCAGCAGTACTCCCCAAGCAACAACAAGCTCATCCTGTTTCATATCCTTCCTGCTAATGATTCTTAGTAATTCAATGGCCCAAGTAGGGGGCAGCACCCAGGATAAAGGCTTGACCCAGTCTGGAAGTACGGAGACCGGAAACATAAAACCGCATATGAGATACACCGGATATTCCAGCATGTTCATCAGGGCATAAGCCTGACGGGACAGCGTAAAAGACATGGCCAGAAAGAAGGAGAAGACCGACAGTGCGCATAGGACAAATAGGTAAGCAAGTATGAATTGCAACGGATGCCCGATAATCACTGGAACGCGGTAAATGACGATTAAATAAAAATAAGAAATCAGTATGGATAATATTCCCCATAGAGTGTTGGCAATAATTTTGCCGGCCAGCGTAAGCCCGAATGGGGTAGGGGCTGTGAACAACAGCTCTAAAGTTCCATAGTACTTCTCACGGTTAACATCACTGGCGGAAGAGAATACGATGGAGGACCAAAGGGTAATGAACCCGGAGCCCAGCACAACATACTTAAAAATTTGCTCCGCAGAGGAATTTCCATATACCAATATCGCTATGGTCGAGAACAGGAATGGCATCAGGAAGATAATAAACTGGAACATTGGACGGGCGAGCGAGAGCTTCATATGTACTTTAATCGTATGGAGTAAGGATCTCAGATCCGGTGTAAGGGTGTAACTCATGAGGCATCCCCGCCTAATATTTGAATATAGACATCCTCTAAAGTAGGCGTTGTAATCGACAAATTCGCCATTCTTACCGGGCCTGCAATATGATACAGCTCCATGATGAGCTCTTGGGGAAGTCGGGTTTGAATTCGCAATCGCAATCGCTGCAGCTGCTCCGGCTGATCAATTTGCAGATGGAGGGTTGCCGGATGCGCCGTGATTATCGCCTGTTCCTCCTCCGTAAATTCAGTGATGCTGCAGGTTACAACGGAAATTTGATCGATTCGCTTCTTAAGCTCCTCTGGAGTGTCCAGTACAGAAATCAGCCCTTTATCTATAAAAGCTATCCGGTCGCAGAGCTCATCCGCTTCAGGCATGTAATGCGTAGTGAGCAGAATCGTCGTACCTTGCCGCTTTAAATGATGCAGAATATCACGCAGCTGCCTTGCGCTCACCGGGTCAAGCCCGATCGTCGGTTCATCCAGGAACAGAATTCTCGGCTCATTCACCAGACCGCGGGCAATCTGCAGCTTTTGCTTCATGCCCTTGGAGAAGGTTTCGACTCTGCGGTGGGCAACTCCGGTCAAACCTACCAGCTCCAGCAATTGTGGAATCCGGCTCTTCTGCACCTGGCGGGGGACTTTATATAAATCTGCAAAATAAGCGAGATTATCATAGGCCGATAACCGCCAATACAGATTGCGCTCTCCACCGAGAATAAAGTTGATCTGTGAGCGCAGCTTCTTGAATTCCTTCACAGGGTCAAGCCCGAGAATACGGACCTCGCCGGATGTCGGCGTTAGCAGCGTGGTCAATATTTTTATCGTTGTTGTTTTACCAGCGCCGTTCGGACCTAATAACCCGAGAATCTCCCCTTCACGCACAGAAAAGCTGATACCCTGAAGAGCCTCGACAACCTTTCGCTTTCTTCTGAAAATGCCTTCCTCGGTTTGATAGGTCCGCTTCAAATTATGAACCTGGATGATCTCTATGCTCATGTAAGATAACCACCTTTATAATATAAGATAAACGTCTAATATTAAAATACCATCCCATTTCTATTTTAGGCAAGTACATTTTTTATGATGAAATGAAAAACGACCACCCGGTTAACGGGTGATCGTCTAATTTACAGCTATTCCATTTGCACAAATGAACTCAGCTCTTGCAGCAGCCTGTTGAACCTGGAATGATCAAGCTCGAAATATTTAATGTTGCCAACCTTCTCCTCAACGATCAGACCGGCTTGCTTCAATATTTCCAAATGATGCGAGATTGTCGCAGTCGTTAAATCGAGTGTGTTCGCAAGCCTTGCCCCGTACTCCTTGTGCTGATGCAGAATTCGCAGAATCATAATGCGGTTACGGTCGGATAATGCCTTCAGCTGCTTCTCCAGCTCCAGGCTCCGCTCCAGGGTATTCAATGGAGTGTTATAACAGCCATAAATAACGATGCAGGTATGATTATCGAATATCCGGATATGACGGGGAGTCAGGAAATAGGAAGGGATGAAGTAGAACGTCTGATAGTTACTGACTCTGCGAAACGATTTTTCCATCAGCTTTTGCGCCAAGTGAAGCGGCTCCAGCCCGAAAGCCTGGGCTTCTTGGATGGCAGCTTCATATAAACCTTGCTTAGTGTTCAGGTGCTCCTGAAAGACAGCCGAGGTTGTTATCTCCTGCAGCAAGAGATTGATGGATACACGAATCGGCTTTATATCAGTGAACATGACCTTTATAAATTCCGGCTTATCGCCAAACATGGAGGCCGGATTAAGGCCAAAATCAGCAGTTGTATCCGGATGGAGCAAAGCTTCAGCAATCTGCTGCTGTGGCACTTCCCCGCCAAAAATATAGAATAGATAAGACTCGTCAGACAGCCCGGAAATTTCATCCAGGAATAAAGCCATATCATTGAAATGGGGAAACGGAATAAAAAACTCATACAGGTACATGAAATCCCAACGGCTGCTTATTCTCCAGTTAGTAATAAAGGCAATGGCCTCAGCAGATAACGCTTGATGCAACAGCTCATGCTCATGCTGTGCATAGGAATGCTGGTCAGCCTCGGTATAACTTGATAATAATGCAATAGCTTCCGCTACAGAAGAGATTGTATGTATAACTGTCTTAGTAATGCTGTTCTCACTCTGTTCGAGCGCCAATGGACATCCCCCTTTACTCTCATTTCAACATAAGAGATGAAACTTCTTTTGTCAAATTGCTGGTGCGCGCTTATATCTTGACAGCAACAATTCAAACATGATAACTTTACGGTAGATTAATAAAGGCAATGTAACCTAAGGGTTCAACCTCGCTGAGAAGTGGGGTTGGGCCCTTTTTGCATTGGCGGACCAGAGGAGGATTCATATGCGGAGAACAGAATTGCTGCTGCAGCGGCTGGACGAAATCGGCAAGTCACTGGAGCGTACGGGCGATGCTCTATTATTATTAGGTGTTGGTTCCGTTGGGGTCGAGACGGCACGGATGGATGAGTACTCAGATTTGGATTTCTTCGTTATTGTGAAGCCGGGAGTGACCCGGAGATATATCGACCGGTTGGATTGGCTCGAAGCCATACAGCCTCTTGCCTATGCTTTCAAGAATTCGGACCTTGGATATAAGGTGTTGTTCGAGGATGGGATTTTCGCGGAATATGCTGTATTCGAGGAATCGGAGCTGGCGGACGCCGCTTACACGGAGGGCCGGGTGATATGGAAGAACCCCCTGTATGCCAATACGGCAATCGCCAGACCTTTAAGACCCCTCCCTTCTCCGAAGGAGGATTCCCTGGACTTTCCTTTGAACGAAGCCTTAACCAATCTATACGTAGGCCTCGGACGTTATGCAAGAGGTGAGCGTCTATCCGCTACGCGGTTTATTCAGGGATATGCTATTGACAGGATTCTGTCTGTACTCCATCTGCTGGAGGACGAGGTTGATTATTATCCCGACCCGTTTGGAAATGAAAGACGGCTGGAGAAGAGATACCCCCGTTTTGCAGAGATTATCGGCGGGATGATTCAGGGATACGATCATGTGCCCGAATCGGCACTATGCATTCTGGATTTCTTGGAAGAGGTGTATCCGGTCAATCCAAGGTTAAGTGATGAGATCAGGCGGTTGGCCAAGCTAATGTAAAGTAACGGACTTGCTTCCTGTTATGGGAAAGAAAGGTTCTTGAATTTCTTTCCCGAAATGCAGCCGGGGTGGAATTTGTGGTATCTTATTTCCGTCCAAAGAAATAAACGATTAAATGAAAAGGGATGATTTCCGTAGACCAGGAACTTGTGGCGGCTCTTGCCACCGAATTTAGGAACTCGCTCAAGGTGCTTAACGCGGTCGGAGATGAGACCCGGCAGGCCATCCTGATGGCCTTGCTTCAAGGGCCGCAGAATCCCGGTATGCGTGTAGGTGAGATAAGGGTGGAAACCCACTTATCCCGTCCGGCCGTTTCGCATCATCTGAAAATCCTGAAAGAGGCACAGATTATTAGCGTCCGGAAAGTAGGAACACGTAACTATTATCGTCTGGACACCGGAAGCAAGCTGATGTTGTTGAAAAGCTTAGTAAGCGAATTGGAGAAGGCCCTTGCACAATGTGACAGGTAATCATCGGAGCCGTAATCCGGAAGAGGAAGGGAGGGGACCGTCAATGAATCAGACAGTTCAAGCGGTGAACGGAGTAAACATTCCCCAACTGGGGTTTGGCCTGTATAAGATCAAGAATGGGGAAGCCTTTGAGCAGACGGTAGAGAATGCTATCCGGAGCGGGTACCGCCATTTCGATACAGCGAAAATATACGGTAATGAAGCGGCACTGGGCCGGGTCATCCTGCACAGCGGCATTGACCGTGAGGAGTTCTTCATTACCTCCAAAGCCTGGACGACGGATCTTGGGTATCATGCGACGAGAAAGGCGTTCGAGCAGACTTGCCGGAAGCTGAACGTAACGTATCTCGATATGTATCTGATACATTTCGCAGGCCCTCATTATGTTGAGGCCTGGAAGGCGATGGAGGAGCTGTACGATGAAGGCAGGATCAAAGTCATAGGTGTTGCCAATTTCGGTATCCGGCATCTGGAGCAGCTCAAGAAGAACGCCCGGATCCTGCCGATGGTGAATCAGATCGAAACTCATCCGGAGTTCCAACAGAACGAATTGTATGACTATATGGTTCAGAACCGGATTCTTCATGAGGCGTGGGGGCCGCTCGGGCAGGGAAGCAAGGTGCTGCTGGAGCATCCGGAGCTGACAGCCATCGCTCATGCTCACCGCAAGTCGGTTGCGCAGGTCATTTTGCGCTGGCATCTGGAGCGGGGGAGTATTGTTATCCCTAAGTCGTCCAATCCGCAGAGGATCCAAGAGAATAGCGAAATTTATGACTTTGCACTGAATCGGGAGGAAATGGAACGAATCCGGAGGTTGGACACGGGGAAGAGATATTCCGTAAACCCGGCAGGTCTTATGGTTAATCCGGTGTACGTGACATTCATGAAGCTATTCATTCCAAGGTGACTCCGCATATAGACAATGCGCATAGAGAAGAGGCCAGCCCGCGAGGGGGTGGGCCTGGAATTTCCCGTGAATTACCCGTAATGATGTATTGCGGCAGCCGTATCTTAAGCAGTCAAGGTGCTTTCGTTCTCTCCGCCAGTGAAGCAATCGACTCCATGTCCTGATCGGTTAACTGACTCAGGAAATGCCTGCGTATTGCCTTGGAGACTACAGGAAGGGCTGCCTCCAGGGCGGATCGGCCGGCAGAAGTAATGATGATTTGTACACCCCGGTCTGTGTCCAGCGGTTTTCTTAGTACGAGACCCCGTTTCTCCATCCGCGTCAGATGATGGGATAACCGGCTTTTATCCCAGTCCATAGAGTCAGCCAGCTCCTGTTGGCGAAGCTTGCCCTCCCCGAATTGTACTAACCGGTCTAATACTCCGAAATCGCCCTCGGATAGCCCGGTATGCTCAGACATCTCTTTCACAACCCGGCCGAAGATACGTTTGAAGGAGCCTTTCCACATATTCCATAATTGCATTTCATCTTCGTTTAATTCGCTCATATTGTCCATAGAAGGATCATAGCACGGTTGACGTATCAACCACAAGATGCTATTGTATGTTTGTTGGTTGATACGTCAACCTAAAGATTCATAAACATATAGGAGTGTGACTATTCAATGGAATATGTGAAGCTTGGACGAAGCGGCTTGGATGTATCGAAGTTAAGTCTTGGAACCATGAGCTTCGGGGTACCTGAACGCGGCAATACCCCGTGGTCGTTGAATGAAGAGAACAGCAGACCGATTATTAAAAGAGCAATCGAATTAGGCATTAATTTTTTCAGTACTGCTAATATGTATTCCGATGGTACCAGTGAAGAGATTCTCGGAAGGGCCATAAAGGATTTTGTCCGCCGGGACGAAGCGGTGATTGCCACGAAGGTGTTCGTACCGATGCGTAAGGGTCCCAATGCAATGGGGCTTTCCCGTAAAACCATAATGACCGAAATTGATAACAGTCTACGACGGCTTGGAACAGACTACATTGACCTGTATCAGATTCACCGCTATGATCCGAATACGCCGATTGAGGAGACGATGGAGGCTCTCCATGACTTAGTAAAGGCTGGCAAGGTTAGGTACCTTGGAGCATCCTCCATGCTGGCATGGCAGTTTGCGAAGGCGCAGTCCACCGCAGAGCGAAACGGCTGGACAAGGTTTATTGCTATGGAGAACAGACTTAACCTGCTCTACCGGGAAGAAGAAAGGGAAATGCTCCCGCTATGTAAAGATCAGGGGGTAGGGATCACACCTTATCTGCCTCTGGCTGCGGGCCGGTTAACCCGGGATTGGGATCAGCTCACTGAACGATCAGAGAAAGACCAGATAGCCAAGGCGATGTTCACCGGAACGGAGGAAGCGGACCGCAAGGTTGCCCAGAGAGTTGCTGAGGTTGCTGCGAACCGTGGGCTTCCGCGCGCACAGATTGCGCTTGCCTGGCTGCTGCATAAGGAGGAGGTTACAGCTCCGGTCATCGGGTCTACCAGGATCGGCCAGCTTGAAGATTCGGTTTCGGCATTGTCTGTTCAATTGACACCTGAAGAAATCACAAGCCTGGAAGAACTTTATATCCCTCATCCATTCATCTAAACAGCCTGAAGTTTTAATTAAAATGTGATTCCCGCTATATTTGCAAGAAGAAGGGCGCCGGAGCTGCGCCCTTTTTTCCTGTTTGTAACATTTTTAACGCGACAGCTCTGCAAAAGCATGTTATTCTATAATCAATTACCGACAGACAGTCGGTCGGTACAACTTAAGGAGAACTAAACTATGAGAATTGTAAAAGAAGCCGAAATACGCAGAAATGAAATTCTTGACGCAGCGGAAGAGCTTTTCGGCCAGAAGGGCTTTGACGGAACCAGCACGGGCGATATTCTGGGCAAGGTCGGGATTGCACGGGGGACGCTATATTATCACTTCAAGTCCAAGGAGGATATTATGGATGCGCTGATTGAACGGACGAATGCCAATATTCTGGGGGCTGCGCAGCACATTGCCGCTGACAAGAGCATACCTGTCATTGACCGGATTCTCCGCGTGGTTATGGCATTGAACATTAGCGGCGGAAACGGAAGCAGCACGGAAATCATGGAGCATATTCACAAGCCGCAGAACGCGCTTATGCATCAGAAGATTCAAAAAGCGATCATCAGCGGTGTTCCGCCGATCCTGACACCGATTATCTGCGAAGGCATTGAGCAGGGAATATTCAACACCCAGTACCCCTATGAATGTATGGAAATGGTTGTGATCTATGCGAACACGATTTTTGATGATGACATGGTTGAAATGACGGATGAGGTACGCATGTCACGGGTACTGGCGTTTATTTCGAATGTAGAAAGGCTGCTCGGGGCCGAAAGCGGAAGTCTGATGAGCGTAATGCAGATGTTCGGTAACGGAGAGGAAGCCAGAGATGAAGACGGCGAATAGATCCGGCAAAGGGTTCAGTAAATTTCTGCTGCTCTGGTCAGGGCAGCTGATTTCAGCAATAGGAAGCGGGCTTACCTCGTTCGGGCTGGGGATTTATATTTTTCAGCAGACCGGTCAGGCATCCGCCATGGCACTGGTAACTTTGCTGGCGTTTATGCCTTCGCTGCTGTTGAGTCCGCTAGCGGGGGTGCTGGCGGACCGCTATGACCGCAGGCTGCTGATGGTACTGGGCGACAGTCTTTCCGCAACAGGACTTATTTTCATTCTAATCTGTTTACTGAACGGAGAAGCGCAGCTGTGGCAGATTTGTATAGGAGTGACTATTAGCTCGGCGTTCTCCTCGCTGCTTGATCCGGCTTACAAGGCTACGGTTACGGATCTGCTCAGCGAGGAGCAATACACGAAGGCTAGCGGTTTTGTTCAGGTGGCCGGTTCGGCCAAATATCTGATTTCGCCTGTCATCGCCGGATTTCTGCTCGTTGTTTCAGATGTGAAGCTGCTGCTGGTCATCGACATCTGCACATTTTTCGTAACTGTTGCTGTAACACTTGCTGTACGCAGCGGTCTTTCCCCGAAGAGCTCCGGGCAGGCACAACCCTTTATCCGTGAATTCAAAGACGGCTGGAGAGCTGTTTCCGGTAACCGGGGCGTGCTCGTGCTTGTGGTTATGACCTCTGTAATGACATTTTTTATTGGTTTCATTGAGACCCTGTCCATGCCGATGATCCTGACTTTTTCGGACAGTGCGGTATTAGGGACGCTTGAGACTATTATTGCTTCGGGGATGCTTGTGTCGAGTGTGATCATAGGAATGCTGCCGATGAAGAAGGGTTTTGTCAAAATCCTGTCAGTGTCGCTCTTTTGCTCGGGAATAAGTATGGCGGCTTTCGGACTCCGTGAGAATATTGTGCTGCTTGGCATTTCAGGATTTCTCTTTTTTGCCATGCTGCCATTCACGAACACAGCCCTGGATTATCTGGTTCGCACCAACATCGATAATTCCGTTCAGGGAAGAGCCTGGTCACTGATTGGACTGGTGTCACAACTGGGGTTTGTCGCCGCTTATACGCTATCCGGTGTGCTGGCTGATTATGTGTTCACTCCATTGCTGGTTACAGGCGGAGTGCTTGCAGGCAGTGTGGGGAAGGTCATCGGCACAGGCAGCGGACGGGGCATGGGACTGCTTATTATTATCGCAGGGCTGCTGTTAAGCTTAGCCTCGCTCATCATTTATCATTTGAAATCAATTAGAAGCCTTGAGAACAGAGGTGACATATGTACTACCGAATAATCCGGAATGATATTCTCAAAAGCAAGGGGATTACCCTGACCACGATGATATTTGTGGCTGCCGCAGCAATGCTGGTTTCTCTGTCTGCGATACTGGTCGTTAATCTGTCCGGGGCCATTGATACGCTCATGAAGCAGGCCGGTACACCGCATTTCATGCAGATGCATTCCGGTGAACTGGATAAGCCGCGGTTTACCGCCTTTGCCGAGCAGAACAGCAAGGTTGACGAATTTCAGGTGCTCGATTTCCTCAATGTTGAAGGTACGAGGATTGTGATTGACGGCCAATCGCTTGCGGACAGCGTTCAGGATAACGGCTTCAGCACGCAAAGCGGGAAATTTGATTATCTGCTGGACCTGGACGGGAACGTGATAACGGCAGCCGACGGTGAGGTCTATGTTCCGGTTACCTATATGAAGGACGGCTCAGCAAAGGTTGGGAGTTCGCTCGCAGTGGCCGGCAAGACTCTCACTGTAGCAGGTTTTTTGCGTGATTCACAGATGAATTCGCTGCTTGCCTCGTCCAAGAGATTCCTCGTCAGCGAGCATGATTATGCAGAAATTAAGGATTCAGGAAGCACAGAATATCTGATTGAGTTCAGACTCAAGGACTTGTCCATGCTTGGCGCATTTGAATCAGATTACACTGCAGCTGGTCTTGAAGCCAACGGACCGACCCTAACCTATCCGCTATTCAAAATGCTTAATGCCATATCCGACGGACTCATGATTGCGGTCATCCTCCTGGCAAGCGTGCTGGTGGTTGTTATTGCATTTATGTGTATACGCTTTACGCTCCTAGCAACCATAGAAAGTGATTACCGCGAGATCGGTGTGATGAAAGCCATCGGATTACGTGTATCTGACCTGAAGAAAATCTATCTTGCGAAATACGCAGGTGTGGCGGCGCTGGGCAGTATTCTCGGATTCGCGCTTTCGTTCGTATTCAGAGGTCTGCTGCTTGAGAATATCAGGTTATACATGGGGGAGAGTGAGAACTCTGCGCTTGCCTTAGGCTGCGGGGGCATTGGTGTTCTGCTTGTATTCCTTGCGGTTACCGCTTATGTGAATAGGGTGCTTACACGCTTCCGGAAGATTTCCCCCGCAGAAGCCATCCGCTTCGGTACTTCCCAGGAACAACCGGCGGGCTCGAAGCGTTTCAATCTGAGCGGGAACCGGCTGCTGAATACGAATGTTTTTCTAGGCGTCAAGGATGTCCTGTCGAGGAAAAGTCTATACGGCACAATGCTCGCTGTACTCGTGATCTCTGCATTTATTATGATTGTTCCCCAGAACCTCTACAACACGATTGCCTCCAAAAGCTTCATCACCTACATGGGAATCGGGGACAGTGATCTGCGCCTGGATATTCAGCAGACCGGTAATATTGCCGGGAAGGCGGCAGAGATTGCACAGGCTATGGAGCAGGATGCAGCCATCTCCCGCTATGCAGTGCTGACAACGCAGGCTCTCAAGGTAAAGCTGGAGGATGGATCGGAGGAACGGTTAAAGGTTGAGCTTGGCGATCATTCGATCTTCCCGGTGGCTTATTCCCAGGGAAACAGACCGGCTGCGGAGCATGAAATTGCCCTCTCCGCTGTGAATGCGGATGAACTGGGTAAAAAGACCGGAGATGCTCTTAGCCTGATGATCGACGGGGAGGCCAGGGAGCTCACGGTAAGCGGCATTTATTCGGATGTGACCAATGGCGGGAAAACAGCCAAAGCGGTGTTCACTACGAGATCGGCTGAGGTTATGTGGTCCGTTATTTATGCGGAGCTTGCAGATCCGTCGCTAACCGGCAGCAAGGTAACCGAATATGCGGACCGCTTCAATTATGCGAAGGTGTCGGGCATTGATGAATATGTTACACAGACCTTCGGCTCTACCATCAGCTCAGTCGGTAAGGCCTCCCGGGTAGCCATTACCGTGATGCTGTTCATCAATGTACTGATAACGCTGTTGTTTATGCGGATGCTTGTGGCCAAGGACCGGCATTCCATTGCCGTCATGAAGTCACTCGGGTTTACAAATTCGGATCTGACTGTACAGTATTTCTCACGTTCGGTATTCGTGCTGCTTATCGGGATGGTTCTCGGCACACTGCTGGCAAACACGCTCGGGCAGGTACTTGCGGGGGTGCTGATTTCCTCGTTTGGAGCTTCATCGTTCAAGTTCGTAATCAATCCGCTATCGGCGTATGTGTTATGCCCGCTGATGATGGCAGGCTCAGTGCTGATCGCCACAATTATTGGTACAGCAGGAACAGGGCGAATTCAAATATCCGGGAATATTAAGGAGTAGGTTATGGAGATGAAGAAGATGATTACCGGTATAAATATAACCAAACATTACGGCACCGGTGATGACAAGCGTAATGTTCTGGACGGAGTGTCTATCGAAATTAAAGAAGGGGAGTTCGTGTCGGTTATGGGACCTTCGGGCTCTGGCAAGTCGACGCTGATGTTTGCGCTGAGCGGAATGGAGCGGATTGACGGCGGACGGGTTACCTTTGACGGCAGGGATCTGGGGACACTTGCGGAGAATGAGCTTGCTGACCTGCGCAGAACGGGAATGGGCTTTGTGTTTCAGCAGCCGACACTAATGAAGAACTTGAACATCCTGGATAATATTATCCTTCCGTCCATGCGTGACAACAGGCGCAACGCAGCAGGGATTACAGAGAAAGCAAGACAGCTTATGCAGAAGGTGGGAATCGCGGAGCTGGCGCAGCGGGATATTACGCAGGCCTCTGGAGGGCAGCTTCAGCGTGCAGGGATATGCCGCGCATTGATGAGCAGCCCGGGCATTATTTTTGCTGACGAGCCGACCGGTGCGCTTAACCAGGCAGCGGCTCAGGGCATAATGAACCTGCTGTCTGAAATTAACGCGGAAGGTACTGCGGTCATGCTGGTCACTCATGATGCAACCATTGCTGCGAGGACGGAGCGGATTATGTTCATGTGTGACGGCAGAATCGTCAGCGAGATGCGTCTGCCGAAAGATAGCGGCAAGGACATAGAGGGCCGGGTGGAGATGATTACGGCTAAGATGCGGGAGATCGGGATTTAACGATTGCAAATGAACGATTAGGGAGGGCTGGACGTATTATATTTATTTGCAGACACCAATGAAGAGGTGAGAGAACATGCTGACGATTAAACATTTTACGAAGAGCTATAAGGGCGGGAAGAAGGCGGTAGATGACTTAAGCTTAGTGGTCGAGCGGGGCGATATCTATGGCTTCATCGGACACAACGGGGCGGGCAAAACAACGACCATCCGCGCTGTAGTCGGTGTTCTTGATTTTGAAGAAGGGGAAATAGAAATTGATGGAATCTCCATTAAAAAAGATCCGGTAGCCTGCAAGGCGAATATTGCCTATATTCCGGATAACCCCGATCTGTACGATCATCTTACCGGCATTCAGTATTTGAATTTCATCGGCGATCTATTTCGAGTATCCAAGGCCAACCGTGAGCGGCTTATTCAAAAATACAGCGATGCCTTTCAGCTTACGGCTAATCTGGGCGATATGATCTCCTCGTATTCTCACGGGATGAAGCAGAAGCTTGCGATTATCTCTGCGCTTATTCATGAGCCGAAGCTGCTGGTGCTGGATGAACCTTTTGTAGGCCTGGATCCCAAAGCTGCGCATACGCTGAAAACCATCATGGCTGAGCTATGCAGCAGCGGCGGGGCGATCTTCTTCTCGACGCATGTGCTGGATACGGCAGAGAAGATTTGTAATAAGATCGCGATCATTAAGGCAGGCCAGCTCATTGCTCATGGCAGCACTGAAGAGGTGAAGGGCAAGAACAGCCTTGAGGAAGTATTCATGGAGCTGATCGACAATGATTAATATCTGGAGATTGACGAAGCTGCAGCTGATGTCCACCTTCGGCCTGAATAAAGCGCTGCATACGAAAGACCCTGCAGAGAGACGCAAGGCGCTGCTGCTCAGCATAACGATTATGGCCGGTGTGCTTATGATTGGGGCGTTTTCCTTCAGCTACAGCTTCATGATGGCGATGGCATTTGAAGAGCTGGGGCGGATGGATCTGCTGCTGGCGATTATGATGGCCGTTACCTCGATTGTCGGGTTCTTCACCACGGTCTATAAGGCAAGCGGGGTATTATTCAGCTATAAGGATTATGATATGATCATGTCGCTGCCAGTGAAGACGAGTCATGTGGTGGCGAGCCGTGTGCTTCAGCTGTATGTGATGAATCTGTTTTTTACACTGCTGGTTATGCTGCCTGCGGGTGCGGTGTATGCGATACAAGTGAATCCGGGAGTGCTGTTTTATCTGTTCTTTCTAATAACGCTCTTGTTCATCACCTTGCTGCCGATTATAGCGGCAACGATCATTGGCGCACTCATCAGCTGGGTGTCTTCGAGATTTAGAGCAAGCAAGATGATTAGTGTAGTGTTCACTTTCGCCGTCCTTATTCTCTTCATGCTGGGTTCATTTAATCTGGATGGAGACCAGCAGGAGCTTGCTGATATGGGGGCAGGGCTGGGTGATGCGATCTTTAAGCTGTATCCCCTGGCGTCCGTGTATGTCGATGCGGTCTGCTCGTACCAAGTAAGTTCACTGATCTTCTTCATTGCCCTGTCTGTCCTTGCATTTGTACTCTTCTCCGCCGTGCTGGCAACCCGGTACAAAGCCATTCATACAGGCCTTATGACCAGCCGCTCAGGCAGCAAATATACCATGAAGCCGCTGCAGGCGAATTCTGCTTTTAAGGCGTTGTATCTCAAAGAGCTGCGCCGCTATTTCAGCTCAGCCAATTATGTGCTGAACACAGGCATCGGTATGGTTCTATTGCTGGTTATGTCGGTTTCCTTATTGTTCGTCAGCTCAGAGAAGCTTGGGGTCGTGCTCGACATTCCGCAACTATCGGAGTATTTGAGCACGCTGAGTCCGCTTGTGGTTTCTTTATTTGTGGTTCTGAGCTGCACTACGGCGAGTTCGATTTCGCTTGAAGGGAATCATTTGTGGATTTTACAAAGCTCGCCCGTCTCTAAACCCGCCATTATACTCAGCAAAGTAGCTGTGAATCTCACCATTACGCTACCGGTCATTGCCGTGAGCTGGGTGCTGCTTATCTATACACTGCGGACCGGATGGATGGAAAGTATATTAATGCTTGTGATCCCGGTGATCTACGCTTGTTATTCTGCCATGCTGGGCGTTATTGTGAACCTGAAGCTGCCTAAGCTGGACTGGACAAGTGAGGTAACAGCGATCAAGCAGAGCGCAGCGGTGCTGGTATCGATGATTCTGGGGTTCATCAGTCTGGTTGTTCCGGCCGCGCTGTTCATGCTGCTTCGTTCGGTGAATGGAAATCTCATCTTGCTGGGCTACGGTGTTATTATGGCAGCGGTCTGCGCCGGGATGTACAGATATATACGGATTAGCGGGGAACGGTTGTTTCTGAGGTTGTAGCCATTGTTGTCTTGAGCAGGATCAACGTGAGCACTTGGGTGGACGCTGCGCGAACGGACTGTTGTTCCAATCGCTGTTGTCCCCAGATTTTATTGATTCTCCTTAGCGGTGAAAATCCGGGGACAAAGGCGACCGCTGCCGCTTTTCCACAATCATTCCGTCCTCTCCGCTGTTTAAGCGGGAAACGATTTTATACAAAAGAAACCACTCTTAAAGTAGGATTAAACCTTTTAAAGAAGTGGTTTCTTTGTGCTGTCTATGACAATAGCTCACCAAGACTAAACGGAATGCTATAGTACTCTATTAAGGTTTGGTGCCGCAGGCCATAAAAAATAGCATCATCGCATGCGCATCCGGGGAACGGTCGAATTGTTCATAGGCTCTGTTCAATTCCTCATATTCGTATTCCGTAATGATCCCTTTCTTATAGAACCCGGTGAACCGGTTAATATCAAATTGACGTTTGAAGCCTTCTATACCATGCAGATCGCTATGCTGGAGGATGGCATCCATATCTACATCTGTATAGCCGGAGCCGGATAACAGGCGCGGCAGGCTTCGGCCGATATTGCGGTTACCGCCTCTTGAAGCCTGCTGCTGGACCAGCTTTTGGATAATAGCAGGCATAATCCCGATTTCAGGCTCGATTGCCCCGAAGACACCGTCGTCCACATCAATAATGACCAATTTGCCGCCTGGTTTGAGGACACGTCTAAGCTCTGCTGCTGCCTGCTGCGGGTTATGTAGATGAAGAAAGATTAAACGGGCAATAACAAAATCGTATTGATTGTCGGGCAGTCCAGTCTCATACACCGAAGCATGGGCGAAGGTAAGCCGTGATTCGGGGATGTGGCTTAACCTGAGCTTAGCCTCTTCTAGTAAAGCATCATCGATATCAAGGGCTGTGATTTCACTGTGCGGGAAATGCTCCAGCAATTGGGCGGTAACGAATCCCGGACCTGCACCGGCCTCCAGAACCTTCATCCCGTCTGCCAATCCGAATTGCTGCAAGGTGCGGTACTCTTTGTTCCAGCCCATCGAAGCCTGTTCCTGCAGGCGCAGCAGTTCTGATTCTGCCCCGTTACTGACATTCTGGAAATTATACGTGGAGTTACGTACGTTCATAGCTATTGCCTCCCAACCGGCTATTTGTAAAAGTTTGAATTTGATAATTTTACCATACCGTCCGTTTGAGTTAAACTCCGCTCCAGGGAGCTTATTTAAAAACGCCCGATCTTCGCTTTGACCTGCGCAAGCAGAGGAGCAGCTATGGCTCTTGCCTTCCGGGCACCTTCACTCAAGATCGCGTCGATCTGCTCTGGCGCTGCCATGAACTCATTGTATTTCTTCCGGGGTTCATCCAGAGCAGCATTAATCACCTGGAACAGCTCCTGTTTGGCCTCACCCCAGCTAATGCCGCTTAGATATTGCTTCCTGAAATCCTGTACTTGAGAGGGAGCCGCAAACTCTTTGTACAGCAAGAAAATATTTGACGTATCCGGGTCTTTCGGCTCCTGGGGAGGCGTAGAGTCCGTTTTGATTTTGCTGATCAGCTTCTTCAGGTTTTCTGGTGTTTCGAACAGCGGAATCGTATTATTGTAGCTTTTGCTCATCTTCCGCCCGTCCAGCCCTGGAATCACGGATATGTTCTCATCGACCCTATAATCAGGGAGCTTGAAGGTATCTCCATAAATCCGGTTAAAGCCCTCGGCAATATCTCTGGCGATCTCCACATGCTGAATCTGGTCCTTACCGACAGGGACCTTGTCAGACTGGAACAGCAGAATGTCCGCAGCCATCAGCACCGGATAAGTGAACAGGCCCATATTGACTCCTGCATCTGCATCCACGCCTAATTGAATATTTTGTTCATGAATGGCTTTGTACGCATGGGCACGGTTCATTAGACCTTTGGACGTCAGACAAGATAGAATCCAGTGAAGCTCGAAGATCTCCGGCACATCAGATTGCCGATAAAAGACTACCCGCTCCGGGTCCAGTCCCAGTGCCAGCCATGTAGCTGCGATACCGTAAGACAGATCACGAAACTCGTCTCTGTCCTGAATGAAAGTTAATCCATGATAGTCAGCGATAAAATAAAGTGCAGTACAATCACCGGCCCCGGCGAGTTGCAGGGCAGGCTTGATTGCTCCGATGTAGTTTCCCAGATGGACTTTGCCCGTAGGCTTAATTCCGGTTAATACAATTTCCTTACTCATGTTATCCCTCCGTTTATGTAATCAAAAAGGGGTTCTCTCATCCTGAAAAGGACGAGAGAACCCCGTGGTACCACCTTAATTAGCCCGGATTATGATCCGGACCCGCTTAAACGTATCGCGACATCGCTATATGCCCTGAATACGCGTCTCTTGTAACGATGAGACCTTCGCCAAAGCCTACTTCCTGAAGGTTCGGTTTGGATGCTCAGAAGCCCACTTCGGCATAATCCCTACACTGATTCGCAGCAATCATCAGCTCTCTGGAGTATTCGTTATGCGTACTCTCTTCGTCATTGCAAAGTTGTATACTATTGTATTACTGTATTTTTACAATACATGCGGGCGAAAGTCAATTTTTATTATTGGATTTATGGAAACACCCCTTGAATTTGACGCGGCGTCAAGTGATACGATAGCTATGAGATCTCAGAGAGGAGAGCGAAATGAACAGATCTGTTGCTATACAAGAAATGTCGGAGCAGCTTGGGCTGACGAGCCGCACGCTGCGCCACTGGGAAGCGGAAGGGTTATTCCAAAGCGGTAGAGATGTTTCCTCGGGATGGCGTGTCTACGATGAACATGCGCTGGCATGTATTCGGATCACGGCAGTGCTGCGGAAGATGGACATACCGATCAAAGAAATAAAGTCAGTGATTATTGCGAATTCAGTAGCCGGGCTTAGCAAAGTCATAGTGAATAAACTGAATTCTATCAGGAAGCAAAGGGAAGTGATAGGGGTTGTTGAACGGCAGTTAAACCGGGTCCTGGAATACCTTGAGCGGCAGAACGAAGGCAAGCTGGACTTGGATAATATTCTTACCGAGACGGAGGCTGTATTTATGAGCAGTTTAACGGAACCGTATGTATTCAAAATTATCGATTTACCTCCCATGAGAGTGGCTTTTCATATTGTTGTGGACGCAGCTCCCGAAGACAAAGCGATGGGCCCTTTAATGGACTGGCTGAAGTCAGCGAACCTGCTGGGTACGGCGCGGCTCTTCGGTGGTAATATGAAGCCCATGCCAAGCAGTGCGGGCAAACCCTATGGTTACGGGATGTGTGCGTCAATTCCAGCGGCCGTCGTTGTTCCAGAGCTTTTCAAGGAAATGCAGCTGCCGGGAGGATTGTATGCCATGCTTGGTAGCAGTGACGACATCGGCGGTTCCTGGAAAAGTCTGATGAATCAATTATCGCAAAGCAAGAAGTACCGTTCAGATCGCGGAAGGCTCTGCCTCGAAGAGCATATCCGTAACGATCATCCGGAGGGCAGCGGCAACCTGTATGATCTGAACCTTCTGGAGCCGGTAAAGGCGAAATAAGTGTAAACAGGCGGGCTTCCTTAGTGAAGTTCTGCCTGTTCGCGTCCAATCACTTACATGCAATATGTCATGGTAGAATGATGTAATTCAATGTAATGTTTGGAAGTGAATTAAAGAGGAGCTGGCGAGGAGGCGAGGCATGGGTATTGAATTTAAGAAGGTGAGCAGTTTTCAACGGGGAATATTGTTTGAATTATTGAAAGATGCCTATGCCTTTGATTGCCGGTATGAGCAAAGCTGCCTTGCTGAATGGCGGGAATTTGATAACTTTTTCTTTGACAATCCGCCGATTGCAGATAAATACGGGTTCATCACAACGCTGCATGATGAAGCTGTCGGCTTCGTTTCCTGGGACCCGAGGAACCTGCCTGAGGTTGCGGAAATCGGCCATAACTGCATTGCTTCAGCCCACAAAGGTAAAGGTTACAGTAAAATGCAGCTGCAAGAAGCAGTGAATAGAATCCTCCAAAATGAAGTCCGGAAAATTATTGTAACAACAAATGATGATCTGGTTCCTGCCCGGCGGATGTATGAGAGTATCGGATTCACCATGTATCAGACAAGGCCGAATCAACATATTGCAGGGATGGTCGGCGAACACTTGGATTATGTATATTTTGTATAAAATCTGGAGGTACATAGGATGGAAGTTACTTTAAGTAAAGCGGTAGCAGAAGATGCGGCAGCGATTCATGAAATGCAGACCCGGGCATTCCTGCCCTTGCTCGAGAAATATCAGGATTATGGTACGAACCCTGCTAATGAGACTGTAGACAGTACGGTAGAACGGATCAACCAGGCTCATGCAGACAATTACATCATCCGGTATTCCGGGGAGGCAGTTGGTGCGATTAGAGTGGTCCGAAAAGAGAATGCCGTATTTCGTGTCGGACGGATATTTATCCAGCCGGAATACCAGGGTCTGGGCATAGCCCAGCGGGTGTTTGCCTTGATCGAGCAGATCTATTCCGAAGCTAAAGTCTGGGAGCTGGATACCGTAATGCAAGAGGAAAGAAACTGCTACTTGTATGAGAAGCTGGGTTACAGAAGAACAGGTGAGACCAAAGAGATCAATGACAAGCTGACTTTGTGCTTCTATGAAAAAACGCTTATTTAAGGCTCACGTTATAAAACTATAAAATGCTGTATATATTGCAACTTTGATTCATAAATACCTAAGTATTCGAGGGGATTGTTGTATGAAATGCAGGAATTATCTCTTTCAGCGGCTTGGAGGAGGCGGAATGCTGCATTCCGTACAACAATTTTCGATTATGGACGTTTTTGGGAGGAGAATGTTGTATTTTGTGCAGGATTGTAAATAGTAAGAGAGATAGACAAGTGCTTGACAAGCGGAATAATAAAAAGTAAAGTGAGAATATAAATTATCTTAACTTAAAGATAATGTTTAACCTAATATCTTAAAGTAAAGATAAAATGTTAATCTAAGCTAACCAAATTTAATTAGGAGTGAATTTAAATGAACAAACAAACTATGGGCATTCATCATATCACCGCAATTGTCGGCCATCCGCAGGAAAATATGGATTTTTATGCAGGTGTGCTGGGACTCCGGCTGGTTAAGCAAACGGTCAATTTCGACGATCCGGGAACATATCACTTCTACTTCGGCAACAATGGCGGCAAGCCGGGGACGATTATTACTTTCTTCCCGTGGGCAGATGCATATCAGGGTAAAATCGGCGGGGGGCAGGTCGGCGTTACTTCATATGTGATTCCGGTAGGGGCGATGGCTTTCTGGAGAGAAAGACTGACGAAGTTCAAGGTTGCTTTTACCGAAATGGAGCGGTTTGGCGAGCAGTATCTGGAATTCGATGATCCCCACGGTCTTCATCTCGAACTGGTGGAACGGGAGGCTGGAGAGCGTAACGAATGGACCTTCGGCGGGGTAACTCCGGAGGTTGCGATCAAAGGCTTTGGTGGTGCAACACTGCTGTCCACGCATCCGGAGCAGACTGCTGAGCTGCTGGAGAAGGTGATGGGACTTACATTCGCAGGACAAGAAGGCGATATCGCCCGTTACCATTCCACTGCGGACCTCGGAAATGTGGTTGAACTGAAGGTAACAGCGGTACAGCGCGGCGAAATGGGTGTCGGCACCGTGCATCATATTGCCTGGAGAGCGAAGGATGACCAGGATCAGCTTGAATGGCAGGAATATGTGCATGATAATGGATATGGAGTAACGCCTGTTCAGGACCGGAATTACTTCAATGCTTTTTACTTCAGAGAGCATGGGGAGATCCTGTTTGAGATCGCTACTGATCCTCCTGGCTTCGCCCATGATGAAACGCCGGAAACGATGGGCAGCCACCTGATGCTGCCGGCACAATATGAGCCGCACAGAGAACAGCTTGAGCAGGTATTGCTGCCTTTTACCGTAAGAGCAGTAGATTAACCGACTTTCAGAGAAGAGGGGATGCTAAGATGATTTCAATTGATCCACTGCAGAATAGCGAGCGGGATAATTATAAGCTTCTGACCGGGAGCATTATCCCGCGGCCGATTGCTTTTGTGACGACGATGTCGGGAGAGGGAATCTTGAATGGTGCGCCGTTCAGCTATTTCAACATTGTTTCCTCCAATCCGCCGATGATCTCCATTTCGATTCAGCATGCTGCGGGCCAGTCCAAGGATACGGCGCGGAATATTATGCAGACGAAGGAGTTTGTCGTTCATATTGTGGATCAGCAGAATGTCGGGCAGGTGAATATCACCGCAGCGCCCCTGCCACCGGACCAGAGTGAAGTTGCTTTAGCCGAACTGACGCCTGTAGATAGCCTGCAGATTACTGTTCCGGGGGTTAAGGAAGCGAAGGTGCGGATGGAATGTACACTTGAGCATTGTCTGGAGCTGCCTAATAATGACCTGATTATCGGCAGGATTGTACAGTTTCATATCGATGAGGATATCTACGAACAGGGAAGAATTGATCCGGTGAAATTAGGGGCGGTAAGCCGCCTGGCAGGGAATAATTATGCGGGGATTGGTGAGGTATTTACCATAGAGCGCCCGGTTTAAGGCTGTGCTCGTAAACAGGCAGCCGTAGGAAGTCTGTTATCTCAGTTTCTTATATCTGAACAACAAAACCCTGGCGCAAGCGCCAGGGTTAATTATGTATCGGGAAGTATTGCATACAAAGAAGTAATATGTTAATGTTAAAGAACTGTTGACTTTTTTTAAAAAAGAACGGAGGTAATGCATCTTACTTATATTTTAATTATAGCAAATGGACATCCGGTTTGTCAACCCGCCAGTTTGGGATTATTGCAGCGGGGAAGATAAGGAATATCATTCAAGAAAAGGGAGTGGTCGGGTGATGGAGAAGATAAGCAGCTGGGAGCAGGAACAGGAGTGGCTGGAGCAGGTAAAAGAAAAGCTGAAATCGGGGATTGCTAACCTGGAGCCGGAGGTTGGCCGGTTAAAGGAGCAGGCAACAGATATCCGCAAAAGATTCTGGGAAGAGGTAACGGTGAATACCAGCACCCAGGAAGACTTTGAAGAGAGCTTCTTTACCATAACTCAGCAGGATGCCGTCTTATCTGAGCGGGAACGCAGCCACGCGCGGAAGCTGCAGCAGTGGAAGAATATGAAGCGGCTGCTGCCGTCCCCTTATTTTGGGCGGATTGATTTTCATGAGGATGGGCAAAGTGCTGAAGAACAGGTCTATATCGGGGTCTCCTCCTTCGTCGATACAGACGGACTGAGCTTTGTGGTCTATGACTGGCGCACTCCAATTGCGAGCCTGTACTATGACTATCCGCCGGGAAAAGCAGCCTTCGACACACCGGGAGGACGGATCAGCGGAACAATGAGTCTGAAGCGGCAGTACCAGATCCGTAACGGCCAGCTTCAGCATCTGTTCGATGCGAATGTAACGATCGGCGACGAATTGCTGCAGCAGGTGCTCGGCAAGGGTGCGGATGCCCAAATGAAAAGTATCGTGGCAACCATCCAGGCGGAGCAGAATGCGATCATCCGCAACGATAACAGCCAGATGCTCATTGTGCAGGGAGCGGCCGGCAGCGGCAAAACGTCAGCAGCGCTGCAGCGTGTAGCTTACCTGCTGTATAAACACCGCGAGCGGCTATCGGCAGATCAGATCGTGCTGTTCTCCCCTAACCCGATGTTCAACAGCTATGTGTCTACTGTTCTTCCCGAACTGGGTGAAGAGAATATGCAGCAGACGACCTTTCAGGAATATCTGGAAACTTGGCTAAGTCCGGAATTCCGGCTCGAAGATCCGTTTGATCAGATTGAATATGTATTGACCGGGGAGCAGGACAGGAGTTATGGCTCCCGCCTTCAGGCTATTGAATATAAGGCATCGGAAGCCTTCCTCCGGGCACTTCAGGGCTATTCGCAGTGGATCAAGCAAGAGGGCATGCTGTTTAACGACATCTGTTTCCGGGACCGCGTGCTGATCTCAGGAGAGCAGATCAAGACCAGGCTGTATAGCTATGATCCTTCGATTCGTCTGCCGAACCGCGTCACCCTGGTGCAGAAATGGCTGCTGGAAGAGCTGGCCAGACTGCAAAAGGAAGAGCAGGGAGCGTCCTGGGTACAGGAGGAGATGAATTACCTCGATAATGAGCAATACGCTAAGGTATACGGCATGCTGCACAGAGAGAAAGGGGTGTTTGACTTTGCCGAGAAATACCTCCGGCTTCAGGAAATGCTGGTGCACAAGCGCGAGCTGGATGAGAGTGATTTTGATTACGCCGAACGTGAGGAAGAGCTGCTGGGCCAGATGATCGTGAAGGAGCAGTTCAGACCTCTGAGACGGGGAATCAAGCGGTTCACATTTATCGACATGAGCGGGTTATACCGCCAGCTGTTCACTGATGAACGGGCCTACAGGGAAATGACAGGTGAAGCGGAGGTGCCGGAGCTTTGGCCGGAGATCTGTGCGCAGACGAAGGAGAAGCTGAGCGGGCAGGAACTCTTTTATGAAGATGCGACACCCTATCTGTATTTAAAAGAGCTGATCGAAGGCGTCCGGACGAACACGCAGGTGCGGCATATTTTCGTTGATGAGGGCCAGGACTACTCCATGTTCCAGTATGAGTTTCTCAAAAAGCTGTTTCCCCGCGCCCGTATGACGGTTCTTGGTGATTTCGGCCAGGCGATCTTCACCCAGGCGACGAATCTGTCAGGTGAGAGTTCACCGCTGGTTCAGCTGTATGAAGAGGCGGAGACTACGCAGTATCAGCTGGTCCGGAGCTACCGGTCAACTTATGAGATCGTGGAGTTCACGAAGCCGCTGTTGCCCGGCGGTGAGGCGATTGTCCCTTTTGAGCGGAGAGGCAGAAAGCCTGTTCTAACTAAGCTGGAGAGCCATGAGATGAAGGCGGAACGCATAGGGAAAGATCTTGCCACGCTTCAGGCGGAAGGGTACACTTCAATTGCCGTGATTACGAAGACTGCGGCTGAGAGTATAGAAGCTTATAAGAAGTTGACCGCCGGAGGCGCCGCCGAGCTGCGGCTAATCACGAAGAACACGCCTACTTTTGAGAAAGGGGTACAGGTGATTCCTGCTTATCTGGCCAAAGGCGTGGAGTTCGACGCTGTGCTGATCTATGATGCTTCCCCGCAGACGTACCGGAGGGAGAACGAGCGGAAGCTTTTTTATACCGCATGTACACGGGCGATGCATGTGCTTCAGCTGTACACGACGGGGGAATGGTCGCCTTTCATCCGGGAGGAAGACCCGGCATTGTATGAACTGGCGGAGTGATAAGCGCAGGTTATACCCTGAGATTTCTTGAAAGGAGTGGATGCATGCTTATTTCCAGTCATTTGAACAAGTATAAACAGACGATTCTTGAGCTCCCGGAAGATAAAATGCTGTCCAAAGCGGAATTGCTGGCCAGTGACTTGCTCATGAAGCGCAGCGGCCTGCTTGAAATGTATTATGCTCCGCACAACGAGTATGTCAATCCTGCTGCCAAAGTAGTGATTATCGGAATTACGCCCGGATGGACACAAATGAGAATAGCGCTGCAAGCAGCCAAAGCCGGCCTTAAGGCCGGACTCTCCGATGAGGCAGTGTGCAGGCTGGCGAAGGAAGCGGCCGGCTTTGCCGGAACCATGAGAACCCATCTAATTGACATGCTGGACGCGCTTGAACTGCACCGATATCTGGGAGCCGGATCTTGCGGGGATTTGTTTCGGGATCAGCACGAGCTGCTGCACACCACTTCTCTGCTGCGGTTTCCGGTTTTTGTGGCGGGGAATAATTATAACGGAACCCATCCCCCTCTGCTGACCAACCCTTTTCTGAACCAGACTGTCTTACGCTCATTGCAAGATGAACTCAGTCTCATGAATCAGCCGTTAATCATACCTCTGGGCAAAAATGTAGAGCAGGTGCTTCAGCAGCTGGTAGCGGACGGGATGCTAGATGCACGAGACTGTCTGTGGGGATTCCCTCATCCTTCCGGCGCCAACGGACATCGACATAAGCAGTTTGCCAGCCATCAGGAGTCCATGCGAAATAAGATACGTGCACTTAGCGGTAAATGAAGAACGCTCTGAATGCCATATCCTAGAGAAAATATGAACAGTAACCGACCGGCTGCGCTGCAGCTGGTTTTTTATTATATGTGTTTCCGCGCCTCATTGGTTGCTGGGAGACCTGAGATTCTTCAGACAATGTGGCTTAAATGTTGTACGTAATGCAACTTGGCTAGCCAGAAACCTAGGTGTTTGGACAGATTGTTGTATGAAATACAAGATTTATTCCTTTAAACCGCTTGCAGGAGGAGAAATCCTGCCTTTTGTACAACAATTTTGGATTTAAGCCGGGATCTCGAGGGAAATGTTGTATTATGTGCAGGATTGTTTATGGCGGGAATACCTTAAATCATTCCCGCATATGAACGGTCCTCAAACACCGGTATGATTAAGCTGTTTCGGAATACCTAAAGGGAGCGGGATTATGAAAGCGAAATTGCCATTATTCATTATCACTGGAGCCAGCGGCGTGGGAAAGACTACGGTTATGCACGAACTGAGAGGGCGGATGCCTGAATTTGTGCTGTTCAGCACGGATAACGATAATTTCGGGACAACGGCTGGGAAGCTGGAATATCAGGACCGGTATAACGTGCTGCTGCACTGTGCCCATGCGGTCGCCATGTCGGGAAGAGGGACCATTATATGTGGAACGTTCATGCCCTGGGATGCCAGGAAATGTGATGTCTACAGTACATTTAGTGAACTGCACTTTATTAATCTGCACTGTGATGATTCTACCCGGAACAGCCGCCTGCGTACCCGTGAAGATGCAGCGATGTGGAATGACGGTATGCTGAAGCGGCATGAAGAGTTCGCCCGGTGGCTGCTTGAGCATGCGGATACAGATTATGATCCGCCGATGCCTACGTTTGACTCGACTTCTACGCCGCCAGCCCTGCTGGCGGAGCAGATCAAGGAATACATCGGGTTAAAATGGCATGAGAGCGTTGGTGAGGAGAAGAAGGGGACGGGTGTATGAACGTGAAACTGGAGAATCCCAGGAGTTCATCTGTCCGGTTTATAATGCAACGGGAAGATAGAAAGGAGCCAACGGACAAATTGCCGTTGGCTCTAAAAGTTTTTGCACCCGATAAGGTGAATGGAGTGAACTGGATAAGCTCAGAGGGGAGGGGAAGCGGAATTAGTTGGATTTCCTCCACTTGCTGATGAACGAATGGCAGCATCTAAACCAACAGTTGTAAAAACAACACTTAAAGCTGCCCATTTTATCCACAGTAGCGAAAACTAACTAGATTAGATGCTGTTTTTCCACTTGCTTCCGTATATCCCGCGGAACTGGGCTAATTAAGATACCTTTATCCACTTGTTTGCCGCTGAAGAGGTAATGCAGGGGTAAAAGTGCACCTGATTCTGGTGGAAGTGGGCTGATGCCCGTAAGCAGCAGCTTAAGGATTCATGCTGTTCCACAGCGCCTGGAAAGCGCCGGATTCGACCTCGAAGAATACCGGAGCATTGCCGTAGCGTACCAGTCCCTGGCCGAACAGGGTCAGCTCCACCCGGGCCTTGTCATCCAGCTGAAGGTAGATGATCTTGCGGTCTTCGCTGTCATAGATGCCTTGCTCCGTCAGCGGCTCTGCTGCCAGTGGTTTGGCGGCATTAAGTGCGCTCAGGAAGCCATCCAGCGCGACACCCTCCGGCAGCGGCAGATACTGCTGCTGGCCATTATTCCAGCTGCTGAAGCTCTCCCACTGGGCGGAGGCAATGCGGCCTTCCAGATTCAGCTTGCCGAACAAATCAGCGCCGCTGCTTACAGTAATACCATTCGTGTGTTCATACAGCTCCGCATATACCTGGCCGTCAATCTCCGTATAGGACATCAGCAGGAATCCGGAATCGTATCCCTTTACGGCATAGATATCCGCTTCGCCAATATTGGAGGCCAGCTCGATATAGTCATCCTTGCCGCTCCATTCATCAATGCCGCCGGACGTCCGGCCCAGCTTCTCGCCGCGCAGTGCTGCAGCATCAGCCGCATCGATACGGGTCGCCGCTTGAGTATAGATGTTGCCCTTATATACGACAAGGGCGATCATATCTGCTGAAACACCGGAGCTTTTATCCGGCAGCTCTATCTTGGGAATGACGATGCTGGCGGAAGTACCCGCAGCAGGTGTGCCCGGGTCTACCTGAGCCACTTGACCCGGGGAGGCCGTTCCATTCAGCTGCTGCATAATGCTTGGTCCGGCTAAGCCGATTCCGGCGGCGAGCAGTACGCTTGCTGCCACATAGACCATTTTACGCGGACGGCGTTTCTGCTCCATTTTATCGGTTAATCCTTGTTTCATGGTTTCACTGGATTTCATTGAATTCACCGCTTTCTTATAGTTTGTGCGAAAATCTTCTTCCTTCACTCGGGTCCGCTCCTTCCAGCTCCAGTTTTAACAGCTGACGTCCCCGCTGAAGTCTCATCTTCACGGCAGACTCGCTGATTTGCAGAATCCTGCTGATTTCCTGGATGGGGTAATCCTCGTAATAATACAGATGGATCACCGTTTTATACTTTACCGGCATCGCCAGCACAAGCTGCAGGATCGCCATATCCTCGGGGGTGTCGGCCGCAACCGGCTCAATACCCTCCAGCTTGACTTCGCGCTTGCGCCAGCCTCTGCCCAGCAGATTTTTACAATGATTGGTGATTACCCGGATCAGCCATGCCTTCTGATGTTCGTCATCCTTAAATGCGGGAGCTTTCTCCATCAGCTTGATGAAGGTGTCCTGCGTGGCTTCTTCGGCATCCTGGCGGCTGCCCAGATGGATCAGGGCAATCCGGAACAGCATATCTGAGTAGACCTCGTAACTTTGTATCACATGATTGCCCGGCCGGGTCATGGGTTGCTGCATGAGGTTATGCCCTCCTTTACCTATAACACCCTTAAGGACGGCATTTGGTCACATATTGTTTCCGCAAAATTCATTTGGGTTGCATTCCTGTCCCTTGAGTGAAATAGAACAGGGGATGGGGAAGTCTAAGACTTCCCCATCCCCTGTATTAGCGGTCATATGAAGCGGCCATACGTTCAGCCGCTTATCTGTGCCAGGATGCTCTTCCTACTCCGGGGTTCCTTGGGTCACCCCATGCACATAAGTCTGCCACGGGGAATCCAGCGCTCCCTGACCCGGGTTATAGGTGAAGAAGTATTCCACGGTATCACCCTGCTGAAGGTTATTTACCGCGTAGGTGTAGTTGCCGTTGCCTGTGGAGGTCATGGCCACGTTCTGTTGTCCGCCGTTATTGATTTTGTAATGCAGGTCGGCGAAAGTTGCGCCGTTCACATAGAACAGCAGGTTATTGCCTGTTTTCTTCAGGCCGCGCACCTGATCGCCGATCACAATTACAGTTGCAGGCTGGGGCACCACGGTAATCGTGCTGGTGGCTGTTTTGTTGCCATCTGCCGTTGTGGCCGTAACGGTTGCTGTACCCGGGGCAAGACCGGTTACGAGACCATTCTGGTTCACGGAGGCAGTACTGCTGTTCGATACGCTCCAGACAACCTGTTTATTAGTTGCACCAGACGGCGCCACATTGGCAGTTAACTGGACGCTCTGTCCGGCCTGCACCTGGGCGGTGGAAGGAGTTACGGAGACACCGCTAACCGGAACGTTGCCCGGGTTGCCGGGATTCCCGCCGCCGCTGCCTTCCTTGTAGACCCGTACATAATCTACCTGCATCGTTGCCGGGATGTCAGACGGAGCGGGGGAGAGCCCGCCGTCAAAATGTCCGCCGACCGCCAGATTCATAATCAGATAGAAGGGCTGGTCGAAGGGGGCATTCGGATTGTTCGGTGCTGCTACGGAATACCATTGCTCTCTGTTGACCTTGAAGAAGAATTTGCCGTCCACATACCATTTCACATTGTCTTCTTCCCAGACCATGGAATAGACGTGATAATCGTTCGCGAAGGTCTGCCCCGAAGGGAAGTGATACTCACCGGCGATATACCGGTTCACAGGCCATTGTCCGCCGAAATGTACGGCGCCGCTGGTCGTGCCGGGAAGCCGTCCCTTGGCTTCCATAATATCGATTTCACCGGATGCGGCCCATGCCCCGTAAGCGGCATCTTCCGGCAGCATCCACAGTGCAGGCCAGATGCCATTGCCTGTAGGCAGCTTGGCGCGGATGTCCACCCGGCCGTACTGGAAGGACAGATGGTCCTTGGTGTTGATTTTGCCGGAGGAATATTGCGCATACCGGCTCGGGTCCTGCGGGAAGGACTTTGGTTCATTAATGGCCTTGATATTCAGCTGTCCATTCTGGACAAATACATTCTGGGTACTGTTGGTATAATGCTGCAGCTCCGCATTGCCCCAACCCCAGCTGTTGGGGTCATTAGTGATATAGTACCCCTGTTCATAATTCCACTTGCCGGTGTCGAGCGCTGTCCCGCTGAACTCATCCTGCCAGAGGAGGTTCATCCCGGCCACAGCCGGGTCTGTTGGTGTTCCCAGCGTAATATCTTCCTGGTCGCTTTCATCGGGACGCGGGGCATTGGGATTACCGGTGAAGGTGTAATAGACATAATTGCTGCCGACATTTCCGCCTTGCTGCCCGTTCAGCGGATACCCGATGCGGATTTCCATATTCACCTGGATCGGCTGGAACCACAGGCCATAGATGTAATCGGCCCAGTAGCCCCACTGGTTGGCAGCGGACATATTATTATAGCCATTGCCGGCATAGACGAATCCGCTCTGGCTGGAATCGCTGAGATCCACCCACTGGCCGCCCGCTTTGATCTGATAGACGAATTTGCCAAGCTCGCTGCCAACCGGTGCGCCTCCGTCTATTTTTGGGAGAGGGAAGCCGATGGAGCCGTTGTTATCCGCTGTGTAAGCCGTACCGTCATATGCCGATAGGACATATGAATTCCGGACCGGCTGATTGAAGGTAATCGTATAGATGAGACTGGCCGAAGAGGTCTTGGATGCCAGCTTGACATTGATGGATTCCGTAACGGTGAACCAATAGCCTCCGCCGCCATCGGTGAACTGGCCAAAGTTGCTGTCATAGATCCAGCCGCTGGCTGCGTTATTATCGATATCAATCCAGGTGCTGCTGTTAACAGGCTTCACGTATACTTTCAGATCATCCGCCACGGATTCATAAGTTAAGGCCGGATCATTATTGAAGGTAGGGTAGGTAAAGCCTGCGCTGCCTGTAAAGCCTGCTGTAATCTGCGGCCCTTGTGTAGGCGCCATAGCCGAGATGGTTGTTGTGTTCAGGTTCTGAAAGGCCAGTGTGTAATTAAGAGTGACCGCGCTATTAGCCTTGGAGTAGAGCTGAATTTCGGTTGTAGCGGAGAGCGTGAACCAGTAGCCGTTCATCCCGCCGTCGCTCCAGTGCCCCCAGTTCTGGTTGTAGACATAGCCGCCTGCGCTGTCGATGTCTACCCAGTTGCCGTTTACTTTGACTTTGACGCCTACATCATCCGACACATCATTCCAGGTGGCAGAGCCTCCGTTGAACACTGGCATGACGAAGCCAAAGCTCGCTTGTCCAACCCCTGATTTGGAGATAACTGGACCGTCTGCTGCTGAAAAATAGGTCATGGAGCTAACAGTGATACCTGCTGCTTCCGCCGTCTGAATTCTCGAAGCAGGCAGCAGGCCGATGCCGGCCAGCATCACTAAGCTCAGGAACAAACATAATACCTTCTGTTTAAATCCGATATCCCTAAGGTGAAGTCGCTTCATACTTGCCCTCCTTTAATTAAATGGTAGTGAAGGTAACCGCTTACATATGAGAGAACATCTTTATTCTATCGAATCTAATATCGCGCTTAAAGGGACAATCCTTTTTGTTATGACCCAATTTTTTGGCTTTTGCTTTATAGGCAGACGCTATTGCGCCTACAGTTCAGAACCTAAGAAGTGAGTGTATTCAACATTGCAGCAATTGATGGAGTTCTGTTCTAAGTGAATATTCAGTGATAGCTGTATAACGTGCAATTAAAAACAGTGAAAAGGAATGCGTGACTCTTATAACTGTAGTCTATACAACTAAATCTGCCCGGATAGGTGAGAACCAAGACAAGTGGAGGTTTTAATTGTACAAAATACAGCTAAACGGATAACTAGTAGCAAATCAGACATTTTAGTTGTACGAAGTACAATTAAGCCGCCTACCGCCTACCGCCTACCGTCTATGCTCATGTACCATAACGATAATCGTGGCACGGCAAACCCTCTGCAAGTATTTTGGCAGCGTGGTTGTCGATGGTCTAAATCTGACACTGTATTGGTGGACTTATTTAGTGGAGTCTTGCTCGATTTGCAGCCCGCTGTCCCGGTAATCGCCCTCCTTGCCATGCCTGCGGCGGATCAGCTGCCGGTATTCCGTGGGCTGCATATGCATCACATCCCGGAAGGCCCGTGTGAAGCTTTTGTAGCTTTCATATCCGACCATGGAGGTAATCTCGACGATCTTATGGTCAGTTTCTGCAAGCAGACGCCGGGCTTTATCCAGACGCACATCACGCAGGTATTCGGCGAAGCCTTTGCCGATATTCTTCTTGAACTGGTTGGAGAAATAAGCGTAATTCAGCGACACATGGTTGGACACCATCGCGAGATCCAGCGGCTTGTGGTAATTCTCGTGGATGAAACGAATGGCTTCGTTCAAGTCCTGAGAGTTACGGTAGCTGCACTTGTATTCATAATAAAATTGGTTCAGCCGGAGCAGCTGCTGCTGCAGCGCCTGAATATAATCGCGGATGCCCGGATAGTCGAACAGGTTGCGCAGAGAGTCTAAGTCCAGCGCTTCTTCTCCCATATACGGGCGGATTACACGCTCATATTCCTCCATCATCTGGACTACGGCCCGGCATAGCTGCTGTGTATATCGAATGTGATACCGCTGCAGCACATCCTTGTGGAATAGGCTGGAGATCCCTTGGGTGATTCTGCCGCTGTTCTTGGTGCCGGTTAACTGGAACAGGGCATACAGCTCCTCATAGGGGAGCTCCCACTGCTGCTCCAGCCGCTCTATATGCGCAGGCAGGAGACAGCGCTTATCCGGAAACAGGAAGCTGTGGCGGTACAGCTCCAATACCAGCGTATAGCTGCCCGGAAGCTCCCTTAATCCATGCTGCGGGCTGGTCATTGCAGTAATGGCCTCCATCTGCTCGGTTTGGAGTGCAGCAGGGAAGATTCCCGGATCTACGGCTGCATCAACCGCCAGGATCAGGTGGGGGCGGTGCTGAAGACAGATACAGCCGTGTCTGCCATATACGCGGTAAGCAATAGATTCTATGCTATGGCTGCTGCTGGCACCCGGCTGGTTAATCCACAGCTCCTCGCGCAGCAGGCAGAGCCGGTAGCTGCTCCATAGCTCTGCGCTCTGCTGCTCAGTCGCGTCAATCCACGTTTCATCACCCGCCGCGCCTTGCATATACATGCGCAGCTCCTTACGGTCGGTCTCCATGGCGCGGCGGGACAATTGCTCAAGATTACGCGAGAGCGACATTCGCGTCTGAATTTCCTGCCAGACATGCTCCACCGAGGACTGCAAATCCTCCCGTTTCACAGGTTTGAGCAGATAACCCTTAGCCCCAAGCTCAATGGCCTTCTGGGCATAGGCGAAATCGCTGTAGCCGCTAATAATCAGATAATCAACCTTAATACGTTCCTCTTTGGTCTGAGCCATCAGCTCCAGGCCATCCATATCAGGCATCCGGATATCGGTAATCACCAGCTGGATGCTGTGCTGACGCAATAGCTCCAGTGCCTCAATCCCGCTTACAGCGCTGTATATATGGTCAAGCTGCAGAGGGAATTGGCGCAGCATGGCCTGCAGGCCGTCACGGATCTGCTTTTGATCATCCACAACCAGAATATTGATCATGCTACCATCCTCCAAGATTCACATTTTCCCAAGGGAGCCGTATGGTTACGCAGGTATAGGCGCTCTGCACGCTGTCAATCCAAAGTCCGCAGCCCTTGCCGTAATGCAGCTGCAGGCGCTTATGCACATTCTCCAGACCCAGCCCGTTCTTGCTGGTAATAATCGGCGTATCCGAGTCGCCCCGCAGCACAGACTGCAGCTTCTCCAGCATCTGCGGATCAATGCCTGCGCCGTCATCGCGGACCTCGATCAGCAGCAGGCTGTCATTCTCTACCCTAACAGTAATTTGGATATGTACACTGCCGCCTGCAGGGGCTGCGTGATGCACGGCATTCTCGACGATAGGCTGCATGCACATTTTGGGAATCGTATAGTGCTGCACCTCCGGGGGAAGAGCGGCCGACAATTCAATGCTTCCGCCTTCCATGAAGTTGATGAACCGGATATAGCTGTGGATGTTGGCAAGCTCTTCACTAAGGGCAACCGTATCGCTGCGCCACTGCATGCTATAACGCAGCAGTGAGCCTAAAGAGACCAGTGCACCAGCCATAGCTGGCTGCTGCTGGACCTCCGCATGCATCCGGATCGACTCCAGGGCGTTGTACAGGAAATGGGAATTAATCTGTGAGTGCAGGGAGTGGAGCTGTGCGTTCTTGGCGATAAGCTGTTTATCCACCACCTGTGTCATCAGATGCCGGATTTCGTCCAGCATATTATTGTAGCTGACGGCTACGTAGTCGATTTCGTCACCGGTTTCGTTATGCCGGAGTCCTGTTTCAATCTTCGCATCCAGTTGCCCCCTGCGTACCTTGCGCATGGAGACGAGCACCTTCTCCAGCCGCCGGAATATACGCCGGGTCATCTGTGAAACGAGCAGCAGCATAAGCAGCAGCACACAGGAGGTGACGGCGATCACAATCAGGTACCAGTTCCGCGGGCCCTGCATCAGCGCCTGACGGGAGGCGATATCGACCACATAGGCGTTCAGAGGAGCGATGTAGCGATACATCGCGTAGTAGGTCTGATCCCCGGAATGAATCTTAACCGGGTTATTCTGCTGCAGCACATCCAGCTGTTCATGAACCCGGCTAAGGATTCCGTCCAGCTTCTCCCCGGCATTCTGCGGGAATTCATGCCCCGGATTGTATACATTCCGGAAAGCACTTGTTCCGTCCATTACAACACTGAAGAAATCACCACCCGTGTCTTCAAGCAGATCGCTGAAAAAAACACTGTGCCTGGCGCGGATTTCCATAATGGTGGGGAGCTTCTGCTGCTGGCCCTGAGGCCGCACCAGCCTGTAGTAGGATAATGTATCCTCGCCATCCTTAAAGGCGGATAAGCGGAAGGCGGCCCCGCCTTCATCCCGGAGCGTCATCCAGTAATCCTGCGGCCAAAACTTGCTGTAATGATAGATTTCAGGCCAGATTTCGTA
This sequence comes from Paenibacillus sp. FSL R10-2199, assembly GCF_038000235.1. Lineage (NCBI taxonomy): Bacteria > Bacillati > Bacillota > Bacilli > Caryophanales > Paenibacillaceae > Paenibacillus > Paenibacillus sp. FSL R10-2199. Next base: position 6,155,026 of record NZ_JBBOBO010000001.1, on the reverse strand, counting down.
TACATCCGGGTTATCGACATAGAAGCTTAGCTCACTTATCAGCTCATGGCTTTGAATGATATTATGCATCTGCTCATACTGGTTTTGCTTGAATTTCACGAGCCGCAGGCCGTCCCCGCGCATATTGGTATGAATGAAATCCACAAATGCCTTCTGGGTCAGAGCGGTGGAGGAAGCGTTCTCAAGAATATCCATCCGGCTGCGCAGCCGTTCATTCAGGCGTGCGACATGATTGCTGCCCTCCGCCATAGCTTCCTTGTAGAGCTGGCTTTCCTGCGTACGGATGAATAAAAAGGAGACCACGATCGCAGGTATGGCAATCATGAGGCTGAAGGCCAGAAACAGCTTGGTTGAGATGCGGGAATTCCGGTAAAGCTTCCTCATCGTAGTCAGCAAATACTTCATCTGGTTAACCTCCCATCCCTGTAATATACCATATATTACAAACCGGCTGGTAGGTAATAAGGCGCTGCGGCTTAAGGGGAGAAACCCCTCTAAGCAGGGAAAACCGGCCGCCATTCCGGCCGCCGGCATAGTTCAAGACATTATTCCGCCATTTTGGCTTTGCGTGCATCCAGCTCCGTCTGGCGGTATTCCTTCACCTGCTCGAAGCCGTAGCTGTCGCGGCGGGACAGGAAGCTGTCGAAGATTTTGTCAAAAGCAGCTTCGTCCTTGGCCGTAATCAGCTCAGGGAGTACTTCTTCCCAGTTCTGGGAGATGCGCGCCCAGGCCACCGCTACATCCGAATCGCCAAGCGGGTCCAGTCCTTTATAGATACCGCTGTCGATATCGGCCTGTGCGTTCGCGAAGTCTTCCATCTGCTTGATCACAGGCGCTTTCTCCGGTCTCCACTGGTTGACGATAACAGGGTTGCGCATCATCCAGTAGGTATCCAGTATGCCGTATTCCTTCTCCAGCTTCTCAATATTGCTGCCCAGCATGTCAACGAATTCAGTCTTCAGCTGCGGTTTGCCGTCCACCGTATCCCAGGTTTCGCCTTCCTTGCCGAGGAACAGGTCTCGCTGGCCCTCTTCACTGGCGAGGTAGGTCAGGAAGCGGATCGCACGCTCCGGATTCTCTGTGGATTTGCTGATCATGGTTACCATCCAGCCGTCCATGTTGCCGGGGAACAGCTTGGCGCTGCCGCCTTTGCTGTTCTGCGGCCCGTCAACTGCGATGTAGTTGGAGTCCGGATTAGCACCCGCAGCCAGCATCGGATTGACAGCGGTCATGCCGGTCCATTCGCGGATCATCATGAAGTAGCGGGCGTTGTTCGTTTTCTCTTCCACCTGGGTATCGGAATCCACCAGGAAATCCACGTTAATCAGTCCGCGCTCGTAAGCGGTACGGAAGGTTTTGAGCCAGGCGATATAATCCGGGTCGGTCACACGGTCATATACGCTGCCGTCTTTCTCATGCGGAACGGCCAGCAGATTCTGCAGATATTCCGTCATCCCGTAAGGGACATTTCCCTGGGCGAAAAAGGGGCTCATAGGCTGACCCTTATACTCGGAATACTTATCCTTCAGCAGCTGCAGCGCACCCAGGAAGCCCTCCGGGGTACTGAGGTCCGGACTGCCCATTTCCTCGTACAGATCTTTGCGGACCAGGAAGGTCTGATTGGCGGCCGTCATGCCGGTCTCATGCATCAGGTTGGGGCTGTAGGAGTCATTCGGAACCCCATACGTGTTGCCGTTCTCCTGGCGGTACCACTTCAGCGTACCGTCACCTGCTACCTTGTAGAAGTAAGGGTCGTACTGATCGGCCAATTCATTGAGGGCATAGACATGATCGCCTTCCCACAGCTTTTTGACAGCGGTTTCCCAGGAACCCATAGAAATGAGATCCGGCAGCTTGCCCGAGGTCATCATTAGAGTAATTTGCTCGTTAGCTTCACCGGAAGGGACCTCCAGCTTGACATTGACACCCGTTTTCTCCGTCACATATTTGGAAGCCAGGCTCTCGCCCCAGGTGTGTGCATACCAGTTCGCTCCAACAAACCAGGTTAAATCGATAGGGCTGGTATCGAGCTTCCAGGCGGGTTCATCAGGATTCTGAGTGGCTTCTGCCTGAGGCGCCGTTGTAGTATCAGCCTGCGGCGCAGTTGTGGGTGCGCTTTCCTTATTGGCGGAATTGCTGCTGCAAGCGGCCAAGGTTAACGTCAGGATTACGGCCAGAATCATGGCTAAGAATGGTTTGACAGATTTGCTTTTCACGGCATAATCATCCTTTCTGTATGTGTGTAGAATGGTTCATTACGGCTAACCTTTAATAGCACCTATCATCACACCTTTGACCAGATAGCGCTGGATGAAAGGGTAGAAGATGAGGATAGGCAGCGTAGCCACCATCATGGAGGCGAATTTGATCGAGTTGCCGGGTAATCTTGCACCGAATTGCGCCATCGCCTGCTGCTGCATGAAGGACATGGAGTTCTCGGCAATGATTTTGTACAGCATGGTCTGCAGCGGCAGGAGCTCCTGGGAATGGATATAGATGACTCCCTGATAATAGTCGTTCCAGTGATAGACTGCAGAGAAGAGGGAGATGGTGGCAATAACAGCCATGCTGTTGGGCAGGACAATCCGGAACAGGACGCCATAATCCGAAGCCCCGTCCACCTTGGCTGATTCCTCAAGGCTGTCTGGAATGGTGCGGAAGAAGCTCATAAATATAACCATATTAAAAAATGTATACATGGAAGGGATAATGAATACCCAGAAACTATCATACAGGCCCAGCTTCGTCATGAGAATGAAGGAGGGGATCAGCCCGCCTGAGAACAGCATCGTAATCAAAGAGATTTTGAGATACAGCTTGCGGCCCATCAGATTGGACTTGCTCATTCCGTAAGCTACGATAGCGGTGAACAGCACATGCACCACAGTCCCTATCACCGTACGCATGGTTGTGATGTAGAAGCCGTTCATCAGCGTCTTATCATTAAAGGCTACACTGTAGCTGGCCAGCGAGAGCTCTTTGGGAAACCAGTTGACGGTACCCAGCGAGGCCTGCGCCGGTGAATTCAGCGAGTTGACGAGTACAAACCACATCGGGTACAGCGTCAGAAAGCAGACCGCCAGCATCAGCAGGGTATTGCCGACCTCGAAAGCGCCAATCCGCCGGAATCTTCCGCGTCTTGCCATGAATCTGTTATCTCCTTTCCAGGTGGAGTCGGCTTCGCCGCTCATAATCCGTTTTTTCTAAAAAATACTGTCGCCGGTCAGCTTCTTGGAGGTCTGATTGGCCAACAGCAGCAGCCCCAGCGCTACGATTGAGCGGGCAAACAGGACGGCGGTGGAGAAGGAGTGACGCCCGGAGACAAGCCCCATGTTGTAGATGTAGAGGTCGAGACTTTCCGCCATCTTCATATTCATGTTGTTCTTAAGCATGAAGATTTGCTCGAAATTACTTCCGAGTATTCCGCTGACCGCAAGGATGAACAGAATAGCGATCGTGGGGCGGATGCTCTGCACGGTAATATGCCACATCCGCTGCCAGCGGTTCGCGCCGTCCAGCTCGGCTGCTTCATACAGCCCCGGATCAATGCCCGCTATGGCTGCTATGTAGATAATGGCGCTCCAGCCGGTTTCCTTGAGCGTATCGGTGAAAAAGGTAATCCACCAGAAGTACTTAGGGTCGCTGTTAAACAGGATTTCCCGGTCCTGGAACCCGATCGCCATCATCAGCTGGTTAATGACACCGCCCTCCCCCAGCCAGTTGAGTGCGATTCCGCCAAAGATCGTCCAGGCGATGAAATGGGGCAGGTACGAGATTGTCTGCACCGTGCGCTTAAACCGCAGACCCCGGATTTCATTAAGCAGCAGGGCGAATAGAATGGGGATCGGAAAACCTAGTACGAGCTTGATTGTACTCATCCCGAGGGTATTGCGGATCGAGCGCCAAAACCGGTCATCCGTCATAAAATCCTGAAAATGCTTCAGCCCGACAAACGGCGACTCCAGCATAGGCTTAGCAATGCTGAAGTCCATAAAGGCGATGATCAGCCAAAACATAGGGATATAACAAAAGATGAACATCCAGATAATGCCCGGTATTACCATGCTTTGCAGCTGCCACTGTCTGACGAGCGCTTTCATTTGTTCCGTTCTGTATTGGAACATGTGCTGTGCCCCCCTTCCTCTTTCATCGTATGAGAAAAGGGCAGAGGAAAAAAGGCCATGATTATTGACCCTATCCCAATTTTTTGGATTCCACCCACCGGGCCTGGAAATTAAGTATGCTGTGATTAACTGAAGGGAGTGTGCGAAGGATGAACAAGCTTGTATGGGAGCAGGATTTCCTAAGCGGAAATGCGGATTTGCAGAGCTGGAATATCCGCCTGGGCAACGACTTATTAGACAATGACGGGAAGCCGGTGTATCCGGGCTGGGGCAACGGGGAGCAGCAGTTTTATACGGGGAATCCGCGGAATCTGTCTATTGGAGAAGAAGGCCTGCAGCTGTGTGCGCGCCGCGAAACTGTGGAGCAGGATGGACGCAGCTTCGCGTATACTTCAGCCCGCCTGGATACCCGGAACCAGTTCTCTTTCTGCTACGGCAGGCTGGTCGTGCGGGCCAAGCTGCCGGTGGGGCAGGGAATCTGGCCCGCCATCTGGCTGCTTCCGCAGGATCAGGCTTACGGGCCCTGGCCCGCCTCCGGGGAGATCGATATGCTGGAGGCGAAGGGACGCCTGCCCCGGCAGATTGCGGGAACGCTGCATTATGGACCGGATCTTGCGCATAAAGTCGTCGAAGAGTTCACCTATGAGCTGGAGAACGGAACGATTAACGAGTTCCGGGAGTATGCGCTGGAATGGGAAGCCGGTTCCATGCGCTGGCTTGTCGACGGGCAGTGCTTCGCGGAGCGGAGTCTGGAGCCGGGGGTGATGCCCTTTGATCAGCCTTTTTATCTGCTGCTTAATCTTGCAGTGGGCGGGTGGTATGACAATGTGGCGGTGGACGAAGCTAGCCTGCCGGCGGTGATGACGGTGTCAAGCATCCGGCTGTATCAGCACTGAGGCAGCTCAAATTCCGGCGAAAATATCCTCCAGGCGGTCCCAGTTGGCGGCGACCCAATTATTTTCGTGGCGGAAACGGATGAGCGGTGTGAATTCATCCTTTTGGGGAACCGCAATCCATTCGGCTTCCCTCCACCACGTTAATTTAATGGAACGGATCAATTTGTTAACGGGTAATGGGATATGCTCGCGGTAGCCGGTCACAAAGGCTTGGACCCGGTCCAGCCGGAGCTGGCTGCCTGACAAGGCGCAGGACAGGATGGGGCGTGATATATCGAACTCCGGGTACACGAAATGCAGTCTGTCGAAGTCAAGGATAGCGGCCACTTCATCGGCGCTGAACAGAATATTATCGACGAACAAATCCCAGTGCCCCCAGCCCCGTTCGCAGTCTGCAAAGATACCGGTATCCATTCCATCAATAATTCTCCGCTGAATCTCAAGCGCTGCAACCGTTTCGCCATTATGAAGGGTGGTCGCCTGAAGGTATCTTTTGTCCCAGTGCTTCACCATAGCTTCTTGGGTCCGTATATTCCAGTGCAGGGGCAATGGAGTCAGGTCCGTGTTCAGCAGCTTATGCATCCGGCCCACTACGCTCCCCAGCGCATACATTTGGGGCTCACTTGCCGAGCCCGGCTCAACACTGCTTCCGTCACACAGGTTCATCAGCACATACCGTTCCTGCGAAGGCGTTCGTAAGACATATTTCCCCTGATGTGAAAATAACTTCGGAACCGGGATGCCCTGCAAATGCAGCTGATCCTGATGAGTCAATGAAATTTCAAGTCCGTGGGTGAGGTGCTCCGGGTAACGTATCTTGCTGTATTGCTTCACGAATAAACGTCCGTGATCACTTTCAAGCTTCCATTTCAGATTCAGGAAACCCTGATCAATCTGCGTAGCCTTAGTAACGTGTACCCCGAAAATCTCTGAAATGGAGCCTAAGATTTCATCCCGGATGGTTGCGGCTGTGTCGGACATATAATATCTCCTCACCTGGAAATATAAATGATGAATGTATTCAGGGTTAACACTAGTTTAATCTCTGTAATGCTGCTATATGACTTTATTTTCACCGGAGTGAAGGGATTATTCAAGATAAATATTTGCTGAGAAACTGAAGGGGGACGCAGCCATTTACTGCCCGGATAGTTCAACTTCATAGACCAGTGAATGCGGAATACGGGTGCTTAAATTTACACTGTAAAAGCTTAAATGTTGTACGTATTGCAACTTGGTTTCGCAGAAACCTGGGTGTGGGGATAGATTGTTGTATGAAATACAAGAATTGGGCTGCTAATCCGCTTGGAGAAGGGGAAATGTTGTATTTCATACAACAAAAGTGGATTATGCCCGGAATTATAAGGGAAATGTTGTATTTTGGGCATGATTTTTAAAAAATGGTTATTACCTCACAAGCATCCGGCAGAGAATTTTATTCGCCAGGGCGCATGAGGAGGATTGAAGCTCAATTTCGTGCGGTGAGGCTTAGTTCAGCAGTTGATGGGCAGATGATGAGCAAGCGAAAAGAGGTGTCCCAAGCCGCAGAACCGGCTGCCGGGACACCTCTTTATTGAAAATATAATTTATATGTTTCACATGCTAACTTATCCTTCTATTCTACTTGTGCGGAAATTTACACGAGTGAAAGCGTGAAACGGAAGGAATACGGACGGTTAGCAGGCAGGGTGAACTGCTCATGGGTCGGGGCGCCCCAGCTGTCGTCACCGCCGACGCCCATCTGCTTGTAGTTCACGCGCAGCACCGTTTTGCCGGATACAGGCAGCTTGTAGCCATGATCGCTGGCTTCCAGCTCAGCGGCACTCCATGGAAGGGCGTTGACTTCGATAGGCAACGCGCCTTCTACATGCAAGCCGTGTCCATCACTGCCTGCAGTGACAGAGGCATATCTTACATCCGTCTTGTTGCCGCATTCCTGCGGACGGAGATACGGTGTGTATTGCCCGCTGACCGAGCCGCTGTAACGTCCCAGCGGAGCTCCGGACTGCCGGTCCCAGTAGTTCTCATGCGGGCCGCGGCCGTACCAGGAGATGGTGTCGAGGCTGCTGTCCAGCTCGAAGGCCATGCCGAATTCCGGAATCTCCGGCAGCTTGCTGCTGCCCGGCTGAAGCTCCTGAACAATCTCTACCGAGCCGTCTGTGCGGATCTCGAATTGAACACGCAGCAGGGATTTCGGCTGGGTATCCAGCAGATACTCAGCAGTCACGAAACCGAGACTGCCCTCTACACGGCAGCTGAACCCGGTGAGCTGACGGCTGTAAGAGACTTCCTTCCAGACTGCGCATCGCTCGGGATGCTTGTTGCCGAGGTCATTGTCGGTTACCGCTCTCCAGAAGTTAGGTCTTGCCGGTGCAAGCAGATGCTCTTTGCCGGAAGACTGGTAAGAAACCAGGGCGCCGGATGCCGTGTCGAACGATATTCCGAAGCTGCTGCCTGCAAATGTCACCAGCCCGTCTTGCTCATTGACCTGCAGCTTACTCCCTGGATTAACAGGAGTGGCGGCCGGAATATATGGGGACAGAATGAACTGTTCCCAGGCGACTTCGTGGCCTGCACCTGCCCAGGCTGTTTCGGCCTGCAGGAAGAACGAGACCGTAAGTACAGCTTCTTTGCCGGTTTCAAGCAGGCTGTGATCGTACGGAACGGCAATTTCAGCGGTTTCACCGGGTGCTGCGGACAGAGGCAGCGTTCCCTCCTGGACGGCTTCTCCATCCAGCGCCAGCTTCCATTGCAGCTGATAGTCTTCCAGATCCGTAAACAGGAAGTTATTGCGAACCTGCAGACGTCCGGTGTTCAGGTCCAGCGCGGTGAGGACAATGCTCTGATAGCATTTTTTGACCTCCAGCAGCTTGGGAGTAACCGTACGGTCAGCAAACAGCAGGCCGTTGCCGCTGAAGTTGCCGTCATGCGGATTTTCCCCGAAATCACCGCCGTAGGCCAGATAGCTTGTGCCGTCAGCTGTAGTAGTGCGGATCGCCTGATCTACCCAGTCCCAGATAAAAGCGCCCTGAATGATGTCATACTTGTCAAACAGCTCGGTGTACAGATGCAAACCGCCGCAGGAGTTGCCCATAGCATGGCTGTATTCACAGAGAATGTATGGCTTCTTGGGATGGTTCAGCGCATATCTCTCAACATCATCCGGTTTGATGTACATGGTGGATTCGATATCACTTGCGGCTTCCGATGCTCTGTAATGGAAAATCCCTTCGTAATGCACCGGACGGGTCGGGTCGGCTTCCCGCAGATAGTCGTGCATGGCCAGGAAGTTATCGCCGCCGAAGGACTCGTTGCCAAGCGACCAGATGATGACCGACGGATGATTCTTGTCTCTTTGCATCATGGAATTGCAGCGGTCAATGACATTGGCGCGCCATTCCGGCCGGCTGGCAGGGACATTGTGCTCATGCAGCTCCTGCTGCCCGTATTGCCAGGAGCCATGGGTCTCCAGATTCGTCTCGTCGATGACATAGAGACCGTATTCGTCACACAGCTCATACCATACGGACTGATTCGGATAATGGGAAGTCCGCACAGCATTGATATTATGCGATTTCATGAGCTTGATGTCGGTGATCATATCTTCTCTGGAGAGCGCCCGGCCGGTGTCACAGGAGAATTCATGACGGTTGGTACCCTTGAGCACGATCCGTTTGCCGTTGATCTTCATCAGACCATCCTGGATCTCGAAGGTACGGAAGCCTACCTTGCAGCTGACCGCTTCCAGCACTTGTCCCTGATCATCCGATACAGCAATAACCAGTGTGTACAGATAAGGCTTCTCGGCGCTCCACTTCTTCGGGTTCGTCACTGCTGCGGACAGCTCTAGCTGCTGAACTCCGTCCTGACCGAAAGCGACAGAGGCGGAGACAGGTTTAGCCCATATGGGCTGTTCCTTACCGTCATAGAGCTGGACCTGTACCGAATGGGACTCAATCACCTTGTCAAAATAATTCTCAATCGTCAGATTTACATTCAGCTGCGCATCGGTAAACTTCTCATCCAGATCTGTGCGGACGTAGAAATCAGCAACCCGCACAGGCGGTGCAGTACACAGATAAACATCGCGGAATATTCCGCTCAGCCGCCAGAAGTCCTGATCCTCCAGCCAGCTGGCATCGCACCATCGGTAGACTTCTACAGCCAGCTTGTTGACACCGGGTACCAGATAAGCGGTAATATCGAACTCGGATGGCGTGAAGGTATCCTCACAGTATCCGGCCAGCTCGCCGTTCACCCAGACATAGAAAGCGGATTCAACCCCCTGGAAGCTGAGGTACACCGGCTGCCCATCCCAAGTCTCGGGTACGGTGAAGGTGCGGATATAAGAGCCTACCGGATTGTACACGGTCGGGGCAAAAGGCGGCTTCAGCTCCGGCTCGGACACGGCCCATGGATAACGGACATTGGTATATTGCGGATAATCATATCCCTGGAACTGCCAGTGGGAGGGTACGGTAATATCCGCCCAGTCTCCGGAGTCATAACCGGCAGTATAGAAATCCTTGATCCGTGCTTCCGCAGTTTCGGCGAATGCGAATTTCCAGGTTCCGTTCAAGGATTGATAACGGGAGGAGGCTTCTTTAGTTCCCTGCAGGGCTTCAGCCACTGCCGGGAAAGACATCATGGAGGCATGCGCGTCTATCCGGTTCAATTGAAATAGCTCAGGATTATTATTCCATTCCGGATATCCGTTTGCAGGCTGCTGGTATGAGAGCTTATGGCGCAAGTTAACATCTCCTTATATTGTTATATTCATATTATAGAATGGAGAATGTCTGGGGTATATATAATGATATTCATCAAATATATCAAAATATGAAACAAGAATAGACTGGAATTTGAAACTGCGGGCCGTTATGATGGAGAGGCGGGACAGGAATACCGGCGGTTAGAACCCGCTGGGCTTTTACAGAAAGGGGGACGCCTGTGAGAAGTACAATGATCTTCAGCGAAATGGAAGAAACGCTTCCGCTGCCGCTCTATGCCACAACCATCGGGTATTGGGAGCATCAGGAAGAGACTCTCCGGCCTACGGGCTTTCCGGATTACCAGCTGCACCAGGTACTTGGCGGAAAAGGCGAATTGACTATCGGGGATAAACGTTATACTGCAGGTCCCGGTGATATCATGTTTCTCTATCCGGATGTTCCCCATTCGTATGCGCCGCTGAGCCGGGAATGGGAGCTGGCCTGGATTTCCTTTAACGGGCGGGAAGCGGCCCAGATGCTGCTCTATGCCGGTATACGCGAGTCAGGAATGGGGAGCTTAAGAGAGCAGCCCATCCTAAAACCGCTGGAGGAGATGCTTACCCTTTCATACGGCAATGAGCTTCAGGATAATCTGGAACGTTCGAAGTTATTGTACTCGCTGCTTCTGGATCTGAAACGCAGCCTGCTTCCCGCCTCGAATGAGGATAATGAGCTGGAGCGGATGAAGCCGGTGCTGCAATATATAGAGCTCCACCTGCACCGTCCGCTGCTGCTGAAGGAACTGGCCGAGGTGGCTGAAGTATCGCCGCAGTATCTGTGCAGGCTGTTCCAGCGCACCGTCCGCGAGCGGCCGGTCGCCTACATTAACAAACAGCGGGTGAACCGGAGCAAACAGCTCATGTTCAGCAGCAGAGGGCAGAGAGTCTATGAAATCGCCCAGCGGGCAGGGTTCGAGAATGTCAGCTACTTCTGTGCTGTGTTCAAACGGATGACCGGTATGCAGCCCGAAGAGTGGAGGCGCCTGCATGGTCTGGATTAGGGGCCGCCAGGCTCCGGATTCGGATTCGGATTCGAATTCGAATCTGTATCATAGACTCTCCCTCAGCCGGGCGAACATCCAATTCGCGATTTGGCGGTAATCTGCAGCCGGCCCGGCAGACGCTGCGGATTCAACAACCGGCTTAGGGTCATGTGTCTGCAGCACCGCCCACATCGCATTCCAGAAGTTGACCACGTAAGAGATCTGTTCAAGGCTACGCAGGGTATCCGCATCATAATGTCCGAAGTAGCAGGCAAGGAAGGTTTCCTTCTGTGGCAGGGAATAAGCCGAGCATACACATGCCAGATCAAACATGATATCGCCCATTCCGGCATATTCCCAGTCAATCAGCCGCACCGTTCCGTCATCCAGGAAGTTGTTTGTAAAAGGATCATTATGGCACAGCCCCAGCTGCTGTTGTCCGTTTGACGCCCTGTCCTGCTGAATGGCCGCAAGCTTCTCCAGGAACTCGTTCAGATCTCCAGGAAGCCCGAGCTGATGCCGGGCGGCGAGTTGTATCCGGTCCTTAATATCCTGATAAGGAGAGAATGCATAAGGAACCGGCGGCAGGGCATGCACTTTCCTCAAAGTATCGGCGATCCGCTTCATATTCACATCGGTGCCGGCATCTGCGTCGTTCCATTTCACGCCATCAATAAACTCTGTGACCATATGACCCGTCTCCGTGGAGAAATACACTACCTCTGCACCTATCCCTAAGTCTGCCGCCGCCTGCATAGCGGCAAGCTCTGCTTCCCGCTTAATGCCAAGCCTGTCCGCATTCCCGCCGCTAATGCGCAGCGCCAGCTTACGGATACCGTTCGTAATAATATAATTCTGATTCGTCAAGCCATCCTGCTGGTATTCAATGGTTGTATCCGCAATATCCCACTTCAATTTTTCCTCAATAATCTGCTTCATGGCTTCAGTCCATCCGCTCATGCTGGTTATTCCTTCCGTTGTGAAGAGTAATAGGTAAAGATCAGGCAAGCTCTAGCTTGAACACAACCGGCAGGGCGCTGGCCACCGCTGTGGTGCGGATCGTTAACGCTTCTGCATTCCGCTCCCAGGCAGGCTGTTCATCGAAACCGAGCACGGAAATTTTCTGGATGATACCCTCGAAATAGGGGGATTTCTCCCTAAGTGATGTAATGCGCACAGCGCCATCCTCAGGGAATACCAGGACGGTTGCATACAGGCAGCTCCCCTTCACGGTGAAGCGGATGTCCTCAGAGGTGAACACCTTGGCGCTGCCGTCGGTGAACTGTCCCTCTTCAATGCGTGTCGGCCCTTCACCGAATGTGCACCAGAAGGAGCTCTCATAGATGGCTTCACCATTTGTGCCCAGCCAGCCGCCTATAGCAGCCAGTATCTCCTTATCTTCATCGGCAAAGCTGCCGTCAGCCCGCGGCCCCACATTCAGCAGGAGATTGCCGTTTTTGCTGACGATATCCACCAGATCGCGGATGATCTCTCCGGCAGATTTGAAGTCATTATTCTCCGTATAACACCAGGAGTTTCGTGCGGCTGCTGTATCCGTCTGCCAGAAGAACGGCTTCAGCTCCGCGAATTGCCCCCGCTCTACATCGGGAATGGCTGTGCCGAACATGAAAGCATCATGTTTATAATTAATAGCAGCCGTAGTTCCGCGCTGAACTGCCCGGTTGTAATAGTAGGCGGCGAATTTCTTCAGATACGGCTTGAATACAGCATTCTCAATCCACCAGTCGAAATAGAAGACCTTAGGCTGATACTGGTCGACCAGCTCGCAGCAGCGGATCAGCCAGTCTTCCAGATACTCTTCTGACGGGGGAGAGCCGTAGAGATCGTGATGATCAGGTTCCGGCATGGACGGCCAGTAGAAATCGCCGCGTTCCAGCGGCTCATGGATATCGGACTCGAACTCTTTGCCGTGGGACATGAAGAACCAATGCTCCGCGCGGTGGGAGGAGACGCCCAGCTCCAGATCATGCTTCCCGAAGGCGGCCTTCAGCTCGCCGAGAATATCCCGCCCGGGCCCCATCTCGTACGTGTTATAATGGGAGACAGCGCTTTTATACATCTGGAAGCCGTCATGATGCTCTGCAACGGGAATGACATACTTGGCGCCGGAGGCTTGGAATAAGGCAGCCCACTCGTCCGGGTTGAACTGCTGCGCCGTGAACAAGGGAATAAAATCCTTATAACCGAAATCCTTGTGGTTCCCGTAGACAGTCAGATGATGCTCATATTCCTTCGTGCCTTGGATATACATATTGCGGGAATACCACTCATTACTGAAGGCCGGAACAGAATACAGCCCCCAGTGAATGAAAATGCCGAATTTGGCCTGGCGGTACCACTGCGGCACCTCATACATACTTAGCGAATCCCAATCATCCTTATAGGGGCCGTTCTTAATGGTCTCGTCGATAAGGTGCAAATAATCAGTCAGGTTCATAGTCAGTTTCTCATCCTCCCGCGATTAATATAACGCTTTCATTGTACCGGGCCGCAGGGGGATTAAGAATGTACGGGATTAACTTTCTGATGTACAAAAATAACCTTTAAGGCGGTCTGAACGATGGATCATCACGCATTGCTCACCAGCTACTTATCCAATCTGAAGGTCGACCTGCTCATGGCGGACTATAACCAGTGCACCACACAGTGGAGGGATCTGGACTATACTCCGGACTACAGCAAGTTCTATTACATCTGCGGCGGTGAAGGTTGGCTGAAGATCGGGGATAAGGAATATTATCCGCAGCCGGGGGAGCTGATCCTGATGCCTGAGGGTGTGAAGCAGTCCTACTCATGCATCAGCGAACGCCCTTTTCTCAAATACTGGTGTCATTTCAGCGCCAAGGTCGGAGAGATTAATCTGTTCCGTATCCTGGAGATGAGCCATGTATGCATTCCGGAGAATCCTGCTGCTGTCGAGGCGAGGTTCAAAGGGATTACCGGGGGTGCCCAATCGGACGCTGTATATGCCCCGCTGCTGGCCAAGAGCAAGCTGCTGGAGCTGATCTCCTATTACATCATGAACCTCAGGCTGGATGAAATCTCTTATAAGAATCTGGGCTCCGCCCGGAAGCTGACAGCCGTTCTGGATTACATCGCCGCGAATATCGAACACAATATTACCATTCATGACCTTGCCGAAATTGCGCATATGCACCCTAACTATTTCATACGCCTGTTCAAGCAGCAGATCGGCGTGCCCCCCATCCAATACATCACCCGGCAAAAGATTGAAAAAGCGAAAGACCTGCTGGCAGCCACCTCCGGTTCGGTCAGCGAGATTGCCGACCAGCTCGGCTTCGGCGATCTGTTCTATTTCTCCAGGCAATTCAAGAAGCATGCCGGGCTTGCGCCCACAGAATTCAGGAAACAGGAAACAGGAGGTGTTAAACTATGATCAGCGAACCATACAGCGGTTATCAGATCCGGTTAATGGATGAGCCGGCAGCCAGAGAGATTCTGAACTGGAAATACGAACCGCCATATTCTCTGTACAATATGCTGGATGATTCTGCTGGAACGGAGGATATCGAAGAGCTGATGGACGGCTCCTACTTCGGCGTACGCACTGCGGAAGGGGAATTGGCCGGATTCTTCTGTTACGGGAGGAATGCCCAGGTGGGAAGAGGGGTAGAGCTGGGATATTATCTGGATGGTACAGCGCTTGATATCGGACTGGGATTAAGGCCGGACCTGACCGGCGCTGGAAAAGGGCTTGTTTTTCTGCAGGCGGGTATGAAGTTTGCACAGGGGACCTATGACGCGAAGCGGTTCCGGTTGTCGGTTGCGGCCTTTAATCTCCGGGCTATTGCCTTGTATAAGAAGGCGGGTTTCCTGCCCGGGCAGAGCTTCATCAACCGTTATGGGGACAGCGAAACGGAGTTCCTGCTGATGGAGACGCCGGGCCTGTTCTGAGCATCTATAGCCAGAGTGGAGAATACAGGGCGAAGTCTGTTAAAATAGAATTATGGCATCATACATATCAAAGGAGAACTGAATGTGAACGATAACTTGAAGCAAGCGTACGCGCGGCTAGGATTAACTGAAACCGTAACCAGAGAGGAATTGAACAAACGGTTCGATTTGCTCCTGAAGCGCAGACGGACCCTTTCTACGGATGAAGAAATAGCGGACTATGAAGCGGATTTCCAGGCGTACAAGCTTATTCTGGATACTTGGGACGAGCAGGAGATTCAGGAAGCTGAAGACCAGCGTCTAGCCAAATACGGGCGGTTCTCCGGGACTGCAAGCAAATGGGAACGCTTTATGCGGCTCTACAAAACGCATGTTATCCTGTCCATCGTCGCAGTGCTTGTGCTCATTTTTGGCGGGAAGGCACTGTACGATAACTATCAGCACAGACAGTATCTTGCTTCGCTGCCGCCGGTGGATGCGACCATTATGTTCGTGGGTAATTTCGGGGCCAAGGACAGCAGCGGGGATACAGCGGCATTGGAGCAAGCGGTCATTGACGCTTATCCGCAGTGGAAGCGGGTAGAGGCGACCATTGTGTATCTGCCCAAGACCGGAGAAGGTGCTGATACGCTGGATATGAACCATATGCAGAAGGCTGTGGTCGAGCTGGCGGCCAACCGGCCGGATATCGTCATTATGGATGATGCGACCATCGAGTGGATCGGCGGACAGGCCGGATTCCAGAATCTCGAACCCATTACGGCGGACGGCAAGCTGGCTGCTGACGATACACGTATGAGATGGGGAACGAATGAAGATACCGGCAAGCGAGAGCTGTATGGTGTGAATATTATGGATTCTCCGTTTATCTCTGCGCTGCCCATTGACTACAATGTGAAATCGATCATTATTGGTGTGCTTGGCGAAGACAATAAGGATAAGACGATTGAGTTTGTGAAGCATATTGCGGAGGAACAAGCCGCGAAGTAAATAGAATACAGAGATCAGCATCTCTGAAAATAACAAAAAACCTCTCTTCCAATGGATGTTCACACCCATTCCCGAAGAGAGGTTTTTTGCTGCTGCGCCGTTATCCGGCAGACTGGCTGTTCCTAGTTCTCCAGACGGTAGCCGCCGTGGAATACAGGGCCGACATACTGGTTAAAGGCATAACCGTTGCGGATGGCTGCGGACACGAAGTCCTTCGCTTTCACTACGGCTTCCTTCACCGACAAACCGTTAGCCAGGCCGCCGGTAATAGCGGCAGCGAAGGTGCAGCCGGCTCCGTGATTGTGGGCGGGTTCGATCTTGGCCGTCTCCAGAACGACATATTCGCTGCCGTCGAAGAAGATATCGATCGCCATATCTCCGCCCAGTGCCTTGCCGCCTTTGACGACAACATTCTTGGTGCCGAGCTGATGAATCAGGCGGGCCGCTTCTTTCATCTCTTCAAGAGTAGTCAGCCTGCCCAGTCCGGAGAGGACACCTGCTTCGAACAGGTTCGGTGTCGCTACAGTAGCCAGAGGCAGCAGCAGATCGCGGATCGCATTGGCGCTCTCCGGATTCAGTACCTCATCTTCGCCTTTGCAGACCATCACCGGGTCAATAACCACGTTAGTCTGCAGATTGTTCTTGATCGCCTGTTCGGTAACCTGCACGATCTCCACGCTGCCCAGCATACCCGTCTTCATCGCGTCTACGGGACCGCCGGCGAAGATCGTTTTGAGCTGCTCTGCGACGATTGCGGCATCGATCGGATATACATTATGGTGCCAGCCCCGGTCGGGGTCCATGGTAACGATTGTAGTCAGTGCGCTGAAGCCATAGGTGCCGTATTCCTCAAAGGTTTTGAGGTCAGCCTGAATGCCTGCGCCTCCGCTGGAGTCACTGCCGGCAATGGTTAAGGTTTTGATGATTTTTGACAAAGGTAACGTCCCCTTTTTGTATATGAATGGTATGGAGCCTGTTTTGGGTGCAACTTTTTAAAAATATAAGCGTTTATATGTTTCACACGATAACTTATCCTTCTATTTCTCGCTGAAACGGTACCGTCCTTTAAAAGGACGGCAACGCCGTTTCCACTTGCTCTACGACATTATAACAAAAAACACTCTAGCTGTCCGCATGACAGTACTATTTTCAAAGATAAGAATTGAGAATAACCTATGTGTGCAGCCGGGATAAGTGGTGCGGGAGCAAATAAACGGAATCTCAGTCCGTTTCAGAGGCGGAGCGGCCTTCGAGGCTGCGCAGCGCCAGCTTGATGGCCTTGTCATAAACGTAGGGCTCAGCACTGTCCCCGCCCATCCAATACACCACAAGGAATTTCCCTCCCCTGAAGACATGAGGGTATATGCGAACTCCTCCATCATTTGTCGTACGGTTAATCTCCAGCTTCAACGCAGCCAGACCTTCGGCACATTCCAGGCTGTCAGCGTAGGTATAGACGGACAACCGGTCCGGCCGGGCCGGTGTATCGGTCTTATCGATCAGCAGCTCTTCAGGCCAGACACCGGCCAGCTGCTTCTTGAACATGAGCTCAGTGGTATCCGGGACGAGACTGAGCTGCATGCCCCGCTGTTCCAGAGCCAGGTAGAGAGACTGCGTGGTATACTCTGCACTGCCTGCGGCAGATTCCGGATTCTGCACTGCAGGAAGGAGGAGCGGGCCATGATTGGCTGCAAAAAATCCCTGGATGCTGTCAATCACATCATGCCCGTCAAAGGCTGAAGAGGTGGTCATCTCCAGCTTGCGGAACAGATACCCCCATTCGCCTTCATCATAGTAGGCCGTTCCGGCTGTTTCATACCCCCTGGCTTCCGCGGGCAGAGAATACCGTACAGTGCGTGCATCCGCTCCTCCGGTTCCCGCCATATACTGTTCGGTGAACGCAGGAGGAATAATGGTCAATCCATACTCATCCGCCCATTCTGCCTTTCCGGGGAAATAGGTCCCGATGCTGCCGACTGCACAGCCCTGACAGCCCCAGGCATTATCGGAATATTGCAAAGTTTGCTCCGGATTTTCCGGGTCCTCAAACGTCGCCCCCAGGGAGCCGTTGGCTCCGGTAACAGCCGAAGCTTTCCAGCCGGCAGGGGCCAGCAGGATATAAGTACTGCCGGTATCGCCCTGGAAGATGAGGGCCGCCTGCAGCTTGTCTTCCATGCCGGCCGGCAGCGGGAAGGTCATTCCGGGCAACGGGGGCGGAGTGACATGTGCAGGACTGTTACCGTCGTCCAGAACGGGAACTGAAAGGATGGCAGTCAGCGGGATCAATACTTCAGCCCTTTTGTCTTCAACAGAAGGGAAAGGGACTTCAGCATTATAAATGCTGCGGATGCCAACCGCATAATCATTGCTTGGAACGCTTTGGCTATTGCCGGTGGGAGCGGGGGAGAAATCCGCAGCTCCGGTTTCCCGGGGCGGGGGAGCTTCCGATACCAGGGGAGTTATCCGGCCGGCAAGCTTGCCGGGTTCCAGGCCGCTGTAACCGAACCATAGCAGCATGGCCATGACCGGCAGCAGTACCGCTGCGTAAGCAAGAATCTTATAACGCTTGCGCTTGGGCTGATACCCTCCCAGACGCTGCTCTACCTTCTTCTGCATTTGCGGAGTGAAATTCATGCCCTCAAAAGGCTTCTCCTTCAACTGCTGTTCCCATTCCTCCGGTAATTTGCTCATGATCTGTTCAACTCCTTTTCCTTTTCCCAGTATTCATTGGCTTGCTGCCTTGCGCGGTGCAGTCTGGATTTGGCTGCAGATAAGGATATCCCCAGCATTCCGGCCATTTCCTCCATGCTGAGTCCGTAGTGGGCATAGAGCATAAGAACCTCCCTGGCGTTACGAGGCAGCTGCAGGACTACCTTCCACACCTCACTGCTCAAGGATTGCTGCAAAAACACCTCTTCAGCGGATGGGCTTGAGCCGGATCTGCCAGCGTGAGCTTGTAAGGTTACCCGCCGGATGAAGCTGCTGCTGCGGTAGGACAGCCAGCGGTTGCGGGTAATCCGCAGTAGCCAGGTTCTGACTGAAGCTTCACCGCGAAAAGTATCCCTGTATTTATAAGCCCGGATGAAGGTCTCCTGGGAGATATCATCAGCAGCGCTTCTGCTGCGGGCCAGGTAGTAGGCATAGTTCCATACATCCTCGCCATAGTCTTCCATAAGTGTCTTTAACGCGGCGGCGTTCATAGTATTGGAATCCTTCGTTGCACCGTACATACGGTCCCTCCCTTTTCTCTCTACTGTATTGACCTCTGCATCCTCCGGAAAGTTTCTTTTGTGCTGAATAAAATTATATAGGGGGGTATTAAGGGCGGCAGATTGGGTAGGAACGGGAGTTCCAATTGGAGGGGGCTGCATATTTATATAAGAGGATAACGATTAGGAGGCTGCCATGATAGAAATCAGCTTATGCATGATTGTCCGCAATGAAGAGAAGAGCCTGCCCCGCTGCCTTACTTCCATTGGAGCGATTGCGGATGAGATTATCATTGTGGATACAGGCTCGACGGACAGAACCAAGGAGATTGCGGAAACCTTCGGAGCGGTGATATATGATTTTACCTGGATCGAAGATTTCTCTGCTGCCCGCAATTTCGCCTTCAGTAAGGCGACCAAGGAATACATCTTCTGGTTGGATGCGGATGATTATCTGAAGGATGAGGATCATGCGCGGCTCAGGGAGCTGAAGCACGCCCTGCCGGAGAATGTGGACAGTGTGAACATGCAGTATAATCTTGCTTTTGACGGGGAGGGGAAGGTCGTTACGTCCCTGCGGCGCAACCGGCTGGTCCGCCGGTCCTGCGGGTTCAAATGGATCGGACCGGTGCATGAATACCTGGAGGTATACGGCCCTTCTTACAGCAGTGATGTCTGCATTACCCATGAGAAAGACAAAGAGTACACGGACCGCAATTTGCGGATCTACCGGAAGCGGGAGGCTGAGGGAGAAGTCTTCTCTCCGCGCGATCAATATTATTATGCCAATGAGCTGCGCGATCATGGAATCCATGAGGAGGCCTGCCAATATTACGAGCTGTTCCTGAACGGAGGGCAAGGCTGGATTGAAGATAATATTCAGGCCTGCCTGCGGCTGGCCGAATGCCGGGAGCGGCTGGGTGACAAGGAAGCGGCGTTCACTGCGATTACCCGGACGCTCCAGTACGATTCTCCGCGTGCCGAGTTCTGCTGCCGGCTCGGTGCCTGGCATGTGGAGCAGGGCCAGCTTCACCCGGCTATCTACTGGTATGAGCTCGCTGTTATGCTGCCGCGGCAGACAGAGTCTATGGGCGTGAAGAATGAAGCCTTCGCCACCTGGATTCCGAATCTGCAGCTCGCACTCTGTTATGACCGGCTGGGCCAGCATGAACGGGCTAATATGTTCAATGAAACGGCACTGCGTCACCTTCCCGGTCATCCCAGCATGCTGTACAACCGGACCTACTTCCAGAAGCTTCTGGGGGACAAATACGTTTCACTTCAGCCGAAGGAGACCGCCGGGGAGAAGAAAGAATAGCAGGGTTACTTAACAGCGGTACCGAAGAGGCGAATAAATGACAGACCGGCCAAATGAATAAAGGCGCTCCTCAAGCCGTAGCTTGGGAGCGCCTTTGTGTGTTTTTATTGGAACAGCAGGGTTTGAATCGCATGGGCCGGAATTGAACCCTCCGCCAGCTGATCCCGGAAATGCAGGGTGTATGGAAGCCCGCTGTCCGTGCGGTTGAGTACGACCACGGCATAAGTGCCGTCTGTATTGCGGAACGCCGTAGTTTCGAATTTGTCGGTATATCTGGAGCTGCCTACACGGACGGCGCCCGGACGGATATACTTGCTGAAATGCCCGATGTAATAGAACGAGCTCTCATAGATTACTTCATCCTTCAGGGTATCGCCGATAATCGGCGCATCGCAGAAGTTGCCCACATGATTCGGGCCGCCCTGCTCATCAAGGACGATATTCCAGTCCGTCCAGCTGGACATCCAGTTGTTCAGGTTGCCGATGATATCATGGCCGTAACGTTCACCGGTGTTCCAGGAGCCGAGGTGTACGCCGCCCTCCTGGCAGCCTTCGCTGAAGAACAGCTTTTTGTCAGGAAAACGCTCATGTACAGCGCTCAAGGCTTCGAAATGATCACCGGAATACCAGTGGAAGCAGATGCCCCAGATATATTTTGCCGCCTCCCGATCATTGAAAGCGGTCTTCGCCCGGTCATAGACCCGTTCTTTATTATGATCCCAGATCATGATTTTGACATGGCTGAGGCCGGCTGCTTCCAGGGCAGGACCGAGATAATCGCGTACGAAATCCCTCTCTTCTTCAGCGGTATAAATGCAGGAATCCCAGATCTGCTTGGCTTTGGCTTCATTCTGCACACTGACCGCCCAGATATCGATGCCGGCTTCAGCGTAAGCCTGAATGTATTTCACGAACAGATTAGCCCAGGCTTCCCGGTATTCCGGCTTCAGCTTGCCGCCGTTATTCATCTCGCCGTTCGTCTTCATGAAGGCCGGAGGGCTCCATGGGGAGGAGAACAGCCGGAAGCTCCCGCCCACAGCGTCAGCCGCGCGTTTGATTAACGGAAGTATCGACTCCTGATCTCTGGAGATATTGAAAGTAGCCAGCTCCGGGTCAACGCCATCTACATAAGCATAGTTACCTGTTGAGAAGTCACAGCTCTGGATATGTGATCTGCACAGGGTGTAGCCGATTCCGTGCTCCGGATGGAAGTAGGCATCGATTATTTCCTGCTGCTTCTCCGGACTAAGCTTGGCCAGCGTGACTGCAGAGGCTTCCGTCAGCGCACCGCCGAAGCCTTCAATTTCCTGATATTCCAAATCCTCATAAATGTTAATTAACTCCATTTCCTTCTCTTCGGAATCGGGCCGGAAGGACAGAGGCTGTAATTCTGTTAACCGGTCACCGGTTTCTTTGGCTGTCTGGATCACGCGGACTGTAGTGCTCATAGGACTTATGTTACCTCCTGAAAGTTTGTAGGAATAGTCTCATTATAGAAGGTATTCCGCTGCACTTTGAAGAAACAATATGGTTAAGAACCTCAACGATCTGGTCATGAGGCAAGAGTAAGGAAGGGTGATCCAGGATGGGTACAACCGGTGTAGATATTCATCTCAGCTCATTTTCCCGGCATATCCAGCCGTTCTGGCATTTGTTCCGGGAAGGGCTGGATACCTATATCATCAGGCTCCAGGCAGAAGGGGAATGTGAAGCTCTGATAGACGGGGAGATGGTCACGGTGATGCCGGGTGATCTGCTGCTGTTCCGTCCCGGCGAGCTCTACGATCTGCGGATTGGCGAGAAAGAAAGTCCGCTGGGCTTCAGCGCAGACTACTATGTCATGAGTACAGGTGAATGGGTGGATGAGTGGTGGAACAAGCAGGTGAGGGCTAAGAAGTCCAGGATTGCCGAGGACAGCAAGCTGCATAGCATCTGGCAGCAATTAATTCTGGAAAAGCGGCGGATCGACGGAGGCAGCCCGGAGATTCTTGAGGCGCTGTTCAAGGCACTGTGCCTGCTGCTGGACCGGGCTATCGCCGAAGCGCCGGCCTCCTCCTCCTCTTCACTCCTGCAGGGACTGAAGATCAAGAATTATGTGGAAGAGCATGCGACATCCTCCATCCGGCTGGAGGATGTGGCCCGCCACGCAGGAATCAGCGTCACCCGGGCGGTTCACCTGTTCAAGGAACAATTCGGGTATTCGGTGATGCAGTATGCGGTGCAGGTCCGTCTGGCGATGGCGCTTCGGCTGATGGACAACAGCAACTATACACTGGAGCGTATTGCTGAGGAGACCGGCTTCGGCAGCTATACCTACTTCCACCGGGTATTCCGGGAGCGGTACGGCGTTGCACCGGGAGTGTACCGGAGGCGTTCATAGCCTGTGAAGATGAAAAGGTGTGTCCCAATCCGCCGTTGCGTGACAATGGCGGATTGGGACACCCTTATGTATGGAGCCCGCAGGGGCTGCACTGATATTTCGGTTTTTTGCTAGACCTATATTCCGCTTGTCCGGAAATCAGTGTCCCGGCAACGCCGAATTGTCCAGCAGAAGCTGCGGTTCGCTTGTGCGGATGAAATCCATGACCTTATCATAAATAATCCGGTGGCCCTCCCGGTTGGGGTGGATTCCGTCCCGGCAGATAAACTTGGTGTAATCCGGCTGCTGCAGGAATGCGCCCCGGACATCAATGATCTTGGTCTTGGTGCTCTCGGCGACCTTGATAATTGCGGAGTTGTACCGCTCCTGCCACCAGTAAATCTTGGTAACGCTGCCGAGGAATTTCAGAATGTTCAGTTCGGTGTCCGGATTATTGCCGCTGACCCATTTGAAATAGTTGTCCGCATTCAGCGGGGGCAGACTCATCAGAATAGGCGTAATCCCCTGATTCTTGAGGTAATCAATCATATCCAGCAGCATCCGCTCGAACGCCGGGAAATCAGTTTTGGGGTTATGCTCTGCTTCGGGATTGCTTGCAATTTCTTCCCAGTGATAGTCGCAGTCATTGCCTCCGTATTCAATCAGTACCACATCCGGCTTGTCTTTCAGCACATCGCGTTTCAGATTGCCGAAGCCCTTCATCAGCGTATTGCCGAATCTGGCGGTATTACGCATAGCTCCCTTAAGCTTGCCCTGCAGCAGGGACACGTAGTTATCCTCCAGAATAACATACCTGCTTCTTGCTTCATCATAGACAACACCCTTGGAGATCGAATCTCCGCTGACCATGTATTTAAACTCAAGCCCCGTAGCTTCCTTCTGCTCTTCGTACGAATTCATTGTCCCACCTCCGATAACCCTAGTGTATATAGCTTTAGTGTAAACCATACATGGAGCAGTGACTATGCATATATGTCATGGTTTCATGCGGGCCGAGGGTGTGCCGGAATGGTGTTAGTCCAGTCAATTAAGATGAATTCTCCATAGTATATACGAGAGTGAATATGGTACTGGGAGGTTAGGGGATGACCCAAATTATTGATTTCAGCAAAAGCGCAATTACCAGCTTCAGCCAAACGATAGCTATACCGGTTCTCGCTGCTCCCTCCAGCAATACGCTTACCCAATTCGGGCTTGCGGCGGCTCAAGGCGGGAACGTACTGCTTAATGCTTCAATAGGTGTACAAACCGTGCTGGGCAGTCCCGACCTGTTATTTACTATTTTGCGTGCAGGGGTGCCTGTATTCACACTCCGGACCACGGCGCTTAGCACCGGGCAATATGATCTGATCAGTCTTTCTTATGTGGATGCCAGTCTTCCGGCAGGGTATTTCGCTTACACCTTAACGGTCTCACTTGTGAACTCCTCTGTTCAAAATGCTGTTAATCTGATTGGTCCCGTGGATTTCTCGGGCCTTTCCATGGTGTGAGCGAGAATGAACATTATTGATTTCGGCAAAAGTGTCCCGTCGAGCTTCAGTCAATCCGCCACCCTTCCCGTAATGAGCCTGCCAAACAGTACTGTCCTGGGACAATTCGGGGTATCTGTCGGCGCTAACGGTTTAGTACTGCTGGAGGCAACGATCGGCCTGCAGAACAGCAGTCCCAGCACTTCGGATCTGATCATTACCATTGTTCGTAATGCAGTACAGATATTCACTGCAAGGTCAAGCTCCTGGACAGGGAGTAATTATGAAGCCATCCATCTAGCCTTCACCGACAGTGGGATTGCCGCCGGTTATTATGGATATGCTCTCATTGCTTCCTCGATTAGCAGCGTGAATCCGCCGACCATTATAGGCCCGCTTGTGTTCTCGGGGCTGTCGGTTTCTTAGCATAAAGCCGGGGATGGAGTTCCCCGGCTTTATTAGCTGATCACTCACCCCTGCCGTCGAAGCGGACTGAGAATCGCTTATATTGTTCATTGGAGCCCGAAATGCGGCGTAACGGGACCTATAAAGGATTCTCGGTCCGATTGGGCAGTGAAACCGCCTGATCTGCTCAAATAGGGGTTTCTCAGTCCTCCTCATTAGCCAATCACAACCTTCTTACATATATTTGCTCATTGGACAAATAACGGTCTACATATACATAGAAATGGAGAGATATGCAGCCTGTTGTTAAGAGAGGAGAAGAGAAAGGCTAATCATGAATGCTCTGTTTGACAGAAGCCGGGAAGGAGTACGGGAATTATGCCCTATACAACGGGAGCGGTATACAATCCGCCCGCCGGAACGTCACATATCGACCGGATTCAAATTTCCTGCCTGAATGATTCCATTATCGTAGCCATTAATATTAATCTGCAGATCTTTCATTTCATCGGCAGCAGCTTCACGCGGGTACCAGTGGGTGAGGCTTTGTTTCAAGTGGATCCCCAGCAGCTGGTTGTGCAGACGTATTCGGTGAATGCTGCTAACTATTACGAAGCACAGATCAACTTTTATAGTGCAGTCAACACAATCGTGAATGTATTTGCACTAGATGCTGCCGGAAATATCATCGAGCAAATCCTTCAGCCTGAGCTTACATACATTGACCGGCTGTCCATTATTCCTACTTGAAGTGAGGTGATATTTATTGGCGAATGTCAATATTACCGCAGGACTGCCAGGCAATCATATTGAGCCTTCAATCGCGGTTAATGAACTGGACCCTAATATTATGTGTGCGGTAGCGGTAGATTCCAGTACCGGTACAGCTTTGACCGGCTTCTACCGTTCCATAGACGGCGGAGCGACCTGGTCAGCGACAATTCTGCCGCAGGCTCCGGGATTTATGAGCGCGGAGGCACCGACAATTGATTATACGTTTCCGAATACGTTTATCGTCGCTGTCCACTTCTTTAATGAGTTCAATGACGGGACAATCGCAACGTATACCACCTTTGACAATGGGCTGACCTTCAATCCGCCGGTGATCGTCCAGCGGGGGTATGGTTTATACGTTCATAACGACGAACCCTTTCTTGCGGTCGACCGTTCTCCCTCCAGCCCGTACCGGGGTCATGCTTATGTGGGCTATACGCCGCTGTATTATTTGGCGACCAATGCCGCCATCTTCTTCCAGCGTTCGCTGGATCAGGGCATGAGCTGGGAGCCGCCGCAGCGCATATCCGATCCAAGGGGCGACCTGGAACGGGCGGCTCTGATTGTCGGGCTTGCGGGCCAGGTATATGTGGGTTATATCCAGCTCGGGCCAGGCCCGAAATATGCCTATATCCGGGTCTCCCAGGATGGAGGCGTTACGTTTAGCCCTCCTGTAACCCGGGGAGCTACCTTCCTGGCGAATACAGTCCCGGTACCTAGTCCGCTGCCTGTCCCGAATTATGCCTTCCGGGTACAGACGAATCTGGCCCTTGGAGCCGATATATCACCCGGACCCTTCGCAGGTTTCGTATATGCGGTGTGGAATGATTTCCGGCTGGGCTATGCGGATATATTCTTCTCCCGCTCACCGGACGGCCTGCTATGGTCGCAGCCGGTCAGCATCACCGGCGCACCGCCGGGGTCGCAGAACTTCTCGCCTGCGATCACCGTTTCGCCGTCCAATGGAACGGTGCGTGTAATCTATTATACGAACCGGCTGAACGGCTTCCTGCTGGATGTGTTTGTGGCTGAATCCATCAACAGCGGCTTGTCCTTCGCGAACCGTAGAGTGTCCGATGTATCCACCAATCCGAATGGAAGCTCACCGATACCTTCAGTGCTGATTGGTGACTACATTACTGCGGCAACGATCTTCCCGGATACACTGGCGGCGGTGTGGAATGACACGCGGCTAGACAAACAGGATGTTATCTTCGGAAATTGAAGCATACTTTAAGCGGATGCAGACATACAGAAGAGGTCCAACTCATGTGCTTCCAAGTTGGGCCTGTTTCTGTATTTCCGTGTCCGGAGCAGGATTACTTCCTGCGCAATCTGAAGCCGCCTAGTCTTTGCAGAAGCGCTGATTTGGGCGGAGTGTTTACTGGATTTCCAGTCAGGAAGCCAAGCGCGGTCTGCTCCATAATCCTGACACTGTTCTCCCAGGTCCAGGCCCGGGAATCGGCTTCCCCCCGGGAGGCAAGGCGGACACGGAGCGCAGGGTCCTGAATCAGCCGGATGACATCCTCCGCAATCCGGTTCTCGTACCGGTAGGACAGCAGGCAGTTCTCTTCGTGGCGGGCATATTCCAGATTCCCTCCCGAGTATACGGACACAAGCGCAGCACCGCAGCGCATGGCCTCAAGGCCCGGCAAAGATCCGGTATCGAAAATACTGGAGCTGACAAAAATATCGGCCCCGTTATAGTGATAGCAGAGTTCATCATCATTCAGGGGCGTGAAAAAGCGGTATTTGCCGCTGGCCTTCATTTTTTGCAGTGAATCCGAACTGTAGAACTCATCCGGCGGACTGATGAAATTGATATTTACCCCCGGAACATTATGCTTCACGATATCAAGCTGCTTCACCAGATAATCCTGTTCACGGTGCCAGGAGAAGCCGTTCTCCACTTTGCGCAGGATGGCGGTAATGTTCAGCGGCTCCTGAAGCTTGTGGCGGATATGCATATTTTGAAAAGAGGAGCTGATCCCTACAGGCACAATGCTTCCGCTAATGCCGTGACCAAGCTCAATTAACTCCTGCTGCCACTGGGACAGAACAATCAGCTTATCGGTGGTATGATAGGAGGGAAAGGATACCTCATTCTGCGGCAGAAACAGCGGTTCGTAACACAGGGACAGGCGGATATGGATGCCCTTGCCATTCTGGCTTGCAGCCTGTGATACCGGAACCGTTGTATAAAAATTCGAAACGATAATATCGCTGACCGGGAAATCGGATTCACGGAGCAGCGTATAATCGGTAATCAGCAGAGTGGAATGGACTTCATAAGAAACATCGCCTCCAAGCGGCATGAGGATCACCACCTGATGCCCTCTGGCAGTAAGACCATTCGTGAGCTCCACGAGCATGCGTTGTGCCCCGCCATGGCATAAGGTAAGAATGGGGAAAGTGAATCTCATGTATGATCCCTTCCTTTCTGGCTCGAGAATCGCTTGCGAACCTGCGGTATGTATACTATTTTATTCAGCAGTTAGCGAAAAGTACCGGATATACGGCGTATTTGCAGCAAATGGGGGTTATGGAGTGAGGCTCAGGAATGGAGGGCTACAGCTGGAGTATATAAAAAATACTGGCCGGTACAGCAGAGGGATCACCCCTGACATACCGGCCGGATTGTAGCGCTGCCAAAGTCACTGCAGGAGGATGAAGCACGTCTCCTGAACTGGCAGCTTATGATTAGTGGCGCAGATTGCGCAGCAGGGTAACAGTGTCCTTAATATCTATGCCAGTTACTTCTTCCAGCGAAACGTCGATCATCGGCTTGTGTGCCTCCAGCTTGTTCAGGAACTCTGTGGTGTGGAACAGCCCTTGCCCTGAAGCGCCATGGCGGATCCGGGTTCCGTCCTTATAGATATCCTTGAGATGGGCCAGAATGATCCGGTCGCCGAACAGGCTGAATGCACTGTCTACGATCTCATCCTGCAGATGCACCTCTTCGCCAATCAGGTTGCAAGGGTCCAGTACCACACCGATGGAGCTGGAAGGAACCTCGTCGAGGATACGGCGCATTTTGGCCGGAGAGGACAGCGTATGGGTGCAGACTCCTTCAAGCGCCAGGAATACACCCCATTTCTCGGCTTCCTCTGCCAGCTCCTCGACCGTTGCCTTGAGGGCGTCCCAGCCGATTTCTTCATACCGGTAAGGATCGAATTCCTGAAAAGTCGTCAATGCGCCGGTCTCTGTAGCGACCATAGGTGCACCGAACTGGCGGGCATAACGCAAATGCTCCTTGAAACGGTCAATCTCTACCCGCCGGATGGCAGGATCGGGATGAATGGGGTTGATATAGCAGCCAAGTACGCCAATGCGGATGCCGGCTTTGTCGAACTGCTCACCGATATAGGAGGCCAGGCCGGGGCTCAGCTTGCCGGGAGACAGATCGATATCCTGAATGGCTTTGGCCAGGGCGAGCTGTACGAAGTCAATATCGTAGGTCTGTAGAGTGGCGGTCAATTCTTTGAGCGGCAGGCAGCCCGCTGTATGTGCCAAGGTTCCGTAACGAATGAATAACATCTCCTTTGGAATTCTATGGATTTATATTTATAATATTAAATGCGCTTACAGTGTCTTGCAATGATAAAGAAGTTTATGAGAAACAGGAGGAACCGATGAATGAATGCTATTGAGCAACGCAAACAGGAGCTTGAGAATTGCCGTCCAGAGCCTACACTGGACCCCGAAACGATTGACGAATTCTGGAATGATCTGCTCGCCGAAGATGAGGAACTGCCGCTGGATGTTACAATAATCCCTGAAGAAACTCCATATCCGGGCATGGAGGTTAGCAAAGTAAGCTATACAGGTTATGGGGAAACGACCATCCATGCCTGGTACATCCGGCCTGCTGCTGACACAAGTGAGCGGGGAGATCTGCCGTGTATTGTTACGTTTCCCGGTTACACCGGCGACCGGGGGTATCCGGAACGGTATGCTCACTTTCTAATGCTTGGCTATGCTGTACTCGCCGTGGATGTGCGTGGACAACTGGGAGAGACCGGCAATCTGCTGCCGCAGGAAGAAGGGATAGTCAGAGGCTGGATCACCCAGGGGCTGCTGGAGAAGGAACGTTCCTATTATGTGGCTGTAGCGATAGATACGGTTCGTGCCATTGAGACCTCAGCACAGCTGCCGGGTGTTGATCCCGAGCGTATTGCCATTACCGGGGGGAGCCAGGGAGGCGGGATTGCGCTGTTGGCCGGGGCGCTGAGCCGCCGGGTTGCTGCAGTGGCCGCAGACATACCGAATCTCTGCCGCTTGGACTTTGGAGTCCTGAATTCAACCAGCTCGCTCACCGAGATTGCCGACTATCTGAAGCGCTATCCGGAGCATCTGGAGCGGGTGCTGCAGAACCTGGCTTATTTCGACATTGTTAATCTGGCGCACCGGTTCACCGTACCTGTTCTGATGTCCGCAGGCTGGAAGGATACTGTGTGCATGCCGGAGACCATCTATGCTGCCTATAACCGTATCGAGTCACCGAAGCAAATGATGGATTATCCGTTCTCCGGGCATGAGGTCAGCGAATATCAGCGCAGGCAGACGGTACTTTTTTTCCGGGAGCATCTGGGTTAAAGGATTAATTACCGGAAGGCTGATTAGCGGCGGGTGATTGGTGTAAAGGTTATAATGAAGGTGCTAAGCTGTCAGAATGCGAAGGCAGCCTAAGGAATGGGAGGGAATGGCAGATGAATAAGGATGGAGACAAGCTTCCCGCGGAACTGGTCGTGGAGAATTTCGAATACAGCCAGAAGAATGAGCAGCGGGTGAAGAAGAGCTTCTGGAGCAAAACGAGGAAAGCGGCAGGCAAAATCCCGTTCACCAAAGATGCGGTTGCCATGTATTACTGCGCCATTGATGCCAAAACGCCGTTATGGGCCAAAGGTATAGCCTTCGGCGCGCTGGCCTATTTCATTTCACCCATTGACGCGATTCCCGATGCGCTGATCGGACTCGGTTTCACGGATGATGCAGCGGTCATTGCTGCAGGCATCCGGGCGATTGCCGGTCAGGTGAAGGAGGAGCATAAACAGAAGGCCGAAGATTTTTTTGAACAACCGTGAGTAATGGTACAAAAAAAAGTGCAGCGGGTTGCTGCACCGGATTCATTATGCTTCTTCCTCTAAATGTCCATTTCCAGGGGGGCAGCGGTCTGCGGATTGCTGCTTCGCCTGGTATTCTGTGCCCCAATCCCTCATCAGCTTAATGATCGGAATCAGCGTCCGGCCAAATTCGGTCAGCGAGTATTCAACCTTCGGCGGAACCTGATGATACACCTCGCGGTGAACCACGCCATCCTCCTCCAGCTCACGGAGCTGCAGTGTCAGCATACGCTGCGTGATGCCGGGACAGATCCGGCGGAACTCGTTGAAGCGTTTCGTTGAATCCATCATATGGTATAAAAGCACACCCTTCCACTTGCCGCCAATGACATCGAGGGTGAATTCAACAGGACAAGCGGCGCCCTGGCCGTCCGGGCAAGCTCCGAAACCGCCTTTACGGTCACGCATAACAGAACACTCCTTAAGTATCATTTTGTATACTACCTATCAAAAATGTGCGTACTTCACGAATGGTTATCTATCCACTACTATAAGCATGTGAGCAGGATAACGTCAATTCCAAACCTGAAGGATACACAGAAAGGGAGTAAGTGAAATGGATACTACAGTAAAAGAAACCGCAACAACCAAGCAGGAAATTCTGGCCGCCTATGAATACAGACACGCTACCAAGGTATTTGACAGCAGCAGAAAGATCAGCGAAGAGGATTTCGGGTTCATCCTGGAAACAGGCCGCCTGTCACCGAGCTCCTTCGGCTTCGAGCCCTGGAAATTCGTTATTGTCCAGAGTATGGACATCCGTGAGAAGCTGCTTCCTTATGCCTGGGGTGCACAGAAGCAGCTGCCGACAGCAAGCCATTTCATGCTGATTCTCGCAAGACTGCCGCGTGATATGGCTGCGGACTCGGAGTATATTCAGGGCATAATGCGGGATGTGCAGAGTCTGCCGCCGGAGGTTGCCGAGGGTAAGCGGAAGGTCTATGATGTGTTCCTGAAATCCGATTTCGGACTGGAAGGCAATGAGCGGGCGATATTTGAATGGGGTGCACGGCAGACCTATCTGGCTCTGGGGAATATGATGACTGCTGCGGCGCAGATTGGCATCGACTCCTGTCCGATTGAAGGCTTCGACAAGGCAAAGATCGAGCAGGTGCTTACAGAGGAAGGGATAATGGACCCGGCACATTTCGGAATTGCCTGCATGGCGGCCTTTGGTTACCGGGTTAATGAGCCGCGCGGCAAAACCCGTCAAACGGCCGGTCAGGTGGTTCAGTGGGTCTAAACGCAGCCGCGTCAGCAATTTGGGCGAAGTGTGAGCCAATTAAAAACAGATGCCATCCTTATAAGGGCGGCATCTGTTTTTTTTGACGAGTTATGAAAATACATAGAAGCTTCGAAAAAAGTTTGAAAACTTGCTGAAAATTCTGATACTCTTAATAAGTCAGCTTGTTACTAACAACAGGCTGCTTGTGACCGCCATTTCAAGATTGAAGGGATTCCTGCAATATGAAAATCATCCGCGTTATCGCTGAAGTCTGCTTGCTGTATATGTTCTTCCTGGCCGGAGATTACTTGCAAAAACTGCTGCATCTGCCGGTTCCGGGCAGTATCGTAGGGCTGCTGCTGCTATTCGTCTTGCTGCTGCTCAAGATTGTTCCGGTGAAGCTGATCGAGAACGGCTCATCCTTTATTCTGGCTTATCTGCCCATGTTCTTCATCCCGGCAACCGCAGGCATTATGAACCATCTGGATATCTTCAGCGGAAGAGGGCTTCTCCTGATTGGCATTCTGGTGGTCAGCAGTGTACTGACCATGGTCGTCACGGCACATTCCAGCCAGTGGATTGCCAGCCGCAGCGCCAAAAGGCTGAAACGCCGGACGTATCGTGCCCGCAGCCTGCAAGGGAAGGGGAAGGAAGCATGAGAATTCTGCTGGCCGTTGGGTTTGTCCTGATGAATGTTCTCATCTATCTCTTCATGTCCATGTTATACAAACGCTACCGTCTTCCTGTCCTGCTGCCAGCACTGACCGCAACGTTCACTGTAGTCGTGCTGCTCATGGGCTTCCATATCTCTTATGAGACTTATATGATCGGCGGCGACTGGATTAACCGCCTGCTTGGACCGGCGGTTGTATCCCTGGCCTATCCGCTGTACAAACAGCGTCACGTACTGTGGAAGAACCTCCCGGCCGTTCTTGGCGGAACGGTGACCGGACTGCTCGTCGGAATGTTCAGCGGTCTGCTGCTGGCAGCCGGACTCGGCTTCTCCAAGCTGTATGTGCTCTCCATCCTGCCCAAATCAATCACAACCGCTGTAGCCATCCAGATCTCCAGCAATCTGGGCGGAGATTCCTCGCTTACCTCCGTATTCGTAATGATCGCCGGATTCACGGGGGCCATCGGCGGGCCGTATATTATTAAGCTGTTCAGAATCCGCGGCGAGTCCGGCATCGGCATCGGCCTGGGAACAGCTTCCCACGCCCTTGGCACAGCCAAAGCCCTGGAGTACGGTGAGCAGTCGGTTTCCATGAGCTCTGTGGCCATGACGGTATGCGCCATTGTCGGCTCCATTGCCGGACCGTTCGTTGCCTGGATCATGTACCATTAATGCAAGGTATTACCCGTTGACACGCAGCCGGATAACATTCCACGAAGCTGCCGGAAGCAGGGCGCTTACCCGGCCGCCGTCAGCGGCCGCCGTTCCGCGGTTATGCGGGAGCACATTCGCCGGGTTCGAGCGGGTGTTCGCCGCTTGGAGATCCTCATGCTCAAGGATGGTATGCTGAATCACCTCAACGGCACCGAAGCTGCGCAGATCGACGGTCAGCTCCATACCTTCGCCCAGATGACGGTTGACAGCAAAGACGGTAACCTCGTTCACCTCTTCGTTAAATACACTGACCGCTTCCAGATAAGGGACGTCGGTGAAATCCCGGGAATCATATTTCGGACTGGTAATCAGCGGGTGCAGCACCGTTCCCCGGCCATAGATTGAAGCGTGCATGTAAGGATAATACGTGGTCTGCAGCCAGAGGGGCCCCCCGTTCTCAGTCATAATAGGGGCAATGACATTGATCAGCTGGGCAATGCAGGCCATCTTCACCCGGTCCGCATGCTTCAGCAGGCTGATCAGGCAGCAGCCTACCACAAGTGCATCCTCAAGATTATAGACATCCTCGAACTCCGGCGGGGCAATTTCCCAATGCTGCTGCGCGCGGCTGGTCCCCTGCGTTTTCCACACATTCCATTCGTCCAGAGACAGATAAATCTTTTTCTTGCTTTTCTTCTTAGCCTTGATATAATCACATACTGCTGCTACGCTGTCGATGAACTGGTCCATATCGAGTGAGCGTGCCAGGAAATTGGCCGTGTCTCCATCATTATTGTTGTAATAGGTATGCAGGGAGAGGAAATCTACGTTATCGTAAGTGAGATCCAGCACGGTTGCTTCCCATTCGGCAAAAGTATTCATGGAGCTGCCCGAGCTGCCGCAGGCGACAAGCTCCAGGGTAGGGTCAACCCAGCGCATGGCTTTGGCGGTTTCATTCGCGAGTCTGCCGTATTCGACGGCTGTTTTGGCTCCGATCTGCCACGGGCCGTCCATTTCGTTGCCCAGGCACCAGGTGCGGAAATTGTGGGGAGCCTGATACCCGTGGGAGATCCGCAAATCGCTCCAGTAGGAACCGGAAGGGTGGTTGCAGTATTCCACGAGGTTCCTTGCGGCATCGATCCCGCGGGTGCCCAGATTGACCGCCATCATGACCTCTGAACCGGCCTGCTTGGCCCAATCGGCAAATTCATTGGTACCCATCTGGTTCGTCTCAGTAGTCCACCAGGCTAATTCAAGAGAGCGCTTACGACTCTCCTTGGGACCTACGCCGTCTTCCCAGTTATAACCCGAGACAAAGTTACCTCCGGGATAACGGATGATCGGCACGCGGAGAGCCCGGATGGCCTGCAGGGCATCACCCCGAAAACCGTTAGCGTCTGCGGTAGGATGTCCCGGCTCATAAATCCCGCCATAAACGGCCCGGCCCAGATGCTCGATGAACGATCCGTACAGTCTCGGGTCTACCTCGGCCAGCTTGAAGTCCTTGTCGACAATCATCTTGGATTGAATGCTCATTGTGTTAAGCTCCTTTTGTAGTGAAGTCATATTACGATTAATGAAAATATTAATCTAGTATCCTGAATTATGATTCCATCATACGGATTACAGCGTATACTAAGCAATAAAAATATTTAGGATTAATAAAAATGCTAATTCAAAGAGTGCGGAGGTTAGAGGATGTATTTAACAACGGATTCCGAATCGCTGAAGGTGTATGAAGCATTGGCCAGTGAAGTGCGGCTGCGGATTATTGATCTGCTCAGCGCGCGGGAGATGCATATCAAGGAAATCGCTGCCCGGCTGTATCTAAGCAGCGCCATTGTCAGCTCCCACGTAGCCAAGCTCCAGAAGGCAGGCATCGTCAGCTCCCAAATGAAGCGGATTGACGGCGGCACGTATAAATACTGCTCGCTTTCCGCTAATTTTCTGCAGATTAAATTGTCTGGAGCCAAAGGCATTGCCCGGAAGGTGGTTGAGGTCTCCGTGCCGGTGGGGCATTATACCGATCTTCAGGCTTCACCGACCTGCGGCATTGCCACCACCGAGAAGCTAATCGGATATTATGATGATCCGCGTTATTTCCTGGACCCGGAGCGGGTTGATGCCGGAATTCTCTGGTTCGCCAAAGGCTATGCCGAATATAGGGTGCCGAACTATCTGTTCATGGACCAGACGGTACAGGAGATTGAGATTTCGATGGAGGTCGGCTCGGAAGCGCCGCACGTCAATGAGAAATGGCCTTCAGACATTGCGTTTACGATGAACGGAATTCCGCTTGGCAAATGGACCAGTCCCGGTGATTTCGGTGTGCAGCGCGGAAGGCTGACTCCGGCCTGGTGGAATTCCGATGTGAACCAGTATGGGTTGCTGAAGGTGCTGAGGATTAATGCAGGGGGAACTTACATAGACGGCCAGCAGATTTCTGCAGTCACCATTGATGAAGTAGGCTGGCAGCAGGACCAGTGGAGCTTCAGGTTAACTGCAGAAGACACCACCCGAAGGCGGGGCGGTTTAACCTTGTTCGGACGCGGGTTCGGGAATTACGAGCAGGATATTGTTTTTCGCGTGTATTACGAATAGTGAAACTGTATGGATGAAGAGTATGCTGAGTGATAAAATATCTTGCCCGCCGCAAAGAGCTTATTTATTGTTAAATAATGGTCTTTGCGAAGCTTTTTACAGGGGATGTGTGCCGGTTTGAGACAATTGCTCTACGGCTGTATTGCTGTACTTATTCTGGCAGGAATTATTGCTTACGGCTTCCTGAGTGCACCCAAGGTGATCCGGCTGGACCGGGAAATGCAGGTGACCGCCTATAAGCTGCAGGATGCGAATTATGCGAAGACAGTGACTGTGACCCTGAAGGGTGCTTATGCCGAAAAAACCCGCTCCTACACCGGTAAGCTTGCTGTTAACGGGGTTCAGTACGAATACTGTGAGTTGAATCCGGAGCTGGGGTTCATGATCTGTGCGCTGGAGGGAGCGCGGGGTGAAATCAAACCCTTGGGCCAGGTTTATGCAGATTCCGGCAGTAAGACATGGAGTCTTGCCTTGCAGAAGGGGGAGAAGGCTCCCGGTTATGCAAGTAACAGCTTCTATTATGCAATTTACGGGGAAGATGATCCTGGTGATGACAGCATCATTCTCAGCTATCCGGCGGAAGACAGAGCTACAGCAATTCAGCAGTATGAGGCACTGTACTCGGCCTGGCTGGATCAATTGGAGCGCCGGGTTAAATAACCTCCAGCAATAAATGTTTGCAAAACAGGTCAACGGGTAACTATAACTAAGTAATCCAAAACCTGCACAGCTTGCATAAGGAGGAGTTCAGATGCCAGATCATATCGAGAATGAAGCAGACATCCGCAACAAAGAGAATAAAGACGGTGATTCACTCGCGGAACGCAAAAAGATGGAAAATGGCGTAGATATTGAACCGGAAGCCGATGACTGGGTTGCCAAACCGGCAGAATCCGCTCATCCCGACCCGCTTCCGAAGAATTAGAGCGTCAAATACATTGCGCATGGATGCAGCAGACTGTTCCTAAGGGACAGTCTTTTTTCACATTAGTAGGACGCTCTCCTTACGAGGGTATCCGGTTTAAGTTTGTTTGCGCTTGTGTACATGGGCATATTGAGCTTGGTTTAGTAAATACTGTATACTATAGGGAAGTACAACCTCATCACGTCTTGATTCTCCAGATCATCGCAGGTTCACAGGTCTCAGGCAATTCAAATTGCAGGGAGGAAACCTAGTATGCGTAGTCGGAACGAGAACGGCCGGTATCGGCAAAAGCGCGGTGATGCCCTGACAGGCAACCTCGAGAAAAAGTACGGATCGAGCTTCGGTGTGCGAAGCGACATGAAGCTGGAAACGCTGAGAAGCCAGCGTGAGGAAGGTCCGCCCTTAATGCAGATGCAGAGAGAACAGCAGCACAAGGAATGAACCCTGAAGGCTAGTGTGGTCGTTATTCGGCCCTAAATCATTAACTCCTATAAAAGACTGCAGTTCCTAACCGGAACCCTGCAGCTTTTTCTTTGTATAGGAAATTACGATATTCGTCAGTTGTGGATAAGCTTCTCTGGAAATTGTAGCAGGTCCGTCTGAAGGAGGCAGGAGGAAATTAAAGGGATAAATCCCTCTGAATCAGCTGAAAGTGGGCGCAGGCAGGAATAAGGGGCAAAAGTGCCCCTGATTTTACCGGAGGCTACCCCAAACAAAGCAGTCAGAAAAGAGCAATGTGAGATGGCTTATAATCTACATTAGCTGTAAGGCTGCATAGCACGGGCTGATTCACCCGTTAGGGTAATTTTGTTCGTGTGAGGACCGCCAGAAATTACCGTCATAACCTCCGTTTCCCGGAGGCATACTAGCTTCCATTAGTGAATACTGGGGCTGGAGGCGGGAGCGAACACGATGACAACGGTACTCTTGCAAGATAGTTATAATGCACTGGCAGCTATAAGTCCGTATTTGTTCTATTTCACCGTATATTCTTTCCTCGGCTGGGTGCTTGAAGGCAGTTATAACCTCTACAGCGCAGGCACCTTCCGCAAAGAAGGCTTCTTGAAGGGTCCGTTCAAACCCATGTACGGCTGTGCGCCGCTGCTGCTGCTGACGGGACAGGGTATTGGGCTTCCGCTTCCTGTATTCCTGATGCTTGCCCTGATTGTTCCGTCGGCTGTTGAGTTTGTCAGCGGCTGGCTGCTCAAGGGTATTTTTCGTAAGCAGTGGTGGGATTATTCGGGAATGCCATATCAGCTGCAGGGACATATCTGCCTGAAATTCTCGCTGTACTGGTGGGGGTTGTCTATTGCCTGTATCTATGGTTTGCAGCCGCTGGTTCATTTCCTGTATCTGCATGTTGAGCAGGTATGGACACCGGTGATTCCGCTGGCTATGCTGCTATTCTCGGCAGATCTGCTGTGGACTTTCCGTACCCGTCGGCGCGGGCTGAGGGAGCTGGATCCTACGGAGCAGCTGGAGCTTGGTGAGGGATAATTAGTCTAGGGGATGTTTGTGTTAATAGGTCAGCCAGAGCAATTTGGTTGGCCTATTTCTGTTGAGGATGAAAAAGAACTCACTCTTATCTGTTCTTAAGTCCCTTTAAGGTTTGATCATATTCATTCATAACCTGAAACAGGTAGTCCATGAATTCTATACTAATGCCGGCGGGTAATGAGGACTTCGTGTTTGTTTTGATTACAATCTTACGTTCCATTTCAGTCACCTTTTTCCTCGTCAGATTGATTTGATTTTTTTAGCTGTTAAAGCAATCATACGATAACCTTAAGACTTAAGAAATATTTATATCCAAAAATATAGGAAGTGGACTGCGTTATGGATCTGTTCGGATTACGCACAGACAAGGAATATCTTACAACCGTGTCAAATATAAGAGGTATACGGGTTGCCTAATATACCCCGGAGCGGGAGGGAATATGAAGAAATTCAAGAAATACTATCCGGCTATTATCATTCTGGAAGCGCTGATCATAGTTTTACTCTCAGGGTTATGGATACGGGAAATCAATAAGCCAGTCCCTCTAGCCAGGGATCAGCGTAACTTGATTACGCATTTTGATCAGCTGGATTTGGACAGAATTAGAGAAATGATACATAGATTTAAGGAAGGCAAGGGAGATAATCTTACCATGCTCCGGTGGGGTGTCGATAGCGGACCGTTTATTCATGATGTATATGATGACGGTAAGGTGGTGCACTGGACGGTGGATAGCAGCCGGGATGGGGCCGGGTACAATGGGAAAATAGAATATGTATGCAAAGCGGTCCGGATAGCCGATAGCGGAGATTTCTACAAGGTAGAGCTGTCTGATTGTGAGAATCAGCCGGAAGACTTCAAGGTTAATCCGGTTTCTTTTCGCAAGGATGAGCTTTAGGCCGGAATGAAGGGTTATAATAAAATGCTAAATCAAACTTAGGAGGAATCTTCATGCCAATGTCTGACTATTACCGGGAACTGCGCGGCAAGACCGGCAACGGGTTATTAATGATGCCGTCAGTAGCGGCGGTAGTGCGGGATGAACAAGGCAGAATTCTGCTGATCCGCAAGAAAGATGAGACGCTGTGGGGGCTGCCCGCAGGGGCGGTCGAGCCTGGAGAAACACCATCCAGAGCGCTCCGCAGAGAGGTGTTCGAAGAGACCGGCCTGATGGTCACCCCTGAACAGATCCTCGGAGTATTCGGCGGAGAGAAATTCAGGTATGAATATTCCAATGGTGATCAGGTGGAGTACACGGTGATTGTGTTTGAATGCGTCATCGTCAAAGGACATCTGAGAAGTGTGGACGGGGAGGCGGAAGAACTGGAATTCTTCAAGGAAGATGAACTGCCTGAGTTAGCCATCCCGTATCCCCCGAAGCTGTTTGTGAGCGATGCCTCTGATACACGGAAAGTTATTTTTGAGTAGAGCACTGCCATTTAAGCAAAATGAAGATATTGTTCCCATAGGATTCAGCAGTTTCAATACAAAGGAGTAATTCCATTGCATAATCCGGTAATAAGATCCAAACTGATCTACTGCGGCGCAGTAATGCTCGCTGTTATGCTGGGCCTTGGGACCAGAGCATACGCTGACCAGCTGCCGCGCTTTGTCAGCGGACATTTTGGGGATGCGATCTGGGCAGGGATGATATATCTTGCCTTCCGGGTGCTGTTGACCCGGTATCCGCTAAAGGTGTCGCTTATACTCAGCCTGTGCTTCAGCTTCGGGATTGAGTTCAGCCAGCTCTATCAGGCGGAATGGATTATACATGTACGCTCGACAACAGCCGGAGGACTGATTCTGGGCCAGGGTTTCCTCGGGATTGATCTTGTCCGGTATACGGCCGGGATACTCTTCTGCTATGTAATTGACCAAATCTTACAAAATTGATTCTGGAATATACAGGAGGAAGAATATATATTAAGTGAGGCGATGCCGGTATGTAATAATTTGGAATGAGACTGCCGGTAATCCGCCGAACGCTGCCTGATTTGGAGATGAGTAACTGCAAATGACGAACAGTTTAATCGTGGTATGCCTGCTGACCTTGATCATTCACACTGCTGAGACGTTATCGTATTCGGTACGGTTTGCCGGAGTGAAGCTGAATAAGATTGCCATCGCCTTATCCCTGACCGGTATCATTGTGCTGGTCTCCAGAACGGCTAATATGGTACAGGCTCCTTTAACCGCCAAATTCGTAGACTATGGCAAAATAGATGACAGCTTTCCGCTGCTCAACTATCTGCGGATTATTATGCTGGCTTCTTCACTGGGCACATTAATAGCCATCGCCTTGTTTCCTACCTTCGTAGGGCTGTTCGGAAGAATCATCTCCAAGCTTGAGATTGAAGGCTCCATTCCGAAGCTCCTGACCAGCGTAACCGTCGGCCAGCTCAAGAATACGCGGAAATATATCCGCAGGCCGAAGGTAAGGCTGCGCAGCTTCCGTTATCTGGGTATTCCCAAACGGTTCATTGTAATGAATATATTCGTTACGGCCTTCTATACCGTTGGGGTGTTATCCTCCATGTATGCAGCCAAACTAATGCCTGACTTAAGCACAACTGCATCCCAGGCTTCGGGTCTGATAAACGGGTTAGCGACGATCCTGCTGACAGTGTTCATCGACCCGCAGCTCGGAATCATTACCCATAAGGCGACTGAAAATGTGGAATACCGTGA
Organism: Paenibacillus sp. FSL R10-2199; assembly: GCF_038000235.1. NCBI lineage: Bacteria > Bacillati > Bacillota > Bacilli > Caryophanales > Paenibacillaceae > Paenibacillus > Paenibacillus sp. FSL R10-2199. The sequence goes on along the minus strand of NZ_JBBOBO010000001.1, from coordinate 6,114,384 downwards.
TCAGCTGGGCAAAATCTATGTTCTGCTGATGGGCTCACGCTTTCTGGGATCACTGCTGGGTCAAGCACTGCTTGTTCCGGGAGCCTACATCATTTGCTGGCTGGTGAAGCTGCTCTGATTCTGCGGGACAAGTTACTTCGGCAGCTTCAATTCTGCGGAACGGAGTGCTGTACTGATCTGCTGTTCCCAGCTGTACATACGTCCGGTCATTGTCCGGATCTCACCCATTTTGCTGTAAGACAGCTTCATCGCAGCCGCGGCATTGGTGGCATCTCCCGCCTTGACGGCGGCTTTGTAGCGTTTGTCAGCTTCGCTTCTTTCGGCTTGCATGGCTGAGTACAACTTGTTCTGGGCGGTGATCTGTTTCTTGAGATTTGCAATGGGTGCAAGGGCATCCTTAGCAGGCTTATTTCTTGCAGCAGCAAGCGACTTGGCTTCTGCTAGTGCAGAGGTTGTGACCTTTACCTCAGCCCGCGCTGCAATTGCGGCCGGCTTAAGCTTATTGCGCTTGATCTCAAGGAGCGTGGCGCTCTTCAGGTTATTGGCCTTGCGCGCAGCTGCCGCCTGTTTACCAAGTGAAGTGTATTGCTCCAGCACTGGGGCATGCTTCTTCTGCATGGCTTCGGCTGCAGCACGCAGCTTGGCAAGCTGGGCGGCATCTGTGGATTGCAGCTTGGCATTAACCGCTGTGAGCGCCGTATTATTCTGCTTGCGCAGCTCCTGATTCCGCTGAATTTCCGACTTTAACACTACTTGCAGTTCCGTATAAGCCGAATAAAGATTGTGAATCTCTTCAAGTGCTGAATCCCAGTCTGAAGCAGCAGAAACCTGAGGGGCAACACCAGGCCAAAGTGTCAGCAGGATCAGCATAACCGTGATTCTCTTTACAAACTCGCTGGTAAAACGGTTCAATTTCAACATTCCATTCCGCTCCTGTCATCATTAATTTGCCAATACAACACCATAGGACACAAAGAAGCACCTCCAAGAAAGGCATGAACTGCCGATCCTGCGAGGTGCTTCTCCCGCTTAGCGTATGTTATTGTTTATTTACTATAACCCTGAAGGAATGGATAGTCAAGGCAAACGAAGAACATTAGTTCTTATTTGTGATATGCTTCTTTTTATATGACTTGGCCAGGAAATCTAGTAGAATATATCTATAGTTTACAATAATATATAAAGTTCGACATCTAGGTACTCATAGGATAGGGGATGCAGGATGCAACTTAGACATGTAAAAATAAAAGGTACAGGCAAATATCTGCCGGAACGCCAGATTAGTGACGCGGAGCTTGATCTTGTCCTTGGCACACCTGCGGGCTGGGTTAATAAAATTACCGGAGTAGGCGTCCGTCACTATGCCGGTGAAGGTGAAACTGCTTCTATGATGGGGGCAAAAGCTGCGGAAGCGGCATTGGCCGATGCAGGCTTAAGCTTCGAGGACATCGATTGTCTGGTCTGTACAAGCGGGACCAAGGAGCAGCCGCTTCCGAGTACGGCAGTATTCATTCAGCAGGCGATGGGACAGGCAGATTCCGGCGTTCCGGCTTTTGATATCGATGCGACCTGCCTGAGTTTTCTGGTAGGTCTTGATGTTATGTCATATATGGTTGAAGCGGGAAGATACAGGAATGTACTGCTGGTTGCTACAGAAATAGCATCGGCAGGGCTCAACTGGGAGGATAAGGAGAGCTCGGCACTGTTTGGTGACGGGGCGGCGGCAGTCGTTATTGGTCCTGCAGAAGCCGGTGATGCCTCAGGGATTCTTCATGCTTCACTCAAAACCTACAGCAGCGGCGCGCGTTATTCGGAAATCGCCGGGGGCGGCACAAGGCTTCATGCCCAGAAATACACTGCGGAGAATGCAGTGCCTTATTTATTCCATATGGACGGGCAGGCCATCTTCCGCAAGGCTTCGAAGCTGCTTCCGGATTTCATCAGTGAAATGCTTACAGCTACGGGTAATCAGATGAGTGACTTCCGTCTGGTCATTCCTCATCAGGGCAGTGCCATGGCTATGCGGCTGCTGCGCAAGAAGCTGGGAATTGCCGAGGACCGGTTCCTCGACAATACAGCAGGACATGGCAATACCATTGCGGCATCCATACCGATGGGACTGCATGAAGCGATAGGGCAGGGCCGGATTACACGCGGAGACCGGATTATGCTGATTGGTACAGCGGCAGGGTTGTCTTTGGGAGGCATGATTATTGATTATTGATCAGAATATTCTGATTACCGGCGGACGCGCCCCGGTAGCCCTGGAGCTGGCCAGGCTGTTCAAGGCAGCAGGCCACCGGGTCTTCGTTGCGGAAAGCGCAGAGTATCATCTGTGCCGGGTGTCCTCCGCTGTCGAGGCCAGCTTCCTTGTGCCTTCTCCCCGGCATCAGCCACAGGCTTATATTCAGCGGCTCGCCGGATTAACGGAGGAACTGAATATTAACTGTCTGATTCCCACCTGCGAAGAGATATTCTATATCGCTGCTGGACTTGAGCATATAACCGGCTGCCGGGTGCTTGCTCCCTGCCGTGAGATCCTGGCGCGGCTGCATCACAAGGGGGAGTTCATTGACTGGGTCCGCTCTCTTGGATTTGCCGTCCCGGAGACTACTCTAATCATCAGCGCTGCCGAGTGGCACCGGACCCAAGAGATTGCTGCGGCGGACGGTAAACAGCAGGTCTATAAACCGGCCTTTTCCCGGTTTGCCTCTAAAGTGATCCTGCCTGGTAGCGGTGATGCCGCAGGGTCCCGGAGCCAGAAGCAGCGACAAATCCCCCCTCCGTCCGGTATTTCCGCTGCTGCACCCTGGGTGGCACAGCAGTATATCAAGGGCAAGGCAGTCTGTACTTACAGTATCGTGCATGAAGGCTCGGTAGTAGCGCATGCAGCGTATGACAGCAGGTACCGGACGGGCCGGAGCGGTGCGAGTGTATATTTCGAGCATCTTGACCACCCAGCGGCACAGGAATGGGTGCAGCGGTTTGCCGGAGTTATTGGCTTCAGCGGCCAGATCGGGTTTGATTTTATAGAGTCGGAGGATGGAATTCTGTATCCGATTGAATGCAATCCGCGTGCGACCAGCGGGATTCATCTGTTCACCCCGGAGGAGGGGCTAACGGAGGCTCTGCTGAACCCCGGTATGCTTGTGCAGACCGGAGAGGTATTGATTCCGCGCTCAGGCCGAAGAGCTATGCTGACTCTGCCCATGCTCGGCTGCGGACTGAAGCCGGGGCGCGGGGGCTGGAGCAATTGGCTGCGGTCATTTCGCGGGGCAGAAGATGTAATCTGCCGGAAGGATGACCAGCGTCCTTTCCGCGAGCAGTTCCGTGTGGTCTATGCCGCGCAGAAGACTGCCTGGCGGCACCGGATTTCAATTACAGAAGCGCTGACAGAAGATATAGAATGGAATGGTGAAGGATGACAAAAGCACTGGTGACAGGGGCGACCGGCTTTCTGGGGCAGCATACCGTACGCAGACTGGTTAAGCTGGGCTGGGAGGTCTACGGGCAGGGACGGAATCCTGAGCTTGGGAGACGGCTTGAGAAGGAAGGAGCGGTATTCCTTCCCGGGGACCTGCGGAATGCTGAAACGGCAGACCGTGCCTGTCAGGGGATGGATTTCGTATTCCACTGTGCGGCGTTGTCTTCGCCTTGGGGGAAATACCGGGACTTCTATGCATGCAATGTGGAAGCGACAGGCCATATTGCCGAGGGATGCAAGCGGCAGGGTGTAGGGCGGCTGATTCATATCTCTACACCAAGCGTGTATTCCAGCCAGCGTCACCGCTTCGGAATCCGGGAGAGTGACCCGCTGCCCGGGAAGCCGGCCAATGCTTATGCCGCGACGAAGCTTATGGCCGAGCGGGTAGTGGAGCAGGCAGCAGGGCACGGGCTTACAGCATTTATGCTCCGGCCGAGAGCGATCTTCGGCCCGATGGACAATGCCCTCTTCCCGCGGCTGCTTGCGGCTAATGAGACCAAGGGTGTTCCGCTGATGAACGACGGAACGGCAAGAATTGATCTTACCTGTGTGGAGAACGTAATCGATGCCATGCTGCTCTGCTGTGAAGCCCCGCACTCTGCCTCCGGGCGGGCCTATAACATTACCAACGGTGAGCCGGTCATGTTCAGGGACCTGATGACCAGCTTGTTCTCCCTGCTTGATATTCCTCTGCATACCAGGTGGCTGCCGTATGCTGCCGCTTATGCCGCAGCAGGGATGATGGAGGGTGTCCACAGGCTGCTGCCTTTCCTGGGAGAACCGCTGCTCACCCGTTATTCGGCAGCCGCGCTGGGAATCTCCCAGACACTGGATATTTCGGAGGCCCGGGAGCAGCTTGGCTATCACCCGCGCGTGACCTTAGACGAAGGTCTTCGTAACTTCGCAGAATGGTGGAGGGAACAGCAATGATTACAGAGATACCGGTTGGATTATCTATATTGTCTGCGGGATATTGCCTGCATCCTGAACTGCTGACACTGCGGGGAGGTTCGCTTAAGCCCGCCCGTTTTCCGGCAGGCTATGCCTTGATCCGGCATCCGCAGCATGGCCCAATCCTGTTCGATACGGGCTATAGTGCCCGGTTCTTTCAGGAAACAGCGCGTATGCCGGCTTCGCTCTACCGCCGGATCACGCCAGTAGTGTATACAGATGAAGAGAGCGCTGCGCGGCGGCTCCAGGAAGGCGGGATTGCTCCGGAGGATGTTCGTTATGTTGTGCTGTCTCATTTCCATGCCGATCATATCGGCGGGGTGCAGGATTTCCCGCAGGCGAAGTTTATCTATTTGCGTAAATCCTACGATGCCGTAAGCAGACTGGGTCCGGTCCGGGCAACGAAGGCAGGATTTCTGCCGGGACTGCTGCCGGAGGACTTCAACGTCCGTTCGTTGCCCGTAGATGAGTATTCGGCTATGCGCCAGCTGCCGGAAGGGCTTCCGTTCACGGAGGCGTATGATCTGCTTGGAGACGGAAGCCTGCTGGCGGTGGAGATGTCAGGCCATGCCGCCGGCATGATTGGCTTGTTCGTCTCCACCGGGGAACATGATTATCTGCTCTGCGCGGATACGGTCTGGTCCAGCCGGGCGTTCCGGGAGAACCGCAAGCCGCATCCGGCAGCCGGCCTGATCATGTCCAGCCGCGCGGAGTACAAACAGAATTTTGAACGGCTGCGCCAGATCCATGAGCGGTTTCCGGATATCCGGATCGTACCGAGCCATTGCCGCGAGGCGCTTGCGCTCTGGGGAACGGGAAGTGTGAAATGAAGCGGATGAGGCTAGTCATTACACATTATATTCTCACCAAATGGGGCCGGCGCTGGAAGAACCGAGCAGAGCTGGAGCAGTGGCAGGAGCTGCGCATCCGGCGCCATGTGGACAAGGTAAGGGAGAGCTCACGGTTCTACAGGGAGCTGTGGGGAGGCATTCCGGCGGCTGAATGGCGGAAGTTTCCTGTGATTGAGAAGTCACTGATGATGGGGAATTTCGATGACCTGAATACAGCGGGTATCACGAAGGAACAGGCGTTTGCTGAAGCCTATGAAGCGGAGAACAGCAGGGATTTCAAGCCTACCCTTCAAGGCGTCACTGTTGGTTTGTCCTCAGGAACCTCGGGCAGCCGGGGGATCTTCCTCGTCGGAGAAGACGAACAGGCAGCCTGGACCGGCACCGTGCTGGCCAAGCTTTTGCCCGGGGGACTGTGGAGACGTGCGCGGATTGCCTTTTTCCTGCGGGCAAACAGCAATTTGTATGAATCCGTGGAGCAGGGCCGGCTGCAGTTCCAGTACTTCGATCTGCTGGAGCCGCTTCCGCAGCTCATGGCCCGGATGGAGCAGTACCGCCCGGATATCTGGATCGCACCGCCTTCCATGCTGAGACTGTTAGCCGAAGCACGGCAGTCAGGCAGCCTGAATCTGCAGCCGCGCAGAATCATCGCTGTCGCGGAAGTGCTGGACCCGCTGGACCGGGAGCATATTGAGCGTACTTTCGGACAGAAGGTGCATCAGGCTTATCAATGCACCGAGGGCTTTCTTGGCGCTACCTGCAGTCATGGGACACTGCATCTCAATGAGGACATCGTACATATTGAAAAGGAAGTACTTGATGAGGCATCCCGGCGGTTCATACCGGTCGTGACCGATTTCTCCAGATCCGTCCAGCCTATAGTCCGCTACCGGCTGAATGATATTCTGACCGAAGCGGCTGAGCCTTGTCCCTGCGGTTCACTGTTTACAGCGATCGAGCGGATTGAAGGCCGTTGTGATGATATCCTGTATCTGCCGCATGTTTCAGACGGCCAAATGGTCACGGTGTTTCCGGATTTCATCACCCGGGCAGTACTGGCAGCCTCTGCAGATATTGAGCATTACCGCGTTATCCAGCATAGCTTGCTTGAGCTGGAGATCTCGTACCGCACACGGCCGGGCAGCACGGAAGATACGGAGCCGCTGATTGCCGGCGAGCTGTCACGTCTGTTCGCTCGGCTGTCCTGTATTCCTCCGCAGCTGAAATTCAGAGCGTACAGCTTCACTCCCGGCAGGCAGAAGCTGCGCCGGGTGGAGAGGGGCTGGAAGCTGTGAACAGCAGAGTAATTCAATATGACCGCCATTCGGTGGATCAGCTGGAATGGCCGGATACAGAATATGGGCGGTATGCCCGCGAGTATATTACTCCGCTGCTGGAACGGGATACGGAATATTATATCTCCAACGTCCATACCATCGTTAAGGTGCTGACAGTGGACGGGATCCCGGTTCCGGTTACGGTCAACGATGGCAATTATGATAATTCATATGTGTGTTCCCCCTATACGCATTATGTCAGTTATGCGCGCGAGGAGCTTGCTCTGCTGAACAACCGGATGCTTGAAGGCGCATTATCCATCATGCTGGGGGGAATGGGCTGGCTGCTGAGACAAGGACGGTTCAACCGGGTGATTCAGGTTAATAACTGGCTGCTGTCCACCAATCTGTATCCTGCGCTCAGCGCCAGTCAGCTGACGGAATTGCTGGAGTATCTCCGTCACGCCTATCCCGGCTATACGATTATGTACCGCTCGCTCAGTATAGAAACTTCAGGAGACCTCATCGGCAGTCTGCGCGGGTACGGCTGCAAGCTGGTGCCAAGCCGGCAGATTTACCTGCTGCAGCAGAACAGCACCGGCTCCAAAGCCAGATGGCTCGTTAAACGCGACCATAGTCTGCTGGCCAAACACGGGTACACCGAAGTATCCCCGGCTGAAATTAAACCAGAGGATATTAACCGGATTGTGGAGCTGTATAGGCTGCTGTACATTGACAAGTATTCGGCGTATAACCCGCAGTTTACAGAAGCTTTCATTGCCTTGGCACTGGAGCGGGGGACGCTGCAGATCTACGGGCTGCGGCATGAACAGGAAGGAAGGCTGGATGCGGTACTTGGCTTCTATGAGCGGGATGGCGCAATGACAGCGCCGCTCTTCGGCTATGACACAGCTCTGCCCCAGTCTGTCGGACTCTACCGTATGCTGTCTGCCGTTCTGATCGGGCTTGCCGGAAGCCGCGGTCTACTGCTGCATGAGAGCTCTGGTGTAGGCCAGTTCAAACGCAATCGGGGAGCGGTGGGGGCCATAGAATATTCTGCCGTGTACGACCAGGACACTTCCTGGCTGAACCGCTGCGGCTGGTCATTTCTGGAGCAGCTGCTCCGGCGGATCGGCATGCCGCTGATTCAGAAGCTGAAGCTGTAGTCTGGATCAACAAATCGTAGGAGGCAAAAAATGAATCTCGCTAACCGTATCACCTTATTCCGGATATTACTGATTCCCGTGTTCATTGCACTTTTTCCCATTTATCCTGATGCGTTAATCAGCAAATCGGTGATCCTGCAGCATCTTGAAATACATGGGGTTTTCTATGCGGCATTGGTCTTTATTGTGGCTTCTGCCACAGACAAGCTGGATGGATATATCGCGAGAAAATATAATCAGATCACAAATTTCGGGAAATTGCTTGATCCTCTGGCAGACAAACTGCTCATTGCCGCTGCGTTAATCCTGATGGTAAGCCTGCATTTGATCGCTTCTTGGATTGCTTTTATAATCTTGGCCAGGGAAATTGTAATGATGGGCATCCGGATCGCTGCTTCAGCGCAAAGACTGGCTCTATCAGCTGACAGATATGGCAAGTGGAAAATGGTGCTGCAGGTTGCGGCCATCTCGGCAATCCTGTTGAATGATGCTCCGTTCAGCCTGTTCACTTCGTTTCCGGTCGGCCAGACACTGATGTATGGCGCTTTGGGCATGACTGTATACTCGGGATATAACTATATTAAGAACAACTATCTGGCATTGCAGCTAGGCCGCTAATAATCACCTAACTAAAGGAGTTGCTTATGGAACCTATTTCCAATTTGCCCCATGGTCATGATCCAATCGCACTCATTACCGGCACTTCCAGCGGTTTCGGGCTGCTGACTGCACTTACACTGGCGCGCAGAGGCTATAAGGTAATCGCAACCATGCGGGATCTCAGCCGCAAAGATGAGCTTGTTCAGCAGGCTGAACAGGCAGGTGTTCTGGAGCGTATTCATCTGATGACGCTGGATGTGACGGATGAATCTTCCGTTGCTTCAGCAATCCACGCGGTTACTGAGCTGTTCGGAAGAATGGATGTGCTGGTGAACAATGCCGGATATGCTGTAGGCGGCTATGTGGAGGAAGTAAGCATGGAGGCGTGGCGGCGGCAGATGGAGACGAACTTCTTCGGCCTGATAGCAGTAACCAAGGCGGTACTTCCCATCATGCGCATGCAGCGCGCGGGGCTGATTATCAACGTAAGCAGTGTCAGCGGGCTGACCGGTTTTCCCGGATATGCACCGTATGCCGCCTCCAAGTTTGCAGTGGAAGGCTTCAGCGAGAGCCTGCGGCAGGAGATGCTTTCTTTTGGCGTCCGCGTAGTACTGGTGGAACCCGGCTCATTCCGCACGCCGATCTGGGGAAAAGGCATTGCCGGAATCCATAGCAGCGAAGGCTCTCCTTACCAGGCCAGGCTGGAGGAGGTGCTGCGCTACTCCCGGCGGACCGCTGAGACAGCGCCGGATCCGCAGGAGGTTGCTGAGCTGATCGGGCGGATTACAGAGAAGCGTGCACCCAAACTGCGCTATCCTGTCGGCAAAGGCTCACGGGTCCTCATGCTGGGCAAAATGCTGCTTCCCTGGAAGGTACTGGAGGGCATCATTGCAAGGTCATTGCGCGCGATGAAATGAATGACAACCTGAAATAGCTGGGAGCCGCAGCCCAAGGATGAGGATTGCGTTCTGCCGGAATTTCCCTTACAGTTTAGCTATGGCGCTGACGCCGGGAATTGTCTGGAAGATCACATTTTGAACTTGAACAGAGGAGAATGGTCATGCATGAGCTGAATGGAGCTAATCAATGGCATATCAGCATTGGCGGAGATTACGGGTTGAACTTCGCATCATATGTAGGCTGTTCAGTCGGGGCATTGCGCGGACCTGGAGGGCAGCATGTGTGGCCTGCTTCCGGCTCTGACCCGGGTCTTCCGGACTCCGATTCGCTGAAGTTGGCTTATGAACAGTGGTGGCTGGAGCTGGTGCGTTATAAAACGGATTGCATCCTGGCGGGGAGACATCCGCTGCTGCATCAGCCTCCGGGGTTTGAGACTGTGGCCGATCCGGCACTGCGGCAGACCTGTGCCGGACTGTGGCCGGCTTTTATAGAATGGTGGGAGATGGAGGTGGGGGGGCAGACTGCTATGCGCTTCTGGGAGGCTGCACCGGACATCTACAATTATATTAACGAGTTTGAGGTGCAGACAGGCAGAAACATCAGTACCTTCACACTGAGGATTGATCTGGTCTATGGTATTACGGAACCCGTGAAGCCGGTCCATGGTTATCTTCTGCTGCCGCCCGGTTATAAGTATCTGGTGAACAAGCAGTGGTGGATAACGCTTTTGGAGGAGTATTGTTAGCAGTATTTCTTATCTTTGCAGAAGCAGAACTGGGGTGTATGCATTGCCGGGAACAGTAGGATTACATATTTGCTTTGATGAGCGTGGCCGTGAGATTGAGGTTCTGGATGTGACTCCGGTTGCCCCGGACAAATACCGGATTGAAGAAACGCCGATTTTTAACCCGGGGATTGCTCTTGGGGACATTATCAGAGTGAGAGAACAAGAGGGCATTGCCTATTATGTAGAAACGGTGCAGAAATCCGGGTTCGTCAGGTATGCCTGGCTGCTTAGCAAAGAAGCGGCTGCTTCGCAGGAGATCCGCAGCTTCACTGAACGGGTTACGGAGCACGAGGGGAGATGGGAGCAGATCTTCGGCGGTTTGCTTGTGATTCATCTGCCTAAACATTCTGCTGTGGATGCAGAGCTGGAAATGTCACGGATTATCGGACGTTTTGAAGCCTAATTATACTAATTCGAGGTGGCATATTATGAAGAAATTCTTGAGACAATGGGTGCCCAGTATTGCAATCGGCATTATTCTATCCTTATTTATCCGGACTTACGTGGCCGAAGCGATGAGAGTACCGACCGGCTCCATGATTCCGACCATTGAGATTAACGACCGCCTGGTTGTGGACAAAATGCTCTGGAACTCCTCGCTGAAGCATGGCGACATTGTTGTGTTCTATCCCCCGGTAGCCGGAGATGAGCATAAAAGATATGTGAAACGGCTGATTGGGCTGCCGGGAGATGAAATTGAGATTAAGGACGGTACCCTGTACCGTAATAATGAGGTGGTTGACGAGCCGTATCTCCAGGAAGCGATGACCTACACCTTCGGACCAGTCACCGTTCCTGCAGACCACTATTTCTTCCTTGGCGATAACCGGAATGTCAGCTATGACGCGCATTTATGGAGTACTCCGTTTGTAGACAAAGACAAACTGATTGGTAAAGTGCTGTTTGATGTGAATAATCTTTTCTGATATAAGCTACGGGCGAACCGGGTAATCTACCACGACGACATTCTCCAGAATCCCCTCCAGCCTTGCCACAAAAGCACGGTGCGCCGGATGCGGCCCGTATTGACGCAGGGCTTCCTGATCTGTAAAGGTCACGCGAAGCCCCAGCGTATAGCCGTGGATATTCTCTGTTTCCTCCGTCATGTTCACTCCTGCCGTAATCTCCACAATTCCCGGAATCTGATCCTTCAGCCCCAGCAAGGCTGCAATCAGGCCTTCTTCACTGCCCGGTTCGAAATGCTCATTGAATTGGAAAGCTACCAGATGCTCGTACATAATTGATCCTCCTAAAAGTTTTGTAAGCATAAGCTCCCTGTGATCACTTCGTCAAAACTGACTACGGAAGCATAAGCATCGTTTTGTAAGCATAACGGAATTATACTATAAATTTGTTCAATGGAAGGAGAACACAATGCCTGAATACTCCGCCGGCAGCAGAATCAAGGCCCCCATGTCCCTTCGGACATTGATAGGCATCCTTCTCCCGGGGCTGCTCGTGGCTCTGACTCCCATAACCAACGCAGATAGGCATCCGTATATCTACTATATCCGGGTGTTCTGGTTGAGTGCCAGCCTCCTGGCTTTTCTGTTCATTCTATTCAACGCTTTGCGGAAGGCCAGTAGTCTCCAATGGGAGACAGATGCACTTATAGTTCGCAACCGGAGTTACTCCGGCAAGGAGATTAAGGCAATATACATAGATGGTCCGTTAGTAGGAATATTGCCCGAAGGTAAAAGGATTGTCCCGGTTAATCTGTGCTTCAGGTTCATCGAAGACCGGGAGGAGGACATGAAAAGACTGATGAACTGGACGGAAGCCAACGGAATCAAGCTGAAATATAAGAGATTTGTGAAGTGGATGTGAATATTTAATGGAAAGGCGGCTTAAGACAGGGATTCATTTGAACTATATTAAGGGCAGATTGTGACTTTCACCGGATTGTTACTTTGGGGTCTATTGACTATGATCAAGTGGAGCATAACGGAATATTCCTATAAACTAAAGGAGTGCTGAAACTTGAAAGTACATGTCACGGATCTCAAACACGGCGATTGTCTTATGACAGACACTTTCAACGGTGTAGGTCTGCATGTTCTCCCCAAGGGGACGCATGTTGAACGGGAGGAGATTAGTATCCTCATCCGGCACAAAATTCATTATGTGGATATTGAGCCGCGCAGTATGCAGCAAACGGGCAGTGAAGAAGAGCAAAGTCACGGATTGCATGATGATTTCGATCACGCTATCCTGAATTATGAATCTATTTTTCTGGAAGCGTTGACCCAGGGGAGCTTCTCACAGTCCATGGTCGATGATACATTGAAACCGCTTCTGGAAACATTGGAGGGGCAAAAGGACGTAGTCTCCCTGCTGCTTCTGCTGGACCGGGATGACATTGATACATACCATCATTCTTTACAGGTTGGCTTACTATCATATTATATTGCATTATGGATGGGCTACTCCAAGGAGGAGCGTTATCTGATCAGCCGCGCGGGCTACCTTCATGATATCGGCAAAAGCCAGGTTCCCCTGTCTATCCTGAACAAACCGGGTATTCTAACCGGTTCTGAAATAGAGGAACTGGCACGCCACACCTCCTATGGTTATGATCTAATCCGCGGCTCCAAGCTGGATGAGGTTACAGCACTCGTGGCGCTGCAGCATCATGAATATGAGGATGGCTCTGGATATCCGAAGCAGCTGCTCAAAAATAATATTCACCCTTACACCCAAATTGTTACCGTAGCCAACATATATATGTCCTTGACCACTTCAACCTTGAACCGTCCGAAGCAAGGACTGGTTACAGTACTGCGCAAGGTACATGAGATGGGCTTCGGCCAGTTGAACGGAACGGTTGTACAGGCACTTACCGGACATTTGCTGCCAAGCTTCGTAGGTAAGAATGTTCAGCTCAGCAACGGCGAAATGGGTATGATTGTAATGAATAACCCGCTGGATCTGTTCAAGCCGCTGGTAAAGGTAGACGAGGGCTTCAGAGATTTGTCCCGTGAGCGCAGCCTGTCTGTAGTTGAAGTCTTTAATTGATACGCCGGATAAGCGGCCTCTCTGGAGAGCGCCCGGTTCTTATGAACGGATATACCGTCCCCCCGGGATGGTGTATCCGTTTTTTGCGCAACTAGAAGAAGGTATAGCTTGCCGGTTTGTATTCCGGGAATAGATTGGCTATGATTAATGAGAGATTACTATAGCAATTCTGTGCAGCAGCATAAAGGAGAAATTACAATGAATGCCGACAATCAATTAGAGAAATTCAAGCAGATTAAATATGAGCTTACCCGGTTTATGATGATTTACAAATTCGCCCTCGCCGAAATGGAGACCAAGATTGAGATTCTCAAAGAGGAATTTCAGCTGCTCCACGACTACAGTCCGATCGAGCATACCAAGTCGCGGATTAAATCCCCGGAGAGCATTATGAATAAAATGCTGCGCAAGAACAATGAGCTGTCACTCGCACAGATCAGATCCAGCATCAAGGATATTGCCGGACTGCGCATCACCTGCTCGTTCATTTCGGATATTTATCAGGTCAGTGCCATGCTGCAGAAGCAGGACGATCTCAAGGTGCTGGCGGTCAAAGATTATATCAAGAACCCGAAGCCGAATGGTTACCAGAGCCTGCACCTGCTCGTAGAGGTTCCGGTATTTATGTCTGACTGCCAGGAGCATGTCTGTGTAGAGGTGCAGATCCGTACGATTGCCATGGACTTCTGGGCCAGTCTGGAACATAAAATTTTCTATAAATACAGCCAGGCGGTTCCCGAGCATCTGACACGTGAACTCAAGAATGCGGCAGACAAAGCGAACGCACTCGATTTGCAGATGGAACGGCTGCACCGTGAGATTCAGGAAATCAAGGATGCCCAGGAGGACGAGGATTCCTTCTCCGGACTGCGGGAGATTATCCTCAATAATCAGCAGTTTAACCTGCCGGCAAACTTTATTAAGCTGTTAGGGGAATAGCCATTCCGAAGTCGAAGGGTGGAAGGCTCATGCACAGAATGGCCTATGTTACAGATCTGGATGGAACCCTGCTGAACTCGGAACAAAAACTCTCTGCTTACACAGTGCGGGTAATAACGGAAGCGATGGAACAAGGAATGATAATCAGCTTCGCTACAGCTAGAGGGTTCATCAGTGCAGACATCGTAGCTGCGGATATTTCCTGGAAATATCCGCTTATTCTTTATAATGGGGCACTTATCTATGACAGCATGACGCACAAAGTGATTGCCGGTTACTGGCTGGACCCCGTTATTTCCGGGGAAATCATCAACATCGGACGGGAATTTGAACTTACACCGTTTCATTTCCTGCTGGATGCAGCGGACGGCGAGCGGGTGCTGTATGAAGCGCCTATCCGCACAGGAGATGTGGAGTTCTACAAGTCCCGTATGAATGATGTACGTTTCCGTGAGGTGAAGCGGCTTGATTGTCCGGCAGATCACCGGACGGTGGTGATAACTTACATCGGACGGCAGGAGGAATTGGCCCCGCTGCATCAGAAAGTGCTTGACCGGTTCGGTTCAGAGGTACATATTCATTTCATGAAGGATATATACATAAAAGATCATTATTTCCTGGAATTCAGCCATCCGGATGCGAATAAGAGCCAGGGGCTGAAGCTATGGGCACAGCATATGGGGCTGGATACAGCGGATGTTGTTGTCTTCGGCGACCATTTGAATGATCTGGGGCTGTTTGCTGCAGCGGGAACAGGTGTCGCGGTGGAGAATGCCCATGAGGATCTCAAAGCTGTCGCACATCGGATTACCGCATCCAACAATGAGAATGGTGTTGCAGTGTTTCTGGCAGAAACTATGAACAAGGGAGAGATGACAGGTGAGTGAACAGCGTCTTCGTACCATTACAGTGAACCAGGCGGGTTATTCCAGTGCAGGGGAGAAGCTTGCCCTATTTACCGGAGAGGTGTCCCGTTTCCGGGTAGTTGATCTGCAGACTGGAAGCGTTGTATTTAGCGGACAGACAGGGGAAGGAGTGGAGGATAAGCCAAGCGGGAGCCGTGTACATACCGGTGTATTCTCCGCCGTGACGGCTCCGGGCAAGTACCGGATTGAAGGTGAGGATGGACAGGCTTCGGCTGCGTTTATGATTGCAGACAAGCCTTACGGGGAGCTGCAGCAGGGTTTATTGAAAGCCTTCTATTATTACCGCTGCGGAGTGGAGCTAAGCGGAGAGTACGCCGGACCCTGGGGACATGAGTCCTGTCATCTGGCAGCAGGAACGGTAATCGGCCAGCCGGAGTTGAAGCTGGATAGCTGCGGAGGCTGGCATGATGCCGGTGATTACGGGAAATATTCAGGGCCCGGAGCCAAGGCCGTTGCCGATCTGCTGCTGGCCTGGGAGCTGTATCCTGCGGCATTTGCCGGTGTATGTACACTGCCGGAGAGTGACGGCGTGATGCCGGATGTACTGCTGGAATGTAAAGTGGAGCTGGACTGGTTGTTCAAAATGCAGGAGAGCGGCAGCGGTGCTGTGTACCACAAGCTGACCACACAGAACTTCCCGGGGCTTGATGTGATGCCGGAAGAGGATACGGCGGAGCTGTATTTCTCCCCGGTGTCCGCTACGGCTACAGGTGACTTCGCCGGTGTAATGGCGATGGCGGCGCGGGTCTATAAGCCGTTCGATGAAGTCTATGCTGCCCGGTGCCTGGAAGCTGCGGTGGCTGCCTGGAGCTGGATGGAGGCACATCCGGCGGAGCCGGGCTTCACTAATCCGCCGGGTATTACGACCGGGGAATACGGTGATGAGGAAGATCACGACGAGCGCTTCTGGGCAGCGGCGGAGCTGTTCCGGACTACAGGCGGTGAGCAATACCATAGCGCAGCCAGAGAATTGGCGAAGCTTCCATTCCCGAAATACAGCCTCGGCTGGGCGGATATGGGCGGCTATGGCACACTGGCATACCTGTTGAACGGGGAAGAGCAAGCTGAGGCTTCTCTGTATGCGGAGCTGAAGGAGGGGCTGGTGGCTGAAGCCGCGCGTCTCCTCCGGCAGAGCCGGGAGGATGGTTACAGAATCTCGCTGCGGGAAGAGGATTATATCTGGGGCAGCAACATGCTGGTCATGAATAATGCCATGCTGCTGCTGGCGGCGGAGCATTTCAGCGGGGAGACTGAATATGCGGCCTGTGCACTGGATCATCTGCATTATCTGCTCGGCCGCAATGTGCTGGGCATCAGCTACGTGACCGGCTTCGGTGAACACGCGGTCATGCATCCGCATCACCGCCCATCCGTGGGAGACAACATAGCAGAACCCGTTCCGGGTCTGGTATCAGGGGGACCTGACCGCGGGCTTCATGATGAATATGTGCAGGAGCACTTGCAAGGCAAACCGGCAGCCCAGTGTTTCGTTGATCATGAAGACAGCTACTCGACGAATGAGGTCACCATTTATTGGAATTCACCGGCGGTGTTCGTGACGGCAAGGTTCAATTCCTGATCAGAAGAGGAGACGGGTCCATGCAGACATTCAAGGTTATTAGTCTGGATATGTTCCAGACTCTGGTGAATATTCAGGGGAGGCGGGCAGAAGTCTGGAAGCCGATTCTTAAGCAGGAATTCAGCGAAAATAAGTCCCGGGAGCTGGGCAGCAAGCTGCTCAGCCACTATTTCGCTGTATCAACCGAAGCACGGGAGGCGGGCAGCTTCATCAGCAGCAAGGAAATATACAGCAGAGGATTTCAGCAAGTATTCATGCAGTATGGCTTGGACTATGATTGCTCTCAGGCTGTTGATAACCTGTTTGCCCAGCACCGGCTGTCCGCAATGTATGCGGACACCGAAGCCTTCCTACAGCGGATCTGCGGGGAGTATCAGGTCTGCATTGTCAGTGATACCGATGAGCTTATGCTTCCGGACTTCTACCGGAGTTATCCTATCTCTTTATTCACTTCCGAAAGGTACCAGTCTTATAAGAATGACAGTCATAACCGGATGTTCACTGAGGTTATCGCCCATTATGGTGTGGAGCCGGAGCAGATTCTCCATATCGGAGACTCGGCATCAGATGTGCTGGGAGCAGCCCGGGCGGGAATCAAATCCTGCTGGATCAACCGGGAGCAGCTCGCCTGGAAGCATGGGGTGAAGCCGGATTATACAGTGGGAACCCTGGAAGAGGTCTATGAATTGATATCGATAGCGAGTAGTCCGATATCCATTGATTAATAATGAGGAGCCGTGAGGGAAATGAACCACAAACCGACAGAGCAGGAACTGGAGTTACTGAAGTATCCGATCGGGAAATTTACAGCTGTGGAGAGCCGCACGGAAGAAGCGCGGCAAGAATCCATACGGATCATGAAGCAGCTGGCGGCTGAACTTAGGGAGGCTGTAGGGCCGCTAACGGCGGAGCAGTTAGACACGCCTTACCGTCCGGGCGGCTGGACAGTGTGTCAGGTCGTACATCATCTGGCGGATACCGGCATGTATGCCTATCTGCGCTTCAAACGGGGGCTGACAGAAGAAGCACCGCAGGTACCAAGCTACAGACAGGATCTCTGGGCGGAGCAGAGCGATTATACGGATGAACCGGCGGAGTCCTCACTTCAGCTGGTGGAGCTGCTTAACCGGAGATTCGCAACCCTGCTTACTTCACTGAAGCCGGGTGATTATGAT
Organism: Paenibacillus sp. FSL R10-2199; assembly: GCF_038000235.1. NCBI lineage: Bacteria > Bacillati > Bacillota > Bacilli > Caryophanales > Paenibacillaceae > Paenibacillus > Paenibacillus sp. FSL R10-2199. Next base: position 6,096,737 of record NZ_JBBOBO010000001.1, on the reverse strand, counting down.
CGAAGCTTCGTAAGTGCCGGTCTGGGCACGTTGACGCTGGATGCCGCAATTCAAAGATATATCTGGCATAGCCGCCATCATCTGGCCCAGATTACTTCACTAATCCGGTGGAACGGCTGGTAAAACATATTCATATTCATCAAAAAAAGAGCAGATGGAATGGGGTAGCCCCTTCCATCTGCTCTTTTTCAGTTGTTCGTTATCTCTGCATCATACGGTATCCTAATGAAATCTACTCCCGGCTGGCTTGAACGATTTTGCCGGCAATGGCCGCAGGCTTGGTATGCACAGTAGTCAGATGATCTCCGGTTCCCTCTATATAGCGGAACATACCCAGGTGGCCGGATTGACCCGGATGCCAGCCTCCTGCAGCTCCCTGCGGCAGGACCATATCCTCGGTCAGGAACAGATAGCTTTTGGGAAGATCGAGACTGTAGAACTTCTTCAGATCCAGCTTCTGAAAAGCCGGACCGGCAGGCTCGGGAATGACTTTTTTATACAAAGCCTGTGCTTCTTCAGTAGTAGCTGTATTCACAAACACATCACGGAATAAGGGGTAAGGGAGCATGAGCGTATTGTTACCGGAGGCTTTCCGCAACCCCTCGAACAGCAGCTGTACCGGAGCAGGGAACTGGTCGGCCACACTCTGCCCGTCCAGCGGTACAAAAGCATCAAAGAACACAAGCCGTTTAACCCGTTCCGGAACCAGCTCAGCGGTCTTCTGAACAACAGAACCGCCAAAGCTGTGCCCGAGTAAAATAATATCATGCAGATCCTTCTGCTTAATGAAATCCGCTACGGACTTCGTTACCTGTTCGTGCGTGACCATAGTATTCTTGTCCCCGCCGTGACCCGCATATTCCGGAGTATAGACGGTATGGCCCATTTTGCGGAGTTCTGCCGCCGTTTCATCCCAGAAGCTGGCATCCACCCATGCACCGTGGACAAGCACGAAGGTTAAGTTTTGCTGATCTCCCGGCGTACCTTTTGCCGCTGCTCCTGCGGGTGAAGGGTGGAACGGCAGGAATGCGAGAAGGAAGAGCAGGGCAACCTTCCCGGTTAGCGCTTTTCTGATTCGTTGATTATTCATATCGACTCTGGCCTCCTGCAATGTGATCGAACCTAATAGACAGGATGCCCGGATCCTAGCGTAAAGATGTAATTTCAGGGAAGAAAATGGAACTCAAACTGGTTGTGTACTCCATTTCCCAATCGTATATAATTAAACCATATGGGCTCAGGCAGACAAGGAGGTTGAGGAATGCCTACACCAAAAGGAGCAGAACATAAACCTAAAAGGAAACTCAGTCTAACATTGCTGCTCATGGCCCTGGTGACCATGGTGTTTCTGCTCACAACAACGATTCTGTTTGTTGGCTCTTACCAATCCAAGAAGAAATCCCTGATGGCTACCACGCTTAGTCTGAATTACTCCAATGCAGACAGAATGAGCAAAACGGTGGATTCGCTTATCCTTTCAATGCGCAGCAGCTTGATTTATGGTGCAGACAAAATCTCCGGCATGGAGTCAGCAGGGCCGGAAGCTATAGATGAATATCTTGATTTAATGCGCAACAGCAGCAATTACTTTAATTCAATCATCCGGGTAGATGCCGAAGGGAAGGTGCTGAATAATTCACCGTCTGCCCTTGGAATGATAGGCAAGCAGATTATGTCACCTCCGGTGCTGGAAGCGCTGCGGTTGAAGAATGAGTACCTGTCACCGTCCTATACTTCGTCCACGACCGGCAGAATTCTTTTTTTCATGAGTGAACCGCTGTATAACCAGGACAAACAATATCTGGGTCAGCTCGGGGGTACAGTCTATCTCCAGGATTACAATATCCTGAACATGATATTCGGGAACAATACCGTCGATGAATCGGGTTCCTATTACTATATTGTCAGCTCGGAAGGGCATCTGCTCTTCCATCCCGACAAAACACGAATGAACGAGGATGTAAGTGACAACGAGGTTGTGCAGCTGATGATGCAAGGGAAGAGCGGGGAAATGATGGGGCGTAATACCAAGGGCGTGTTGATGCTCGCTGGTTATTCGGCAGTTCCGGCTAACGGCTGGGGTGTTGTTGTGGTGTCACCGGTCAAAGTCATCAAGGATCAGCTGCTGGCCCATTTGCGCAAAATCGTAACGTATACCGTGATTCCGTTTATTATCCTGCTGCTATGCGTATTTGTGCTGGCTCACCGGCTGGCGAAGCCGTTTGTGGTGCTTGCTGATCTGGTGAACCGAATCGGCAAAGAGAATGTTGAGCTCCCCGATCTGAAGCCCCATTGGAACCGGGAGGTGGACCTGCTGACCAAAGCGGTGGTCATTGCCTGGACGGACATCCAGAAGCAGACGAACCAGCTAACCCAGGAAGCGATGACGGACCTGCTGACAGGACTTACGAACCGCAGATCCCTGGACCTGAGTATGAGCCAATGGATTGCCGCCCGGGTACCTTTTTCCGTCATTGTTCTGGATGTGGACAAATTCAAATTCGTTAACGATACCTACGGTCATCTGGCCGGGGATGAGGTACTGAGACAGGTGGCTGAAGTGCTTACCGCAAATATCCGCCCGGGTGATGTGTGTGCCCGTTACGGGGGAGAGGAATTTGTGCTGCTGCTCCCGCGGACCAGACCCGAGGATGCCTACAATGTGGCCGAACGAATCCGCCAGACGCTTGAGAAAAGCAAGGTCCCCTTGCCGATGCAAGTGACCTCTTCCCAAGGGATTGCCCATTATCCTACGAATGGCCGTACGCGCGAAGAGCTGCTGGGGAAGGCGGATGAAGCTTTATATACTGCGAAGCATACCGGCCGGAACCGGACCGTGATTGCCCGCGAATAGGGAAAAGGAGCATCTCCATCATGGGGATGCTTTTTAGGTTCCACTCCTGCAGCTGAAATTAATCGTCACCTGGGCATTGGCGGATACATATCCTACCTCAGAACGATAAAAAACGGCCCCGATGAAAGGAAGGATTCGCGTGACCTCTTATATGGATTACACGTCACCTAATACACAGTTTACGTTTGACATGAATTGCAACACATTGTTTAAGAAGGATGACTGCAATTATATCAATGTATTGGGTATTAAGAATTTGAACACCCTGGAGAACACCTCGCTGCTTGATATCTTTCTCAGCAAATCCAATGTGGTAGAACCGCATTATCATCAGAATGCTGCAGAGCTGGTGTATTGTATATCCGGCTGTGCGGTGGTATCGCTGATCAACCCGTTCACAAATGAACTGCTGCATTTCCCCATATCACCGGGCCAGGTAGCCAATGTGCCGCAGGGCTGGTGGCATTATGAAGTGGCAACGGTGGATTGTACCCATCTGCTGGCTATATTCAATGCGCCGACGCCGGAGGTCATTCTGGGCTCGGATATTCTGAGCAAGACACCTGCCAATGTCCTGGCCCATACTTACTGTTTGAATGAAGCGCTGGTTAAGGAAGCACTGGCTCCCGTTAAGCCCCAGACCTTCATTGGGCCGCCAGCAGATTGCTGCGATCCCTCGCAGGCGGCTGCTGCGAATATGAAGGGTACGAAGCTGGCTCCCGTCAATATGGCGCCTATGATGGACAATGCCAATATGCCTCCGATGATGGCAAATGCGAATATGGCGCCTTATTGTTATCAGCAGGCTCCGCAGTCTTTCGGATACCAGCCTATGCCGGTCCACGGCTACTATACCCAGCCGTATGCCCAGCCTTACCGCCAGCATCCATATGTCCAGTTCAATCCGAATGCGGGTAATGCCGTGAATGAGACCGGAATCGAATAGCAGAAAAGGGAATGAAAGAAGACGGCAGCGAATTCTGAGGATTCAGAATACACTGCCGTCTTGTTATATATATTAAACTGAAAAATTAACGAGGGAACAGCGCCGGGAAATTATGGAACCTAGGACAGGCGGACAAGCACGCGGCCCCGTGTATTCGACTTCAGAATATCCTCGAGTGCAGCAGGCAGCTCCTTCAGGGTAATCTCGCGGTCCACCAGCTCCTCCAGTACGGCAGGCTTCATGTCGCCGGCCATACGCTGCCACAGCTTCGCCCGTTTCTCCGCAGGGCAGGAGACGGAATCAATGCCAAGCAGGCTGACTCCGCGCAGGATGAACGGCAATACCGTTGTTGGAATGGCAGTTCCTGCAGTTAAGCCGCTTGCGGCAACTGCGCCGCCGTATGCGATTTTGCTCAGCACAGCCGCTAGCGGTGTGCCCCCTACAGAATCTACAGCAGCCTGCCACAGCTGCTTGTCGAGCGGCTTAACCGTGCTGCCGGCTACATCCTCGCGCGAGATTACTTCAGCTGCGCCCAAGGCTTGCAGATAACCAGCTTCGTCTGTTCTGCCGGTGCTGGCGGTTACCTGGTAGCCTTGCTTCGCCAGAATGGCCACAGCAGCACCTCCGACACCTCCGGTTGCACCGGTGACGAGCACTTTTCCGTTATCCGGAGTTAGTCCGTGAGCTTCCAGCGCTTCAATAGACATTGCAGCCGTGAAACCGGCCGTTCCGTAGATCATCGCTTCCCGCAAAGTTAAGCCCTCAGGCATGGGAACAACCCAGTCTGCAGGAATACGTGCATATTCACTGAAGCCGCCGAAGTGCGATACGCCGATGCCATAGCTGGTGGCAATAACGGACTGGCCTTTCTGGAAACGGCTGTCGGCAGAAGAGACCACGGTCCCAGACAGATCTATGCCGGGAACAAACGGATAATTTCGCACAATGTTGCCATCCGGGATACCCGCTAGTCCATCTTTATAGTTTACACTGGAATAGGCTACCTTAATTAGGACTTCACCGGCCGGCAGGTTTTCGAGTGACAGCGGCTTGACCTCTACAGAGAAAGTGTCAGTCTTATCTACCACCAAAGCTTGAAAAAGGTTAGTCATATCTTTTATTCTCCTTAACCGAACTCTATTTGTACATCTGTTATATAATATTTATTCTGACCGGTCAACTTTTTATTGACTATGATATAATACACATTATTCTTAATTCGCGGAGGTCCTATGGTACGTTACAAGAAATCTGAAGAGAAGCGCAAGCAGATCCTGCACGCTGCGTTTCGGGCATTGTCAGAGCGGGGCTACGATGCTGTAACCCTGCAGACGATCGCCGATCATGCGGAGGTCAGCAAGGGCGTCGTCCATTATTATTTTGAGAGCAAGGAAGCGGTGCTGGTTGAACTCCTGGAATGGCTGACCGGCAGAATCTCTGCCAAGGAGCAGGCCGCTGTGGGGGAACAGCATACCGCAACGGGTAAGCTGACGGCATACATTGAGTCTGCATTTCCGGGTCCGGCGCAGAACCGTGCCTTTTACCGTGTCTATCTGGATTTCCTGGCACGGGCTAGCCGCATTCCGGTGTACCGGGAGATTAATCAGCGTTTCTATGACAGCTGTGCGGGAATCAGTACGGAGGTGCTGACACTCGGGCAGCAGGAAGGTATTTTCTCCAAAGAGCTGTTACCAGAGAAGACTAGCCCGGTGATCCGGGCGATTATTGACGGCTGCCTGATCCAGTGGCTGATGGCCGATAAGGACGAGCTGCATGAGGTATTCAAGGATTCCTGTTACACGGCAATTATGAAGGTTCTGAGTGTGTAGAGGGGAATATGAAGAAACCGGAGAAAGGTGGATAGCATTTGGGGAGGAAATGGCGGAAAATCGTACTTATAGCTGTGGTCTGCCTTGTTCTTGGCGGGGGAGTGTTGTATCTGTATGGGGGTTCTGATTCTGGCCCTGCAGTACACAGGCTGCGGCTTGGCAATGAAGAACCGGCGAAATATTTGCAGGGAATGGACGTGCTAACTCTGGATCAAATGGAGCTGTCGCTTGGCCATCAGAGCCAACCCGGCGGCTACATCAGTATCTATAATCATTCGGAGATATTGTGGAAGAAACCGGTCACGATTCCGGCAGGAGAAGGGCAGCTGATCAAGTTCACACAGGGAGGGAGTGCTGTATTTCCTGCTCCTGAGGTTATTTATTATTGGCTATGTATTCAGCGTCCCGGCAAACATGCGGAGGATAACCTTGTAACCTACTATATTGAAGCCAAATTACTTGGTGGAGATGAAGATGCTGCGGAAAATAAGCTGCTGAAGCTTGCGGAGAACTGGGAGGTTCCGGATTGAGCAGTATACGTTGTCTCGTTTTGAAATATCTGATTGGTGAAGATAAGTCAAATTAGTTAATTTTTTGTCGGTAATTGTTGTATTTCCATGGATTATTTTAAGAATTGAGGAGGATGGTGGGAATGAGGTGGCGAATATGTAGTTTTGAAAATGAGTCTGGTTCATGTTTGAAGTTGGTTTGGACTATGTGTTTCTTATAAATCCGCTGTTCAGAAAGGATTTGAAGAACGTCTTCCTAAACAGCTCACTTATGACCAAATAACTACGAATTATTTGGAGGTTATTATAGTCTATGACAACCGAATTATATAAATTTCAAATAAAGGTAATAGATATTTTAAAGCGAAAATTTCAAATTGAAGGCATTGTGAATTTAGTAGGTACCTCATTAAGCGGAAGAACAACTATTATAGAGAATTTTCAATTGAATGGATATGAAAAACATGTAATTACAGGAAGAATTGATAATAAATTCGAGGATTTAGAACTTTTCAGGAAATCGTCCTTGTACTCCAAATTGCGAAAGATAAAAGGGCCTTTAAAAGAAGTAGCTTCAATTGTTACTTCTTTTTTGGGGCAGGAATCTTTCATAGAAGGAATTGATGGATTAGTTGGCCTCATTCAAACACCAGATATTACTTACTTGTTAGAACGACTAAACAAAGGGAGAATTTTGCTCGTTATAGATAATATTGAATTAATTGATCAAATGTCCATTACCTTTATCGAATATATTATGAGCTCTGTGATTAATAAAAAAATGCCTAATTTAAAAATATTACTAGTGATGAATTCGTTAGAACACAAGACTGCTTTTAGAGAAAGCAGTTATCATTCTGTTCTTATTGAAGACCTTACTGATGAGGATTACTACACATTAAATCTAACTGAACCTGCTAATTTTAAAGGCGTTCCGATTGGAATCATAAGAGAATTTGTAGCTAACCAAGAGGAACGGTCAATTAATGATTTTCGAAAAAATGATTTTGAAAAAAAGTATAGTCTAATTGTTAATGATACAGATAAGAAACTGATTCTAAAAACTATTTTGTTATATGGGGAAATCGCAGAAAATAGATGGATCAAATTGGATAATGTTCAAGGGTATTTATTACAAAATCATACTTATGATGTTCAATTCAATCTAGATTCATTAATTAAAGTTGATTTTATTGAGATGTCTAATAACAAACAGTACGTCTCTTTACACAATAAGTATTTGGAGTACATAACTAAAGAATTAAGAAATATAAGTGATAACGACCGTACATTTATATATTTGGATTTTCTCGAAAGAAATGCTCCTTTTATGTATTATGAGAAATATTTAAGTTATGTACATATAGGGAATATTGACCTTGCACTGAAAAACGCAATGCTTGCATATTCACAATTAATGAGAGAACAAGGGATTACATCTACTACAAATCAATTATTACGTTTTATTGAAAGTACCGGGAGTTTTGAAATTAAGGAGATACTGGAACAAGTCTTTACTCAGTTTGTACACCATAACTATCAAAATGCTTTTCACATTGTGGATTCTTTTATAGAAAATTTACAGGGTAATTATTACGCTTTTTCTGTAGAATTTATAGCGGAGCTTTCCTATATTCGAGCTTTATCACTGGCAAGATCTATAAATCGAAAAACTACAGGTGACCGTCATATTTTCGAAGCGGATATTACCCATCTGGAGAAAATATTAGGTTCCTTAAATGATATTAATATAGATTTATCAACTAGACTACAAGAGGCTATATTAGTACTTTCTAATGATATCTTAGATTCTAATAAAGTTAATGAACGAGAGAGCCCAACCAAGATCTTTGATCAACTATATAAAATATATCAGAAAAAAATATCTGAAACATCTCCGAAATACGTTGAGTTTTGGCAAATCAGATTAGCTGTACTTCTTTCAAAGATTGAAATGGTCCAAAGTGAACATACCCAAGATTTAATACCTGTACTCCAAAGATCATATTTAATATTAGAACAGTATAAACATAAGTATCCAAAAAATTACCTTGGAATTGCGTGTAATTATTCAGGAGCTAATTATTGGAAGGATCCCTTTAATAATGCTTTACAAGTGTTAGAAAAAGCTATTGCCTTTATAGAAGAAAAAGATTTAACCCCGAATTGGGGTGTTATCTATCAAATGGATACCATGCTAAGAATCATCAGAAACAAAGGTGATGAATCTGCTGTTAATTTCTATACTTCAGAAGTATGGGAAGTGGAGTGGATAAGGAATAAAATGCACGAACAGTATATATGCATTTCTAATTATTCGATTTTCTTATTATCAACTAGCACTATAGAGAACATTAACAAAGCCATAGAATATCTTGAACTTTCTTTACAGAATAGCCCGGATGATCCTTATGATATGTATCTGTTAAAAACGAATTTAGGGGTTGCAAAATATTTGAACGGTGAGAGAACCATCGCACTGGAAATTGAAAATGAATGTCTAACTCTAATTGATGGAGGTGAAATAAAATATTTTGACAACAGATTATTGAAAGTGAGAAATAGATTATTACAAAATCTCTATCAGAATCAAAGTGAACAACTACATGTTTTGGATGTTTTAAATCTTAACGAAATCATAGATTGCAAGCAATGCGTGGATAATTATTTAAGATTAGGTTTATTTTCTGATATATCCTACTGGGCAGATTAGATTAATTGAATCAATTTTGCTCCTATTAAAGCTTTGTATAAAGCATGCTTATTATTAGGAAATGAATGAGCAAATGAAGTGTAGCAAGAACTATGTTCAGTTATAAGAGGAATTGCAGCAATATCAAACAACCATGGTTCTCCAAATTCATCAATAATAAAGTCCACACGGCAAAGTCCTTGGCTCTGCAGAGTAGTAATCACTTTCTCAGCAGATCTTTGAATGTTTTGGATATTATATTCATTTGATAATATTTCGAAAGAATATTTTTCATAATCCACTTCTTCCTGAGATAAAATTTCATGTTTTTTATTTATCCTTATTGGATGCAAGGCTAAGGCTTTTCCGTTTTTTACAATAACAGGGACTTCTACTTCTATCCCTGCCTTAAATTCTTGAATTAGAATAGGTTGTACAAATTCTAAATACAGGTCAATTACTGTACTCTTGGAACCATTACTATAAATGATATCTTTTACCCCTCTAGCCGAACATTCGATATTAGGTTTAAGAATGTATCTACGATTGGTAAGTTGTTCAAACACACTATGATCCTTTCCATTAAATAGAAAGGTTTTTGGAACATTGACATAATTTTTTGCCAACTCATAATAATGTGCTTTATTCTGCAGTAAAGATAAACTGTAACTATCACAAGTTAAGTTGAAAATATTATGTAATTGCGCGAAGTTAGGGATAAAAGAACGACGATTAACATCTACTCCTATTTGAGCAGCCGAATAAAGAAAAATGAATTTGTTTTTATAATGTAAGAATTTATTTAATACAATATCGCCTACAAAAGTGGAAGGGTTATTATAAAAGTAGAAACATTCGGAGGTCATTTCAAAGCTTTTAATAATTTCTTCGGCTTCTTTTTTTTCTAAATATCCAGAATTAGCTTCAGTGTATTTTTTATCCCCATTAATAAATATTATAACAAATTTTTCTTGATGCTTTTCTGTAAGAGAGATTAATTCTTGAATTTCCAATATGTTGTCTGTCATAATAACCTCCAAATAATTCGTAGTTATTTGGAGGTCTCAAGCCGGTTGCGCGGATTAAATTGAGAAAGTACATCTTTCTTTCGTTTTACTGATACTTCGGTGTATATTTCTGTGGTGCTCACGCTAGAATGACCTAAGATTTCCTGGACAGCTCGTAGGTCAGCTCCATTCTCCAGTAGCTGGGTAGCAAATGAATGACGGAGATAGTGCGGGGTTGATTTTTCATTAATACAGGCCAGCTTTCTGTACTTAGCAAATATATCTTCAACACCATAAATGGATAGAGCTTGACCATATTTGTTAAGAAAAAGAGTATCGCTTTGTGGACGGAATAACTCCCTTACAGCTAACCAATTGTTGAGTTTGTCAATGAGTTCAGTGCTGGATAAATATAACAACCTCTCTTTGCGTCCCTTTCCGAATATAATAACTACTTGATTTTTTAAATCAATATCTTCCAGTTGAATTTGTGCAAGTTCGCCAATCCGGATTCCAGTTGAAAATAACAAATCGATAATGGCATCATTACGAATAGATAAGCGGGTACGGAAAGGGGATGCAAAATGTTCTCTGTCCTTCAGAGGTGATTGCAACAATCGTTCTATTTCTTCAACGGCTAGTGTTTTCGGAATTCGTTTTGCAGTTTTGAATTTTCTTCCGAAGTTGTTGAGCGGGGATTGGTCAATCCAGCTTTTCTGGACTAAGAATAAAAAGAAAGCTTTAAACGTTATGTATTTTCTCTTAATTGTGGAATCCTTAAGGATTCCTGCGCTGTTGAAGCTGTGAAAGTAGCTATGCAGGATATCGCTTGTAATTGCCTCTACTTTATTTTCTTTCAGCCAGTTATGAAGTCGGTTTAAGTCTGATACATAAGCCTTGATAGATTTAGGTGAAAGGTTTTTTTCGATAATTAGAAAAGATATGTATTTTTCAATGTATTCATCTAATGCTGAAACGGAAATTGCCAATGATATTCCTCCTGATGTTTAAGTATCTTTAAAATGGATGTTCAAAGTATAACAAAGCCTTTCGGTAAAGGGGGAAATAAGAAATATATATTTATATAATCAAATAGACGAATGTGAATGTTACAGCATATAAGTCACCTATCCCTTATGTATGATTGGATTTTATTATGTACAATCTGTGAACTGTAGTATATTGGACTTAGATTCGTCTGATGAGGGAGGCATATTCTATGTCAATTGCAACAACGATGATTATCCGGCTGGAGATCCGCAAGTCTGAAGCGTCTTTCGGGGATGTGGCAGCAAGGCTCGCGTCTGCGGGCGGCGATATCGTGGCGATAGACGTCATCCGTGGTGGTAAAGATGTGACAACCCGGGATCTTACAGTAAATGTGCAGGATGCGGCCAATGAAGAGATAATAAGTGTGCTTAGGAATATGCCGGGTATAAAAGTCATTAACGTCTCCGACCGGACCTTCCTGGCCCATCTCGGCGGCAAAATTGAGATTACTCCGAAGATGCCGATCAAGAACCGGGAGGATCTGTCCCTGGTCTACACACCTGGTGTGGCCCGTGTCTGTATGGCGATTGCCGAAGATCCCGCAAAGGCCTATTCGCTGACGATGAAAAGAAATACGGTAGCTGTCGTTACCGACGGCACCGCAGTGCTCGGGCTTGGCGATATCGGACCGGAGGCGGCGATGCCGGTGATGGAAGGGAAGGCCATGCTGTTCAAGCAGCTGGCGGATATTGATGCTTTTCCGCTGTGTCTGGACACGAAGGACCCGGATGAAATCATCCGGATTGTGAAAGCGGTTGCTCCCGGCTTCGGCGGAATCAATCTGGAGGATATCAGCTCTCCGCGCTGCTTCGAGATTGAGCGGCGGCTGTCAGCCGAGCTGGACATTCCGGTCTTCCATGATGATCAGCACGGCACCGCAGTGGTAGCGCTGGCCGGTCTGCTGAATGCACTCCAGGTAGTGGACAAGGCTATAGCCGATTGCAGAATTGTTGTCGTCGGCATCGGCGCGGCTGGTGTGTCGATCTGCCGTCTGCTGCTGGCAGCAGGGGCGAAGCAGATATATGCTGTGGACCGGGCAGGGATTCTGAACCGGGACGTAACCTACACCAACTCCGAATGGAGCTGGCTGGCTGAGGCTACGAATCCGGAGAATATGAGCGGAGGTCTTGACGAAGCGATGCGCGGGGCAGATGTATTCATCGGCGTATCCGGCGGAGGGATTCTTCAAGTGAAGCATCTGCAGACCATGGCGCCGGACAGCATTGTGTTTGCTATGGCTAATCCCATCCCGGAGATTGAACCGGAGCTGGCTGAGCCTTTTGTCCGCGTGCTGGCTACCGGAAGAAGCGATTATCCGAACCAGATTAATAACGTTCTCTGTTTCCCGGGGATCTTCCGCGGAGCGCTGGACTGCCGGGCGAAGACCGTGAATCTGGAGATGAAGCTGGCGGCGGCACAGGCCATCGCTGCAGTTGTCCATCCGGATGAGCGGAATGAGCAGTACATTATTCCGAGTATTTTTAACGAAAAGGTAGTGGAGCAGGTACGTCTTGCTGTTATCCAGGCAGCCATCGCTACCGGCATAGCGCGGCGTATTCCGCCGGATATTAGCTGAGCGGAGATTGCTTACCCGGACAGCGACTTGAATACTGGCAAGGCAAATGAAGCTGCGGCCACTATGGCTTGCGGCTTTTTTGTGTTGGTTGCGGAGATATTTATGTTAAATTAACAAATTTCGACAAATATCTCGGTATTACTGTGGTACCATTCGTCTGATAATCAATAATCAGCTGGCTGTTGCATATGGAGGTCTATGATGCACGATGACAATAACTATCGGGTAAGAGAAAGAAGAGTTTCTAAAGATGGTAAACAAGCGGGATTCGGAAAATACGGCTGCGCAAGCATTATACTGCTTATTATGATTGGGCCATTCCTCATTTTGGGATTGAGTCAGCTGATTGATACGATCAAAGTAAGCAATCGACATGAAAGTAAACTTGCCATTCAGTATCTCCAAAGCAAATATGGCGAAGCGTTTAAGGTAGTGCGCGGAACCGTGAATTATAACACTCCTCTTCAAATGATAACGCTGAAGGCCTCGTCGGAGGCTGAGCCGGACATCATATTTTCAACTAAAGCCTATATAGGGGGAAGTGAGCGATTTTACTGGGATGATCTCCCTGTCCAAAGAGGATTCGACCGGATTATCTCCCATTATTTTAATAGAGATGAGTTCTTCTATACAGTCAGTTCATTTAATGAAGACAATTTGGGGAGTTCAACGTTAGCGCAAGAACCGAAAAAGTATGTTGACGAATGGACAGGATATCTTGAAATGTTTAGAGACAAAGAATTCAACGTTTCATTATACACCTATTGGAGCTCAGATCCGGTTGTCAATACAGCAAAGTTTGCAGACATGAACAGCTTCTTTCAGGCGCTGAAAAAATATTCATTAAATGATTCTAACATTTTATTAAATTACGATTTTAGAAATACTAGTGGAGATAAGGGGGAATTCGATCGGCTTGTAGAATATTTGAGAAAAGAGCAAAAACATATGAAAGTGAAGAATTCAGAAGTAGTTGAATACGAAAGCTGTGATATTCCAATTACATATATTAATAGCAAAAATGATCTTGAAAAATATATACTGGATAACTGTTCTTATGTTCGGACCAACATCAACATGGTAAAATATACAATTGAAAACATCTATTCAATTATTCAGGAGGCGCTATGAACCGCAGAATTCATATTATGGGAGCTTCCGGAGCGGGGACTACCACACTTGGCAAGGCGCTTGCGGCAAGGCTTCCGCATGTTCATCTGGACAGTGACGATTATTTCTGGGAGCAGAAATATAGTAAGCAAACTCCGGTTGCAGCGCGGCTAAGCAGATTGCGTACCGATTTGGAGCGGCAGGAGCCGTGGATTCTATCCGGTGCGGTCTGCGGATGGGGAGACGGGCTGCGCGATACTTTTGATCTGGTGATTTTCCTGTGGATACCTGAACAGCTCCGGCTGGAACGTTTGCGGGCGAGGGAATATGAGCGATATGGCGATGAGGGGCTGCCTGGGGGAAGCAAATATGAGGATGTGAAGACCTTCATGGAGTGGGCGGCGCTCTATGATACGGCTGGACCGGAGGTCCGGAGCCTGGCGCTGCATGAGGAATGGATGGCGGGGCTGAATTGTGATGTTGTACGTTTAGAAGGAGATATGCAAGTGGAAGAACGGGTGGCGGCTGTACTGCACCATATGTCCCGGTAAATCCCGGCATGACCGGATCAGGCTTGTTTTTTCACAATATAAGCAATGGAAAAGAGGGCTAAACATGAAGAAGATCGTGCGTGCGCTGCTGCTTCCCGGAGTCATGCTTATGCTGCTTACGTCCTGTAATACGGAAACTACTCATTTCAATTATACGTTCAAAGGCGAGAGTGAAACCTGGTCGGCTGTATATGAGCAGACAGCAAGCCAGAAGCTGATCATCAAAAATGACCGCGTGAAGGATTCCGAAACCAGCAAACGGTTTACATTTGATCTTCATTACAAAGGAGAACAGTCAGACCTCGGAGAGATCAAACAGTTCAAATACAGCTATAAAGGGACAAGTGGCGGTGGCAGCCGGACTCAGGAAGGACCCGTTAGGCTCGACATGCTGCATTCAGGAGGGGATGGAACCGGTGCATTTGAGCGGGAGGATTCCGTCATTAAAGTAAATGTGGAATGGGACGGTCACAGTGAGGAGTTTGAACTCAAAAATGATAAGCAGGGCAATTAAGAGCTAATTCCACGGGGAACTGATTAGGAGAGGCTGCCCATGATGAAAAAAGAGAGGGTTGCGGTGGAATGAGCTTAGGGCTGGTAAGGCATTTCAGAGTGCAGCACAAGCCGGAGCGGACCTGGCTGACTGGAGAGCAGTTCAATCTATGGATACAGGGATATGAGACAGCCCCAATTCAGCAACCGGGACATAAGAGCAATATGCAGAAGTGGGATATTTGTCTGTGCAGTGATCAGGCGAGAGCGGTACATACGGCAAGTTATTTTGATGCTCAAGAGTTCGTATATACAGAGCAGCTAAGAGAAATTGGTATAGCAGCCCTGCAGTTAGGTGAACTTAAGCTAAGCGGACTGCGCCTGCCTCTCTCCTGCTGGCTCGTACTTGCACGTTTGTCCTGGACTGCCGGTCATCCCTCTCAACCGGAGAGCAAAGCGGCTGTTCTGCAGCGTGCCCATATGGTAATAGATTCTCTAGCGGCAGAAGCTGAAGCAGCTGCACCGGAAGGACGTGTGCTGATCGTCAGCCATGGAGCGTTCATGAAGGTACTGGACAGGGAACTCCGGCGCAGGGGATATAAGGCAGAACGGATGTTTTTTCCGCGCAATGGGCAGTTATTTCTGTATGAGAAGAACTAAAGGATTCACAAATATATGAAAGCGGGGCACACAGACTATGGTAACAATCGAAGAAATCGGCATTGAATCGCTTAAGGCGCTAAACACGCTGTACGAAGAACTGATTGGCGGACCGACAGATCCGGTGAAGCTGGAGACGGCATTCCGGTCCATCCGGGAGGATAGCCGGTATGTATTATTGGGTGCTTTTGTAGACGGGGAATTGCTGGGCTCTATGATGGGGATCGTCTGCCAGGACCTCGTTGGGGATTGCCGCCCGTTCATGGTGATTGAGAATGTAGTGGTCTCTTCGCGTGCACGCCGTCAGGGCATTGGCAAAAAACTGATGACCGCCCTCGAAGACATCGCCCACGAGCGGGACTGCTACTATATTATCTTCGTGTCGGGAGAGAAGCGGAAGGAAGCGCATGTTTTTTATGAGAAGATGGGCTACAAGGAAGAGCGGGTGGAGGGCTACCGTAAGCATTTGAGCTCGCATTAGGTGGATAAGGTGCAAACGAGTAGAGGGAAGCTCACAAGCGTAGGAAATCATAAATTGTATAACATTATCGAAGGTAACAATAAGGGTCTGCCCCCCGTGGTATTTGAGCATGGCTGTGGTTCATCTGCCTTGTTATGGTCGCTTGTAGCCCCCGAAGTTGCCAAGGTTACACAAGTCATCGTATATGATCGCGCAGGTTACGGATGGATTGAACCAGGGCCGTTCCCGCGTACCAATGAGCAGTGTATATCAGAGCTTTATGAGCTGCTGCTGCAGGCTGGAGTTGAGGGGCCTTATATTTTTGTGGGTCATTCCTTCGGAGGATTAAATGTAAGGCTGTTTACCGGGAAATATCCGCAGCTCGTGGCAGGGGTTGTGCTGGTTGATTCCATGCATGAAGATGAAATAACAGACCGTTTTCCGGAAGAACATGTTAAGGGACAGCTTATGGCTGTTAAGTTCTATTCTGTATTAAAAGTACTGTCTAAGATCGGAGTATTGAAGATTCTTTCGAGCTTAAAAAAGTTCCCCGGGTTCTCTGCAACCATTAGCCCGTTTTCAAAGCAGACCCGGACGCTTTTATGGAAGACATCGTTTCAAAAAAAGACTATTGCGGCCATGCATAGTGAATTCTCCAATGTGCAGGATGGTTACCGGAAAGTCAGGGAGTTGCCCGCAACAGATATTCCCTTGATTGTCATCAAATCAGGTGTAGTCAATGAATTCTATCCGGGGACTTCAGAAGATACGAAGAGAATAATCAGAGCGAAGCTCCTGGAAGCGGCAAATGATCTGAAGAACTGGTCAGTCAACGGGAGGCTGGTTGAAGCGTCGGGCAGCGGACATAACATACATATTGAGAACCCGCAGGTTGTTATAGATTCAATTATTGAGATCCTCGGAAATACATCTCTGACTAAGATTCGATGAAGCCTTCGAATCAGTCATAAATGGATTATTCAGTAAAGCTGGGACGTCCACGTTCCAGCTTTATTGTATTTGATACAACTAAAAAGAAGGATTGGGGTTCCAAATGTAATTTAGTTGCATTCTCTACAACTAAAAACCTGCTTATTCTCTTAGGGAGCACTTTTCTTATTTTTAGTTGTACTGAATACAGTTAAACTTGGAAAATCCGGCTTTGCCTCGTTTTTAACTGTATGAAATACAATTATCCCGCTAAGCTATACTTTGTATTAGATTTCATCCCCCGTAGTAGCCTTAATATTCTTCTCCAGAGCGCATTATCACCTCTCCCCCCAAAATTACCGTTTGACCATCCCGATGACAGCGCTTTATAATCCCTTCATGAGTGGCGGACCAGTGGTCATGACTACAGAAGGCGGGGGACAACTGTGAATCAAATATGCAAAGTGCTGATTGTGGACGATGAAATTCTGGTCCGGCAGGGGATTAAATATGTGCTGGACTGGGAACGCGAAGGATTTCAGATTGTAGGGGAAGCGGCCAACGGGCAGGAAGCGCTGAATTCGCTGCAGACCCTGCAGCCGCATATCATCATTACCGATATTGTGATGCCGGTGATGGACGGCGAGGAATTAACACGCCTAGTGAAGCGGGATTATCCGGCTACGGAGGTAATCGTGCTTAGCAGCTTCAGCGAGTTCCATTATGTGCGCTCCACCTTCCAGAATGGGGTGGCCGATTATATTCTGAAGCCGAAGCTGGAAGCCGGGTCGCTGCTGCAGGTGCTGCGGAAGACCCGGGAACGTATCCCGGGTCTGGGAGCCGCAGCATCTGGAGTTCAGCCAGAAGCGGCACCCCAGCGGCTGGATGCCCTGCTCAGCCGTATGATCTCAGGCTACCGGTTGCAGCCCGAAGGCGAGGAGTTCGTGAAGCAGCAGCTTCCGCAGGACTGCTTCAGCTTCCTCGGCTGGGAGACCGGGCGGACCGGACCTGCCGGTGCTGTTGATGCTGATGGCGCTGCACTCGCAGCTGGTGCCACTAACGCTAACGTTGCCGCAGACGCAGACGCATTAACAGCCATCACCGCAGCTGTAACCGGGGAGCTGGAACGGACTGTTCCAGGATTGGTGCAGTGCATCATTCCTGGCGGCGAGCCGAACGCGGCACTGCTGCTGGTCAACCTGCAAGAAGAGCAGTGGCCGGCGCTCTTGCGGGCTGTGAATAGGCTGGCCCACGCCTTGGCGGGACAAGAGCCTGAGCTGCGCCTGACCCTCAGCCGGGCCTTTGGTTCGCTTAGCGGGATGGCAGCGGTCTATCAGGAGAGTGTTCTGAAGCTGAGGCAGTACCGCTTCTTTTTGCCGGATCAGGTACTGCTGGTACACGATGAGCTGCCGCAGCGGGAAGCGCAACTGCCCAAATTTAACCTGACCCAGTTCACGGAGCAGTTGAAGCGCCAGCAGCTGGAGGAGGCGTTCGGCGATCTTCATCAGCATGTCGATGTGCTAAGCCGGCAATATGACGGGGATGTGTTTCAGTTCAAGTCCTTCCTCGGCAATATTATCTTCAATGTGACGAATCAGTTCAGCCACCTGGGAGAGCTGGAGGAAGGGAAATACGGGCTGTTCCGGGCCATAGATGAGGCGGGCTCTGCGGATGGAGCCGTGCGGATTCTGGATCATTTTCTTGCCCGGGTCATGGAGTTGACCTCATCGGCAGCACTGACACCAGGGAGCAATGCCAATATGGCCAAGCTGCTCCAGTATATGGAGGAGCACTACGCCGAGCCGCTGAGTCTTACGGAGCTGGCCCGTCATTTTCATTTCAACCCTTCCTACCTGTCCAGTCTGTTCACGACCTATAACCAGGAGGGCTTCAAGGAGCATCTCAATACGATCCGTACGGGCAAGGCGGCAGAATTGCTACGGGCAGGCGAGGCGCCAATTTCCGAGATTAGCAGCATGGTCGGATATGGCGATCACAGCTATTTTTGCAAAGTGTTCAAGAAATACACCGGCCTGTCCCCGAGCGGCTACAGACGTCAGCATTACGGACAGGAGTAGAGCCTATGCGCAGATATTGGGACCGCTTCAAATTCCACAGCCTGTTCATCAAAATATTCATCGTGATGCTGATCAGCATTATTGCTGTAGCCATCGCTTCATCATGGACCACCGTCCGCATGTCGGAGAAGCTGTTCATGAACACCTTCAGCATTACGAATACCAAGGTGATCAGCCAGATTAAGGCGAGCTTCGAATCGTTTCATTATTCCATCGTTACTGCAACCAACAACACACAGCTGAGCGGCACCATTAAGAGCTTCCTGACGGAAGAGGACTCGAATTCCCTGCGGGTGCTGCGGACCTATTACAATATGACGACCCAGATGAAGAAAATCCAGTCTACTCTGGACTCCTACCAGGTAGGGATCAAAATCATGGGCAAAAACGGACGCAGCTATTCCACCAATACGAACAATCTGCTGATGAGTGACCAGGAGCTGCAGCAGCATGAGCTGACCAAGAATACCTTGGCAGAGCCGAAACGGCTGATGTACCAGTTCTATGAGGAGAGCAGCAAGGATTCCCCGCAGAAAGAGGCTGTGATCGTAGCCAGCAAAGCGCTCATGGAACGCACAACAGGCGATATTTATGGAACCTTGTATTTTACCATTCATGAGCAGGACTTCCGCCCCTTCTATGCAAGCTTTGTCAGTACCGGGAATGATGTGGCGATTCTGAACAGGGATGGAGTCATTGTCTCGAGCAACCGCAGTGATCTGATGGGCCAGCAGGCTGAGGATTTACTGCGGTTTGCCAAGGAGATCGAAGAGAAGCAGCTGGATTACAAAAATGTTGATTTCCGCGGCACGGATTCCATTCTGATTGCGGATTATCTGTCTTCATATGATTTCTATATTGTGAATCTGATTGATAAAAAGACGGCTCTCGGCCAGATGGTCAACGGTAAAATGGTGGTGCTGATCTGCTCAGCCATCGTCATCGTAGCGCTGATCGTCGTGTTCCTGATCTTCAGAAGGCTGACCCGGTCGCTAACCCTGCTTACCCGGCAGATGTCCAAGATTACCCAGCGGGGCTTCCATAATTACATTACGGTAACCGGCAGCTTTGAATTTCAGGAGCTGGGACATGCCTATAACTATATGCTTGATGAGCTGAATGATTATGTAGAGAAGCTGGTCGAGACCCAGAAGGAGCAGCGCAATGCAGAACTGGCTGCCCTGCAGCATCAGATTAACCCGCATTTTCTGTATAATACGCTGGCCTCGGTCAACTTCCTGGTGCAGCAGGGCAGCCAAGAGAAGGCGGTTCACACGATTCATGCCCTGATCTCCATGCTGCAGAATGCGCTGAGTAACGTCAGTGAGAGCATCACGGTGGCGCAGGAGCTGGAGAATCTGAAGTCCTATGTGTTTATCAACCATGTACGCTACGGGGAACGGATCAGAGTGAATTTCTTCATCTCCCCGGACTGTATGGACTTCCATCTGCCGAAGCTGATCATTCAGCCGTTTATTGAGAATGCTTTTTTCCATGCGTTTACGAAGAAAAGCGGCGGGTATATTCATATCCTCATCTCCCAGGATGCCGGTTCCCTGCTCTGTGAGGTTGTTGACAATGGAGACGGTATGGATACCGGAGAAGCCGATCTCTCCATGTCCGGGCCTGCGAGCAAGCGCCAGCTATTCACCGGGATTGGAATCAAGAATGTGCATGACCGGCTGGTGCTGATGTATGGCGAAGAGTACGGGATTACTATTAAAAGCGTCCCTGGTGAGGGGACAGCCATTAGAATCCGCCTGCCGCTGATCCCGGGACAAAAATAATACCAATATCTAAAAAAAGAACAAATTGCAGATAGGTAGCGCTTACAATAAGGCGATAAAATGACAAATCCCTATAAAGTAAGTTCTAACGGGTCCTCTTACGCGGATGATAAGATTACTTATGTAATAAATAAGCGCTTACATGGAAGCGGAACTCATAAAAGCGCATCAAAGGGGAGGATTACAAATGAAAAAAGGCATTGCGTTATTGCTGATTTGCCTGCTTATGCTTACTGCCTGCAGCTCCAATTCGAACTCTAACTCCGGCTCCAAGAACACAGGGAATGCAGCTGCGGACACCGGAACAGCCGGAAACACAGCAACCACAGAACCTGCTCAGGCAAAAGAAATTACAATTTGGGCCTGGGACCCTGCATTCAATATTGCCGCACTGGAAGTGGCCAAAGCGGAATATGCCAAAACCAACCCTGATGTAAAAATCAACATTGTAGAATATGCACAGGCTGATATTATCCAGAAGCTGAACACTGGGCTGAACTCTGGAACAACCAAAGGCCTGCCGAATATCGTGCTGATTGAGGACTACCGTTCCCAGAGCTTCCTGCAATCGTATAAGGATTCCTTCTACGACCTGAGCGGCTCGATCAAAGGCTCTGACTTCGCGGATTACAAAAGCGGTCCGACCAGCCTGGACGGCAAGCAGTACGGAATTCCTTTTGACTCCGGCGTAACCGGACTCTATGTCAGAACCGATTATCTGGAGCAGGCAGGCTACAAGCTGGCCGATCTGCAGGATATTGACTGGAACAAATATATTGAAATCGGCAAAGCCGTGAAAGAGAAGACCGGCAAGGCGCTGATTACACTGGACCCGAACGACCTTGGACTGATCCGTGTGATGATTCAATCCGCCGGTGAATGGTATCTGAAGGAAGACGGCAAGACGCCGAATATTGCCGGCAATGCGCCGCTGAAGGAAGCGTTTGAAATCTATAAACAAATTATGGAATCCAATGTGGCTAAGGTGCATGCGGACTGGAGCCAGTTCGTAGCTGCTCTGAACAGCGGGGACGTCGCTTCGGTACCGACAGGTAACTGGATCACTCCATCGATCACAGCTGAAGCTACACAATCCGGCAAATGGGGGATCGCACCGCTTCCCAAGCTGACTGCGAATGAATCGGTTCATGCCTCGAATCTCGGCGGAAGCTCATGGTATGTGATGAATGTGGACGGCAAGGAAACTGCAGCTGACTTCATGGCAAAGACTTTCGGCTCCAATGTGGAAATGTATCAGAAGCTGCTCACAGACATCGGTGTTATCGGTACCTTCAAAGCGGCAGCGGGCGGAGAAGCTTACAGCCAGGCCAATGAATTCTTCAGCGGCCAGAAGATTGTATCGGATTTCGCCGCCTGGACAGAGCAGATTCCAAGTGTCAATTACGGTATCAATACTTACGCAATTGAAGACATCCTCATTGTAGAAATGCAGAACTATCTGAACGGCAAGGACATTGACAGTGTGCTGAGCGATGCCCAGGCCCAGGCTGAATCACAGATTAAATAGCTGAGTCTTGCACACAGGTAAACCTTGGGCGTGGCCTGCGGCTTCCGGGCTTTCAGGAGGGCGGGGCAGCGTCCGGGGTTTATTTTAAAAGATAAGAATTTATATGCTCCGCGCATAAATTATCCTTATCTTTCTCGCTGAAACGGTACCGTCCAAAAAAAGGACGGCAAAGCCGTTTCTACTTGAATACCATGAAGGGGCTGGGCCGATGTGAAAAAAACAAATGCGAGCGTGAGTATCCGTACCAAAAGCGTATTGACCGGATGGTCCTTCGTCCTGCTTGCGGTCATTCTGATCTTCGTCTTCTATTTCTACCCGATGCTCCAGGCGCTGATTCTGTCGTTCCAGACAGGCACCGGCAGCAATCTTACCTTCACCGGATTCGATAACTATACACGGCTGCTCTCAGACAAAACATTCCTTACTTCCGTGAAGAACACCTTCATCTATCTGCTGGTTCAAGTGCCGCTGATGATTGTACTGGCGCTGTTTATCTCAGTGCTGCTGAATGACAGCAAGCTGAAATTCAAAGGGTTTTTCCGGACGGCAATCTTCCTGCCTTGTGTAACCTCGCTGGTTGCCTATTCGGTAGTGTTCAAGTATTTGTTCGCCGGCAACGGGCTGGTGAATACCATGCTGCTGAAGCTGCATCTGGTCAGTGTCCCGATTGAATGGATCACCGATCCGTTCTGGGCCAAAATTACGATTATTATCGCAATCACCTGGCGCTGGACGGGCTACAATATGATTTTTTATCTGTCCGCCCTGCAAAATATTGATAGCTCCATCTACGAGGCCGCCAGAATTGATGGGGCTTCGGCGTCACGGCAGTTCTTCGGAATTACTGTCCCGCTGCTGAAGCCGATCATCCTGTTTACCTCGATCACATCCACCATCGGTACCCTGCAGCTGTTCGATGAGGTCATGAATATTACGAAGGGCGGTCCGGGAAATGCAACACAGACGATCTCCCAGTACATTTATAATTTGTCGTTCAAATATTCAGCGGACTTCGGCTATGCAGCCACTGTATCGTATTCCATCGTGATTATGATTGCGCTGCTGTCGGTCATCCAGTTCAAAGTGGCAGGTGATAAAAATGGCTAAGAGCAAACGTTTCTTCATGTATCTGTTCCTAAGCATCGCGGCCATTGTCTCGATTTTCCCGTTCTTATGGATGGTGGTCAGCTCCACGAACAAGTCGGTTGACGTCACCCGCGGACGGCTGCTGCCCGGAACACATCTGCTGGATAATTTCCAGAAGCTGCTGGACACCACAGACCTGCAGTTATCCCTGATCAATTCTGCTAAAATCTCGATAACCACCACCCTGCTGGCGCTGCTGATTGCCTCGCTGGCCGGTTATGGCTTCGAAGTCTTCCGCAGCCGCTCGAAGGATATTGTGTTCAACATCCTGCTGCTGTCGATGATGATTCCGTTCGCCGCGCTGATGATTCCGCTGTACCGGATGTTCGGCAAAATCTCCAATGTGTTCCCGTGGATGGGCATTGATACGATGACTTCGGTCATCCTGCCTACGGTCACGACGGCATTCCTGATCTTCTTCTTCCGGCAGAGCACGAAGATGTTCCCGAAGGAGCTGCTGGAGGCCGGACGGATGGATGGGCTCAGCGAGCTGGGCATCTTCCTGCGTATCTATCTGCCCACCATGAAAACGACATACGCCGCCGGGGCAATCATCACATTCATGTCGAGCTGGAATAATTATCTCTGGCCGCTGATCGTGCTGCAGACCCCGCAGACGAAGACGATGCCACTCCTGATCTCAACTCTCGGTTCGGGCTACGCCCCGGACTACGGCATGATTATGATCGCGATTGTGATCGGCACGATCCCGACGGCGCTGGTGTTCTTTGTGATGCAGAAGCAGTTTGTGGCTGGGATGATCGGGTCGGTGAAATGAACAGAAGAGTTCACTTGGGGCGGGGCGTAGCTACGGTGGATATTTTGGACTTCCGGCCGCTGTTGTCTCCAGATTTCTTGATTCTAGCCGCTTATAGCGGATGAAATCCGGAGACAAAGGCGGACGCTACCGCTCCTACAGTTCCAAAAATCCCCCTCCGTACGCAAGCCCTGTTGTGAAATTCTTAAGTTCATTTATGTGGGGTGTGGCAGGGGAGAAGCGCGAAAGAGGCAAGCAGCAGAAAGGATGCTGCTTGCCTCTTTCGCTTGCTTATTTTACTAGACGAGGGTTAAATTAGGGGGGGAGGGATAAGATGAGTTGCTTAAATGCGGACATTCAACCCGAATTTGGCGGCTGGAGCGGTGTTCGTTAAACAATGCAGCAATTGATGTATTCTGCTCCAAGCGGAATTCAGCAATAGTTGTATTCTGTACAATTAAAAACAGTGAAAAGGTAGACTCGCCTCTTTTAACTGTAGTTTGTACAACTAAATTTGCTTGAATGGGTGAGAACCCATATACATGGACTCTTTAGTTGTACGAAATACAACTAAACGGAGAATCGTTTGTAAATCAGACGTTTTAGTTGTACAAAGTGCAGTTAAGCGTAACGGAGGATATACCGTAATCGGGTCATGTCAAACCTCAGCAGGCGATTTACCAAGGTTTTGTCACTAGGTTTAACCTGATACGGGTACTAGTTTAATAGTTGCATGCGTTAACTTAACAAGAAATGCAGTAGCTGGAGCGATACATTCCAAACAAAGTAGGGAGTGGGGATGATATATACTATGAAGCAGACAAAGAAACTTCTGGTGGTGTTGCTGCTGGCAGCGGGAATGAGCTTGGCGTTATTAATAGGGGGTAGCGCGGGGAAGGTGCAGGCCGCAGCCAAGGAATATCCGGTGCTGCTCAAGATCAACGATTATTATGTGGTCTATACGGCACCGAAGGCGCCTTATGTGGATTCACAGGGACGAATGATGATTCCATTGCGCTCGATCAGCGAGCTGCTCGGGGCGAAGGTCAGCTACGATGCCAAAAGTAAAACGGCTACAATCGGGATGGATGATGTAACAGTTATGTTCACGATTAGGTCGAAGTCCGTTTCGGTTAACGGGGCTGCTCGCTCCATGGATACGATTCCGGTATTGGAGCAGAATTCGATGTTCATCCCGGTTAGTGTACTGGCGGGCAGTTTGGGCATCGTGAGTAAATGGGATCAGAGTAATCATCTCTATACATTGACAGGGGACACTCTGATGCAGACGAATATTATTAAATTAGCGATAGAGGATTTGGAGAGAAGCGCCTTTGGAGCACCGCCGGGGGCGATTATCAGCAACGATGCTTTCCGTCCTGTCTCGTACACGTATGACGAGGTAAAGGGCAGCTTTACTGTCAAGTCGCAGAATATAACCGGAAATGATATTCCGGCAGGAGCAGCGGATGTGGCAGCATATGTGGTGTTCAAAGATTCAGTCCAGTTCCCGGTGCAGAAACGGGAAAGACCGGCTGTCGGGAAGGACGGGTTCACCTTGGTTACCGCTCAGAAGCAATCGCCCTATCCCCCGCTTTATTTGCTTGTCAAAGGGAGGCTGCTTGACCGCTCCCCCATATAATTACCTGAACAAAGGTGGAATCAGATGATGAAAGATATGCAGGAAATCGTAAACGCTGTTAGCGGCTTGAAGGAAGATGAAGTACACTTGTATTTCATGCGGATTCTGGCGCAGATCAAGCGGTTAAAGGAACAGAGTGAGCGGCTTGAAGCACCGCTTGATGAACATATCGCCGGACCGGTTGCCAGCCTGCTGGGATACTACACCAGTCTGATGGATACTCCCAAAAAGCGGGAATTCTGGGACCCCTCACCGGATTGTACCCATGTGCATATCGTGTGCGGTGATTCCTTCGCCGGAGGCATGAAGCAAGCGTTGACAGGGCTAGGCTGGACAGACTCGCACAAGCTTGTTACACTGCGGGAGAATTATGCCATAGGTCCGCTGGGCCAGCTGGATTCGCCGGAGGGAAGGAAGGCCCGGAGTGAATGGTTCTTCCAGAATATCGTGGGATACACTACCGCCACTGATGAGTGCGAAGAAATGTATTCGGAGCTTATGGATAAGCTGGAGCAGATTCCTGAACAGGCTCAGGTCGTGATCTGGACCAGCGGTAATGCTAATGAGCAGACCGGGCTGCGTCTTGCTGTTCATCTGCTGGGGAGCAGACAGAGCGGGATTGTGGTATGTGATGCCTGTGCAACTTGTGAAGAGCTGTACAACACTCCGGATGCCTCCATCAAATACCGTAGTTCCGGTGAGATTCCGGCCGATAAGCTTCGGGAGGCGCTGCTGCGCATTCAGGACGGCAACAGGCTTACTGCTGCGGATATCACGCGGCTGGACCTGGAGTGGCAGAACATCTCAGAACAGTCCCGGGTATTGCGGATATGGCAAGAGGATGCTGTGCTTGAGGTGCCGGCTGATTATTATGACAGCTACCTGCTGGAGAAGCTGGACTACCTGAAGCCGCCTTCCGGAGATGACGGATTCCTGAAATCAGCCCGGTTAGTTGGAGAGGCGCTGGGATATTGCGACCAGTGTATCGGGGACTCTTTTTTCGAATATAGGGTAAGAGAACTGATCTATAGCGGTATCCTGGAGATTAAGGGCGTTCCGACAGCGCTGAGATTCTACAGTGTCAGACGGAGAGCAAACTGAACATGGAAACAGTACGTTGAATGCCGGAAATTCAAAATTACATTACAATTCAGGAGGCAGCCTATGCAAACATTATTCCGTTATAACTGGATGGTCCGCGAGGAATGGTACAAATGGTGTGAGGAGCTGCCGGAGGAAGAACTGCTGAAGGAACGGACCGGCGGAATGGGCGGAATCCTGAAGACGCTGGTTCATATTATCGATGTGGAATTGAGCTGGATCCGGGATATGGAGGGGAAGCCTGATTTTCGGGCAGATTTCCCGGAATATAACACTCTGCAGAAGATCAGGGAGCTGGATGCAAGGTTCCGGCCGGAGGTAGAGCAGTTCGTGCTGGCGTGGCATGAGGGGCTGGAGCAGAACATACTGAAGGATGAGCGGGCGGATGGACGGGTAATTGAGGATGCCTGGGGTGAGATTATGCGCCATATTATCGCTCATGAGATTCATCATTCCGGCCAGCTCTCTGTATGGTCCAGGGAGCTGGGCAGGAAGCCGGTATCCGCCAATCTGGTGGGCAGAGGGCTTGCGGGCAGTTTGCCCGGCAGAGAATAAAGGGTGCGTTTAGTCCTCTTTCAGACTTGATTTTACACTGCCAGCAGGCATGAACAAGATACAAATCTGAGTGTTGAAAAGGCCGCATCCAAGGCGGGCGAAGCTTAGATTAGCTTTACAGCTCCGGCGGAAACCAAAGGTGACGCAGATCCACCCAGCCCTGGCTGTTGAAGGTAACGCCACGGACAGAGGGCAGATAAGCCGTCTCGGCAGGCTTCTCGTACAGGATGTGCAGCTGATGATCCCGGGTCAGGCTGTCCTCGATAATCCTGAAGCCCTCTGTCCGGGCAGCGGCGTCAGGCTCCCGGGAGATCATATGCAGTCTGCCTTCAATGTCGGCGCGGGTGCGCGGCTCAATATGCTGCGATAGTGTCAGATACAGATCGTACAGCCGCAGCTGTTCATCCTGATCACGGAGCAGAGAGAAGACAATCAGATCCGATTGCAGGCGGATCGGTCCCTTGAATTCCTCCGGGGATACGGAGACCACCTTACAGGCATATCCGTGCTGCTTCAGCCTTGCTGCAATGTATTCAGCGTCCCCGGCATACTGCGGAATGGTGGCAATCTGCAGTGCTGCCGCCGGAAGACCGGCTGAATGCGTGAAAGGTTCACGGGGAGCTTCATGCAGACAGGACAGAATATCGGCACGGAGAAGGGGATCGCTTAGCGGTCCCTTTTTTTTGGTGTTGCAGGTGACGAATTTGCGTACCGAGGATTCGGAATGAATCTTGCTCAGGGAGCCGGTACCCGCTGCCTGCGGATTCGGAATGACATGGAAGCCCGAACCCGTCTCGGAGGGTCCCGGCGCAAGCCCCCAGGGTACATAGATGATTTCCACACGGTCCAGATGAGCCCTCCCCTGAAAATAATAAGGGAACACCTCCAGCACGCAAGTATCCTCGCTCATCTCTACTACCTTGAAAGGCCCGGTTCCCGCAGGTCTTCGTCCAAATACATTCTCACCGATGGACTGCAGGTCACGGGGGACGATCGCCGCCCGGCTGGTGCAGAGGAACGGGAGGAAGAGCTCGTTCGGCTTCTTCAGCAGAATGCGGACGGTGGAGGCATTCAGTGCTCTAACTTCCTGGATTTCCTTGAAAATATAGCTGTACAGCGTCCGCTGTGAGGTAGACATCATCCGTTCAAACGAGTAGACTACGTCCTCGGCGGTCAGTACCTTGCCGTGATGGAACAGGACTTCTTTGCGCAGATGGAAGGTCCACGCGGTACGGGCTTCGTCGGTCTCCCAGGCATGGGCCAGACCGGGGATCACTTTGCCGCGTTCGCCGCTGCGGCCGACCAGACCGTCGAAGACATGGCTGGAAACAAAAGACTCTGCCAGCAGATTCATATACAGCGGATCGAAGGTATGCAGCTGCTGCGTGACCGGCAGCCGCAGCGTATCAATCCGCTTGTCGCTCTGCATCTCGGCATGATGCCCGAAGTAAGCCAGCAGCCAGCCCTGGAGTGTATCCTGCAGGGCGGAGGTGCGCGCATGTCCGCGGATTCCCTCCAGAGCGCTGCTGATATCCTTGCTGCTGATGGCCTGCATCATGGATTCCAGGGCAATATCCTCGGAGGCTGCGAGGAACACCAGCTTGGAGCGCCGCCCCCGTCCCCGGCTGGGCGTCCAGGTGATCCAGTTCATTTCTACCATTTTGCGGATCACATGCAGTGCATTGCGGTGGGTACAGCCGAGGGTCAAGGCCAGCTCATCGAGAGTAACAAGGACCTCTGCCGGGCCTCCATGATGCGAATGCAGCTTCAGAAATTGACTGTGTAGCTTCATTTATAGGGTTCTCCTTTCACAAAATAGGAAATTAATAATAATATATTTCTCTTTTTCTTCTTATTTTATCAGCTAGAATCAGGGTAGGAAAGTAAAAAGATGGAGGAATTTACCATGGACAATCAAACCGTATCCAAACCGGGGTTTGCGCGCGTTGTTTTGTTGGCCGCGTTTCTGCTTGCGCTTGTGCATCAGTACCTGTTCTACGGCAAGATGCCCGGAATCTCTTACCCGATTTTTGTAGTGCTGTTCTATGCCTTTATGCTCTATTTCGGCAAGGAGAAGCTTCGTAAGCACAACTGGTTCAGCTATATGTGGATGGGTTCGGTCTTACTCTTGTCGCTGACGTACGCACTGTTTGGCAACTGGTTTTTCTTCGGGCTTAATTTTCTTGTCATTCCGGCGCTGATTCTATTACATATGACTTATATGTTCAGTTACCGCCTGCCCGCCTGGAGCGGCTTCGGGCTGATCGGAGCGGCTTTGGAGCATTTCTTCCCCCAGAGCCTGCGCCACTGGAATACTGCAGTGAAGCTGTTACGCCGCAGACAGGGCGGAGTGTCTAATGAACGCAAGCAGGTTCTGATCCGTGTGGTGATCGGGCTGCTGATTTCCCTTCCGCTGCTGCTCATCGTCACCTCGCTTCTCTCCACGGCGGATGGGGTATTCAACCGGCTGCTGTCAGAGCTCCCGGGTTACTTTGATAATATCTCTTTTGGTGAGTGGGTCTCCAGGGCGTTGTGGATTATTCTGCTTGGACTCGGGATGTTCGGCTTTGTGTGGGGATTTATTGACAGTAAGTCCTATATCCGGACCTATCCGCCGAGCGGGCTGGATGCTCTGACAGAGCAGGATGTGACCGAACCGGAAGAGGAAAGCATCGGCGTTGATGATCCGATCATCATTACTACGGTTCTTGCGGTAATTAATGCCGTATACATGCTGTTTGTGAGCGTGCAATTCTCGTATTTGTTCGGGGCCTGGGAAGGCATTCTGCCGGATGGCAAGACGTATGCGGATTATGCGCGGAGCGGATTCTTTGAGCTGATTCTGGTGACAGCGATCAATTTCGCTATTCTGCTGCTCTCCTTGCTGGCGGTGCGCAAAGCAGGCGGAGGGCTGAAGCGGGTAATTCAGATTCTGCTCTATATTCTGGTTCTGTGCTCCATGGTCATGCTCTACTCTGCATACTCCCGGCTGACATTGTATGAAGAAGCGTATGGTTATACCTATATCCGCTTCCTGGTGCATGCCTTCATGATCTTCCTCGGGCTGCTGCTTGTTCTGGCTGCGGTGCGGATCAGCCGGGCAGAATTCCCATTGCTTAAGTGTTACATCGTGCTCGGTTTGTTGTCTTATGTGCTGATGAACTATATCGGGATGGATCATATTATCGCCCGGCAGAATATTCAGCGGTACGCCGCAAGCGGCACCCTGGATGCCAATTATCTGGCCGGACTGTCCGCGGATGTGGTTCCGGAGCTGATTGAGTTCAGCAGGCAGGAGAAAGGTATTCTTGACGAAGCGCTGCACAGCCGTTTGTCTGACCGGTCAGAGCCGCTGAAGAGCTGGCCATCCTTCAATCTAGCCAAATTCCAGGAGCGTAGGGAACTGGAACAATATTTTGAGAAGGGCGTTGCACACTAATATGGGGATAAAACGGATAGTATTTATTCTGATTGCTGTGATCATTGCGGGTTTCGGTGTCTATCAATTCTCGGCATATTCCGAAAAGCTGACGTCTTCCACAGACCTTGCCCGCGAAGCGATCGGCGGTGTGAACCTGCATGACAATATTAATGACAGTCATCTGCTTAAGCAGTTAGGCAGCCCGTTAAGTAAAGAGGATAATGAGCTGTATGATTACTATCATTGGGAGGACGGTCTTGTCACTGCCTCAGTTCATTCCGGCCCGGATGAAGGAATGATCAAGCGGATCATGATCACCGCCACGGATAATAACCGTTCGGATGATCCGCTCCATACAGCCTTGGGCATCGGACTCGGAGACAGCAAACAAAGTGTGCTTGACCTGTATGGAAGCAAATATTACAAAAGCAATGAGCAGACCGCAGATATTATCGGATACATTGATCACAAACAAGGGGTAACTTTGGAATTCTGGTGTTCTCCGGATGCAACTGTAGCTGAAATCCGCCTGGACGACGCCGATATGAAGTAAGGCCGGTTAGCCCTTTGCCCTGAAGCTGTGGTACAGTTTGAACATAAGCTTGACTTTACACGGCGGGAGAGGAAGAACGGCATGAATTCGATAGTAAATCCGGAGGCGGTACGCAGTCTTGCGGAGCAGAATAATCTTACGGCAATGTTCAGCAGCGGCGCAATTGCCCAAATGGAGCTTCG
Source organism: Paenibacillus sp. FSL R10-2199 (assembly GCF_038000235.1). Taxonomy (NCBI): domain Bacteria; kingdom Bacillati; phylum Bacillota; class Bacilli; order Caryophanales; family Paenibacillaceae; genus Paenibacillus; species Paenibacillus sp. FSL R10-2199. The sequence goes on along the minus strand of NZ_JBBOBO010000001.1, from coordinate 6,065,321 downwards.
GCGCTACAGCGACGGGGACGCAGTGTGTTCGGTGGGCGACCGGCTGGAGAGCATGTTCATTCTGGTGCAGGGCAAGCTGAAGATTCATACCCTGCTGCCTAACGGCAAATCAATGCTGGTCAGGTTCGCAAGACCGATGTCGGTGATCGGGGATGTGGAGCTGCTACGCCAGTATCCGGTCAAGAATGAGGTGGTATCGGTGGGGGACAGCCTGCTGCTGGTGGCCGGAAGAAAGCTGCTGCTAAAAGAGTTCGAAGACAATACGGCGCTGCTGCGTTTCCTCGTCGGGGAGCTGAGCCACAAGCTGTATACGCTGGGCCAGACCTCGGCCATGAATGTGCTGTATCCGGTGGAGAACCGCTTCGCCAGCTACCTGATGTCACTCTTCTCGGACAACACCGGCGCTCAGCGGGTAGAAGAGATCCGTACCTCCAGCCTGACAGAGACTGCCGATCTGCTGGGGACAAGCTACCGGCATCTGAACCGGGTGGTGCGGCGCCTAATCGAAGAAGGGATCATTGAACGCAGGCGCGGCCGGCTAATTGTGCTGGATGAAGAGAGGCTCGCCATGCTTGCGAACGGGAATTTGTACGAATGAATCTAAGTGAACTCTAGCGAGACTGAGCAAACCTGGGTGAATGACAGCAACCTACTTACATAGCTATAGAAGTTTAACGCATAGAGTACTCTTCCAGAAAACCGTCATTTCCTGCCTTCTTTGGCCGGGGTGGCGGTTTTTTTGTGTTGTTTATGAAAAAAGGGTGATTTTGCTCTTGCATCAGGAATCCCGCTGAATCCCCCGGAAGCCGGGCCAAAGGAGAGCCAATGTATGCGAAAAACCGAATACAATGTGCTGCCATGGAGGTAATCGGGCCAATGTATGCGAAAAACCGAATACAATGTGCTGCCATGGAGGTAATCGGGCCAATGTATGCGAAAAACCGAATACAATGTGCTGCCATGGAGGTAACCGGGCCAAATGTATGCGAAAAACCGAACACAATGTGCTGCCATGGAGGTACCCGGGCCCAATGTATGCGAAAAACCGAATACAATGTGCTGCCATGGAGGTACCCGGGCCCAATGTATGCGAAAAACCGAATACAATGGGCTGCCATGAAGGTACCTGGGCCAATGTATGCGAAAAACCGAACACAATGGGCTTCCCTGGAGGTACCCGGGCCCAATGTATGCGAAAAACCGAATACAATGTGCTGCCATGGAGGTAATCCGGCCAATGTATGCGAAAAACCGAACACAATGGGCTTCCCTGGAGGTACCCGGGCCCAATGTATGCGAAAAACCGAACACAATGTGCTGCCATGGAGGTACCCGGGCCCAATGTATGCGAAAAACCGAATACAATGTGCTGCTATGGAGGTATGTTACTGTAATTCACGATTCTTATATTTGCCGCAATCTCCTGCTGAAACATACATTGCCTTAGAGCCGGATCAGCTGCTTCTGCATTGTTTCAGCGAATGCTCAGCTCCATTTCAGATTGGTTTAAGGATTGGAACGTAAGATACAGGCATGAGGAAAAGATTAGCAACATGCTTAAGGAGGGACGGGCCAGCACCAGACGCATGGAGCGTGCATGCAGGTGGATACACGCAGGATACATAGTGTACAAGCCCCTAAGGGCAGGGGTTATGCAGTATAGCTTACATATGGAGTGGAGGAATTCATGATGTTCAACAGACTTAGAGGGATACGTGCCAAAATCATGTCGGGGTTCGCCGCCGTTATTATCGTGTTCATTATCGCAATCGCGGGCAGCACATTATTTCAGGGGAAGGTAACCATGCTTACGGAGCAGATCAACCGTAATTACAGCAAGCTGTCACTGGTGCAGGGGTTAACCGATGATATCCGTACAGCAGATGGGCTGGCGGCGAGGTATGTCATGAGCAATACGGATGAGGAAAGAACGGCCAACCTGACTGCTTATGAAGCGATGATCCCGCAGATTACGGCGGCGGCGGAAGAACTGAAGGATGCGGGCCTGAACGAAGCTGAGCTTGCGGGAATTACGAATCTGGAGAGTGAATGGGGCAATTATCTGGCCGTGCTGGAGGAAGCTTTTGCATTAGCCAAAGACGGCAATTTCCCGGAAGCACAAAAGTCGTTTACGACGCTCTCTCTGGATACCATTATCGATTCACAGCTTGTATTTGAGAATATGCTGCATGAAGAAATTGCGAAGGAGCAGAGTCAGGCGGCTACCCATCGCAGCTCGTCTATGGTTACGAGTATGGGAGTCACGGGATTATCTGTCCTGCTGGCTGTGCTGATCGCGTTCGTGATGTCGGCACGGATTCTGAAGCCGCTGAGTGATGTGAACAAGCAGCTCAAAGAGATTGCAGACGGCGATGCCGATCTGACCCGCAAGCTGAGTGTGCGGACGAAGGATGAGATCGGTGATCTGGCCCTGAATTTCAATAAAATGACCGATAATCTGGCGGCGATGATCGGCCAGGTTAATGCTTCTGCCAGCGGCCTCGCCGCTTCTTCGGTCAAGCTGACCGCTGATAGCGGGATGACTGCTGAAGCGACTGAGAAGATTGCCGGGATTATGGGCGAAGTTGCTACTGGCACAGGCCGGCAGATGAATGATCTGCAGACCAACATGAATACGATTATTGAAATGTCAGCCGGGATTCAGCAGATTGCTGCCAGTGTACAGGATATTTCGGAAGCCTCTCTGCGCTCTGCCGAATATGCGGTTGCCGGAGATCACTCCCTGCAGTCCGCCGGCCGTCAGATGGATTCCATCAACGAATCCATTCAGTCCCTCTCGCACCAGGTCATGGGCTTCGTGAAGCGGTCACAGGAAATTGGCAGCATTGTCGGAGTGATCAAGGGGATTGCCTCGGAGACGAATATGCTGGCGCTGAATGCAACGATCGAAGCGGCGCGGGCCGGAGAGCAGGGCAGAGGATTTGCGGTAGTGGCCGATCAGGTGCGCAGACTAGCCGAACAGTCAGCTGAATCCGCCAATCTGATTGCCGAGATGGCGGCCGGAATCCAGTCCGATGCCGACCATGCAGTGAAGGTGATGAAGAACAGCATGAACGAAGTGCAAAGCGGAACTAATATCATTGAAGAGGCCGGACATTCCTTCCATGAAATCCGCAGCTCGATTGATTCGCTGGCCGGACAGGTTCAGGAGGTATCCGGGGCCGTGGAAGAAATCACGGCGGCTACGGAGGAAATCGTAGACTCCATCCGCACGGTTACGCAGATTTCGGAGACTACTGCGGCTAATACGCAGCAGGTATCCGCTGCCTCGCAGGAGCAGATGGCTTCGGTAGAACAAATTGCTTCATCTGCCAGCGCGCTGAGTATGCTGGCGCAAGGTTTGCAGGGTCTCGTGGCACGTTTCAACGTGTAGATTAACAGGCCTTCAGCTTATTTTCAGCTTGATCATGCAGAATAATTAAGAATTCTCTCCCAGAGAATATAACAAAGACCCTCGCCGGAAACGGCGGGGGTCTTTGTATTCAGCGGGTAGAAGCATTCATAATCATTCATGCCCGATGGACGAATATACTATTTCGCCATCTTTCTCCGGTAGGCTTCCTCAAGAATCTGAAGTAACCCTTCACTCCGTTTATGAATGAACGTCTCCCAGAACAGCCTGCCTTTCTCACTTAATTCTTGATCGGTGTAGCTGCCTTCTTCAAATTTCCCCCAGCAGCCATCTTCGGTAAGCTTGTCCCATCCCATATAATCTGCATACAACCGGTTGTCAGCAGGGATGCTGGAGCCCATAGACTTCGTCTGAACCCGTTCAGGGCATAACCACATGGCGGTGCACACCGACAATAACCCGGCATGCATCTCATCTAAACCTTCCAGACCGGCTTGCATCGCTGCTTCTGTCCAGGCATGAGGAGTGTTGTGATTTGGGGCAATCAAAAGAAGCTCGGGGTACTTGTAATTGATATGCTTAACAAAGGCCGCTTCCCAGTACGCTCCACCATGTCCATTGCATACTACAAACTTGGTAAATCCCTGTCTTGCTAAATTCATAATAATATCTTCTAACATTGCAGTTAAAATATTCGGGCTGACCGTTACCGTTCCCTTACAGTTGGCATGCTCTTCTGAAGTGTTAAACGGGAGGGTAGGCAGAACGTAGGCATTTAATGCTTTTCCATAGGATTCAGCATACAACTCTGCAATTAATGTATCCAAATGCATGGGAAGAAAGGGTCCGAATTGCTCGGTTGCACCAACGGATATAATAACGGTATCAATTCCGCTGGCTGCAACTTCGGTCGTTGTATTTTTATAACTAAGCATAATAACCTCCTGATCATATGGCCATTTAATTATCCCGTAGAATTACCTAAACCTTCATATATTGTCTATACAGCTCCTCAAAGGTACTATAGCGTTCGACCGGCCGGCCGGTGCGGTTATATTCTTCCAGATATTCATCCATCGCCAGCAGGAACTGCTCCTTAAATCCATCAAGCTGATCCGCATCGAAGTGTTGCAGCAGATCAAACCTCCGGGTTCCCCGCGACTCTGCCATTTCATCCAGGAACTGCTGTGCCCCCATTGCGGTATAGAAAGCATAGGATTTGTCTTTCATTTCGCTGCTTGCAATAACCTTATGGCGGTAATTACACCATAGCTCTTCATAGGTGCCCGCCAGATTATCGTAGGCCGGTACAGGCTGGATTACATATTTTTGATACAAGGTATTGTACAGATCATGGATGCTTCTTAGAAGGGTATAGGTGGTGCTTCGTATGTCATCCATAGTCTTGGCATGAATCACATCCATATATATCGTTTCAAAATCCTCAGGAATATACCGGTAGGCGGCAATTTCCTCCAGATATCGCTTAAGCCCTCTTTTAAAATACGTATTATTCAAATTTGTCAGTGCATAGACCAGATTGTAGACCACCTCGCATGAAGCCAGCCTGACGGTTCCGAGATCCTCAGCAAGCATGGTATTCGCATACTCCTGCTTGGCACTGTCGATCCACTTCTTCGCTCTGCCGATGCATTCGCTCCCGATAGGCTTAGCTAAAGTGTCCAGCGCCCTCTGTCTGTACGCATTGAATTTCTCCATATATTCCGGTTTGGCACAATAGAGCACCTGCAAATCTATCAGACTGGAGGTCATCGGACTCTCAAGCGCAGCCTGCTCTTCAATCCGGGTCTCCCATGGAGTGCAATAGATATCGTATCCGACATCCCCCAGTATGAAGCAGGAAGAGATGCCCCAGCCCTGATGGTTGTTATTGATGATAATTAGATCCAGATCGCTTTTGTCATGGAAATCTCCGGTACGAAAAGAGCCCGTAAGCCCGATCATTGCAATCTCCTCCGGATAATCCCGCTTGGCCCTCTCAATAACCATGTTAATGAGTTTCTCGTTTTTAAGGAATAGTTCCTGTTGGTCAGCTTCATTCATGTGTAGTTCCCCCTTGGCCCGTGCCTTGTGTATCCATTGTATAGGCATCCTGCCTGCGGGGGTATGCCGACTTTAGTTAAGTTTAAACTCTCCCGGTGTTGTTCAGTGGAATCGAGTGCTGCTCCGCTCAGGAGTGCTGCATAAAAATATGAAATCCGTATTTATGCACACACTAATCATAGAATACGCCATCGACCTCAACCTAGTGATATCTTATATTATTACCATAATTAGTTAGTTCATAGGCTCACTCCGGGTCCGGTCCGTTTCTCTTGCGCTTGCGGTTTGCTGTTCTGCATATTGACGCAAGGAGCGGACCGGTCTTTTGAATGTGTAAGGGAAGCAGTGGGGGGAGGAGTGAACTGGCTGATTGCAAAATTATCTTCAGGACTGCAAGAAGGCAGGGGAATCTAGGAGGCGAGGAGTATAAGGATAAGGATAAGGGGAAGGGGCATTTTTGAAAGCGCATACTTTAAGGCTGCATCATAAAATTATAGGAGGTGGTTGGCAGATGATTACCAGACACAAGGCTTCTGTGAAAAGGACATTCCTGTTGTACAGTCTGATTCTTGCGCTATGTGTGGGCCAGTTGGCGTTATTCCCGGCAGTGGGGGCAGCGGCAGGCAATCTGGCTCAAGGCAAGACGATTACCGCTAGCTCGGTCGGTGATGTGTATGTGGCAGCGAACGCCAATGACAGCAACCAGGGGACGTATTGGGAGAGTGCCAGCAATGCTTTTCCGCAATGGATCAAGGTCGATCTAGGCTCCAGCAGCAGCGTCAATCAGGTTGTACTCAAGCTGCCGTCAGCCTGGGAAGCAAGAACACAGACATTGTCCGTTCAAGGCAGTACGGATGATGCTTCTTACAGCAACCTGGCTGCATCTGCTGCCTACAGCTTCAATCCTTCCAGCGGCTCTAACACAGTCACTGTTAATTTCACTGCTGCAACAGCCCGTTATATTAAAATAACCTTCACGGCCAACACCGGCTGGCCTGCTGCGCAGTTATCCGAACTCGAGGTGTACGGAACTGCGGTTTCGGCACCGGGAACTTATGAAGCGGAAGCTGCCGCCTTGTCCGGCGGGGCCAAAACCAACACAGATCACACCGGCTATACCGGGTCGGCGTTTGTTGATGGTTATCTTGCCCAAGGAGCAGCGACAACGTTCACCGTTTCGGCTGCATCTGCTGGCAATTACAGCGCAGCGCTGCGGTATGCCAATGCCTCCGGCAGCACCAGGACGCTGAGTGTCTACGTGAACGGTACCAAGATCAAGCAGACCTCACTTGCTAACCTGGCCAACTGGGATACCTGGTCTACACAGGCAGAAATCCTGGCGTTAAATGCCGGAAATAACACGATTGCCTACAAATACGATGCGTCCGACTCCGGCAACGTGAATCTGGATCAGCTGGTCCTGACCGTCTCAACGGCCCCGACGGCTACAGCAACCCCCGTTCCGACGGTGGCACCAACGGTAGCGCCGACAGCCACACCAGTGCCAACGGCAACAGTAGCACCAACGGCTTCTCCTACTGTAGCCCCGACGGCCACACCAACCCCAACGCCTGCTCCAACCCCAACTGTCACACCATCACCTTCGCCAACTGCCTCGCCTACGGCCTCCCCAAGCGCGGGTCCTGGCTCGAACCTGGCAATCGGCAAAGCGGTTAATGCCTCATCTTCAGTCTTTACGTTTGTCCCCGCCAATGCCAATGACGGAGATGTGACTACGTACTGGGAAGGAGCGGGCGGAAGCTACCCGAACACACTGACTGTGAACCTTGGCGCGAACGCCAATGTGACCTCGGTAGTTGTGAAGCTGAATCCTGCAGCGGCCTGGGCTACCCGTACCCAAACCATTCAGGTACTGGGTCATAACCAGTCTACCGGCACCTTCACGAGTCTAGTTCCGGCCACGGTGTACACCTTTAACCCGGCCAGCGGCAACTCCGTGACCATTCCTGTCACAGCAACGGCCAGCGAGCTGCAGCTGAAATTCACCACGAACTCCGGTTCAAGCGCCGGACAGGTAGCTGAATTTCAGATCATCGGCACACCGGCTGCGAATCCGGATCTGACAGTAACGGCAATGTCCTGGAGCCCTTCCGCTCCGGTAGAGACCGATGTCATCTCGCTGAATGCTACCGTCAAGAATACCGGGTCTGCTTCAGCGGCAGCAACAAACGTCAGCTTCTATCTGGGTACCACGCTTGCCGGGACAGCACCAGTCGGTGCACTGGCCGCAGGTGCTTCGGCTACAGTATCGCTGAACATCGGCGCCAAAGATGCCGCAACCTATGCCTTAAGTGCAAAGGTCGACGAGAGCAACACCGTCATTGAGCTGAATGAAGGGAATAACAGCTTTTCGAATCCCGCATCGCTTACCGTAAATCCGGTATCCAGCTCGGATCTGATTGCTTCTCCGGTCAGCTGGTCGCCGGGGAATCCGGCTGGCGGGAATCCCGTGAGCTTCTCAGTCGCTATTAAGAATCAGGGAACGGCAGCCTCGGCAAGTGGTGCACATAACATCACACTGACCTTGACTGATGCGACCACCGGTGCGGTAATCAAAACGCTGACCGGTGCTTATAACGGTGTCATTGCCAGCGGAAGCACAACGGCTCCGGTTGCCCTTGGAACCTGGACCGCTGTGAACGGGAAATATAATGTAAAAACTGAAATTGCCGCAGACGCTAATGAACTGGCAGTGAAACGGGCCAACAACATCCAGAATCAGTCGCTGTACATTGGACGCGGGGCCAATATGCCTTACGATATGTATGAAGCGGAGGACGGGGTTGTCGGGGGCGGAGCAGTCAAGCTGAATCCGAACCGCAATATCGGTGATCTTGCCGGTGAAGCCTCGGGCAGAAGAGCAGTCACGCTGAATACTACAGGCAGCTATGTTGAGTTCACCACCAAAGCCAGCACTAATACGCTCGTTACCCGGTTCTCAATTCCGGACTCGGCAAGCGGTGACGGAACAACCGCTACACTTAATATCTATGTGAACGGCGTATTCAACAAAGCCATAACGCTGAACTCCAAATACGCCTGGCTGTATGGCTCAGAGATCAGCCCGGGCAATATGCCAAGCGCCGGTTCGCCGCGCCACATCTATGATGAAGCGAATATTATGTTCGACAGCACCATTCCGGCGGGCAGCACAATCAGACTTCAGAAGGACGCAGCCAACACTTCACAGTATGCGATTGACTTCGTCAGCCTGGAGCAGGTAGCGCCGATCGCTAATCCGGACCCGGCCAAATATACGGTTCCGCTCGGCTTCACGCACCAGGACGTGCAGAATGCGATTGATAAGGTCCGTATGGATACAACCGGCAACCTTACCGGTGTATATCTTCCAGCCGGATCGTATGAAACCTCGAACAAGTTCCAGGTCTACGGCAAAGCGATTAAAATTGTCGGAGCCGGACCCTGGTATACCCGGTTCTATGCACCGGTCAACCAGTCCAATACGGATGTTGGCTTCAGGGCTACCGATTCAGCGAACGGCTCCACCTTCTCGGGATTTGCCTATTTCGGCAACTATACCTCACGCATTGACGGTCCCGGCAAAGTGTTCGACTTCTCCAATGTAGCGAACATTACAATCGACAACATCTGGACCGAACATCAGGTATGTATGTACTGGGGGGCGAATACCGACTACATGGTGATCCGAAACTCCCGTATCCGCAACACCTTCGCCGACGGCATCAATATGACCAACGGCAGCACGAACAACCTCGTGTCCAACAATGAAGCACGGGCGACCGGAGATGACAGCTTCGCGCTGTTCTCGGCAATCGATTCCGGCGGCTCGGACATGAAGGACAATGTATACGAGAACCTGACTTCGATCCTGACCTGGCGTGCAGCCGGTGTAGCCGTCTACGGCGGTTATGCCAACACCTTCCGCAACATCTATATTGCGGATACACTCTGCTATTCGGGGATTACGATCAGCTCACTGGACTTCGGGTATGCCATGAACGGCTTCGGCGCATCGCCGACTACGAATTTCCAGAACATTTCGGTCGTCCGGGCCGGCGGACATTTCTGGGGCTCACAGACCTTCCCGGCCATCTGGGTATTCTCCGCCTCCAAGGTGTTCCAGGGCATCCGCGTCAGTGATGTGGATATCATTGATCCGACCTATCACGGGATTATGTTCCAGACCAACTATGTCGGCAATTCACCGCAATTCCCTGTAGCGGACACGATTTTTACAAATGTTACGATTTCCGGCGCGCAGAAGAGCGGCGATGCCTTCGACGCCAAATCCGGAGTCGGCATCTGGGCCAACGAATCGGCTGAAGCAGGTCAAGGCCCGGCGGTAGGTAACGTAGTTTTCAATAACTTGAAGATCCTGAACACTGTAACGCCTATTAAAAATACCACGTCGACGTTTACGATTACGGTGAATCCGTAGGGCTGAAATTGTATAGCTGATTATTGTATGGCTGAATATTGCTCAGCTGCATTATGCTAAGTTGCATGATATTCAGCATGCTGCAAAAAACCGCCTCCCGTGTGTCCGGGGGGCGGTTTTTCCCGTTGAACCGGATAACTGTCCTCCTTTGGACAGCAGAACCTGTTCATCTTGGAACCGGGTCTAGGACTGTTTGTACAAACAGCCACCAAACTGCGGAAATCCTGCAGGTTATACAACATTTCAGGCTCAAGCTCGCCTAACTGCGGAAATCCTGCATATTTTACAACATTTCAGGCTCTGTCCAGCCTAAAAAGACGGAAATATTGTATGTTTTACAACAATTAAGGAGTTATCTTGCTTATCTGAGGAAAATTATTGTATTTTGTACAACAATCCGTAATTTGGCTCGCTCATCTGCTGAAAATCCTGCATAAAGTACAACAATTCCGGTTGTGTCCCACATTACCGGTGTTATCCCTGCTAGTTAGTCCTGTGTCCGCGCTAATCCTTACTATTCTCGCAGCCCTTGCAGCCCTTGCAGCCCCCGCCGCCACACCCCCCGCATCCCCCTGCCGCCACGTACTACACATCCCCCCACAGATCGCCGTTCAGCACTAAGTACACTTATACAAGCCCTCTGACTCCACTATTCAAGCGGGCATAGGCGGTTCAGTATTCTGTCCGTGGATATTAGCAGGGTTTCTGGCTTAAGAGTAGCCCCTCTGAAGCCGCCAAATCGACAAGTGCCACCCGGTAGCGATACAATGGATGTTACATCGTGCATGAAGATTAAGACAGGAATAGGGGAGGTATATATATGACTAAGCTGGTAGTCAATAATATTACAGAGCTGATCGGCGGTACGCCGGTTGTACGCTTGAACCGCATTACCGGGCCGGAGGATGCGGAGCTGTACGTGAAGCTGGAAATGTTCAATCCCAGCGGCAGCGTTAAGGACCGGGCTGCATATAATCTGATCCTGCAGGCGGAGCTGGACGGGCGCCTGCAGCCCGGCGGGACGATCATCGAGCCGACGAGCGGCAATACCGGCATCGGCCTGGCGATGAATGCGGCGGCGAAAGGGTATAAGGCAATCCTGATCATGCCGGATAATATGACGAAGGAACGGATCAATATCCTGAAGGCCTACGGAGCGGAGGTTGTGCTGACACCGGCGGCAGAGCGGATGCCGGGCGCTATTGCCAAGGCAGTAGAGCTGGGCAAAGAGATTGCCGGGAGCTTCATTCCGCAGCAGTTCGAGAATCAGGCGAATCCGGACATTCACCGCATTACCACCGCTCCGGAAATTCTGGAGCAGATGGAAGGCCGGCTGGACGTATTCGTAGCTACATCCGGAACAGGCGGCACGATTACCGGCACAGGAGAAGCGCTGCGTGAGCAGCTGCCGGAGCTCCGCGTGGTTGTCGTGGAGCCGCAAGGGTCACCGGTGCTCTCCGGCGGCAAACCCGGACCGCATAAGCTGGTGGGCACCAGCCCCGGATTCGTGCCGGCGATTCTAAATACCGGCATCTATAATGAGATTGTGCAGGTATCCGATGAAGATGCACTGGATATGGTAAGGAGGTTGGCCAGTACCGAAGGGATCCTGATTGGTCCTTCCGGCGGAGCAGCAGTATGGACAGCCTTGCAGGAAGCCCGGCGCCTTGGCCGCGGCAAGCGGGTGCTGTGCATTGCTCCCGATACTGGTGAACGCTACCTTAGTATGGGTATATTCGAATAACTCCACTGGAGGGGACCCTATGAATCGCGTGAAGAGAAGTTCCCGGCACCGGCTGAAAGCAGCCGGACTGATTATTCTTATGGCGGCAGTAGTCTTCGCCTTGTCCGGCTGTTCAAGGACAGATGGCAATGACAATGCAGGCGGTGCAGAATCTTCGGCCATGCCATCACCTGTGGCGCAGAGTCCGTCGCCTGTCCCGCAGCAGACCGCTGTCCCGCAAACGGCGGACCCTACTGCAGCCGCCGAGGGTACCGAGTCGCCTGCCCTGGCGGCATTCCTCGATCCCGCCAAGCTGCAGCCTGTCTTCGGCTTCGCCGACGAGACCGGGAGTCATATTCTTGTGACCTCGCAGGAAGAGGGAAGCGGGGAGCAGATGGAATCCCTGAATACCGCTATCGGCAACGGAGGCCAGGTACTGGCCGTGAAGTTCGGGAAGCGGCAAGCGGGGAGTGAGAACAGCAATGGACGGGAGCTGGCGAATAATTTCGCTAACCTGGCCGGATTTGTCTACACGGTAGAGAGTGGCGCAGCGAAACCGGATGAAACCTATTATCTGGCTGATTCCGCCCTCTTCCCGCCGGCTGCCTTGCTGGAGCTTCAACCGGCTGACCCGGCTGCTCCGCAGCTTGCCGCCGGAGATCCCGTGCGCAAGAGCATTGCTGCCGTTAAGCACCGGGAGATTCAGTCCGCCTGGAAGCTGGCTGATCTGGCCCTGAATAGGGAGCTGTATCTGGTCCAGTTCATAAGGCAGGATAAGGATATGCTGTTCAGTCTTGTCCTGAATGAAGACGGTAAGCTCAGCTTCATGGATTATCCTGCGGTTATTGAGAACGATGAATATTCGGTCTGGCGTGTCGATGACGGCGGGGAGATGCGGCCGGAGATGTTCTCGTTATTGTTTGCTGCACAGTCGGCAGACGGATTACTGCTTGGCCTGAACTGGTGGGGAGCGGAGGGCGTGAACTCCTTTTTCCTGCTGCAGCAAGGCAATGCCTTCAAAGAACTGGAGATCCAGTACGGCCGGTACACTTCTCCGATATAAGGCGGGATATAAATCCTTAGCGATGACAAAGGCTCCCCGTCACCTTTTGGTGACAGAGGAGCCTTTGCCGGATATAGCAGGAGGATTAGACTTCGTATCATAGAAGATCCTTCTTTTTTCCGCTGGTGCAGGGTCGTCCTTGTTGGCGGCACCGCCTTTTCCGCTTGGCTTAAATGCCTTCATCACAGGCCGGAACAGGATATACCCCAGCAGCCCGCCGAAGGTATTCAGAATGAGATCGTCCACATCAAAGGTTCCGATGTAGAATACCGCCTGCGAACATTCAAGCACTGCACTTAACGCCAAAGAACGCAGCAGGACACCGGTGAAGGAGCCGCCGCCTTTCCCGTTCGGGGACAGTAGCACAAGGAATATGCCATAAGGGATAAACAAGGCAATATTTCCCGCGAAATTAACCAGGGTAGTAGCTGTCAGATGATGATACGTATTGGTCAGGGTAGCGAGCGGAACAAAGTTTCCTGTGCGCAGACTGCCGGCAATATTATCCGGGCTCTTCTGCAGCTGCTGCCAGAGAAAGCTGAAGTTAATCGAACCAAACTTGAATAAGATGATTTTGAATAGTACATAGATGTATACGGCGAAAAGTGACTGCAACCCGTATATTCTCAGTTTGTGTGCCGGATTCATTCCGCATCACCGCCTTCTCTAGGTTATATTGTTATATGGCTTGGCTCTTATGGATATACCGTCATAATAACGCCGTCGATATTATTGCCCGAGAACTCCACATGCCGGCCTTCAGGGGTAGGAACCGGAGTATTTCCAGAGACCGCTATATAGGAAATCTGATATTCTGTATCGTTAACGGTAGCGGTAATCGTCTCCTGCTGCTTCAGATAATCCAGGTATTCTTCCAGGGTGAAATGCTTATCCCTCATAATGACGCTGTGCGGCAGGCCGACATAACGGAAATGCCAAGGCTCATACTGGATGCCGGTAATATCCGTCTTATCTTCAGGATAGCGCAGGATAAATCCGTAATCCCAGGCGTTGTCACGAAGCCATTGCCCTTCCGGAGCCTGGCTCATCGCCATCTGCGAGGAGCCGATATCAAGTGACAAGCCCAGATTATGCTCGCTATGGCCGGGTGGAAGGGCATATTCGGCTCCCTTCTCCTCATAGAGCTGCTTCTGCTCCGGGTTGTTCCGGTATCCGCTGCTGATCAGGAAATTCTGGACACCCTGCCCGGCTGCAGCTCCTATCATAATCGAGAATTGCTCCGCTACCTGTTCGGAGAGCATCGTCTTGTTGTCCAGCAGGCCATAGCCCTCGGTCAGCTCCTGATGCTCAGACAGATTCACAATATCTTTACTGACTCCCGCTTTATGTACAGGGTATTCTTTGTTGACGAGCAGCAGATTGCCCTGATGAACCCTGCTTTTAGGGATAACCGTCAGATTCTTGGAGCCGTGGTCTGTAAGGACTTGAACGATTGGGATGTCCTGTCCGGGGACAACAGCTTCTCTGCCTTGGTACAGCCCTTCATACCCAAGCAGACCGGCAAGAACAACCCAAAAAACCCACTTCTTCATTTCATCTTCCTCCTTGGACTCTATGTCTATAAGAATAGGGGAGTGAATTTAAAAAGAAGTGGGGTAAAGATAAAGTTTTTCTTAAATCTCTACTTGAGCAGACCCGGCAGCCGCACCTCAAAGAGAGTGCGGATCGTGTCACTCTGGACAGAGATCGTGCCGTGGTGCTGCTCGACGATATTTTTGGCAATGAACAGGCCTAGTCCGGTACTGCCTTCCTGATGTGTCCGTGCCCGGTCGCCGGTATAGAACATATCGAAGAGAAAAGGCAGCTCATCCCCGGGGATGCTATCGCCATAGTTGATCACCTGGACAAGCGCATTCTCCCCCTCCGGGTTGCAGCGGATATCGACATACTGGCCGTCTTTGCCATAACGCACGGCATTGGTCAGCAGGTTCTCGAACACCCGGGCCAGCAGCTCGCCGTCCCCGGATATTCTCATCTGCGGAGCCAGCGCAAGGCGGGCAGTCAGCCCGTTGTTCTCCAGCACAGGATATAGCTCTTCGTTCAGCTGGACGAGCAGCTCGCTTAGATCAAGCGGAAGCTTCTGGACGGTCAGCATGCCGTAATTCATCCGGGTAATCTCAAACAGCTCATCAATCAGCTTCTCAAGCCGCTGCGATTTGGTGTAGGCAATCGTTGTGTAATGCTTAACCTGATCGGCGCTTAACTGCCCGTCCTTCAGCACCAGATCCAGATAACCCAGCACGGAGGTCAGCGGTGTCCGCAGATCATGGGCCAGATTGAGCACTAGCTTGTCCTTGCTGTTCTCGGCGAAATCCCCGCGTTCTACCGCCTGCTGCAGCTTATCCTTGGCCAGATTCAAATCGGCGGCAATATCCTCGAACTCATCGCTGGAAGTGATGCTGATGCGGCTTTTGAAATCCCCGTTCGCCAGAAGGCGGATATGGTGGGAGATCTCTTTGAAATAACGGGCATACGGCTTGGTGAACAGGAAGAAGAACAGCAGAGCCAGCGGGATGAAGAAGATCAGGAAGAAATTGAGGTCGCCGAAATTGGCGATCATCCAGCGGAAGCGGGCCAGCGGGTCCTCCAGCTTAACCTGTGAGGTATAGTACATCTGCAGACCTTTATAGAGGGCAAAAGTAATGGCGCCGGAGCAGATCATGCTCAGAACGAGCAGGGAGATCATTTTGAAGCGGAAGCTGCGGAACAGATTAGCCATTGAATGTGTACCCTACCCCCCAGATCGTTTTGATCCACGTGTTTTTGGTCTGTTCTTCGCCAAGCTTCTTCCGCAGGGTGCGGATATGAACCATGACTGTGTTTCCGCCTTCATAATAAGCTTCGCCCCAGACCTGCCGGAAGAGATGCTCTGCACTGAACACCTTCTTGGGATAGCTGGCCAGCAGATAGAGGATATCGAACTCCTTCGGCGTCAGCTCAACCGATTGTCCGTACAGCGTGACCGACCGGCGGTCCGGATCAATGATCAGACCTCCCGTTTCCAGCACTGCCTTGTGCTCCGTAACCGGCTGATTCAGCTGCGTGGACCGGCGGAGCTGCGCATTCACTCTGGCGACCAGCTCCATAGGGTTGAACGGCTTGGTCATATAATCGTCGGCGCCGATGACAAGTCCGGTGATTTTATCCAGATCCGAAGTCTTCGCGCTCAAAAAAATAATCGGCAGCCCGTGCTTCTCCCGGATCTGCCGGGTCACCTCATACCCGTCCATGCCGGGCATCATAATATCCAATACCGCCAGATCAATATGCTGGGATTGGACCGCCTGCACAGCCGCTGTGCCGCTTGTGACCTTGATGGGGTGATAGCCCTCTTTTTCCAGATGCAGTCCGATCAGCTCGGCAATTTCCGCATCATCATCGGCGATAAGAATCGTAATACGTTTCATTTCAATGTCTCTCCTGTATAGTCAGCATGAATTCATACTTGATTGTGCTTTGTTCCTAGTGTACCCTATCGGATATGGTTTCGCGACCTGCTATTATTGTAAGTATGGAGTCCGGACGAGATAAGATTATTTTTAAAATACTTATATTTGTAACATTTATTGCCGGGCATAGCCCGAAAGAGTCATGCCGGGGAAGTCGCGGTAATGATAAAGTTATCTTCAGTATTAGGGAGGCGACAGCGACGTATACCCGAATTAAAGTGCTCATCCTGCTCATTCCAACACTTATGGTCGGCATCTGGGAGTTTGTGCGGCATCAGTTCCTGATGCAGTACATCTCCATGGACATGGGAAACTATTTAACGCCGGTGCTTGTCTTTCTGTTCAGTATTATTCTGCTGCTGCCGCTCTTCCGGATGCTTGAACGGAGCCAGCGGGAGCTGGAACGGGAGCGGGCGGCAACTACGGCGATGGAAGCACGTGAGCTGCTGGCCAAGGAGCTGCATGACGGGATGGCACAGTCGCTGTTTCTGCTCTCCGTGCGGATTGACCGCCTGGAACAGAACCGCAAAGACGGTGAGATCAGCGCAGAGAGCGTAGACCAGATCAAGAAAACAGTTCACGAAGTCAACCGTTATGTGCGTCAGGCCATTGCCAATCTGAAGGTGCCGGTCAGCGGCAAAGAAAGCTTCTCCCTGGAGAGGTCCATTCAAGAGCAGCTTGCCGGAATAGCCGGGGAAGTGATGATTGAGGTGTCGCTGGACTGGCATCTGGACGAGCAGGCGCTAACGTCAGCCGAACAGGCTGAGCTGTTGTCCTGCATCCGCGAAGCCATTATTAACGTGCGCAAGCATACGCGCGCAAGAAAGGTGTCCGTCTCCGGACAAGGCGATAGGCTGAATTGGAACGTGGCTGTTACCGATAACGGTGCCGGATTTGTGCATGCCGATCCTTTTGCGGTGAGCGGGAGCTATGGTCTGCAGATTATGAGAGAACGGGCACGCAGCATGGGCTGGAAGCTTAACTTACAATCCGGTTCTGCCGGAACAGTGGTAGAGATTGCGAAAGGGGGGACGCCGGATGGAACGCTGCCGGGTGCTGATCGTAGATGACCATGCGCATGCGCGTGAAGCCATGAGTGAAATCGTGGCGCTGGATGAACGGTTCGAAGTGATCGGCACTGTTGCGAGCGGGGCGGAGGCGATCGTCTGGACCGGACAATGGATGCCGGACCTGTTTCTGATTGACATCGAGATGCCGGGAATGGACGGGCTGGAGACTACGCGGCGCATTAAGCTGGAGTACCCGTATGTCAAGATCGTCATCGTCACCGTATCGGATGAGATCTCCTATCTGTTCGAAGCGCTCAAGCAGGGGGCGCAGGGGTATCTCCTGAAGAACCTGGCTCCGTCGACCTGGATTGAATATTTGCTGGCGATTGTAAGTGAGGAGGTTCCGCTGAGCCGGGAGCTGGCTTTTCAGATTCTGAAAGAGTTCGCCGTGACCTCCGTCAAGGAGGAGCGGGAGGCATTAACGGCGCGGGAGAAGGAAATACTGGGCTGTGTATCTTCCGGGTCAACGAATAAGGAGATTGCGGCCACCCTCGGGATCTCTGAGCACACCGTCAAAAACCACCTCAAAAACATTCTCCAGAAGCTCCAGCTTCAGAACCGCACGCAGCTCACCCGGTATGCCATGGAGCAGGGACTGGCTTCGCGGGAGCGGGATTTTCCGGGGAAAAGATAGAGCTTACAGAATGATAATGGGATTACATATGAGAGAAGGGGAGATCGAATTGAACAGACTTTTCCGTAAAATAGCAGCACTGGCCGTACCAGCGGCCGCAGCACTAATGGTATTCGCAGCCGTAGCTAGTGCGCATGTAACCGTCAGCCCTACACAATCGAGTGCAGGTGCCTGGGAGACTTACACGCTCAAAGTACCATCTGAGAAAGATATTGCTACAGTGCAGATCGATCTGCGCATCCCGGCAGGAGCTGCATTCAAGCAATATGAGGCTGCTCCCGGCTGGGACGTAACGGTGGATGGCGACAAGGTCAGCTG
The DNA here is from genome assembly GCF_038000235.1 of Paenibacillus sp. FSL R10-2199. Taxonomy (NCBI): domain Bacteria; kingdom Bacillati; phylum Bacillota; class Bacilli; order Caryophanales; family Paenibacillaceae; genus Paenibacillus; species Paenibacillus sp. FSL R10-2199. The sequence continues at coordinate 6,047,165 of NZ_JBBOBO010000001.1, read as the reverse complement.
GATCGCGAACGGAGACGGCATTCTGGCCGGACAGTTCCAGCGCTTCTACTTCACCGTCCAGAACCCGGCCGCCGCAGGCGATATCGCCTGGAATGCCTACCAGCATTATGCCGACGGCAGCGTGGTCCAGTGGTCCGGCGAAGAAGGCTCGGAATCCCCGCATTCCATCACGGCGATCGCCGAAGCTTCCAGCGGAGGCAGCCACTCCCACGGCTCCATGGACATGGCGGATAACGGCACCATGACCATGGACGAGCATGAAGCGATTATGGAGGAAGAGGGTAATAGCTCCAGCGTGTCACCGATGCTGTACATTGCGCTCGGCATCTCGCTGCTGTCCTTCCTGCTGGCGGCGATTGCTTTGCTGCGGGGGAAGAAGGAGTAGGGCTGGGGCATAAGTGGCAACCGTCCTTTGTAGTAATATAATAACCCCGTGCAGGAAGGTGAGCTCCATCATCCAGCGCGGGGTTATTTGTACACTAAATCTGATCATACCCGGAATAATATAGGATTGGGCACAATCAACGGATAACAACTTTCATTAAGGGAGCAACCCCTTAGCTTGCAGTATAGAAAGTTTGGCTTCAGGAATCGCCCGTTGCAGTTCTCCGTTATACAGTTCAATACCTTCCCAGTGCACAAACACGAAAAAATCATCAGTAACCGGCACTTGACCGGTTAAATCCTGTTCATTGAAAGAATAAGCAATTTCCTGCCAGAAATCTTGTCGTTCCTTTTCGCAGTATAAACCCCCGCCTTTAAGATTCCAATATACATAAAGCGTCCGCAGCTTCTCAAGCAGCCCTTCATTCTCAATTCCGGTAAACCAAGTCGGCTGCATTTGAGTATCATTCCAGAGAGTATACTCACATTTCTTGTCTTCAAGCAGTTTCGCCCTTCTCTGCTCAAGTCCGGAATAATATTCCGGATCACTTCCTCCGCTGAATTCATCATTACTCAGATAAAGTCCAAAATAGCAGAGCCTATCATGACTGAATTTTTGGGCGGATTCTTTTAAAAGATTAATAGACTCCGTTACGGCTTCAGTAATCAATGCTGTTCTCAAAGTCAGTGCTTGAGATTCGTTCATATTGTTATACAGCATCTGATTCATTCCGTTGTAGATTTGATATAGCTCACCGGATTCATCGTACTTCAAATAAGTATTAGCGATATGCTGGTAATGATCTTTTCCTACGTATTTAGGATTGCGTATTTCAATAAGCCTTTCTTCTTCATAAATATATTCTTCGATGGTATACCTGTCTTTTGTACTCTCCAGATCAAGACCAGGCATCACATCGTATTCTACTGAATGTTCGGGCTTGCCAGCCTTACCGTAAAAAATCTTGATTGAATCTATCTTCTCTCTGACATACAGCCGTGTAATGATATGATCCGGGTGATAAGAAGTATATCCGACTCCATCAATTAAAAAATCGCAATACGTCACTCTAAGTCTGTTTTCATGATCAAATCCATAATATACTCCAGTGTCCTCTTCAGTAATCTCTCCCCGGCAGTCAGTATTGCGTTCAAACCAATAAGGTGCCAGATCATATCTTTTATCTGTAACAAACTCTGTCCGAACCACACTATCCTCTGCCTCTTTTTTGTAACGTTCATAATGTTCCTGTGCATCCACACAAATATTTAGATAATATTGCGCATCAATCATTTCTGTCAGCCCCTTCTTATCGTAAAATACATCTACTTCGGTAAAACAGTGTAGTCTACAGTTTATCTGCCAATGTATCCCAGGTAAGCTCAAGAATTCCGGTCATATGATCAGGCTCATCAGATACGTAGGTAACCACGGCATTCTTATCCGGAAGCACACCAACATATTGTCCATATGATCCGTCCAGGTGGTATGAATTAGGGTAAGAATTCATCCATAGCTGCTATCCATAGCCCTGCTGATAGTCTGCGGTTGCAAAGTCAGGAGTGAAATCGTCTGTCTTCATCTGGACGGAAGTCGCTTGTTCTACATAACTTGAAGGAAAGAGCTGTTGTCCGTTCCAAGCCCCTTTGTTCAGAAACAGCTGTTCGAATCTGGATAAATGCTCTGCAGTTCAGTGTAATCCTGAAAACTTGGGGGAATCCCAATGGGCATTTGTCCCACTTCAGAAATTCCGTTTCGTGAGTACAGGTATGTAAGTATTCCGGAAAAAATCTACCATAAGGTCATCAAGTTTACAATATCCCTTATAAACGGCAATCCCCACAGCCATGGAAGTAAAAGTTTTGCTTGCAGAATATAATAAGTGAGGCTGGTCCGCCTCAAAATCATGTCTGGCTATTAGCTCGTCGTTCTGCCTGATCACCACGTTCAAAATATGCCGGTTCTGTTCATTCGCAGATACTAATTCGTCTAATATAATATTACAGTGTTCATGGTTCCGCTTCCGTAAGCCACAAAGTTAAGATTATTTGGATTTTGCTTAGTCTTACTATAGCTGGATATGTATTATACTGTAAGTGACGTTGGTATGAAGTTTCTAATATCGAAATCAATTGGAGGAGTGTTTATCTCAATTTAGAAATAAATCTCGTAGACCGTGCTTAGGAGGTGGATATATGGCTGCGAACTTCAATGTAATCACTTTTACCAAAAGCATAATTGATTTAAGTTGGCTATTCGAAGCCGTTCAAGAAAGAGGGTATAACGCTAATATTAATCAGATTGAATCTATCGGAAATTGGGAGTTCAACGACTTAATAAACCACCCGCATGATGTTGAGATAGCGGAAGTCCTCGCGCTTCTTGAGAAAGGCCGAATTATATTAATATTTGGTGAAGTCCAGTCCAATAAGTTTGTGATGATGTTAAGTAAGACCGGAACCACCTATGAAGCAGGACTGTCTCTAGATACAAAATACATAGATTACTTAGACAGAGATACGCTTAATGATGTTACTCGTCCTATCTATGATGAAATTTCGAACCTATTGTTATCTTCTGAAATGGTGAATAATTTACTTGTTTCTGCATTAGGCGTCGAGGTGGTTGTGGACTACGATGAGGATTTTCATAAGATGCATCTTGATAGTCATAATGTGGCGAGATGGGTTTTTGGCACCGAAGAGGGTGCAGGTGAGCGTGATCTTATGGGTTACACGCGGGTAGCTGCTGGTATTTGGGATAGAGAGGGTTAAGTTCTACAGATACGAGATATGAGAATAGCTAATTACGATGACTAGAAGTTCTTCAGGCGGAGATGAGCGAAGTGAGATTCAAGCTATTGATTATTGTGCCGATTGTCATTTTATTAATATCATGTAGTGCTGAAACTAATGTTCATTCTTATAAAAAAGGGGACAACAGGGAGACTGTTCCTGCATTAAGCTACAAAGTTGAAAGTGATAGTTATGCTCAAAACAATATTAACATTACATATCCAAAGCTGGTTGATTTACCGAATGATACAAAGGAAGAAGTTATAAATGACCTGATACGGGTAGAGGCGCTTGGTGTTCTTGAATCTTATTCATTAGATTTGGATAGTCACAATACTTTGGAAATAGACTATCAGATTACATATAAAAGTGATAAGTTCCTAAGCATTCAATATATTGGTTCAGCTCTTAATAAGGGAGGAGCATATCCGTTAAATGTTTTTTATACAACAAATATAGATGTGGATAAAGAAATTAAAGTTAAATTAACCGACTTACTGGAGATCGATGAGGCATTCGTACAAGAATTAAAAAATGGAATCTACAGAAGCTATGATGACAATTTGAATTTGCGAGAGGAAGGAGTTATGAGGGATTATTGGAGCGGGATTAAAGACCAGGAGTTACTTAATGATTTAAAATATACAGATGAAGCGGACGGGGCAAATAATTCAGTGATATTTAGTTATCTCACTCAAGATTCACTGGGGATAAGTCTTTCAGTTCCTCATGCGTTGGGAGACCATCTTGAAATGGAGATCGGTTATGAGAAATTGAGCGAAAATATAAAGGGTGATAATAGCCCGTGGGACTAGTGAAGGAGTATTTATTTTACAAATAAAACCTATAAGTACTACGCCATTTTGCTGAAGATGGAATCACTGTAACTTTCGCTGACTTGCCGGGCTTCAATTGTAATATAGTTGCAAGCACATGCTGAATATTTAAGTAGGAGGTTCATTATGAAAATAGTCAACATAACATTTCCAACTTATCTTTCAAGTATAGAAAACATAGAAAACGACAATATTGATGTCTTCGTAGAGCTAGAGGATGGTGTTACATACACTATGGTTGTGGCTACACCCCAAAATTATTATTGGTATATGGACAAGGAAGGGCTTGATTATGTGCCACCGTCTCCCCCAGATATTATTGTAAGAAGCCTAACGGAAGATAATATCCGGAAAGCTATTGAGGCTTTTGCAGCGGATGATGCTTATTGGATGAAACTTTATTTTCTATCAGGTAAAAGAACAGGTGTTTTTGACATGGATAGAATGAATAAGATGTTGGCAGAAATTAAGAGAATAAATGATGAGATTTTAAATGTTGAATAAGGCGAGGTGAAATGATTTAGAAAACATTTTTCAGGGGAGTAGTGATGATAAGGGCAATTTGTTAGAGTTAGTTTTTAGCACAGTTTATCCGGAATCAATGGGTCTTTAAGAACCAATAAAATGATCTCTATAGAGATTATGGGAAATTATCGGATTTTAAAAGGAGTTCCTTATTTTGAAGATGAATGGTAGTTGTTCTTTCATAATACGTAATGAAACTATAGATTTTGATGACATTACTAGAAGGTTAGCAATTAGACCAACTTCAATCCAGAAGAAGGGGCAGGCCATCAGAAAAGGAGCAGTGAGTCAGGCTCCCTTTGATATTTGGCGATATGAAGTGATAATCTCTGAACATGTTGAACCGGAAGAAGCATTTGAGCTTTTACTGAATGATTTAACTTCAAACTTTAAAGAAATTAATGAGTTAACAGGTCTATATAAAGATGTTGGAATTGATTGTTACTTGAGATCGGATTATGGCCAAATGGGCTTGCAGCTTACGACGGAAATGATGAAGAAAATATCGATTTTAGGATTAGGGCTTAATATACATATTCTTTCCTTTGGTGGGGTTGAAGAGGATGACTAGTGCGAATAGTATTAGTGTGTTTTATTTAGAGGATACGGAACTTGCAGAATTTGAGGCTTCTAACAAAGGTTATCGAAATGATGTTTATGTTATGATATTGAACGATTTATTTAATATAAAGGTTTATGATATCGTGCGTCTTAAACAGGATTTTGAATTGGAGTCAGAGAGTTACGGGTATTACTCAGTCGAACCTAATTTGATTATAGTAAAGGAAGTAACTAAAGAAGCTATAGAATTTGTTGTGAAGAAGTTATATGAGCAGAAGTATTTGGAGTCTATTAAGACTGTTGATGATGATAAGCTTATAGAATATTTTCAATAATGAAACACTCAGAACTACAGGTGGTAATTGCTGCTTATGGTTTCTTTTTTATATATCTAAGTTACCCCTATTAATAGTTCGTGGGAGGAAGTTATGAAAGTTGAAACGTATTTAAAGAAACCCGATTTAATATTGCCCGGCAACTTTATGGATGAACCCAACAAATATTTTATTCATATGGACAATGAAATTGAAATTGAAAAGTACATCCACAAATTTGATCTTAGATATCTGGATGGTGCTATTGTGATCGAATGGAACTACAAAATCGTTCTGGATTATAACTTGTGGGACTCGGTAAATTGTTTGTGGGACTATTTAATGAATGCGTTAGAAGAATATTTGCAAATGGGAAAAGGGGACTTTCTTTTTCCTGATCAGCCCATAAAATTTGAAATGATAAAAGTGAATTCTTATTATATGGAATTGAAAGTTGGAGATGGGAAATACGGACACTTCAAACTTCCCAGTGAAGAATTTATTCATGCTCTATTAAATGGGGCAGAACATTTTTATAGAAGATACAAAGAGTATTTCAATAGTCATAATAATGCGTTTTATCATTCGAAAATAGCTGAAATTAGAAGAAGTTTATATTAAGAATAAAAAATACGCGTAAGATACGGGAAAGGACAGGGGATTCATGTCAATCTCAGCCTCTATAAATATAAGTTTGAGCAATCATAGTTGTGAATGCTTATCGCTACCGGATTTGTTTCAGAATTTTGAAAATGAAGGTTGGACATATGTAAAAAGTAATGGGGAGATTACTATACTGCCTTTGGGTGATGATGACGATTATAATTGGACATCTAGTGTACTTAATAGAGACAGCTTCTTCGATATCTTGAAAAAAAAGCAGGATCAAAAAGAGATTGTTGGAATTGAGTTAATGCGGGTAGATTCTGATGTTGGATGTGAGTTACTTATCTTTAATACAAATCAAATGATGTTTAGTTTATCAATAGCAAGAAAGAAAATTAATGCAAAAGATGATATAGATATTACTGATTTTAGTTGGTATTTGGAACGTATTTTGCCGGTTTTAAAGAATTTACAAGTGGAACAAATAAGCTGTGAACAATTTTAGTAAGGTGTTTTTATTATGGTTCTGATTGAGGTGCTTAGAGGCGATAATTATACGATTTCATATAAATTAATTCAATATGAAGGGCTGATATAATATCTTTAAGATGGAGTTAACATTTGAGAAGCCGTTGGAAAGTATACCTGAAACAGAATACTTAATATCTGATTTAGAACTTGATGATGAAGTGGCTATTCTAATGTGTATATGCAAAGCATTTGAAATTTCACAATCTGTAGCTTTCGTTGTTGGTGGTTTTGGGCAAGATAATTGGCCTGTTGATTGTAGAACGGATCTATGTACTGTTATTGAACAAGTTCCTGATATATTAGGGAAAACAAGAGCGGGTATATACTCCTTTGAATTAGATTTCTACGAACAGGGAATTGAAAGACGGCTCCTATTCAAGGAGGATACAAATCTTGTTAAGGTCACTTGCATTAGTCGTACTAAATGGGAACCTCATCCAAGTTCAATGGTTATGGAAAAGGCCGTAGTTTCCAAAATATTCGAAAAGATTTATAGTGATTTTTGGCATTTAAGCGCTGTGTTGTGTGAAGGGATACATAAGAAATTTTCACGTACTTGCAGTTAGCCCTGATACTTTTATTTATGCACCATCCTATTACGTTATTGAATTTTATCATAATGGTGATATATATTTTGTTAACGGGAAACGGTAGTTTCATTCGAGAGAGTATTAATAAAATAAATGCAGAAAAAGAAACTAGCCTGGACGGTTAACGTCCGGGCCAGTTTAATTAAGCAGAATTATGAGAGATTAGAGTCTATAGCCGCTTCCGCTTATAAAAGCTAACAAATACCGCGGCCAGTAAAAGCAAAACAATCGCTATGCCGGTAGTAACAGCTTCGCTGGTACTACCTTGCTGCTGCGGTGTATTGCCTTGGCCGCCGAAGTCGCCGCCCATGCCGCCACCGCCGAAACCGCCGCCGCCCATGCCGCCGGCGAAGCCCATACCGCCACCCGGGCCGTAGCCGCCCTCGGGGAAGCTCGGACCGCCCATAGCGCCCGGCTCACCGCCGGGAACGCCTTGGCCGGTCTGCCCACCTTGCGCCGCTTGACCTTGCGGCGCACCGCCATTGCCGCCTTGCGGCTGCTGCCCCGCCGCCGCACCGGCACCGCCCTGTGCGGCTTCGCCAGCCGCCGCGCCCGCCTGCCCTAGCGCCGCGCCGCCAGCCGCCGCGCCCGCCTGCCCTTGCGTCGCTGCGCCAGCCGCTGCGCCATCGCCCTGCGCCGCCTGCCCGCCAGGCGCAGCACCAAACCCACCGCCGCCGCGCCCGCCGCCAGCGCCGCCCATACCAGCGCCGCCGAATCCGCCACCACTGCCGTTGCCGTCATTAGTAGCGGGAATCGTGCCGTCGAGCTGCTGCGAGACGTTGCCCGCCATGGTCGACATGAAGGTCTTCACGGACTCGAGGCCGCTCTCATACTGCTCGAAGGTATAGAAGGCAGAAGGGTCGGCCTTCACGTAACTTGCAATCATGGTATCCAGCTCGTTGATCCGGGCCTGGAAGGTCTCATCCTTCAGGTAGCCGCTCAGCATGCTGCGGACAATCTCGTGATATTTCGCTAAGTAAGTCTCATTCGCCAGCAGCTTCGCTACCAGCGGCCGCTCGGCGAGGGTGCCCTGAGTAGGCTCGTCAATCAGCACATCCGAGCCGCCCATGCCGCCGAAGGCCATGTTGTAATCCCACGGCAGGATGGAGAAGATGCCGTCATCTTCATACAGGTAGTAATTCTGCTTGTTGCTGCCGAGATAACTGTCCATATTGCCGGTCACTGCGTTCAAGGCAATATAGCCGAGAGCGTCATCGACATCGATGTATTTTTCATAGTCGGTGCCGTTGTTCAGCTCATCCAGCATGTCGACGAGAATGTCATCGTTTGATTTCTTCGATTTCATCTCAAGGCCGGTGTAGAGTGAAGCGTCATCCCCGAGCCAGGTCAGATCGCTGCCCTGTCCGGTCATCTGGCCTTTATAGAGTGCGCCGTAGGTGTTGCCGAAATGGCGTTCCAGATAGGTATCGCCGATCTGCTCTACCGCCAGATAGAAGCCCTTAAGCTCCCCGTTGACATAGATATTGACGAACGAGTATTTTGGCACGGGCAGTCCCATGCTCTCCGCAAGCTCATAGGTCAGGAATTCCCGCATGTATGAGGCGTCGCTGTAGTTGTTGTTGAGATTGATTTTGGTAATTCCGAACAGGTTCTGATTCACATACTCGTCAAAAGACAGCTTGAAGCTGTACCGGTCCGAATCGCTCATCTGCACCACGCTGCGCAGACTTAAATTCCCTTTGGTCCGCACTCCGACATTATCCATTTGGATGCCGTTATATTCGACGGAGGCCGTCTTGTATTCCTCGGCGCTGGCATTGTCCAGCATATCCTGGAAATCATCCGGGTCCAGCGTGATTTTGACATCTACAACCTTGTCCTTCGGAAAAACCTCTGTACCCTGACTCTGTTCCTCGCTTGATACCGCCTTGTTCTGCGTGTCCGTCATAGTGGTGCTGTTATCCGCAGAAGGATTTGAAATCTGACAACCAGCTATAGCGGTAACCAGCAGCAGGCAACTAAGAATGAGCAGAATCTGCTTACCTCGTGCTTTCATCTTGGGCACCGCCTTTCATGAATATAGATCTACCAGCCTGCAGCAGGCCCGTGATCATGAGACATAGTCGCCGCTATAGCTGATCAGCAGGGCATTCTTGACACCGGTAAGGCTGGAGACCGTGTTCACGAATCCGCCTTCCTTGTCGTCTAGCCGTAGCTCAAGCGTAAGCTCAATATTGCCGGCCGTTACCGTTTTTTGCTTCATATTATACCGTTTCACCGATTTGTTCAGATGGCTGTGGATTTCCTTCTCGCTGTCGTCGCCGTCGCAGTTAATCACCAGCAGGTACGGAGTTTCGATAGAAGAACGTTTAATGAACAGGAACAGGATCAGGCCGATGATGATGGAGCCGATAATAGCCAGTGTGAAGAAGCCCGCGCCCGTTACGATTCCGGCAACAGCTGCCCAGAACAGGAAGATCAGGTCGGTTGGATCTTTGATAGGCGTTCTGAAACGGACGATAGACAGCGCACCGACCATACCGAGTGACAGCACGAGGTTCGAGTTGATCGCGATAATGACGGTTGCCGTGATCATGGTCATGCCCATCAGAGAGACGTTGAAGCTTTTGGAGTATAGGACACCGCTGAAGACCCGTTTGTACAGAATGTAAATGAAGAATCCGATCAGAAAAGCAACGCCGAGCGTAATCAGTATTTTGGAGATGCGGATATCGGAAACGAAGTTGTCGGTCACAGAGCTTTTGATCATATCGGAAAAGGTAGTTGCCGTGTCGTTCGCTCCCTGTGCTGCGGCTGCAGCCAGACTTGCTGTGATGCTCATATCAATAATCCTCCCAAGTGTTGGTTTTTAGAAATTTCCGGCAAATGACGTATTTAGAAGCGGACTGCCGGTTCAGACCTTCAAGCTGCAGGGCAATCCGGATATAATCGGGCAGGTATTCATCGAATTTGACCTCGAAAATAATTAAGCTCCCGTCAAGTGCCCGGACCGGCTGCAGCTCCTTGCTGAATATATCCACCGCATGCAGTCCCGTACGAAGCTCTTTGTCAAAAGTAATCCGCACGTTGCCGTTATGGCATACATAAGGCTCGCGGACATAATCGACGATCACCTTCGGGCGCAGCAGGTTATGCCGCATCTGATTGTAGAGCTCCATAAACAGCGGCTTATCCGGTACATTCAGCACCTCATAGTTGCCGGCCATAATCTCATCGTACATGTCCCGCGTCAGCGGTTCTTTGATTTTGGCGATATAATCATCCATCTTTATTTTTTTCTCAAAATGAATGACATCGTCCTGCACATTGTAGATCCGTATGCGGTATTTGGCACGTTCACGCAGGCCTCCCAGCTTGTCGGACAACGCTGTATTGTTCATATCATCGAAATACAGGCTGCGGATATGGTATTCCCCGCTCTCGTCAGCATTCTGGTCTGTATCCATTAGGCTCTGGAGCCGCTGCCGGATGATAAGATATTGATGATAGCTAATGAAGAATTTCAGCTCGTGCCGGAATTGCAGCCTCTTGTTCATCTCACACCTCATTTCTCTCTCTAAGTTCTTGCGTGATCTGGCCGCTGACCCTATTCTAAGGGACCGACCTTATGATTTTCTTAAATTGAACTGAACGTCAGCTGAATGTTTTTACACTGCGTTTACAAATGTCACGAAATGTAAGGTTATTCCGGGGACGGGGATTTGACTTCCTGATGCCACTGGGGCTACCCTAGAATACAGAAACAGAACGGATCGAGCGGCGGGCTCAGAGAGATTGCAAGAATTGAAGCTGCAGGCGGAGGGAGCACATGAAAGACTTGAAAACATTCATTATCATCGGAATTATAGTCGTTGTGTTGATCATACTGGCGCTTGGCGTGGAGCGGCTCAAATCGGAGCGGGCCGCAGGGGGAGGATCTGAATTCTCGGGTGTACTCTACGATTTGGTCAGTACGTTTAAGGGTGATGCGGCCACCAGCCGCGCCTTTACCTGGTACACCGGGGACCCCGGAGCAGACGGCTGGCTTGAGGCAGTGAAAGGCGGGGCGGCTGATTTTACCGGAGATGGGGTCATTAGGGTTCAGGCAGCCAATACTGTGATCAAGACGGATCAGGGTACAGCAGGCGTGCACAAAGCCGAGATTACCGGACTGGAGCCGGGAACACGCTACACTTACCGGGTTGGCAGCGGGGAGGAACAGGAGTGGAGCCTTGCGTATGAGTTCAGCACTGCGGAAGCGGACAGCGGTCAGGTGACCTTTATCAACGTTACGGACTCCCAGGGAGTAACAGATGCGGATTTCGCAATCTGGGGCAACACCCTGGAACAGGCATTCAAGACCTTCCCGGCAGCAGAGTTTATTGTGCATAATGGTGATTTTACTGAAGATCCGGAGGATAGTGCGGCATGGAACAGTTTTTTCACTCACGCACAAGATTACATGGTTTCGTATCCCCTCATGCCTGTGACCGGTAACCATGACGAGATTGATGAAGAGGCGGAGCTGTTTACCTCACATTTCCATCTGCCGGATAACGGGGCCAAGGATTCGATCGCCGGTACCTCCTATTCCTTCGATTACGGCCCGGTTCATGTGACTGTGCTGAATACAGAGAGTAATCTGAAGAAGCAGGCTGACTGGCTGAAGAAGGACCTTGCAGGTACGGATAAACCGTGGACAATCGTAGCGATGCACCGTCCGGCGTATGGCGGGAACATGTACAGTAAGGTGGAGGACTGGACGGAGATTTTTGACAAATATAACGTGGATCTTGTGCTGCAGGGGCATAATCATGAGTATTCCCGTTCTTATCCGCTGCGCGCCGGTGAAATCGTGCCTGAGAGTGATGGTGGCAATGTTACAACAGGCGGAACGGTCTATGTGGTGACCAACGCCTCCGGGGCCAAATTCAACGAGAAGAAGGAAGACCAGTTCTACCATAAGGTTCATTTCCAGAATAATAAGCCGATGTTCGCCGGAATCACGGTTAGCGGGGATACCCTGACCTATCAGGCGTATGATACCTCTGGCAACAAGCTGGATGAGTTTGTTCTGAAGCATTAGAAATAGGGGTTCTTTTGGATGACATTCCATTAGAACCTTTTATTGTTAAAATAGTAATAAAAAGTGTGAAAATGGTACGATGATTGCTGACAGTTTTCTTATGGATTCGACCGTTTTCCCTCACTGTACAGGTTGTCAGCGCTCTATAATGAAAGCGTTATCAAAGAAAGAACCTGGGAGGTTAGAACCGTGATTCGAAAACGTATCCGAAGAATGGGAATGGTTGTCCTGCTGGCTGCAATGCCCTGCTCATTGTTTACCGTTTCTCCCGCAGTAACTCATGCCGCAGCAAGTGAAGCCTACAACTGGAACAGCGTGGTTACCGGTGCAGGCGGAGGGTTTGTTCCGGGTATTATTTTTAACCAGACTGAGCCGAATCTGATCTATGCGCGGACGGATATCGGCGGTGCCTACCGCTGGAATCAGACATCCGGCAGCTGGACATCGATCAGCGATGCTGTCGGCTGGGTGGACTGGAACAAGAATGGCGTAGATGCGCTGGCAACCGATCCGGTGAATCCGGACAAGGTGTATATGGCTACCGGCACCTATACGAACTCATGGGACGATAATGGACAAATCATGCGCTCCAGCGACCGGGGAAATACGTGGCAGACAACGCCGCTGCCGTTCAAGGTTGGCGGTAACATGCCCGGACGTTCGGCAGGCGAACGGCTTGTGATTGACCCGAATAAGAACAGCATCCTGTTCTTCGGGGCGCGGAGCGGGAACGGTCTGTGGAAGAGCACCGACTCCGGGGTCACTTGGTCCAAGGTCAGCTCCTTCCCTAATGTGGGGACGTACATTCAGAATCCGACGCTTGATTACGGCAATGATCTTGTAGGATTATCCTGGATTACTTTTGATAAAAGCACAGGCACCTCCGGGAATGCCACCCAGACGATTTATGTGGGAGTAGCGGATACGGCAAGCAGTGTCTACCGCAGCACGGACGGGGGAGCAACCTGGAGTGCACTGCCCGGCCAGCCTGTAGGTTATCTGCCGCATCATGGTGTTCTGTCTTCTACAGGTGATCTGTATATTACCTACAGCAATGGCGTTGGGCCGTATGACGGCAGTAAAGGCGAGGTCTGGAAATGGAACAAAACAAGCGGGGTGTGGACGAATATCAGTCCGTCTACGGGAACCGATAACTGGTACGGATTCGGCGGACTTGCCGTTGATGCGCAGCATCCTGACACCGTGATGGTCTCCAGTCTGAATGCCTGGTGGCCGGATGAAGTCATCTTCCGCAGCACCAACGGCGGGGCAACCTGGAGCCGGATTTGGGATTGGGGTAATTATCCGGAACGGACCTATAAGTTCGCAATGGATATCACGGCTGCCCCGTGGCTTGACCATGGAGTAACGTCCACCTCCCTTGATCCTTCGCCCAAGCTGGGCTGGATGATGGGGGATCTGGAGATTGATCCGTTCAACTCCAACCGGATGATGTACGGTACGGGTGCTACCATCTATGGTTCAAATAACTTAGGCGCTTGGGATACCGGCGGTAAAGTCAATATTTCCGTGATGGCGAAGGGAGTGGAAGAGACTGCAGTGCTGGGGCTGATCAGCCCTCCAGCAGGAGCACACCTGATTACTGCACTCGGGGATGTGTCCGGCTTCCGGTATGATGATGTCACTGCAGCACCGGTGAAGTTCCAGACAAGTCCTTCCTGGGCAACCACAACCGGCATCGATTATGCTGAGTTAAGCCCAGCCTATGTAGTACGTGTTGGCGGTGCGGACAAGGAGAAGTCCCCAAGCATGAAGTCAGTCGGGATCTCCAATGACGGCGGCACGAACTGGTATATGCCGAATGCAGAGCCCTCGAACGGGACTAAGACGACTGCCGGGCAAGGCCAGGTAGCTGTATCCGCGAGCGGCAACTCTATTCTGTGGAGCACCTCGGATATTGGCGTGTACTATTCCAAGTCGACCGGCAATTCCTGGACAGCCAGCAGCGGTGTGCCTGCCGGGGCCAAGATTGCTTCGGACCGGGTGAATGCGAATAAGTTTTATGCCTTCTATGCGGGAACCTTCTACGTCAGTACGGATGGCGGAGCAACGTTCACGGCTACGGGAGCAACAGGCTTCCCGACCAATAATGTCGGTAATCTTCAGCCGAATCAGGCCCAGATCAGCATCAAAGCCATGCCGGGCATCGAAGGCGATATCTGGTTTGCCGGCGGCAATACGGTTGAGAACAAATATGGCTTATGGCACTCTGTCAATTCAGGCGCAAGCTTCACCAAGCTGGCCAATGTTGATGAAGCTGACCTCATCGGGTTCGGCAAGGCAGCGCCGGGCCAGAGCTACATGGCACTCTATACAGTAGCTCAGATCGACGGTGTGAGAGGGGTCTTCCGGTCTGATAATGCCGGGGCCAGCTGGGTACGGATCAATGACAATGCCCATCAGTATGCCAAAATCAACATGGCCATCACTGGAGATCCGCGCATCTACGGACGCGTATATCTGGGAACCAATGGCCGGGGCACTTTATACGCTGATCCGGTGAACCCGCCGGCGGCAGGCTCAACAATTACACCGGTCAGTGCCAGCTTCGATAAGAAGACGGCGAATCAGGCGGATATCAACGTGACGGTGACGCTGAACGGGAACACACTAAGCAGCATTAAGAACGGCGCGGCAACGTTGACTGCCGGAACGGATTATACTGTGAGCGGCTCGGCAGTCACGATCAAGAAAGCATACCTGGCAGCGCAGGCGGTGGGCACGACAACGCTGAGCTTCAATTTCAGCGCCGGAGCGGCGCAGACCTTGGCTGTTGCGGTAGTGGATACAACAACGCCGGCCAGCAATTCTGCGATCACGCCGGTAAGCGCCAGCTTCGACAAGAAGACGGCGAATCAGGCGGATATCGCCGTGACGATGACGCTGAACGGGAACACGTTAAGCAGCATTAAGAACGGCGCGGCAACGTTGACCGCCGGAACAGATTATACTGTGAGCGGCTCGGCAGTCACGATCAGCAAAGCATATCTGGCAGCGCAGGCGGTGGGTACGACAACGCTGAGCTTCAATTTCAGCGCCGGAGCGGCGCAGACTTTGGCTGTTGCGGTAGTGGACACAACAACTCCGGCCAGCAATTCTGCGATCACGCCGGTCAGTGCCAGCTTCGATAAGAAGACGGCGAATCAGGCGGATATCGCCGTGACGATGACGCTGAACGGGAACACGTTAACCTCGATTAAGAACGGTGCGGCATCGTTGACCACCGGGACGGATTATAGTGTGAGCGGTTCGGTTGCCACGATCAGCAAGGCGTATCTGGCCGCGCAGGCGGTGGGTACGACAACGCTGAGCTTCAATTTCAGCGCCGGAGCGGCGCAGACCTTGGCTGTTGCGGTAGTGGACACAACAGCACCGGCCGCTGGCGCCATTAAAGTTCAGATGTACAACAGCAGCACAGCGGCTGCGGCCAATACGCTGAGCCCGAAGATTAAGCTGATGAATACCGGCACGGCTGCTGTTTCATTGGCCGATGTGAAGATCAGATATTATTACACTATTGACGGTGAGCAGACCCAGAGCTTCTTCTGCGACTGGTCGCAGGTGGGAAGCGCGAATGTGACCGGGACGTTTGTGAAGCTTCCGGCTGCCAAGACCGGAGCTGATTATTACCTGGAGCTTGGATTTACAAGCGCAGCAGGTTCCCTTGCGGCCGGGGAGAGCATAGATATTCAGCTGCGGGCGTCCAAGTCGGATTGGAGCAATTACACCCAGACCGGAGATTATTCCTTTAATGCAGCAGGTACGGCTTATGCGGATTGGGCCAATATTCCGGCCTATATCTCCGGCAGCCTGGTATGGGGGAATGAACCATCTTGATTAGGAGTTCAAGTAAGTAGAGTAGCAGAGTCTTGAACAGCTTCGAACAGACAGCCCCCTTCCGCAATAGTGCGGAGAGGGGGCTGCTTGCTGTGTGTAGAATGAATCTGCCAGCGCTATAGCGGCTATAAAGTCTGCCCGCTGTCGACTGTGATAATCTGCCCGGTCATGGCTTCCTGAGCGAGCGCGGAGCAGATGAAACGGGCGATATCTTCCGGCGCGGCAATGCTCTGCAGCAGCAGGTTCGGTGCGAGCTTGTGCATCTGCGCTTCCCGGCCCGCCCACCAGCGTGTCGCTACGGCTCCAGGGGCAACGCAGTTGACCCGGATGTCAGGGGCGAGAGCCTTGGCCAGCGACCGGGTCAGACCGTGAACAGCCGCTTTGGACACCGCGTAAGGAAGTGACGAACCGGCACCCGTATTTCCGGCAATACTGCCGAGATTGACGATGGCTCCTTGTCCGCTTGACTTCATATACGGGGCGGCTGCCCGGGCACAGAAGAACATACCTTTGACATTCACGCCGTATAATTCATCCCACACCTCCGAGGTGACGGCTTCCAGATCATCCATAGGAATATGCTGCGTGATACTGGCATTATTCACCAGCAGGTTTACAGTGCCGTAGGTCTGTACTACTTGTTCTACCATTGCCCGTACCTCGGTATTTGCGGACACATCAGCTTGTACAGCAATGGCCTGCCCGCCCTGCGCTATGATCATGTCAACCGTTTCCCGGGCTTCCGCTTCCGAACGGGAATAATTCACGGCAACCTTTACACCTTGCCCGGCAAGCTGAAGGCTGGTTGCCCGCCCGATACCTGTTCCTCCGCCTGTCACTATCGCGACTTTACCCTTCAGATCCATCCTTATCCGCTCCCGACTTCTTATTGTTATGGAATATCCTGAGTACAATTGTATTCAGTTTGCCTGGTTTTGTATAATTGAATGAAATGAAGGATTGGTTCAATAATATTGAACTATATCGAGCGCACTAGAGCAATCTCAACAGCAGATGGTCAATGGACTCTGTAATGAAACATCCTCAAGCTCAGGGAGGCTGAATGCTATTCGCCATTCCCTATTGCACTCTGTACAGTAGAATTCTGTGAAATCGGTGAATGTGAGCAGAAATGAGGAAATCAATTGTATGAAGGACTTGTAGAAAATGCAATGAAGAACGATAGGACGGCGAAAAACGGGATAAGTGTAGGGATAAAATAAATGTATTTTGCCGGGAGTCTTACTGGAAAGAGGTTAGCGAAAATGGATTTCAAAACTTTAAAAACCTTTCAGGCCATTGTGAGCACAGGAAGCTTTAACCGTGCAGCCGAAGAGCTTAGCTATGCCCAGTCTACGGTAACTATGCAGATCCAGAAGCTTGAGGCTCAACTGGGCGTTCAGCTGCTGGAGCGCGGCAAACAGCAGGTGATCCTGACGGAGGCCGGGAGGCTGTTCCATGAGCAGAGCCTGCAGATTGTGAAAGACATGGAGCGGCTGCAGAGCAGTCTGGCTGATCTGCAGTCGGGCGGAGCAGGGAGCGTCCGGATCGGTGTAACCGATCCGACTGCGAGTTACCGGCTGCCGCAGCTTTTGCGCATATTCATGGAACAGTTTCCCCGGATCGTACTTTCAGTAGAGATTGCCGGAACAGCGGCTCTCAGCGGGCGGCTCCTCCGGGGAGAACTCGACATGATTCTGTGCTCCGCCCCGCAGCTTGGGACGGAGCTGTATTTCGAGCCGCTTTTCACCGAGCAATTCGTGCTGCTGCTGCCCGAAGGTCATCCTCTGGAGACGGAGAAGGAGATTACTGCGGACCTGCTTCGCGGACACCGTCTGCTCATTACGGCTGCGGATTGTCCTTACCGTAAGAAGCTGGAGAGTATTTTGCAGGAAGCAGCCGGTCCCCCGCTGAACACCATGGAAATCGGCAGTATGTCCGCCTTGAAATTCTATGTGGAGAACGGTATTGGGATGGCTTTTGTACCTGAGATTACCTTACAGACTCTTCCGTCTGGTACAGTGGTCAGGAGACTATCAGGGCCGGCAGTTGATATGAGCTGCGGAATCGCCTGCAGAATAGCTGATTACCCGCTGAGGGGGGCGAACTTACAAGTCTATCAATTCCTGAAGCGGGAATTGGGGATACCTGTGCATATGTAAATAGAGCTGATAAGAACCGTTTTTGACAACTATACTTTACTTCCACATCCGGCAATTCATGACGAAACTCATGGGCGGCCGGCTTTTTTTGTGTAAGGATTGAATTTATTGTACTCAAAGGGAACCATTGTCCCGCAGCGGACCAATATAGAGTGAAAACCAAGACAGAGAGGAGAGAGACGGATGACTGAGGAAGAGCTGCATGGCTGTCTGCAAAGGCTGAAAGAAGGAGACAAGGATGCTTTCACTGCGCTGCATGACAGCATCAGGCACCAGGTGTACGGGACAGTCTGTCTGCTTGTTGACCGGCAGGGCGATGTGGCTGATGTAGTGAATGAAATCTACATCGAATTGTTCCGTAGTCTGCCGCAGTATGACAGGAATCGGCCTTTTGGGGCATGGCTGAACGGAATGATTGTACGGCAATGCAGCAACTGGAGCCGGAGGAGCTGGCGCAGGCTGCGCATCCAGATCCGCAGCAGGGAGAATGCAACAGAGTTGTTGCTGCCGGGAGCGGATACACCGCTCCTTGAGCAGGAACAGCGGGGAGAGCTGCTCCAGCTGGTTGCTGGGCTTCCCCCTAAACTGCGCAGTGTTGTTGTCCTTCGCTACTATGGGGAATGCAGCTTTGACGAGATTGCCTCTGCCTTGGAGATACCGCTGGGTACCGCTAAATCCAGGCATCACAAGGCAATGCGCAAACTGCGGCAGCATGCCGTATTCACAGAGGAAGATGAGATGAAGGGGGACTATACATGCCTGTCGAAAGTCAATTGAAACGGGAATTTGCCAGCCTTAAGCAGAATACAGTAATGCCGGAACAGCTGGAGACACAGATTTCCGCAAGCTTTGATCAGTACTTCAAATTCCAAAACGAACGGAAAACCAAAAGACATATGCGCGGCACTGCAAGGATAGCGGTTGTTCTCTGCGGCCTGATGCTGTTCGGAGGCGTGGTTTATGGTGCGGAAAGGTTATGGGCCGTTACATATGGTTCTACTGGAATAAAGGTGATCGTTCATTCGGACTATACTGAATCCGATGAACACGGTGAGCACGTGAAGCTGCTTGTTGAAGACATTCAGACTAAACTGGCTGTGAATGAATCCGCCTTCCTGTACGTGTCACTGCCCAATGGGGGATATGACCTGCTTAAGGTGAACTGTCCGCAGCTGTTCTCCGATATAGAGAGCTGGAAGGAGGTCATCGAGCCAATTACCGGAAAGCTGGCTGTGCCAAGCAGTCTGCCGGAAGGATATTATTTTGCCGAAGCGAGATCTGACAGTCAGATTGGGATTATAGACGAGTCCTGGGTAAAGAAATACACCAATGTCCTCTCGAAAAGGGTCAAGCCCGGTGAGGATTATGCCTGGATCAAGAGCTTCAACACTCCTAATAGAATAGCTAAGACTGTAAGCCCGCAGCTCATATATGAGGGTCCAAGAGGGAAAAGTGATGCAATTGTGGTTAAGTATACGCCTAGCGGACCGGAAGCGCAGCTCACAGCAAATTTTGCAGCGGCTACTACGGTTGAGGAGATGAAGGTTGGAGCTTTAGATGCTTTATATATTGTGAATAAAGAAGCTTATGGGAACCAAAACAACTATTATGCTTATATCCAGTGGATCGAGCTAGGGGAGAATAACGAATGGAACATTTTGCATGAAGTAAGCACAGAATCACCGGATGTATCCAAAGAGACTCTGCTTAAAGTTGCCGAAGGCCTGCGCTAAAGCGGCCTATGCCAAGGTCAGCTGCATGCTTGTCCCGCTATAACTAAAATAAATCCCCCTATAACACATATAAACCTCTATTATTGATAGCTTCATCAACAATAGAGGTTTATATAATAACCACTATACCCATGTTCTTCTCAGACTCCTTATCCTATCCTTTGTACTCAGCCGGGTAGAAATCGTCCGAGGCGGCAGTCAATTTGCCTATCCTGCCCGTTAAATCTTCTCTAATTCATCCGCTGACCACGATAGGATTGATTGTGGGCTTTTGAGCTTTAAGAAGCTCATACCATTTCGTGTAGGGATGGATTGAAAGCTATAACGCCAGGATCAAAGATATAGTCTCAAGCTCAGGGAGTACAGCTGCTTAAGAGGACTGCCGGAGATTCTGCCCCCGCATGCGTTCTTACCGCAGTGTATGGTTCCTTGAGTTGATACCTGTATTATACCGTGACATGCCGCAGCCGTAAAAAGGCGAATACTTTAAATTTGCGGTTATTTTTCACTGTAAGATCATGTAAGCGCTATTATGCTTCCTTATCCTTAGTTTTTTAGGAGGATTCCGAACACAAGCCCTTATTTCGCCAAAAAGCCTCCTGATCAGGAGGATTCGGACTGAGAATCCTTTATCCTGTTCTTTTAAGCGCTATAACAAGGCGTTTCAGGACATTAACGGAATCTCAGTCCGAATGTCCTGGCAATTCGCCATTTCTTCGCAAATAACGGAATCCCAGTGCTCCTCACGAGCTGATGCGTTCATGAGCCCGTGATGCTCTAGCCAATCTCCAGCCAAGCTCCAGGTGAGGAAAAGTGCAATTGCTAAGCTACTTAGCTCCAGCATGATTTGTCCGCAGGTAGCTTCACAATCTCTAGCTTGATTCACCTGCAGGGCAAATTTGGTGCCCTGGAACAGTGCTGTCTTATAAAATGGACGGCAAAAGCGTTGCCGTTTGCTGTATAATTTACTGATTGTTATGTTGCGGTTCAGCTATCCGGGCACTTGAGGGAGGAAGAAAAGGATGAGTTTGTTTGGAGTGAGGCTTGACGGAACCCGCAGCGGGTTAATCAAGTCTTTTCTGGAGGATAATTATGTATGTGCGGGAGATCCTGTTGTTGGAGATCTGGAGTCCAGCGGGAGAGAGGATATCCGCAGCAGGCTGGCTGCATCCGGAGCTTATCAGGGGCAGGAGCTGGAAGAAGCTCTCAGCAGTTTAGACACGTTCGTCAACGTGATGCAGGACGGGGATTATGTGCTGATTGCGGATGAGGAATGGGTATACCTTGGCGATCTGGGTGATTATTTCTTTGATGCCCGGCAGGAGAGTGTGGAGGGCGGAACTGCGCACCGGCGCGGAGTAACCTGGCTGAAGAGTCTGCCCCGTACAGCTGTGAATTCTGCAGTACAAGCACGGCTTGCTTCGGATCAGGAGGTTACCCGCTATTCAGGGCTGCTGCCTGCAGCAAGAATGGATTTGTGGCTTGCAGATTCTTCGGCTGGCGATATGGAGACTGCTCATTCCCCGGCCCGTGTGGATGAAGCCACAATAGCTGAGGCGCTGGCTGTTCTGAAGGCTGCCCTGCACAGTCCCGATGCGGAGCGGCGGGAACGCGCGGCAGCGGCTATACTGCATTATGCCAAATGAACATCAGACTGAAGCTTTATCTTATAAAATCACAGCAAAAAGGTCTTCCGGTTAAGCTGCCGGAAGACCTTTTTGCTGTCAACTATTAAACAGGGACTTCGCTGGACCGGGTTTATTCTCAGATAAATTCAACGAACTCATTAACCGGCTTGCGGTAGCCGCGCGGTCTAATTTTGTGCTTGTTGTCTTTGCCGATCGTAATCAGCATTACCGGAACGAAGTTGTCGCTGAGCCCGAGGGTAGCTTTCACCGCCTCCGGATCAAAACCGATCATCGGGCAGGTATCCCAGCCCTTGTCTTTGGCAATCAGCATGAACTGCATAGCTGACAAGGAAGCATTGCGGATTGCTTCATCCCGCTGGAAAGCGTCTTTTCCAGTATAAGAATCATTAATAGACTGAATGGTGCGGTCGTAATCCTCTTCGCTCATGGCTCCCAGCATTTTAAGTCCGCTATAGATTTCTGGAGCCTGCTGGTAGGCGTTTTTGTCACCCAGCACGACGATGACAGCCGAGGCGGTGTGGATTTTGTATTGACCGTAAGCACCTTTACGGATTTCTTCCTTCACAGTGTCATCGCTGATGACTTTGTAGTGGGCGTGCTGCAGGTTGAAGGCCGATGGAGCCAGGCGGGCCAGTGAGAACATCTCCTCCAGCTCATTCTGTGGGATTTGCACCCCTTCAACGAAATTCATTGCCGATCTGCGGGACTGTACCAATTCTGAAAAAGCACTCATAAATAATGACCTCCATTGGGATATGTATGTTGGTTAGTAAAAATCAATAGCTGATATTAATAAATAAGCTTACAATAAGTTACTTGCTTAAAATATCACAACTACAAGTGTACGTCAATGATTAAACAACAGTAAATTGTGAATTTTAGTTCAAATAGTCGATAAATTTTGAAAAAGCGAGAAAAGAAGTGATTTTAATCACAAAATAAGGCTATAAAGCCAAAAACATTGTGACATTTATTACAACCGGAATGTTATAATAGTCACATAGTTTCAGTGGATGAATACTTTTAAGCAGCAATGCCATTGTAAAGGAGACTTCAATATGTCAGAAACCATTACCCAAACCCCTTTGGAACAAGAAATACCCGCAGCAGGCCTTCCCCAAGAGGATTTGCTGAATCAGCTTCTGAAGCCGGAAGTTCAGGAATCCCTGATTCTTCTGGTGGAGCAGCTGCCGCAGATTACCCAACTGGTGAATGTATTAACCAAATCGGTCGATTTCGTACAGTCGGTTGCAACGGATGAAGTATTGAAAAATGATACGGTAGGCGCAATCAAGGAGATGGCGGGTCCTGTGGTAGGCTCTGTCAAGAATTTGGCGGCTACGGTTATTGAAGCGAAAGACCGCGCGGATGCAAGCAGTGAAACCATCAGCCTGTTTGGCATGATGAAAATGATCAAGGACCCGCAGGTACAAAACGTGCTCCGTTTCATGAATGCATACCTGCAGGTCAGCGGCGAACGCCAATCCGGTAAGTAATTATTGTTCAATTCTTAATCGTAGGGATGGAGGAAATATGATGTCAAAACACATAGTTATTCTAGGTGCAGGTTACGGCGGCTTATTGAGTGCGCTAACCGTGCGCAAATATATGAGCAAAGCTGAAGCCAGAGTTACAGTGGTTAATCAGTATCCGACACACCAGATCATTACCGAACTACACCGCCTTGCAGCAGGAAGTGCTTCTGAACAGGCGGTTGCCATGCCGCTTGCCAAGCTGTTCGCCGGTAAGGATATCGATCTGAAGATTGCCAAGGTTAATTCGTTCTCGGTGGAGAACAAGCAAATCATCCTCTCGGATGGTGTAATGCTGACTTATGATGCTCTTGTTGTCGGTCTGGGCAGCACGACGGCTTATTTCGGCATTCCGGGACTTGAACAGTACAGCATGGTGCTGAAATCGGCGGCGGATGCACTGCGGATTCACGGACATATTGAAGACCGGATTCGTGAATATGCCAAAAGCGGCAATGCGGCCGATGCAACCATCCTGATCGGCGGGGGCGGCTTGACAGGTGTTGAGCTTGTAGGTGAAATTGCCGATGTACTGCCCAAGCTGACTAAGAAATATGGAGTGAATCCGGCTGAGATCCAGCTGCTGCTCGTAGAAGCCGGCCCGAAGATTCTTCCGGTTCTGCCGGATCATCTGATTGAGCGCGCTACAACCAGCCTCGAGAAACGGGGAGTTCAGTTCCTGACAGGTCTTCCTGTTACTAATGTAGCAGGCAATACCATTGATCTGAAGGACGGCCGCCAGATTGTGGCGAATACCTTCGTCTGGACCGGCGGCGTGCAGGGCAACCCGCTGATCGGTGAGTCCGGGCTTGAAGTGAACCGCGGCCGCGCAACCGTGAATGAGTTCCTGCAATCCACTTCACACCAGAATGTATTTGTAGCCGGTGACAGTGCGGTTGTGTTCGCACCGGACGGCCGTCCGTATCCGCCAACGGCACAAATCGCCTGGCAGATGGGTGAACTGATCGGTTATAACCTTTACGCTTACCTGAATGATAAAGCCTCCGAGACCTTCAGTCCGGTGAATTCCGGGACACTTGCCAGTCTGGGACGCAGAGACGGAGTAGCGATTGTCGGCGGCAATTCCACACCGCTGAAGGGTCTGCCGGCAACGCTGATGAAGGAAGCAAGCAATATCCGGTATTTGACCCATATTCACGGGTTGTTCAGTCTGGCCTATTAATTCTCTCCTAACCATCTATCCTATAGCAGGCCGCTTCCATGCGGCAGATCATCCCCTTTAACCGCCGGCAGGCAGTTGAAGGGGATTTTTCATGAATTCAGACGGTGAAAGGAGAGCTGTGTGAAATTACATAGTAAATTACTGGAAGGACCTTTATCCTGAATGAGGCATACATCCTTTATATGAACTTTTTGCGCAGCACTAGGAGGAGAAGATGATTCAGAACGGATTTACATGCAATTGGATGGAGGTTCAAACGGACGGGCAGGGCCGCGGATTGTATTATAAATATTCTGCATACCGTGCGCCTGCTGTCATCTTTATTTCCGGATTAGGGGATGGTTGCGATTCCTGGAGCGGTGTCCAGGAGAATATTGCGCAGCATGCCTCAACCCTCGCTTATGACAGACCCGGTACCGGGACCAGCCCGGGAGTGCCGGGGCCGCGCTCCTGCCAGGATCTGGTGGAGGAGCTGTACCGGCTGCTTGCACTGCTGGATATTAAAGCCCCTTACATTCTGGTCGGTCATTCCTTTGGCGGTCTGGTAGCCAGACTCTTCGCTTGCTGCTATCCTGAGCGGACTGCGGGAATTGTACTGATAGATGCTGCAGGCGAATATAAGGAGCTTACTTATGAGCAGGTGCTGCCCCCGCAGCATATCGCTGCGAACCGGGCGTACCTGCTGAACCCTTCGCTCAATAGGGAGCAGATCGATAAGATGCAGAGCTATAAGCAGATCTCTGCTGCCCGGGGTTCCATGCCAAGCCAGGTTCCGCTGTCGGTGATAACCAGGGGGCTTGCGGATGAGGATGGATCAGACTGGCCGGCACACGCGATACTGGAGATTGAGCAGAAGAGCCAGGCGGAGTTCCTGGAATTATCTGCGGCCAGCAGACAGCTGATTGCGCCGGGTAGCGGTCATTATATCCATCATGACCAGCCCGGGCTCGTCATTGAAGAAATTATTGGGATGATACAAGCTCATTCCAATCGGGCTTAAAAACTGATATCAGCGTCTTCACAAGAACCTTCACAATACTGGAGATTATCAGCAATCAACCGAGAAGCCGCAGAAGGCAACCTGCATACTGCCCTGCATGAAGCGCTTAGAGCTGTGAACAGATTTACTCCGTAAATATGTAATGAAAACGTATTCGCAGAAAAATCTATTTGTTATAATGTTGATGTTTATACCATTACAGATGTTTTCATAGGAGGATTTCAGGCATGCCATTTCAAAAGAACGATATCATCCTGTTCCAGGGTGATAGTATCACGGATTGCGGCCGCAATTACGCAGACGCTTCATCACTTGGTGTAGGTTACGCGCTGATGGCGGGCGCTCGTCTTGGGCTGCAGTATCCGGAGAAGAACCTTACCTTCATCAACCGCGGCATCAGCGGCAACCGCGCCGTGGATCTGCAGGAGCGCTGGGACCGGGATTGTCTGGAGCTTAAGCCGACCTGGGTGTCGATTTATATCGGTGTTAATGATACCTGGCGCTGGTTCGATTCCGGGCAGGAGACTACTGCAGCTGAGTTCGAGGCTTCCTACCGTGATCTGATTGAACGCACCAAGCAGAGCCTGGATGCCAAGCTGGTGCTGGTTGAGCCGTTCGTACTGCCGGTGCCGGAAGACCGTAAGGGCTGGCGTAAGGACCTGGACCCGAAAATTCATGTGGTCCGTGAGCTGGCCCGTGAATATGGCGCTGTATTGGTCCCGCTGGACGGACTGTTCGCCGCCGCATCGGTTAAGGCCGAGCCTGCCTTCTGGGCCGGGGATGGCGTACATCCTTCACCTGCCGGCCATGCGCTGATTGCAGAAGCCTGGATGAAGGCTGTAGGGGCTATAAGCTAAAGCGGAATATAGCAGACTACTCCCAACATATTGAGTTTGCTGCTCAGACCGGTTCCTGCGTATCAAGCGGACCGGTTTTTGGCATACGCCGGGGCGGATAGGTTGCCTTCTGAACGGAAGCGGGAGATCCGTGAATTTCACTCTGCTTAAGAAGGCTGTTATACTTGTATCATACATAAGGATGTGGAGGTGGAACCCATAAGGCGGCTACTGCTGATTCTGCCTGTTCTTCTGGTTGTTCTATTAAGCGGCTGCCAGAATGCTTTCGGCTACATTAATTCAAGATGGATTTCTGAAATTGATTTGACCTATAACTCTATAGAGAGCCAAGCGGAGACGGCTCCCTTTGAGTCCAGGATTTTCAAAGACGGCGAGTTCATTAAGACGATGGCTTCTGCCATGAATACAAGCAAGCGTATTGCGGGAGAGCTGGATTACGATGCGGATTTCCGCATGAAGCTGGTGTACGGGGACGGCTATACAGAAGAATTTATTCTGGGTCTGGGCGAGCAGGAGGGGAACACCGGTCTGCTGCTGTCCGCTGAGCGCAGCGGGACAGGCTATACAGTCTCCGCCAAGAATGCCGATAAGCTGCGCAGGCTGATCTTCAGCGGCGGAAGTCCAGCAGCGGCGAAGTCCGAAGCGGATGAGGCATCGGTGGTAACTCAAGGTCCGGTAACGGTCTCACGCAATGATTTATTCCCGGTCACAGGAAACAAGGAATTTCTGAACCTGCAGCTGCTGAAAGGCAGGTACAGCGAGGATTGGTCCAGCCCATCACCGCTGGCTGGACGGAGCTGGAGCGGGCAATTCCGGCTGGCCATTACGGATGAACAGGGCGCAGCACTGGGCACGTTCGCGCTGAGCCGGCATTTCACCGAAGAATTGAGCTTCGGCGATTTGTTCCAGATTCAGTTCGCTGATTACAACGGAGACGGTAATCCCGATTTTACGGTTGGCCAATATGGTTCTTCGAACGGATCATTGTTCAAGCTGTTTACAGTGAAGCCGGATCATTCGATCCAGGAGCTGCAGATTAAGGGGGCGGCATCCGGGCTGTTTATCAGTAGTCCTGACCGGTATTCGGTCAAGCTGGAGACAGTCGAAGGCGGTTTCCGGGCGGATCATTATGACAACTCTGTTGGCAGGCAGGTTGAGACTTCATACCTCTGGGACGGAGCCGCTTTTCAGGAAGTTGCCGGAGAATCAACAGATACGAGAGGAATGTGAACAGGATGACGAGCGAGACACTGCAGGATTTGCAAGGACTGAAGGCAGCCGGTAAAGTGGTAGGCCACACCATCGCCGAGATGAGGAAAAGTGTAGTTCCCGGAATGACGACTGCAGAGCTGGACGAAGTGGGCGCGAGGATTCTGAACCATTTTGGCGCGAAATCTGCCCCTAAGGTAACCTATAACTTTCCCGGAACCACCTGCATCAGCGTCAATGAAGAGGTGGCACACGGAATCCCGGGTCAACGGGTGATCCAGGCCGGCGATTTAATCAATATTGATGTCTCGGCCGAGCTGAACGGGTACTACGGGGACGCCGGAGTATCTTTTCAACTGCCTCCTTATAATGAGAAGCTGGTCCATCTCTGCCGGAGTACGGAGGAAACCATGATGAGCGTGATTAATCACCTCAGAGCGGGAATGAAGGTGAACGAGATCGGCAGGGTTATGGAGTCGGAGGCACACAAGCGCGGCTATAAGGTTGTGCGCAATCTGTGCAGCCACGGCATCGGCAAATCGTTGCATGAGAAGCCCTATGAAATCCTGCCGTTCTATAATCCGCGGGTAACGACGGTGCTGAAGGAAGGACAGGTCATCACGATAGAGCCATTCCTGTCTACGGGTGCGGATTTTGTAGAGCAGCAGTCGGATGGATGGACGCTCAGTGTGGCGGACAACAGCCGTGTTGCCCAGTACGAACATACGATTGTGGTCACCAAAGGCAAACCGATTATTCTGACAAGCGCCTAAGAGCTTAGCACCTAAGAACGAACAGATACGGTCTGCCCTGAAGAGGGTGGACTTCTTTATTATTGTATTCTACCAATGGAGGGACAAAGAATGGACAATCTACCGCAAGTCAGCAATGCATTCATGACGTTTATGAAGGAAGCACCGGAGCAGCAGAAGGCCTGGGGGGAAGTCGTGCAGAAGCTGGATGCAGCAAGTGCGCTTGACGCCAAAACAGAAGAAATTGCCTATATCTCCGTACTCGCGGCGGTCAGGCTGGAAAGCGGGCTGGCCTTTCATGTCAAGCATGCCAAATCACTCGGCGCTACCCGTGAGGAGATTATAAGCGCAGTCCTGCTGCCTCTTCCGGCTGTAGGCAATGTGGTCATTCAGGCCTTGCCCGTTGCTTTGCAGGCTTACGACAGCGAGTAAAATTACAGGACGACGGATATTGAAGGAGCGGGTAGCGTGAAAATTGCTTTTATTCTGTTTGACGGCATTACGTTTCTGGATTTCGCGGGTTTTTATGATGTAATCTACAGGCTGCGCCAGTTCCCAGCAGGGGAAGGGCTGGAGTGGGATATCTGCGGTCCGGCCGGGGAAATCACAGATGAAATGGGGCTTACGGTCAAAACCGGTAAAGTGCTGCCGGATTTATCAGTGTATGATCTGGTATTTGTGCCCGGCGGGTCCGGGACGAGGGCATTGCGTCATGACGAGAGCTTTATCTCCTGGCTTCAGGGAGCAAGCGGGGTTCCATATCTGGTATCCGTATGCACCGGTGCCCTGCTGCTGGGTGCTGTCGGATTACTGGAGGGACGAAGGGCCACAACGCATGCATCGGCATATGAGCTGCTTGAGCCGTATTGCCGGGAAGTGGTTCAGGCCCGGATTGTGCAGGACGGGAATGTTATTACCGGAGGCGGGGTCTCAACCTCAATTGATCTGGGATTATATCTGGTATCCTTATTTGCCGGCCGGGAGGCTATGGCTGCCGTGAAGCAGCAGATCGACTATCCGTATGATGCGCAAGGCGTTGTAATGTACTCCAATGAAGGAAACCATTGAAACCGGAGGGATGAAGGTGAATAGTGGCAAGCTTGCCGCATTGCCGTTTCAGCAGCAGATAGAGAACAGTGAACAATGGCCGCTGCTCGCAGAGGATTACATGAACCGGAGCGGGCTGCCGGGTCCGCGGGCGAACCTGAGCCTTGCCGGGGAGTTCTCCCGATATTACGCCCGTACTGGGCTTTCAGCACAGTCGTTGTCGCTGCTCACTTCCTGGACGGATATTTCTGCAGCGGAGGCGGAGGCTAATGACCCGGAGGAATTTCTTCCATTCTGTGCTTTACTGGCTTACGGTGCGTATTACGGATATGCGGAGCAGGGAGAAAGATCCGGGATAGAAGTCAGGCTGCGCAGGGCAATGAATGATTCAAGATGGCGCGTTCGTGAGGCGGCGGCCATGGCATTGCAGCAGATTGGAGAGTTCGGCTTCGGGCTGCTGCACAGGCTGCTTGAAGGCTGGAGAATGGAAGCGACCGTGCTGGAACTGCGTGCTTTTATTGCCGCGCTGGCGCATCCTCCCTTGCTTAAGGAACAAGCCTGTGCCGACTACAGTCTGGAGCTGTCAGAGCAAATCCTGAACGAGCTGCTGTCGGGCAAATACAGACAAGCCGATCCTGAGCATCTCCGCGTATTATCCAAAGGAATGGAGTATGCGCTTAGCCTGTTTGTTGCCAGCCAGCCGGATGCGGGCTTTGCCTTGCTGCGCAGACTGGCCGGGAGCGGCGATAAGCTGATGATCCGGATCGTGAAGAGTAATCTGGGGAAGAAACGTCTGAGTCAGAAGTACCCCGAGGAGGTCACGGAGCTCCTTGCAGGATTGACAATTATCTAGAATGTAACTATTATTGTTACATCTGCCGGGAAGCATTCTGGTCAGTATGAAGGAGAGATTCCCATGAACATCAGCACCCGGTTTGCGGTCGCTATTCATATTCTAACTTTAATAGACAGCAACAAAGACGGTAAAAGCACCTCGGAGTGGATCGCCGGCAGCGTCAATACGAATCCGGTTGTCATCCGCCGCCTTACAGGCATGCTGAACAAGGCCGGTCTGGTGGAGGTACGCCCCGGGGTAGCCGGTGCGAAGCTTACCCGGAGTAGCGCGGATATCACGCTTCTGCAGATTTACAAGGCGGTCAATGCAGTGGAAGAGGATTCACTCTTCTCTGTCCACGAGCATCCGAACCCGGAGTGCCCGGTCGGCAAGAACATTGCCGGGGCAATTATTCCCGTGTTCTCTCTTGCGCAGAAAGCGATGGAGAATGTGCTGCAGGAGGTTACACTGGATCAGATCGTACATCAAATTCCTGTTTCGTGAGGCAGAGGAGGAATATGGTATTCGAAACTCTATGCGCAAGCGAAAAGGCGCTGCTTTTTATATAACGGTATTGCTCGGGCTCGGGTTATTGTATCTGCTCATTTGTCCTTCTCCTACCCCTGAGCTCGCTGTACGCAAGAGCCTGCTGATTCGTGATCCGGCGGCTGCATTGGCAGGCAGGGTTACAGAAGGACGGATTAAGGATGATCCAAGGTACGGTAATCTGTACTTTGCTGAACAAACAGAGCGAAGCTACATCTATGTGAAGAAAAGCAGACTGGGCTGGAATGTAACCTCAAGCGGCACCGGCCCGTGATGTAAGATTTTGTAGACTGCCACAGAAACTTAAGGAAACTTTCAGCAGAGATTTATGTACTTTTAAGGTTCGGGGAGTATATTAAAGGTCTCCACCCCCCAGTGGATACATTTATGATAGACCCCGCCGTGCCTCGGCAGGGTCTATCTCTTTGTTTAGGACTTATAAATTCATCAAACCTTTATGTGATTTTCATCAGGCATTAAGCTTCAGCCTGTATATTAATCACATGACCCCCTTATAATAGACTTTGGCCCTGCCGGATCCCGGCAGGGCCCCTTTTTTGATTGATAAGAATTTATATGTTTTGGGGTCCCCGCAATGTAACTGAGTCATAATCGAAGCCAAAGCCCCACTTTGTGAGGCTATTTCATGAGCGGATCTATGCTTTACACATTATTCCAGATGGTTTAGACTGACACCATGTGTGGCTTACTGGAATAAGGGGGAAGAGCATTGATATGATGGTATTTTTGGCACTGATTATATGGTTCCTGTCGTTGCTGGTCTTTATGCTGATTATCCGCAAGGCCATTGATGGATCTAGGGCTACCTACAAACTGGACGAATTGATTCAGGAAATCCGGCTGCTCCGCAAGGAGATCAAGGAGAACAAGCATATTATAGACAAGCGGCTGTAGCGGCAGATAGGGGACTGTCTGCACCTTGATTTTACAAAGGAGTAAGGGGATATTGTACATGAAGAATCAAATTACAATCCTGGGAGCAGCACTGATTCTGGGTCTTTCTTTAATCGCAAGCAGTCTGATTATCAGCAACGAACGTGCATCCAGCAATGAAAAGGCGATGGAAACACAGATTGCCCAGTTGCAGACGGAGGCCAAAGAGCAAGCGGAACTGTTAGAGCAGACTGTATCTACTGCCGCTGAGAGCCCATTAATGACAATGTCGGAGGCAGCGGAATTTCTGCATTTAACTGAGAATGAGGTGCTGAATATTATCAAGGCAGAGCACGAGGTTCTAAAGTATAATGGTTCACTTACGGGAATTCCCTATATGAAAGTCGATGAGCAGTTCATGATTAACCGGGCGGAACTACAGAACTGGGTTCAGCAGGCGACGCTTGAAAAAAGGGTATATATGGGCACGAAGATTACCAATAGATGAGACTTGGGGAGTAAAGGAGCGCCAAATGAAATTTTATACATATTCATGGTATGAAGAAATGCAGGTGCGCGGCTTTATGGTGTTCCCTGAGATGGAGCAGGATTGGCTGGAGGATGTTGCGTGGCATGCTGCGGAGGGGCTCAGCTATAAGGAGAGGACGAGGGATTTCCTGGAATACCTCAAAGCGGATTTGCTGAAGTACCTTCCGGAATACTTCCATCCATCCATTCATGACGGAACAATCAATTCTACTTATCCAGAACCTGAGTTCAAAGAACAGGCGCAGCAGTGGCGTAATGAATACGAAGCCAGGATGAAGGTGCTGGATGATGAATACTACAGAGGGTATCTGTCTATTAAGGACAGCTTGCCTGTACATGCTGTTCAGCTAGTTGAGAAGTCCCTTCATGATTCAAGGGTGATTTCATATACTGCACCGGCGGAGGAGGTTGTGGAGATCGTTCTGGACTGCAGCGGAGCCATGCATTATCAGTGTGATATCAGACTAACCTTTACCGGGGTGACCGGGTTGGTTCTGCCTGAACGCCTGAACAGAATGGTCTGGTTGTATACCGAGATCTATGCGGTGGAACAAGGGTTTGAATTACGGGTTCTGCTGGACCCGCCGCTGAGTGAGCTTAGGATTACTGCACAGGATGTATCATTTGAAATGCTTAGTGAACCCAAATACAACGGATGACTGCTTCGCAGCCTGGCCAATTGGCCGGGCTTTTTTATAAGAAGTTATGATATTCGTCTGTTGTAGATAAATTTCATTGAAATTTGGAGTTTATCCGTAGAGATGAGCCAATGTATGCGAAAAACCGAATACAATGTGCCACTGATAGGACAGATGAGCCGAATGTATGCGAAAAACCGAATACAATCGGTGCGACCCCCTTATCCCGGAGTCCTCCGTATAAAATCAGTACTTGTTGTAGATATGCTCTTTATTTCGCTTTTTCTCTCGGCCAGAAGAAGCGGGAGCGGTCTTCTAGGGTCAGCACCCACTCTGCAAAGGTAGCTGGCGGCAGGTTACGAAGGCTCGTATGCATTCTGCGATTGTTGTAAAAGTCCATGTACCGGTCCACCGCTTCATAGGCCTCTTCGAACGTTTCGAATGCCTCTTTGCGGAACAAATCCCGATCGATATTACTGTGGAATGATTCAATAAAAGCATTTAAATCCGGCGTTCGAGGCGGAATACGTTCATGGGTCATTTCCCAGCTTTCACACATGTCGCCAAACAGGTGGCTGATGAACTGTGGGCCGTTGTCGGTGCGGATCACAGGGCGAGCGCTGTCAGGGGCGCAGTGATGCTCCATGGCGCGCGCCAGCGTCTGGCAGGCGTGCTTGGCCTCACACGACGATCCCCGGTGGTAGCCGACGATGACACGGGTAAACACATCGATAATGCTCAGGACAAAGAAATGCCGGTCACGTCCCTCCACATACCCGTATTTAATGTCCATCTGCCAGAGCTGGCTCGCTCCTGTAATGACTCGGTTCTCCGGCAGCTTCCGGGGATGCTTAAAGCGCTTCTGACGCTGGGGCTGCAGGATATCCAGCGCCTGACACAGCCGGTAGCTTTTCTTGTGATTGAGCTTCAACCGGTGCTGGTTCCACAAGCACTTGGCCAGGAGTTTGTACCCGTACACGTGCTCTTCTCCAGCGATTAATTCCAGCAGCCATTCCTGGATCTCCTCGTCACTAATCTTTTCCCCAGACTCGTTAAAGGAGTAGCCTGGCTGGGGTCTTCCACGCCCCCCTTGAACGGCCTTTGGGGACAGTGACCTGCGTTTCTTACGGTCGTAGTACGTGGACTCTGCTAGCCCCATGAGACGCAGTACCAAAGCTGCGGTATTCCCCTGCTTAATGAACATGTCGGCTACCTCGATTTTTTCGGATAAGCAGGGGTTGGCTTTTTTAGCAGTTCACGCAGAATCTCAATCTCTAACTCCTTTTCGCCGAGTATCTTGACGGCCTTCTCGTATTTCTGCTCCACTTCCAGGAGGCGCTTCAGTTCCTCCACCTGCTCCTGGGGATACGGATGATCTTGTTCCCCATGGGCCCCTCGGTAATCTCTCACCCACTGATTCACCGTCGCTGGGGTCACCCCATATTTTCGGGCAACCACCGCTGCCTTAATGCCAGACAACACCTCTTGCGCTGCCTTCTCTCTTGTTCCCGTTAAGTGTCCCATTGTGTTCATCCTCCTCCTGTATTCAGTCTACATTTTTATGGGGGAGGACTCCAACTTCATTAGGGGGCTGTGGAGCAATGTGCCACTGATAGGACAGATGAGCTGAATGTATGCGAAAAACCGAATACAATGTGCCACTGATAGGACAAATGAGCCGAATGTATGCGAAAAACCGAATACAATGTGCCACTGATAGGACAGATGAGCTTAATGTATGCGAAAAACCGAATACAATGTGCCACTGATAGGACAGATGAGCTGAATGTGTGCGAAAAACCGAATACAATGTGCCATTGATAGGGTAGATGAGCCGAATGTATGCGAAAAACCGAATACAATGTGCCACTGATAGGACAGATGAGCCAATGTATACGAAAAACCGAATACAATGTGCCATTGATTGATTAGGTAGACCAACCAAATGAGTTATGAATTCCTCTGATTGCGCCGGAAGTCGGCTGAATGGGGAATTTAAGGGATATATTCCTTTGATCTCACCGGATATAACTATTGGATTACCGCCTGATTCGCCTCTCCGGACGATTTTTAAAAGTAATTGACAAACATATAGAGTGCAACTATACTAAAGTTAGTTAATGTGTAACGGAAACAGTTACAAGCTTGAATGATGATTCTATAAACAGTCAAGACTAAGCAGCACTGAGCACGAACGGCACCGGAGGGTTTAGCCTTTTATATTATCCATATGTTTTTATTCAGGAGGGGTTTATATGACAACAACAGCAGCACTGCCGCAAGAACTGGAAATTGGACTTGTACAGATTAGAGTAAGCAATTTGGAGCGTTCGCTCACCTTTTATCAGAATGTAATCGGACTGAAGATCCTGCGCCAGCAGGGGCGTGAGGTTGAACTGACGGCGGACGGCGTGCATGTGCTGCTGGTGCTGCGGGAGATTGAACAGGCTCAGATTCTGCGCCGTAATTCGGCAGCCGGACTGTATCATTTCGCGATTCTGGTGCCCGACCGTCCGAGTCTCGGACTGGTGCTGCGTAATCTGATTGATGCGGGCATCGAGATCGGCCAGGGTGATCATCTGGTCAGCGAAGCGCTGTATCTTCAGGACCCGGACAATAACGGCATTGAGATATACCGCGACCGGCCGCGCGACACCTGGAAGTATGAGCCTACTGGCAATGTGGTGATGACTACAGACCCGGTTGATGTGGACGGCTTGCTGGCGGCTTCCGAAGGGCTGAACTGGACCGGACTGCCTGCGGGCACCGTGATCGGGCATGTGCACTTTCATGTAGGCGATCTGGCGGAGGCCAAGAAATTCTATGTGGATGCGCTTGGTTTTGCAATCACGGCTCATTACGGGGACGCTGCACTATTTATCTCGGCGGGCGGATACCATCACCATATGGGGCTTAATGTCTGGGCGGGACAAGGAGCTAAGGCGGCTCCGGCCAATGCGGCGGGCATCGATTATTTCACTCTGCTGCTTCCGGGCAGCGGGGATGTATCTGAAGTGGCGGAACGTGTGAAGCAAGCGGGGTACCGTGTAGAAGTAGAAGGCGGCATCACTACCTTGAGAGACCCGTGGAATATTGGAATCCGGCTGCTTGTCAAAGGCTGAGAGGAATGAAAACTTGTCCATCTTCGCTCATTCCCCTATAATATGTGGAAATAAATGAGCGAAAGGATGAATCTTTTGCACAATTTCAAAATGGCTTATGTTGTCCTCTGTCACAAGAGCCCTCAGCAGATTAATTTGCTGATCGATCGTTTAACGGATGAGCATGTGGAGTTTTTCCTTCATGTGGATAAAAAAAGCGGTATCGAAGAGCAAATTATCCATCGCGAAGATATTCATTTCGTAGAGCAGCCGGTAGACGTACAGTGGGGCCATTACGGCCAGATTGAATGCATCCTGAAGTGCTTCGAACTGATCCGGGCAAGCGGGAATTATAACTATGTTCATATCATCAGCGGACAGGATTTGCCTCTTGCCTCCAATAAGGTGATTGCTGATTTCTTCAAGGAGCATGAAGGGCAGGAGTTCGTCAAGCATCTGCAGCTTCCGAATGAGGCGGAAATGTGGGGCTGCCTGTACCGGGTGTCTGTGTATTATCCGCGGTTCCTGGTCTCCCGGGCCAAAGCTGTCTCAGAGATCCGCAACCGTTATATCAATCTGGTGATGTCTGTACCCTGGCTTAAGCGCAGCCTGAAGGATCTGCCGGAGGCGCTGTATAAGGGCTCGAACTGGATGTCACTTACCGGGGGATGCATGCAGTATATCCTCGAATTCATCGCGGAGCATCCCGGATACGTCCGGTTGTTCCGGAATTCGTTCTGCGGCGATGAGATCTTCTTCCATTCAATTATTTTGAACAGTAAATATAAGGATAATGTAATCAATGAGATCAAACGTTACACGGATTGGAATACCGGACCGGAATTCCCCAGAACACTGCGGGCCGAGGATTATGAACGGATTCGCGAACAGGGTGCAGGCTGCTTCTGGGGCCGGAAGTTCGATCTGGATGTCGACAAGGAGATCATCAGCGATATTCTGCGGCTGGCTTGAGGCTCTAACTACTTAGGAGGCATTTATCATGAAAATAGCAGTCATTGGAGCAGGCGGCAAAGCAGGCAGTGAGATTGTGAAGGAAGCGCTGGACAGGGGACATGAGGTTACCGCTATAGTGCGGAACCCTGCGAAGGTAACGGACAGTAGAGCATCGGTGCTGGAAAAGGATATCCTGTCCTTGACGGCTGAAGATTTGCGGATTTATGATGCCGTCATAAATGCGTTCGGAGCGCCGTTTGGACAGGAGCATCTGCATGTGGAGGCCGGAAATGTTCTGATTGAGGCTCTTAAGAATGTGCCGGATACCCGGTTGATTGTCGTCGGCGGTGCGGGAAGCTTGTACGTGGATGAAGCCCGGACGGTGAAGGTTGTGGACACACCGGGGTTCCCGGATTTTGTGAAGCCGACAGCCCTGAACCAAGGTAAGAATCTGGAGATTCTTCAAACCACGGAGGGACTCCGCTGGACGTTTGTCAGTCCGTCAGCTAATTTTGCCGTCGGGGAGAGAACAGGTGCATATGTGAAGGGCAAGGATCATCTGCTCGTTAATTCCAAAGGCGAGAGCTACGTAAGTTATGCCGACTATGCGATTGCGATTGTAGATGAGCTTGAACAGCCGCAGCATATCGGCGAACGGTTCACGGTGGTGTCCGAATCCTGATCCTAAAGCTGCTGCTTCTGCAGTGAGGCGGCAGGATGGACGCTGGATAGAATATAGCGGGAGGCACAAGCGGAAATTCCGGTGTGTCTTCCGTTTATTGGCGTTTATGCAGTTGCTGCAAATAGCTGCAAATATAGGATATAATATTTTGAAAAAAGATATTCGGGAGATGATGGGGCTTGGAGACTTTTCTTGCTGTGCTGCTGATGCTCGGGCTAATCGCGGTATCGAATATCGTGAACCGTTTCATTCCGTTTGTGCCGGTTCCTCTGATTCAGATCGGACTCGGGATCATCGCCGCACTTGTGCCGACCGGAATACATATGTCCTTTGAGCCTGAACTGTTTTTTGTGTTGTTCATTGCCCCTCTGCTGTTCAATGACGGGAGACGGACACCGCGTGATGAGCTGTGGAATCTTAGAGCACCGATCTTGCTGCTGGCGCTGGGGCTTGTATTTGTAACGGTTTTTGTCGCAGGGTATGCCATTAACTGGATGATTCCTTCAATTCCGCTGGCGGCATCTTTTGCACTGGCGGCGATTCTGTCCCCTACGGATGCTGTAGCGGTCGGTGCGCTGGCCGGAAGGGTACATCTGCCGAAGAGTATACACCGTATCCTTGAAGGTGAATCGCTGATGAATGACGCCTCCGGTCTGGTTGCCTTCAAATTTGCGATCGCGGCCATGGTTACGGGAGTTTTCTCGCTTCCTAAGGCATCGCTCAGCTTTGTAATGATTGCCGCAGGCGGTCTGCTGCTGGGTGCGGCGCTCTCCTTTCTGCTGATCCGCCTCAGTGTATTCATCCGCAGATTCGGTATGGAGGATGTGACGATCCATGTGCTGCTGCAGATTCTTACGCCGTTTATCATTTATCTGATCAGTGAAGAGATTGGCGTATCCGGCATCCTTGCTGTTGTGGCCGGTGGTGTAATGTACGCCATTGAGAAGGACCGGGCCGTATCGCCGCAGTATAAGCTGCAGCTTGTATCAGCCAGTACCTGGTCGGTGCTGCTGCTGGTGTTGAACGGACTGGTATTCCTGATCCTCGGAGTGTCCGTACCGGATGTAGTGGAGGTCATCTACCGTGATCAGACGCTGAACAACTTCATGGTTGCAGGGTATGTGATGGCGATTACCGCGCTGCTCATTGTGCTGCGGTTCCTCTGGGTCTATGCCTATTCCCTATGGGAGAGCCGGTTCCGCCGGGTAGAGAAGGCGCCGCTTAAGTCACAGGTCATTACTTCAATCTCCGGCGTGCGCGGAGCGGTTACGCTTGCCGGTGCCTTCTCCATTCCGCTCGTGCTCGGGGACGGTATCACGCCGTTCCCTGAACGGGATCTGATTATTGCTCTGGCCGCAGGTGTCATTCTGATGTCGCTGGTTATTGCCAGTATCTTCCTGCCGCTGCTGGCCGACAAAGAGGAGACCGTGGTGCAGACGATTGGCTACGGAAATACGGAACTGGCAGCCAGGAATGTAGTGATCGATGCCGGGATGTCGATGCTGCGCAGCCTGGTTACGGAAAGCCCGGAGCAGACGAAACAGCCGGTGTTACTGGAGTTCACAGACAAGATCGACCGGCTGTGCACCGCCAAGCCGGACAGTGATCCGGCAACGGAGCAGTTCCGGCGGCTGGGCGTTGAAGCCCGGTTGAGCGGCCTGGAGGCAGAGCGCACAGCACTGCGGCGGATGCTGGAGAACGGAGCGGTGCCCGCCCCTGTTGCCGTTAAGATGGAGGAGCTGCTGGATCATACGGAATCGCTGCTCTGCAGACGGCTGGATACGCAAATTAAGTTCACCGTAACTGAAATTCAGCGCCTGTTCTCCGGCCTGTTCTCGGGCCGCTTCAATGGGGAAGAGGGCCGGCGGGCGGTGCAGAATGCTGAAAGTGCCCGGACAGCGAAGATAGCGATGTGTCAGGCGGCCGTGTCAGCCGTCAGCGCCGGGATAAGCGACGAGAACCGGCTTGCCTCGCAGAAGGTCATCGACAAGTATGAGCGGCTGGAATCCCGGCTGGTGCAGGGCGAAGGCTGGAGCAAAGACGGCGTTGTCGATGACGAGAAGCTGGAGCTGAAGCTGCAGGCCATTCAGGAGCAGCGGAATACCGTGCAGGAGATGTATCAGAACGGGGCTATTAATCTCAAGATCGCGGGTAAGCTGCGGCGGTTCGTAGATCAGCTGGAAACATCTATATGGGAGGATTAATGAATTATGGGGGAATTGCTTGCTAGCGGGCTGCACTTTGCAGAAATTACTGAGGAACATCTGGCCGGTGTGCTGGATATCTATAACTATTATGTACTTAACACTACCGTATCGTTTCATACCGAGCCGCAGACCCTGATGCAAATGCGCCAGTCTGTGCTGAACGGGGACCCGCGGTTTAAGTCATACGTCCTTCTGCAGGACGGGGAGCTGCAGGGCTACGTGCTGATTACCCGGCACAAGAACAAAGAAGCCTACGATACCTCCGGTGAAGTCAGCATTTACCTGAAGCCCGGGAGCGGAGGACAAGGTCTGGGCGGGCAATCGCTGCGGTTCATTGAAGAGCGGGCTAATGAGCTTGGGTTCCATGTACTGGTAGCTACCGTATGTGCAGACAATGAGCCCAGCCGCCGCCTGTTCGCGAAGCACGGCTACGAGCAGAGCGCCTTATTCAAGGAGATCGGCCGCAAGTTCGGCCGGTGGCTGGATATTGTCAGCTATCAGAAAATTATCGGCTAATCGTGAGCCGAACCCTGGAGCCGCTTAACCAGAATCCTGCACGAAATACAACATTCCATCCATGATATCGAGAGTAATTGGGAAATGTTGTATTAAATGCAGCATTTCCCCTTATCTGAGCGGTTACGAACAGAAATTATTGTATTTCATACAACAACT
The DNA here is from genome assembly GCF_038000235.1 of Paenibacillus sp. FSL R10-2199. Taxonomy (NCBI): domain Bacteria; kingdom Bacillati; phylum Bacillota; class Bacilli; order Caryophanales; family Paenibacillaceae; genus Paenibacillus; species Paenibacillus sp. FSL R10-2199. The sequence continues at coordinate 6,006,912 of NZ_JBBOBO010000001.1, read as the reverse complement.
CTTACAAATCACCCAGTATCTATAGGTACAAGTTGCAATACGTACAACAATTAGGCTTGTGTATGTATACAGTTCAAACAATAATTAGCTCACTTGGCTACAGGGCGTCGACTTAGAGAGTTGAGAGTTCTGTGCTGCGAATTCCACGTACCGATTGCCAAATGTATAGACTCAGTATAGTTACTGTTAATATTGCATTTAATACGGACGGTTTGGTGAACTTAATAGGGAAGCAGACATCGGTGTGCCCCCATACAACGCAATAAGCCCGCTTGCCTTGCAAGGACCAGGTCCCTGCAGGCAAGCGGGCTTATTGTACGTTAAGGCGCACCGGTGGGCGGAGCCCCGGGGGAACAACTATCCGGATACGTGCTTCCTCCGGAACATCTGTCCCAGTACCTCGCTCAGCACAAGGCCGGCGGCGATGGCCCCGGACAGCAGCAGCGCCTGTACCGCAAACTGAATCCCCTGGTTGTTGTCACTCTCCACGAACTGGCGCATGGCATCATAAGCCAGGCCGCCCGGAACCAGCGGGATAATTCCGCCGACGCTGAATATAATCACCGGCATTTTGAAGGAACGCGCAAAAAATTGGCTGATCACTCCGACAACCACGGTGGCTCCAAAGGTGGCAACAACGGTATCCCATCTGTCATCCAGCTGCAGATACAGTATCCAGCCGATCATTCCGGCGAAACCGCATTGAAGCAGTGCGCGCACCGGCGCATTAAACAGAACGCAGAAGGCTGAGGCAGCGATGAAACTGGTTATGAGTTGCAAAATCATGTAGGACTACCTCTTTCAAGTGGTAATTAGAAAAGGGACAGCACGAGTCCGATGCCGGTTCCAATGGCAAAGGCGGTCAGGAAGGCATCGGCTCCCTTAGACAGGCCGGAGACCAGATGGCCGGCCATAAGGTCACGGACGGCATTCGTGATGAGCAGCCCCGGTACAAGCGGCATTACGCAGCCGATGATGATCTTGTCCATCTCTTGTCCAATGCTAAGCCTGACAGAGAAGAAAGCCAGCAGGCCGATGATAAAGGAGGCGATGAACTCCGCGAAGAAACGGATCTGGACCAGGCGGTGCAGATAGGTGACGGCGGCGAAGCCGACCCCGGAGATCAGCAGCGACGGCAGGGCATCCCACAGGCTGCCCTTGAACATTACGGTGAAGCAGGCGCCGGTCAGGGCGGCAGCTACAGTCTGCAGCCAGACCGGATAAGCATGCGCCGCGTCGTCGACAATCCCCAGACGCTCGCGGGCTTCGGCTGCGGTAAGCTGGCGTTCGCTCAGCCGCCGCGAGATGTCATTGACCTCTGACACTTTTTGCAGATCGGTCGTCCGTTCAGCTATCCGGAACAGCTTCACCGGTTCGGTTCGGCTGGTGGTGAACATAATGACTGTCGGCGTAACGTAGCTATGCGCTCCAGGGAATCCGAGCGATGCGGCCATACGGCTCATGGTATCCTCCACGCGGTAGGTTTCGGCGCCGCTTTGCAGCATGATTTTGCCGGCCAGCAGGCACAGGTCTATGATATCATGCGCGGTAGTATTGCTATTGTTGCTTGTGCTATCCAACTTCGTCGATCCTCCCCGGGAATGTTATCTATTCGATTGTCGCCGCAATGTGTGAAAATTTCAACCTTTATTCCATATATTCTGACGAATAATAAAATTTTATCAAAAAGGTAATATGAATATACATTTTTTAACACAGAAGCATAGAAGCTCTGGCAACCGGACAGCCTAAGGACGCGTTCTTTGCAGTCCAGTCTAGTCTTCCAGCGTACATAGACCGGTGGCAACACCGCCGGAGACAATAGTCAGTATGGAATGAAAAAAAGTCTCTTTGGAGATCAGTACACCGCCGGCGCCGATAATTACGAAATCCGTCAGGAAAATAATCACTCCGACATTGAGCGGAATGTAACGTTTCATGAACTTGGCCAGCAGATCTGTTCCGCCCGTACTGGCTTTGAACCGCAGCATCAGGCCGAGCCCGCTGCCCATCAGGAAGCCGCCGATAATAGCGCTGGATATGGAACCGAGTTCGATATAATACAGAAAGTAATATTGCAGCGGCCCGAGCAGTTCGATCAGGAAGGATGAGGTCATCAGCCCCAGGATGCTGTTATAGAAGATATCCCGCTCCCGGAACCAGGCCAGCAGGAAGATCGGAAGACTGCAGACAATGATGGCCAGTCCGATTTTGATGCCGGAGATGTAATTAATGATGAGGGCAATGCCGATAATTCCCCCATCGAGTATTTTATAGGGCACTAGAAAAAAGTTGGTTCCCGCTGCAATCAGCAGGCTGGCCAGCAGAATAATGACATACTTGGGATATGAGCGCATCTTCAGCATCTCCAGACTTAAGGCATGTCTTAATAAATATGCACCGGTCTGGAAAAAAATAGCTATAAAACAAAAAATCCTGCTTGCGCAGGATTAGGGGTGAATTGCTCAGGCGTGAACCAGCTCTGGTTTCTTTAGCTGCAGCGGAGGCGGGATCAGCCAGCCTTTCTGCTTGTTCATTTTGAGCAGTGCCATGCCGAAGGCGGCCATTTGCGCGTGGATCTTCATGAACATTGCGCCGATATCCTCGCGGACCGACATGCCCATGATCTGGCTGCAGACCACTAGACTTAGCGATACTGCCCCGGAGAGGGCCGCAGCAATCTCAGGGTCGGAGAACCTTGCGCCTGCCGGGATATCCTCGAGCTTGACGGAGGGACGGTCCGGCAGTGCAGGCGGAGGCGCGAAGCCGTTCACCTTGAGGATTTTGTCACAGTCCTTAATTTCCTGCTGTGCCTGATCCATAAGATCATCGATAATCTTCTTCAAATCCTGGTCCCCGGCATGAAAGTGAAATGCCTGATAGGTAGATAAGGACATTTTGGCTGTTGCCGAGACCTGCCACATATTGAAGATTTCACCATAGTGAAGCGGTTCATCTTTGGGGTTGCCGTTTAGAACTCCCATAATTACAGAACTCCTCTACAAATAGGTTATGAACGTAAATTAGGTTGTCCAGTGCAATCAGCGTTATTCAAGTGCACTAAATAAAGTCACAGTAAAGCAGGTGTAGCCCGATGGATTATATCTATAAAGTGCTGGAGAGCGACATGGAGCTGCTGGCTGCGGCACTATCGGAGGTTCAGGTAACGGTTGTGCTGAAGGAGGGTACAGAGGAGGTGCTGGAACCGGGGGGACAGATCAGAGCATACACCGCGAAATCTGTCCGGATCCGGGGATTATCGTATTGCCGGGAGGTACATGAATTCCGAATTCTTCCGGCAGAGCCTATGTAGACTCCCCGCTCCGTGGATAGAAGCGCTTCTGCAGCAGATTCAGCGGGAGTAACGCTTGCGGAAGCGCAGGGGAGAGATGCCAACCTTCCGGCTGAAGCGCCGGGAGAAGTAGGCGGTGCTCTCGAAGCCGGTGCGTTCTGCAATCCCGGATATAGGGATTTCTGTCTTGAGCAGCAGCAGCTTGGCCTGCTCCAGCCGGTAATCCGTCAAGTATTCCATAGGGGTCAGCCCATAGACACGTTTCATGCAGCGGGCCAGATAATTGTAGTGAAAATGCAGCGCATCCGCCAGGGATGCATTCGTGAGATCCTCCGTAAAATGATTGCGCAGGTAGGCTTCCGTCTGTTCAGCGATCTCTGCCGCCTGGCTGCCCGCAGTATCCTGCTGGGCCATATCCATCATCCGCAGCATCTCTTCAAAGATGCGCTGCTGCTGCCATACGGAGCTGGAGCGCCGTCCCTGACTAAGCTGCAGTAATTGCTCTGCCTGTCCGCTCCGTGCGAAGGGGTCCGGGAGAGGTCCGAACTGGGGTATGCGGATCGTATAAGGATGAATCAGGAATTGCCGGAAATGCTTCTCCCGCTCAGCATATACAGGATCACCTTCCGCTTCCATCCACTCACCGACCGTGTGAAAATGAACCCACGTGAAGGAGGTGATCTCCTCGCAGGGTTTAACTGAATAATGATAGCGGTCCGGCAGCAGAAGGAGGGTGTGCCCGGAGGTTACCGTCCACTCCTTATCATCCTCACCGATGAACAGGCAGCCTTGTTCTACAATAATAAGATCGAATTTCCCCATACGGCTGCGGTTTGGATGCTGCTCGCCGGGCAAATATACGGTATGGCCGCATTCCAGGAAATAGGGGAACGGCGGTGCTGACAGATGAATATAGGCAGGACTGGGTGGCATATCTGCTCCTTTCGCAAGCTCTTTTCTATTAGCCGGACTTCCGTAGAAGGTTGGTAATCCGAGTGTGAAATAGTACAAAAACAGGGTTGCTTATGATTCTGTTTTTTATTCATTTTACCGTCTATAATTGCAAATAGCGAGGATGAAATGAAAAGGGGAGAAAACACTTGAGTAAATTTGCAGATATTCAGCAAGCTGCGGACACAAGCCGGCAGGTAGCTATTCAGGATGAATTCTGGGGGCGTTATATCCGGCTGGTTCAGGATACCGTTATTCCGTACCAGTATGAGGCGCTGCATGACCGGGTGGCCGGAGCAGAACCCAGCCATGCCATTGCCAATTTTGAAATCGCTGCCGGCAGGAGGGAAGGCGAGTTCAACGGCTGGGTCTTTCAGGATAGTGATGTAGCAAAATGGCTGGAGGCAGTGGGGTATTCGCTTAGCATCAAGCGTGATCCTGAACTGGAGCGTCAGGCGGATCAGATGATAGAGCTGGTCGGCGAAGCACAGCATGAAGACGGATACCTGAATACCTATTTTACACTCAAAGAGCCGGGCAAACGGTGGACGAACCTGCTGGACTGCCATGAGCTGTATTGTGCGGGACATTTCATTGAAGCGGCAGTGGCCTATTATGAAGCGACCGGCAAAGACAAGCTGCTGGTCATTGTGCGGCGGTTCGTTGACCACATTGAAACCGTCTTCGGACCGGAAGAGGGGAAGCTGAAGGGCTACGACGGTCATCAGGAAATTGAGCTGGCCCTTGTGAAGCTGTACCGGCTGACCGGTGAAGAGAAATATCTGAAGCTCAGCAGCTTTTTCATCGATCAGCGTGGACAGGAACCGAACTTCCTGCATCAGGAGTGGGAACAAAGAGGACGGGTTACGCACTGGACAGGTACGGCTACAAGCAGTGTGGATGTCAGTTATAATCAGGCCCATATCCCGGTCCGTGAGCAGAGCGTGGCCCTGGGACATTCCGTCCGTGCAGTCTATATGTATACAGCCATGGCCGATCTGGCCCGGCTTACCGGAGATGAAGCGCTGCGCGAAGCCTGCGTGCGCCTGTGGAACAATATGACGGAGAAACAGATGTATATCACCGGCGGAATCGGGTCAACACATCATGGTGAAGCGTTCACCTTTGATTATGATCTGCCGAATGATACGGTCTATGCGGAGACCTGCGCTTCGATCAGGCTGATCTTTTTTGCCAAGCGGATGCTGGAATTGACCCCGGACGCCCGGTATGCCGACGTGATGGAGCGGGCGCTTTATAATAATGTGCTCGGCTCCATGGCACAGGACGGCAAACACTATTTCTACGTGAATCCGCTTGAAGTATGGCCGCAAGCCTGCAGCTGCAACCCCGGCAAACATCATGTCAAAGCAGAGCGCCAGGGCTGGTTCGGCTGTGCCTGCTGTCCACCGAACGTGGCACGCCTGCTGACCTCGCTGAATCAGTATATCTACACTGAGCATGGCGACACACTTTACACTAACCTGTATATCGGCAGTGAGCTGAAGACCACACTGGGCGGCACAGAGGTAGCAATCCGCCAGCAGAGCCGTTTCCCTTGGGATGGAACGGTGACCCTGAAGGTTGATCCTGCGCAAGCCGGAGAGTTCGGGATGGCGCTGCGTATTCCTTCCTGGAGCGGGAACGCGGAGATCAGAGTGAACGGAGAGGCGTTAGGCGATGCTGCTGCAAGCCTGCAGCAGGGTTATGCTGTGATCCGCAGGGAATGGAAGGCTGGCGACGTGATTGAGCTGAAGCTTCCAATGGAAGCGCACCGCGTATACGCCCACCCGAATCTGCGTGCCGATGCCGGGAAGACTGCCATTCAGCGCGGACCGCTGGTCTACTGCCTGGAAGCGGCTGATAACAGTGAACCGCTAAGCTCGATTTCCTTGAGTAGAGACAGTAAGCTCATGGAGGTCTACGACAAGGAATTGCTTGGCGGAGCTGTGGTGGTGAGGGAAGCGGGCTACAGGGTAGACGGGCTGAGCTGGAACGGCGGTCTTTACAGCCGGACCAGAGCCGATGTGCAGCCGGTGGAAGTAACGGCTATCCCGTACTATCTGTGGGGCAACCGCGGCCGCGGCGAAATGAAGGTATGGATTTGGGAGTGAGCCGCAAGCGTAACAGACAGCAACTTTGGAGCGAGTTCGGCGTCTAACAAGCATCTGATACAGGGAGGATGCGTATGAAGCGGACATGGTTTTGGCTGCCGGTCCTGGCAGTACCGCTGCTGCTTGCCGCCTGCGGCGGGCTCGTGAATCCGGCTAGAGACAACGGGTCTGCGGATGCCGAAACTACCAGCAGGCCGGAATCAACTCTTAAGTCTGGAGAAGTCTCTCCGGATAATCCGAGCAGGATTGCTTTTGACATCGATGGCATTCATGATCCGCTCGTTAATGAAGAGATCAAGGCGAGCCTGAGAGATGCACTTGAGGGAATTGTGAATGAGGACCTTGAACAGTTTAACCGGGCTTTTGCCAGTATAAGTCTGGCAAAGGCGAATGAATTCGCCTTCACTCCCGGCAGCATCACTTTCACCGGAGTCGATGAGATTTCGGAGCAAAGCAGCAGCAGAGTTGTCATAAACGTGCATGATGTCCGTACAACAGCGGATGGGGAAGTGAAGCACAGCTGGAATTACTGGTTCATGCCGGATAAGGACGGCAACTGGAAGCTGGTCACGATTGACTGAGGACCTGCCCGTTTAGACGTTTTACCTGCATCACAAAAAAGGAACCCGGTCGCACCGCCTAGGCGGACAACCGGGTTCCTTTTTTATACTCAAAGTTTAAAACTCGCTAATTAACCCAATACAACTACAACCTGGTGAACCGCACCGTCGCCCACAGGAGCAATGATGTTGCCTTCAACAGCAGTGCCGTCGAGAGTCAGGCTGGCCACGCCTTTGGAGACATGGTTCGGGTTCTGGATCGAGATGACATAAGTGTCGCCGCGGAAGACGCGGGTAATCTCGAAGCTGTCCCACTCCGTAGGAATACAAGGATCAACCTTCAGACCGGCAAAGTCAGCCTGGATACCGAGGATGGACTGTGTAATCGCTACATAGTTCCATGCCGCTGTACCTGTCAGCCAGGAGTTTTTCGCTTCACCGTGACGTACAGCGTCTTTACCGGCGATCATCTGCGAGTACACGTAAGGTTCCATACGGTGAACTTCGCTGATGTCCTCCAGGTAAGCCGGAGCAATTTTTTTGTAGATATCAAAGGCTCTGTCGCCGTGTCCAAGCACCGTTTCAGCGATCATGATCCATGGGTTGTTGTGGCAGAAAATACCGGCATTTTCTTTATAGCCCGGAGGATACGTAGAAATTTCACCCAGGTTCACATAGTACTTGGAGTAAGGAGGCTGCTGCAATACGATACCGTAATCCGTATCCAGACGTTCCTGAACGGAAGTCAACGCACGGGCTGCTTCGCCGTTCTCCACACCGATACCCGCCATTACGCACATCCCCTGCGGCTCGATGAAGATCTGGCCTTCTTCGTTCTCCTTGCTGCCGATCTTGTCGCCGTAGTGGTCATAAGCGCGCAGGAACCAGTCGCCGTCGAAGCCGTGGGACAGCGTAATGGCACTCATGTTCTCGATCTTCGCAACCGCATCAGCAGCTACATCATCCAGTCCGCGCATGCGGCAGATTTCAGCATAGTCCGGTCCAACGAAGACGAACAGACCTGCGATGAACACGGATTCCGCAACGCCGCCTGCGATATTCTCAGTAGTCTGGAATGATTCGCCCGGCTCTGTGGAGAAGCAGTTCAGGTTCAGACAGTCATTCCAGTCCGCGCGTCCGATCAGCGGCAGGCCGTGAGGTCCGAGGTTATTCGTTACATGCTCGAAGCTCAGCTTCAAGTGCTCGAACAGGGTAGCCGTGTGATCCGGATTGCTGTCAAAAGGAACCTGCTCATCAAGGATCGAGTAGTCGCCGGTTTCCTTAATATAAGCAGCCGTACCGGAGATCAGCCAAAGCGGATCATCGTTGAAGCCCGAGCCGACTTCGTTGTTGCCCTTCTTGGTAAGCGGCTGGTACTGGTGATACGCGCTGCCGTCAGGGAACTGGGTAGCAGCGATATCGAGAATACGCTCTCTGGCACGCTCCGGAATCTGGTGGACGAAGCCGAGCAAGTCCTGGTTGGAGTCGCGGAAGCCCATACCGCGGCCGATTCCGGATTCGAAGTACGAAGCGGAACGGGACATGTTGAAGGTAACCATACACTGGTACGGATTCCAGATGTTAACCATCCGGTTCAGCTTGTCGTCACCGCTCTGGATCTGATATTTGGACAGCAGGTTATCCCAGTGTGCAGCCAGGGTAGCCAGGGCAGCATCAACCTGGGCATCTGTAGCGAACTGATCGATTACAGCCTGTGCAGGCTTTTTGTTGATAACGTTCAGGGATTCCCATTTCTCATCTTCAGGGTTCTCGATATAGCCGAGTACGAAGATGAAGCTTTGCTCTTCACCTGGTTCCAGGGTGATTTCCAGTGCGTGGGAGCCGATTGGCGACCAGCCGCTGGCCACCGAGTTGGTAGCTTCACCGGCAGCAACTGCCTGCGGAGCGTCCAGACCATTGTACATACCCACGAAGGATTCGCGGTCAGTATCGAAGCCGGCGATTTCCTTGTTTACTGAATAGAAAGCGTAGTGGTTTCTGCGCTCACGGTATTCGGTTTTGTGATAAATGACGGAATCCTTCACTTCAACTTCACCGGTGCTGAGGTTACGCTGGAAGTTTGTCATATCATCATTGGCATTCCACAGACAGAATTCGGCAAAAGAGAACAGCTTAACAGTTTTCTTCGCGTCGCCTGTGTTCTTAACGACAAGGCGGTGTACTTCAGCATTGTGGCCCATCGGTACAAAAGCAAGCTGATTAACGGAAATTCCATTGCGTTCGCCAGTGATGGAAGTGTAGCCAAGACCATGGCGGCATTCGTAGAAGTCCAGATCGCGTTTTACCGGCATCCAGCCCGGGGTCCAGAAATCACCGTCATCATACAGATAGTAGTAGCGGCCGCCTGTATCCAGCGGAATATTGTTATACCGGTAACGGGTAAGTCTTCTCATGCGCGCATCGCGGTAGAAGGTGTAACCACCGGCAGTATTAGAGATGAGGCCGAAAAATTGCTCGTTGCCGAGGTAGTTAATCCATGGATAAGGTGTTTTTGGGGTGTTGATTACATACTCTTTGCGAGTGTCGTCAAAAGTTCCGAATTTCATTAGAGACAAGTCTCCTTTCAATTGTGAACGCGCGTTTACAAAGCTGAGAAAAAATTCCCTCGGGGTAAGGGATTTTTCTGTACTAGAACATTACTGCTTCGGCGGCTGGCAGGAATCTCTTGCCACCAGACGTGCCGGGAAACTGATCGTGCTGAAGGTCGGCTGCTGTGAATCGCACAGCTCGATGACCTTCTCGACAGCAGCCTTGGACATTTCGTAAATCGGCAGACGGACGGAGGTCAGCTTGGGATGAATCCGGGAAGCGAGCTGCACATCATCAAACCCCGCGATTGACATATCCTCCGGCACGGAAATGCCATGCTCAGAGAACGCTTCCATGGCCGAAATAGCCATATCATCATTGGAAGAGAAGAATGCAGTCGGCAGCGGGCCGCCGGAATTCAGCAGCTTCTTCACCTCTTCATAGGCGGTTTCCTTGAGGAAATCACCCTGTAGGATGAAATTCTCATTCAGCGCAAGCCCATGACGCTTCAGCGTATCCTCGTATGCCATATAGCGTTCCCGTCCGGAGTACGTGTTCATCCGTCCGCAGATCATGCCGATTTCTTCATGGCCGAGACCGATCAGGTACTCAATGGCTTCAACCGTACCCTCATAGTCCTTGGAATTCACTATAGCCAGATGATTGCGGTCCAGATGCTCCGACATAATCTCCGAAATGTCATAATCAATCAGCACAAGCGGTGAGTCGAGACCGACCATTTCCCGGACAATCTCGATATCCTTCTGGGTGCCGACTATAATGCCGCCGTCAATCCGTTTCTGCAGGAAAGCCTGCTTCACCTTCAGGAAGTCGTCGGGAGAATATACGGTATGAATCAGAACATAACAGCCGCGGGCATTCGCTGTGTCGACAACGGCATCAACGAACGGTGCGAAGTAGTTATTCTGATAGATCCGTGTCGCGTTCTCTTTCTCGTTCATGCTGATTGCAAAAAGCCCGATCGTATCGGTCTTCTTGCCGGCCAGAGCCCGGGCGAAGCTGTTAGGCTCGTACTGATGCTGTTCAATGATCTTCAGCACCTTGGCCCGGGTCTCCTCAGGGACATTGGAATAATTGTTGATCACACGGGATACTGTGCTTCGCGAAACCCCGGCTAGCTTGGCAATATCTTCGCTTCGCATGGTGTACCCCCTCTATTGTAAACGCGCGTTTATGAACTCATTGTAAAATAAACCGGCGCGAAAATCAATCGTCCGCCCAAATAATTTTGCCTTGAAATATAAGAAAGATTATTTTACGCCAAACTTTATCCTTCAATTGCTCGCTGAAAGTAATCCCATCCCTTATGGACGTAATAACCGTTTCCACTTGCCGGATTCTCCGATCTGCGTTACAAATAAATGCATCAGTAAATAAGAGGGACTGGAGAGGACGAAATCAATGATTATACAGGAAATAGATTCGCAGATACGCAGGGAGAAGGAGGGATTACTATCTTTTACTCGTTAAAAAACCGCCTGATCGCGTTCTTCGTTGTGCTGCTGGTACTATCCTTCGGCACGATGTCGCTGCTGCTGTTCAACCAGTCACGCTCCATCATCCGCTCTTATATCGAATCCTCGGCACTGGAGAAAATGGACGAGTACGGCTCATTTATTAACATGGCCCTGCAGCAGAGCTATGACTTGTCCTCTCTGGTCTACAACAGCGATATCACCCAGAGGTGGGATGCCCAGCTGTCCAATCCGGCTTCAACCGAAGGGCAGAAGATGCTCTCCAATATCACCATGAGCAAGTTCCTGACCCAGACTACCAACAATTACTCGATTGTCTCCTCAGTGACCATCTACCGTCAGGAAGGGATGCGGATCGGTGCCGATAACCAGGTGGTTACGGATGCTTCGTTCAAGCAGGAGACGTGGTACCGCAATTTCATTGAGCACAGCAATCACTGGGTTCCGGCCCATACGGATCAGGTGGAGATTAAGGGGGCCAAGCCATATGAGGTGGTAAGCCTGCTGCTGCCGATCGGGATTTTTGAACCGTCACTGGCCAAAAATGTGATGAAGGTCAACATCAAGGCGGACTTCCTGCTGGAGCCGCTCAATCGTATACATCTTGGTGAAAGCGGTACCATCTTTCTGCTCAACCAGCAGGGTAATCCTATTCTGTCCCAGCAGGAGTACAGTGCTTATCCGGAAGCGGCGGCGGAAGTCCAGCGGGTCCGTGCAGGCAAAGCCGCGCAAGGCGTTGTCTACCTGAAGGATCAGAAGGGAGCCTCACATATTCTGGTCTACAAAAAGCTGGCAATCACCAACTGGCTGCTGGTCGGCTTTGTCTCTGAACAGGATCTGTATGCCAAGCTGTTCAAGCTCCGCAACAGCATTATTGTATTTGCTTCCCTGATGCTGATTGCCGCCTTTGTGCTGGCTTACTGGATTTCTTACGGTATTACCAAGCCCCTGTCCCGTCTGGTGTCGGCCATGCGGCATGTCCAGAAAGGGGATTTCGCCCAGGCCGAGCGCCTCACTCCGCCGGAACGCAGGATACGGAACGAGGTTGACTACGCAACGGACACCTTCCGGAGTATGGTCAAGCAGCTGAGGTATCTGATACGAACCGAGTTTGAGCAGAAGCTGCTGCGCCAGCAGGCTGAATATAAAGCGCTGCTGATGCAGATCAATCCCCACTTCCTGTTCAATACGCTGGAGCTGATGAGCAGCCTGGCTATCCAGCAGCGGACGAAGGAGACGGTTACCGTTATTGATTCCCTGGGTAAAATGCTCAGGTTCTCGCTGCGGATCAGCGAGGATCTGATCCCGCTGCGCGAGGAGCTGAAGTATGTGCGTTATTATATGTCCATTCTGGATATCCGCTTCGGCCCGGGTCTTGATCTGCGGATCGAAGAGCAGGGCGAGCTTGACGATCTGGAAATCGTCAAGTTCCTGCTCCAGCCGCTGATCGAGAATGCGGTGAAATACAGCTTCATTCACCAGGCGAATGCCAGGGTACGGATCACGGTAAGACAAGATAAGGAGCGGCTGTATCTTGCTGTTGCCGATAACGGAATCGGAATGGCTCCGGAGCTGCTCCGCGAGCTGAATGATCAGGCCATGCGCCAGCAGCTGGAGCAGCTTCTGCAGAGCAAGACCCATCAGATTGGACTTCGTAATGTGCTGGCCAGATGCTGGCTGTATTATGGCGATTTATTCAGCTTCAGGATAGATTCAAGCGAACAGCAGGGCACCAGCATCGAGCTGAGTCTGCCCATACAGAGGAGGAATGAAGATGTATCGTGTATTGATCGTGGATGATGAGCCGGAAATCCGCCAGGGCTTACGGCTGAAGGCGGACTGGGCTGGCCTGAATCTGTCAGTGATCGGTGAGGCAGGGAATGGCATGGAGGCAATGGAACGTCTGGCCTGTGAAGCGGTTGACATCGTAATCACAGATATGAACATGCCTGTGATGAACGGCGTGTCTTTCCTTGAGGATTGCCGCAGGCTCTATCCGGAGCTGAAGCTGATTGTAATTACCGGCTACGAGGATTTTCATTACGCCAGAGCTGCTGTCCGTAATCAGGCGCGTGATTATCTGCTGAAGCCGGTAGCTGCCGATGAGCTGATGGCCGTATTGCAGAAGGTGAAGGAGGAGCTTGACCGGGAGCGTAATGACCGTGATCAGCAGGCCGTAATCCAGTGGCGGCTATCCCGGTATTACATGGAGATGAAAGAGCATTTCCTTGTTCAGCTTGTCAAGGAGGACGTAGAGCAGGTGGATGCGCTGAAAGAGCGGGCCGCACTCTTTGAGCTGGGTGAATGGGATTTGACGGAAATTCATGTTGCGACAGCTGGACTCAGAGAACGGACGGGGGAGGCTCCGCAGCTGCCGGAGCGCACTCCCGGCAAGCTGCGCCTGCCGTTTGAGCTGCTGGGCAGGGAATTCGCGGGCAGGTACGGCAGTGGCTGCCTGGTGTTCCGCGATCCGAATTACCCCGGACTGATTCACTATATTCTGCAGGAGAGTCTGACGGATATGCCACAGTTCCGCGCGGATCTGGCTGCTTGTATCTCTGCACATCTGGGCTTTGAGCCGGTCATCGGCTACGGCGGCGTCAAGCACGGATTCCACCAGTGGAAGGAAGGCTACATGGAGTCTCTGCTGGCCTGGAATCTCTCGGAGAATGCCGCTTATCCTCCGGCTGAAGGAAAGTCTGAGCCGGGAGCAGTGCTTACTGAGGAGCTGACTCGGACTCTGCGCCGCCTGCTGATTCAGGGGGAGTGGAGCTGCTTCGGCCAGACGGTCCGGCAGGAGCTTCAGCAGGCCTTCTCCCAGTCACGTTCCCGTTTCGTGAAGCTGATCTTCCAGCTTTATCTGCTTGTGGACGGAGCGGATGGGGCGCCTGCACATGGGAACGGTCATGCCCAGCAGCTGTGGCTCCATCCGGAGATGGTCCATAAGCTTGACTCAGTAGACAAGGCGGAGCAGTTCCTGCTGGAGCTGGCCGGACGTGCACACCGTCAACTGCAGGAAGCAGGCGACCCCGATGATTCGGTGATCCGCACAGCGACGCAGTATATCGATAGCAATTACATGTATGATCTGAATTTGACCCAGCTGGCCAAACGGTTCAATTACAATTCGTCCTATTTCTCGGAGCTGTTCAAAGCCAAAGTAGGCCGAAGCTTCATGGCCTATCTGACCGATATCCGGATGGCCCAGGCCACGCATCTGCTGGTAAGCACAACCCTTGGTCTATGGGACATTGCCGAGCTTACCGGATTCTCGAATGCCAGCTATTTCAGCTCCAAATTCAAAAAGATGTACGGGATCGCCCCTTCGGACTTCCGCCTGAACCCACCTGAAAAATTCAATAGTGAGCAGCCGAAGAAATAGCATTCAAGCGGGCTGCGCTACTTTCTATAATGAGCCTATATCCATTAAGAAGGAGAAGGCGCATATGAAGACAGCACACAAATCGGTTTTATGGAAAAGGAGCGGCACCGCTTACCTGTTCCTGCTTCCCTGGCTGATCGGCTTTTTCGGACTGACACTTGGCCCCATGCTGGGATCCTTTTATCTGTCCCTGACCAAGTACAACCTGCTCAATGCCCCGGTATGGCTGGGCTTTGACAATTACAGACACATCTTCACGGCAGACGAATACTTCTACAAATCTCTTACGGTGACTTTCAAATACGTGCTTTTTTCGGTTCCGCTCAAAATGGCCTTTGCCCTTCTGGTCGCCGTCGTCTTGAACAAAGGCATCCGGGCGCTGGGCATCTACAGAACGGTATACTACATTCCTTCACTGCTGGGAGGAAGTGTAGCCATCGCCATCGTATGGCGGCAGATTTTTGACGGGGAAGGCCTGATCAACCACTTTTTAAGCTGGTTCGGGATTGAAGGTCCGGCCTGGATCGCCCATCCGAGCTACATTCTCTCCACGATCGTTACCTTGTCTGTCTGGCAATTTGGTTCCGCGATGGTCATATTCCTGGCCGGAATCAAGCAGATTCCTGCGGACCTGTACGAAGCGGCACAGGTAGACGGGGCCGGTAAGCTGCGGCAGTTCGGCAAAATAACGCTGCCCATGCTGTCACCGGTAATCTTTTTCAACCTGGTCATGGGAATTATCAATTCCTTCCAGGTGTTTACCCCGGGGTATGTCATTGGGGACGGACGCGGCGGTCCGGTAAATTCAACGCTGTTCTATACGCTCTATCTGTATCTAAAAGGCTTCTCATTCTTCGATATGGGCTATGCCGCCGCTCTGGCGTGGATCATGCTGATCATCATCGGCCTGTTTACCTCGATGGTGTTCGTGACCTCCAGGTTCTGGGTGTTCTACGGCGACGGAAAGGACGGGCGATAAATCATGGCTGAACAAAAGACGATTTTTAAGCTCGGCAAGCATGGTCTCATCATTCTGTTTGGGCTGCTGATGCTGTATCCGGTGCTGTGGCTGCTGTCCAGTTCCTTTAAGCCGAATGAGCTGATCTTCTCTGATCCCGGTCTGTGGCCGGCGAGGTTTACTCTGGAGAACTATGTGAATGGCTGGAAGGGGCTTCAGGGCATCTCGTTCAGCCGCTTTTTCCTCAACTCTGCTACCATCTCCGTGCTGTCGGTCATCGGCAATATTCTCACCTGCTCTTTGGCGGCATACGCGTTCGCCCGGCTGGAGTTCCGTCTCAAGAGTGTACTGTTTGCCTGCATGCTGGTGACAATTATGCTTCCTTACCATGTGCTGCTGATTCCGCAATATATTATTTTCAGCAAGCTGGACTGGGTGAACACCTACTTGCCTCTGATCGTACCGAAATGGCTGGCGCATGACTCGTTCTTCGTGCTGCTGATGATCCAGTTTATCCGCGGCATTCCGAAGGAGCTGGATGAAAGTGCAACGATTGACGGCTGCGGACAAGGCCAGCTGTACTTCCGGATCATTATCCCGCTGCTGGTTCCGGCGCTGATCACAACGGCAATCTTTACTTTTATCTGGACCTGGGATGATTTCTTCAGCCAGATGATCTATTTGAGCCGGATCAATCTGTTCACCGTTCAGCTGGGCATACGTTCACTCTATGATCCCTCCGGATCATCCGACTGGGGCGCGCTCCTGGCGATGTCCGTGCTCTCCCTTGTGCCGATCATGACGATCTTTCTTCTCTTCCAAAAGCATTTCCTGGAGGGCATCGCTACGACCGGTTTGAAATGACGGGCTCAACTGAAATGCAGACCCGAAAAAACCACTAGCGGAGACCCGAAGAAATGAAATTCAACTCCGGTCAAGAAATGATTAGGATGGGAATGCAAGCGATTACAAAAATTCTTGGGGGGACATTTCGATGAGAAAAATCTTAGGTCTTACACTGGCCGCAATGCTGCTGGCCGCAACGACCGCCTGTTCGGGCGGCAATAACGGCAAACCTGCAACCGGCAGTTCAGACACTGCAGAGCCGTCTGTGGATCAGGTTGAGCTGCGGATTATGTGGTGGGGCGATCAGAAGCGGGCAGACAAGACAAACGAGGCACTGCGCAAATTTGAGGAGAAGTATCCGAATATCAAAGTGGTCGGGGAGTTCGCTCCAAACTCCGGGTACTTTGACAAGCTGAACACCCAGCTGGCTTCGGGGACAGCGCCGGATGTATTTTTCCTCGGAGGCAACGTAACGGATTACGCGGATAAAGGGGTACTGCTGGATCTTCAGCCTTATGTCGGCAAAGAGCTTGATCTGACGGATATGGATCAGACGATGGTGGAATACGGAACGCTGGGAGGCAAGCTGGTTCATATCTCTGCCGGAGCGAATGCCAGAGGGATGGTCATCAACACCGAGCTGTTCAAACAAGCCGGAATGGACATTCCTGCGGACGGCTGGAGCTGGGAAGATTACGCCCGGATCAGCAAGGAGATCTCCGGGAAGCTGGGCAAGGGCTATTACGGCACCTACAACTTTACAGTTGAGGGCATGGACATCTATATGAAGCAGCGCGGCAAGCAGGTCTATGATATGGAGAAAGACGCACTTGGCTTCGAACAGCAGGATGCCGAGGATTGGTTCAACTACTGGAACGACATGTCTAAAAACGGCGGGATGGTTACACCGTCCCTGCAGGTATCGAATCCTCCGGGAGACACAAGTAAATCACTGGTGGTCACAGGTAAAGTGGCAATGAGCCTCATTCCGTCCAACCAGTTCGCAGCCCATCAGAATCTGATCCAGGATACGCTGACGATGGTTCAGGTCCCGCGGGGTCCTAAAGGCACAGGTGTCGTATTCGAATCCAGCCAAGGCTTGTCCGGATATGCGAAGACGGAGCATCCGAAGGAAGTCGCTACACTGATGAACTACTGGATCAATGACCCCGATGCCGCGCAGATTCTCGGCAGTGACCGCGGAGTCCCTGTTACCTCCAAGATGCGTGACCTGCTGATGAAGGATGCCACTCCGCTGGAGCAGACCGTATACGACTTCACGAGCCGGGTGTCTGAGGCGACGAAGAAAGAGCCTTTTGCCATCAGCTACAATCCGCCAAGCTTCACCGAGTTCACCAAGCTGGCTGAAACCGCGGTGCAGGAGATCGGTTTCGAGCAGAAGGATGTGAAACAGGGAGTGGAGGATTTCTATAAAGGCGCTACGCAGATTTTTGGCAGCAAATAGGGAGTTTACCGGAAGCAGACTGCCCGGGCAGTCTGCTTCTCTGTCTTTGGAGAGAAGTGAAGATACAGGAGGGAAAGTGCATGACCAGGGACTTATTACAACAGCTCCGGGAAGTAACGGCTGATGACCGGATCGGAGTGCTCAAGAAGGCGGCGGACCGTAGCTCTACGGAGCAATGGAGGCAGTCGGGAGTTGCTTTTGCCGCCTCATCGGAAGCGATGGAGAATGTCTATTACTCCGGATTGCATAAGCTTATGGATTGTATCGTGCCGATGGACGGCAATGGCCATGTTCTGCATGAAGGAGGTGTCTACCTCGGCAGCTGGCTGGAGAGCACGGGAACCATCAGCGCTGAGCTGCTGTCACGCTTCATGCCGGCGGTGGCGGAAGCGACCTTTCGCCTGTTCGCCGATTATCAGCGGGAGGATGGGCTGATTCCTTACAAAGTAACCCCTGCAGGACCGGCTTACCGGCAGATCCAAATGGTGACCCCGCTGGCCCGGAGTGTCTGGAATCATTACGTGCAGAATGGACGCAACAAGATGTTCCTCCGCTCGATGTACCAGGCGATGAGCAGATTCGACGACTGGCTGGCCAGCCGGCGCGATACACGAGGAACAGGCTGCGTGGAGGCCTTCTGCACCTTTGATACCGGACATGATCTGTCCCCGCGTTTCTGGCATATTCCGGATACACCCCATCTGGACGATGCTGCGCAATGTAACCCGGATTCACCGCTGCTGCCTTTTCTGGCCCCTGATTTAACGGCCAATGTCTACTGCCAGCGGCAGTATCTGTCCAGAATAGCAGAGGAACTTGGAGAGTGCGGGATGGAGTGGGGGGCCAAGGCGGCTGCCAGCAGCCAGAGCCTGTTCAGTCATTGCTATGACGAGGAAGATGAGTTCTTCTATGACCGTGACCGCGGAGGCCGCTTTGTGCGTGTGCAGTCGGATGTGCTGCTGCGTGTGCTGGCCTGCGAGGTGGGAGACCGCGATTTCTTTGATGCTGCACTCCGGCGTTATCTGCTGAATACCAGCAAGTTCTTCGCCAAATATCCGTTCACCTCCATAGCGATGGATGACCCGAGGTTTGATCCGTTCTCCAGCTACAACACTTGGGGCGGCTCATCCAACTTCCTCAGTATCATCCGCGCGGCGCATGCCTTTGAGCATCACGGGCGTTATGTCGAGCTGACCTGGGTGATGCTGCCTATTCTCGCTGCGCTGTCGCGGATGACACGATTTGCCCAGACGTTAAGCCCTTGGACAGGAGAAGAGGGCTATACAGAATCGTATTCCCCGGCTATTCTGTGCCTGCTGGATTATGTGGAGCGGCTGTGTGGAATTATGCCGGTTGCCGGAGAAGAACTATGGTTCACCGGACTGCTTCCTTATGATATGGATCATGGACAGGAGGTGGCCCATGAGACAGGATACCGCCGGGCGGTAGATGGAGCAGTCTATGAGCTGATCACTACCCGCCAGGGGGCAGTGATCTACCGGGACATGGAGGAGTACATGGCTTTTCCGTTTGGAGTCCGCGTAATCACGGACCGGAACGGGCAGCTGCTGAAGCTGATCGGGATGAGTATCCGTGAAATCGAGGGCTGCATCTGCTATCTGGGCCAGAGCCTCCCGTTCACGATTAAGGGCAATGAACAACTGGAGTATGCGGATGGCGGCTTCAGCAGCATCAGCGATATTGGAGTGGTGCTGCTGGAATACCGGTAAATAAGTTGAACTTTACGTACTCGCTCCTCCAGTTCCAATATTCACCTTCGTTCCTTTTCACCTATTGTACTTTCTTAAGTACACCTTATATAAATATTGGCTTGCAGCGTGTGTGATAGAAAGGAGAGTTTTAAATGATAGATAACAACAGCTTACAGATCAGAGATCCGTTTGTGCTGCCGCTTGCCGGACAAGTACAGGGACAAGGACAAGTACGGGGACAAGGACAAGGACAAGGACAAGTACAAGTACAAGGACAAGGACAAGTACAAGTACAAGTACAACGACAAGGACAAGGACTCTACTATTTGTATGGCAGCACCGACAGCAATATCTGGGGTAAGGGCACCGGGTTCGACGCCTACACAAGCAAGGATCTGGAGCATTGGGAAGGACCGTTTCCGGTATTCCGTCCAGAGGCGGATTTCTACGCAGAGCATAATTTCTGGGCTCCGGAAGTCTATGCCTACGGCCGGAGATACATCATGTTCGCCACCTTCCGGCGCAAAGACAATAATCTGCTGGGGACGGCAGTGCTTGCTTCGCCACATCCGCTTGGCCCTTTTACCCCGCATAGCGAAGGTCCGGTGACCCCGCAGGACTGGAGCTCCCTGGACGGAACGCTCTATATAGATAATCAGGACCAGCCATGGATGGTCTTCTGCCATGAGTGGCAGCAGACTGGAGACGGGGAGGTCTGCGCCATGCGGTTAACGGAGGACCTGCGGAGAGCGGAAGGAGAGCCGGTTACTTTGTTCCGGGCATCGGACGCGCCATGGACAACCCCGTTTGTATCCAAGCGGTATGCGGATCAGCTCAATTACGTAACAGATGGGCCATTTCTGTTCAGGTCAAGTGACGACGATACGTTGTATCTGCTTTGGGCCAGCTTCATTAATAACACCTATGCGCTGGGCATTGCCCGTTCCGGGAGCGGCGAGATAACCGGACCGTGGATTCATCAGGAGGAGGCACTCTATCAGAAGGACGGCGGACACGCGATGGTATTCCGGACCTTTGGCGATAAGCTGATGCTGGCGATCCATACACCGAATCAGACTCCCGACGAACGGCCGGTATTTCTGGAGCTGGAAGAAAGCGGCGGTGTGATGAGAATGAAGGAATAGGTGTTGGAACGCTTTTAAGCAATCTGATTCCACCGGCTCTACATCGGACACCGTGCCCGAATGGCAGGTTGTCTGCTAAAAGACACTCGCTTCATGTTTAACTGTATTTTGTACAACTAAAACGGGCGATTTTTGCCCCGTGGGAGTTTTAGCTGCACTTCATACAACTAAAAATAACAGCTACGCCCCAAACGAACACTTTTCTCAATTTTAGTTGTACAGAGTACACTTATCCTAGCTCATCCGGTTTTTCGCCGTCTTTTAGCTGCACGAAATGCAACTATTCCTTATGTAGTAAGTATAAAACCTCGTTGCGAAGGGAACGTACGTTTTGCTATAGTGGGCTCATGATTAATGATTTTACTATAGAGGAGATGTATTCCAATACAGCTGGGTTGTACGTATCTAATCGTCCGTGATATGAAGAGTTCCATTGCATTTTATGAAGCGTTGCTGAATATGAAAGCAGATTCCCGCAAGCTGGAGCGTTGGGCACAATTCCACTGCGGGAACACACTCGCGTTATGGAATCCGGAATTCGATAAGGAATTGATCCGCACGAATAGCGATGTGTCGGAGCATTTTAATGAGGCGTATTTGAATAAGCAAGAAAGTGAGGTTCGATACGGGAATAATGTGATCCTTAACTTCAATGTTACTGATTTGAATGCAGAGTATGAGCGGGTGAAGTCACTGGATATTGGAGTAGTATCTGAGATTTTCTATATCAATGTTGTGCGGCCTTATCATTGCTTCATGATTGAAGACCCGGATGGGAATCTAATCGAAATCACAGGAGATTATCATACAGAATCTATTAAATTCTAAATATTTACATGGGAAATTATAGATGATATATTAAAAATGCTCATATAGACCGTTTGAGAGGGAAGGAGACTTGCTTATAGACTCCAATCTGCCGGGTAGAGTGAAGTGCAAATAGTCTGCTGCTCTGTTGAGCCGGACTACGCCAAGCGAGTGCTGTGCGTTTCGTTCAGACCGATTCCCCTATACCCAAAGAATTAAGGAGGATATTAATAAATGCGAAAATTAAAAACGTTGATCGTGTTTCTCTTCGCAGCAAGTTTCTTGTGGGTCTCCGCTCCCTCTGCGCATGCCCTTTCTCTGGCGCCGGGATTTAATTCGCCAGTAACTCTTACTCTGCAGCCGGGACAAACCACATATTTGCTCTGTACAGCCTCCGCCAAAACGATTAAAGCCGTTGTAGAGAAGCAATCGGATACGGGTAAAGTGACGGGACCTTATTATTTCAACATGAGCAACCGCGGCCAAATCCAAATGGGTACAATGAGCGGTGCCAGTGCTGTACAGGATCTGTATTTCAGCTATTGGGACGGCAGTGCCGGAAATGCGCTGCTCTATCTGAATGCAACGGATACTACGGTTCCTATTCAGGTGAAAGTGACCTTTTATAATTTAAGCAACTAATATAAGAACAGGCGATAATCCGTCAAAAGAAAAGATTGCTACTCCATTGCGGAGTAGCAATCTTTTTAGGGTTATAAGAGATTATTCAATGTTAATTAAACTTTAAATCACCCCATCTCCCCCGGCAGCTTTGTCACATGACTCATTTACAAATAGTTCCACAAGAAATATGCTATCCTTATTTAATACTGTGTAATCACAAGGAGGGCAACTGATGAAAGGGGCTTACCTGAAGTATTTTGGCGTGGCGATCATCGTGCTGGGGGTAATTGCTTGTATTCCAGTGGGATTCCATTTGGGCGGTGTGCTTGGTGTTGCTATCTTCCTCGCCGTTTCCTGCATAGCCGGTATGTTTTTTATTGGCTTTGGTGAACTTGTCTACTCCATGCAGCGAATCGAGCTGGAGATTGCCGGGGAACGTCCGCAGTATGATCCTTGGACCGGACAATATCAGGTACCGCCCAAAGATAACGGCCGCTGATCATGCGTGCACAGTTTGAAATTTAATCTGATTTGTCCAACCTCATAAACTCCTCTAGCATATTCTATGAGTAGAAGATTAGAGAGGAGGAATCACCATGGCAACGATTATCGACACAGGGGCCAGTACTGCGACAACGGGCAGTCAGACCGTATCTATTCCAATTCTTTCACCTGCGGGCAATTTGATCTTGGCCGAGTTTGGCCTTGCTACTGTAACTTCGGGGGTTGTATTACTGAGTGCCTCCATCGGATTTCAAACTACGCTCGGCGTACCCAATGTAGTCTTCACATTGTACCGGGACGGGCAGCCCATCTTCAATATGGGCTCCAGCGGCCTTGCGCTTTTAGCCATTCAGCCTATTACTATTGCTTATATGGATAGAAGTGTACCCGCTGGCTATCATGCATACAGCTTGGGTGTCGCCAATAACAGCTTGAATGTCCTGCTCAATGCAGCCAGTGTTACGGGACCCGTGACATTCTCAGGAACCTCCATCGGATAAAAGAAATGAATAGAACAAACCCGCTGAACTCCGGTCCGGCGGTTTTTTTTGAGTGTATATACAATTTGTTCCAAAGCAATTATGATTTACTTAAAGATTCTGAACTCTATACGAGGAGAGGGGCTGTGAGAAATGATGGCAACAGGTTTTGGGTCATTGCTTGCCGGCAGTTTTAGTATATTTTTCTTTTTAGTCTGGCTGGCATGTCTGGGGCTCGGTATTTATTTATTCGTTCTGGTAGTGAAGCTCGCGCGCAGAGGAATTGTTGCATTGGATCTGTACAATCATGCCAAGAATCTGGAAATCCGCAACCATTACGAATCCGTTCACAAAAAAGATGAGTTCTAAATGATACATAGCCAATTGGAATTGGAAGTATGGATGCCCTGCCTGAAGGCGGGGTGTTTTTTTGTATTTCAGCGGATTCTCAGCCATTTGCATATTATGGTAAGATTTATTATACTCCCAGTATGTAAGTTTTAAATTTGAAATACATGGAGAGGAGTTTGATCGGGTGAAAAAGAAATTAACCGCTGCGCTGACTGTTTTTGCTGTACTTGGAGGAATGGGGACGGGGGTATACGCCGGAGCCAATCTGCAGGAGATCAAAGCTTTTCTGAACCCGGGAATTAAATTCAAGGTAGATGGCCAGCCTGTGCAGCTGAAGAATAGCAGCGGTGCAGTGATCGCTCCGATTTCTTATAAGGATACTACGTATCTGCCAGTCCGTTCTGTGTCGGATCTGCTCGGAGTTACCGTTAAATTCGATGCCGCCTCCAATACCATTTCATTAGGCGAGCAGACGGAAGGAGTCTCGATTGCAGCCGGTTTTGACTCGTCGTACCATACCAAAGATCCTGACAAAACCGTCTATAAAGATAAGGACTATAAAGATGTCCATTTCGATAATGGCAGCGGCACTCGCGGCAGCTCGTTCATGCTCTACCCGAACAAGAAATATCAGAAGCTGTATATTCAGGTCGCGGCGATCGGCACTGATATTAAAGACTTTACCGTGCAAGACAGCGATACGGATACGGTGCTTAAGAAGCTGAACATTACCCCTGAAGAAGGGCTCGTAACCGTAGAGGTGGACATTGCCGGAGTAAGCTCTATCTATGTAACCGGAGACGTACAAGACGGCTCATCCATGTTCGTTCCATTGACTACTTCCTATTATAAATAACTATAGAAGAACCCGGGAGACTTTTGTCTCTCGGGTCTATTTTTTGTTGGCGTGGGTAGCTGTGACAGAAGTGTCGTATCCCCGGTCGGTCACATAATTCTCTATGCTCCAAATCCCCAGCCTCGCAGACTTAGCCTGTTTCTCAGTGGCTCTGAGCTGATCCACATATTTCACATCCGGCGGATACACGGCAACCCTGGCCAGACCCTCTGCAATCAGCATTTCATTCACCATCTCATCACCGAGATAGACATAAGCCAGAATCCGGCCGTATTGATCACGTTCAGACACATCCATTTCGACCCTAACCGTTTGCCCGTTCAGAAGCTCCGTTAAGTATTCACTGGCCTCAGGGCCAAAGGGCTGAACCGGTGTATTGTCGCGCTTGGTTTCAGGAGTATCAATGAGCAGGAGCCGGATTTTGTCCACCGTACCATCTTCGAACTTAACTTTGAAAGTATCTCCGTCGGTCACCGATAGAACTTCTGCTTGAGAAGGATATGTAAGAACAATTGTGTCCAGTGTTTCAAGGTTATTGTCCGGTTCATCTTTCGACAGGACAGCTGTCACCAACGAAATCGTAAGAGCTAATACAATCAAGCCGTACCTGGTAAGCATCTTACCGTTATTAGATTGGAACATGTGTTAATGACTCCTTTGCCGTGAATATATCATTCCGGTTCACTCAGCCGGAGGATCTTTTGGATCATTCTTAGATTTGCCGGGTCTAGAGAAAACAACTCCAAAGGCAATACCCAAGGCTATGCCCAAAGGTAAATTATCAAAAGCCATCCAAAACACTATACCAAAACATAAGCCCAGGGCGATGCCTTGGGAGGAGTCTTTTTTCTTATCCATATCCATGTCTCCTTGAATAGATGTAATTAAAATCAAGCAGCTGATTGGCGGAATAGCATAAAGGGTATTATCCGGTAAGCCTGCATATCTTACTGGCAATGTTAGGCCTAGAACGCTTAAGGAGTGAAGATGTGTATACCAAAAAACTAATCTTGACCTTATCGATGATGTTATCCATGTTAGCAGTGAATGCCTGCAGTAATCAGCCGGATGTGCCTGCAACTGATTCTATGCAGACCTCTGCACCGTCCGCCGGGAACAATGGAGTTACGGCTCAGCCGGATGCTTCTGCCGTTTCCCAAGAGCTGCCGGAGAATCTGCCGGAGGATTTCCCGCTGCCGGAGGATGTTCAAATCAAGCTATCCCATTCTGAAGAGAACGAAGGCAAAAAGACAGCTCTTCTGATCTTCACCACAAC
This sequence comes from Paenibacillus sp. FSL R10-2199, assembly GCF_038000235.1. NCBI lineage: Bacteria > Bacillati > Bacillota > Bacilli > Caryophanales > Paenibacillaceae > Paenibacillus > Paenibacillus sp. FSL R10-2199. Next base: position 5,981,544 of record NZ_JBBOBO010000001.1, on the reverse strand, counting down.
ACAAAGCATGGATACAGTATCGAAGCTCTATCAGGATTATTTCTCTTCAAGACTCGGAAGCGATTCTGCACAAACCCTTGATGACAAGAACCTGATTATCCAGGGTACCACCAAAGACAATAAGCAGAGCTGGTCGATCATCGGCGGTTCTTTGGCTTCCCAGGAAGGTACTGTAGAGCTAAATGTAACATGGGCGGAATTATAAATTAACAATCCTGTTTAGTGATGAACATCCGTTGGTGTATGGTCAGGAGAGACCGGCGGATGTTCTGTTTGTATTAGTGTATTTTACCATACAATCCCCCGATATTAATCCCGCGTGGACCAGAGAATGGCAGCAATAAGTCTGAATTCCCTTCACTTGTTACCCTTATCCCCTAAGAGAAGCTGCAAAATAAAAGAGCCTGGCAATTAGCCAGACCCCTGAAATCCTATCAATTACGCTGGAGTAACAAATATCCGCTGATGCTTGAGGTTTTTTTGCGGAATACGATTCTGAAACCGATGTCGTTGTCCTGCAGACAGGCTAAGGCCGTGCTAAGCAATCCATTGGTTCTTAAGCTGGGCAAGCAGGGTTCGGCATTTCCGATAACCCGGCTGGTGGTAATTCTGCGTGCAGATCCGGGCACTAACGGGTTCCGGCTCCAATTGATCAACACCAAATCCGGCTGACGAGTCGCCATGCTAATCTACCCCTTTCTATTAAGGTTCTTTATATAGAATGCAGGGGAGAGAGTTTTGTGCTGGACAAAGGCGGAGAGAAACAGGGGAGAGCCATAGAGTACGAATGAAATTTTGTGCAATAGACTTGGTTAACAGCTAATTGTTGAAAAAAATACGCAGAATGGGGGAGAAAGTGTCGAATAATGTAAATAAGTAGTATACGCTGTGGCGTGAGCAGTTATATAATTAATTCAATGAACGAAAATCAGTCAGGCGGTGTTATGGTTTGTCATGGGAACCTGTTGGCTTTATGTTTTTCTCAACAATAGAAACTCTTGCTCTATATTATCTCATTATGTCGCTCTTTAGATTTAAATGGAAATGGTACTTATGGCAAGTATTATTCGTTATTTTACTAAATAATCTTCAAAGCTATTTGTTAAGAAATGAGCTCGGGATGGCGAATATCTCGCCGCTCATTCTAATATTGATTTTCATCCTGTTCTTCTCCGCTGTGGTCAGGATGCCTCTAATTCTATCAATCATTGCTACAATATCAGGTTACGTTATTTTTGCTGTGATTCAAACGATCATAGTCCTTCTAGTATTTGGCTCCATATCTGATATTTATGCTAGCGTAGGGAATGGATATTTTCTGCAACTCCTGACTTCTGCCGTTGTGTTCTTTATCTTCAGTTATGCTTACCGCAAAGGGAAAGGATTCACTTTTGATCTGGATAAACTAAGACTGAAATTAGAAGATATTCTTCTGTCTGTATTGATACTAGGTTTTGTGATAGGCATATCAGTACTGCTCTACTACAATGATATCCTGTTAAATGCTGTGATCTTTGTGATCATGTCTGTATTCCTTCTATATTATTCAACCAGAAAGGAGAAGGAAGATGCTTGATATCATGTCCGCGAAGCTCGCTACCGGGATAAAAAATATTGTTCCGGAGCACCCGGCGTCCTATGCCGTTTTAAAGTTTGCTATTGAGGTAGTCCTTAATGTGGTATTTATTATGGGTCTCACGTTGGCTGTATCCCTTCTGACCGGTAGGACAGGAGAAGCCATCCAGATACTGATCTCCTTTGCATTATTACGTCAAGTATCTGGAGGAGCACATCTCAAATCCGGAACAGCATGCGTCTTGTTTACGACAACGTTGTTTACGCTTTTGTCCTTTATTGAAGTTAGCCCCTCATTTATTCTGCTTATGAACGGTATCAGTCTTATAGTGGTTCTATGGCTGGCCCCGATTGGAATCGAACGTCAGACCCGGATTCCAAGAACGCAATGGCCCAAGTTGAGAATTGTAGCTGCACTACTTGTGACAGCTAATATATTTATAGCTTCACCAGCTATTGCTGCCAGTTTTATGGCACAATCCATTAGTCTGATAGTCGCTAGAAAGGAGGTGAAAACCTTACGATGAAATCACTGCAACGTAAAGCTGTTTACAAACTTGCTTCTGGTTTGTCCGCAATGGCCGCTCTTCTAGTTTTGGTTACCGCTAGCGTATTATATGTAAATCAACCGGAAGTCCCTGAAGAGTTACTCAATTAATATTGGAGCTGATCCCTTTGAGTAGTATATCTGTCACAAGAGACACAGAGGGAAACACTGGTGTATTCTCACTCGATATTGCAAAAATAACTTATATGGAATTTGAACGAACTATCTATAGGATAATCGTCCATACGTACGATCAAACCTTTTATACAGTAGGTACGCTGAAATATTGGCTTAACACCCTAGCCAGTTCAGGATATAATTTCGTTCTTGCGGATAGAAACACGTTAATACAAGTCACCAATATTATCCAGATGGATAAGACATTTCATATCGCTTATTTCGGGGAAGACCACAAAGGGGTCGAACAAAAGTGTTTTCTTTCAGAAAAGGGTTACAAAGAAGTTCTCAAAAATGTTAAAACGTCCGAAACGAATATTAAATTTGTCGAGCTACCGGAGTGGTAGCTCATTTTTTTTATTCGGTGAAGTTAAAGGGAGCCCCTAATCACTCAATCCCTTGCCGTTCAAAATATGCGGCGTATATTTCTCAACCCGTGCTGTACGGGTTTTGGATTGTTTGGGGTCTGTGAAATAAGTGATATATTGTCTTTTTCGTCCGGGGGTTAAGGCTTCAAAGGCTGCTTGCAAATCCGGATTCTCATCGAGCTTTGTTTGAAACTCTTCAGGAATCTCATACTCCGTATCCTTCTTATAATCCACTTCCAGACCAGCGGTTTCAACCTCTATGGCATTATAGATATAGTCTTTAATAGTAGCTTCCCTATCGGATATTTCTTGAACCGTATTGAACCGGATCTGGCGCCCGGCCTGCACATTCTTGGTTTGCTGAATCAGAATGCCCTGGGGATCAGGCAACAAGGAGCCTTTGACGAACATAATCGCACAATATTCTTTGAATCCGTGGATTAGAGCGATATTCCCGCCTTGAAACGTATAACAAGGAACCCCCCACTTCAATTCCTCTGTCAGCTGACATCCAAGCAGGATCGCCCGGAGTTTCCCGTATTCTTCCTTCCATTGGCTTGCTTTATTAAAGAAAAAATCCACTTTAGGATTCATTTCACTACCCGTCATTCAGATACACCTCTTCTTTTTGATATATATATTGTGATGGCTATCCTCACTGGCAACTTTACGCTCGAAGTCTGTGATGAAGTAACGGCCGGATTGAGTTAGCCTGCTGCCGGTAACAACGGCCAACTTTATGCGATTTAGTAAACCGCCCCGTTTAAAAAAAATAATTGTAGCCCAGTCTGCTTTATGTATCTCTTCCAGGGCAGCGTAGAAAGCTTTCTTACTAGTGCCTATTTCCCGGGCGGCGATTGGTATAACAATATCATTTTCGACTAGGAGGGTACAAGGATAGCAATTATCATGTTAATGGTATTTGTGGTGACTCTTATAACAGCGTGTGGGTTATACCTGACCAATAATAGCAAGAGATCCGGATTTTATGATTTTTGTAATAGTGGAATTATACCAGCAGGTTATGTTGATAATATCCGATAATGAGGAGAGGTTCAGATGGCTACTATTTTTAATGACAAGAACGTTTCGTTTGAACAAAGACAATCCCCGGTTCCTGAGTTCGCCTGGCATACAAGCAGGAAGCTGGCGGAGATGGCAGGGGCGAAGCAATTGCTTTTTGAAATCAGGTCGCTTGATCCAGGGAAGTATTCGTATCCATATCATTTCCATAGAAGTGTTGAAGAGGTATTTGTAATTCTATCAGGCCGGGCTACGCTCAGAACGCCAGCAGGGTTTCAGGAAGTGCAGGAAGGTGATACGGTGTTTTTTGAAACGGGGCCGGAAGGGGCGCATCAATTATTTAATCATACCGCAGAGCCTTGCAGGTACTTGGATTTACGTACGAACCTGGGGATCGATATTTGTGAATATCCGGATTCCGGAAAGATCAACATTCTGCCGTACGAGGAAATCTATATGGCGGAAGAGCGGGTGGACTACTATGAAGGCGAGGACAATGTTGCGGAGAAATGGAAGTGAGCTGGCGTGCAGTCCGGGAGCAGGGTTAAAAGCCCTGCCGCCAGTAATGGTCCGCAGGGCTTTTTTCTATTTTTTAAATTACGCCTTCTCCTCCAATAGCGGTTGCTGTGAATGCTATAGGCCCAAAAAGATTTATAGGCAAGATGCTATCATTTTGGATGATCAATTCATAGTTGTGGACTCCAAGATAAGGACCATCAACCCACAGAACATTTAATTGGATATCAGTAATTGTAGTGAAACGATAAAAGGAACTATAAATATCGACCCCGGCACGCCGGATGATAACTAAAAATTGACTATTAGCAAGTGCAGTAAGACTAAAGCTGCCTTTTAACTCGACTCTACTGGAGAAAGAGGCAGGATTAGCAGGACTAATATTTACTTGCGCTGTGGCTAGAGCCGCGCCTGCTCCAGGAATCCCCGCAACCGTTACAGCAGAATTGAACGGGTCTAACGGGATTTTTGCCTCTGAACCATAACTAATAATTGTCGCCATTTATCATCACTCCATTTCATCGGTATACGTTAATATATTGTAAATCCGCAAGTATATATTGGACGTAGTTCCTGATGATTATATACATTTAACTTAAAAAGAGAGAAATGAAATAACAGCAAGTAAAATCAAGTAAGGATCTTCCATTATCTTTAAAATAAATGTAGGGTGATTGAAACGGGGTGAAATGACGAATGTACGAGTGGCAGAAACAAATTCAAATCATCGTTGATGAAATAGACATATGTATTAAAAATTATAATGATGAAGCCTTGACACTACGCAATCTTTCCCGCAGGCTGGGTTATTCCGAATTTCATACTACGAGAAAATTCAAGGAAATATCGGGTATGCAATTTAGGGATTATCTGCGGCATAGAAAATTAGCCTTTGCGCTTAAAGAAGTTCGGGATAGTGAAAAAAGCCTTTTAGATATTGCCTTTAATTATGGCTTTTCATCACATGAAGCGTTTACCAGAGCCTTTAAGGGAACCTATGCTGTAACCCCAAGTAATTTCCGGAAAAATCCTAAGCCAGTCGTTCTTCGTACAAAATTAAACCCGTTTGACCGCTACTTTTTTGGATTGGGAGAGATTGGGATGATGAAATCTACAGATGATGTGAAAATTTATTTTGTAACCATTCCCGCTCACAAATTTTTGCACATTAAAAACTATGAGAGTAATGGGTACTGGGATTTTTGGCAAAAGCAAAATCTTATCCAGGGACAGGATTACGAAACCGTCTGCGGCTTACTCGATAGTATCAAGGGCAAATTGGATGACGATGGCGGGAGTGAACCTAATGGGGGCAGCGGTCAGATTATGGCGTATATGAATGACCCGGACGGCAGACTCTGTGATTGGGGTATCCCGCGTACAGAGTGTTATGGTGCACGGCTTCCTTTGGATTATAAAGGCGAAGTACCACCACAAATGCTTATGGCTGATGTTCCGGAAGATAAATATATTGTATTTGAACATGGGCCATTCGATTATGAGCAGGAGAATCGTAGTGTGGAGGAAAAGATTGAACGGGTAATGGCAACTTTTGATTTTGCAGGCACGGGTTACTCATTTGATACTTCCGCCGGTAGGATGATTTACTTTTATTTTAATCCGGAACGGCATTTTAAGTACATCAGACCTGTGCGGAGCCACCTTTAAAGAACACGCTCCCGCGGCTGGCAATATGCGCGTTTTGATTTATATGAAATGATATAATATCAGAAATTTAAAGGTCACTGCTTTTAAAAGGGTGGCCTTTTTCTATGTCCTGGGAGGTGGTTACGCCCTCAGTGTGGATGGAACTTAAAGGGCATGAAGAATGACCGTTTCTGCACTCATGCGGCTACACAGAGACGTTTAATAGAGGAGATGATCACAGATCATTGTTGATAACTTCGCGGGGGCGGCGAGGCGAGTACGGGAATGGAGCTGGCTGTTATGTTATGCAATTGCTCGAATCAATTCATCCGCATGGTGGCAATCATTATATAGATTAATAGGGGCTGTTATACCCCCTATTGATTACTTCCGTTTCTTACGGCCAATTAAGCCGCCAACGATCCCAAAGATCAAAATACCAACAAAGGCAAATACAATCCAAAAAGCTATACGCACAACAATCACTCCTTTGAATAAACAATACGATAATAGGTGGATTTTCGCAATGAAGGAGGCAGGAGCTATTGCCTTTTCTAGTTGACGGAAAGAAAATATTGATCAGTGAAAGTGCTATGAAAAGAATAGTGAAGCCCACCATCTTCACCAACTCCTTTATCAAATTTAGGCATGAGCGGAAACTCACTTATCTTTAGGGGGCTTTGGCTTCTCTGCCTCATACATGGAGACTCCAAATATAAGTCCTAACCCGCCACCAATGGCGATGTTGTCAAAAACAATGGAGAATGCAATACCAAAACTGATGCCTATAAAAAGCGCAGAGAGCAATCTTCTATTATATTTCAACACGCAGCACCCTTTTCAATTATTTAACATTTGTACGCCGATCAGAGATTTTAGTTTCGAGGGGGATAGCCCCAGGGAGGGAACAGACATGTTGCGAATAGTTCATCCTCTCTGCACCACCGGATCAACCCAGGCGGACGAGAAGACACCGGCAGTAAGCTTTTGGGCTGCAGCAAGAAAACTTCTCGGGGCTCAGGTGGAAAAGGCATAAAAAAAGAGCTGCTTTCGCAACTCTCTCATGAACTGCCATTTACTCTGGCATGATCCAAACGATCTCACAGATGCGTACAAAGAATTTTCTGCCTCTGGTATCCAATACAACGTGGTCTGGCTTTACATCCATCAAACAGCCGCTAATCCCGCCGCGAGTGGTTTCAAGTACCACCTGCTTACCTTTTACAGACATTAAGGTTTCAACGACATAGGGATCAATAGGATAGACCATGATGGCTTGCGGCATCTGTTGATGCATTGGATACATTTGATTATTCAGCACTTTGTTACCTCCCAAATGGTTATACCTCATGCTATGCAAATGCCTAATTAAAGAGCTAGGCGAGAGCCCATTTAAGATAGGTACTAAGCGATATGACACAAATACGTAAAAATAATAATTCAACGGAGGGAATGGTTTCGGACAATGTAGATTCTAATTGTATCGTAATCAGATGTCCCGATGAACTTGCTGAAATGGCAAGAGTTTACCAATAGAATTATTAGTTTCCATGCTGCGGATATGCAAGACCGAGTCATTTTAGAGAAAAGTGAACTGAACTGGGTGAAGGAGTTTATTTCAGGAGAAGTTGTTGGTCAGGCCGAAGGCCATCGACACGCGACCAAATAATCTCAGCGCAGGGAGGCCGGTTAGTGTTAGCTATTAATTACTAATGATATACCATAATAATATATAAGTTATTCCGAAGAAAAGGATTACACCCAGTATTGAGATGGCAAGAAGAATAAGGATAACTTTATTTCCGTTCATAAATGCACCTCTTAAATAAAATACCTCTCCCAATTTTTAGTGTAGGGGAGAGGTCGAAGCGAAAGATTGGGCAAGCCCTCACAACTCGATTGTAAAGGATTGGCAGAGAACTATCAAATACACATTTAAATGTAGGCTTCCTAGTGGAGACAAAACCCATACCAAACTATCCAGGATACAGTGTAAGCCGGGGTATGGTGTCCACCGCCTCCCACTGCACAAGCAAACGGCGGGCAGAAGACACCTGAACAACTGCAGGAAGCAGTAAGAGAAGCAGCGCTTGTTTCATTAAAAAGAGTTGGTCGCGGTGATCAGATCAAGGAGGTGAACTAAACATGGACTGATATCCCTATGGCGGTTTCCCAGGTCCTGGAACGGAATTCACACAGATGTTTACGGAAGTTTTGTTGTCCACTGACAATCAAGCGAAACTTCCCGGTGGCATCCTTTTGAAAAAAGGTCAGGGAGTTGTGAAGAAAGGGACAGTCATTGGCAAAATTACAGCTGCTTGAGCTGATCAAGGCAAGAGGGTAGCCGTTTTTGATGGAAAAAACGTCCCCAATCTCATAAAGTTGAAGGGATGCTACAATCAAAAAAAAGACAAAACCCTTATAAAATAAGGGTTTTGTCAGGTGATGCAGTATAGGACGGATGGGGTTCGAACCCATGACCCCTACCCTGTCAAGATTGACAGGCCTGTAAACCGCTGTATCCCGACATAGCCGGAAGTCCTTGTTTATCAAGGGTTTTCGGCTTTTTTATATTGGGTTGTGACCTGTCGTTTCCGCTTATTATTTCGAGTTCGTGACCAGTGTGTGACCGCATCGCATTAAGATAGATTGTCTTGGTTTAATAGTTTTTTATTCGTAAATATTTATTGAAATAATCTTCAATTATTCTATAGCGTTCCTTAATGGACAGTGCATCATTGGTGCCTTGCTGACTTAAGCGGTCATATTCCAACAAGTCAAAGTCAGCGTCCGATATATTTTCTGATGCGGCCTTTCTGTTTTCCTCAATTGCATTTTTAAAATCCAGGAAGAATTTGCGACCAACAAGGTTTAAATCATTAATTTTTTCTTTTTGCCCTCTAAATAACAAATAGTAAATAGGAATAGATGCTTGAGATCGTAACAATTCGTCATTCGTGTTGAATACATTTTCCATTGAATCTAGGATACTCAAGACCACTGACCCGATATCTCTTGGCTTTAAGTGTTTGTTATTTTTGAAAATTTTAACAAAATTATCAAGATATACTTTTTTTGTATCAACTATTCTTTTTTGGTGTTTGAGTGAGTATTCAATGAAAAGGAGTCTACACGCAACTTCACGATGTTGAAATCGCTTATCTGGAAATCTAACATTATTCTTGAAAAAGTCATGTGAGGCAATTTCACGAATTATTTTAGCCATCGGTCCTCCGATGGAATTACGTCTTTCCGCTGCGTTAAGGGGGACGGCTTCATTTAAACGTGAAAACATGTCTTCTATTAGCTCTATGTCATCAGTTTCCACACATATTATTGGTAAAACAAATGAATCAAAAACAATTTTTAATTTTGGATAATTGATCCCTAAATCTGCGTAAGTAAGGTTTGCCGCTTTGATGCTATCGTCACGAAAATAAACGAAATCTTCAGATAATGCAAACTCGCCTTTAATAAATTTCCATACTGTTTCTAATCTTTGTCTTCCATCAATGATTGAGTGAGTGTAAATATTTTTTTTGTTGGAATTGTCTGGTATGACATGGAAATACAACTTGGGTAGATCATAATCATTTAGTATTGAATCGATAAGCAGTTGACGTTTTTCTACTGTCCAAATGTCGCCTCTTCGTTGATAATTCGGGTCTTTTTCAATTGCATCATATTCTGAATTTATTCTTAATATAGTACTGTTATTAAGTGGATAAGTTTTAATAGTACTTTTCATTTTTACACACTCCTTAGTATTTCCCCTATGCTTTGCATCTCAGGGAACAGTTGGAATTTCGAGATTCCTAGTAATGATAACTCCTCCAGTATAGATTGTTTACAAGAACTAGGTACAATATAACGCCAAACGTGCTTTTTATCACCGATATTCTCAATAGTTGAATCATTACGATGGTCTATTGTAAAAGCACCGAGTTGAGATTGCATACGAGTACTATTTCTCGGTGCAATCGCTGCTAAAGGGTACAATTTACTTGTCGTCTCTCCTGCAATTGATTCCGGGCTATAGTTTTTCAATAATACATCTTCAAAGGAAGGAATATCATAAGTGTAAGTTGGTTCAATGTTACTATGCTTATTTAATTCTACCGGAAGGAGTACCCACAAGGCCCCATCTTTATCTGCTTCTCCACTTGCACAAAAATAAAGAGCAGTTAAAGGACTCTCTGACCAATCAAGCAGTCGTGTAGGCACACCATGATGTTGCATAATGAATAACCAGTTGAACTCATTAGCAGGCAATGGATTAAGAAGCATAGTTGCACTTTGCTTAAACTTCTTAATTAAGTTACTCTCGGATACACGATTTGATACTCGAGCATATGATGGCTCTAGTTTCCAGGTCTTATCGGATTGCCCACGGTACCATATAGGACCATCATAAGCCCCAATATTTGGCTTCAGGTGCTTAAGAAGGTCACTAATTGACTTTATTTGTTTATCAGTGTATTTATAACTCATGTAAACTCCTCCATATGAACTATGTTTTATTAAAGTCTTCTACGGTATAAAGGGAAATTCCTCCATTTATATTATATTGTTTTACGATTTAAAAGAAAATGTATAAAATTGAACATTCACAACAAAAGCATACCCCTTCGGCGTATAGCCATCAATACCGCACTTCAATCCTTTAAACTGCTTCTCTAAAGATGCTTTTGCGGCAATTCTTCAAAACGACAACCTGATTCAATCTGAGAGTTCTACGGATCTTTATTGGGTTCAAAACCTGCGGGAAATGCTATAATAGATAATGAATGGAGCTGATGCCGATGGATTTGCTGGACCCACGTGTAGATTTCGTATTCAAACGGATATTTGGCAGCGAGAACAATAAGGATGTGCTGTTGGCGTTTCTTAACCGCATTTTCACGGAAGCTGGCGAGCCGCCGCTGACCGAGATCATTCTGATGAATCCTTATACGGACAAAGACGATCCGCTTGACAAACAATCCATTTTTGATGTTTATGCCAAGACCTCTGAAGGTAAACTGATTGATATAGAGATGCAGTTATTTAATAAGTACGACATAGAGAAAAGAACGCTTTTTTATTGGAGCAAACGATATGCGAGTCAACTCAGTGAAGGCGACAAGTATCCAGAGTTGAAGAAATGTGTGATGATCAACATTTTGAATTATTCGTTCCTGAAGAACGACCAGTACCATAATGTATTCCATTTGCGTGAAGACCTGACAGGGGTGTCTTTGATTGACGACATCGAGGTTCATTTCTTAGAATTACCGAAGCTAGATGAACGTAGTGTTCCATCTGAAGGTGGATTGATCAATTGGCTGTTGTTCTTAAAAGGTGCCGATACATCACACTGGGAGGTGCTGAAGATGAATGAACCGGGATTGGAGAAGGCTATGGATACCCTGCAATATTTGAGTCAGGATTCGGATGCCAGACGACTGTATGAGGCCAGACAGAAGTATTTGCATGATGAGGCATCAATGATTGAAGGGGCGAAATCTGCGGGTATTGCAGAAGGTGTAAACAAAGGAAAAAGAGAAGTTGCCCAGAATTTGTTGGCTATGGGAATGGATCATGCGGCTGTCGCCAAAGCAACTGGTCTAAGTGAGGATGAAATCAGGTCTATAAAGTTTTAACATCCTTATTCTTTCAGCAGATTATATTAAAAAACAAGGACTTTGGAGGGCTCATCCATGTCCTTGTTTCATTTATAGCAGCTCTTCGAAGGCGGTGGGCTTGAAGCCTGCTGCAGAGTATATTACCGCTTAATAGGCCGTAGTACACAGGAATGTTCATTTGATTGTAGATGTGTCTCTGCTAATGCTTGCTATTATGGGATTCCAAATAAAAAAATAAAATATTTCGCATTAAACCAGCCGTTTTTCCGTTTTGGAGAAACGGCTATTTTTGTGCTGTTTTTTCTAAGTTTACCTGTTGAAAATGTCTATTACAGAAACGAAAATGCGAAAAATTTTCTGACCCCTCCAGGATAATTATAAAGAAGGAACTATTGAGAATTGTTGCCCGGGGGGTGTCATTTGTGATCTGTGTCTATGCACTTAATGATGTAGGCCCCTTTGAATAGGAATTAACCGAAGACGGGTATCTAGGCTGATCCCCAAAATTGATGAGCAGCTCTTCTAATCTTTATCTTTATGAGTTTTCCCCATTTTTTGGGAAAAGGGTAGACCTGAAATAGTTTGAAAGGTGGTGATAACAAAGAACAAGAGACCAGTATTATCAGAATATATGAAATCATAAACAATCACCTGCACATTCCCCAAATCTGGGGAACGAGCATCACGAAAGGAGGTGATCAGTGGATAAGAATCTTAGTTTATCAGACAGCATACTTTCTGTGGTGTCTCTATGACTAATCATGAATCACCAAAACACATTCGCCAAAACTGGCGAGAGTGCTTTCTACAAAAGGAGGTGATAACAATGGTCGAAAGGCGAGGATTACCTGATGACATAACTATACTTGTGCGACAGCTAGTCATGAACGGTCACATTCGCATGGCTGGCACTGTGCTGTACACGTACTTTATCAGGTGCTGGAAACTGGATGATGAGCATGCTGCTTACTACATGCGGCGTTACTTTGAGAAGTATTTCGCTCCGCAGTTGCAGAGACATCTTCAAAAGCTTAATAAAGTGTGATCCATCTTAAATGTGAAAGGAGAACTTCCATGCGTTATCCTTCATCGGAAACGAACCGGATACAGAATCCACCTTACCTTGATTCTCCTGAAGGCCGTAAGTACATGCGAGTGCTCGTTCAATCTGTCCTGAATCAAATGAAGATCAATCAAACAAAAAAAGGTGGCCCGCAAAAGGAGCACACCAAGTAATTCAACTTATCATCAGCTTACCAAAAATATAGTTCGCCCACAAGCAGGAGAGGCCACTACGGTCTCTTCTGTTTGCATTTCAACCATATGGAGGTCAATTGACATGCAATCATATCAAATGAACAACCTGAAAGCCCTACTGGCTGATACACTCTGCGAAAAATCAGAGGGATATGTAATGAAGCAATTATTCAGCCGCTATACGACTTTGCCTGAACTATTAGATGTAGATGAACACGAACTGCTAACCATTAAAGGGGTTGGCAAGTCTAAGGCTCGTCAGATCATATCTGCTCTGCAACTGGCACGTATCTTGAATGCACCTGCCCAACAGGTATACACCATACGCTCTCCTAAAGACGCAGTAGACCTCATGATGCCAGAGCTCGCTTACTTGCAACGAGAGCATTTTGTACTGCTCTTTCTGAATATAAAGAACAGAGTGATCGGTAAAGAGACGATTGCTATTGGATCACTTGACTCAGCTATTGTGCATCCACGCGAGGTCTATAAAGCTGCTGTTAAAAGAAGCTCTGCTGCGATCATAGCCGTTCATAACCACCCTTCAGGTGACCCAACACCTTCGCGGGAGGATATCGCTCTTACCGAACGTCTGGTGACCGCAGGAGAGATTATGGGAGTGCAGCTTTTGGATCATCTAATTATCGCTAATGAAAACTACTGCTCAATGAAAGAACATGGCCTAATGTAGCTCCTTCATTGTTACGTTCGAGCCGCCCTTGACACGGAGCCTCTGTCGCCATGATACAAGGCGATAAGGCGATGCCATGAACCAGCATCGCCAAGGCATCAGCCTATCATGGCGACCCCTCCGTATAAAGGGCTTTGATGTTCATTCTTATTCGTTGTTGTGCTGCCCCTGTTCAAAGTGTGGCAACATGGCCTTGACTACATCTAAGACCATTTGTTTCTGTGGATCATCCAATCCATTTGTTAGTAATGCGAATTGAAGGGCAAAGACATCTCGTTCTACACTGTCCAGCGTTGCTTTAAGCAAGGTGTCAGTAGAAACATTAAGAGCAATGGACAACCGTACTAGCGTCTCGACAGAGAGAATACGCTCTCCACGTTCAAGCAGCCCCATGTATGAAGCCGATATCCCTACGCTCTCTGCAAGCTTTTCCTGAGTCAGGTTGTATTTTAGTCGCTCTTCGCGTACGCAATTTCCAATGAGCTTGTAATCTATTTTATCATCCATGCTACCATTCCCTTCCTCCCAAAATGTAGTGGAAAGTGAAGGAAACAGTAACGGACTTCAAGAATTAATATATTACAACCATAAGCATTGACGTATATTGGCACATTTCGTATGCTTATGGGGTTACAGCCTATGAACGAGTAACTTGGAGGGAGGGAATCAATATGTCGATGAAAAATGGTTTAGGAACTGAATATTATCCAAGTGGTCGCGTTAGATATATCGGTGAGTTTAAAGATGGAATCTATCATGGAACAGGAAAAGTATATTGGGAAACAAATGGAATCCTGATGTATGAAGGTGAACTTAAGGACGGCGACTTTAACGGACACGGAACATCCTATTTCAGTGATGGGAGATTGTGCCACAAAGGAATGTTTAAAGACGGAAAACCAGTTTTTGAATAATAGCTGGAGGTATGAAGATGGATGTTCAAACGGCGGTCAACTTAATGCAGCAAGGACTGCAACATAAGCGTAACGGAAAATATGAGGAATCTTTGAAATGTTATTTGGTAGTTGTGTACTGGATCAAAAGTGAACCGGAGCCTTACAAGAACCTTGGGAAGATCTATTACATACTCGGTCAATATCAGAACTCAATCAATTGCTACAAAAAATGTATTAATTTAATGGGCACCATGGACATTGATAATCTACGGCATATGGGTCATGCCATCTGCGATCCTCTGGCAGCTTCCGTAGAGGAAAAAGCGATTGTAGAAAATTACCGCTGCTCTATTGATCCATACTTTGGGCAGTTTGGCTCAAAAAAATACGGGCATGTAACAATAGCACCGGATACTCAAGAGGAATACAACAGGTTATGCATGAACAAGGCTGCATCGCTTCTAGGATAATGGATTCGTTCATAACAGAGAGGTGTCCTGACCATGCTTATGGTTTCTCGGTTCGACGGATATTGTCGTAAATGTGGATTTCCTATTTTTGAAGGAGATGTTTTTGATTATCAGCCTAATACTCCCTATAGAGCACAATGCGTCAAATGCTTCAAGGAGGTTCCGCCTGAATCTCCATGCCCTCATTATGCTGTATGGGCAACGGCAGACTATTTTACACCGTCCAATCGCCATAGGCACACTACGTCAGGAACACGGAAACATATGGTCCACTGTTGCATTTGTCAGAAAGAGTTTAATAACGTTCCAGAGAAAGCGGTATGCGTTAAAACGTTTATCACTTCCCAGCATGGAGCAAGCTATCCATCATCCAGAATGGAATTCGAGGTATCGACCTCAAGTTTGCAGCGACAGAAGCATCTTATTAAAACGGTGGCATCGGTGATTCAGGTTATGCTGCTGAAGCATCAGTTTCCTGACATGTTGATAACGGAGGCATACGCACAAATTGATAGACTGATCGAACTGTATCAAAGCGATTAATCGACCTGTTGAAGGAGTCTCTCAACTTGCTGGTAATGGATAAAATTAAGCAATTGTACAACATGTTTCCCCATGAGGTGTATCTCGAAGTCAGCAGAGCTGTCTTTTTTACGCTTCAATGCCTTGGCTGCTCTAACGGCACATTAGGTGCAGGGGCACTCTTCTATCTTGCATCGTTAGGAGATAATGACAGTTTATTGGATGATATAGTGCAGCATATCAGGCGTTTTGGTGATTCGCAAGAATCTTTACTCTTTGCACATGTTGTCACTGAACTGTCCTCACAGATGCAGTTGTCCTTGCGGCAGAGTATCGAACTATCAGATATGGTCGCAGATATAATCAGGAAGATGAACCACTGAAAGGGAGTCAAACATGCAGATAAGTAAACTAGGGTCGTTGGTTGAGAATGAGACGGATAAGATTATTTTTTCTCACATGTCTGAAGATGGCGATGCCAAACTGGTCAAACGGATTGGAGATAGGATCTGTACGTGTATCGGAAGCTTTCGGCTACATACAGATCAAAAGAATCAAATCCGAAGCACGCTTAATGGCTTTAACGCGGATTCCTTTGGCGGTGTTGGGGCAGCTCTTTTAATCATTCCGTATTTTGAGATCAAGTTTAAACACATGGAGAAAATTGCGGAAGCGAGCAATGGATTTGTCATTCATTTAATGAATTACTTGATCAAGGAAATCGGTAAAGCTGAATTCATCCAAAAAATCTGGACTCTTCAGGAGGCCGTAGGGATATCAGACAAATTCTACGATGGACTCGTGGATTACTTTGGCTCCAGAAAAAGTGAAGTTATTGTTCCGATCATGAGCAGAATCTAATGCCGTAGCTGTTCCTATTATACTTGGAGGTGTCGAAGAATGAATAAAAGAGCAATTCAAATGATGTTAGTATTATGTTTGATTCTGGCCTCAATCGGTACAGGTGGTCATGTGCATGCCGATTCTACACAAACCATAAAGGTTATGGTAAACGGCGATTATCTTAAGCAGGACAAGCTTGCTACAATGAAAAATGGGCGAGTCATGGTAGCGATCAATCCGGTCAGTGTCGCATTGAAAGCCACTTTGCAGTTCCAATCCGCTAAGAAGCCTATCAAAATCAAGTATGGGACCAATGAGGTTACTTTTACATTGGGTCAAAAGACAGCTTATGTAAACGGGAAAAAGCTTGCACTTGATGTGCCGCCGCAGACCATCAACAATACGACCATGGTACCCCTGCAACTCCTGAGTAAAGGGCTGAATGTTGATACTGCCTGGAAAGAAGTATGGAAAGTCGTTGCTATCGAACCCAAGCATGCTGCTAGTGAAATTGCCCTTACTGAGTCTGAAGCGTTGAAGAAAGTAAAATCCTTGCTGGGCAATGGCGTAACCATCAAAAGTAAAGGGACTGACCTACTCAGATTCTATACATTTCAAGGTAGCACATCCGAATATGAGTATGATTTCTTCAACTATGTAGACAAGTACACTGGTGAGATTTATTCCGTTACTCTTGACGCAGCGTTTGAGAGTCTCTCTAAGGCCGAAGGGCTCAAGGCACTGGATGCCAAGGTTCGCCCATTGCTTACACGGGAGCCGAATATCGAGGATGGATATGATACAAAGATAATCAATGGCAAAAAACATTATGCGTTTGAAGTCTTTTTCGTTGGAGCCAGTAACCCCTATTATTATGTAACTACTGCGTATGTAAGCGTGGATGCCAAAAGTTTCTATATGCTGACGAAGGACAATAAGGTTGTTCTGTTCTCAGACAAATTGTTTGTTCAATATATGAACGATACTCTTAAAGAATAAATGTCAATCTTGAGCGGATATTCGCTGTTCATTTTACTCACCTTCGCTTAGATATGGTCTGATATCTAGGAAAAGCCCTTGACTGATTTTTTAAGTTGAGGGCTTTTGTATTGAACAGAAATGTTTGTACGGAGCGTAGCAATTCAATTTGATAGATTAGTCTTCTTGCTGTTTATAACGCTTCTACGAACGTCTCAGTGGCTTATAGAGGGTGGAAATAGTCAAGCAAGCTCTGTCTTGGATTCGGTAATTGATTCATCGCCCAACCTGAAGGTATCGTGACTGGGTTTATACCGAGCTTTCTCAAAGCTTTAACTCTCCGATTGAATACCTCTTTGCTGGCTGTGAGCATAAACTGCTCTTTGGCCGAATTAACACTCCCTGCATCCTTAACAAGCCGAAGCATACCGATTAGATTATCCTGTGTTCTTTTCTGCCGCACCAACTGTCGCACACGTCTTCTTGCATACGAAAGGCTGTAGAAGTCACCAAGACCAATTGAGCGGTCAAAGTAAGTCAGGAGGATGGATTCAGCAAGCTGTTCACTTAAGAAATGCTCTATGTGCTTGTTGGGAAATCCCGCTCTCCTTCTTATGTAGTTAATCTTACTGCTACGGCACTGTACCTCAATTCGCAAAATATTCCTTGCCTCTTCAAGATGTTCTATTCGTATTGTTGTATGCTCATTCTCCAGCCGACTTTCCGTTTCATTTTCTTTGTCGTAAAAGTTCAAGATGAGTGATCTGGATGTGGAGTATGCACTGCTATCGTATTCATTATGGAGTGTATAGTGACGGTTGGGCGTCCTGCTGTGATGAAAAAGCTGAATATACTCACTGACGTTCTCTGTCGATACATCAACACAGTAGTCAATTCGTTTGCAATTCCAATGATTGAATGTTGGTAAAACTCCCGACAGGTTGCCAAAGATAGTGCGAAGTTCTCTATCAAAAGGTTCAGTAATTAAGGGTATCTCCGTCACTGTAGTGGACTGGATGAGTAGTTCGGGGTTCAGCAGTAGCTTGGGATTCAATAGAATCTCAATAGCTCTGTACGTTAATCCTGTATGCAGTGTGTAATGAATCAATCGGATTTCTCGAAAACCATTTGGGCTATAATAAGTGTTTTTATAAACACCTCTGGATACGTCCAGATTCAGCCGCTCTTCAACATCCCTGAAAAGCTCTTCATCTGTTATTGGGAACACAATTTCCATGGTGTGCATCATAATGTCTGCCTTCTTTCTATAGTAGCTTATATTGCATCTGGTGAGGCCTTGAGAGGCCACCAGACGTAATGTAGCAAGGAGTTTAAGCAATTCTCAGGAGCAAAAATCGGTCTCGCTCACAGGGAAGTACTTTATCTTTTTACCGCTTATCTTGTCTTAATAATATTGTGATCGTGACAAATTTGTTACAGCGTTATTGTATGAAGCTGATATTGTATGATTGCATTACATGTGATCTGTAGGAAACAGTATAGTATGTGGATGAGTCGCTGTAAATAAATTAAATAGGCTAAAACGGCTTAAAACACTCATTAAGTACGTAAAAAACCACAAATATCTACTGTGATTAGCGCTTATCTACGTTTTAAGCCGACTATTATCTATTGACTATCGGAATTTGGAAAAGTATACTGTTTCACACGGGAAACGACCAATGAGGAGGATGATGAAAGTGGAAATCGGTGAAATCATCAAATACTTTAGAGATATGAACAACATCGGGGTAAATGAACTGGCTAGAATTTCTGAAGTTCCTGCGAGCTATATTAGCAAACTGGAACGAGGAAACAGCAACAATCCATCTTTTGCGATTGTCAACAAACTTACCAAGGCACTTGGACTTACTGACGATGAAATAGCCTTCATCATGCAGTCTCTTGATAGAGATATGTCAGTAGATCAATTGTACGTGGAGGTGAAAAAAAGAGGCACTATGGCCTATCTTGGTGTAGAACAGGGCATTGAGTTTCAACATTTGTGTTTTGATCCTATCAGGAGTAATTTGTATCGTTATGCAGGTGATTTGACGAAAGAGGACTATATGTTGATCAGCAGCAGCGTAGAGCATCTTGTACAATACCTTGCTGCCCGAAACAAAAGTGAAAATAGAGAGGATGATTAAGCATGGAAGTAACCAATAAAGAAAACACATCTGTCGTCTTGTCTGTAGCCGATATTCAACGGATGATGGGGATTGGCAGGAGACAAGCCTATGAGCTAATGCATTCCGGCCAGTTTCATGTCGTTCGAGTTGGACAACGCATTCTCGTATCTGAAGCGGTGTTTTTGAACTGGCTGAATCAACCTGCAAGTTGATTTCATCGTGAGTATAAGTATCAAAACTGAAAGGGGGTGATCGCCTTGAGCGATTAATCAGCGGTGGGCTGTCGCGGCTCACCGTTATTTGTGTTTTCAAAAAACTTGAGAGGATGAGCTATTATGGAAGGTTCAGTGAAAAAGGATGATAAGACTAATAAATGGTTTTATGTTGCCGATGTTGGAAAGAAACCAAACGGAGACCGCAATCAGAAGAAGAAACGCGGCTTCAAGACCAAAAAGGAAGCAGAAAAAGCGTTAAACGAATTGCTCAATCAAGTTCATTCGGGAGCCTATGTGGAGCCCTCGAAAATGCTATATAAGGACTATCTAAAACAATGGCTGGAGGATAAACAGACTAAAGTAAGAGCATCAACCTTGCAGACCTATTCATGGCTCGTAGAAAATCACATTATCCCCGCTCTAGGGCATGCAGAGCTTGCGAAGTTAACTCCATCACTCATTCAGCAGACATATACAGTAATGATGAAGGAAAGCAAGCTGGGCAGTGAAAACATTCAAAAGATTCATACCCTCATAAACGATTCTCTTAAAAGGGCAGAGCGTTGGGGATTGATTTCAAAGAATCCTGCTGCTTTGGTGGATCGTCCAAGAGCAGATAAGAAAGAAATACAAATTTGGGATATGAATGAGTTGAATGTTTTTCTAAGGTCAGCACGTGAGAGTCGCTACCATATCGCCTTCTTTATAGCGGCTTGGACGGGTATGCGTCAAGGTGAGATTTTGGGATTGCGGTGGAAAGATATTGATTTTGGTAATAAGACGCTTCGTGTAGTCCAGACTTTGCGGCATAACAGCACGGAATTGGTTTCAACAACTAAAACAAAAGCAAGCAATCGCAATATCGCTCTTTCAGAAAAAACCATTGAGGCACTGCAAAAGCAGCGTAGACGGATGCTCAAAGAGCGATTACACGCTGGAGAAGTCTATAACGATCACGATCTTGTTGTCTGCACGGCTGTGGGAACACCACTAAACTCCCGCAATTTGAATCGTGCGTTCTACGATCTGATTAAGAAGGCAAAGATAAGACGCATATCCTTTCACAGTCTTCGTCATACACATGCATCATTGATGCTTGCATCGGGTGAAAATGTGAAGATCGTGTCCGAGAGGCTTGGACACGCCAATATACGTATCACACTGGACACATACAGCCATCTGCTGCCAAACATGCAAAGGAACGCTGCTCAAAACTTCGATAAGCTAATGCTCACTGGTTACGGACTGGCGGAGGCTGTAAATCAAAATTAAAGATGCTTCGATTTCACACTCTGATCTTAAGGAGAACATACAAATGAGGAATAATTATGATGAGCAACAATCGGTGAACAGTAAAAACAATTTGAGAGATGATAAATAAGCGATCTTCCGGAAATTATGGGAGGTCGCTTATTTTATTTGTGCAGATTTATACGCTCGTGACCAATCCGTGACCACAAGGGGTCAACGGCTTCTTTGGCATGTCTATTTTCTGTCCATAAAAAGCAAAAAAGCCTTATATAATAAGGCTTTCTGCATATAGGACGGATGGGGTTCGAACCCATGACCCCTACCCTGTCAAGATAGTGCTCTCCCGCTGAGCTACCGTCCTGCAACGAAATTTATAATACCATACGATGTGAGGGAATGGCAAGAATTTTTTATAACGAAGAAATAGACTGGATGTCATATGGGGTTTAATGGAAATAAATAGGAGGTATTGCTATGCTACTCTGGGGAAGCGGATCACGGCGGAAGAGAAGAAGGCCGGCCGTGATTTGACAGGTTAGATTAATCCCTTTACTGGCGGCAGATGATAAGTTAAGGTGCAGGTCCCGCTGAATGTGAGCGGGGCTTTTTTGCAGCGAAAAAGTTGAGCGACACAGAAAAGATTTTATAATATAATGATGGCAATTGTCTGGGAATATCTCTCAATCATTCCATTATACATAATGAAGCCGAAGGAGTTCTTCTAATGATCGTAACTTTGCATGAATCTGAAATGCCTGAGGTTAGTCTTAAGTATGTTGTGATTGTCATGAAGCAGGGTGAGGACTGGGTTCTGGTGCGGCACCGCGAGCGGTCCACATGGGAATTTGCCGGAGGACATATTGAAGCAGGAGAGAGTTCTGATGAAGCTGCCGCCAGGGAGTTGTATGAGGAAACAGGCGCTGAGGCGTACAAGTTATACCCTATATGTGTATATTCGGTCAGAAGTGAAGAAGTACCCGCGAACTACGGGATGCTATACTTTGCAGCTGTAGATAAGTTCGGCCCCCTGCCCCCATATGAAATGGAGGAGATTCGCAGATTCAGAGAAATTCCGGAAACGGTTACGTATCCGGGGATATATCCGACGCTAATCGCGAGAGTAACTGAATATATCAAGCAACTGAGCGGAAATGCCAATGAAAGCAGATCTATTGAACAAGTGGAATTTGGTGCGCAATAATCATACCATTGAACGGAGTGATTGCCGTGTCTATGCCTACTCATATTGTGGCGGTCGGCGGGATTGTTGAGAATGGGCAAGGAGAAATTTTGCTGGTCCGAACGTTTCATGGCGGTTGGGTGTTTCCTGGAGGGCAAGTGGAGGCGGGAGAGAATCTGATGGATGCGCTAACCCGTGAAATACAGGAGGAAAGTGGCATCCTCACTGTGGTTGACCAGCTGATCGGCGTGTATTCCAATACGGGGATGTACAAATGGCATGACGGTGTAACCGATGTCCCGACCAAAGTGATGCTGGACTATGTGTGCAGGCCAATCGGCGGGGCATTAGCAACATCGGATGAAACATCGGAGAGCTGTTGGGTCAGCCGGGATAAAGTGCTTGAGATGATTACCAGCCCTGCTATCCGCACCCGTTATGAAGCTTATCTGGCATTTGACGGTACAGTCGCTTATATGGCCTACCAGACCAAGCCCGAATTTACAGTAAGTCTGAGCAGGAAGATATGATGCAGTACCATATAAGGAGATTATAGATGAACGTAGAATATGGGAAATTAACTTTTCTGGAGATTAAGCAAAAAGCAGCCGAAGGCTATATGGCTATTATTCCAACTGGCTGCACGGAGCAGCAGGGGCCGCATGCGACGGTGGATTTTGATATCTGGCTGGCTACCGAGCTGTCTATTGAAGCAGCAACTATGGCAAATTTGAGCTACGGTGTGAAGTCGCTGGTAATTCCGACGATTCCATTTGGTCCAACTCCCGAGCACCGCAATTACGGCTATGGCTACATCGACATCCCGCAGAAGGTATATGAGGATGTGATCTATGCGGTTCTGGTTTCACTGGCTGACCAGGGCTTCAAGCAGCTGGTGATTATGCGCGGCTGCGGCGGACATATGCTGAACCAGGTGGCTGTGAAATTTAATCAGGAGTATGCAGGAAAAGCCAGGGTTCATCTTCCGCATCATCCGTTCCATGGTGTCTGGTGCACACATGCCGATCCGCATATTCCGGGTGGTCATGCTGATAGCTTCACCACATCGCTGGGACTCTATAAACATCCTGAGTGCATCCGTGAGGAGCTGATTGCCAATCCCGGCAGCAGTGAACCGGACTGGGATGATCCCGGACTCGACTTCACCAGGTACTCGGCAACGGGTGTCATAGGTGATCCGACTCATGCCAGTGAAGAATTAGGCCGCAAGCTGTGGAAGGGCTCTGTGGAGGCTATCGCAGCCGAGCTGCAGAAGATTGCTGCGCAGGCTGTTGAAATTACTACGGCTGAAGCTTCCAGGCTGTAATGCAAACATAGGCAAGCAGCAGAGAGACACATGCGAGATAGTTAAGCCCCGTAAGCCTCGTCCATGTTACCGCACCAGCGGCTTGGAGAAGCCAGCGGGGTTATTTCTATTGATCGCGGTGCGAAGCGAAGGGTGTTCTACAGCTTTTTATGCGAGAGATTATGGTATAGCTTCTCAGGTCCGAATTCCGTGTGAGTTTGTGAACGGCAGAGAATAAGGTAGAATAGGGACACCAATTGCTGTGAGAAGAGGTTAGTTTATGAGCGATGAGAATTCGAAGTTTAAGCGGCTTGGAGAGTATCTGAAATCACGCCGGGACCGGCTGCAGCCTGAAGCTGCCGGGCTTAAGGAAACGAACAGCCAGCGCAGAACACCCGGACTACGGCGGGAGGAAGTGGCGATTCTGGCGGGTGTCAGCAGCACCTATTATACGTGGCTGGAGCAAGGCAGAGAAGTTACTGCTTCCAGAGAGATTATGGAGAGTCTCAGCCAGGCCCTGCGCTTGACCCCTGATGAGCGGACGCATCTGTTCGAGCTGTGGAATCCAGGGAACCCAGATACAGTTCCTTCTATTAATACGGTGAGTCCCGGGCTGAATCCGCAGTGGCGGGATATTATCAGCCAGCTGTCTTATCCGTCTTTTATTACGAATGAGCGGTCCGAGGTTCTGGCCTGGAATGATAAGGCGGGTGAAGTTCTTAGCAATTTCGGGAAGCTGCCCGCTTCCGAGCGCATTATGCTCCGTCTATTGTTTCTCGATCAGGGGCTGCGCCGCCGGATGCTGAATTGGGAGGAGTTCGCGCTCTATTCAGTAGCTGTGTTCAGAACCTATTATGACATGCATCTGCACGATCCCTGGTACAAAGACATGGTAGTGAAGCTCTGTGAGGACAGTATGGATTTCGCAGAGATGTGGAAGCTGCACAACATTCAAGGCAAAAAAGTAAATCGCGTAGTCATACAAAGTCTAAGCACAAATCAGTCTGTGACCTATGACATTAACTCCGTTGCGAGTCTGGCCGATCATCCGGGTCTGCATATCTGTATTTATACACCTGTGGTGGCAGAGAGCTGAGAATCGAAAGGAGTCACCTGGACGGCCGGTCTGTTTCTATTTCTGTTCTGTGCTGTTCTGTTACCTGGTAATGATCTTACTAGCATAAACGTACTGTGGCTGCTCCATGGCAGGAAGGTTAGAATAGGGACATATCCGAAGAATCTTTCACCGGGAAAAGAGGGAGACAACCAAATGCAGACAAGAACACTCGGAAACGAAGGGCTGACAGTATCGGCTCTGGGACTAGGAACGATGATGATGCCGGAGAACGAAGAGTCGGTAAAAGTGATCCATGGGGCACTCGACCTGGGAGTAACCCTGCTGGACACAGCAGATATCTATGGAGATTTCGCGCAGCAGCGTTTTGGCAGCAATGAGAGGCTCGTGGGCCGCGCACTTAAGGGTAGACGGGATAAAGCGGTTATTGCGACCAAATTTGGCATTACGCATACTCAGGGCCCCAAGGGTGATCCGGCTTATATCAAAAAATCCGTAGATTCCAGCCTATACCATCTCGGTATGGATTATATTGATCTGTATTATCAGCACCGTCCTGATCCGAACACACCTATCGAGGAGACTATAGGCACGCTGGCTGAACTGGTCAAGGAAGGGAAGATCCGCTACATTGGCTTATCGGAAGCTTCACCTGAGCTGATACGCCGCGCACATGCGGTACATCCCCTTACGGCACTGCAGACAGAATATTCGCTCTGGAGCCGGGAGGTGGAGGATGAAATACTGCCGCTGGTCAAAGAACTGGGCATCGGATTCGTTCCTTATAGTCCGCTGGGCCGCGGATTTCTGACCGGTCAGATTAAAAGCTTCGACGACCTGCCGCCGGACGATTACCGCCGTAGCTACCCGCGGTTCCAGGGAGCGAATTTCGCCAGGAATCTCGAAGTGGTCTCGCTGATCGGGCAGATGGCAGCCGAGAAGGACTGTGCTCCTTCGCAGCTTGCGCTGGCCTGGCTGCTTGAGCAGGGTGAGCAATTTGTGCCGATCCCGGGAACAAAGCGGCTGGATCGGGTGCAAGAGAATCTCGGCGCGTTGCAGGTAGTATTGTCAGCGGATGATCTGGCCCGGATCGAGCGGATCTCCCCGCAGGGTGTTGCAGCCGGAGGGCGCTTTCCCGGCCATTAAGGGCTGAAGGGTTAAGAATTGCAGCAGCATCAGCTACGCATTGAAATCCAAAAGCGTTCTTATCTGCACCGCTTGTTTTGTAAGCGGTGCGGATAAGGATGCTTTTTTGAGTTGCGCCGGCATATCACCAGTGTTCGGAATCTTGTGAAAACGGAAATAGGTAACAAGTAAAAGGTAGTAGGTAGCAGGTGACAGGTAGCAGGTGACGGGTGATAGGTGACAGGCGACTGACGACAGGCGACAGGTGACAGGTGACAGGTGACAGGTGACGAGTAACAGGTAGCAGGTTTACTGGAGCAAGTGTTCATCGCAAAAGTGAAGCGGACTGAGAGGACCCTATTTCCCGAAAAAGCCGCATTTTGAGGCTGCAACGGACTGAGTGCGTTATTTTGTTCATCCGGCCCCAAAATGAGGGGCGGCCGGGCATATAAGAGATTCTCAGTCCGATTGACCCGGGAATCTGCCTGATTTGCAGGAATAGAGGAATCTCAGTCCGCCTCATCAGCCAGCTGACGAGGGGATGATGAAGTTTTCCGCCTCAGCGCTGCAAGCTCTTAAGCCGCTCGGTCTCCTCCTCAATCCGCGCCACATCAATCCGTTCGAACAATAATTCCAGCCCCTGCACCCGCTGATGCGCCGGAACGGCTACCGGCTGCCAGACAGGCTGTTCAAGGGCCAGAAACCCCCTGATCTTGCCGCAGGAGAATGGAATGAACGGGTTCAACAGGTTGGATAGATTAGCAATGATTTGTACACAGGTATACAGCGTGCTGGCACAGGCGGCGGGGTCATTCTTAATCTGCAGCCACGGCTGCTGCTGATCGAAATATTTGTTGGCCTGGCGGATATGGGTGAAGACATGCTCGAGCGCTTCTTTGAAGCTGCCCCCCTCAATAAGTCTCCCGGTCTCACTGTACAATGTATTAATGCTGCCGGCCCATGCGGCATCCAGTGTGCCCTCAGGCACCTCGCCATTCCAGAACTTATTCACGAATACCAGACTGCGGTTGACGAAATTACCGAAGGCACCCAGCAGCTCGCTGTTATGGCTGTAGATGAATTCTCTCCACGAGAAGTCGGCATCCCGTTTCTCAGGACCGTTCGCCGTCAGGAAATACCGGATGGAGTCCGGATCGTAGCGGCAGAGAATATCCGGCACCCAGACGGCCCAGTTACGGCTTGTGGAGAATTTCTCCCCTTCGAGAGTCATGTATTCACAGGAGAAGATACGGTCCGGCAGATGAAGGTCTCCAGCACCCAGCAGCAGAGCCGGCCAGATCAGGCTGTGAAAAGGCACATTATCCTTGCCATGCACATAATAGGCTGTAATGGGAGGGTACCCGGCGTCCTTGTTCTCAGTGGATTCAAGCCAGAAATCCTCCCAGCGGTTGCCAGTCCCGGCAGCCCACTGCTTGCTGGCGGACAGATAGCCGCTGACCGCTTCAATCCACACATAGATTTTTTTGTCCGTGAAGCCATCTACAGGAACATCTACCCCCCAATCCAGATCCCGCGTTGCGGCGCGGTCCTGCAGTCCTTCCTGCAGATATCTGCGGGTTAAACGCACAGCATTGTCTCTCCAGCCCTGCGCAGAATCCACATAATCTGAGAGTGCGCATTGGAAGCTGGACAGTGACAAATAATAATGCAGGGTGGAACGCAGCACCGGCGGGGTTCCGCAGATTTTGCAGGTACGCTCCAGCAGGTCAACCGGGTCGAGTATCGTAGAACAGTAATCACATTGGTCACCCCGGGCCTGCTGTCCGCAGACCGGGCAGATTCCCTCTACATAGCGGTCCGGCAAGTAGCGCTGATCCTGCTCACAGTAGCATTGGAGCGTAGACTTCTGGTACAGATGGCCGTTATCCAGCAGCTTAAGGAACAGCTCCTGCACCACACTGTGGTGATGCTCCTGATCGGTCCGGGTGTATAAGTCATAGGTGAATCCAAGCGAACGGAAGCAATCTGTGAATTCCTGATGATATCTGCTGGCGAATTCACCAGGGGATACACCTTCCTGCGCCGCCTGCACAGCGACGGGAGTGCCATGGCAGTCACTGCCGGAGACATACAGCACAGCGTCGCCTTTGGCACGGTGATAGCGGGCCAGGATATCTCCCGGTAGAATACTCGCAAGCCTGCCCAGATGCAGGGAGCCATTGGCATACGGCCAAGCCCCTCCGATAAAAATGTTTGTCATGTCATTGTCCTCCTATAAGTTTTGTTGACAGATGTTTCCTTGAAACGGATTCGGACAAAACCCGTTTCGGAAAACATGTTTAGATTTCTAAGCGCACAAAAAAGACTCTCATCCCCAAAAGGGACGAGAGCCTGTGCTCACGTGTTACCACCCAAATTCATCAATGCCTTGCGGCATCCACCTCTTCAGGTACGTCCGCATAAGCCTGCGGGTATACCCTAGCATGGTAACGGATGCGGGTTCCGGCGCAGCCTACGTCCCGTTTATGCGGGCTTCGATGCGCAGCTCTGAGACCATATTCCCGTGGGTTTTCTTTGCTCCTTTTCAGCGGCCGGAGCTCTCTGTGAAAGAATTGCCAAGGTACTCTTTCTCTTCATAGCTATTGTGGTTATCCTAATTACTGGATATCATATATGCAGGTGATGGCTTATGTCAACACCAGATATAGAGATAAAGGAGAATGAGACTTTTGCCGGAAAAATAGCAGGAAAAGAAAAGCTCAGGCATAATGGGATGGCTTGGTAGCGCGGGAGTACTGCTGCTGCTGAAGGGCAAAACCATTCTGTCTCTGCTTAAGCTGGGGAAGATTGCGGGACCGCTGATTTCGATGATGGTGTCTATCTGGGCCTATGCACTGATCTCACCATGGCAATTTGCAGTGGGCTTCGTTGCCTTATTATTCGATCATGAGATAGGCCATGTTATCGCTGCCAAGCGGATCGGGCTGCCGGTGAGCGCACCGCTGTTTGTTCCTTTTATGGGCGCATTAATTACGATGAAGAAACAACCGCTGGATGCCAGAGAGGAAGCCTACGTTGCTTTTGGAGGTCCCATTCTGGGGAGCATTGGCGCGGCCGCCGTCTTCGGAGCAGCTTATTACTATCACAGCCCGCTGCTGTATTCACTGGCTTATGTCGGATTCTTTATAAACCTGATCAACCTGCTGCCAATTCATCCGCTGGATGGGGGAAGAATTGCAACTGCGGTTACCCGGTGGTTATGGCTGGTGGGTCTGGTTGGAGGTCTGGCTGTGATCATCTATCTGAAATCTATTCTGTTCGGTATTATCTGGCTGTTATTTGCCTATGACATGTACAAGAAATATATCAGCCGGCGCACGAAGAATCAGATGCATGCCGTATTGAAGAGCTTCCTGATACCGATTGAAGATTTGCAGGATCAAGGGTATCTGATTCCCGGACCTGAGCACAAAAGGGAACTGCCTTTTACCACCTACAGTGATTTGAACCGCCAGCAATATCTTGGTGTCCGCTGGGACAATCTGGACTACTACGGTACAACGACTATGCCTGTGCAGTCCATTATCGATAAAGTCCGGATCGTACAGCTGGACCAGCTGTATGTGGATGCTAAGCTGCAGCTGAAGATGCAGTGTGAGATCAGTTTTACAGTGTTTGATAATGATAAATATTATGATGTGCCGGCCGCGTTACGCTGGAGATATGGTATTGCTTATTTTGTACTCGCAGGCTTTCTCGGCGGCATGATGTACCTTGTGCATATCGTTGGCAATGTAAATCTGTAAGAAATCGTTTATGAAGCCCCTGATTCGTCAAAGCTGTATAGAGCCAAGAAGAACAGGGGGTACAATTATGCGCAGGTCAATAGTGTGGAGCGGGGTCATTGGAGTATGTGTGATGCTGGGGACGGCCGGATGTGCGGCTGGCGGTGAGTCTCCCGGGTATACGGGGATTCATAAGATGAACGGGCTGGATGGCAGACTGGATACACCGGATAGTCTTATATCACCGGTTATGCAGGATGTGTACGACCGTTCGATTCCGGAAGAGGTGTATTCCATTCAGTAGTCCGGCGGAAGCGGCTTATCCGTCTTCCCTATCCCTGAAGACCAGAGGCTCTATACAGGATATTAAAAATTCTGTATAATGGCTCAATGTTGATTGGACCTATAGAGAGGGGCTAGAGGAGAATGGCAGTGGAAATCGTACATGTCACTACAGAGGAGCAGCTCCAGATGGCGCTTGCGATCCGCAATAAGGTATTTGTGGAGGAACAGAAGGTGCCGGCCGAAGAGGAGATTGATGAATATGATGTGATCGGTGACAACGCGCATCATTTCCTGCTTAAGGACAACGGGGAGCCGGCAGCTACCGGAAGACTGATTTATTACAAGGCAGAGACCGCTAAAATGCAGCGGATTGCTGTTCACGAGCATTACCGGTCCAAGGGTTTCGGACGGATTTTGCTGCTCGCTATGGAGGGGCATGCCCGTGAACTCGGCCTGGTAGCCTCTATTCTCGACGCCCAGTGTCATGCAGAAGCCTTTTACAGCAAACTGGGCTATGAAGTAATTTCCCCGGAGCCCTTCTATGATGCCGGTATTCTTCACGTGAGAATGCAGAAAACGCTGTAATCAGCCCGGGTACATACTCTTTCGATTCTATGGACAAGCTATCTGTGAGCCAGATTGATGGCTAATCCCAGGCGCGAAGGAGAAGATCCTAAGTGATGAACAACGAACGTGAACGCTTTATTGCAGCCCAAAGAAACGGTGATGGTGATCTGACCAAGTTCCAGACCTCTTCCGGCCGTGTGCTGGATTATCAGCAGGCACTTCAGGAGGTTCAGTCCGGGAGTATTGCCGGAGTCAACGCATTCAAAGGGAAAGACGGCGAAATGTATATTCGCGGCGATGCAGATGGGGATCCTACCAACAATCTGGATCAGCTTCCGCAATTTTAACCAGGCATAGATAACAGGATGAAACGGCCGGGCAAGCATCTATTTTGATGCTAATGTCCGGCTTTTTTTGTTTTGTGGGGAGGGCACATTTCCCTGAAATTCCATAGATTCCATACCGAAACCGGTTGCATAATGATGCATGTTTCTTTTCTACTGCAAAAAGAAATAATTCCCTGAATTCTGCGCAACTTGTCGAAGGGTTGGTAGTATACATTAACAGCATGAATTATTTGGAGGGGCTCTACAATGAGATGGAAAAAAATTGCTCTATGCGTGGTTGTGTTTTCCATGATGGGAAGCTCATATTTGTTCGCTGACGCTGTAAACCAGAAAATCAAAGTGTGGAGCAATGGAAAGGAAATAGCCGATGGGGGCTATTTGATTGACGGCAAGGCCTATATCCCTGCGAGAGAAGCGGGAGGTGTCGTCAGCTGGGACGGTTCAGGCAAAGTGACGATCCTCAAGCCTAATGTGCATATTGTGCTGTTCAAGGGCGATACGGTATTCGGCAATGTAAATACAGGCAAGCTGAAGATGAAGATCCTTACCCAGGTTGACAGCCTGAAGGACAGCGTCTCAGCTGTGAAGGTGTCAATCACCGATCCGTCAGGGAATGTGAAGGATATTCTGGAGGATGCCGGCGGCTCGAAGAATGAGGACTTCTGGTTCTCCACCCCGGAATTCACCTATGATTTCAAAGAATCCGGCAAATACAGTGTAGGGTTCTTCATCAAGTCATCCAAGAGCGGAGATTACGTTCTTGTGTCAGAAAAGGTGGTTACGGCTTCGGCCAAGAATTAACCGGGGTCTGCAAATTGACCTGAACTTATCTTACGTGTTACGATACCAAATGTAGGATAATTCAATTTAAAGTGAGGTATTTCAATGAGCGATCACAAACATGAGCATGGCCATGAACATGGTGAAGCATGCGGTTGCGGACATGATCACGACCATGAGCACGAGGAGTTTGTGCTGACCTTGACGAACGAGCAGGGCGAAGATGTAGAAATGGTGCTGGTAGAAACGTTTGACGTAGGCGAGAAGTTATACGCACTGCTGCTCGAGCGCGAAAACCCTGAAGCAGACGGCATCATTCTGCGTATGGAAGAAGAAGACGAAGAAATGGTTCTCTACAACATTGAAGATGAAGCTGAATGGAAAGCTGTTGAAGAAGCTTACAACGAGCTGCTGGCCCAGCAAGAATAGATTTCAGTGAATCAAGTACTTAGGCTTACTGTCTTGGACAAGACAGCACCGCCTAATACCAAAACCCCGATACTGTAACAGTATCGGGGTTTTGTATTGCTGCAGGGACCTGAGCCGATTAAGAAATCGGCTCAGCCTCTACAATTACTTTGATGTTGGTGATGCTGCGGTCCTCAGGGCCTTTGACCGGCAGGCCGATTTCCACATGGTCGATGATATAGTCAATGTTATCTTGGGTAATAACTTCACCAGGGAGAAGAATCGGGATGCCCGGCGGATAAACATAGATGAATTCTGCAATAATGTAGCCTGCAGACTCCCGGAAGGGAACCAGCTGTGTATCGGCGTAGAAGGCATCTCTCGGAATCAGGGCCAGCTGCGGAATATTCGGCACCTGCACCTTCATCTCATAGATCTCACCTTTGCTGTAATGGATCGCTGAGAGCACGCGCAGAGCGGCTAACAACTTATCTACCGATTCCTGGGTATCTCCAGGGGTAATCAGGCAAAGAATATTATACATGTCGCTGAGTTCTACTTCGATGTTATACTTCTGACGCAGCCAGTTCTCGGTTTCGTATCCGGTAATGCCCAGATGGCGGACGTGAATGTTAAGCTTGGTCGGGTCGAGATTAAAGGTTGCCTCTGTACCGAGAATTTCTTTGCCGAAGCTGTACAAGCCTTCAATGCTGTTAATAGCGTCCCGGGCATAGTTGGATAAGGCGATGGTTCTGGAGGCCATCTCATGGCCGTTTAGCGCCAGGTTGCGTCTGGAGGTATCCAGAGAAGCAAGCAGAATATATGATGTTGAAGTTGTGGTCAGCATGCTGAGAATGGTTTGTACCCGCTGAGGGTTAACAAGACCTGTCTTGGCATTGAGATTCAGTACCGAGCTCTGCGTCATGGAGCCGCCCAGTTTATGCACGCTGGTTGCTGCCATATCCGCACCGGCCTGCATGGCCGATACCGGTAATTCCTCATGAAAATGAATCAATACTCCATGTGCCTCGTCCACAAGTACGGGAACCCCGTAACTGTGGGCCAGGTCGACAATCGAACGCAGGTCGGCGCACACGCCAAAATACGTCGGATTGATAACGAGGACACCTTTGGCATCCGGATGGCGCCTCAAAGCCCGTTCGAGCGAGCTTGTGGTTATGCCGTGGTCTATCCCAAGATTCTCATCCTGTACAGGAGAGACGAAAATAGGCTTGGCTCCGGAGAAAATAATGGCCGACATCACTGATTTGTGAATATTGCGCGGCACAATAATTTTATCTCCTTCTGAGCAGACAGAGAGGATCATAGTCATGATGGCATTGCTCGTGCCTTGTACACTGAAATACGTGTAATCGGCGCCGAAGGCCTCTGCAGCCAGCTTCTGAGCTTCAAGAATAACCCCGGTGGGCTGATGAAGGTCATCAAGCGGTGCAATATTGATCAAATCTATGGATAGAGCGTTATCGCCGATAAACTCACGGAATTCGGCATCGGTCCCTAGCCCCTTCTTATGTCCCGGAATATGAAATTGAACTGGGTTTCCGGCGGCATGCTTTTTGAGAGCTGTGAAGAGGGGAGTTACATGTTGATCCATTTAATGCTGTCACAACCTTTCGCGAAGATTAGTTTTTTTCAAGCAAGCATCAGTATAACAAATCAATCAACATAATACTAGGATGTGATGAAATGTCTGGCAAAGTAGCGCAGCGTATGCATATCAATTTGGCCTCACCGTTCATTGTGGAGATGTGGGTCATTATTTTTCTGGTCGAATTCGTCAAAGGATCGCTGCTGGTAGCCCTGCTTCCAGTCTACATGGAGAATATTCTGGGCCTGTCGGTGACGGTGGTCGGCTTCGCCTTTGCCCTGCAGTATCTGGGAGATAATCTGTTCCGCAGCCCGTTCGGCTGGGTGATGGAGCGGATTGGCTACCGCTGGACGATGACAGGTGCGCTGCTGCTGATTCTGGTGGCTGTCGGAATGATTATCTATGCCAAAGATGCAACCACATTGTCTATTGCCTGTCTAGTCCTGGGCATCGGAACTTCGCCGCTATGGCCTTGTACTATGACCGGGATTACCGAACTTGCCGGTTCTACGGAAAGCGGCAGCAGCGGGGCGGCTATGGGTGCTGTGGAGATGGCGTCGCTGGCCGGTACCGGGATTGGCCCGATTATCGTCAATTTCATGATGGACCATGGCGGACAGAGCTACCGTACAGTATTCCTGGTGCTGATGGGCTTCGCCGCTGCCGTAGTGGCTGTAGCACTGCTGCTGCCTTCTAGAATTGGCGGCCATGCGCCTCATGTCGTCCGTGAGATGAATCCCGAAGGGACTGCAGTGCCGCGCACGCCGCTGCGGCCGCTGCAGAGCCTGAAGCGGACCTGGCATCAGGTCAGAACTTCCCTGAAGGTAAGCCGGCTGCTCTTCCCGGCGCTGTTCCTGCAGGCTTTTGCCATCGGGCTCATGACCCCGGTGGTTACTTTGTTCGCCCGCTCCGAGCTGCATGTGACGCCTAACCAGTTCAGCCTGCTGCTGATTGCCGGCGGGGGCATCACGGTGCTGGCGCTGATTCCGGCGGGCAAGCTGGTTGATAAAATCGGGACATCGGTCTTCCTCAACATCGGCTTCCTGCTGGCAGCCTGTTCCCTGGCGTTCTTCTCGCAGGTCCGCTGGCTGCCGCTGGCCTTCGTTGCCGTGGCGCTGGTCGGAATAAGCTATGCGCTTATTCTGCCGGCATGGAATGCCTTCCTGGCCAAGCAGGTTCCCAAGGGAGAGCGGGGGACGGTCTGGGGCCTGTTCCTGACGCTGCAGGGCTCGGGAATGGTTGCAGGTCCCGTGTTGTCCGGCAAGCTGTGGGATTCCGTCAGCCATAGTGCGCCTTTTCTGGCCAGTGCAGGTGTAATGGTCCTGCTCTTCGGCCTGCATTTGCTGATTGTCCACCGGACGAAGCTGAAGCAAGGAAGCGCGCATTAAGTGCTGCTTATATTAAAGTATTAGGAAATACTAAAGCCGCAGACAGACCGGTAAACCCGGCTGCCTGCGGCTTTTATATATTTATTTTGCACAATAGACCGGGGAATGACTTCAAAAGTAGGGTCTGGCGTTTGGAAAAGGCGGAAAGCGGGTAAAAATAGTCAATAAACCAAGTTACCGCTACATAAAATGAAGTATAAAATAAGTGTAAGACGAAGGCAAAATGATGGGGCGTATGTGGAGGTCCGGCAGTCAGTTCTACTTCTAAAGTTAGGCCATGAAACTGGCTATGCTGTAACCAAGCAGTTAGGGGGGAGTGCCGTGAACAAAAATGACGAAGTGGAGTACTGCAATCTGGAGCTCCGGTTTGACAGACAACATATCCAGGACTTGATCAAGGATCTGATAAAGGAAGGCTATTCCCTTTACTGGAGTGAGAATGAGAATGTTTTTCTTATTTCGGTGCGCACCGGACGCAAGCTTGTGAAGCTGCGCTTCCAGCGGATTAAGGATGGCTTCAAGCTGGTGGGAGATTATATGATCCGTGATGCGCGCCTGGCTGAATGGATGGAGAAGCTGATTGGTGATATGCGCGGCCATGCCGTAGTCAAACGTTTCCGCGACCGCCAGATTATTATTGAGAATATTCTTTTCGGCGAAGTGATCCGACTGGTGGAGATTTCCGGATATCAGCAGCGTGTGCTGTATCAGAAAGGTCCGCTGCTATCCGACCAGGAACTGACGAAACTGTTCTACTCTATTGAAGGCGAGGAGCGGATCCGTGACCGCCGGCTGGAGGTTGATGAGCAGCTGGACCGGCTGAGTGAAGCCATGCGCAATAAGGATTCTGCAGAGGTGGAGGCTTGCACGGCCAGGCTGAACATTCTGACCAGGGAGCTTGCCGCGCTTGAATGGTGAAATTGAATGAATTATCTTCTGTTCAAGGCATCCCGCTATGGGGTGCCTTGAACTTTGTAATGCAAGTTGCGTGCAGGGGTTCACTTCTGCGCTCAAAACCGTTAAAATAGTCATTGTGAGCAATTTCCCTGATTCTTAGGACTTTGTCAATGAAATTGATCTCTCTTTCGCAGGCGGAACTTTGCTGTCTCTGACAAAGGGTGGTATTCTTATACTGCGAGAAATGGATTTCACAAAAAATACAGGGTGCAAAGGGTGGAGAACCAGATGTCAAAACAACAAATCGGCGTCATTGGCTTGGCGGTAATGGGCAAAAATTTGGCTCTTAACATCGAGAGCAAAGGCTTTAGCGTATCCGTGTTTAACCGTTCCCCGGAGAAGACACATGATCTGGTCGCAGAAGCAGCAGGCAAGAACCTGGTAGGTACTTTCTCAGTCGAAGAGTTTGTACAATCCCTGGAAGTGCCGCGCAAAATCCTGATTATGGTTCAGGCGGGCAAAGCAACCGATGCTACCATTGAGCAGCTGCTGCCGTTCTTGGATCAGGGCGATATTATTATCGATGGCGGTAACGCTTATTTCCCTGACACTGTTCGCCGCAGCAAATATCTTGAGGACAAAGGCTTCCGTTTCGTAGGTACTGGCGTATCCGGCGGCGAAGAAGGCGCACTGAAAGGTCCTTCCATTATGCCTGGAGGTCAGGAAAGCGCGTATAAGCTGGTTGAACCTATTCTTACGGCTATTTCTGCCAAAGTGGACGGAGAGCCTTGCTGTACATATATCGGACCGGACGGTGCCGGGCACTATGTAAAAATGGTGCATAACGGCATTGAGTACGGCGACATGCAGCTGATCGGCGAAGCGTACCATTTGCTGAAAGATGTGCTGGGCCTGGATGCCAAGGAACTGCACAACACCTTCGCAGAGTGGAACAGCGGCGAGCTGGACAGCTACCTGATCGAAATTACTAAGGATATCTTCGCGCAGTATGACGAAGAAACCGGCAAACCCATGGTAGACGTCATTCTTGATGCTGCCGGACAAAAGGGTACCGGCAAATGGACAAGCCAAAGTTCGCTGGATCTCGGCGTGCCACTGTCCATGATCACCGAATCCGTATTCTCCCGCTTCCTGTCTGCAATGAAGGAAGAACGCATTGAAGCCAGCAAAGTGCTGAGCGGTCCTGCTGCTGTAGCCTTCGATGGTGACAAGGCTGAATTCATCGAGAACGTGCGTAAAGCATTGTTCGCCAGCAAAATCGTATCGTATGCACAAGGCTTCGCACAGCTGCGTGTAGCTTCTGATGAATACGGCTGGGATCTGAAATATGGTGAACTGGCCAAGATCTGGCGCGGCGGCTGCATTATCCGCTCCCGGTTCCTGCAGAACATCACGGATGCCTATGCCAATAATGCAGACCTGAAGAACCTGCTGCTTGATCCGTTCTTCAAGGATGTTATGGATAACTACCAATCCGCATGGCGCAAAGTTATTGCTTCGGCCGTAACCCTGGGTATTCCGGTTCCAGGCTTCTCCAGTGCGCTTGCTTATTATGACAGCTACCGCACTGAACGCCTTCCGGCGAACCTGCTGCAGGCACAACGCGATTATTTCGGCGCCCACACCTTCAAACGCGTGGACAAAGAAGGGGTGTTCCACCACAACTGGCTGGCTGAGTAATTGTAACCGCCCAGCTTAGGCTATAGAGAGCCCGAAATGCTTTTCGCTTCCTGCGGAGAGCTTTCGGGCTTTTTTGCACCTCTGCTGCATTGTGCAAACTTTTCACCCTGTGTTATGATATGACAAATGTCGCGGTTGGAGGTAGTTATGGCTGGGGATCAGGAAGAACGGCAGAATATACGGGAAATAACAGAGAACAGAAATATCATACTCGTCGGAATGATGGCTACGGGGAAGTCAACGGTAGGCGCTATGCTGGCTGAGGAGCTTGGATATGAACTGGTTGATCTGGATGCAGTGATTACGGAGAGTGAAGGCCGGAGTATTGCGGAGATTTTTGCCGCAGGCGGCGAAGAGGCTTTCCGGAAGATTGAATCGGCCGTACTGAAGCGGATGCTGCAGGGTGAGCGCAGAATTATCTCTACAGGTGGAGGCGCAGTGCTGGCGCCCGGTAATGCGGAGGTTATGCTCGAGCAGGGGCTTGTTGTGGCGCTTACAGCCACTGAGGAAGCGATTATCGCCCGTGTCAGCGGGGATGAGAACCGGCCGCTGCTCGCCGGCAATGCCGAAGAACGGGTCCGCGCTATTATGGAGCAGCGTAGGGAGGCTTACCGTTTCGCGCACTGCACGGTCGATACAACGGAGCTGAATGTGGCCGAAGTCTCACAATATATTTTAATGCATTACCGCGCTTGAGCTTTTAAGTGTGTTTGCGTTCGTGCTTAGACTAGGCTTGTCCGGTTTCATTCCATTCAATCATGCCGCCGCTCAGATTCGAGCCCTTAATGCCGAATTGCTGCAGATATTCGCAGACACGCTGGCTGCGGTTGCCGGAACGGCAAATGAAGATGATCTCAGTATCAGCCGGAAGCTCATCAGTCTGCTGCGGGATCTGGCCCATTGGGATATGCTGCGCACCGGGAATCATGCCGAAGGCAACCTCATCATCTTCGCGGACGTCGATCAGAACAAGCTCTTCGCCTGAAGCGAGCCGCTCACGCAGTTCCTGTGGTGTAATCTGTGGGATTTCATTCATGGTTGTACCCTCTTTTCTGTCCTAATAGAATGTATCAATGATAACACAACTGCGGATTACCCTGTCAAACGGGGCCGTACATACAGAAACTATATTACTTTAAGGAGCGCTTAGATTATGGACGTTATTGTTAGGCCAACGCCGGCACTGCAAGGAGAATTCGGAGCTCTGTCATCCAAAAATTACACAACACGCTACCTGCTGGTAGCTGCCCTGTCGGAAGGAGTCAGCACGATTTATCATCCCGCGCACAGTGAGGACAGCGATGCCATCCGCAGATGTATCGCCGATCTCGGGGCTGTACTGACCGAAGATGAGGAGAAGATTGTAGTTCAGGGGTTCGGGCGTCACCCGCGTGATGTCAAAGAGCTGAATGTCGGGAATGCCGGCGCCGTGCTGCGTTTCCTGATGGCGGTTGCCGCGCTCAGCCCGGAGGTCACTTTCGTGAATACGTATCCGGATTCACTAGGCAAACGCCCGCATGATGACCTGATTCAGGCGCTGGGCCAGCTTGGTGTAGAGGTGGAGCATAATAATGGAAGGCTGCCGATCACTATTCGCGGCGGTAAACCGCAGGGCGGACGGATTACCGTATCCGGTGCTGTAAGCTCACAGTATCTTAGTGCGCTGTTGTTCCTCACACCGCTGTTAGAGGAAGACAGTGAAATTATTGTACTGGATGATCTGAAATCCAAAGTGGTCATTGGCCAGACACTTGAAGTCATGGAGCAGGCAGGCATTACTGTACATGCTGCTGACGATTACATGTCCTTCAAGGTGCCGGGTAGGCAGGCTTATGCGGCCAAGTCATATACGGTTCAGGGGGATTACCCGGGTTCGGCAGCCGTACTTGCTGCCGCAGCGGTGACGAAGTCGGATGTGACGATTCACCGTCTGGCTGAGAAGAGCAAGCAGGGGGAACGGGCGATTGTTGATGTGCTGCGGATGATGGAAGTGCCGCTCACGCATGAGAATGGTACCGTGCATGTGCAGGGCAACGGTATTCTGAAGGCAGTAGAATTCGATGGTGATGCAGCTACGGACGCTGTGCTGGCCATGGTGGCCGCTGCCGTATTTGCTGAAGGAACCTCACGCTTCTACAACGTTGAGAATTTGCGATATAAGGAATGCGACCGCATTACCGACTACCTGGCCGAGCTGACCCGTGCTGGTGCGAAGGTGGAGGAGCGCCGTGACGAGATCATTGTCCATGGCACGCCCGAGGGTGTTGAAGGCGGCGTAACCATTAACGCGCATTATGATCACCGTGTAATTATGGCGCTTACTGTAGTGGGCCTCAGAGCCCGTCAGCCGCTGCGGATCAAGGATGCCCATCATGTCGCGAAATCTTACCCGCAATACTTCGATCACCTGCGTTCGCTGGGCGCGAATGTGGAATGGGTAGAATAACAAAGGTGGGTCCGTTAAATATCAATCCGCTCAAGGAGGATGATATTTCTCCGGTATCGGATCTTTATAGGCTTGCGATTACGGATGCTTTTGAAAGCGACGGACTGGGTCACCTGCAGGGTGACATTCAGCAGGAGATTGAATCCAAGATACGAATGGCAGCAGCGTCTCTTAATCCGCTGAATTCAGACATCTGGTTCTGGGTCGCGAGAATTGACGGTAGGGTTGTCGGCACCATTTCTTATGCTCCATGCGGAGAAGACATCAGGGTCTGCACCGGGAATCAGCTTGATGCTGTAGGCGAGCTGGGCAGTCTGTATGTTTTGCCTGAATATCAGGGGCAAGGGATTGGGTCGGCTTTGATTGCAATGCTCATGGTATTTCTCCGGGAGCAGGGTATTGATCGGTTCTGCCTGGACAGCGGCTACAGACGTGCACAAACCAGGTGGCTGCGGAAATTCGGAGAACCCTATGTGATAGTTAAGGATTATTGGGGTCCGGATTCTGTCCATATGGTCTGGCTGTGTACGGTAAGCTGAGGGTTCTGCCGCACTAACGGCACCGCATCTCCGGCCGCACGGCTTCAAACCGGCCTGTTTAAGAATGGATTCGGCCGTTGCGGGAGTCATGTGAATTTGGAACTTGGTACGCTCCGCTGTATGATGTATTTATAACGAACATCTAACCACGGGAAGGGGAAATACACATGAGCTTTGAGAATCCAAGCAGGGAAGAAATCGGAGATATTCTGGCTGGAGCAGGCAATATTGCCGTAGTTGGCCTATCTGACAAAACGGACCGCACCTCGTATATGGTCGCAGGCGCTATGCAGAGCCGGGGGTACCGGATTATTCCGGTCAATCCATCGGTAGACGGGGAGATCCTGGGTGAGAAATGCTATCACACGCTGGCGGAAATTCCTGAGCCGGTGGATATTGTGAATGTATTCCGCCGCAGTGAATACTGCGCGGCAGTAGCGCAGGAAGCCGCAGATATCGGAGCGCGCGTGCTCTGGCTGCAGCAGGGCATCATCAGCCAGGAGGCGGCGGACATCGCCGCTGAACACGGCATGATCGCCATCATGGACCGCTGCATCAAGGTGGAAGAGGCGATTACGATGAAGGGCCGGAGCCGGGGGTAAGTGCTCGGTTGCAGCCGGATGAAAGAGCTCATAGGGGAGCCGGAGTAAGCTCCGGCTTCTGGTTTTCATAATCCGGAATGCTGGAACGGTGCGAAGCCTTGGAATCCGAATGTTGCTCATGCAGAATATAGATTTTATTGATTGCGATTGCTATACTTGAAACAGACGAAGAACGTCCTTTACTCCATTTCATGGGGGAAGGGCGTTTTTTTTATTTTACAGGAGGTCATTCATATGGACTTTGAACAGGCACATTGCACGTTTATTGAGATGCATACTAATGAAAGAGCTGGTGAACGGCGGGGGAGGCTGGTGCGTGGACACAACTATGCGGAGAAACTGTTTTTACAGAATGTATGGTGGCCGTTGTTTGAGTCGCTGGAGCATCTGCATCCGGAATACGAAGTGTATGACTGGAACCGCAAGTCGCAATTTTTGGATTTTGCTTTTCTGCCTGCAAGCGGCCGTCGTTTCGGAATTGAATGCGATGGTTTTCAGAGTCATGTTAAAGACGTGGACCGCGAAAAATTCAGCTATGCACTTAACAGGGATAC
The DNA here is from genome assembly GCF_038000235.1 of Paenibacillus sp. FSL R10-2199. Taxonomy (NCBI): domain Bacteria; kingdom Bacillati; phylum Bacillota; class Bacilli; order Caryophanales; family Paenibacillaceae; genus Paenibacillus; species Paenibacillus sp. FSL R10-2199. The sequence goes on along the minus strand of NZ_JBBOBO010000001.1, from coordinate 5,940,257 downwards.
CTTCTTAACGGGAATGGGCTGGAAAATGCTGCATTTCTCATTCGACGATATCCGGCAGCGTCCGGAGGTATGCCGGATGCTGCTGCAGCTGGCGTTGGCACCTTATTTAGCCCGGAGTACAGCCGCTCAGCATTTGATTTCTGAAGAGATGGATGTGTTAAGACTGGCATGGCGGATTGCACGGCCGCTTCGTCCCAAGGATGTGACTGAATATTTACACATCAATTTCCGGACGGCGCGCAAGCTGCTGATTGCCTTGAGCGATAAAGGACTGCTTAAACCTGTATTTTCAAAGGAACGGGTGCGGTACTACGAGGTTAGCACAATGCGGTCCGATATCGTATGGTGACTTCAGAACACTCAGAACACTCAGAACACTCAGAACACTCAGAACACTCAGAACACTCAGAACACCCTTCCTTTGCGTGACAACTAGTAATGTTTCAGATTAAGGTTGCGCCAATGACAGCTGATCAATGCTGAAGTTCCTACTTTTACTGCTAAAGTTTTTAGGCCATCCGGTGTAGTAGGAGATAAGTGTATTTAGTACAACTAAAATGTGCTCTACAAGGGGTTTTTCAGGAATAACTGCACTTCGTACAATTAAAAAACAGATTTTTGCGATTTAAGCGGAATTGAACCTGAATAGTTGTACAGAATGCAATTAAAATAAAATATAAGATCTCCTAGTCAATTATAGTTGTACAAACTACACTTATTCAGTCGCAGGAGTCGCAGGAGTCGCAGGAGTCGCAGGAGTCGCAGGAGTCGCAGGAGTCGCAGGAGTCGCAGGAGTCGCAGGAGTCGCAGGAGTCGCAGGAGTCGCAGGAGTCGCAGGAGTCGCAGGAGTCGCAGGAGTCGCAGGAGTCGCAGGAGTCGCAGGAGTCGCAGGAGTCGCAGGAGTCGCAGGAGTCGCAGGAGTCGCAGGAGTCGCAGGAGTCGCAGGAGTCGCAGGAGTCCTGCGACTGACCTGCATTGCAGAGGATAGTTTGTGTCAGGTAAAAGTATCCTGGTAATCGCCCCCGAGCCAGGCTATCCTTGCTGTGTTTGTTTACACGTATTCTTTTGACAAAAACTGCTGCAGCGCTTACCATTCAATATAGAAAGAAAGGAGAGGGTCACCTTGAATTGGCTCGGATCTTTGCAGCAGTTAGGCAGAGCCATTATGCTTCCTACCATGGTGCTTCCGGCGGCGGCCATCCTGCTGAGTCTGGGCAGCTTACCGTGGTCTGCATGGGGACTTTCTTCGGTATCCGAAGTGACGACATACGCTGGGCAAGGAATATTCTATTTCATGCCTTATTTGTTTGCTGTCGGTGTGGCGTGGGGATTGTCCAATCAGGCCGGACCTGCCGGACTGGCAGCGCTCGCAGGGATGTTCACTTATGACCGGATTGTTTCCAACATGGGAGACGGGGCTGTACAGCCTGCAACATTAATTGGTATTATCCTTGGGATTGTAGCCGGCGTAGCGCATAACCGGTTTAAGAATATCAAACTGCCGGAGGCGATCCAGTTTTTCGGAGGGTCGCGTTTTGTACTGCTCTTTATGGGTTTGTTCTCGGCGCTGTTCGCCTGGGTGATGCTCGGCGTATCACCGCTGCTCCAACAGCTGCTGAATGATCTCTTCCGGGTCGTGCAGGTTACCGGCGGATATGGAGTATTTGTCTACGGGGTATTATACAGGGTGCTGACGGCCTTTGGCCTGCATCATATTCTCAATAATGTATTCTGGTTTCAGCTGGGCTCCTTCACGACGCCTGACGGAAGTGCAGTCGTGCAAGGGGATTTGCCGCGTTTTTTTGCCGGTGACCCTACAGCGGGGATCTTCATGGCCGGGCTGTTCCCGATCATGATGTTTGCCTTGCCGGCGATTGCCTTCGCGATTATCCAGGAAGCGCGTGAGGACCTCAAGCCAAAGATCAAGAAGACTTTTTTGCGTGCCGCTTTGGTCTGCTTTCTGACCGGGGTGTCGGAGCAGATTGAGTTCGCCTTCCTGTTTGCTTCACCCTATTTGTTCGCGCTGCATGTAGTCATGTCCGGCCTTGCCATGGTACTGACCTACTCGCTCGGCATTCATCACGGGTTCTCGTATTCGGCAGGTGCGATCGATTTCTTCCTCAATCTGCATCTGTCCCAGCGGGCCTGGCTGCTGATTCCGATCGGGATCGGCTATGGCATCGTCTACTATAATGTGTTCCGCTGGGCGATACGCCGCTTCCAGATTCCTACACCGGGCCGCGAAGAAGGGTCCGAGCTAGGGGACTGGGCGGGGAATATACCTTATCAGGCTCCGCTGATTCTGGAGGCGCTGGGCGGCAAAGAGAATATCGTACAGGTACAGGCCTGCATCACCCGGCTAAGATTAACTGTGCATAACGACCGTTTGATAGATACAGGAGCACTCAAGGGGCTTGGCTCCGCAGGCATTATCAAGCTGGGCGGCGGCAACGTGCAGGTCGTCTTCGGCACATACTCGGAGCTGATCCGCGAAGAGATTGACAAGCTGATGCTGCGCGATTTGCCGCAGGTGCTGTTCAGCTCGCCCATCCAGGGCCGGATGATGCCAATCGAAGAGGTGCCGGATCATATTTTCGCCGCGAAGCTGGTCGGGGACGGAGTAGCCTTTTTCCCGGAAAAAGGAGAGCTGGTCTCGCCCGTATTCGGCAAGGTGATGCATGTATACCCTACAATGCACGCAGTGGGTATTTCTACACCCGAAGGGCTTGAGGTGCTTATGCATATAGGGATTGATACTTCGCAGCTTAAAGGGCCGTTTGAGGCGCTTGTACAAGAGGGTGACAGCGTGGAGCCCGGGCAGCTGCTGGTCAGATTTGATCTGGCTTTCTTGAAGGAGCATGCCGCTTCACTCGCTACACCTATGGTCATTACCAATCCGGACCGCGTAAAATCCTGGAGCTATGCTCCATTTAAAAATGTTAAAAAGGGGCAGTCGTCAGTCATGTCCGTTGTTCTACACGAAAGTAATGTTGGAGGGATCGAAGCATGATACAAGGCATAGGCGCCGCAGCAGGTGTTGCCATCGGGAAGGCCTTTGTCTTGCCGAACTGGGAATGGAGTCTGCCGGACACTCAGGTGAATCCGGTGGATCTGGCTAAGGAGTTTGAACGTTTATACGAAGGGATCCGCACCTCCAAGGATGAGATCGAATTTATCAAAAGAGAATTCCGGGAGGTCGTCGGGCCGGAGGAATCGAGTATTTTTGATGCCCATCTGGCGATCCTGGACGACCCTGTGTTCATGAGCGAAATCCGCGGCATTATCGAACGCCAGTATAAAGCGGCCGAGGTGGCGGTTAAGGAAGCCATTGACCATTTTGTAGCTATGTTCGATCTGCTGGACGATGAGTATATGAAGGAGCGGGCGGTGGATATCAAGGATGTCGGCAACCGTCTGCTGAAGCATCTGCTGGGTGCGCCGGAAGTTACCCTTCCGTCCGATACACAGCCTTATATTCTTGTGGCGAAGGAGCTCTCTCCGTCCCAGCTGGCGCATTTGAACCCGGCCTATGTGCTGGGCATTGTCACGATGATGGGCGGCAAGACTTCGCATTCCTCCATCATGGCCCGGGCGCTCGGCATTCCGCTGGTCGCGGGCCTGGAGAACAAAATCATTACCCCCATTCAGACCGGGGACATGCTGGTGCTCGACGGGGAGACCGGAGCAGTGATGCTCCATCCGGATGAGTCCACCGTGCGGGATTTCACCTCCAGACGTGCCAAGCAGCTCAAAAAGCGGGAACAGCTGGAGCTGCTCGCTACCGTTGAAGCTTTCACCAAAGACGGCGTATCTCTTCGTCTGGCCGGCAATATCAGCTCTGTGAAGGAGCTCAATATGGCGCTGAAATATGGAGCCGAAGGTGTGGGACTGTTCCGTACGGAGTTTCTGTATATGGACCGTAATACGTTCCCGACGGAAGATGAACAGTTTGAAGTCTATAAGCTTGTAGCTGAAAAAGTCGGCAAGGAGTCTGTAGTCATCCGCACTCTGGATATCGGAGGAGACAAGCATCTGGATTACTTCCAGCTGCCGGAGGAGCAGAATCCGTTCCTCGGCTACCGCGCGATCCGCATCAGTCTGGACCGCAAGGACATGTTCAAGACGCAAATGACGGCAATTCTACGGGCCAGCCATTACGGCAATGTCCGGATGATGTTCCCGATGATCTCCTCCGTAGAAGAGGTTCAGGCTGCCAAAGCCGTGCTGGAGGAAGTGAAAAGCGAGCTGGACAGCCGTGGGATTCCATATGACCGCAAGCTGCCTGTGGGCATTATGATTGAGGTACCAGCCGCTGTTATGATTGCCGATCTGCTGGCGGAGGAAGTGGATTTCTTCAGTATCGGCACGAATGATCTGGTGCAGTACGTACTCGCTGTGGACCGGATGAATGAGCAGATTGCCCATATGTATCATCCCTACCATCCGGCAGTGCTGCGCATGATCAAGATGACCGTGGATGCGGCCCGCAGCGTAGGGATCGATGTCAGTGTGTGCGGTGAGATGGCCGCAGATGAACGGTCATTACCGCTCTGGCTGGAGCTCGGAATCAGTGTGCTGAGCATGTCGCCTCAGGCGCTGCTTAAGGTGAAGCACCGTACCCTGAACACGCTGGCTTCCGAAGCCAGAGAAGTTGCTAAGCTCTGCTTCCGTAACCGGACCAGCTCGGAGACAGAGGAGCAGCTGAGTGCCTTTGCAGGGCGCAGCGGAATTACGCTGGGTGCAGGCGGGGATTCCAAAGAAAAAACGTCATAACCATTAACGGGCACACATAATGAGCTTATCTAATATAAAGTCCGGCGTGGTGGTCAACCCATACACGCCGGGCTTTTTGCTGTGAATCACAGCTGTTACAGACTCCTCAAAGAGAGAATTTCTAACCCGTTTATCTTATTTGTCCCAAAAAAGTAAAACCGTTTGCGGCGCTGTGCAGTCAGTATATACAGAAATCAAAAAAAGCAGAGGGAGGATGCGGGATGGAGAATGTTTGGGAAGGCGAGCGGATGCGGGTCTTAAATGAGCAGGAACAGCTGTTCATCAGCCGGGTGCTAGAGCAGAAGAAAATACTCTACAGCATAGCCTATAGCTACTTGCGGAGCGAGGCGGAGGCACTTGAAGTTGTGCAGGAAACTACATATAGAGCCTGGGTCAAGCGTGGGAGCCTGAAGGATACAGAGCGATTTGCACCATGGCTGACAAGAATTCTGATCAACTGCTGTAAGGATGAATTGAAGCGGAGGAAACGTCTGGCGTCTCCTGGTCCGGTTCAGATTAGCGGCGGCCTGCAGGAGATGACCAGTGACCGCAAGCTGGATATGGAGCAGGCGCTGAATGGGGTCAAGCCGAAATACCGCCAGGTGCTTGTGCTGAAGTATTACCGGGATATGACACTGACCGAAATCGCCGAGGTGCTGGGCAAGCCTGAAGGGACGGTCAAAACTTGGCTGAACAAGGGACTGAAGCAGCTGCGCGACAAAATGAGAATTAGAGGGGGACTATAGGATGGCTACGAGTGAAGAAACACTGCTGAAGGAGTATTATCACAGTCTGTCAGTCGAAGCGGATGAAATTGCTGAGCTGAAGCTGAATGCTGCAATTCGCAAGGGGATAACCCGGTCGCAGAAATTCAATATGTCTCTAAAAGCGCGTTATGTTTTAGGTTCGGCGGCTATGCTGGCGATTCTGCTGCTGTTCGTTTTTCCTTGGGGGAGCGAGGCTTTGAAGCCGCGAAGTGGTGCTTTGAGTTCGCAGGTAACGGTGCAGGATATGAAGTGGTTCGAAGCTTACAGCAAAGTTGCCGGAAGTGATTCTACAGTTAATTCAGCATTGGCGGCAGGTCTCATTAAGCCGATAAGCGGTGCAACAGCAGAGACGGATGGATATGTTCTGACAGTGGAAGCCGTTGCAGCAGACCGGATGGGAATCCTCTTTTTCTATAAGCTGGAGAATAAGAACTTAAGTGCATCTGCTTATTCGCTCTCAGTGACTACAGTTGCAGATATAGAACTAGGACAAGGGGCTTACTTCAGCAGTAATCCGAAAGCTGTATCTGGAGTAACACGAGGATACCAAAAAGCACTTTGGAACCGCAATTATACGAAGCTGCCGGAGCGGATGGCGGTAAAGCTGAGTGTGGTGGGTCCGGTAGGCGGGGTGGTCGATGGCATACAGAACTTTGCGACAACCACTGAGGTGTATGTCCCGATCACCATTGAGCAGAATGCTGTTGCACAGTCCGGAGAGACTGTATCCATTAACCGGACTATGGAAATCGCTGGCCAGGATGTTGAGATCGGGGACGTATATATAGCTGCAACTGGCATCTATGTGGAAACTGCATACAGCCCGCAGAATTCCGTGGAAATATTCGGTCTGAACAGCCCGCATATTCTGCTTGGAGGCGGTAATGATTTCACTGCATTGTATTCAAAAGCATCGATTAATGTTGAGGGGAAACAGTTCCTCGTATTCCCTGGCAGTGAATTGTCACCTGGAACCATGAAGCTGCAAATTGATGGTGTCGTCGGTCTTGAGAAATCCGCCCAGGAGCTGATAGTAGATACGGATAAGAAGCAAATAATCAAAGGACCTGACGACCGTCTGCGGATAACCGCTGCGTCTAATACTCATAGCTTGATTATGGAATACCAAAGACCCAGCAATAAAAGCGCTGGTTATACTGCAAATGTAATTCTGGATCAGACATTCAAGGACGGAGCAGGCAAATTGCATACGGCTACGTATAATCCCGCGGTGCCTGTTATTGATCCTGCTCATGCTGACGACAAGGTTCCTCCCTTTCAACATGCTTACAAGCTGGGCACGGCCGAGCTGCAGCAGCCTTTGACATTCAAGATCATTAGTTACCCGAACCTGATTTCAGGTTCAGCAGAGCTTACTCTTCGCAAATAACACAATGTAATTTAAAAAGCCCTGCTCGCCGCTACAGCGGAGAACAGGGCTCTTCATGTATCTTCACGTATTAGTTTTCACTTAATATCAATATGTTACGGCTTATTCCCCCGCCAGCGCATCGCAGAAAGCCTTGCCGTAAGGCGGCAGATCCGGCGGACGGCGGGCGGAAATGATATGTCCGTCGGTTACCACAGGCTCGTCCTTCCAGATGGCTCCGGCATTCTCCATATCATCACGGATGCCTGGAGTGGAGGTGACGGTTACACCCTCCAGTATTTTGGCAGAGATCAAGACCCAGCCGGCATGGCAGATCTGCCCGATCGGCTTCTTGGCGTCGTTGAAATCCTGCACCAGCTTCAGTACTGCGCTGTAACGGCGGATTTTGTCGGGAGCCCAGCCTCCGGGTACCAGGATGCCGTCATAATCGGCTGCGTTCAGTTCATCCCATGAATATTCAGCAGTGGCGGGTACGCCGTATTTGCCCACATAGGTCTTATTTTTCTCCAGCCCGGCCAAATGAACCTCGGCGCCCTCTTCCCGCACGCGGTACACAGGATACCAGAGCTCCAAATCTTCAAACTCATCATCTACAAGCGCTATAACCTTTTTGCCAGCCAGTCTCATTCCATGCAGCTCCTTCCGGTTAATAACATCTCGGTTCTAAGCCATTCTATCAAAAGAAAAAGTTGAAGTCACTTTTCATATGGTAAAGTCTAAGCATTTTGCCAATTAAATCATTATATGCAAAACGGCAGGGATTCGCAGGAGTAAGGTCGAATATAGCATCTGAACAGGTAACCATACGTGTTTTTTGAAAGATAATGGATAGGCTTCACGCAATAATTGTTCCAGGACGGCGTAGCTGTTTCTGCTTGGATTATTAAAAGATCATTCTGAGGTGTAGGAGATGTATAAAGATAATTTAATGAAGAAGTCATGCGGCTGCGGCGGGATCATGACCATACATATGCATACGCTGATTTATAGTGCAAAGATCAAAATTACTCATGTACCGGTATATACCTGCAGGCAGTGTGCCCGCTATGAACCTTTGCCCGTGATCAAACGGGATCTGGGGAAGCTCATCGGTGAGCTTGCTGCTAATCCGCCTGGCCGGAAGCAGCTTTCGTTTGCGGAGCGCAATGAGTGGGCCAGTGTACTGAAGGAAACGTTTGCTTCCGGTTTATTTGCCGGCGGGTTGCCTGAACTGGAAGAGTCCATCCGGAGTGCGATTCAGGGGCGGATTGATCTGCTATTGGACATTTACCGCTTAGCTGCAGATATGTCCGACAGGTCATGGATGGGTGAAACTGGACTTAGACTGTCCCAATTAACGGCTCAATCGGCAGAAAGTGCTAAATAAATGGTGTTTTTTGGCGTTTTGAAAAATATTTCTGCAAAATCAATGAAAATCTTTCAACGAATGTTGGATTTTTCACGCACTTTTTGATACGATAGAAAGAGATTACAGGATTGCTGCAGCTGTCCGGTGGTTGGAGCGCAATTTCGGCTTTTATCCACCCCTGCATTTCTGAAATTTAAAGCGGTTTACGGCTGGGAGTTATTGGAGTATCAGGAATTGGCGGAAGGCGTAAAAGCCGCGCCAGGACTGGCGTTTCAACCTTTGAAAGAAATTTTGAAAGGAAAATGAAGCGTTATCATTGCACAATTGTACAAAGTGTCGTATCATAATTTTAATTAGTCGAACGATAAAATTTATCGCAATGGAGAGAGTAATTTGACGGTAACCATTTACGATGTAGCTCGAGAAGCAGGCGTATCTATGGCTACGGTATCACGGGTTGTGAATAATAACCCGAACGTGAAACCGCAGACCCGGAAGAAGGTTTTTGAAGCGATTGAGCGTTTGGGCTATCGTCCAAATGCCGTGGCGAGAGGTCTCGCCAGCAAGAAAACGACAACCGTTGGGGTTGTTATCCCTGATATCTCCAACTCGATTTTTGCGGAAATTGCACGCGGGATTGAAGATATTGCCAATATGTATCACTACAATATCATTTTGTGTAATGCGGACAAGCGCAAGGAGAAGGAAATTCGTGTTATTAACACGCTGCTTGAGAAACAAGTGGACGGGCTGCTCTTCATGGGCGGAACCGTTACGGAGGAGCATATTCAAGCCTTCCAGACCTCAGCAGTTCCAATTGTGCTCTGCGCCACTCGTGATGAGAAGGGCACCTACCCTTCCGTCGATATCGATCATGAGACGGCTGCGTTTGATGCAGTGAACACGCTCATCCGTCACGGCCACCGTGAGATTGCAATGATCAGCGGAACACTGCAGGATCCCGCGAACGGCTATGCCCGGTTCCACGGCTACAAGAAAGCGCTGGAAGCGGCAGGCATTGAGTACCAGGAGGATCTGGTCCGCATCGGTAACTATCGTTACGAATCCGGTGTCGAAGCCATGAAGTATTTCCTCGGTCTCAAGAAGAAACCAACCGCTATTTTTGCAGCAACCGATGAGATGGCCATTGGGGCAATTCACAGTATTCAGGATGAAGGATTGAAGGTTCCAGACGATTTCTCGATCATCAGTGTCGATAATATCCGGATGGCATCTATGGTTCGTCCTTTGCTCACTACTGTGGCACAGCCAATGTACGATCTGGGAGCCGTAGCGATGAGACTGCTGACGAAACTGATGAAGAAGGAAACGGTGGAGAACCCACGGGTTATTCTGCCGCATGAAACCATTCTTCGCCTGTCCGTCAACCATGTGAACAAATAAGATTTGTCCGTTCAACAAGTGAATATAAGGTACGTAGAAAGCTCCTTCGGGAGCTTTTTATGTTTCAGGGAAGTTATAAATGGGAGGGTTAAGGATGAGTGAAGTTCTGGGTCTGATTGGCGCAATGGATGAAGAGATTATGCTGCTGCTTGAGGAAATGGAGAATAGACAGACAACCGTGAGGGCGGGGATTACCTTCCATTCGGGAACTGTATTCGGCAAAACAGCGGTGCTCTGCAAATCGGGGGTCGGCAAGGTGAATGCTGCAGTAACAACGCAGATTCTGCTGGACAGCTTCGGCGTTTCGCGGGTATTGTTCACTGGTGTGGCAGGTGCAGTGCATCCCGATTTGAATATCGGGGACATTGTCATTTCATCGCAGTGCATCCAGCACGATATGGATGTGACAGCACTCGGTTACGCCAGAGGGGTGATTCCTTACCAGGAGACCTCTTCATTTCCGGCAGATCCGCAGCTGGTGAAGCTGGCGGAGCAGGCGTGCCGGGAGCTGAAGCAGAAGTCTGTGACAGGGATAGTACTATCCGGAGATCAGTTTATTGCAAGTAAGGAGACCGTTACCGTGCTGCGTGAGCAGCTGGACGGAGCTTGTGCTGAGATGGAGGGGGCCGCTGTCGCCCAGGTCTGCAATATGAACGGAACGCCGTTTGTGATCATCCGTTCCATGTCTGACAAAGCGGATGGTTCGGCCCATGTCAATTACCGTGAGTTCACGGTGACTGCTTCGGAACGTTCACACGCCATACTGGAGTATATGCTGAAGGCAATGTAAGCTCTGTGTAATGCAATCCCGGCCCTCAATACATGAACCGCTGTCTGAAGCGGACCCGGTCGAAGGTCTCGCGGGAGGACAGCGGAACAGCCTGGCCCATGCGGACCATCAGGCAATTGGCCGGATGGGAGCAGATTTCCGGGTCATCCGTGGCATACCACACCATATCTACGGTCTTCATCAGCTTCTCCATCATCTGCCTGTATTCCCAGACCGTGAGGCCGCTGCCCTTCAGATCCCAATGCCAATAATATTCCGTAGTGAATACGATGCAGTTCTCCAATTGCCCTTCTTCAAAAGCACTGGAGACCAGTAGCTTCGCAAGCCCGCATCCCCGGTATTCATCCGCGACTTCGATGGCCCCCAGCTCTACGAGATCTTCCATCCCTCCCTGGGACCACAGCTCCAGCTCATCCGGATAATGAAAGGTGACATACCCTACTATAACGCCTGAGACCACTGCAGCGACGACCCGGCCCTCCGGCAGTCCTGATATCTCGATCAATGCTTCCAGCTGCTCCTGCGGCTTCCGGAAGGCATCCAGATCGCGGTGCATAGCCAGGAGCTTGAGAGTATCCGGAGATAAAGGTCCTTCAACGGATATAAGCCTTTCTTTATGCTCTAAGGTATGGGACACGGGGATTTTGCAGTGCTCCATGATTGGGCTCCCTCCGGTTCACTATATTATGGAATGTAACCGCTTCCTGTGATATACTGGTTCCGACACGAAAAATTCACATTTGGCGCGTTGACATCATTGCAGTTAAGAGATTCTTACCCTTAAAGCTTAAATCAAACCAGTAGGGGAGGCAAGAGTAATGGGGCAAGTCCACAGCGAAATTTTGCCGGGCCGTGTGCAGCACTCGAATATGAAGGATTATTCAAGGGCTGTTGACGAATTCCGGTGGGAGGATGTCGAGAGAAGCTTCTCCTGGCATGGGACAGGTAAGGTGAATATGGCTCATGAAGCCGTAGACCGTCATGTGCAGGAAGGGCGGGGAGCAGCTACTGCTTTGATCTATAGTGATACTGTGCGCGAGGAGAGGTACACCTTTGCCGACTTGCGTGAGCGGTCGAACAAGTTCGGTAATGTGCTCCATAAATATGGGATTGGCAAAGGGGACCGGGTATTCATCTTCATGCCGCGCACACCGGAGCTGTACTTCAGCCTGCTGGGCATTCTGAAGGTGGGAGCCGTAGCAGGACCGCTGTTCGAGGCGTTCATGGAAACGGCAGTGAAGGACCGCCTGGAGGATAGCGGAGCGGTGGCTCTGGTGACTACGCCGGATCTGCTGCAGCGGGTGAAGCGAGACCAGCTTCCGGGGCTGCGTCACATTATTCTGGTTGGAGGTTCCGCAGCTGAAGATCCGGGGCTGCTGAGTTATGAAGCGGAAATGGCAGCAGCTTCGGCAGAGCTGGAACCGGAATGGTTGAGTCTTGAGGATGGTCTGATCATGCATTATACCTCCGGGTCCACCGGCAAGCCTAAGGGCATCTATCATGTGCAGCGGGCAATGATTCAGCATTATTATACAGGCAAGGTTGTACTGGATTTGCGTCCGGATGATGTGTACTGGTGTACAGCAGATCCCGGCTGGGTGACCGGAACCTCCTACGGGATCTTCGCTCCCTGGCTAAACGGAGTAGCCAACGTGATCCGGGGAGGCCGCTTCAGCCCGCAGGACTGGTATAAGACCATTGAACGCTATGGGGTAACGGTGTGGTACAGCGCGCCTACGGCTTTCCGTATGCTGATGGGCGCAGGGGAAGGAAGCCTTCAGGATATTGATCTGAGCAGTCTGCGCCATGTTCTGTCAGTAGGGGAACCGCTGAACCCGGAAGTCGTGCGCTGGGGTGATAAATTCTACCATCAGCGGATTCATGACACCTGGTGGATGACGGAGACAGGTGCGCAGCTAATCTGTAATTATCCGGGGATGGCTATCAAGCCCGGCTCCATGGGGCGGCCGCTGCCCGGAATTGAAGCTGCGATCCTGGATGATCACGGCAACATTCTGCCGCCGTATTCCATGGGCAATCTGGCGATCCGGACACCCTGGCCGTCGATGATGGGTAAGGTTTGGAACAATCAGGCCAAATATGATGAATACTTCCGGATTGCCGGATGGTATATTTCCGGGGATTCGGCTTATATGGACGAAGACGGTTACTTCTGGTTCCAGGGCAGGATTGATGATGTAATCAATTCTTCCGGAGAGCGGATCGGTCCGTTCGAGGTGGAGAGCAAACTGGTTGAACACCCGGCGGTGGCTGAGGCAGGAGTGATCGGCAAGCCGGATGTGATGCGCGGAGAGATTATCAAAGCGTTCATTTCACTGCGGGATGGCTACTCCCCGACTGCAGAGCTGAAGGACGAGATTGCTGCTTTTGTCAAAGCGGGCCTGTCTGCCCATGCTGCGCCGCGTGAGATTGAATTCAAGGAGAAGCTTCCGAAGACCCGCTCCGGCAAAATTATGCGCCGTGTCCTAAAGGCCTGGGAGCTGCATCTTCCGGCAGGCGATTTATCTACGATTGAGGATTGAAGCCTATATCAGCCAGCTTATAGAAAAGACCGTTCCCTCAGATACAGGGAACGGTCTTTTACAGTTCATTCAATGGGTGCCATCCATAGACTTTAGCTTATGGCGTGGTTGCACCGGTATTGCCGCCGGCTCCGTTACTGCTGCCAGACGGCGTTGCTTCATTGCCGCCCGGCGGCTGGACAATGATCATTCCCGGATCATCGCTGCTTTCCGGGATGATTCCCGGATCCGGCGTTGGCTCCGTACCGTCAGAGCCCGGCACTTCCTCCGGAGGCAGCGTCGGCTCTGGTGTAGGCTGAGTCCCGGCTACACTGCCGGAGGCTGTCTCATGCCCTGCAACGTCTACAGCAGCCACATAGAAGGTGGCGTTGGCGCTGGCAGGCGTGCCGGGCTTGAAGACGGTACTCTCACCGGCTGAGAGCACAGCCTGCTTTTGGAAGGAGCCGCCGTTCAGTGAACGGTATAACCGGTAACCCGCAACATCGGATGATCCGCTAGGAGTGAAGGTAACTACAGCTTTACCTGTACTGTAGGAGACCATCACTTCACCCGGAGCACTAGGCGCGTTGCCGTCATCCACCCGGGGGTCTACCTCAGTCGGGAAGTCAGTCTTGGCATCTTCCGGCATGTAGTACGACAGAGATTCATGTTCTTTCATGGCCGGGAAGGCCGCAAGCAGTTCTTTGACCAAGCTCTGAATCGGCTTCTCGCGCTTGACGACAATCTTCTCTTTCAGGAAATCCTCCGGCGTTCCTTCCAACGGAAGGTAATTCACCCCGTTGTAGGTGATATATTTGGCTTTGGAGATTCCATCATCACTTTCTGTGGGTACGAACTTGGCGTTGAACAGGTCCGTGGTGAATTTATCCGTCAGCTCCGACGGCTTCTTGCCGCTGTAAGCGGAGACCGTCGCTTTGACGATGCCCTCCGGCTTCGGGAATTCCTTCGTCACGAACAGCTCCGGACGTTTGTCGATCACGGTATTCATAACCTTGGTCCACAAAGTCTGCGCCTGCCGTTTCTGCGTATCTCCCTGCAGGGTGTTAATCTGTTCTTTGTACCCAACCCACATGCCCAGGGTAACATCCGGAGTATAGCCCATGAACCAGACATCCCCGTAGTTCTGCGTAGAACCGGTTTTGCCGACAATCGGAACTTCTTTGAAGTGCTCATATTTGCTTTTGACTGTACTTGCCGTACCGTCTGTTATTACTGTGCGCAGCATATCCGTCATCAGGTAAGCGGTCTGCTCGGAGAAGACCTGCTCCGGATTCACTTTGTGCTGATAGATGATCTTGCCTTGGGAGTCTACAATCTTCTCAATCATATAAGCATCATTGAATGCGCCCTGATTGCCGATTGAGGAATAGGCATTCGTTAATTCTTCAACGGAAACCCCGTAACGCAGCCCCCCGATTACTCCGGTCTGTGCGTTATAATCATCGTCCTGAATCGTAGTAATCCCGAGCTTTTTGGAAAAAGTCCAGGCATTCTCAATGCCAACCTTGTCATTGAACAGCTTCAAGGCCGGCAGGTTGAGGGATTTATTCAGGGCATAACGGGCGGTAACCAGCCCCTGATAGCGGTTATTGGCATTCTTCGGAATGTGGAAGCCCTTGCCGCCGTCCTTCATTACAATCGGGGCATCATCCAGGATGCCGGCAGGCTGGATTAATCCGGCATCCAGCGCAGGCAGATACGCGGCAATCGGCTTCATGGTGGAACCGGGCTGGCGGACCATCTGGGTAGCATAATTCATTTGCTCGATGTTGAAGTCACGCCCTTCAATCATCCCGAGAATCGCTCCGGTCTTGTTGTTAATCATGATGCCGGCCGTCTGTTCCTTGCCTCTGGCCTTGCTGTCCTTCGTGAAGTTATCACTGTCTTCCGAGATGCTGTGCATCGCGCTGTACACTTTCTTATCAATGGTAGTGTATACCCGGTAGCCACCGGTCATCAGCTGCTGGCGGGCTTCCTCGAGAAGCAGCGTGTTGTCGGTGGTGGTGGCGGCGGCAGAATCCGAAGCAGCACCTGTGTTGTCTTCGTTCAGCGTCAGCATAATTTCAGCCGCTTTGCGCTCTGTCTCCAGCATCAGATAAGGGAAGGTAGCATAAGCCTTCTTCGTATGCGGAGCAAGCGAGCCCTTGATATCAAAGAGCAGGGCTTCATCATATTGCGACGTAGTAATCTTGTTCTCTTCCAGCATCCGCCGCAGCACCAGGCGCTGGCGGTCCATGGCCCGGCCAAAGGCAGTTTCATTGAATTCGCCTACGCCGTTAAACGCGGAATATTTGGAGGGGAGCTGGGGCAGGCCGGCCAGATAAGCCGCTTGTGCCACGTTCAGCTTTTCCAGATCATCAAGACCGAAGATGCCTTTGGCGGCAGCCTTGATGCCGAATACATTATAACCGTTCGAGCCGTTCCCGAAAGGAACCTTATTTAAGTATGCCGTTAAAATTTCCTGCTTGGACAGAAAACGTTCCAGCCGCAGCGACAGCAGGATCTCCTTCACTTTGCGGTCTTCTGTACGGTCCAGATTCAGGAACACGCGGCGTGCCAGCTGTTGGGTCAGCGTACTGCCCCCGGTCTGAACGGATTCGTTCAGCAGCCTCTGCTTGACTGCACGCAGGGTGCCGTTGAAATCCACCCCTTTATGATTGTAGAAATTATTGTCCTCTATAGCGAGAACGGCATCAATCACAAGCTGTGGAATATCGTTGAATTCAATAAGTCTGCGGTCTTCTTCCGTCCGGAGCTGGCCGATCGGCTGCCCGTCACTGAAATAGGCAAAGCCGGTAATGGCGTTCTGGCTGACTTCCTGTTGAATTAATTCTTCGGTGCGGACAGGGTCATCTTTCACTATCGAAGTCACGTAGCCTGCCACAGCGCCACCGGCAAACAGAATGCCGAGTATACCGAGTATAAACATCCACTTCACGACTGAACCGAACCTGCGGAGCCAGGATCTGCGCGGTGGACGCTGTTTTGCGGTCTTCTTCTTATTCTCCTCAACCATCGACGATTATCCTCCTTTTAACGGAACTATTATAGCACAATTTGGCGATTTTGAATGCGCTTCTGCCGCAGGGGATTTACTCTTATGCTGCTTTTGCCAAAGATTCTGAGTAAGGAATAGTCCTAAGCGTTGTTTCAGGGAGCAAACTATAGGAGTAACGGCAAGCGGGGAGAGGGTATAGAACAAAAAAAGCTCCCGGATAAAGTATCCGGGAGCTTTGATCAGATTCGCTGGAAGCAGAATCTTAACGGTTGTAGAATTCGACGATTTGTTTCTCATCGATATCTTGGGACAGCTCGGCACGTTCCGGCAAACGAATGTATTTGCCTTCGAATGAACCATCAGCATATTCCAAGTAGCCTGGAAGGTGGGAGCGGTTGTCAAGAGCTTCTTTGATAGAACCCATAGCGCGGCTTCTTTCACGAAGTCCGATAACGTCGCCCACGCTTACGCGGTAAGAAGCGATGTCGACTTTTTTGCCGTTAACGGTTACGTGGCCGTGGGATACCAGCTGACGTGCGCCTGCACGGGAGTTAGCAAATCCAAGACGGTAAACCAGGTTGTCCAAGCGGCTTTCGAGCAGGAACATGAAGTTTTCGCCCGCGATACCCTGGAGCTTTTGTGCTTTGGTGAAAAGAGTTTTAAACTGCTTTTCGCCCAAGCCGTACATGTGACGCAGTTTTTGTTTTTCCAAAAGCTGCATTCCGTAGTTACTTACTTTTCTGCGTTGGTTAGCGCCGTGCTGTCCTGGTGGGAAAGGGCGTTTCAGGTCTTTGCCTGTACCGCTTAGGGAAATGCCCAGACGGCGGCTGAGTTTGAATTTAGGTCCGGTGTAACGTGCCATTATAGTAGACTCCTTTTAATTTGCAAATGTATTGTAGGGCCTATTTGCGCCGCAAATCGTATCCGTGAAAGCGTTAGATGGTTTCACACTGCCGAGGGAAGTTCAGCCGCTGCCCTGGCAGTAACGAAATGCGTAGAGGGTGACACAACGTTACGCCCAATTAAGACTTGTTACAGTCTTGTTCAACAATAAATATTATATGAAAATGACAGTCAAAGTCAAGCGCAACTTAAAAGAGTTTTTGTCTATCTTTGTCGTTAGTTCTTTGGTCCTAAAAAAAATCCCGGTTTTGAGGAAAATATAATGCAATACCTAAGAAAAGGGAGTAAAATATAGCTAATTAGATGTTATCGGGAAAATTTGATATCAAATAGCAAAGGGGATCCTCTTTATGTCGGAGCAGGAAGCATACGACCGCAAGGGCAGTCGTATGCTGTTACAGGACACCAAGCAATCAGGCGGAGATTATGAAGATCCCGCTGCTTGGCTGAGGGAGACGGACATAGTGTCCCATGATTTTCCTTATGCAGCCAACCTGATTGCCGAGAGTTTCAATGAATGGCTGGGACAGGCCGTACCGTCCTTCGCCAAGTCCTGGAACTGGTGTGTACTGAACTATGAAGCAGAATGGATTGATCCCATATACGAATTCCGGCAGGGGCGCTGGAAGTCAGAATGGGAAGAGGCGGCGGGAGCCTGCCTGCGCTCTGGCGGGATGCATGCCATTGAGGTTCAGGAGGATGGACAGGCGCGGACATTATTAGCTATGCCGATCTTTACACGCGGGCACGGGGAAATATTCGCGGTCCTTGGCTGTGAGATGCCGTCAGAGCAGTATGCCGAGGGTGGAAGACATACGGCAGAAGCGATGTCGATGCACTTCCAGACCTGCTTTTATCATAAATTTGAACATGTATTTGTTTCGGATCTTGCAGGTGTGCACCTGCATGCCGAGCGGGAGAGCAGCCGCCGTTCACTGCTCTTTCAGATTGTCCAGCGGATGCATGACAACATAGATGTGGATGCCGTGCTTACCGAGGTGATCGACAGTATTGCGGCGATGTATCCCGGGGCGCGGCTGGACCTGTTCATGTCGCAGGACCACCGCAGTACGCATCCCCAGGTCAAACCGCTGCCGCTCCACTGGGCCATTAATGACGTCTGTGCCAGAGCCTTCAAGGATGGACGGGTTGCGCTTCATGCCGGACGTGAGGACAGCTGTACGGTCGAGGTAGGTCTTCCGCTCGGAGGCAAGCAGGGTGTCTATGGTGTCTTTCATATGGTAATGGACAAGCCCTCCTTCCGTGAAGTGGATCTGCGTTTTCTGACCATGGTTGCGGATACGGCCGGCACGGCATTCGAGAACGCCAAGCTGTATGAACGCTCCAACCAGCTTATCCGGGAGCTGCGTATGAGTAATGAGCTTACGCAGCGCCTCAATCAGAGCCTGCGTCTTGGGGATATTTTTCAATTTGCCTTTGAGGAGCTTCTGGGGATGT
The DNA here is from genome assembly GCF_038000235.1 of Paenibacillus sp. FSL R10-2199. Lineage (NCBI taxonomy): Bacteria > Bacillati > Bacillota > Bacilli > Caryophanales > Paenibacillaceae > Paenibacillus > Paenibacillus sp. FSL R10-2199. The sequence goes on along the minus strand of NZ_JBBOBO010000001.1, from coordinate 5,921,883 downwards.
TCGAGGCCGATTATTGCTGCATCCTCCATATGAATGAAGAAAGAGGCGGACTCGAAGTCATTGCCTGTAATCATATCCCGCTGCTGGGGGAATTGGTGGAAGCCGGGCAAGGACTGGGCGGGAAGGTCTATACTTCAGGCGAGCCGCTTCTTCTATCCGACTATAAGTACGCCGCCGGAATGACCTCTAAGCTTTTGGATGCGACCGGCTCGCAGTCGCTGATCGCCACTCCGCTAAATGTAGGGGGAGAAGTCCGGGGGGCTATTATGCTTGCCCATAAGGACGCCCACTTCTTCTCCTACGACAGCTACAGGCTGCTGCAGGCTATGGCCGGGCATATCGGGCTTGCGGTCGGCAACGCGCGGCTGCATGCTGAAGTGCGGCGCCTGGCGAACCGCGACAGCCTGACCGGACTCTTCGCCCGGCATTATCTGGATGAGGAGATCAAACAGCGGCAGTCTACGGATTTCTGCGGAACGCTGATTGTTGTTGACATCGATCAGTTCAAGGCGGTCAATGACACTTACGGCCACCAGAAGGGTGACAAGATACTGAAGCAGGTAAGTGAAATTGTGAAGTCCTCGATCCGCCAGGGGGATATCGCGGCCAGGTGGGGCGGAGAAGAGCTTGCCGTGTATCTGCCCCAGCTTGGGGTGCAGCAGGCAGTATTTGTGGCCGAGCGCATCCGCAAGCGGGTGATGGGGGAGACGGAGCCGCGTGTAACCGTGTCCTGCGGTATTGCAGAGTGGAGCTGGACAGATGAGCGGGTGAGTGTAGAATCGCTGTTCTACCGGGCGGACATGGCGCTGTATGAAGCCAAGAACAACGGCCGGAACCAGGTAGTGATTGATAACAAAATCGTTGAGAATACCGCTAAGAATCCTTGGGCCTAAGCCTCAAGGGTTCTTTTATTTATTTTTGGGGCCCCCGCAAAGTACTTGAGTCATCATCGAAGCCTAAGCTCCACTTTGTGGGGTTGTTTTTGGGGTTAATTTGCGTATAAGCCCTGCAATCAGGGAGACCCTAGGAAGAATGAATGATAATCCGACCGGAGGTCTTGAATGCCATGGTGAAATTATTGCTGTCCCGTGCAGGAATCCTCTCCCTTGTCCTGCTGATCTGCTTGATTCCTGTAAGCGGCTGCCGCGTCATGAATGACAGGCCGGCTGACGAGGATCTGAGTCTCGTGCTGGCCGGGATGGACGGCAGTGACGGCGTTTCCTTCGAAGGGGCGGCAGCGCTGCTGGTCGGCGGCAAGGCGGTTCCGGAATCCTCACTCTATTATGGAGGAAAGGTGGCGGACCATAACAAAGTCAGCTTATATTCCCTGCTGCCGGACGGGAGCCAGCCGGGTGCCGCCGCCGGATCAGCTCCGCATCCTCTTGAGCAGGGCTCAGGGGATGTTCCGGTCTACTACACCAGACTGGTGAAGGAAGACGGTGAATGGAAGACGCAGCAGGCAGCGCCGGCTCTGCAGGAGAGCAATCCGCTGGAGGCGCTGAACCCGCTCCGGCAGCTGGAAGAGCTGGAGGGGCTGGAGAAGACGGTAACCGAGGAGGCGGGGAGTGCCAGGGGAACCCGCGTGCTGCGCATTGAACTGACGCCGGAGGAAGCGCGCAGCCAGCTGTCGGCGGAGCTGGAACGGGAGATGCAGGCGATAAGGCCGGCTAGCCAGGTTGCCGCTGGAACGGCTGCTGGGGAGCCCGCTAAGGAGCTGGAGGCACGCGCAGCATTATGGGAGCAGAAGCAGGCTGAACTGCAGCAGAGACTGAAGCAAGCCAGTATCAGGACGGTTTATTATCTCAAGGTAGATGCGAAGCGCAATCTGCCCGCGCGGCTGACCTGTAACCGGACGACAACCTCCCCCGGCAGTGCGGGAGTGGTTACTGAGGAAACCTACATTACACAGGTTGATTTCTATGGCTATCAATGAAAGCTCACATGCCGTAAGAGCTTGCGCTCTTTAGCGGGCGTGCTACAATATAACGGTATATTTATTTTCAGCATGAGGAAGGAAGAGAGAGAAACATGAATGATCCACGAATTCAGAAGCTTGCGGCGAACCTGGTAGGGTATTCCGTAAACGTACAACCCGGCGAGAATGTGCTCGTCGAAATGATCGGCAGTGAAAGAGATTTAATTAAAGCAGTAGTGGAAGAAGTGGGCAAAGCCGGAGGCCGTGCATTTGTACAGCTGACGGATCGTACCGTTCTGCGCAGCATGCTTAAATATGGTACACCTGAAGGCATCCAGACCTGGGCAGAGATCGATCTGAACCGGATGAAGCAGATGGACTGCTATATCGGCATCCGTGCCGGTGAGAATGTCAATGATCTGGCTGATGTGCCGGAAGAGAACATGAAGCTCTACAATTCACTCTATTCCCACCCGGTACATAGCGAACAACGCGTCAAGCATACCAAATGGGTAGTATTGCGTTACCCTAATGCCAGTATGGCGCAGCTTGCCAATACAACAACCGAGGCTTTTGAAGACTTTTACTTTGCGGTCTGCAATCTGGATTATGCCAAAATGGACAAAGCCCAGGATTCGCTGGCTGAGCTTATGCGCAGAACGGACAAGGTGCGGATTGCCGGTCCCGGAACGGAGCTTACCTTCTCCATCAAAGGCATCGGCGCAGAGAAATGCTCCGGCCAGAAGAACATTCCCGACGGTGAAGTCTACAGCGCACCAGTGCGTGACTCTGTGAACGGGACGATCAGCTACAATGCTGCGACGCTCTATAACGGCGTGACTTTTGAGAATGTGAAGTTTACGTTTGAGAACGGCAAAATCATCGAAGCCTCCAGTAATGACACGGTGCGGTTGAACGAGATACTCGATTCCGATGACGGCGCGCGCCATATCGGTGAATTCGCCATTGGCTTCAACCCGTATATTCTGCATCCGATGAAGGACATTCTGTTCGATGAGAAGATCGCAGGCAGCCTGCACTTTACACCGGGCCAGGCTTATGATGTTACGGACAACGGCAACCGTTCGTCCATTCACTGGGATCTCGTGCTCATTCAGCGTCCGGAGTACGGCGGCGGAGAGATTTACTTTGACGATGTGCTGATCCGCAAGGACGGGATTTTTGTGCTGCCGGAGCTTGAAGGTCTGAATCCCGAGAATCTGAAATAAAATGTAATACAAAGCTCTGAAATGCAAGCCTGTAAGCTTGTTTTCAAGAAACACCTTGCGTGAGTAAGCGGATTCAATGTATCATGGAATTGGTTACAAATGAACTTAAGTTTATTATCAAGTTGCGGAGGGATTTCTATGTCCAGTAACAATGCGGCAATCGTGGATATTGCACAAACAGCCAGCCAGTTTAATTCTTCTATCGTTCTTCAAGCGGACAACAAGTACATTGATGTTAAGAGTATCCTTGGTCTGTTCACTACTCTGGTATCGAGCCAAAGCTACGAGCTTCATGTACATGGCACAGATGCCGAGGAAGCCAAGAAAGCAATGAGCGAAGTATTTGCTAAGCACAATTTGAACTTTACAGTTGTAGCGGAGTAATCCATTATTTCCGAAGACGTCCGGCCTTGCGGCAGGGCGTTTTTGCTGTGTGACCCGTAATATTTGTCCGTTCTTCACGAATCGTAAACTGAATTCTTGTATTAGGTCCTGATTTCGACTAATATTAAGTATAATAAGCAGTAGAAGCTGTAACTTTTGGACATAGGGGGGATAATGCATGACTTCATCGGATTTGCAGGAACAGCTTAATATCAAAGCAATCAATCTTCTACAAGAAGATGCCAATAAAATTGAGAAGCTTATTGAAGTGCAGATGGAGAATTTGGCGACTCGTTACTGCCCTCTCTATGAGGAAGTGCTGGATACCCAGATGTATGGTTTCTCCAGAGAGGTTGATTTTGCGGTCAGAGCCGGGCTGGTGCCTGAATTCACAGGCAAGCAGGTCCTGAGCAAGCTGGAACGCAACTTGGCTGTACTGTACGAAGCACTCAATAAGAAGGCTGAGGAGCGGGAGATGTAATTCCGGTCATTCATAAAAACGCACACGGGGACCCGGGAGGCCGCTCATGTGCGTTTTTTTTGTGCAGAGTTGTTATACCAGATAGAACGATACACCGAGAATCAGATATACCGCGAGCAGCAGCAGACCTTCGTACCAGTTGGTTGAGCCGTCCTGAATAATCGACTTGGCGATAAATACCGATACAGCAATAGCTACAATCTCGATGGTGGTGAATACGATGGACATGGTGTTGCCCATGAAGTAGCTGGCAAAGATCAGCACCGGGGCAACGAACAGGGCAATCTGCAGACTGCTTCCTACGGCAATCTCTACCGCAGCGCCGATCTTGTTCTTCATGGCCAGCATAATGGCTGCACTGTGCTCGGCGGCATTACCTATGATTGCCACCAGGAATGCACCGACGAACAGCTCACTGAAGCCGAAGCGTTCTGTCAGGGTCTCCAGGGTGCCGACTAGCCATTCGCTGACGAAAGCGACCATAACCGTAGCGACCACCAGGTAGAGGATCGAACGGTTTCTGGACCAGACCGGAGCATGCTCATTAGGCAGCTCTTCTGCACTGTCATCCGTTACATCAGCGAGATATTTCTTGTGCGTAATCATAGAGAAGACGAGCCAGGCCATGTAAGCGGCAATCAGGAGGCCGGCGACGACAAGGCTGAGTACATCTGTATCCTTCTCTGTGATAGAGTGGGTGTTGAAGAACATGGCGGGCACGAACAGGGCGATGACGGCAACAATCATCAGCGATCCGTTCAGCCCGGCGAGCGTGACATTGAAGTTCTGAACCTTGAACTTCATACCGCCGGCAAAAATACTGAGTCCCAGCACCAGCAGGAGGTTACCGATGATCGAGCCGGTGAGACTGGCTTTGACCATGTCGAAAAGTCCTTCTTTGACCAGGAAGAAGGCAATGATCAGTTCGGCAGCGTTGCCGAATGTGGCGTTAAGGAACCCTCCAAGCCGCTGACCGGCATAGTGGGCTACGCTTTCTGTCGCCCGGCCGAGGAAACCGGCCACGAAGATAACCGAGATAGCGGATAATACGAACTGCAGGGTATGGTCCCAGTCCGCATAATGTCCGATGGCGCTGAGGAGGAAGGTGATGACCAGCAGCGCCGGCGAGATCCATTTTTTCAAGGTAAAGCACACTCCAGTCTCTGTATGTAGGTTGAATTCATAATCAATATACCCAAATTGTTCCTGACTGTAAACGGGAATGCGAGAAAGTCATTTGCTTTTTAGCCTGTTTTCGAATTACAATAATTGATAATGAGTGTAGGGGGGATATGGCATGGCAGAACAACTTCAACTAGAAATGGGAAATATACGGATATCGAATGATGTTGTCTCGAAAATTGCCGGATTGGCAGCTTTGGAGACTCCCGGAATTGCAGCCATGTCTGGCGGTTTGTCTGAGGGCTGGGCGAAACGCCTGAGCGGTAAGAATGTGCAGAAGGGCGTTACTGTTGAAGTGGGCCAGCTGGAAGCGGCAGTGGATTTGCGCATTATTGTTCTCTATGAAACGCCGATTCATGAAGTGTGCCGGATGCTGCAGCAGAATGTCCGCGAGGCTGTGGAGAGCATGACAGGGCTTCATATCGTAGAGGTAAATGTTAAGGTAGAAGGCGTGGCCTTCAAGAACGATGAGATCTCGTAAGCGCTAACTGTATAAGGAGCATAACGGGTACACAAAAGGCAGTCCGGGGAGTTCATCCGGACTGCCTTTTGTTAGTACGCCCAGCATGGGCGTCATCTTTAGGGTGAAAGTCCCGAACGGGGGCTGGCGAGCGCCTACCGTTAGCCAAGGGCAAGGGTGTCCACCGTGAGGTGGAATCTGAAGGAAGCCGGAGGCAAAAGCACGGGCCAAGGTACACGAACTGGATTTGAGGCTGTGTCAGTCGGATGAGTCACCTAAACATGACGAAATCCAAAGCCGCCAAGGGCTGGCGCGGTATACTCCAGTGGTCGCGGGCAGACAGATGACGTTCTTATCTGGGGAGACCTGTCAGATAAGCAAGAAAAAAAACTTGTAACCGTAGCTGAGAGGCTGCGCTGAACTGGCAGGAGTCAGCAGAAGCCATAGTACGTAAGCTGTTGCAACAATTTACGGAAGGGCTGAACCGAAAGGAGAGAGGAAAGCGATGCGTTCGCATGAAGAGCAACGACAGCAGAATATCTCGCAAGGGAGCTTGCGGCAAAGAGAAGCGGTGAAGCCGTCAGGGTATGCCGGAGCGCCGAGTTCTTCGTCGGCACAAGTCGTCCCTTCCTCTCGCGAAGACCAGAACAACTTGCTGGAGCAAATGCTCAAAGGAGATAACCTTCGACTCGCTTACAAACGAGTGGTGCAAAATGGAGGAGCGCCCGGTGTGGACGGTGTAACGGTAGCGAATCTACAAGTTTACCTGAATACGCACTGGGCATCGGTGAAAACTGAACTTCTGACGGGAACTTACAGACCTGCGCCAGTCAAACGGGTGGAAATCCCCAAACCTGGAGGCGGTGTACGGCAGCTAGGCATCCCGACTGTGATGGACCGTTTCCTCCAGCAAGCACTTTTACAAGTCATGAACCCGATCTTTGACGCACAATTCTCGTGGTACAGCTACGGCTTTCGGCCGGGGAAGAGCGCGCATGACGCCGTTAAACAAGCCCAAAGATATATCCAAGGCGGCCTCAGATGGGTCGTGGATTTGGATCTGGAGAAATTCTTTGACAAGGTAAACCACGACATGCTAATGGCAAGAGTGGCGCGGAAAGTGGAGGACAAAAGAGTGCTGACGCTAATCCGTGCTTACTTAAACGCCGGAGTTATGGTGGATGGAAAATGGGAGCGTAGCCGGGAGGGAACGCCACAAGGCGGTCCGCTTAGTCCGCTTCTAGCAAACATTCTATTGGATGATCTGGACAAGGAACTGACCGGGCGAGGTTTGCGATTCGTACGCTACGCGGACGACTGTAATATCTTTGTGGCGAGTAAACGAGCAGGCGAGCGTGTCATGGAATCGGTAAGTCGGTTTGTAGAAGGAAAGCTAAAACTGAAAGTAAACGGGGAGAAAAGTGCGGTAGCGAGACCTTGGCACCGAAAGTTCTTAGGATTCAGTTTCCTGAGCCAGAAACAGGCAACGATTCGGATTGCTCCGAAGAGTCTCGCAGCTTTTAAAGGGAGAATTCGAGAGCTAACGAAACGTACCTGGTCCATTTCCATGGAAGAAAGGATTTACCGACTGAACCGCTATCTGATGGGTTGGCTCGGTTATTTCCGTCTAGCCTCGGCGAAGACACACTTCCAAACACTGGACCAGTGGATTCGGAGGAGACTTCGAATGTGTCTGTGGAAACAGTGGAAACGAGTACGTACACGAATCCGCGAGCTTCGAGCACTCGGGGTTCCAAAGTGGGCTTGTTTTAAGATGGCCAACTCGCGGCGAGGCGCGTGGGAAATGTCCCGGAACACGAATAACGCCCTTTCGACTTCCTATTGGGAAGCAAAAGGGCTGAAGAGTTTACTTTCACGCTATCTGGAACTTTGTTAACCTTTTGGAACCGCCGTATGCGGACCCGCATGTACGGTGGTGTGAGAGGACGGGGGCTTGCCGCCCCCTCCTACTCGATTACCCTATTCAACCGCTCAGGATGCAGCCTCTTAACGGGCACGCGTGCTGGCACGGCTATTCGCACGTACCTGTCTGACGGTAGTGACGGACTTGACGACTTCCTCTTTGGAGGGACGGTTGGTTTCCCTGGAGATGCTGAGCATAATCCCCATACAGAGCATGGTGACCAGCAGGGAAGAGCCCCCGTAGCTGATGAAGGGTAACGTAACTCCCGTAAGCGGAATGGTGTTGGTCACACCGCCGATATTGATAAAGGCCTGAATCGCAATCAGCCCCATCACACCTATGCCGACCAGTGTGCCGAAGGGGTCTGTACACCGCAGCGCGATCAGAATGCCTCTCCAGATGAAATACAGATAGAGCAACAGGAAGATGGAGGTTCCTACAAATCCGAGCTCTTCACCGATAATGGCAAAAATAAAATCCGTATAAGGGTACGGCAGATAGTGCAGCTTCTGGATGCTTTGGCCGAAACCGGAGCCTTGTGTCCCGCCTTCTCCCAAAGCGATCAGTGACTGCATAATGTTATAGCCGCTGCCTTCCGAGTTATTCTCGGGGTCCAGGAAGGCCTCGATCCGGCCTTGTCTGTAATCCTGATTGGCCGCTGCCTTCTCGGTCGGCGGCGACAAGGAGTCGATGGCTGTCTTGGCTCCCATGACAAGAGCGACACCCAGGACCAGCAAGCCGATTGAGCCAAGAATATGCTTCATGCTCGCGCCGCCGGCATAGATAACAAGACCGCTGGTAGCCACGAGAATCAGACAAGAGCCCAGATCCGGCTGCATCATGATCAGTCCGGCCACAATACCGACGATGATCATCACAGGAATGTATCCGGTGCGAAGATCCCGCAAACGTTCGCCTTTTTTGGTGATGAGTGCAGACAGGTACAGAATGATAGAGATCTTGGCCAGCTCGGTAGGCTGGATGCCAAGGCCTCCGATGTTCATCCAGCTCTTGGCTCCGTTAATTCTCTCGGTGGTAGCCACGAAGAGCAGGAGCACCAGCGTGATGACGAAGATCGGAGCGTACCATTTCTTGAACTTGCTGTAATGGATATTCATCACAGTGAACATGACGAAGCTTCCCAGCACGGCCCAGACTAACTGGCGTTTCACGAAATAAAAAGCGTCATAGCTGAATTTCTCACTGGCCAAAGTTAAGCTGGAGCTCGCGCTGAAGACCATGACCAGACCGAAGCCGACGAGCAGCAGGGTAAGAATAAGCAACTGGAAATCGGGCGTTCCTCTTTTGGGCAGGCTGGCTTTGGAGGCTGTTTTTCCCTTCGCGGTACTCAAGCTTCCAGCAGCTCTTTCAATTGATGAATATGCTCTGTTGCGGTATCCAGTACCGCCTGAGGCACCTTAGATTCATACTCCAGACCGTGGGGGAAAGTGGCTTTGCCCAAGTAGACGGCTTCAATGGCCAGTATGGCATCCGCCTTTTCCAGCTTCCCTTCCACAGCGCGGGTGTTGATCCGCAGGAAGTACTCGCCGCCGTTCTGGCGGTCTTCTATCTTGCAGTCGTATGTAGCGCGGTAGTATTCCCACTGCCAGCGGATAAACCCGGCTTTGGTTGCGCTCTCGTCCAGATAAAGAAGGTCACTCTTCAATCCTTCGAGGCCCGTGTTCTCAAATATCATAGCGCACAACTCCCCTGTATGAAGTATAATGATACATTTGTAATTAAAATTTGCGATGTTCCTCCTCATGATAGTATGTTTCACGGGGTTGTGCAAGGTAGAGCGGGCCTATTGATACCCACTTTTTTGTGTTTCTGCTACAATAAAAGATATATGGCATGCTGCGGCCGGTCTTTACATAGAAGAGTCAGACTGCAGGCTTGTCCGAAGTATGCTGCCGGAGAAGGGAATGGAGAATTATGGAGAGGTTAGCGGTAGAGGAGCTGCTGCCGGAGATGGTGAAATGGCGCCGCCATTTACACCGCCATCCGGAGCTGTCTTATCAGGAGAAGGAGACATCCGCCTATGTCGGGGCAAGACTGTCCGAACTTGGGATTGAAGTTAGAAGAAGCGGGTCCGGCTACGGACTGACAGGTATACTTACAGGGGCACTGCCCGGCAGAACAGTTGTTCTGCGTGCAGATATGGATGCCCTGGCGATAACTGAAGAAAATGGACGGGAATATGCTTCGCAGAATCCCGGGGTTATGCATGCCTGCGGACATGACGGGCATACGGCTATGCTGCTGGCTGCGGCTGCCTATTACAGTGCACGCCGTGAAGATATCCGCGGCGAGATCCGTTTCCTGTTCCAGCCGGCGGAAGAGGTCTGTCCGGGCGGTGCAATGGGGATGATCGCAGAAGGTGTGCTGGACGGTGCAGATGCCGTCTATGGACTGCATCTGTGGACGCCGTTTCCGCTAGGAACCGTAGGCAGCGCGCCAGGCCCGCTGATGGCCTCCGCCGATGAATTTTTCATCGATATTATCGGCAAGGGCGGCCACGGCGGCATGCCGCACCGTACGGTGGACAGCATTGTGGCAGGGGCGGCCCTTGTCACCCAGCTGCAGAGCATTGTCAGCCGGACTGTAGATCCGCTGCGTCCTGCAGTGGTCAGCGTAGGAACGATTCAAGGCGGATCTGCCCAGAATATTATTGCCGAGCGCTGCCGGATTACCGGGACTGTGCGTGCGTTCGATGAAGAGACACGCTATCTGATCCGTCGCAGAATCGAGGAGATGACGGCTTCCATCGCAGCAGCGTATGGTGCAGAGGCGACTGTCGAGTATCTGATGGGTTACCCGCCGCTGGTGAATGATGAAGCGGAATTTAACCGCTTTTACCGTGTCGCCCCGGAAGCGCTGGGAGAAGGCGCAACTGTTATGCTGATGGAGAAAATTATGCCTGCGGAGGACTTCTCCTATTATGTTAAGGAAATCCCCGGCTGCTTCATCTTTGTGGGCGCTGGCAATCCTGCCAAGGATGCCGTCTATCCGCATCATCACAGCAAATTTGATTTTGACGAGGATGCCATGCTCTATGGGGCGAAGCTTCTGGTAGCCATGGCCGATTCCTGTCTGAATGAACAATAATGTATTTGTATAATATTTGACGCTTGAGGAAAAACTACTCACAAATGGCATGGTGACATGGCAGACAGGAGGGTTCATTCTTGAAGACAGTCAAGGAAGTAATGACCGCCAATCCGGCTTCGGTCACGCTGCTCGATAATATCTATGAGGTTGCCGTCAAAATGAGAGATTACGGGACGGGCTTCATTCCTGTAGTAGATTCGGCCGACGGGGCAACGCTGCTGGGTGTAATCACGGACCGTGATCTTGTATTACGAGGCTATGCGGACAAGCATCCCGGCTCCACAGCCGTTGAAACCGTCATGAGCCGGGAGGTTATCTCCATTTCGGAGACGGCTTCTGTTGATGAGGCAGCGGAACTGATGGCTTCAAGGCAAATCCGCCGTATTCCGGTGACCCGTGACAAGAAGCTGATCGGAATTGTGTCGCTTGGCGACTTGGCGGTGAAAAGGATTTATGCGGATGAGGCAGCAGAGGCGTTAAGCGGAATCTCCCAGCGGCAGCTGCATTAAATAGGGTTATGGGAAGCTCATGTCCGTTAAACGGAGGTGGGCTTTTTCAAAATTGAAATTAATATGCAGAAAGCCCCACGTTGTGGGGTTATTTTGTGCTACCTGTTTATGGGGATAATCCATTTCCTGCTGTATTAAAGCTTATACACTGTAGATCACAAGGAGGGAATACTATGAATGCTGATGGAAAGGGTGCGTGCATTACCAGAAACGACCGGACCATTCTGCTGGAATGCGGCCATCCCGGATATGAGGAAGCCCGGGCAGTCCTGGCTGATTTTGCCGAGCTTGTCAAAAGCCCTCCGGTCTATCACACCTACCGGATAACGCCGTTGTCCCTGTGGAATGCAGCGGCTGGAGGCCAGGAGGCAGAGGCGGTTATTGCTAAGCTCCGCATGCTGTCACGCTGGGGAATTCCCTCCGGCCTTGAGGGTGAAATCAGGCAGCTGATGGCCCGGTACGGAAGATTGCAGCTGCGCACGCATGAAACTGATCCGCTGCTCATTACGCTCTCGGCTGATCAGGCCGGACTGCTGGATGAACTGGAGGGCAGCCTGATTCTGAAAGAGCTGGGCTGGTACAGGGCAGGCTCTTTGCAGAGCCATTGTCCGAAGAGCAACAGGGGGCTGCTCAAGCAGAAATTAACAGGACTTGGTTATCCTGTACTCGATTATGCCGGTTTCCGGGACGGGCAGGAGCTGAAGCTTGCCTGGACGGAGGAAGCGGGGAAGGGGGCCGGAATTAGCGGCGAGGCTTTCGGGCTCCGGGATTACCAGAGAGATGCTGTACAGCAGTTCCAGGGGATTGGGGGCATCGGCGGCAGCGGTGTTGTTGTTCTGCCTTGCGGTGCGGGCAAAACGGTAGTAGGGATTGCAGTACTGGAGCATCTGCAGTGTGAAACGCTGATTCTTACCTCCAGCACGACCTCGGTCGAGCAGTGGCGGGGTGAGCTGCTGCAGCGGACGACCCTGAACGTGGATGAAGTCGGGGAATATTCCGGTGAGAAGCGGGAGGTACGGCCTGTCACGGTCGCCACCTATCAGATTCTGACCCACCGTACAGCCAAGGGAGGGCCGTTTGTCCACATGAATCTGTTCAATGAGCGGAACTGGGGACTCATAATTTATGATGAGGTCCATCTGCTTCCGGCTCCTGTCTTCAGGGCAACGGCAGACATTCAGGCTACGCGCCGGCTGGGTCTTACAGCAACGCTGGTCCGGGAGGACGGCAGGGAAGGTGATGTGTTCTCCCTGATCGGGCCCAAATGTTACGATCTACCCTGGAAGGTGCTGGAGAGGCAGGGATGGATTGCGGCAGTGGATTGTACAGAAGTGATAGTCCCGATGGATGAGCGGCTGCGGCAGCAATATATCTATGCCGGGGCGAAAGAACAGTTCCGCCTTGCGGCCGGCAATCAGGCTAAGGCTACGGCCGCGGCATCGATTGCTGCGACACATGCCGGGGCGGCGATCTTGGTGATCGGCCAGTACCTGGACCAGCTGGAGCAGCTGGCGGAGACTCTGGGCGCACCGCTTATTACCGGCAAAACTACACAGAAGGAACGGAGCGCATTGTATGCCGCCTTCAACGAAGGGCGGTTGCCCCTGCTGGTCGTTTCGAAGGTGGCTAATTTTGCCGTCAATCTGCCGGATGCCTCGGTGGCGATTGAGGTATCCGGAGCCTTCGGCTCACGGCAGGAGGAGGCTCAGCGGCTGGGGCGTATTTTGCGGCCTAAGCCGGGCGACAACAAGGCGTATTTCTATACGCTGGTCTCGGGGGACAGCAGGGAGCAGGAATTTGCCTTGCGGCGCAGGATGTTTTTAACCGAGCAAGGCTACGATTACGCAGTCAGAATGCTGGAATCCGCGGAGGAGGCTATTCTATGATGAGACAGGAGCCTGATGCAGATATTCAGAAGCTGACGCCGGAAGCGCAGGCAGTGCTCCAGGCGATTTGTGCGGAACACGCAGCCAGTCCTTGGGCGGCGGATACCATTGAACGGCTGCGGCCGGCATTCCTGTGCCGTGCTGAGCAGGAGCTGGCGCTGAATGAGCTGCTCATGGCAGGGATGCTGGAGCTGCGCCAGAAAATGTGGGGAGAGAAGCTGTATCAGATCCCGCAGCAGAGGTTCCCCCGGATCGTGCGGAGCTTCTGGCCTACCCGTCCGCAGAGTCTTGGAGAAACAGATGTACAGGCCCAGCTTGCTGCCTGCACGGGTCTGGCTGCCGAGCTGTTCCGGGGACTGTTATTTACAGCGCGGGAGGGCTTGCCGCTGACGTCCAAGGGACTTATACACAAGAAGCAGCTCGGTCTGCTGGCAGGCCAGCTGTCGATGCAGGAGGAGCATCTTGCTGGACTTAAGCTCAACCAGGCCAGTTCTGAGCCTTACCCGCTTCCGGTAACCGTTATCGTAGATTTGATGGCTGTTCTGGGTCTGATCAGCCGCAGCAGCAGCGGATATTTAATAGACATAACGAAGCTGCAGTGCTGGCTGGCGCTGACTGAGCAGGAGATGACCGATACGCTATACCGCATTGTAATTAGCCGATACGGCTTACCGGAGCCTGCCGGACAGCATTTCAGACATCTGATCTCCACGGCGGAATTCCCCCCGGGAGAATGGTTTGCCGTGCCGCCTCTTCTGGAATGGATGATACAGAGCGGCCTTGCCAAAGAGCAGTCTGTTGCTGGGCCGGACGGTCCGGAGCTGCATGCGTCCGCCATGGCCTGGCTCCGCTGCCTGGCAGGCTTCGGCTGGTGTGACCTGGGTTATTCAGCCGAGGGAGAGCCCTGCTTCCGGTGGAAGGCAGTGAAGCCGCAACTGGACGGAGCTTCGGCAGGTACAATAGAGCCGGAGATAAGCGGAGAAGATACAGGTATAGTGAAAGCGGAGGAATCGCAGCCAGATGAAGCCTGCGGCGGATCTGCTGTACCAGAAGGCCGGCCAGAACATGAGCATGATTATGAGCAGGAGCAGGAGCAGGAGCAGGAGCAGGTGCAGGTGCAGTCACTCTCCGGCAGCTCATTGAAGCCAGGGGAGACTAGCGCGGACTGGGGTTTGCCTGCAGAATTTGCTGTACCTGCGGCCGGCAGGTTCGTTGTCCAGCCGGATTTCGAGGTGCTGGTCCCGCCTGAAGTTCCGTATACCATCCGCTGGACCCTGGCAGGATACGCCGAACTGCTGCATAATCAGGACCTCTGGAGCTTCCGGCTGACCCGGGAAATGCTGGAGTCCGCAGCAGAGCTGGGCTGTCCTCCAGGGAATGCCATTGCTTGGCTTACCGCGCATGCTCAGGGGGGGCTGCCGGAGCAGGTGGAGCTGTCGCTTCGGCAGTGGGCTAAGGGAATCGGGCGGACATCATTGTCCGAGGTTATTCTGTTGTCCTGTGCAGGTGAACAGGAGAGCGGAGATATTGCTGCGCATCCCCGGCTGCAGGATATTCTGACCCGGATTGGCCCGCTCCACTTCATCGTTCGCCCGGAATCTGTCGGCCAGCTGCGCAAGGAGCTGGCTGCAGCCGGGCTGGCTCCGCCAAGAATCATCGGCGGCCGGGAGGAGGCCTTGCAGCCTTACAACCCGTTCGGACCTTTTGAACGGCCCGCAGCAACATTCCGTTATGAGCTTCCTTCTCCCGTCGGGGAACGGGGACTGCTTGGTGCTGCAGCGTATCCGAAGCTCCTGCCATTGGCGGGGACAGCGCAGGATCAGGAGCTGCTTCCGGGTGAAGATGCCGTTCCGCAAATGTGGTTCAACAAGTGGAGGCAATACCATGTGACTACGGCGCAGAAGGTGATGGAGCAGGCGCTGGGCTGGGGAATCAAGGTTAGAATTTCTGTGCAGGGCGAAACTGCAGACTTCATTCCGGAGCAAATAAGCGGCCGCCCGTGGAGAGTACGGGGGAATCTGCTGCGTTCAGGTTCAGGGACTGTAGAGCAGATGCAGCTTGCCGCCGAAGACTGGCAGGAAATGAAGCTGCTGCATCCGGTCAAACAGAGAAATTCCTCTTCTTCTCGAGCAGCCGGATATGTTATGATAAGGTAGTCTACCGTTTGCGGTAGAACATTAATGCAGAAAAGAGTTGAAGTTCATGAGCGTAGCGGAATTAAATACGGTCGATATGGCCGAAGTGCTGACATACGCCTATGAATTAGGCGATATGATTAATCAATCCGCCGAAGTGTCGGATTACTTATACTGGAAAGGGCGGGTCGATCAGAGCCCCGAAATCCAGGCCATGGTCAGACGGCTGCAGAGCAAGAAGGAGCTGTTTGAGGAGACACAGCGGTTTGGACATTTTCACCCGAACTATCATTCGGCCAAGGATGAGGTTGAGTTAGTAGAGCGGGAGCTGGAACAGTTCGAAGAGGTTGTCCGCTTCAAGAATGCGGAGAAGACGCTGGATGATATTCTTCACTCCATGTCTGAAGCAATCGCCTTCTCGGTATCGGACAGCATCAAGGTTCCGAGCAATGACCCGTCCCCCAAAGGCGGATGCGGCAGCGGAGGCAAATGCTCTTGCGGATAAGCTGGCCGTATAGAGAATAGAGAAAGAAAGGCGGATGAGCTTATGTTTGCGGAACGGACAGGTTATATCGTTTGGGTTAGCGACGTCAAGGCAGCGCGTAACCTGGAGAAATACGGAACACTGCACTATGTTTCCCGAAAGATGCACTATGCGGTAATGTATGTGAACGCGGAACGCGCCGAGGAAGTTATGAAGAATGTCCGCAGACTTTCCTACGTGCGTAAGATTGAACGTTCCTACCGCAATGAACTCAAGACTGAATACACCAGCAATGGACCGGACAAGTCCCGTTATTACGGTTTGTAAATTTAAATATAGCCATTTTGGACAGGCGCCGCTGGCGTCTGTTTTTTTGTATTTAATATATTTTATGATCACATAAACAATTTGCCAGCGGTAGGGCAGACGAGCCGAATGTAAGCGGAAAACCGAATACAATGTGCCAATGATAGGGTAGATGAGCCGAATGTAAGCGAAAAACCGAATACAATGTGCCAATGATAGGGTAGATGAGCCGAATGTATGCGAAAAACCGAGTACAATGCTCCAATGATAGGGTAGATGAGCCAAATGTATGCGAAAAACCGAGTACAATGCTCCAATGATAGGGTAGATGAGCCAAATGTATGCGAAAAACCGAATACAATCTGCCAATGATGGGGTAGAAGAGCCAAATGTATGCGAAAAACCGAATACAATCTGCCAATGATGGGGTAGAAGAGCCAAATGTATGCGAAAAACCGAATACAATCTCCAGCGATAGGGAAGACGAGCCAAATGTATGTGAAAAACCGAGTACAATACTCCAGCGATGGGGCAATGAACCGAATGGGGTATGATTACCTTGGAATCTGCCGAAAGCGGGATGGATGACATTTTCCCGGGGGAATGTTAACTAAATTGACAGCTAATCGCCGGTGACTTACTATATCCTCAAGGAAAGCAAGCTGATCCCGCTGGGATTATCTGCAATAGATCTATACAATAAATACAATACAATAAATACAACACAATGAGTTCAACAGAGGTCTCAGACGTAATAGGCAGGCATGGCAGAGCGGTGCAAGGCTGATAAGGCGTCTTTTTTTTATACTTTGGCAATTATTTTGGCACTGGAGCAGGCGGGAGGGAACGGCATAGAACCGAAGCGCGAAATCACCAGTGTCGGAATTGATATTGGAACAAGTACGACTAAAATAGTCTTCAGCAGACTTACGGTCGGACGGAGATATGGTCTGTCCATGCTGCCGCAATATCAAATCACGGAGCGGAATATTATATATGAGAGCCCGATGCATCTAACACCGCTGATAGGCGAATCGCAAATCGATCTTCCGGCGCTACAGCAGATCCTGTCGGCAGAGTACCACAGCGCGGCACTGAAGCCTGAGGAGGTAGATACAGGGGCTGTCATTATTACTGGAGAAACGGCGGTAAGACCGAACGCGGATTCCATCCTCCATCAGCTGGCGGGGGAGTCGGGAGAGTTCGTGGTTGCCCAGGCAGGCGGGGATCTGGAGGCTGTCCTTGCAGGTAAAGGCGCTGGAGCGGAAGCTCATTCGCAAAGAGCGGCGGGGACGATAGTCAATGTGGATATCGGAGGCGGTACGGCAAACGCGGCATATTTCAATAGCGGAAGTTGCAAAGGAACCTTGAACTTTCATATCGGCGGCCGGCTGATCATGCTGGATAAGGCTGGAACCGTAGCGAAAATATATCCCGCAGCCCGGCAATGGCTGAACCGTGAAGGGCTGTGGCTGCAAGAGGGGGAGCAGGCGGACTGGCCTGTGCTGCAGGAGGTCACCCGGAGATGGAGTGAACTGCTGCTGGAGGTCCTGCTTAAGGGCAGTGATCCGCAAGCCTGTCCATTAATCTATGGTCACCCGGACCTTCCGGCTGCATTTGCAAGAGAGGCTACAGTTACGGAGCTTTGGATCTCCGGGGGTGTGGGTGCATTAATGGAGCAGGCCGCTCCCCGCAATATCGCGGAGACTGCAAGGTATGGGGATATCGGGCCGCTGCTGGCTCATGCCATTAAAAAGGCGGCCGAACACTACCCGGTGAAGCTGCAGGCCGCTCCAGGCGCGCAGCGGGCTACAGTGATTGGTGCCGGTGTTCATACCCTGCAGCTCAGCGGTTCAACGGTTTATGCAGACCCCAACCTGCTGCCGTTGCGGAATATTCCCGTTGTAGAGCTGGTCTGGCCCGTACAGGTCCAGGATGTTGAGCAGCCGGATGCGTTTTTAGCCTCTATACAAGCCGCTTTTGCTGCGGGAGCCATAAGGCACGGTTCAATTGAACCGGAAGTAATGCAGTTTGCAATCGCCATCCCGGAAATCACCCCCTGTTCCTATGCTGTGTTACGCCGGATTGCTGAAGCAGTGACCGGGTGTTCCCGGAAGTATAAGCTGAAGCTTTGCATCCTGATCTGTGAGAATGACATTGCCAAAGCTTTGGGCAATTGTATCTATCTGCTATCCCAAGGCCGGCAAGCCTGCGTCTGTCTGGACCAGATTACAGTGGCGCATGGCGATTATATTGACATTGGAATCCCGGCGGACGGGAATTATATACCGGTTGCCGTTAAGACCCTGGTTTTCAATTCAACAAATTAGGCGGAAAGGAAGTGATAACCGATGAAGCTGACAGTCTCCCTGCTTGGCGAGAGCTACCGGTTTCATGATCTGAAGGAGCTGTTTGCCAAGGCAAATGAAGAAAAGTCCGGGGACCAGCTTGCCGGAATCGCTGCAGCGGACGACCGCGAACGGATGGCAGCCAAGCTTGTGCTGGCCGATTTGACCCTTGCGGATATCCGCAGCCACCCGCTGCTGCCTCCAGAGACTGACGAGGTGTCCAGAGTGATCGAAGAGGGAGTCGATGAAGCGGTCTACGAAACGATCCGCAACTGGACGGTTGGAGAGCTGAGAGAACATCTGCTCGCTGCATCTGAGACTGAGGTGCGCCGGATCGGCAGAGGCCTGAATAGTGAGATGGCCGCTGCGGCGGCCAAGCTGATGTCTAATCTGGATCTGATCCAGACCGCGGCCAAGTGTGAAGTGATTACCCGCTGCAATACTACGCTGGGAGAACGCGGGCGGCTCGGGAGCCGGGCCCAGCCCAATCATCCTACGGATGATCCGCTGGGGATGAAGGCTTCCATCTATGAAGCATTGAGCTACGGCATCGGGGATGCGGTAATCGGTATCAATCCTGTCATTGATACAACAGACAATATTATCCGCCTCCTCCACGAAACCAAAGAGGTCATTCACAGATGGGGCATACCAACGCAAAACAGTGTGCTTGCCCATGTGACCACCCAGATGAGAGCCATATCCAAGGGGGCTCCGGCGGATCTGATCTTCCAGAGTCTTGCCGGTACAGAGAGCGGCAACCAATCCTTCGGGATTGATCTGCGGCTGCTGCAGGAGGCGGATCAGCTGATCCGGGAGTCCGGCACGGCCAGCGGGGAGAACCGCTGGTATTTCGAGACGGGCCAGGGATCTGAGCTGTCAGCGGGCAGTCATCACGGTGTGGACCAGCTTACACTGGAATCCCGCTGCTATGGTCTGGCCAAAGCATTCAAGCCGTTTCTGGTGAACACCGTCGTCGGTTTTATCGGACCTGAGTACCTGTATGACAGCAAGCAGGTAATCCGGGCCGGGCTTGAGGATCATTTCATGGGCAAGATCCAGGGACTCCCGATGGGTGTGGATGTCTGTTATACGAACCACATGAAGGCAGACCAGAATGACATGGATAACTTAGCTGTCCTCCTGGCGGCCGCCGGAGTGAACTTCTTCATCGGGGTACCGATGGCGGATGACTGCATGCTGAATTACCAGTCGACCAGCTTTCATGATATTGCTACTGTACGTGAGCTGCTGCGTCTGCAGCCGGGGGCAGAGTTCTCAGCTTGGGCGGAAAAAATGGGTATCCTGAAGAATGGCCGACTGACTGCACTTGCCGGTGATCCGACGCGGTTTTTCTAAACAATGAAGGAGGAGCAAGCATGGTATTCCACGATCCGGATGGAATGGAAAGATTGCGTAAGGCTACACCGGCGCGGATCGGCACAGGCCGGGCAGGAACACGGCCGACGACCCGTGAGCAGCTGCAGCTGCGCCTGGATCATGCGGCTGCAGTCGATTCAGTATACGGCAGCGTCAGCAGCATCTTGCTGGATGATCTGGAGCTGTTTGCGGTTAACTCAGAGGTGACGGACAAGGAGCTGTACCTCAAACGGCCGGATCTGGGCCGGCAGCTGCCGGAGAGCAGTATCCGGCTTCTGCGGGAGCGCTGTATCCAGGCTCCGCAGGTGCAGATTGTGGTGTCGGACGGACTAAGTGCCGATGCCATTGAAAGCAACCTGCGGGATATCTATCCGGCGCTGCTGGACTCTCTGGCGGTTCACGGGCTTACTGCGGGGACGCCGTTTTTTGTGCGGAAGGCCAGGGTCGGCTGTATGAATGCTATTGGCGATATTCTGGAGCCCGAAGTGATTGTTCTGCTGATCGGGGAACGTCCGGGGCTGATCACCTCCCGGTCCATGAGTGCTTATCTTGGCTACAGGCCGCGTTCCGGAATGACAGATTCCCAGCGGATGGTCCTATCCAACATTCATCAGGGAGGTACTCCTCCGGTAGAGGCCGGCGCCCATCTGGGCAGCCTGATCGCCAGGATGCTGGAGCTCAGAATGAGCGGAGTGGGCCTGGAGCTGTAACTGAGCTTTAATTCTAACGTATCCTATAAGTCACATGCTCTTTTGTGTTTCTAACCTAACCTCATTCCGCCAATGCGGGCCTGAGGTTATTTGCTGTACCCGGAAATACCTTGAGTATGTTCCGGTTAGTACAACAGCTCATTTAATGCAACAATTTGTGTATCCAGAATCAATTGGGTATTCAATGATAGTTGTAGTTTGTGCAGTTAAAAACAGCGAAAAGATGTGTTTGCTCCGTATAACTGTATTCTGTACAACTAAATCTGCCAAATTGGGTGGAAACCTTCTGCAACAGCCACTTTAATTGCACGAAATACAACTAAACGTTGAGGGGGTTCAAAGTCAGAGGATTTAGTTGTACAAAGTGCAATTAAGCATACCGGATACTCCTAGGCATATACCATAACCGGATCACTGCAGACCCTCAGCAGGCGTTTTGCCTAAGTGATTTGTACTAGTGTGAATCTGACGCTATACCAGTCCGGGATTGTCCTAAATTACTGCCGGAAACCGGTGACTGCCGCCCATAGTTTATACCTGCTTAATACTTCCGGACTATGCTGGAGAGAGGGTGACAAAATTCACGAAGAAAACATACAGGTGATAAAATGAATAAATCAGGGACACTGTCCCGCAAGCTCGCGGCGCTGCCGCAATACTTTCAGCATCTGAGCGGAAGATTCAGGGAAGAAGCCAGGGAACTGGGCAGATTATCGGTGCTGCTTGATATTATGGATAAGGAGATGCTGGATACATACTTTCAGCCGATTCTGCATCTGCGGAGCGGGACAACGATCGGACATGAAGTGCTGAACCGTCCGCCCAGTTCTCCGCAGTTCCCGAGCACCGAGCATTTCTATGATTTTGCCGGAAGGACAGAGCAGATGTTCAGATTCGAGCAGTACTGCAGGAGAATGTCCTTGTCCCGTTATATGGAGAGGCTGCCGGAGGCTGATGCTGCGGGTGATAAGCTGGTATTTGTTAATGTGCATCCGGGGGTGCTGAATGATTCCCGCCACAAAAGCGGTGAAACCCTTACCCTCCTGAAGGAGCTGGGGCTTGCGCCGGAGCGTGTAGTGTTTGAGCTGACGGAACGTCAGGCCGTGCAGGATTATATCGGATTCGAGAAAGTGTTGTCCCATTATCGTGAACAGGGCTTCAGAATTGCGGTGGACGATGCCGGCTCCGGCTACAATAGTCTCAAGACGCTGGTCTACCTGAAGCCGGAGTTCATTAAGCTGGACAAGTCGCTGATCCGCGGGATTCACAGCAGCAGGGAACAGCAGGAGCTGCTGGAGCTGGTCCGGGAATACGCGGAGCGCTCGTCTACCCGGGTGATTGCCGAAGGCATCGAGACGGCGCAGGAGCTGCTTTTTTTGCAGATGGCAGGAGTGGAGTTTGGTCAAGGTTATGCGCTTGGAAGACCGGCCCATCTGCCTGAGCATGGAGGATTCCCGTCTTCGGCACTGCCGTTTCCAGTAAGAGGAGGGTATAGGCATGTTTCTTCAAATTGGTGAAATCGCCGAACAGATTCCGGAGATTACGATCCATCACAAATGTGAGTATGTAGATCAGATTTTCAAAAAGAATCCACAGCTCCAGGGCGTCGCAGTAACTGACAATGGCTGTACGGTAGCGCTCATCATGAGAATCCGTTTTTATCAGCAGATCGGTACGCTGTATGGTTATACGCTGTATATGGGCAGATCCGTGGAGCTGGTGATGGATAAAAATCCGCTTGTGGTGGACTATAAGACGCCAATCATTGAGGTGAGCAGGCTGGCTATGGCCAGGAACGAAGAGAATCTGTACGACTATGTGATCGTCACCCACGGGAACGCATTGTCCGGAGCGGTGAGCGTGCGGGATCTGCTGCTTAATTTTGCGGAAATTCAGGCGGTGGCGGCCAGCTTTCTGAACCCGTTAACGGGACTGCCGGGCAATGTCAGTATTACAGAGTGGATGGTTAAATCGCTGCTGCAGGAGCAGTTCAGTGTTCTTTACATTGATCTGGATCACTTTAAGGCCTACAACGATACATACGGGTTCAAGGAAGGCGACCGGATGATTCAGGCTACGGCGGAGCTTCTGAAGCATGAGGCGCTGCGTCTGGACGGTTTTTTGGGACATATCGGCGGGGATGACTTTATTATCTTCATCAGCCATTATCAATATGAGGAGTGCTGCAGGAGCATCATCAGGGCGTTCGATATGGTGGTACAAGATTTCTATCATGCCGGGCATCTGGCCCAGCAGTTTGTGCTGACCGAGAGCCGTTCAGGACGGATGGAGGAGATTCCGCTGGTCTCGATCTCCATCGCCGTTGTAACCAACCGCAGCCGCAGATTCGCTTCGGTTGAGGATCTGTCCGAAGAAGCGGCCCGCTTCAAAAAAAGCTGCAAAATGATCAAAGGCAGCAGCTATGTCGATGACAGCGATATCAGCCTGCACAAGATCGGACACTAAGACTCACGCCTGTACACTTCACAGGGAGGGCGGAATGCTTGAACAACAGACATCAATGCGGTAAGATTGACAACAATAAGAGCATGCCAAGACCCTTTTACGTGGAGTGTGATGACAATGCATGGCAAGGGGATGGAATGGTGGGGGGCGTATGAGCCCTTCCATATCGTGCTGAATAACTACGGGATTGCCGATATCGTGCTTACCCAGTATGCGAAGAGCCGCTATGCGGACCGGGTCGCTGAGGAGAATAACGGGAACGGCGAAGTGACGGCATGGATCTGGCAATGCTTGAAGCAGAACAGGGTTAGACCCTATTCGCACAGTGAGTATAATGCCTATCTGATCGACGATGATACGGTGATTGTGGTCGATTTCAGGCAGCTTGAGGGCGTAACCACGCTCTCCGGTGAGCCGCTGTACGTCATGGTGGTGGTGTCGTTTCTCGGCCGGATTTCGGCGACTCCCCAGCTGCGGGATCTCAAGAAATACTATTCGTGGCTGCGCCACTCCCGCCGCATGAAGCTGATGAAGAAGCGCCGCAGACGCAAGTAGAAGAGAGTATGGCAACGAAGGCATGCGGCTTATGGCTGCGTGCCCTTTTTTGAAGAATTGCCATTCATTCGAAGCAAATCGCCACTTTGAGTGGTTATTTTGAAAAGGAGTCAGAAAAGCATGAACTTTCACCAGCTACATATTTTTTATACCGTATCCGAACGGGGCAGCTTCTCGGCGGCGGCACTGACGCTGCATATGACACAGCCCGCAGTGACGATGCAGATTCAGGCGCTGGAGGATTATTTCGGAGCCAAGCTGTTTGACCGGTCGACTAAAAAAATAATGCTCTCCGAAGCCGGCCGCACGCTGATGCCATTCGCGCTGCGCAGTATGCAGCTGATGCGGGAGACGGATCAGGCGATGTCAGCCTTCACCCATATGCTGGAGGGCCGGCTGCAGCTGGGCGCGAGCCTGACGATCGGCGAATATGTGCTTCCGCGCCTGCTCGGCCCCTTCGGCAGGGAATACCCGAACATCTCAATCATGATGAAGGTGATGAACACCACGCAGATTATGGAGGAGATTAACAAACACCAGCTGAACTTCGGGCTGATCGAAGCGCCGGTGTCCCATCCGGATATGGTCATCGAGCCCGTTATGGGCGATGAGCTCAAGTTGATCGTTCCGCAGGGTCATACGCTGGCGGACCAGGCTGAAGTTACCCTAAGCGATGCGCTCGGCTATCCGTTCGTGCTGCGTGAGCAGGGCTCAGGGACACGGAGAGTGATGGAAGAGCAGCTGGTAGCGAAGGGGCTTGATCCCGGTGCCATGCGGATTGTGATGGAGCTGGGCAGTACAGGCGCAGTGAAGTCGGCAGTGGAGGCCGGGCTTGGAATTACGATTATTTCAACATCATCGGTTAAGCATGAGGTGGCGCTCGGACTGCTGAAGATTGTCAATCTCACTGATGCCTCGTTCAAACGGCAGTTCTACGCGATTCATCTGAAGTCGACGCTGCTGCCGATTTCGGCTGTAACGTTCCTGACCTTCCTGCGCCAGCATGCGGACGGGCAATAGCTGAATAAGAACGCCGCAGACAAGATATAACTTGGAGAATGGAGGGGCATTCATATGGAAGAGAAGAATAATAACAGTGAACATACGCAGGGAATCGAAGAGGGGCCCGCGCCGGGAAGATGTGATCTGCATAGCCACACACAGGCTTCGGACGGTATGCAGCCTCCGGCTGAGAATGTGCGTCTGGCTTATGAGAAAGGGCTGGCGGCGGTAGCCATTACCGACCATGATACCGTAAGCGGTATTGCAGAAGCGCTGGAAGCCGGTAAGCGGCTGGGAATTACGGTGGTTCCCGGTGTAGAGATCAGTACGCGGGCCGGAGGGAAAGAGATTCACGTGCTCGGCTATTATATCGATACAGAGCAGGAGCTGTTCCTGTCCCGGCTGGAACAGCAGCGGAATACCCGCCTGGGGCGAAATGAGGCAATAATAGACAAGCTTCGCGGGCTGGGGATTGAGATCAGCATGGAGCAGGTGTTATCGGGCATGGGCAGAGAGCTGAAGCCGGATGAGAGTGTTGGCCGGCCGCATATTGCCGATGAGCTAGTGCGCCTGGGAGCGGCAGCGGACATGCGGGATGCGTTCGATAAATATCTGGCTGAAGGTGCAGCGGCGTATGTATCGCCTCCGCGCATCACGCCGGAAACCGCTTGCCGCTGGATACAGGAAGCGGGCGGTGCAGCGGTGCTGGCCCATCCCGGTATTTACGGGGATGATGAACTGGTGCGGAAGATCCTGGAGACCGGTGCTCTGCGCGGAATCGAGGTCTACCATTCCGATCATGGTCCGGCGGAGCATGAGCGTTATCTTGCGCTGGCTGAGGAATTCGGCCTGCTGGTCACCGGCGGCTCGGATTTCCATGGGGCGCGGCATGGCGTGATTTTCCACGGGGATATCGGCAGTGTCCATGTATCCACAGCTGTGCTGGAGCAGTTGAAGGCAGCCCGAAGCTGAGCCTGAACCTGAATGGTAAGCGATCCGCCCTAGGAAAGGCCGGTAGCCTGTGAAAATACCTGCCCTATGAAACTTGTAGGGCGGCAATACCAAAAACAACCTCCATTCCATTGGCGATGATGCCAGTGGCTGGAGGTTGTTTGGTTTCCCGGGGCTAGCTTCGCAGAACGCTTGCCAGACCTTTGATACGCTCTTCATCCGGTGTGACGAATAGCGTCCGCTGATGATCGTAGATGACGAAGCCCGGTTTAGCCCCGCTTGGCTTGCGGACGTACCGGATCAGGGTGCTGTCTACCGGAACGCTGCTCGACTGCTTCGCCTGGCTGAAGTAAGCGGCGAGCTGTGCAGCTTCTTCTAAGGTGGCATCGCCGAATTCCTCGCTGCGGATAACCACATGCGAACCCGGAATGTCTTTGGTGTGCAGCCAGGTATCGTTCGCCGAAGCCAGACGGTTGGTGACATATTCGTTCTGCAGATTGTTTTTGCCTACATAGATGTCGATGCCTTCGGAAGAGGTGAACACCTGCAGGGTAGGGCGGGTCGCCTTCTTCTTCTTTTTGCCCTTTTTGCTGCGGTCACGCAGGTAGCCCTGGCTTACCAGCTCCTCACGGATTTCCTCGATATCATTCAGTGAGGCGTGGGCGAGCTGTTGCTGCAGCGTCTCCATGTAGGCAATCTCCTCATGGGTCTTGAGCAGCTGTTCGCCGATGACCCGCAGGCTGTTCTTATATTTGTTGTATTTCTTGAAATAGCGCTGCGCATTGTCCGTAGGGCTTAAGAGCGGATCTAGCGGAACAGTGATTTCCGCCTGATTCTCATCGTAATAGTTTACTAGCTTTGCCGTCTTATCCCCTTTGTTCAAAGTGTGCAGGGAAGCGAACAGCAGCTCGCCCCAGATCCGGAACTGGTCGGCGTCCTGGGCCTCGTCCAGATCCTTCTGCAGATTGGCAAGCTTCTTGATGTTTTTGCCGCGCTCATTGCCGAGGAAACGGATCAGGTCGCTTACCCGCTGCTTCACGGTATCCTTCTCCGCTTTATCCCCGTAATAATCCTCCAGGCATGTGCTGATGGAGCTGTACTGCTTCACATTCCCGCCCATCAGCTTCAGCGGTATGGCGGAAAAGATCGGTTTGCCTTTGGCATTCAAGCCGGAGACCGGCGAGAACCGGAGCTCCCTAACCGGCTCCATTACAGAATTGAAGGCTTCCCACAGCTGGTCCGGGTGGTTTACCCCGCTGCTGAACTCCTGGGCATCGCCCCCGAGTACCTTGTAGCGGTGGACGATCTCACCGGCAATGAGCGGACTCAGGCCGTTAAAAGCATGCACCAGCCAGCCCGCAGGGTCGTCTGATGGGGAAGGGCCGCCGGAGCCGTCGGCTTTCGGTTCTTCCAGTGAGGCTAGAAGCCCCGCAATCTCGCCCTCGATCATATCCTCCTCAGGCTCCTCCGGATGCTCCGCAGCATACAGGGCAGCTTCTTCTGCCGAAGCCATCAACGAGATGAAAGCGGCCTGGCTTATGCCGAGCGGATTCAGCTTATGCTGCTGCGGCGGCTCGGTATAGGCTGCTCCCGGCATAACGACCCGGTAGCTGCTGATCGACGGGGTGACATGATGAATCCCGTCAATAATCGTGCCGGTGGACAGCTCGGTCAGAATGATGTTGCTATGCCGTCCCATCAGCTCAATGATGATCTTTTTGGCGGAGACATCTCCCAGCTCATCCCGGGTCCTGATAGTGATATGAATGATCCGCTCCATGCCCACCTGCGTGATGCTCTCAATGGTGCCGCCTTCACAATGCTTGCGCATCAGCATGCAGAACATGGGCGCTTCCGCCGGATTGATAGTGCTTCTCTCGGTCAGATGCAGCCGGGGATAGGTCGGATTCGCTGACAGCAGCAGCTTACCGCCGCCGCCCGCACCGCGAAGGGTGAAGATCAGGTCATGTGTGCTGGGTTGATATATTTTGCTGACGCGTGCACCAATGAAGGATTGAAGCTCATGCACGATCGCTTTGGTAACGATACCGTCTAATGCCATGATAAAGTTCTCCTGTCGCCTAAAAATAATGTACTCCCTCTATGATGCCATACTTTCACTCGTTCGCGCAAAAGGAGAAACCGGATGCGGTGATAATTTGGGACGACCATGAATACACTTGGACATGAACAGGTGGAAAAGCTGTGCGCCGCCGGAAGTCAAGAAACGACCGGGAGGGGAAAGATAAGTCATGGAACAAAAAAGTTGGCACCGCCTCGGTGCAGAGGAGCTGCAGGAGATGTTCAGCGTTCATCCGGGAGAGGGTCTGAGTGCTGAGGCTGCTGCAGAGAGACGTAAAGAGAGCGGGTACAATGAGCTGTCGGAGGGCAAAAAGGTATCGCCTGTTATGCTCATGCTCAATCAGTTCAAGGATTTCATGGTGCTGGTGCTGATGGGTGCGACACTGGTATCCGGCCTGCTTGGCGAATATCTCGATGCGATTACGATTATTGCCATTATTCTGCTTAACGGGGTACTCGGTTTCGTACAGGAGTTCCGCGCAGAGCGTTCGCTCCGGGCACTGAAACAGCTGTCTGCCCCGTCTGCCAAGGTATTGCGCAGCGGGAAGCAGGAAGTGATTGCAGCCAAAATGCTGGTCCCCGGTGATATCGTCCTGCTGGAGAGCGGTGACCGTATCCCTGCGGATGTCCGCTGGCTGCAGTGCAGCGCCCTCTACGCCGAAGAATCGGCACTGACGGGGGAATCCTTACCGGTCTCCAAGCATGCGGAGGCGATTCATGCCGAAGAGATTCCCCTTGGCGACCAGAAGAATATCGGCTTCATGGGCACGATGGTGACCCGGGGAACAGGCCGGGCAGTCGTCATCCGCACCGGCATGAATACCGAGATGGGCAAGATTGCTGACCTGATCCAGAATACAGAAACCCAGGAAACGCCGCTGCAGCACCGTCTGGAGCAGCTTGGCAAGATTCTGATCTATGTCTCCCTGGGCCTCACGATTGTCGTTGTTCTTGCAGGGATTCTGCATGGACAGCCCGCACCGGCGATGTTCCTGGCAGGTGTAAGTCTGGCTGTAGCAGCCATTCCGGAAGGTCTTCCGGCGATTGTAACCATTGCTCTTGCCCTGGGTGTCCAGCGGATGATCAAGCGCAAGGCCATCGTACGGAAGCTGCCGTCCGTAGAGACCCTGGGCTGTGCCTCGGTCATTTGCTCAGATAAGACGGGGACGCTCACTCAGAATAAAATGACGGTAACGCGGGTGTGGAACGGCGGACGGAGTCTGGAAGTGACCGGCGAGGGTTATTCGCCTGCGGGACATGTACTCCATAAAGGCAAGCCTGTAGATCTGAAGAATGACCAGAGTCTGCGGCGGATGCTGCAGGTGGGTGCTTTATGCAGTAATGCTGAGATTTTTGAGACTATTGCTGATACACGCGGCAAGAAGAAGGGCAAAGGCGCGGAAGCCGAAAAGGTTGCGGACACCCAGTCTGTGTGGGAGCTTAAGGGAGATCCGACAGAGGGTGCGCTGGTAACCCTGTCTGCCAAAATGGGGTTAACCGCACAAACGCTTGCTGTTACCTATACCCGGGAAACGGAGTTTCCGTTTGATTCAGAACGCAAGCTGATGTCTGTAATCGTCAGCCATCCCGGCGGACGGATGATCTGCACCAAGGGCGCACCTGATGTGCTGCTGAATTGCTGCTCCTATATGCTGTGGGAAGGCGGAGTAGTTCCTTGTACGCCAACCTTGCGCCAGAAGGTGCTGGAGGCCAATGAGGAAATGGCCGGAGGTGCGCTGCGCGTACTGGGGATGGCATACCGCGAGATGCGTACCGGAGAAGTGGCCGGCAGCGAGAAAGAAGCGGAGTGCCAGCTTGTCTTCGTAGGGCTTGCCGGAATGATTGACCCGCCGCGCCGTGAAGTGCACGATGCGATTCAAGTTACCCGCCGGGCCGGAATCAAAACCGTGATGATTACCGGAGACCATGGAACGACTGCGGAAGCAATTGCCCATCAGCTCGGCATTCTGCAGCGTGGGGGAACTGTCCTGACCGGCAGCCAGCTTACCCGGATGGACGATGATGCACTCGACAAAGTATCCGATAACGTCTATGTATACGCCCGGGTATCTCCTGAGCATAAGCTGCGGATTATCAAGTCGCTGCAGCGCCAGGGCCATGTGGTGGCGATGACCGGGGATGGTGTGAACGATGCTCCGGCAATCAAGGCGGCCGATATCGGAATCTCCATGGGTATCACCGGCACGGATGTAACCAAAGAAGCATCATCACTTATCTTAGGGGATGACAATTTCTCGACGATAGTTGCAGCCATTGAAGAAGGCCGGAACATCTATGAGAACATCCGCAAGTTTATCCGCTATCTCTTGGCTTCGAATGTCGGCGAGATTCTGACGATGTTCTTCGCCATGATGCTGGGGCTGCCGCTGCCGCTGGTGCCGATCCAGATTCTCTGGGTCAACCTGGTCACGGATGGACTGCCGGCGATGGCGCTGGGGGTAGACCAGCCGGAGAAGGATTTAATGGAGCACAAGCCGCGCGGAGCCAAGGAAAATATCTTCGCCCGCCGTCTGGGCTGGAAGATCGTCAGCCGCGGTCTGCTGATCGGCCTCTGCACCCTGGCCGCATTCTGGCTGACGCTGCGTATTGCTCCGGATAATGCACAGCAGCTGGTGCGGGCGCAGTCGGTTGCTTTTGCCACACTGGTTATGGCCCAGCTCATCCATGTCTTCGACTGCCGCAGCTCCCGGTCGGTATTCCACCGGAATCCGTTCCAGAACAAAGCGCTGGTGCTCGCCGTTCTGTCATCCGTGATCCTGATGCTGGCCGTTATGTAC
Organism: Paenibacillus sp. FSL R10-2199; assembly: GCF_038000235.1. NCBI lineage: Bacteria > Bacillati > Bacillota > Bacilli > Caryophanales > Paenibacillaceae > Paenibacillus > Paenibacillus sp. FSL R10-2199. The sequence goes on along the minus strand of NZ_JBBOBO010000001.1, from coordinate 5,891,585 downwards.
CTGCCGTTCCTGCAGCCGGTATTCAAAACCGTTCCGCTCAGCTTCCGCGAATGGTGCCTGGTGCTGGTGATGGCCGGCGTCCCGACTTTCCTGATGGGTGCGGGCAGCGTCTGGGGCGGCAAGAAGAACCGCAGCCGCAGCGGCGGACGGCAGATGATAAAAAGTACAAAGTTTTCGGCATAAAATCAATAGCATCACTCCACTCCTTTAAGGTATGCTGGTTACACTGGGATGCTTGGTTTACGATGAACCGGCTGGCATATTTCAAACAAAACTTTTAGGAGTGGACGATACAATGGAATTTACTAAGATGCACGGACTAGGCAATGACTTTATAGTTGTATTCGGCGAAGAGGAGCTGCCGGGCAATGCTTCGGAGCTGGCAGTTACGCTGTGCAACCGGTTCTTCGGCATAGGGGCTGACGGGCTGGTGTACATTCTGCCTTCAGAGCGCGGTGATTATATGATGCGTATCATGAACTCTGACGGCTCGGAAGCCGAGCAATGCGGCAATGCCATCCGCTGTGTCTCCAAATATGTGTATGAGCACGGACTGGTGGAATCGGAGCAGATTGTGATTGAAACGATTGGTGCCGGTGAACAGAAGGTGTCCCTGAAGGTAAAAGATGGTGTGGTGGAGACTGTTACCGTGGATATGGGCGAGCCGGTTCTGTCCGGACTTCAGATTCCTGTAGCGATCGATGCGGAGCCAGTGCTGGATCAGCCGATCGAGGCGGACGGAACGGAATTCAAATTCACCTCCGTATCCATGGGCAATCCGCATGCGGTTATTTATGTAGACGATGCTGTATCCTTCGACCTCGGCACGTGGGGACCGAAGCTGGAAGTACATCCGCTCTTCCCGCGCAAAGTAAATGTGGAGTTTGCTACCGTTGTGGACCGCGGACATGTGGATATGCGTGTCTGGGAGCGCGGTGCCGGACCTACGCTGGCCTGCGGAACCGGAGCCTGTGCCACTCTGGTCTCCTCCGTACTGAACGGGGTAACGGACCGTTCAGCCTGGATCAGCCTGAAGGGCGGCGACCTGTTCATCGAGTGGAATGAGGAAGATAATCATGTGTATATGACCGGTCCTGCACAGGTGGTGTATACCGGTTCGGTGGATATTTAAGCCGGATTAAACACCAATAGCAATAGATATGGAATCCCCCGCGAGCTGCGAGCTTACGGGGGATTTCTGCATCCGCCGCCGGGGCTTCCCCCGGTGGAATTTGAACTTTTCGCTGCGGCTGGAGCACGATTTCCCTGATGAACTCCGCCAATTGCACCATAGCCCGCCATTTTTTAAAAATCCTGCCCGAAATACAACATTTCCCACGTTAATCAGCTCCAAATCCGGAATTGTTGTACGAAAAGCAGCATTTCACCTCCTCCAACCCACTTTGCGAGATAATTCCTGTATTTCATACAACAATCCTCTAGAATGCCCCGGTATCTATGAGCCAAAGCTGTAATACGTGCAACATTTTGCCGGTGTGGCGTGAATTCAAGTGGCGTGAATTTAAGCGGCGTGAACTTAAGAATCTCAATTCAGCCCATTGATACCCGGGAGCTCCAGGCCTAAGGGAACCCAGCCGAATAATGGCAAGGATATCCGCGAATAATAGAACTCTGCATGAGCATGGGAGGGATGAGGCGGATATGAAGTCATGGTCCAATAAACATAAACAGACAACAGCTGCAGCTCCGGCGAACCGGCCAGCTGAAGGCGGAACTCCTGATCTGTCCGATAACGTTGCCCGGAATCTGGATAATATGCAGTCTGAGCTTGGCGGCAGTCCGGATCTCAAAGTCCGCAGAATCCAGATCGGGGGAGAACGCCGGATTGAAGCGGCGGCAATCCACCTCAGCGGATTGGCCGATACGGTGGCCGTTAACGAATTTGTGATTGGCTCGCTGCTGGGCAATACGGAGGACCTGTTCCCGGACGATTCGGACGATATGGTAACAGCCAGCGATCAAGCCGCACCGGAGACCAGCCATGGCGGTGCAGCAGCTTCCGGCACCGCCGCTCGGGCGGAAGCTGCAATTAACGCCACAGCTGAGTCTGCTGCTAACTCCGCTGCTAAGTCTGCCCCCATATTCACCGCAGAGCCCGGCACCGGACGCTCCACCCTTCCGCAGCTGATTCTAAACCGCGCCCTGGAAATCGGCGACGCGGTACTTCAGGAGGGATGGAAGGATATCATGTTGGCCGTTCTCTCAGGCGACACCGTTATATTGCTGGAGGGATACCGGACAGCTATTATCTGCGAGACCCGGGGCGGAGAGCAGCGCTCGGTCAGCGAGCCTTCCTCACAGCTTGTGGTCCGGGGGCCGAAGGATGGTTTTGTAGAGTCAGTGGCCACGAACATCTCACTGATCCGCCGCCGGATCAAATCGCCCAAGCTGCGTCTGGAATACATGAAGATAGGTACAGAAACACAGACCCATGTGGCTCTGATGTATATGAAGGGGATAGCCGGAGAAGATCTGATCCGGGAAGTCAGGGAACGTCTGCATAAGATAGCCCTAGATGAAGTGCTGGAGTCGGGCTTCATTGAAGAATTAATTCAGGATAAGACGTTCACACCGTTTCCTACCATATACAATTCGGAACGGCCGGATGTGGCGGCAGGTAATCTGCTGGAAGGCAGAGTGGTCATTATTGTCGACGGAACCCCGTTTGTCCTGATCCTTCCGGCAGTGTTCACACAGTTTTTTCAGTCTGCAGAGGATTATTCCCAGCGTTTTGATATCGCCATTTTGATGCGGGTCATCCGTTATGTCAGCTTTCTGGTCCTGATTCTCGGACCTTCCGTTTATCTGGCACTGACTACCTATCATTATGAGATGATACCGACAACACTGCTGATCAATCTGCTCTCGCAGCGGGAGAATGTACCTTTCCCGGCTTTTGTGGAGGTGCTGCTGATGGAAACGGCTTTTGAGATTCTCCGGGAAGCCGGAGTGCGGATGCCCCGTGTCATCGGGCAAACGGTATCCGTTGTCGGTGCGCTTATCCTGGGAACCGCTGTGGTGGAAGCGGGGATCATTACACCGATCATGGTTATCGTGGTAGCGTTGACCGGGATTGCCAGCTTTGCCATTCCGGCGTATAACATGGCGATTGCCGGTAGGCTTATCCGGTTTGCTTTTCTGATCATGGCAAGCATGTTCGGCTTCTACGGGATTACGCTGGCACTGATTGTACTAGTGGCACATATGAACAGCCTGCGTTCCTTCGGCATTCCCTATCTGTCCCCGTTCGTGCCTCTTTCGGTCAAAGGGCAGAAGGATACGATTCTCAGGCTGCCGCTCTGGCTGATGGGCCCCCGCAAATCACCGCAGCAGATGCGCGCAGAGCTGCCTGAATACATGCAGCTAACAACGGGCTATGACGAGCAGCTGTCTCCGCTCATTCTCAAGAATAATACCGCTGCCAGGCAGCAGGCCGAAGGTGAACAACATGAAACTGATGAATAAGATAACCGTCATCCCTGGACTGCTGCTGGCTCTTCTGCCGCTGCTCCTGCTTACCGGCTGCTGGGACAATGTGGAGCTTAACCGACGGGCCATTGTCTCAGGGGTAGCCATCGACCGGGGGCCGACCGAGGCCGAGAAATACCGGCTGTCTTTTCAGGTCATCGTTGCTGAGGAAATTTCCGGGGAGAATGCCCGTGGGATTTCCCCGGTTGCCATGTACACAGGTACCGGCCGGACGATGTTCGAGGCACTGGCCGATGCTTCCCGGCAAACAGCGCGTTTCTTATCCCTGGGGCATGTACGGGTGCTGGTGGTGTCCGAGGAGCTTGCCCGTGAAGGAATCAAGGATATCCTGGATGTGCTGGAGCGGGAGAGTGATACCAGGCTCACCAGTCTGATCTTTATCGCCAAAGGACAGCCGGCGCATGAACTGATGTCGACGATGACTGTGTTCAGCAAAATCCCCGCGAATGATCTGGTGGAGAAGCTGGAGACGACCTCGAAGCAGTTCGGCTACAACTTCCGGATGGAGGTGGATGATGTGATCCGCGGGGTTCAGCTCACAGGAGGCGGACCTATTATCAATGGGGTGTTTACGAGCGGAAGCAGGGAGGGCGCAGACACCAACGATAACCTGAAAAGCATTTCACCCAAGAACATTCTGAGAATTTCAGGACTGGCAGCGTTCAAGGACGATAAGATGAAAGGCTGGCTGGACGGCGACGCCGCGCTGGGCACCGTTCTTTTGCATAACAAAATCAAAGAGTTTCCCGTTGTAATCAAGGACAAAGAAGGCGGCTATCTGTCTTTCAATGTCTATCAGTCCCAGGTAACCTTGAAGGCGGCTGTTACAGATCCGGAGCATCCGGTCATTATCGTGAAAATCAGACAACAGGCTGCGATTAAGGAATCTGCCAATTCCCTGGACCTTACTTCACCGGAGGTACTGGAGGGATTGTCTGAACAGCTGACCGAGGAAACGATCAAGCAGATTAAGGCAGCAATTGCTTCAGCCCGGGAGTTCAAAAGCGATTATCTCGGCTTCGGCCAGGTGCTGCAGCGGACCCATCCGCGCGGCTGGAAGCAGGTCAAGGATCATTGGGAGGATATTTTTGCAGCCTGTGAAGTCCAATTTGACGCAGATGCCGTCATCCGGCATACGGATATGCGCAGCAACTCTTTTCAGATCAACAAATAAATCCGGGGAGGTCTACATATGGGGACGATCAAAATTGGACTGGGCCAGTTCTTCTGCTTGACCGTTTTGTTTGAGCTGGGAACGGCACTGGTTGTCAATCTGGGCATGGAGTCCGGCAGGGATGCCTGGCTCTCGATTCTGGTCGGCTGTGTGGCCGGTCTGATCGTGTTCACGGGTTATGCCTATCTGTACCGCAAGCACCCCGACATGCCATTTACCGCCTATACGCGGCAATTGCTCGGCAAATATATCGGAACCCCGGTGGCCATACTGTACATCATTCTCTACATTAACCTTGCCGCCCGGGATTTGCGCGATGGCAGCACTATGCTCGCTATGGCAACCATGCACAACACTCCGCTGTTTATTCTCAGCACGCTGATGGTGCTCTCGGGGGCGTATGTGCTGCATAAAGGCGTGGAGGTGCTGAGCAGGACTTCGGTGGTTTTTGCGCTTGTCGTGATGCTGATCGGCTTGTTCGGCACAATTATGCTGGTGCTCTCGGGGTCTATCAATTTGCACAGACTGCTGCCCGTGCTCGAGAATGGCCTCCAGCCTGTGCTGGTCTCGGTGGCGCATCAGAATTACATGTTTCCGTTCGGTGAGATGGTTTGCTTCACCATGCTGATGCCCTATTTGTCCAGTGTCAAAAAAGGACCATGGGTCATCGCCGCCGGTATCCTCTTCTCCGCCATTCTGCTCAGCTTCACTATGGCCTTGAATATTTCAGTCCTGGGTGAGGATATTGTGGAGCGCTCGCCGCTGCCGCTGATGCCGACGATCAGCAAGATTTCGATCTCGGATTTCATCCAGCGTGTGGATATATTTGTAGTGATGGTGCTGATTATCGGGGTGTTTTTCAAAATGGCTGTGTTCTTTGCCGCTGCACTGGTCGGTATTTCGGAGCTGTTCCATATGCCTTTCCGCCGGATGCTGTATCCTTGTGCGCTGATTATTCTGTTCACCTCCATGCTGGATGCCCGCAGCTTTACAGAGCATCTGGATGAGGGCGGAGGTCTTTTATATTTGGTGTATCCTTTTTTCATGCTGGTTGTTCCGGCGGTGCTGGTGGTGATGGCGGCAGTCCGGGCTCATTTCTCTGCACCGCGTCCGGGCTGAGTTCCGCGTATCCAGTAGACGGCATCCGGCACGATCATGCAGAGGATCAGCACTGTTGCGGTCAGCTTCTCGGAAGCAGTATAGAGCAGGTAATCGAAAATGTAGCCGATATTATCCAGCCCGTACCCGAAAAGCCAATCCCCCAGATACAAATACAGCAGCGAGAGGGCGGACAGCAGCAGGATGACAGCATATTTGCGCAGCAGCAGCTTACGGGTGTTTTTTTTCATTGGACAGGCTCCTCTGTAAAAGAATAGGAGTAGTATGAATCATTTGCCGGTATGCCATGCAAAGGGCGTCTGTTTCCGCTGATCAAAGCTTATCATCCATCCCGTTTTATGTTACATTAGTATGAAACTAATGACAAAAAAGGGGAGGTTCTTGCGGTGAAGCCGGATTTGCGCTCTGCATGGGAGAATAACGTATTGGTCGGAGACGGAGCGATGGGAACCTTTTTATATCAAAAGGGTTTCCCTGTAGGCATCTCCTATGAGGAATTAAATCTGACCTCTCCGGAGGTGATTGAGGATGTGCACCGGAGCTATATGGAGGCCGGTTCTGTCCTGCTGGAGAGTAACACATATTCGGCAAACTATGATAAGCTCTCCAAATTCGGGCTGGAATCGAAGGTTGCCGAGATCAACCGTGCCGGGATAAGAATTGCCCGTACTGCCGCCGGAGAGAACGGATATGTAGTCGGGGCTGTGGGCTCGATACGCGCCGGCAAACGGGCTAATTTGTCCTCGGCCGAACTTAAACGGTTTTTCTCACAGCAGATTGCCGCCCTGCTGGAAGAGCAGCCGGATGGTATTATGCTGGAGACCTTCTATGATGTGGAGGAGCTTCACCTGGCGCTTAGAACCGTCCGCAAGCTCAGTGAGCTTCCGGTAATCTGCCAGCTGGCCGTGGATGATTCGGCGCGCACACTGGACGGGCTGACACTGCCTGAGGCGTTCCGCATTCTGGAACAGGACGGGGCAGATGTCATCGGCTTCAACTGCAACACCGGACCGAACGGCATCAAGCGTGCGCTGGGCACTCTTCAGGGGCGGCTTGTGCTTCCGGTATCGATCTATCCCAATGCGGGGGTAGCAGATTATGTGGACGGCCAGTACCGCTATGGGGCATCACCGGAATATTTCGGCCAGATGGCTCCGGTCTTCGCGGATATGGGCAGCCGGATCATCGGAGGATGCTGCGGCACCACTCCCCGGCATATTGCGGAAATTTCCGCTGCACTCAAGGAGTACACGGTTACGCCGCTTCCGGAGCCTGATGAACATAGAATGGCAGAACGGATTTCTGTACATGAGCATTTGAGCGAGGATGAAGGACAGGGCGGAGCTGAACCGACACTTGTGGATCTGGTCAAGGAACGGCATACGGTAATCGTAGAGCTTGACCCGCCGCGTGATTTGGACATCGCGAAGTTCATGCGGGGAGCAGAAGCGCTGCGTAGAGCCGGTGCGGATGCGCTGACACTGGCAGACAACTCGCTCGCTGTTACCCGGATGAGCAATATGGCACTGGGACATCTGGTTCAGGCACGTACGGGCTTGCGGCCGCTGGTGCATATTGCCTGCCGGGACCGCAATCTGATTGGTACCCAGTCGCATTTAATGGGCTTTGATGCCCTTGGCATTGACCATGTCCTGGCGGTAACCGGTGATCCTGCGCGTTTCGGTGATCTGCCCGGGTCCAGCTCGATTTATGATCTGACTTCTTTTGAAATCATACGTATGATCAGGCAGCTGAATGACGGTGTGGCCTTCTCGGGCAAGCCGCTCAAACAGAAGGCGAAGTTCGTGATCGGTGCTGCGTTTAATCCCAACGTCAAGCATTTGGACAAGGCGGTGGAGCGGCTGGAGAAGAAGATCGCATCCGGTGCGGATTATATTATGACCCAGCCTGTCTATGATCCTGAATTAATTGCCCGGATTGCCAAAGCCACAGAGCATCTGGATATCCCGATCTTTATCGGAATCATGCCGCTGGCCAGCGGCCGGAACGCTGAATATCTCCATAATGAGGTTCCGGGAATTCAGCTCTCCCCCGAGGTCCGCAGCCGCATGCAGGGACTGGAAGGCGAAGCGGGGCGCGCGGAAGGCGTTCTTATCGCCAAGGAGCTGCTGGATGCGGCGACTGCGCATTTTAACGGCATCTATCTGATTACACCCTTTATGTTCTATGATATGAGTGTACAGCTGCTGGAGTATGTCTGGGAGAAGCAGGGACGCAGATTGTCCCCCTTGTTTCGCTAGTAAGAATCAATTACAATAGTGTAATGGATGTGATTCCGTTGTCATTTAGTATGACCGGATACGGTCAGTCATCCCTGCAATTCGGTGGACACAAGATTAGTTTCGAAGTCAAATCGGTGAATAACCGTTACTGCGAAGTTGTGCTGCGGATGCCCCGGGATTGGACGGGTTATGAGGATATGGTGCGGCGGCTGGTTCAAGCCCATATCAAACGGGGACGGGTAGATGTCATCATTAATAGGGAACTCACCGAGGGTGCTGCTGAAGCGCATGCGCTGAACCGCACGCTGGTGAAGTCCTATCTGGACGCAGCAGAGGCCTTAAGACGGGAGTATGGATTCCAGGGAGAGTTGACTCTCCGTGATATACTTTCTATGCCCGGTGTTATGGAATTCAAGGAAGAGATTCCGACTGCTGCTGCGTCTCCCTCTGAAGAAGTTGCAGAGCTCCTCGAGAAGGGGCTCCGCCTTAGTCTGGAGGCCCTGCTGGAGATGCGTGCCCGCGAGGGCGGGTATCTGGCTGCTGACCTGTCACGCCGGCTTGACCGGCTGGAGGAGCTGCATGCCGGGATAACCGGGCTTGCGCCTATGGTTGTGCATGAATACCGCGAGAAGCTGCGGCAGCGGCTCAGCGGACTGAATGACGGGAACTTCCCGTGGGATGAGCATAAATTCGGCATGGACATTGCTATTTTCGCCGACCGCTGCAGTATAGATGAGGAGCTTACCCGGCTGTACAGTCATTTCGGGCAATGCAGGGCTTTGCTGCTTGGCAGTGAACCTGCAGGGCGCAAACTTGATTTTCTCATTCAGGAGATGAACAGGGAGACCAACACCATCGGGTCCAAGTGCAATCATCTGGACATCGTGAATCTCACGCTTGACATGAAGGCGGAGCTTGAGAAGATACGCGAGCAAGCGGCGAATTTAGAATAACAGGGACCTGAAACAAGCAAAGATGTAACTTATGGGGGGAACAACCGGAACATGGCAATCAAATTAATCAACATCGGCTTTGGGAATATCGTGTCGGCCAACCGCATTATTTCCATTGTCAGCCCGGAATCTGCACCGATCAAACGAATTATTCAGGAGGCCAGAGACCGGCATATGCTGATCGACGCCACCTACGGAAGACGGACGCGGGCCGTCATTATTACAGACAGCGACCACGTCATTCTCTCGGCCGTTCAGCCGGAGACCGTTGCTCACCGCCTATCCAGCAAAGATGACGATAACGACGAATAACAACAAATGGAGTGTACTATGTCAAAAGGATTGCTGATCATACTATCCGGCCCATCCGGCGTCGGCAAAGGTACGGTATGCACTGCGCTGCGGCCGAAGATGCCTGAACTCGTCTATTCCGTTTCCGCCACCACGCGTTCACCGCGTGCAGGTGAAGAGAACGGCGTCAATTATTTTTTCAAATCCAGAGAGCAGTTCGCGGACATGATTGAAGGTGACCAGCTGCTCGAATATGCGGAGTACGTAGGCAATTATTACGGTACTCCGCGTGACTTTGTGGAGAGAACACTCGAGAGCGGAAGAGATATTATTCTGGAAATCGAGGTTCAGGGAGCTCTCAAAGTCAAAGACAAATTCCCGGAAGGTATCTTTGTCTTCCTTCTTCCTCCGTCGATGGACGAGTTGAAGGACCGTATCCGCGGACGCGGTACGGAGCATCCTGATGTGATTAATCACCGCATGTCTGTTGCAGAGGATGAAATCGGCCTGATCCGGCATTATGATTACGCAGTAGTGAATGACGAGATCGATCTGGCCTGCAAGCGAATAGAAAGCATTATTATCGCCGAACATTGTAAGGTGAGATGATAGGTTCTACAGGATTGGTTCATATTTATAGTAAAAGATGAAGAGGTGTTCTGCATGCTATATCCATCCATTGACGAACTGGTGACCAAGGTCGACAGTAAGTATTCCCTGGTTGTCGCTTCAGCCCGCCGGGCTAGAGCGCTCCGTGAAGGCGGAAAGACTGATATCAAGAACCCGAGATCGCACAAGTTTGTTGGTGTTGCGCTTGAAGAGATCTATGAAGACCGCATTATCGTAACACGCGGCGACGAAGAATAGTCTCAAGGTTCCGGCTCAAGGCTCACAGCAGAAACGGAAACCATCCCGCTTAGGGATGGCGCAGCCGTTTCTTCTTGAGTTAAGCCAGTTAAGCTGCACAATGAAATAGATAATAGCCCGCACCGGGCTGTTCCTGACAACCGGAAGGTTGTTATTTTTTTCTCTATTTATAAGGAAATAATGAAGCGGGATAGATTGAACTTGAAATTTTGAGTGAAGTGAACGGAGCAGCGGAGGGGATTTTGGAACTGTAGGAGCGACAGCGACCGCCTTTGTCACCGGATTTCCACCGCGATAAGCGGTATAAATCAAGAAATCTGGGGACAACAGCGGCCGGAAGTCCAAATATCACCGCAGTGGCGATAGTTCCTTTATTCAAAAAACTAAATGAAATCTATACAGCTTCCTTTTGACGTAAATATGAAGATTTTCATTTCTTCTTTTCATAGCGGCATATACAATGGGCACAGATTGAGGTACAGGGGGGAGATCAGTTTGAAGAGTTTACAAGGAAAGTCGATTATACTCGGAATTACAGGAGGCATTGCTGCCTATAAGGCGGCGGCCCTGACAAGCAAGCTTACCCAGCAAGGCGCCGAGGTTCATGTCATCATGACAGCGTCGGCCAAGCAGTTCATTACGGAGTTGACACTGCAGTCATTGTCGAAGCAACGGGTATACAGCGATACTTTTCAGGAACGCGACCCGTCCTCCATCTCACATATTGATCTGGCGGATTCGGCCGATCTGGTCCTGATCGCACCGGCTACCGCGAATATTATTGCCAAAATGGCGCATGGACTGGCAGATGATATGCTGTCTACTACACTGCTTGCCGCTACAGCTCCTGTAATGGTAGCCCCTGCGATGAATGTTCATATGTATCAGCATCCGGCGGTATTGAGCAATATCGATACACTCTACAACCGGGGGGTACACTTTATTGAACCGGGCGAAGGACTGCTGGCCTGCGGTTACGTGGGCAAAGGGCGGCTGGAAGAGCCGGAAGCGATCGTGAAGGTTGTGGAGAACTTCTTTGCGCTGCAGAACGACAAGAAATCCGGGCCGCTCGCTGGTAAAAAGGTAGTTGTTACCGCTGGCGGTACGGTAGAACGTATCGATCCTGTCCGTTACATTTCCAATGATTCCTCCGGAAAAATGGGCTTCGCGCTGGCACGGGCAGCACGCGCCATGGGGGCAGAGGTTACCTTGATCGCCGCGCGTACGGATGAAGCGCCGCCGCGCGATGCCGATATCCGACTGGTCCGCGTGGAATCGGCGCAGGATATGTATGAAGCGGTCACGGAGCGCTGGGCCGATTGCGACATCCTCATTAAAGCGGCAGCTGTCGCAGATTACCGCCCGAGACACAGCGCGGAGTCCAAAATCAAAAAGAGCGGTGACACCATGACCCTTGAACTGGTGAAGACTACCGATATTCTGGAGAGTCTCGGCAAAATGAAGGATAAGCAGTTCCTGATCGGGTTTGCCGCCGAAACCGGAAATGCGGAATATTACGCCAAAGACAAGCTGGTGCGCAAGAATCTTGACCTGATCGTAGCCAACGATGTTGCAGTGGAAGGTGCCGGATTCGGCACCGATACCAACATTGTGTCAGTCTATGATGCAGACGGTCTGGTACTGGATCTTCCCTTAGCTTCCAAGGATGAGGTAGCGCGCCGGGTGCTGCAGCTCGCCGCTGAGCGTGTTGCCGGAGCCTTGTTATAATGGATATTGCTAAGGTCATTGTCGATGTTCCTGTGCGCAGCACCGACCGGCCGTTTGATTATTTGATTCCCGATTCACTGAAGCTTTGGATTGAAGTAGGCAGCAGAGTGGCGGTTCCGTTTGGACCCCGGACCGTTCAGGGCTTTGTTGTATCCCTGGAGTCGGGAGAGACCGGCAGTGTATCAAGAATGAAGCCGATTGTGGAAGTGCTCGATCTGCTGCCTCCGCTGTCGCCGGAGCTGGTAGAGCTGGGCGACTGGATGAGCCAAAGATATGCCTGCAGACGGATCTCCGCACTGCAGGCTATGCTTCCGACTGCCCTGAAGGGCAAAGCCGAGCGGCTGATCTCGCTGGGTGATGCAGAGGCAGCAGCCCATACTCCCGGAGATGAGCTGTTTCCGCTTTTCCTGGAGGCTGACAACGAAGAGCAGGAGATTACTGACTTCGTCAGACGCCATGGGGAAGTATCGATGAAGCTGCTGACCCGTACCTTCCCGGAGGCTGCTGAGACTGTAAAGTTCATGGTGCGGCGCGGTGTGCTGGCGGAGAGCCAGTCGATCAAGGACAAGATGGGCAAGAAGAAGCTGAAGGCCGTTGATTTGGCCATCGGCCTCTCTGCAGCACGCGAATCCCTGTCCGGCTTCCCGGCGCGTTCGGCGCGCCAGAAGGAAGTGCTGTCCTTCCTGATCGATATGGAGGCAACACTTCCCATGCCGCTCAAGGATGTGCTGTCGGTTCTTCAGGTTACGGCCGGCACGGTGAAGGCACTGGAGGACAAAGGGTATATTGAGATTAGTGAAATTGAAGTATACCGTGACCCCTATCAGGGACGCGATTTCAAGCCGAGTACACCCTTGCCGCTGACAGCGGAGCAGGAGGTTGTGTATAAGCGGATTGTGGGAACTGTAGAGCAGCAAACGCATGAAGTCTTCTTATTGCACGGGGTAACGGGCAGCGGGAAGACGGAAATTTATCTGCAGTGCATTCAGCGCTGTGTGGAGCAAGGGCGTCAGGCCGTAGTGCTGGTGCCGGAAATTGCCCTGACTCCACAGATGGTTGAACGGTTCAAAGGCCGGTTCGGCAGCGGGGTGGCGGTAATGCACAGCCGGCTGTCTGTCGGCGAACGTTACGACGAATGGCGCAAGATCCGTGAGGGCAAAGCGATGGTTGCTGTCGGCGCACGCTCGGCAGTGTTTGCTCCGTTCGCCAATCTGGGCCTCATTATCATGGATGAAGAGCATGAGGGCTCCTATAAGCAGGAAGAAAATCCGAAATACCATGCCCGTGATGTCGCGGTCCGCCGGGCTGAACAGGGCGGGGCAGTAGTGATTCTGGGCTCGGCTACGCCTTCGCTGGAGAGCTATCACGCAGCCAGATCACAGAGCGACATTCATTTCTCCCCTATTCTGCTGGAGATGCCTAGCCGCGCACTCGGTAACGAGCTGCCCAAGGTGGCAGTGGTTGATATGCGCGATGAGCTGAAGGAAGGCAACCGCTCGATGTTCAGCCGCAGGCTGCATGCTGCGCTGGTGAGCAGGCTGGAACGCGGAGAGCAGACGGTACTTCTCTTGAACCGCAGAGGGTTCTCCACCTTCGTCATGTGCCGGAGCTGCGGATATGTTGCCGGTTGTCCCGAATGCGATATCTCGCTGACCTATCATAGCCGCAGCGACAATCTGCGCTGCCATTACTGCGGCCATGCCGAGCCTGCACCTAAGCTGTGCCCCGAATGCGGCAGCGAGCATATCCGCTTCTTCGGGACAGGGACCCAGCGGGTCGAAGAGGAGCTGGGCAAGCTGTTTCCCGGTATCCGCGTCATCCGTATGGATGTGGATACAACCACGGAGAAGGGTTCACATGAGAAGCTGCTGAACCAGTTCAGAGACAAGAAGGCCGATGTACTGCTGGGAACGCAGATGGTGGCTAAGGGACTTGACTTCCCCGATGTTACACTGGTCGGTGTCATCACTGCGGACTCGGCGCTGAACCTGCCGGATTTCCGGGCGGCGGAGAAGACGTTCCAGCTGCTCACACAGGTAGCCGGAAGAGCGGGCAGACATCAGCTGCCCGGCGAAGTGGTTGTGCAGTCTTATACACCTGAGCATTATTCGATCATCCATGCCAGCGGACATGATTACAGATCGTTCGTGCGTGATGAGCTTAAGCACCGCAAGGAGCTGCATTATCCGCCCTATTGCCGGCTGATTCTGGTTACGCTGTCGCATGAGCAGCTTCCGCTGCTGCTGAAGCTGGCGGAGAATTATGCCCTGAATATCCAGGGCAAAGCAAGGCAGCTGCGCTGGTATGGCAGTCTGGACAAGCTCTCCTCGGATGCACTGGATCTGCTGGGTCCTGTAGCGTCACCCTTGCCTCGGCTCAAAGGCCGTTACAGATTCCAGTGTATTATCAAATGGCGCGGTGCGATTGATGCGATCGGACTGGCCCGTCAGGTTGCCGAGGAGCTGGAGGACTCTGTCCGTGACAAAGGACTGCAGATCAGCATTGATGTGGACCCGCAGATGTTGATGTAATCTCCCGGCGTGTTACAATGGGTAAGGTGTTTTACTATGAAATGAAAGAATGATTTCATTTTATATACTATAGACATGTTCAGAACAAGGATGGTGTTTTTGTAATGGCAATCAGGCTGATCGTGAAAGAACCGGATGAAGTATTACACAAGAAAGCTAAGACCGTAACAACCGTAACCCCGAATGTGCAAAAACTGCTCGACGATATGGCAGATACGATGTATGACGCGGAAGGTGTTGGTCTCGCAGCTCCGCAGGTTGGAATTCTAAAGCGTCTAATCGTAATCGATGCCGATGAAGAGCATGGATTGATCAAGCTGATTAACCCTGAGATTGTCAGCATGGACGGGGAGCAGTTCGGACCTGAAGGCTGCCTGAGTATCCCCGGCCTGAACGGCGATGTACGCCGTGCAGAGACAGTAACCGTACGCGGTCTGGACCGTGAAGGCAACGAAGTTACAATTACCGGAAGCGGATTGCTTGCACGGGCATTTCAGCATGAAATCGATCACCTGAACGGTGTGCTGTTCACGGATATCGCCGAGAAGGTATATGAGTATACAGCTGAACGCAGTGAAACTGAGGAGTGAATGAAATGAAGATAGTGTTCATGGGAACGCCGGCTTTTGCGGTACCCTCCCTGCGGATGCTGCTGGAGGAGGGCTATGAGGTAGTCGCTGTGGTTACCCAGCCGGACCGTCCGCAAGGCCGCAAGAAGACGCTTGCCCCTTCACCTGTGAAAGAGGCTGCACTTGAACTGGGCTTGCCGGTTCTTCAGCCGGAACGGATGCGGCGCCCGGAGGCGGTAGCTGAACTGGCTGCCTATGAGCCGGATCTGATTGTTACAGCGGCTTACGGGCAGATTCTGCCGAAGAGTGTGCTGGAGCTGCCGAAGAACGGATGTGTGAATGTTCATGGCTCACTGCTGCCGAAATACCGCGGAGGCGCCCCGATCCAGCGCTGCATCATTAACGGTGAGAAGGTAACGGGTGTGACGCTGATGTATATGGCGGAAGGACTGGATACCGGAGATATGATCTCGCGGGTAGAGGTGCCGATTGAGGACGAGGATACCTCAGGCACCATGTTCGGGAAGCTGAGCATTGCCGGACGTGATTTACTGAAGGCGGAAATGCCGCGCCTCGCGGCTGGACGTGTAGAGGCGACGGTGCAGGATGACAGCGAAGCAACTTATGCGCCAAATCTCAGCCGCGAAGATGAACGGATCGACTGGACGGCCGGGTCACTGGCAACCTATAACCGTATCCGCGGGCTGGTACCATTCTCGGGTGCCTTCACCCTATGGAATGACGAGACCTTCAAGGTATGGGCGGCGGCGAAGCCGGATAACGGCAGTTCCGCCGGCGGCAATGCTGCTCCGGGTACAGTGCTGTCTGTAAGCGAACGAGGGGTTGAAGTGAAGACCGGCGACGGGATTCTCCTGCTGACAACCGTACAGCCTGCCGGCAAAAAAGCGATGAGTGCGGCAGATTTCAGCCGCGGCGCAAGTCTTAAGCCCGGCACGGTGCTGGGGTGAGCGCGGGCGGCAAAGGCGGCGGACCGCGTAATCCCACTGGCGGCAACAGGTCAGCGGCTTCCGGGAGCTCAGCTCCGGGTGGTCAAGCCAGAGGAGCAGGCAAGATGAAGCCGGGCGGCAAACCGCCGGCGGCAGCTTCTGCACGCGAGGTTGCGCTTGATGTTCTTGTCCGCGTAGAGCAGCAGGGGGCCTACAGCAATCTGCTGCTCGGCAGCAGCCTGCAGAAAGGCGCTCTCAGCCGTGAAGATACCGGACTGGCTACGGAGCTTGTGTATGGCACGATCTCACGGATGATTACTCTGGATTATGTTCTGGAGGGTTTTGTGAGCAAGGGAGTAGCTAAGCTTCAGCCTTGGGTACGTAATCTGCTGCGTCTGAGCCTGTACCAGATCATGTATCTGGACCGGGTTCCTTCGCATGCAGCCGTTAATGAGGCTGTGAATATAGCCAAGAAACGCGGCCATCAGGGTATCTCCGGCATGGTTAACGGCGTGCTTCGCAGCGTGCTGCGGGCCGGGGAACTGCCGGTGTTGCCGGAAGGGCTCAGCAGGGAAGAGCGGATCTCTATTGTTCATTCCCATCCGCTCTGGATGGTGCAGCGCTGGTCTGCGGAATATGGCACAGACACGGCGGAGGCCATGTGTGCTGCGAATAACGAAGCGCCTGCGGTCAGTGTCCGCGTCAATACAACTATGATCAGCCGTGAGGCGCTGCTGGCCGAGATGCTCGAAGCGGGTCTTGAGGCCTCTGAATCGAAGGTTAGCCCCTTCGGGCTGATTGTCAAGGGCGGCGGCAATATGGCTCTGACTTCCTGGTACAGGGACGGATATCTCTCAGTGCAGGATGAAAGCTCCATGCTGGTGGCTGAAGTTGTTGACCCTGTAGCAGGAATGAAGGTGCTGGACTGCTGCGCCGCTCCCGGAGGCAAAAGCGCGCATATGGGCGAGATGATGAAGGACGAAGGATCTATACTGGCCAATGATCTGCATGAGCATAAGGCGAAGCTTATCGCAGATCAGGCGGCCCGTCTGGGTCTGGAATGCATTGCTACCTTAAGCGGCGACGCACTGCAGCTGGGTGCTGCTCTTCAACCGGAATCCTTCGACCGGATTCTGCTGGATGCCCCTTGCTCGGGGCTTGGGGTGATCCGGCGCAAGCCGGATCTGAAGTGGCGGAAGCAGCCCGGAGATGTGGACAGCGTAGCTGCGCTGCAGCATGAACTGCTGCAGTCGGTCGCCGGGCTCCTGAAGCCTGGCGGTGTGCTGGTCTACAGCACCTGCACTACCGAGCAGGCGGAGAACAGCCGGATTGTCAGGGATTTCCTGGAGCATAATCCCGGGTTCGCTCCGGTCAGCTTCAAGACCGCCGTCTGGGAACGGCTTGAGGGAACCGCAATTGCCGCAGGCGATGGAATACAGCTGCTTCCCCATCATTTCGGAAGCGACGGATTCTATATTGCCCGGCTGAAGCGACTCTCGTAATATAGTGATTTCTGCATGGAATTACAGCTTCCCGCCCCGCAGAGGTTTTGCGCGGCGGGCTTTTCTTTTACCGGCTCTGGAATTTGTGTTAAAATAGGAAGAATGAGAAATAATACGCATATAATTTACGAAAGAACAGGTGCTAATAACAATGAAACCTTTAATATATGATTTTTCTTTAGAAGAGTTGCAGCAGTGGGCCAAGGATAACGGAGAGCCGGCTTTTCGCGGCGGACAGATTTTTGACTGGCTGTATGTGAAGCGGGTCAATGATTTTGAATCCATGAGCAATCTCTCCAAGGCACTGCGCGGCAAGCTGGTGGAACAATTCAGTATTTCGGCTCTGACTGAAATTACGAAGCTGGAATCCAAAGACGGTACTGTGAAATTCCTGTTCGGTCTGCATGATGATCATGCGATTGAGACAGTTATTATGAAGCACAATTACGGCAACAGCGTATGTGTAACTACCCAGGTTGGCTGCCGGATCGGCTGTACCTTCTGCGCGTCTACGCTTGGAGGTCTGAAGCGCGATTTGACCGCAGGGGAAATTGTAGCCCAGGTAGTGCGTTCCCAGCAGATTCTTGATGCCCGCGGCGAACGCGTCAGCAGCATTGTTATCATGGGCACCGGCGAACCTTTCGAGAACTACGACGCAACCATGAGATTCCTGCGCCTCATGATCCATGAGAAGGGTCTGAATATTGGCCAGCGCCATATTACAGTATCGACCAGCGGGATTGTGCCGAATATTTACAAGTTTGCTGATGAGGATACGCAGATCAATCTGGCGATCTCGATTCATGCGCCTAATGATACGCTCCGTTCCAAGCTGATGCCGGTTAACCGCCGCTATCCTTTTGATGATGTAATCGAGTCATTGCGCTATTATCAGGCCAAGACAGGCCGCCGGATCAGCTTCGAATATGCCTTGATCGGCGGCGTGAACGATCAGCCCGAGCATGCCGAGGAATTAGCGGGTGTGCTTAAGACCATGCTCTGCCATGTGAACCTGATTCCGGTTAACCATGTGCCTGAGCGCAAGTATGTACGGACTTCCCGCAATGATATCTTTGAATTTCAGCGTATACTGGCCGATCATGGCGTGAACGTTACGATCCGCCGTGAGCAAGGCCATGATATTGCGGCCGCATGCGGTCAGCTGCGTGCCAAACATATGGAGTTGGGGTGAGGATATTTGATCAGAACAGTTCAAGCCAGCGACATTGGCCGGGTACGTACCGTCAATGAGGATTCGGTCTGGATCGGCGCTACGCGCCACGGTTATACCCTCGGCATTATAGCCGACGGGATGGGGGGACATTTGGCTGGCGATACCGCGAGCAGGATTGCGCTGGAGACGGTCAGGAACATTCTGGACCAGCTGCAGCCTGATCTTCCGGAGGCAGAGCTGAAGGAGGCACTGTCAGCCGCCATATTGGAAGCCAATCACACGGTCCACAAAGAGGCTCAAAGCGATGAGAAATACCACAACATGGGGACTACCATCGTAGCTGCTCTACTGAAAGGGTCAGCGGGATACATCGGCCATATCGGAGACAGCAGGGCATATCTCATTCAGGACGGTGCTGCAATACAACTAACCGAGGACCATACGCTGGTCAATGAGCTGTTCAAGAACGGCCAGATCAGCCTGGAGGAGCTGGGCAGCCATCCGCGCCGAAATGTGCTGACCCGGGCTCTGGGGACGGATGCCGTGGTGTCTGCGGATCTGGCTTCTGTTACGCTTGCACTTGGGGAGCTTCTGCTGCTGTGCAGCGACGGACTCAGCAATTTCGTCAGCCCCGAGCATATGGCCAAGGTAGCCGGAATTCATGAGATTTCTCTGGAAGAAAGAGCGGATCGTTTACTTCAGCTGGCTTTGCTTGCCGGCGGCAACGATAATATCAGCGTTGCTATGTTAGAACACCAAGGAGAGGCCGCAGTGCCCGAGACAAAGGAGTGGGATAGATGATCGGTCACGAATTGGGCGGCCGCTACCAAGTCATCGAACGGATCGGTGGAGGTGGCATGGCGCTTGTCTACAGAGCCCATGACATTCTGCTCAACCGGAATGTTGCTATCAAAGTATTGCGCAACCAGTTTGTGCATGATGAGGAATTCATCCGCCGGTTCCGGCGGGAGGCGCAATCAGCTGCATCGTTATCTCATCCAAATGTAGTCAGCATTTACGATGTCGGCCAGGAAGATGAAGTCCATTATATTGTTATGGAATATATTGAAGGCAAGAATCTTAACGAAATCATTAAAGAGCGGGCTCCGCTGCAGGTTGACGAGTCCGTGCGGATTGCATCACAAATTTGTGATGCACTTGATCATGCGCATTTGAACCAGATTATTCACCGCGATATTAAACCTCATAATATTCTGATCGGCCGTAATGGCCGGGTTAAAGTAACGGATTTCGGGATTGCCCGGGCGGTTACGTCCACTACAATAACCCAGACGGGTTCCGTGGTCGGTTCCGTACATTATTTCTCGCCTGAGCATGCCAAAGGCGTGACCACAGGAGAGAAGTCCGACCTCTATTCTCTGGGGATCGTGCTCTATCAGATGCTTACCGGGGTGCTGCCTTTTCTGGGGGAAAGCCCGATTAGTGTAGCACTGAAGCATCTGCAGGAGGAATTTGAGGAGCCGCGCCTGCTGAATCCGCTGATTCCGCAAAGCGTGGAGAATGTAATCCTGAGATCAATGCGCAAGAATCCGGAAGAACGGTATCAGTCCGCCAAGCAAATGCTGCAGGATCTGGAGACCTGTCTGCTGCCAGAACGGCGGAGCGAGTCCAAGGTCTTATTCGATGACGAAGAGGACGAGGACAGAACACGGGTAATTCCTGCAATCAAACCGCTCCAGCGGGGGCTGGGCAGCCGTGGCGGCGGGGGAGAGGAACGTGTCCGCAGTATGGAGGATGCTCCGCCTCCTCCACCCGGCAAGCGCAAATCGGGCCGCGCGGCGCTGTGGATCAGTCTTACCCTGATACTGCTGATCGCCATGGGCGGGGTCGTCTGGTATGTCAACTCCAAATTGTCCGTGGATGAAGTGGCGGTGCCGGTTGTTACCGGTATTTCTTTTGAGCAAGCCAAAGCTGCCCTTGAAGAGGTAGGCTTGTTCGCAGAAGAGCCGCCGGTGCAGGCATACAACCCGAATTTTGCAGAAAATATCGTCTGGAAACAGAGCAAGACTGACACGATGGTCAAGGAAGGGACGCATATTATTCTGACGGTAAGTACCGCCAAGGTTCTGCCTAAGCTTAAGGATGTTTCTAATATGAGCTATGATGATGCAGTCAAGGAACTAATTGCACTGGGAATTGCACAGGATAGAATCACTCCGGACGAACGTTTCAGTGAGGAATTTGAGAAGGGCAAAGTAATCAGCTCTGAGCCTGAGGCAAATAGTGAGTATGATCCTGAGACTATAACGGTTAAGCTGATCGTGAGTAAAGGGAAAGAGAGCACCAATATGCCGGGCCTCCTTGGAATGACGGAGAAGGAAGCGAAGGCAGCGATTGAGAAAGCCGGCCTTGTGCTGGATGAAATTAAGGAAGAGCCCAGCTTCACGTATGAGAAGGGCAAAGTCACGAAGCAATGGGCGTATGAGGAAGGAGATCAGGTTACTCCCGGGGAGAAAATAACCATTTACCTCAGTACAGGTTATCCTCCGGAAGCACTGGAATATACCTTTAACGTACCGGTTGCACCAGCAGTGGACGGACAGAAGAGCAAAATCCGCATTGTCTTTGCAGATGCGCGTAATAATGGCGAGAACCAGGAGTGGGGCACACGCACAATTGGCAAAAGTCAGACCTTATCCGTGAACATGTTGCTTGCTCCTAACAAGGATGGGATGGTATCCGTATACCGGGACGGGGATTTCCTCGAGACTTATCCTATAACTTACGTGGATGTCAAGAATAATAATGTGCAGACGCCTGAACCGCCTCCGGTTCAGACACAGACACCTGAGCCGACCGTTGCACCGACCGAGACTCCTGTTGAGCCGACAATCGAACCGGAGATTCTGCCGCCGGGCACCGGAGAGGGCGAAGAGACAGGTGCAGGTGATCAGACGGGCTTCGTACCAGGTAAAGACAACAATAATAAACTGATTGCCGCTTCCCCTGGAAATGGCAAGGGCAAAGGCAAGGACAAGAATAAATAAAAAGAGATAAGCTTCAGCGGGGCGGTGGCAACACCATTACAGCTGGAGCGGCGAAATGACCCGGGGATATAATCTTGGGTCATTTGCGCAAAATCAGGAGAGGAAGGCTTAATATGTATGCCTGAAGGAATCATTATCAAAGCGCTGAGCGGATATTATTATGTGAAGCCGCTTAAGGATGGACTCATCGCAACGGAGGAACAGGCTGTACAATGCCGGGGACGCGGAATACTTAAGAAAAGAGGAATAGCTCCTCTGGTAGGTGACCGGATTATCTATATGCTGACCGAGAACGGGGAGGGGATGGTGGATGAACTGCTCCCCCGTGATTCTGAACTGATCCGTCCGCAGGTAGCGAACGTGAAGCTGGCCGTACTGCTGTTCTCTGTACGGGAACCGGATATGAACCTCAACCTGCTGGACAAATTCCTCGTTCATATCGAGCATTCCGGACTGGACACGCTGATTGTACTGACCAAGCAGGATCTGGCGGATGATGAGGGCCAGGCTACAGAAGCAGTCAAAGCTCTCTATGAACAAATTGGCTATGAAGTAATGGTTACGAGCTCACTAAACGGATCAGGCGCCGATGAGCTGCGGAAGCGATTGGGCGGAATCATCAGTGTATTCTCAGGCCAGTCCGGCGTAGGGAAGTCAACCCTGCTGAACCGCCTCGTACCGGGCCTTGAGCTGGAGACAGGTGAAATCAGCATGCGGCTTGGCCGCGGGCGTCATACGACACGTCACGTTGAATTGATGGATATCGGGAATGGCGGTTTCGTAGCCGATACACCGGGGTTCAGCCAGCTGGACTTTCTGGAGCTGGGTGTGGATGAATTGTCCGAATGCTTCCGTGAGTTCGCTTCCTATGCGGAGAATTGCAAATTCCGCGGCTGCAGCCATCTTCACGAACCGGGCTGCAAGGTGATAGAAGCATTGCAGGCTGGAGAGATTGCGGACAGCCGCTATGAGCATTACAAGCTGTTCTACAACGAAATGAAAGATAAAAAGCGGAGGTACTAAACACATGGTTATTATTGCTCCTTCCATATTGTCAGCAGATTTTGCCGCACTTGGCGCAGAAGTCACGGAAGCCGAAGCCAGCGGTGCAGACTGGATTCATGTAGATGTGATGGACGGTCATTTTGTGCCGAATATTACCCTGGGTCCTGCCATTGTGGCAGCGGTCAAAGCCCATACTTCCCTGCCGCTTGATGTTCATTTGATGATCGAGAATCCGGAACGGTATATTGCTGATTTTGCCGCCGCAGGGGCGGCTGTAATTACCGTCCATGCAGAAGCTTGTGTACACCTGCACCGGGTGGTTCATCAGATCAAGGAGCTCGGCCTGATGGCCGGTGTGGCGATTAATCCGGGTACTCCGGCAGCTGCTGTGCGTGAGGTTCTCGAGGATGTTGATCTGGTGCTGGTCATGACAGTGAATCCGGGGTTTGGCGGACAAGCCTTCATTCCGCGTACGCTGCATAAGATTACACAGCTTAGAGAATGGGCCGGTGAGATCAATCACAAGGGGCTGCGTATTGAGGTGGACGGAGGAATTGCCGAAGCTACAGCACCTCTCGTGGCTCAAGCAGGGGCTGATGTATTGGTAGCGGGCAATGCGGTCTTTGGACGCAGTGACCGCGCAGGTGCAATCCGGGCGATCCGCGAGGCGGCGGATGGTGCTGTCCTTTAATCGCGAGTGCTTAGGTATAGGCCAAGTTATACCCGCATAAATATGGTTACATGAGCAGAAATCTCATGTAGCCTTTTTTTGTACAATAAGGGAGGTCTGCAGTTCGTTGGCATACACATCATGACAGGATAGTCTCCTACTGCATGGCATGAATTGATGGGAGGGTTAATCATGAAATTTTACACGTTCAAGCTGCCAAGATTTTTGGGAGGTTTTGTTAAAGCGATTTTGAACACTTTTCAGAAGAGCTGAGCGAGGCAGAACAGAAAACATGAAAAAAAGCACCTTACGAATGTAAAGGGTGCTTTTTGCTTCAAATATAAGACTTTATATGCTTTGCACTATAAAGTGTCCTTCTATTTCTCGCTGAAACGGATACCGTCTATTTAAGGACGGCATGTCCGTTTCTACTTGATATGAGATATCGCTAGGCCCTAGAATAATCCAAGACTAAACGCGTTCAACTTTACCGGCTTTCAAAGCACGGGTGCTGACGTACACGCGTTTCGGTTTGCCGTTCACTAGGATACGGACCTTCTGAACGTTAACTCCCCAAGAGCGACGGTTGCGGTTGTTTGCGTGAGACACGTGGTTGCCGCTGCCCGGTTTCTTGCCTGTTACTGTACATTTGCGGGACATAGATTACACCTCCTTGTTACTTACACCTGCGTAAAACAATACTTAAATATAATATCACAGCAAAATTTGCTACGTCAACCGATTCAAAAACATTTATTTCTTTAGACTCTTATAGTACAATATAAATTAGTGCATTATGTCCAGTTAATCATAGAATTGATTAGGCATGAAGTTAGGAAGGGGAATTCTCATTGAGTAAGCGTTCTATAAACGGGACAGATTTTACCGCAATGGTACTCGCCGGTGCGGAAAAGCTGCAGCAGCATGCGGAGCATGTCAATTCTTTAAATGTTTTTCCGGTTCCGGATGGAGACACGGGAACCAACATGAATTTGACGATGACCGCTGGCGCGAATGAATTGAAGAAAAATAATACTGCCTCTGTAGGCCAATGTGCAGGAGTACTCTCCAAAGGACTCTTGATGGGCGCGCGGGGGAACTCCGGCGTTATTTTGTCGCAGTTATTCAGAGGTCTTGGACGTTATGCAGCCCAATATGAAGAATTGAACACGCAGCAGTTCGCTGCAGCACTGCAGACTGGCGTTGATACAGCCTACAAAGCAGTGGTTAAACCGGTTGAAGGCACGATTCTTACCGTCGCCAAGGAAGCTGCGAGACATGCAGTGTATTATGCGCGCCGTACAACGGATGTTACTGAGCTTATGACCGAAGTATTGGCCAAAGCCAAGGAAGCGCTAGCTAATACACCTGAACTTCTGCCTGTGCTCAAGCAGGTCGGTGTTGTGGATTCCGGCGGTCAGGGTCTGGTCTACATCTATGAAGGTTTCCACCAGTATCTGACCAGCGGATCAGCCGCTGTACAGACACCTGTACAAGGACAAGCCTCAGTTCCTGCACCAATTCCTGCAGCAGTACTGACTAAACCTGAGAACGTATTGTCCTCCGTACAGTCTTCCGCCCAATCCCAGCTTTCTACGGAAGACATCGAATTTTTATATGATATGGAATTTTTCATCAACCGCCAGCTTGGCGCATCTGTGAAATCAGATTTTGATGAGGAAGTTTTTCGGAAAGCGTTGTCAGTTAACGGTGACTCCATTATCGTAATTTCGGATGATGAGACCATCAAGGTGCATGTGCACTCGAAGACTCCCGGCGAGGTGCTTAACCTGGCGCTGCTGCATGGTGAGATCACACAGATTCACATTCTTAACATGCGTGAGCAGCACCGCGATCTGTTGACAGCCGGAATGGATATTGCTCCAATGCCGGATGTATTCGCCGATATTCCGGAAGAGAAGGCCAGCGTACAGTCGCCTGCAGTTCCTCCTGCGGATGATCTGGCGCCATACGGCTTCATCGCAGTCTCTTCGGGAGATGGAATCTCTGATATCTTCCGCAGCCTTGGCGTGGATGCCATCCTGGCCGGCGGCCAGACGATGAATCCTAGCACGGAGGATTTCGTTAATGCGATATCTTCTATTTCAGCGAAGCATATCTACATTTTGCCGAATAACTCCAATATAGTACTGGCTGCGCAGCAGGCCAAGGAGCTGCTGGAGGGCGAACGTGACATCACGGTTATCCCTAGCAAGAGTATTCCCCAGGGAATCTCGGCCGCCTTTGCTTTCCAGGAAGAGGAAGCGGTAGATGCCAACACAAGCAATATGCTGGAGGCAATCGCACAGGTCAAATCGGGACAGGTTACCAATGCCGTGCGGGATACAGTCATTGAAGAGCTGGAGATCAAAGCCGGGCAGTATATCGGAATCTCGAACTCCAAGATCGTTGCTGCCGCCGATGAATTGCTTGCTGTAAGCAAGCAGCTGCTGGCTAGCATGCTGGTGAACGGTGACGAGATTGTGACAGTGCTGACAGGTGCAGATGCCGAAGCAGACGTTACGGATTCCATCAGC
The DNA here is from genome assembly GCF_038000235.1 of Paenibacillus sp. FSL R10-2199. Classification (NCBI taxonomy): domain Bacteria; kingdom Bacillati; phylum Bacillota; class Bacilli; order Caryophanales; family Paenibacillaceae; genus Paenibacillus; species Paenibacillus sp. FSL R10-2199. The sequence continues at coordinate 5,865,757 of NZ_JBBOBO010000001.1, read as the reverse complement.
ACATGGCTGGAAGAAACGTACCCGCAGGTTGAAGTAGAAGTTCATGATGGAGGCCAGCCGCTGTATTACTATCTTTTCTCAGTGGAGCCATAGACATCTTAGACCTAAGCAAGCAGAGTGGATCAGCTAAATCATAGTATGGGGAGGAAATCCATGAATCGTACCGTAATCGTTACCGACAGCACATCCGATATCCCGCCAGCCTTGGCGGATCAGTTCGGCATTGAAGTCGTTCCGCTGACTCTGATGTTCGGCGAAGAGGCTTTCCGGGATAATCTGGATATGACTCCGGAGCAGTTCTATGAGCGTCTTCCCCGCTCGCCGCAGTTGCCGACCACCTCACAGCCGTCGCCGGTCGAATATATGAACGTGTACCGCAGCATTCAGGAACGTTATCCGGGCAGTCCGATCCTGTCCTTCCATATCTCCTCCGGTCTTAGCGGAACCTATCAATCTGCTGTCCTGGCCAAATCCATGCTGGAAGAGGAAGGGGAGTCGGTCACCGTGGTTGACTCCCTGTCCGCTTCCTACGGATTCGGTTTCATGGTAGTGGAAGCCGCTAGATTGGCCGGGCAGGGTAAGGCGCCGGAGGAAATTCTGGAGCAGGTAGAGAGTATGCGCAAGTCGCGCAAGCTGTACTTCCTGGTGGATACGCTGGAATATCTCCAGAAGGGCGGCAGAATCGGCAAAGCGTCCGCCATCCTGGGTACGCTGCTCAATATCAAGCCGATCCTGTCGATCGATGCAGAAGGAATCATCTATGCGGTAGAGAAGGTTAGAGGCCGCAAGAAGGCAGTTGCCCGCATGATCGAGCTGTTCAAGGCAGATCTGCCGGGTGTGAACAAAATCAATGTGGCCGTGGGTCATACGGCTGAACCGGCTTCCGGCGAAGAATTCCTGAGGGAATTGTCCGGGCATTTCACCTTGGAAGAGAAGGTACTGACCAACATTGGACCTGTCGTAGGCAGCCATGTCGGCAACGGGACCTTAGCCGTATTCATCTGGCCCGCCTAGTATAGGGGATGAACATGGTGCTGGCTTTGGAATCAATTGAAGTGAAACAAATAACTGGCGTGAGCGCTCAAAAGCAAGGCGAGCTTCACGCCTTTGGCGTCTTTACAGTGAAGGATTTGCTGGAATACTACCCGTTCCGTTATGAGGATTTCCGGCCAAAGTCTCTTAGTGAAGTTAAGCATGGCGATAAAGCAACCATTGTAGCTAAGGTAATCGGCATTCCGGTGCTGCAGCGCTTCGGGGGCAAATCACGAATGAGCTGCAAGATGGTGGCTGAGCCGTGGATGTTCACGGCAACGTGGTTCAATCAGCATTATGCACGTGAGCAGCTGACAGTGGGCCGCGAAGTAGTACTTACCGGGAAATGGGACCAGAAACGGAATCAGATTACCGTAACCAATTATGAATTTCCGGACCGGGGGGAAGGCAAGACGGGAACCTTGCAGCCGGTGTACTCTGTAGGCGGCAAGATCACACAATCCTGGATCCGCAAAGTCATAGGCCAGGCCCTGCAGCAGTATGGAGAGCTGATTCCGGAAATCCTCCCGCACAGTATTATGCGCAAGTATGATTTCATGTCGCGTAAAAAGGCTATTGCCACGATCCACCAGCCGGAGGATACACGCGAAGGACAGCAGGGAAGGCGCAGGATGGTCTATGAAGAGCTATTCTTGTTCCAGCTCAAGGTACAGGCCTTCCGTGTACTGAACCGCGGCAGAATGGACGGTGTGGTCCATACAGTGGATAACGCCACAGTCCGCCAGTTTGTGCGGAGCCTGCCGTTTGAACTGACGGACGCCCAGAAGCATGTGGAGCTGGAGATTCTGCATGACATGCGCTCAGGGTACTGTATGAACCGGCTGCTGCAAGGGGATGTAGGCTCCGGCAAAACCGTGCTGGCGGCTATTGCACTGTATGCGACTGTAAGATCGGGATTTCAGGGGGCACTGATGGTGCCGACTGAGATTCTGGCCGAACAGCATATACGCTCGCTCACCAGAATGTTTGAACCGTTCGGCATTACAGTCGGTCTGCTGACCGGCAGTGTGAACGGACGCAAACGTAAGGATCTGCTGGCTTCTCTGCAGCTGGGAATGCTGGATGTGGTCGTCGGAACCCATGCCTTAATTCAGGATGATGTCTTCTTCCGCAGTCTGGGACTTGTTGTCACAGATGAGCAGCACCGGTTCGGGGTGAACCAGCGCAGTGTCCTGCGGCGCAAGGGCTACAACCCGGATGTGCTGACGATGACGGCCACCCCGATTCCGCGTACGCTGGCGATCACTGTTTTTGGCGATATGGATGTGTCTACGCTGTCCGAACGGCCAAAAGGGCGTGTACCGATTACGACCTACTGGGTGAAGCCTGATCTGATGGAGCGGGTATTGAATCTGATCAGCCGTGAGATTGACCAGGGGCGGCAGGCCTATCTGATCTGCCCGCTTATTGAGGAGTCGGAGAAGCTGGACGTGCAGAATGCGATTGATCTGCATGTTCAGATGTCGCAGGCGTTCCCGAACTATAAGGTAGGGCTGCTTCACGGGCGGATGACGCCTGCAGAGAAGGATGAAGTGATGCGCGCCTTCTACAGCAATGAGCTGCAGCTGTTAGTCTCTACTACAGTCGTAGAGGTAGGTGTGGATGTACCGAATGCCACATTGATGATCATTATGGATGCCGACCGCTTCGGCCTGTCACAGCTGCATCAGCTGCGCGGACGGGTCGGCAGAGGGGAACATGCGTCCTACTGCGTGCTGATGGCAGATCCCAAATCGGAAATTGGCAGAGAGCGGATGACGGCGATGACGGATACGGATGACGGCTTCGAGGTGTCCCGGCGTGATCTGGAGCTGCGGGGACCGGGGGATTTCTTCGGGACGAAGCAGAGCGGGCTGCCGGAATTCCGGCTGGCGGATATGACGGCTGATTTCGAGACGCTGGAACTGGCGCGTGATGACGCGGCAGAGCTGCTGCGGGATGCCGCGTTCTGGACATCGGCGGATTATGCTCCGCTGCGCGGGTATTTGCAGCAGGAGCAAATATTCCAGGGAGATTTAATTGACTGATTAGGCACATGCGGAGACCGGCCCTCATATACTGTGAATGATTGGATATGACGGGAGGTGCTATGCTTGGGTTATCAGCAATTCGGAATCAGTCCTGCGCTGGTGGATCGCATTAAGCTGAAGATGAAGAATCCGGCGGTTAAGGAACGCATCAAGAATATGATCAACGGAATTTCCAAGCAAGAGCTGCAGGACACTGCCGTTGTGCGCAGGCTGGTGCGCAACGCTTCTGCAGTGATGAATGAGAAGCTGACGTCCTCGCAGGAAGAGCAAATTGTTAAATTTGTGATTGCCCAGAAGATTGATCCGGGCAACACCTTTCACCTGATCCGCTTATGGGGAATGTTCCGCTGAAAGAGCGGAGCCTGCCCTTGCCTGATCTAACCAAAAAGCGTTCCCGCAACTAAATGCGGGAACGCTTTTTGGTTAGATCAGTGGCTATAAGCTGTCCGCTGAATACCATCGGTCAACCAGGCGGGTGATTACGGAAGAGCGCGGAAATCCGGCTGTTCCGGGCCGCATTGATGACGATCTTACTGTCCTGGTCGCATCCGTGGACGATGGAAGCCAGCTCCTCTTCCTCCAGCCTGCTTGCCAGGCAGAAGACGGTGCCGGGCTGTCCCTCAGGACCGGTGGACCTGACGAGTTTAACTTCGCGGTCAAGTGACTGCTGGAGCCTGCGGCGGATCTCTTCACAGTTGCTGCTCGTAATCCAGACAGCCTGGGAGAGGGATAGGTCTCTTAACGAGAAGCGCAATGCTTCAAAGGCCAGCAGGTAAGCAATGATGCTGTACATAGCCTGATCCCAGCCGAACAATGAACCGCCGAAGAGCAGAATGGCACAGTTGAACAGCATAATGCCCATTTCAGCAGATTTGGGCGGACCGCCGTTCAGCAGCCGGACTCCCTGCTTCTCGCTTCCGCTGGTAATGCCTCCGAAGCGGACAGAGATGCCAAGCCCAAAGCCCAGGCACAGACCGCCGGCTATTGCAGCAGGCAACGGTTCGCTGGTGGCTGCAGGGAAGTGGTGAAGGGCCAGCGAGCCCGCCGTCAGACAGATTAATCCAAGCATCGTATATAGGGCAAACCGGAGATTAATCTGCCTGCGCGACATTAGAATGAACGGAAGGTTGAGCAGGAACAGAAATAAGCCAAGACGCATTTCGGTTAAATGTGACAGCAGAGCAGACAATCCGGCGATTCCGCCAGGCAGCAGCTTGTGCGGCATCAGGAACAGTTCCAGTCCTACAGCAGCGAGCAAGCCCCCGCCTATAACAGAGAGCAGGCGCAGGATTTTGGAATGGCGCAGGGGGGCAGCCCCTCTATATCTGATTTTCAATGGATTTCCTCCTTTCAGCAGGAAACCTGAATTTGTAGGTTCGTTTGCTATAGATAATGCGTTGTGCGCTCAAAGGATTTATTGGAGAGCCTTTACCTTATAAAGTGTGATGTGCATTTCAGCGGATACAGCAGCAGCCGCTTCAGAATGATGTAAATGATGGGGAAGAACGACACACAGAGCAGAGGCAGGGACGCTTCCGGATGAAGCGCCAGCAGGTTCTCAGGATGGGCCAGCCGCGCGGAAGGAATGTAATGGAACGTTGTGCTGTGCACCCGTACCGGCTGAGCCATTTTATGCTCATAACGCTCCAGTCTGGCATGCTGCACTTCGGAAGCCTCCTGTTCGTTCAGCAGCTGGGAAGAAGCAGCCAGAAATGTCAGGAGAAGCACCGGTATGAAGGCCGCCTTCAGGAGCTTAGAAATGGGTAAGCGCGCTAGATATGTCATCAAGAGAACACATCCTTACTGTATATTGTAGTTAAAGCATAACATAGGATTCTGGGCAGGACCAAATTTCCGGAGCTGTTTTTTTGGGGTAAATGTCATGAAAATACGAAACCGGAGCCGTTACACCGCGTATTCTCTAGTAAAATGAACATTTTATAATTATTTTTACCAAAGGAGCGTTTAATTTGCATAAAGAGGGCATTTTTAACGGATTTCTGAATTCGGCTGTAGCCAGTTCCTCCCGCGGCTTCTTCTCCGAAGGGCCTTATTTATTACAGCTTGTGCTGCTGCTGATCGCAGTTTTTGTTGCTTACACTATTGCCAGAGCCCTGAAGATCTGGATGACCAATAATGCCAGTCCGCTCGAGTCGAGGGTGGCGACAGCTGTTACGAAACGCACAGAGGTCTGGGGCGGCAGAGGGCATGCGGGCACACACACCAGCTACTATGTAACCTTTGAATTCCAAAACGGGAGCCGGAGGGAGCTGGAGGTGAAGGCCAAAGCGTATGGTCTGATCGTTGAGGGAGACAGGGGCGAGCTGTCCACCAAGGGGACCCGGTTCAAAGGATTTGCCCGTTCGGGCAGGCACAACCTTTGATAAATCTACATATGTTTTTAGAATTCTCCTGCTATTTTTGGGTAAAACTCCATATAAGGGTTTGAACTAAATAAATTATAGAAGGAGCGGATGAATTGAACTCAGATTCTGCTAAAAGCAAAAGTAAAGAAGGTGTATTGTTCCATACTCTGGATACGGCCGAGGTGCTGAAGCAGCTGGAGAGCAGGGAAGCCGGACTGACTGCAGAAGAAGCGGCAAGGCAACTGGAACGTTACGGCAAAAACATGCTGCAGGAAGCCAAGTCTAAATCGCTGCTGGCTAAATTCATTGAGCAGTTCAAGAATGTAATGATCTTCATCCTGCTGGCGGCTGCCGTGCTCTCGGGAATCCTCGGAGAGTGGACGGATACCGTTATTATTTTGCTGGTGGTGATCCTGAACGCGGTGCTGGGTGTCATCCAGGAGAACAAAGCGGAGCAGGCACTGGAGGCTCTCAAAAGCATGTCCTCTCCGCAGGCGAGAGTCCGCCGGGCCGGGCAGGTCACAGAGATCAAAAGCGAGGAGCTGGTGCCCGGCGATATTGTGCTGCTGGAAGCCGGCAACGTGGTGCCTGCTGATCTGCGGCTGCTCGAAGCGGCGTCACTGAAGACCGAGGAGGCGGCGCTGACGGGTGAATCACTGCCCTCGGATAAGCAGTCGGGAGTGCTTGCGGGCAATGATCTTGTGATCGGTGACCGGACGAATATGGCTTATATGAGCAGCAGCGTAACCTATGGCCGGGGTGTGGGTGTGGTAACGGCTACGGGGATGCATACCGAAGTGGGCAGGATCGCCGGATACATCTCGGAGGCGGAGAATGAAGTTACCCCATTGCAGAAAAAGCTGGATGAGCTTGGCAAATATTTCACCTTCATTATTCTGGGTGTCTGTGTCGTTATCTTCGTGGTCGGCTGGCTGGAGGGCAGAGAGCTGCTTGATATGCTGCTGACCTCCATCTCACTTGCGGTAGCGGCGATTCCGGAGGGTCTTCCGGCCATCGTAACCATCATTCTGGCGCTAGGCGTGCAGCGGATGGCTAAGCGCAAGGCAATTATCCGCAAGCTGCCTGCGGTGGAGACACTGGGCAGTACAGAGATTATCTGTTCTGACAAGACGGGCACATTAACACTTAACAAGATGACCGTGGAAAAGCTGTATGTGGGCGGAGAGACTATCGAGGCCGATTCGAAGCTTAACGAAACGCCGGGCGGTGATTTGCTGCTGCAGGCGATGACCCTGTGCAATGATTCCAGCATAGACGAAGGCAAAAGTGCTGGAGGGAAAGCTACGGATGGAGCCCGGGCAGAGGCGAAGCCTGGTTCAGCAGGCGGGACCCGGAGCGGTAAAGCCCTTATCGGCGACCCTACCGAAACGGCGCTGGTTGACTTCGCACTCAGCATCGGGACTGACAAACGGGAGCAGGAGCAGCGTTATCCGCGGGTGAATGAGCTGCCTTTTGATTCGGACCGCAAGCTGATGACGACGATCCATAAGCTGGATAACGGCGGGTTCCGGGTGCTGACCAAGGGAGCGCCGGATGTGCTGGTGTCCAAATGCAGCCATATTCAAGAGAATGGCACTGTAGTGCCCTTAACGGAGGCACATATCAGCCGGATCACAGCCAGCAACAAAAGTCTGGCAGACGAGGCGCTGCGGGTGTTGGCGTTTGCTTACCGCGACCATGCAGAGCAGCCCTCCGATCCTTCAACGGAGGGGACGGAGAAGGATCTGGTGTTCATCGGCCTGACCGGGATGATCGATCCGCCGCGTGAGGAGGTCCGGGATGCGGTTGCCGTATGCAGACGGGCGGGCATCCGGCCGGTGATGATTACCGGGGACCACCGGGACACGGCTGCAGCCATTGCTAAGCGGCTTGGAATCATCGATGATGACAAGGCAGTGCTGACCGGCCGCGAGCTGGATCAGATCAGCGAGGCGGATTTTGCCACAAGAGTGGCCGATTATTCCGTGTACGCCCGTGTATCGCCAGAGCATAAGGTAAGGATCGTCAAGGCCTGGAGACAAATGGGCAAAATCGTTGCTATGACCGGTGACGGAGTCAATGATGCGCCTGCGCTGAAATCAGCGGATATCGGCGTTGGTATGGGCATCACAGGAACAGATGTGGCCAAAGGCGTATCGGACATGGTACTGGCCGATGATAATTTCACTACGATTGTCGTTGCTGTCGAAGAAGGCCGCAAGGTATACAGCAACATCCGCAAAGCGATCCAGTTCCTGCTGTCGGCTAATTTGGGGGAAGTGGTGACCCTGTTCATTGCGACACTGATCGGCTGGCGGATTCTTGAACCGATTCATATCCTGTGGATTAATCTGGTCACAGACACCCTGCCGGCGCTCGCGCTTGGACTGGAAAAAGCGGATAATGATGTGATGTCGAAGAAACCGCGTAAATCGAGCAGCAGTATTTTTGCCGGAGGCGTGGGGATCGGAATCATCTATCAAGGGCTGCTTGAGGCGGCACTGACCCTGCTGGTGTATTACTGGGCACATACCCATTACGACGAAGGCGTTGCAGTCACGATGGCCTTTGCTACGCTGGGACTGCTGCAGCTTACCCATGCTTTCAATGTCAGATCCAATACCAAGTCATTGTTCCAGATCGGCTTGTTCAGCAACCGCTACATGCTGGGGGCTTCGGTCATCTCGGGACTTCTGCTGGTGCTGGTTATTATCATTCCCGGGCTGAATGAATGGTTCGGAGTGGAGCATCTGAGCGGTCTGCAGTGGGGAATTGTCTGCGGGGCTGCAGTGGCGATAGTGGTGATTGTGGAGCTGGTGAAGCTGGTTCTCCGCTTAAGCGGGCGCAGTAAGAACTGGGAATAGTATACTGCCGGACAATGGCGGTGGCATAAAAAAATGCAAGGAGGTCCGGCGCTTCGGCAGAAGCCCGTAACCTTCCTTGCATTTGTTGTATTTAGGGGATTATAACACCCGCTGCATGTGCAAAATAACATTACTCCAGTACCCGCTGTCCAGGTCACTGATCTGTACTCCGGGATCGCCCCAAGTATGAATGAAACTGCCGCCCCCCATGTAGATGCCTACATGACCGGGAATGGCGTCGCTCTCGAACCGACCGGGTACCGTGAAGAAAATTAAATCCCCGGGCTCCAGCTCGCTCCTTGATATGCGTCTGCCAATATTATCCTGATCTTTGGCCAGCCGCGGGAGATCTACGCCAAATTTCTTGAATACATGACGGGTGAAGGATGAGCAGTCAAACCGTTTGGTCTCCTCATAAGGTCCGGCACCGAAATCGTAGGGTACGCCGAGATACTTCCTGGCATAGGCGATCAGTTCACCGGTATCCACATTGGAGACGCTCTGGATCCGCAGCGGCTTGGCTGCTTCACCTGCACCTGTATTGGCGGTAGTATCCCTGTCAGAAGGGGCAGCAATATTGATCTCTCCGGTGCTCGGGTTCCAGCCAACCTCGGTCTGCAGCAGCTTGGATAATGCATTAGGCGTGATGTAGATCTGACCTTCGCGGCGGATGGGAACGTCCGGCAGGGTGATCTTCTCCCCCAGGGAGAAAACCTGGCTGGAATCCGGTCGGAGCATGTACATTACATCGCTGTAGCCCAGCTTGGTATATCCTCCGCTCGAAGTGTCGTCTTTCATTCGGTATCCTATGGAGGCAGCGGCCGGCTTCAGCGGAATCCAATACTTGCCTTCTTTGTCCGTGATGGAATTCTTCTCATAGTAGCTTCCGGCAAATGTTCCGGTTGGCGTAACCGAATTCACCTTCGGGGTAGTGTCCTTGCTGGAATAGCTGCAGGCGGTTGAGCCAAGAATGACGGCAGTAAGCAGTGCGGCTGTGGCCGCAGTTTTGGATGAATTGATTATTGGCATTTGGCACGCTCCATCTTCAAACTTTAAGTAAAGTTTGTGCAGGGCGGCTTTTTTTATGTGGAAAAGGGTTTAGCAATCAATGTCAAGAGCAACAGGCTTGTTCTTGTCGAAACATCAGCCCATTGTGCGTTTTTTGTAAAATATGGAGCCGTGATAAATGATTGACGGAAAATCAACCTACATATAATATATGTTTAATAGATTGCGGCAGTGGATGCGGAAATGGTGCGGGCTTTTGCTTTAATGCTTTCAAAGATGAAAGCGATAATGCTGAACCGCTAACCCAGGTTCGCGCGCTGAATCCGTAAAAGAAGAGGGGTTATCTGATGAAGAGAAAGAACATTTGGCTTGGCCTGAGTATGTCCTTGATGCTGGTAGCAGCAGGTTGCGGTAACAATAATGCAGCCGTAAATAATGGATCCAATGCAGGAAATGCTCCGGCAAACGCAACCAGCGCTCCGGCAGACACCGGTTCTGCGGACACCAAATCCTACACGATTGCCATCTCACAATATGTAGAACATCCGTCGCTGGATGCTACTCGGGAAGGCTTCCTGGCGGCACTGAAGGATGCCGGAATCGTAGAAGGTGAGAACTTGAAGGTGGATCTGGAGAATGCCCAGGCGGATCAGGCGAACAACCTGTCCATTGCACAGAAGATTGCGGGTGACAAGAATGATCTGGTGCTGGCGATCGCCACTCCGTCCGCACAATCCATTGTCCAGAAAGTGAAGGATACGCCGATTCTGTTCGCGGCAGTCACTGACCCGCTGGATGCCAAGCTCGTAAGCGACCTGGAACATCCCGGCGGCAATGTCTCCGGCGCATCGGATACGAACCCTGAGTCAATTACACGACTGATGAATTTCATCGCAACGCAGTTCCCGGATGTGAAGAAGCTGGGCCTTGTCATTAATGAAGGTGAACCTAACGCAGTAGTTATGGCGGATATCGCCAAGGAAGAATTGGACAAGCACGGGATTGAGCTGGTGAAGGCAGCCATCACGAATACGTCGGAAGTGAAGCAGGCGGCTGAATCCCTTGTAGGACGTGTGGATGCCCTTTACATTACACTTGATAACTCCGTCGTAAGCGGTGTGGATACGATTATTCAGACAGCCAATGACAACAAACTGCCGTTCTTCTCGGCAGACCGTGATACGGTTGAGAAGGGTGCTTTTGCCACTGTGGGCTTCAAATACTATGACCATGGCTACCAGGTTGGCGAAATGGCAGTGGAAGTACTTAAGAACGGCACAAGTCCAGGCGACATGAAAATAACGATGCAAGAGAAGCTGGACCTCATTCTTAACCTCAAAGCGGCAGCAGCACAAGGCATTGAAGTAACGGATGCTATGAAGGCTGAAGTTGCAGATCCTGACAATAACATTATTCAATAACATACAGATATCATAACGGGGCGTTTCCATGCGGGCGCCCTTTGCCGCTTGAGGGAGGAAGTCATCTATGTATAGTTCATTAATCGGCGCCCTGGAAATGGGCCTGCTGTACGCTTTTATGGCACTTGGGGTGTATATTACCTTTCGTATTCTTGATTTTCCGGATTTAACTGTAGACGGGAGCTTCACCACCGGCGGCGCGATTGCCGCAGTCATGATCACCCACGGATATTCTCCCCTGCTGGCAACAGTATGTGCCCTGCTCGGAGGGATGGCTGCAGGCATGTGTACAGGTCTGCTGCACACTAAAGGGAAGATCAACGGCCTGCTATCCGGGATTCTGATGATGATTGCGCTATATTCCATCAATCTGCGGATTCTCGTGCGGCCGAATGTTTCCTTAATGGGTGAGGTATCCCTCTTCAGCTCTATTAATCCTTTGCTGGTTATGCCTTTTGTGGTTCTGCTGGTCAAGATTCTGATGGATCTGTTCCTGCGTACAGACCTTGGACTTGCCTTGCGTGCTACAGGAGATAATTCCCGGATGATCCGCAGCTTCGGTGTCAATACGGATACTACTACGATTCTCGGCATCAGTCTTGCGAACGGAATGGTGGCCCTCTCGGGTGCGCTGATCGCCCAATATTCTACGTTTGCCGATTCATCCATGGGTATAGGCATGATTGTTATCGGGCTTGCTTCGGTAATTATCGGGGAAGCGATATTCGGTGCGGGCAACGTCTTCCGCGCTACATTGGCCGTAGTGCTCGGCTCCATCGTCTACCGGATCGTTGTGGCGCTGGCTCTGCGGGTGCCATGGCTCAAGGCTTCGGATCTCAAGCTGATTACGGCTATTATCGTTATCATCGCCCTCGTCTTCCCGTCCGTTCAGCGGTTCCTGAAGCAGAAGACGATGGCCCGCAGACGGACTGAAGAGCTTGCGGAGCTGACGCGCAGCAGCAAGAAAGGAGGGGCAGCCGATGCTAAAGCTTGATAATGTATCCAAGCTGTTCAACCCGGGTTCACCTGACGAGAAGATTGCCCTGCTGGGCATCGATCTGGAACTGAGCGCCGGAGATTTCGTGACCATTATCGGCAGCAACGGGGCCGGTAAATCGACACTGATGAATATTATCTCCGGTGTCATGAAGCCGGATCTCGGTGAAGCGCGCATTGAAGGCAGCTCGATCAGCAATCTGGCCGAGTACCAGCGCGCACGCTGGATCGGCCGGGTCTTCCAGGACCCGATGGCCGGTACGGCGCCTCATATGACCATTGAGGAGAACCTGGCCATGGCTTATAAGCGGGGCCAGAGCCGCGGGCTGTCCTTCGGGGTGAATGCGGCCAGACGCACGCTGTTCCGTGAGCAGCTCAGCAAGCTGGGCATTGGCCTCGAGAACCGGCTGCGCGCCAAGGTAGGGCTGCTCTCCGGAGGCGAGCGGCAGGCGCTTAGCCTGCTGATGGCGACCTTCACCCAGCCGCAGATTCTGCTGCTGGATGAGCATACAGCTGCGCTGGACCCTTCGCGCGCTGAACTGATCACGAAGCTTACGGAATCCATTGTCCGTGAGATGAAGCTGACTACACTGATGGTCACCCACAACATGGATCAGGCCATCCGTTTAGGCAACCGGCTGATTATGATGGACAAGGGATCGATCATTCTCGATTTTGATGAATCCCGCAAGAAGGATCTGACGGTAGAGCGGCTGCTTGGTGAATTCGAAGCCATCAGCGGCCATAAGCTGGCGGATGACCGGATGATGCTGGGATAAGCAGGGATTGAACTGAAGAAGGCTTGAGTGCTGTCTGTTAGCTGGACAGCTGCTCAAGCCTTTATTGTTGTGTCTTTGTCTTTACTTTTTAATGGTGCAGAGAATGGGGTCAAATTCCATCCAGGGCTTCCTTCAGCTGAGCCAGATGACGTTCTTCATGAATGCCGATGAAATCCACCCACTGGGCGACATCCATCGGGCCGAACACCGGGTGGGGATACAGCTTGCGGTTCCACAGGCGCTCTTCACTCTGGGCCAGCACCGTCTTCAGGTCAGAACGGGACTGGTCCAGCCGGGCCCGTACATCGCCAAGCGGGATGAATTCCTCGGACGGCACAAGATGGGGCGGGGCATCAATGAACCGGTTGCGGTCCAGCGTCAGCTGATAGGGCTTCGGCTCTGTGACAGCTTCTTCCGTGGCAGCAAGCGCCTGCATGATCCCGGCGGTGATCGCTTTTTCCATCAGATACAGATGCTCCAGTACTTGCACAGGTGACCATTTGCCTTCGGCTGGCTTCCGGTTCAAAGTCTCGGAAGAGAGTCCGGAGACTGCAGCGCAGATTTGATCACGAATCTCTTCATTATGGTTCATCATGAGTAATAATCTCCTCTGTGTAGAAAATAAAGGCATGTCTAAAGTCAATTTCATTATTGCTTCTTAAATTATATCCCCAAATGAGGATTGGCAAAACAGCAGGGCAGCCGATTCACTACGCGGTATGAGAGGTAAAGTTTAAGGAGAGAACTTGACTTGAACAATAACAACGACCTTAGGAGGAGACTACACTTATGACCACTAAGAAACTGGAAGGCAAAGTAGCAATCGTAACCGGAGGCGGATCGGGGATCGGCCGGGCGTCGGTGCTGGAGTTCGCCAGAAACGGAGCCAAGGTGGCACTTCTGGACCGCACTGTGGAGAACGCAGAGAAGGTCGCACATCAGGTGGTGCAGGAAGGCGGAGAAGCCGCTGTGTTCGAATGCGACATCGCCGAGCCGCAGCAGGTGGAGGACGCCGTGAAGCAGGTGGTTGCCAAGTGGGGACAGCTGGACATCGTGTTCGCGAATGCCGGAATCAACGGTGCGATGACACCAATTGAGACGATGGATATCGAGTCCTGGGACCAGACCATTCAGATCAATCTGCGCGGTACGTTCGCTACGGTTAAATATGCCATCCCCCATTTGAAGGAGCAGGGCGGCAGTATCCTGATCAACAGCTCCATCAACGGGAACCGGGTATTCTCCAACATCGGATTCTCGGCATACAGCACCACGAAGGCCGGGCAGGTCGCTTTTATGAAAATGGCGGCGCTGGAGCTGGCCCAGTACAAAATCCGCGTAAACGCCATCTGTCCTGGTGCGATCACCACCAACATTGATGACAATACGTACCCTTCGGATGATCTTAAGGAAGTGCAGATCGAGGTTGAATTCCCGGATGGCGGACAGCCGCTGGAGAAGGGGCCCGGGCGACCTGATCAGGTAGCCAAGCTGGCGCTGTTCCTGGCTTCTGCGGATTCGGATCATATTACCGGAACGGAAATCTATTGTGACGGAGCAGAATCGCTGCTGCATGGCTGATTCTTCTAATCGTACTTTAACACTCATATAATGGGTGAAGTACAGCCTTTAACTGAAGCGGACGTTGTCCCTTTGCCGGAGCTCATCAGAAACCGTTTGATGACCGGCTGCAGAGGTGCTGACGTCCGTTTATTCTTTTGAAATCAGCTTGCGAAAAATTACAGTAAGGATTGCAGTGATTTTCAGGTATACTGATTCTATCTGTCATGGAGAGGAGGACAACAATGAACATTGATTTACACACAGAATCGATTGTGAAGCTGCTTGTGGCCATGCTGTTCGGGCTGTTCATCGGGATTGACCGGCAATTAAAACAGAAACCGCTGGGAATCCGGACCAGTATGGTCATTAGTATCGCCAGCTGTCTGGTGACACTGGTCTCGATCCATGCTTATGATAAATTCGGCGGGCCGGAGCATCCCAACATGGACCCTATGCGGCTGGCGGCGCAGATTGTCAGCGGGATCGGTTTTCTCGGGGCAGGCGTCATTCTGCGCAGAGGCGGAGATGCGATTTCGGGACTGACATCAGCGGCGCTCATCTGGACGGCTTCCGGTATCGGGATTGCGGTCGGCGCGGGATTCTATGTAGAAGCGGGTTATGCAGTGGTGCTGCTTATGTTCGCTGTAAATGCGGTGCCCCTGCTAATTAAGGCCATCGGCCCGGAGGTGCTGAACAAACATGAGATATCGATTAAAATCATCATGGAACCGAACTATATTCTAACCGATGTGATCCAGAAAATTGAGCAGCGCCATATCATTGCCGAGCAGCGTAAAACACGTAAAACCGGCCGGACGATCCGGCGTATGAAGATCAAGGATCTCGAAGACGGGAGACAAATGATTGATATGGTGATCTCCGCACCGGACCGTGATTATGCTACGGAAATCTATTACGATGTGAAGAAAATTGAGCATGTGATGAGCGTCGAAGTGGAACAGCTGTAAAATTGAGATGTTGCCGATCCGGCAGATGTGGTACTCTATCTATGAGAGAGTCATTATGAGCTTATGGAAGGGAGATTATAATTATTATGTCGATTACTGCATTTGAAGGACAATATGAGGGAGAAGCCGCAGTCTGGCTCAAGGCCGGACGTTACGAGGCTGCAATTCTGCCGGGCATCGGAGGCAACCTGATCTGCTTCCGTGATACTGAGAGCGGTTACCGTTTCCTGCATGAGCCAGGCGCAGAAGAGATGGAAGCCTTCAAGGCAAGCCCCGGGATTCACGGCATCCCTGTACTGTTCCCGCCGAACCGTTATGAGGATGGAGAATTCCCGTGGAATGGACAAACCTACCGTTTTCCTGTTAATGAAGCCAAGACTGGAAACCATTTGCACGGATTCCTACATACAGCGGCCTGGGAGGTCGAAGAATTCGGCAGCGGCAAAAGCGAAAGCTTCGTCACTGTAGCGATTAAGGTGGATGAGAATCATCCTTCTTATCAATATCTGCCGTTCAAATACACCGTCAAGCTGCGCTATACTCTGGGAGAAGGCGGCCTGTCCCAGCAGTTGCTGGTCCATAATGACGGCGCAGAGCTGATGCCTTGTCTGCTGGCGTTCCATACTGCCATTAATGCACCGTTCGCACCAGGCAGTACGCCGCAGGATTACCGCGTGAAGCTGACTATCGGCGAGCGTTGGGAGCTTAGCGACCGGATGCTGCCGACCGGCAAATTCCAGGAGCTGACTGCGGATGAAGTGGCACTGCGTGATGAGGGCTTGTATCCGTTCTATGCGCCAATGGACAACCACTATACCGCTGTAGCCCAGAACGGCCGCAACCGCATGGAGCTTACCGACAGCAAAGCCGGCGTTACGCTGGTGTATGATGTGGGAACCTCTTATAAGCAGTGGATGATCTGGAACAATGGAGCTACTGAAGGGTTCTTCTGTCCGGAGCCGCAGATCAACCTCGTTAATGCACCGAAGGTAGATCTTCCTGCAGATGACATCGGATTGTTTGGTCTGGAGCCGGGAGAGTATTGGGAAGAGACTAGCCGCCTATATGTGAAGTAGGGGGGTATAAACTGAATTTCAGAGGTTAACATAAAGCTTCGGCGTCACTGCGGTGAAGATTTGGACTTCCGGCCGCTGTTGTCCCCAGATTTCTTGATATATACCGCTGCCCGCGGTTGAAATCCGGTGACAAAGGCGGACGCTACCGCTCCTACAGTTCCAAATTTCCCCTCCGGTCCTTTTGCTTATAGTTATTTCTTTTTTCAGTTTATATAGTTGTAGAGTTAGCAGAATGAAGAGCAGCGAAGTTCGCTGCTCTTTTTTGCGTGAAATACCATGCTGATAATCTCGCATCAGGGGATTATAGAAGAGGCTGTGAGGTGCATAATACGAAGATGTACTTCTTTTGGATACTGAATTTTAAGGCGGCTTTAAGCTAAAAGGCGTATACTACTCCTTTAATCCAGTTAGGAGTGAATCCATTTGTCGCGGTTATTGCCTTCCAAACGTTTCTCTTATTTGCTGTTAGTCCTGCTGGCCGGGGGATTTGTGCTGAATTATTTCCTGCAGGCGGCTTCCTTTAGTATGAATTTGACGGGTGCACTGCAGTGGATCGGCAGGTACCCATGGCTGTATGGTGCAGGAAGCCTGTTCATTTTCTTCATCCTGCTCTTAAGTTCAGTGATCTTGCCTAATACATATGCGGGGCCAGCGGTTGTCAGTGTACTATGTCTGCTGCTGGGTGTTGCCGATTATCAGAAGCTTGTTACGAGGGGCGAACCTCTTTTTCCATGGGATCTCATGCTGGTCAAAAATGCCGGTGAAATGAGCAAGATTACCAAAGGTATGATCTCACCACTGGCGCTAATAGCCGCAATATTAGTGGCATTTGGTCTGGCGTACATGATCCGCAAGCTGCCCAGGAACAGAATCAGGCTGCCTTTACGCTTAAGTCTGGGCGGGATCTCTGTCGCGCTGAGCGCAGGTTTTCTTGTGCTTGTCTCGGGCCATTCGTCTGTTGTTACGGCTATGAACTACCAGAACATCTTCTGGAACCAGAAGGTGAATTATACGCAGAACGGATTCATATTTGCATTTGCCGGAAATTTGCGCCAGAGCCTGCTGGAGAAGCCCGAAGGGTACAGCCGTGAAGCGGTTGAAGCGGTGGCAGCCAAGTATTCGGCATTGCCGGATGAAACGGCGGCAGCGAGTCCTGAGGAACAGCCGAATATTCTGTTTATGATGGACGAGGCTTTCTTTGATCCTACGCGTCTGCCGGGGTATACCTTAAGCGAAGATCCGCTGAAATTCATTCACGAAGCGGCGGATGAGACTCCGTCTGGTTATTTGCTGTCACCGGAATTCGGCGGCAATACGGCCAATGTTGAATTCGAGGCCCTGACCGGGCTGTCGATGTATTTCCTTGGAGACGGAACCATTCCCTATCAACAGCGGATTGTCAAAATGTCTTCACTGCCGTCCATCGTCAGTATTCTGAAATCGCGGGGCTATCAGGCACAGGCGCTGCATCCGTTCGATGAGACCTTCTATAACCGCAACCGTGTCTATCCGGTACTTGGTTTTGACAGCTTCATCAGTGAAAAGGATCTGCCGGATGCTAACCGCCTCACCCCGGATGGCTATATCTCTGACAAGGCTGCTGTACAGGAGGCTGTCCGCGAGCTTAAGTCGGCGTCCGGGCCGGCCTTCCTGCATCTGGTGACGATGCAGAATCATTTCCCGTTCACCAAAGGTCTGAATGGACCGAATACGATTACCGTAGAAGGCGGACAGCCGGGACAGAAGGACGAGATGGAAACCTATGTGCAGGATACTAAGCTGACTGACGAGGCACTGGCTTATCTGCAGCAGGAGCTGCTGACGATTGAACGTCCGACCATTGCTGTATTCTGGGGTGACCATCTGCCGGCGCTGACCGCCGGGATCTATACAGAGGCTGGCTGGGATCAGGAGCCTAGGCTGAAGCACGAGACACAGCTGCTGATTCTGGCTAACTATGAGATCGGTAATGAGCCGCTGGGCACACTTAGTCCGGCCTTCCTTGGCCCGACCGTCTTTAGACTATCCGGCCAGCCGCTGCCTGCCTATTACAAGCTGCTGAAGCAGGTGCAGGAAGAAATCCCCGGTCTCAGCAAGAATGTGCTGGTCGGGACCGGCAGCAGCGGAATCCTGAGTGAATTGACACCCGGGCAGCAGGAGCTGCTGGATGACTATCGCCTGATCGAGTATGACCTGCTGGAAGGGGAGAAGTATGCCGAGGGCTTAATGTTCTAACCGGATTGGCTATAATCAGCGCAGCCCCACATCATGGAAGCGGTTCTCGATCGGCTCGCGCAGCAGCAGGCGGATAGACTGGATCGCTTCGGTCTCGGTATGCTTAGCCTCTCTGACGAGAGGAAGCAGCCTTTGTTGCCGTAGAGTTGGAGCAAGTGACGCGTTCGGGCTTAATAGAGCTGTGATTTCACCGTAGACAGCGGAGAGATGCTCATAATGGCTGGCGGTGGACTCGAGCTCAGGCCAATATTCGCAGGCTGCTCTGGTGTAGCTGGACGCGTCCTTCTTACTGGCAGCATAGAACACCAAGGTTTCATATGCACCGGCAGCATCATATGATCTGCCTGTCAAGGCATCCAGCATGGCATCATAAGCCTGCAGTCCGCAGGCATACTGCGATTCCGGCAGCATCGGATCGTGTACCTCTGCCTTGTATACAGCCTGAATGAAGGATTCTCTGATCACCTGCCGTATGTCCTTCCGGATCTGTCCTTCGATGATCTGACAGTGCCAATAAGGGCCCGCATTTCTTCCCAGCTGCTCATAAGGCAGCTCCAGCTCTGCTCTTGAAGATATTTCGTTGTAGCAGAATACCTGCTTCTGATCATCGGAGCGGGTTATCACCACAAAGTTATCTTTCCAGCAGATGACGCCTGTGCCTTGCTCAAGCGATTTGCGGATTGCCAGGATAGCCTGTCTCTGATAGAGCGGAAACGTAGGGGTGAAATGAAACCCTGCCGCTTGTGCAGTAACAATGCCGATTAAATCTGCTGCCACCGTGTGCTCAGCCATCCAGTTATAAGCCGTAGGTGAGTCACGGTGAAGCTGCCTATGCACGGACAGACGGAAACAGGAGGCAGTCATTCCGGATAACATATATTTGGGCATTGTGAACCAGCCGTTAGCCGACAGAACCTGGTACATGGCATCTACATAAGAATGAGACAATTGCGGAGGATGCACGGCCGCCGGTACTGAATCCAATTCTGTTCTGTTCATCATCTGGCCGTATGCGCCCCCCATCTTGGAATAATTGAACGTTTCCGGTCCGGATACCGCCCGGAGATAATTCTAAGCTGCTGCATCGCGCGTTCCTCCAGCTCAAGCGCCTGCTGCAGGGTGGTACAGAGTGAGGGAAGCTGCTGGTGTACCAGCGCCCGGTTGCTGTTAGTCAACGGAAGTGCAACGTTCAACTGCCCGCGCACCATCTCTTCCAGCTCAGCATAAATACTGTGTACCTCATTCAGGCCCGGCAATACGGACTCAACCTCCTGCAGATAACTCGTGATCTCTGAGCGCGCCGTCAGGTAAGATTCGAGAATATAGACGGCCCCGCTGCTGTCGAACTCTCCCTGCTGAAGAGCCCGGATCAGGAAGCTGTAAGCCAGTCTGCCTGATGCAATGCTCTGATCGGGCAGTGTTTTGTACGGAGTCTCCCAATCCTCAAGGGCGAGCCTCAGTGATTCCAGTACTGCGTCACGCAGCGGAATATCCACCTTATCTCCGATATACTGGCAATACCAGAACGGGGTAATGTTGAGGCCGAAATTATCATAGAGCACATAACGGGTCTCGATGGACGATCCATCCTGCACATAGAACACCCGGTCGTCCTCATCATAGCCGTGAATAACGCCGAACTCCGGTATCCAGTAGACACAGGCGAGTCCGCGGTCCAGACTATGCTTCACATCTTCAATGGCGGCCTGCTGATATACGGCGAACGAATCATGTCTTGTTCTGCCTCCGCTATGTCCGGTAAGGATGCCGAGATTATCGATGGCCGGTCCATGCTCTTTGCCCCACTGTCCATAAGCAGTAACGGAGAAGGGGAAGAGCTTCTCATGCACAGAGAATTTGAAGGCCATACCGCTGAGCCCGGAGAGCATGAATGTGGGTCCATGGAATAACCCGGCGGCAGTGAGAACGGCATAGAGGGCATCGGTAAAAGATTTGGATTCGCGCTTCATTTGTATTCCGTTAATGATCACTCCGGCCCTCCTGTTCATTCAGCAGATTCAGTACGTTCTGGCATCTGATTCTTACTTTCTCTTTCAGCCATTTGGGGGACAGGATTTCGGACCATTCCGAGCTGAACAGCTGCCCCACAAAGGCCTCCGTGTCAAAAAATTCGATTTCATAGACTTCTCCATCAGCGGACCGAATCGTATACCCTCCCCATGAGGAATCTGCAGGCATCCCGCTTAGCCGGATTCTGGCTGTGAACGGCTTCAGCTGTCTATTCTGTTCCGGCGGAGCGGCTGAGAATTCATCGTCCGCTGCGAAATATCTGTCCGTCAGCTTCAGCTGCAGGATTTCAGTCAAGTTAAAAAACTCTGTCCGGGAATTCCCCTCTATGGCAGCAAGCACATAATCTTCATCCAGACGGCGGCTCAGTTTCAGGGGACAGAGATATAGCTCCTGTGGTTTGTCAGGCTGTTTCCGGCAGAGGATGTGAATTACATTACGGGCCTGAATGGCTTGTTCCAGGAGCCCGATAACCTGCAGACGCCGGGCATTTACTTCAAACAGAGGCAGCCTGTATTCCCCCGCCTGCAAGTGCTGGTCTGTGAACCGTTCCAGCAGGCCACCGACTCTCCGGATAGTCTGGCCGTTCTCATAATCATAATGGCTGTACCGGTAAGCCAGATATTTCAGTACCTGCTGCTCTTCGTCCGTGATGTACAGATGAGGCAGGACAAAGCTGTTATCCTCATACATATACCCGCGCTGGCTGGCCACGTACCGGAGCGGAGCCCGCAGAGATTCCGCCATATATTCAATATCCCGCTGCGCCTGGCGCCTGGAGATTTCGAATTGCTCCGCAAGAATATTGCTGTTCGGATAACAGGCATTTCTGATTTGCTGGTCAAACCACTGAATACGGTGAATATGGCTCATGCGGCTCCGCTCCTTTCTGTCAGATTTCAGTATAGCGTCTGCTGAACTTCCACCGCAACAAGGCAAAGATGCCGCCCGGACATCCATGCATGAAGCATGAAGCCGGGCGGACATCCGGGTTGTGTTTACTTGGCTACGGCATCTACTTTGGCTTGTGGCGCCTTGTCACAGCGCTTGCAGACCTTCAGGGTTCCCCCATCAGACTTTACTTTTGTGTAGAGCAGCTTAATTCTGGTTGTTCCGCAGACCGGGCAGGTGCCGCGGCCATGGGAGGGCAGGGTCCAGAGTACCCGTCCGCGCTTTGTTTTTACCATTTGTGTTGTCCTCATTTCAGCAATTTGAATGTTACTGTTCCAGTATAAAACAGCTGGTACGACATAAAATGTCGCATCAGATTCATAATTCTAAGAGCAAGGCTTCCGGACCGCCTAACCGATGCTCAAACTGATGCTCCAGCCGAAGCAGATCAAACAAGCGGATCGTAATTGACGGAAAGCCTGCTAAGCCTTTAGACTAGACTGGACATCGGTCAGGGCAAGCGGACGATGTCCTTTACTTCTTTTTTTGAAAGGGGTTACATATGTGAAAAAGCTCTGGCTAGTCTATGTACTGCTAATCGGTATCTTCCTGATCTATGTGCTGAATTACAAGCAGCAGGGGGATTCGGCGGACCCGTGGGAGACAGCCGGACTGCGCGGGAATATTGAAGATAAATATGTGATGGTCACGTTCCAGATCGGCATCGACTACTGGAAAAGCGTGCTGAAGGGCTTCGAGGATGCGGCAGAGGAGCTTAATGTGTCCGTGGAATACCACGGCTCGACCCAGCATAATGCCAATGAACAGATGACCGTGCTGGAGCAGACCATCGCCAAGAAGCCGGCAGGGATTGCGATTTCGGCGGTGAATTCCAAGCTGCTCACGGCGACCATCAACAAGGCGGTGGAGGCCGGCATTCCGGTGGTATTATTTGATTCGGGAGCGCCGGACAGCAAGGCTTATTCCTTCCTGGGAACGGGTAATTACAATGCCGGGACCCAGGCCGCACATAAGATGGCTGAGCTGACCGGCAGCAAAGGCGAAGTGGCCATCATCACCACACCGGATCAGCATAATCATCAAGAGCGGACCGATGGCTTCCGGGATACTATCCGAAACGAGTATCCGGAGATGACGCTTGTAGCCGTCAAAGATGGCCGGGGAGACCAGGTGGCCTCGCGGGAAGCTGCCGAGCAGCTGCTGGCCGGGTACCCGCAGCTGGCCGGGATTTTTGCCACGGAATCCAATGGCGGGATCGGTGTGGCAGAGGCGGTGGATGCTGCTCTAGGCAGCGGCCTTGCACCGCAGATTATCAGCTTCGATACCGATAAGGGCACGCTCGATCTGGTGAAGGAAGGCAAGATTGCGGCAACCATGGCGCAGGGGACCTGGAATATGGGCTACTGGTCGCTGACAGAGCTGTTTCATCTGCATCGTGATCTGGAAGCGGACCCTGAAGCGTATGCGAACAATAAGCCCGTGCCCGTGCCGGATACGGTCGATACAGGGATAGACGTGGTCACACGGGTGAACGTGGATAACTATTATGCCAAGTAGGCTGCTGCTGCGGCAGAGGGGGAGCATGTGATGCGCAAGGGCAGCCTGAACATGGAGAAGCTGAAGCTGAATAATATGCCGATCCGCTACAAGCTGATTATTCATTTTTTGCTGATCAGCATTCTGCCCTCCATCGGGCTGGGGCTGCTGATTGGCTGGACGGTTGACCGGATCGTGGAGGAACAGAGCAACGAGAACACGGTGCAGCTGATCGGCAAGGTGAATACGGCCATAGAGAGCGATGTAGAGAATCTGCAGAAGATTACCTATCTGATTTCGTTTGACCCCGGTGTGCAGAAATTTCTGAAGGGGAATGTGACGGGTAACGGGCAGCGAGGCAGTACTGAGGGCAACGGGGAGTCGGCGGAATATAACATCCGCAAGTTTCTGCAGGGCTTCACTACACTCAGCTCCGAGATTGCCGGGATAATGCTGGTCAATAGTGAAGGCGATTTCATCAGCAATGAGATGTATACCCGTTCCGGTACCCGGCTGACGGAGGAGGCCTGGTACAAGCAGGCAGCGGAGAACAAGGGGATCTTCAAGATTGTCGGGCATCCTTACGGCCGCGCTGTAATGTCCCATGTGGATTATAAGGAGAGCGAGGTGGTCTCTGCCGTAAGGGCAATTGTTGATCCTGAAACGCAGGTTGTGCAGGGAGTGGTGCTGGTCGACCTGAAGCTGCGGGTCATTGCCGAGACAGCCAGAGATGTCACACTGGGCAAGACAGGCTACCTGACGGTGGTGGACGACAACGGGGAGATGATCTACGCGCCGCAGCACCCATTTATGCAAAAGATTCCGGCAGGCCTGTTCACCGAGTCTTCGGGCATCACCTCGGAAATCGTGGACGGCCGCCATTTGCAGCTGATCTACCGGACCTCTCCCTTTACAGGCTGGACAACGATGGGCGTATTTCCGATGGATGAGTCAGCCTTTGGGGTACGCGAGATTACCTTCAATGTCGTAACCTTCGTGTTTGTAGTCTGTATGCTGGGGATGACGGCTTCCTTCTATCTCGCATATTCCATTTCACGTCCTATCGGACAACTGGCTTCCTTCATGAGCAAGGCACAGTCGGGCGATCTGACGATCCGCTACTGGGGGAACCGTTCTGATGAGATCGGGCTGCTCGGGCGCAGCTTCAATACCATGCTGGCCCAGATTGGCCGGCTCTTGTCTCTGACAGAACTGCAGGCGCGGCAAAAGAGGGAAGCGGAGCTGCGCAGTCTGCAGGCGCATATCAAGCCGCATTTTCTCTACAATACGCTGGATACGATCCACTGGATGGCCCGCAGCAAGGAGGCGGAGGATATTGCCGAGGTGGTGCAGTCCCTGTCCAAGCTGTTCCGGCTGGGCTTAAGCAAAGGGAGCGATATGATCCCGCTCTCCGATGAGCTGGAGCATATCGTCAGCTATCTGAAGATCCAGCATGTCCGCTACAGCAGCAAGCTGACATATTCCATCGAAGTGGAGCCGCAGCTTCAGGAGCTGTATGTGCTTAAGCTGCTGCTGCAGCCGATGGTGGAGAATGCGATTTATCACGGCATTAAGGAACGCCGCGGTCCCGGACATCTATCTATTGAGGTCGTGGAAAGGGAGAATGAGCTATACCTTACAGTTCGTGATGACGGTGCAGGGATCACTCCGCAGCGGCTGAGTCTGCTGAAGCAGCGGCTTGAGGCTGTAGGAACACAGGACAGCGGGCATATGGAGACAGAAGCGCCGCTGCCGGACAGCGCGGGAAGCGGCTACGGAATTCTGAACGTGCAGGCACGGATTAGACTGACCTACGGGAAGCCGTATGGAATTACACTTGAGAGTGAGCCCGGAAGCGGCACGGTCGTAACCGTCCGGCATCCGGTGGTCCGTGACAGTTATCCTGCGAAGGATTAAGGAAGAGGAGGATATCCGAACATGCTGGACAAATGGAAAGTAATGATTGCCGATGATGAGGGGATCATCCGCGAAGGCATCCGGCAATGTGTGGACTGGGACAGTATGGGTATGACTGTGGTTGCCGAGGCAGAGGACGGGGAAGAGGCACTGGAGCTGGCGGTGCAGCATTCCATTCATATTGTGCTGGTGGATCTTAATATGCCGATTATGCATGGCATGGAGCTAATGAAGCGGCTGAGGGAACAGCTGCCCGGCTGCAAAATCATCGTCATCACCGGCCATGATGAATTCTCATATGCCCAGGAGTCGATCCGTTTGCAGGTGAATGACTACATTCTGAAGCCAGCCGAGCCGAAGCAGCTGATGCAGGTGCTCCGGGGTGTCAGGGATGAGCTGGAATCGGAGAAGCAGCAGAGCCAGCATCTGCAGCAGGCCTCCCGGCAGCTGCAGAAGAATTTCCCGCTGCTGCGCGAGCGCTTCTGTCAGGAATGGCTGGACGGGAATCTGAGCCAGGCGGAGATCAGGGAGCAGCTGCAATTCCTGCAGCTGCCGCCGCAGCGGCCGGAGCGGATCGGCATTATCCGCTGGAGATGGGAGGGCCAGCATCCGGGGATGAAAGAGAACGAACGCCAGCTGTTCCTGTTCGCGATCGAGAATATCATCACGGAGCTGCTGGAGCCGTATACCAAGGTGATCTTCCGGGACACTGCCGGACTGGTCGTTGCACTGCTGTGGGATGACGCAGGCGAGCAGGTGTTTGCCGGGGTAGAAGGTGCTGTGCGCAGCAATCTCAAAATTGCTGTTGAAGTCGGCACCCGGCTTGTACAGGGGGAGATTACCGAGCTGGCTTCAGCCTACCGGAGCTGCCGGGTGGCACTGGCCAAAGAGCAGCCGCTGTCACCGCTTGTCCGCCGGGCGAAGCAGTATATACAGGAGCATTACAGCGAATATGGGCTTACCCTGGAGGGGATGGCCGGGCAGCTTCTGGCCTCACCTGTATATCTCAGCCGCCTGTTCAAGCAGGAGCTGGGTGAATCCTTCGGCATGTATTTGACGCAAATACGAATCCGCCGGGCCGCCCAGCTGCTGCATTCAACAGAGCTGAGCATCCATGAGGTGGCTGAGCAGTCGGGGTATGAGACGCAGCATTATTTCAGCACTGCGTTCAAGAAGCAGACCGGCGTGTCGCCCCTGCAGTTCCGCAAAGGGGTGCAGCCTGAGAATGGAAGTGACGGCAGGCCCAGAAAAGAGTAGGATGTTCATATATACATACCGCAAGGGGTGCGCAATTTGGAAGAAGTCAATGCTGTGAGCAATACCGGAACGGCCGGAGAATATAGGCAAGCTGCACTGGGCAGCATCGTAGTTCTGGAGTCGTGTCTGGAGAAATTTGCGTTCACCGAGCTGACCAGACAGCAGATGAATCAATTTTTCAGGCTGTCCTCAGGGCCTGCGGAAGCGGAGAATATCACCAGAAGAATCTCGGGTGTTTATATGGCTTTCTTAAGCAAGACCAATTTCAAACACAAGACTGCAGAGAGTAACCGTCTTCTGTTCACCCAATTGAAGCAGGAGCTGGAAGAGATCAAGCAGGCGTTAAGCGATTTGAATCAGCCCGTATAACTCCATTGCTTCACCCTTAACCGTGTGCGCCTCCGGGCTGCATGCGGTTTTTTGTTGTACCCTCCGATTACAAAAGTTGGAATTTTATAAAAACAGTAGTCTGAGTGTAAATACGCCCCATGGCCTCCGTTGCTATACTCAACATGTCACACGGGAGCACCCGTGGAAGACAACAGAATAGTCCAGGGGGTAGTGCAGGAATGAAAAAATATTCAGTGATCACATTGCTACTAACACTCGTACTTATCTTATCCGCATGCGGCAGCAACGGGAATTCATCAAGCGGCACAGATGCGTCCAAAGGCAAAGTAGGCATTGCAATGCCTACGAAATCCTCGGAACGCTGGGTAAATGACGGCAACAACATGGTGAAGGAGTTCGAAAAGCTGGGCTACGGCACCGATCTGCAGTATGCCGAGGATGTCGTGGAGAACCAGGTATCCCAGATTGAGAATATGATCACCAAAGGCGTGAATGCGATTGTAATCGCTTCAATTGACGGAGAGGCCCTGACGGATGTGCTGCAGAAGGCGCATGATGCGGATGTCAAAGTCATCGCTTATGACCGTCTGATCAAAAAAAGTGAATATGTAGACTACTATGCAACCTTCGATAATTTCAAGGTGGGCGTGCTGCAAGGCTCCTACATTGAAGAGAAGCTGGGCCTGAAAGACGGCAAAGGCCCGTTCAATATCGAGCTGTTCGGCGGATCGCCGGATGACAACAATGCATACTTCTTCTTCGATGGGGCGATGTCCATCCTGAAGCCGTATATCGATTCCGGCAAGCTGGTCGTCCGCAGCAAGCAGCTTACGATGGATCAGGTCGCTACGCTGCGCTGGGACGGTGCCGCTGCCCAGGCGCGGATGGATAACCTGCTGAGCGCCAACTATGCCAGCGATAATCTCGACGCTGTATTGTCTCCTTACGATGGTATCAGCATCGGAATTCTCTCTTCCCTGAAGGGCGTGGGCTACGGGTCGGGAGACAAGAAGCTTCCGGTAGTTACCGGACAGGATGCCGAGCTGGCTTCCGTGAAATCCATTCTGGCCGGAGAGCAGACGCAGACGGTATTCAAGGATACCCGTGAGCTGGCCAAGAAGGCGGTGGAGATGACCGAAAGCGTGCTGAAGGGTACGGAAGCCGAAGTCAACGATACCACAACCTACGACAATGGTGTCAAAATCGTTCCGTCCTACCTGCTGGAGCCAGTGTCTGTGGATGCAAGCAACGTAGACAAGGTGCTGGTAGACGGCGGCTACTATACCAAAGATCAGCTGGGAGAGTAACCGGCTGCACAGAGTGAACTTAAGAAGCAGGAAGAGATCCTTCTTAAGTTCAGCTTATATGGCAGTTATTTAGCGGTAAACCGGCGGCAGCCAGGATTCAGGGCAGCCGCCGTCAGCCGCTGCACAGTCACAAGGAAAGCTGGGTGAGAGACACTTGAGTGAATATATCTTGGAGATGAAAGGCATTACGAAGACATTTCCCGGCGTCAAAGCGCTCGCGAATGTCAATCTGCAGGTTAAGGCAGGCGAGATCCACGCCCTCTGCGGGGAGAACGGGGCCGGCAAGTCCACGCTGATGAAGGTGCTTAGCGGAGTGTATCCGCATGGCACCTACGAAGGGGATATTTTGTATCAGGGGCAGGTATGCCAGTTCAAGGATATTAAGGACAGTGAGGGCCTGGGCATCGTCATTATCCACCAGGAGCTGGCGCTGATTCCGTATTTGTCGATTTCGGAGAACATCTTCCTCGGCAATGAGCAAGCGCGGCGCGGGGTGATCAACTGGAACGAAACGACGGTGAAAACCAAGGAGCTGCTTACAACCGTCGGCCTCAAGGAATCGCCGTTTACCGGAGTATCAACGATCGGCGTCGGCAAGCAGCAGCTCGTAGAGATCGCCAAGGCGCTCTCCAAGGAAGTGAAGCTGCTCATTCTTGACGAACCGACGGCGGCGCTGAACGAGGATGATAGCGAGAACCTGCTGCTGCTCATTCTGGAGCTGAAGAAGCGGGGGATTTCCTCGATTATCATTTCCCACAAATTGAACGAAATCGAGAAGATAGCGGATTCTGTAACGATTCTGCGGGATGGGCAGACCATTAAGACGCTGGATATGAAACGCGATGCAGTCACTGAAGATGTGATTATTAAGGGCATGGTCGGGCGCGATCTGACGAACCGTTATCCGGAGCGGACGCCGGAGCTGGGGGAAACCATCTTCGAGATCCGTAACTGGGAAGTATATCATCCCACCCAGCAGGACCGCAAAATGCTGGATCAGATCAATCTGCACATCCGGCGCGGCGAGGTTGTCGGCATTGCCGGGCTGATGGGCGCTGGACGCACGGAGCTGGCCATGAGCGTGTTCGGGAAGTCTTACGGCAAGCGGATCAGCGGACAGACCTTTATGCACGGCAGAGAGGTACAGCTTAACAATATTACCCAGGCAATAGAAAGCGGGCTAGCCTACGTCACTGAAGACCGCAAGCAATACGGCCTCATTCTGATTGACGATATCAAACGTAACATTTCACTCAGCAATCTGAAGAAGCTCTCCCGCCGCGGGGTGATCAATGAGAATGAGGAAGTGCTGGTCGCCGAGGAATACCGCAAGAAGCTGAACATCAAGACGCCGAGCATTCTGCAAAAGACCGTCAATCTCAGCGGCGGCAACCAGCAGAAGGTGGTGCTCAGCAAATGGATCTATGCCCAGCCGGATATTCTGATCCTGGATGAGCCTACACGCGGGATTGATGTTGGCGCCAAATACGAAATCTACTCGATTATTAACGGTCTGGCGGCAGAAGGTAAAGGCGTGCTGGTCATCTCGTCCGAGCTGCCGGAAATTATCGGGATGTGTGACCGGATCTACACGATGTGCGAAGGGCGCATCAGCGGGGAAGTGGAGCGGAAGGATGCATCGCAGGAGCTGTTGATGAAATTTATGACACGAAGCAGGGGGTAACACCGCATGGGAGCCATTACTGAACTTTTCAAAAAGAATATCCGCCAATACGGCATGATTATTGCGTTGATCTTTATTTCTATTTTCTTTCAAATTATGACGGACGGCATTCTGCTGAAGCCGCTGAACGTAACCAATCTGATTCTGCAGAACAGCTACATTCTGGTGCTCGCCATCGGGATGGTACTCGTCATTATCACCGGGCACATTGATCTGTCAGTAGGTTCGGTGGCCGCCTTCATCGGCGCACTTTCGGCCATTATGATGGTCGATATGAAGATGAATCCTGTGCTAGCTGTGATTCTCTCGCTATTGATGGGCGCTCTGGTCGGTGCATGGCAGGGCTTCTGGGTCGCTTATATCAAAATCCCCGCGTTTATCGTCACCCTGGCAGGGATGCTGCTGTTCCGGGGCCTAACGATGATCGTGCTTAATGGACAATCCATTGCACCGTTTCCCAAGGCTTTTCAGAAGATCAGCTCGGGGTTCCTCCCCGATATTGCCGGCGGCAGTTCGCTGAATGTGCTGACCCTGGTCATCGGAGTCATCCTGTCCGTTCTGGTTGTCTATCAGGAATACCGCAGCCGCCAAATCACCCTCAAATACGGCTTCGAACAATCCCCGGTGTGGATTTCGGTTGGCAAGGCGGCGGCACTGGTCATTGTAATCAACCTGTTCACTTATGTCATTGCCCAATATAACGGGATTCCGAACATCCTCGTCATTCTGCTGGTACTGATCGCGATTTATTCATTCGTCATGAATCACATGACGATGGGCCGGCATATCTATGCACTGGGCGGCAATGAGAAGGCGGCAAGCCTCTCCGGGGTCAAAACCAAACGTGTCACCTTCTGGGTATTCGTTAACATGGGGGTGCTTGCCGCATTGTCCGGGCTCGTGTTCGCTGCACGGCTCAACTCGGCTACACCCAAAGCCGGCACCAACTTCGAGCTGGATGCCATCGCCGCCTGCTTCATCGGCGGAGCATCCGCTTCCGGCGGGATCGGGACCGTGGTCGGCGCAATCATCGGCGGTCTGGTCATGGGGGTTATGAATAACGGGATGTCGCTCGTCGGCCTCGGCGTAGACTGGCAGCAGGGCATTAAAGGTCTGGTGCTGCTGCTGGCAGTAGGCTTTGATATTTATAATAAGTCGAAGACGGCTTAAGTTTGAATAGCCTCCAGAATTGCTCCCAGGCAGGGGCATTTCTGGTTTTTTGACATAAAGATCCCTTGCAACACTTGCAGCATCCCGCCCGGCCATGGATAATAGCATCTAAGGCGTAAACTAATACATAACTGTGACAGGAGGCCACAGATGCAGATTATTGCCATGCTGACCATGCTGATCGACCACATCGGCTATATTTTTTTCCCGGGCGAGCTTGCCTGGAGGGTAGTGGGGAGAATTGCTTTTCCGATTTACTGCTACGCGCTGGTGCAAGGGCATATACATACTTCATCGAGACCCCGCTATCTGCGGCGGCTGCTGGTGATCGCCCTGCTTGCCCAGATTCCGTACAATTTGGCGCTGGACCCCGGCGGATGGAATGTGGTGTTCACCCTCCTGCTGTCTGCTGCCGTGCTGACGCTGCTCGATAAGCTGCCGAAGCTGTGGTACGGGATTCCGGTAGTTATCCTTGCGGTGCTGCTCATGGATATTCTGCCGCTGGATTATAATGCGTACGGGCTGCTTCTGGTGCTGATTTTCCGTTATACCCGCTCGTATTGGCTTGTGCTGGCACATTTTGCACTGAACGTATTCTATTTGTTCTATTATAACTGGCTGGTGCAGATGGCCAGTATAGTCCCTACCATCCTCATTGCGCTGACTCCGGGCTTCTGGATATTACTGGAGCGGAAACGGCTGCCGCGCTGGGTCTGGTGGTCATTTTATCCCGCACATTTAGCGGTACTTGCGTTGGTAAAGATTCTCTTTTTCCAAGATTGGGTATCTATAGAGTGGCGGAGTTTATTTACCCTATGAAGGGGGAATAGAATCTGACCTCTACATTTACAAATCCTTCCTCCTTTGAGATGATGGATACGTTACCACATTATGAGCTAGAGGAGACATGCTATGAAGAAAATGAAAGCAAGAACCAAATGGATAGTGCCGTTTCTCGCACTGCTGCTGATCCTGGCAGGCTGCCAAACCGTCGGCGGATTTGATGTCAACAAGGCATTGCTCGGGGATCTCGATGTGAAGTCCTCAGAATCAAGTACGACGCTTAGCTTAAGCGCTGTTCCTGCAGTAGGCCTCCGTGCGGAGGATCAGGAGATTGTCGATCTTATTAATTCATTATCCCTCACGCTTGGAAATGTGAAGCTGCAGGACAACGGCAATGTCTCGGCATCGGGAATTCTAGGGTATAAGCAATCCAAAATTCCTTTCTCCTTCTTCATGGATCAGGCGAATATTGTCTTTACCGCTGAAGGAGCCAAGCAACCGTTCTACTTCCCGATTCAGGGATATGAAGACACACTCGGCATAGAAGGTCTGGATCAGACGAAGACACTGGAGCTCTCCAAGCTGATCTCCCAGTTCGTGGTGAAGAACCTGCCGAATCCTGGAGCAATTACGGTTGCCTCGGTATCGGAATCTGTATATGGCCAGCAGACGAGCTTGACGAAGCTACATACCGAAATTACTGGTGAAGAGCTTCCGGTGTTGCTGAAGAGCTTCCTGAGATCGATCTCCAAAGACACTGAAGGCTTCACTGCCCTGATCAGCGGCCTCTATGATTATCTGTATCCGCTGCTGGAGGCTTCAGGTGAAGATCTGAATAGTCTGGGCTTCGGAGAGATCCCGCTGGATGACAAAGAAGGCGTAGTCACTGTAGCGCATGATGCTGCCAAGCTGGCAGTGGATGCTCTACTGCTGGTCTACGACAAGCAGCTCGAGAGTCTCTATGAGAGCACTCCTGAACTGAAGACTGTTCTTGGTAAGGACACGAAGCTGACCGTAGATCTGTTCGTAGACAGCGGCTTCCATGTCCGTAAGCAGAATATTGATCTTAAGGTTGCTCTTCCGGCCAGTGAAGATCTGCCGCTGCAGAGTATCAATGTGAAGCTGGTTTCAGAGACCTGGAACGTGAATGGTCCTGTAACTGCTGATCCGATCAGCACAACCGGCGGCATTGATTTCTCCTCAGCGCAGCTTACTCCGGGTGAGACGCTGAGAAGCTTTGAACAGGGTTCTGCGGTCTACAACCTGCTCAAGGATGATATGGGGATTACGTCCAAGAGCCTGATGATGGCACCGGATGATGATTATTATTATCCTATCGTGGACAACGGCACCACTTATGTTCCGCTGCGCTATATTGCAGAGGACCTGGATGCTTCTGTTGAGTGGGATGCGGCTAATCGCGCGATTAATGTAACCGATGATGTCTACGGCGATCTGCTGGTATTCAAAATCGGCTCCGCACAGGCACAGATTGCCGGCGCTACCGTTAAGCTTCCACAGCCTGTATTCGTGGATGAATACGGAGATGCTTATGTGCCGCTGCGTGTTCTGGCACAAGGTCTACATGCTACCGTTGAAGTGGATGAAGACGGATATATCTGGATTGACCGTCCGTAAGGTTAAAGAGGTAAGCATGAAGCCGGAACCCCTAAGAAATTAGGTGGTTCCGGTTTTTTTTATATTCAGGTATAGTGAAATTAAAGAAAAGGATAAAATTTCAGATAAATGAAAGGGCGGCTAGCATGCAGCGGATCATTCTAATCTACAAACAATTCTTAACAGAACCACTGTGGTTTAAGATTCTTATTATTACCACATTGCTTGCGGCCGTTATATTTAGCAGCTCCTCTTTTCCGCAAAATGGTTATTATCAGCTTACCTCTAAATTAGCAGCAGCAATCTTTTTTACAGCCTATGGCGTTAATTTCCGTTCAAACACCCGGGTTTCTGCTGTTTTTTTTGTAATGGCGGCGGTTTGCGTTTTTCTGTCCTGGAATATCTGGATGGATCATCTGTAAGCTGAGTAGGACTATCTTGACTTTCTCGTTCAGAACCGTCCAGCCGCGACAATTAGAGCCAACACGATAAAGAAGATGTTCACGCCGATCTCCCGGTATTCCTTGCGTCTGATATGAAAAAGGGCGCCGCACAGGACAGTCACTGCAAGGGCTGCTGCGGCAGCCGGCGTTAACACAGGTACAATATTCAGCGCATAAGGAAGTATCAATCCAAGTGCGCCCAATAGTTCGGCTACCCCTATAAAGACCACTAATGCCTTGGGAACATCCGATACCCATCCCCAGGATTTTTTCGCCTGCCCGTACCGAAAGGCCTTAAGCCAGCCCGAATATACAAAACCTGCTGCTGCAATTCCCTGTACAATCCATAATGCAGTATTCATAAATGACTCCTCCTGATACGTTTTTGCTGTCTGTTACTGGTATAATAGCCCCAATGAAGCGATACGCGAAAGTAGGCACTTTTAATAAACATAGTTAAGAATAAGTAACCATACGCAGGATAAGGAGCTGGAGGCTATGGAATCGTATTGTAAGTTTGAATCGGCACTGGACATTCTGATCGGGAAATGGAAGCCTGTTATTCTGCTGCAGCTAATGAACAAAGGCACCATGCGATTCGGAGAACTGCAGAAATCCATTCCGGATATTAACAAGAAGATGCTCACCCAGCAATTAAGAGAACTTGAGTATAACGATATCGTTCACCGTGAAGTGTACAATCAGATCCCGCCAAAGGTTGAATATTCAATCTCGGAATATGGGAAAGGATTAAGTTCTGTGCTGCAGGTATTGAATGATTGGGGAGTTTCTCATATTGAGCATATGAAGAAGCTGTATGGTGTGGACCGTTCAGGGAGTTAAGCGGACGCAAGGAAATGCTGGATACTCTAATCAGTAAAGTTTAGCTGTGCAGTTCAAAATCAAGGGGGCAATGTAAATGCAGACGGATGAGCAGAGGGTACCGGAAGATATTCAGAAGGGGAGAGCGGGGGCTCTTCTTGAAGTACTGCTTGTATCTGCTAAACTGGGTCTTACTTCGTTTGGAGGACCGATCGCTCACCTGGGTTACTTTCACAATGAGTATATACGCCGCCGGAAATGGATGGATGAACGGAGCTACGCTGATCTGGTAGCTCTTTGCCAGTTTCTCCCTGGTCCGGCGAGCAGCCAGGTTGGTATCGGTATCGGTGTTGTAAGAGCAGGTTTGCTGGGAGGGGTTGTTGCGTGGCTAGGCTTTACTTTACCTTCTGTCATTGCGCTGGTTGCCTTTGCCTTTTTGCTTCAAGGATATGATATAGGCAGTGCAGGCTGGATTCATGGACTGAAGATCGTTGCTGTGGCGGTTGTTGCCCATGCTATTCTTGGAATGGGGCAAAAGCTGACACCTGACCGGGAAAGAGTAACCATCGCTGTTATTGGAGCAGCTGTTACATTGTCCTGGCAGACAGCCTACAGCCAGGTACTTACAATTGCTGCAGCTGGCATAGTTGGGGTTTGGCTTTATCGCAAAAAAACTGCGGAAGGCACAGCAAACCTTCACGTTTCAATCAGCCGAACCTTTGCTATTCTCTGTTTACTATTATTTTTTGGTCTCTTAGTAGCTCTCCCTTTATTAAGAGGAACTGCAGAGACCGGAGGGTTGGCGATATTTGACAGCTTTTATCGTTCCGGTTCTTTGGTATTCGGCGGCGGACATGTTGTGCTTCCGCTTCTGGAAAGAGAAGTAGTTCCTTCAGGCTGGGTTAGCCAAGCAGATTTCCTGGCGGGGTACGGAGCCACGCAAGCAGTTCCGGGTCCGTTGTTCACTTTTGCAAGTTACCTTGGGGCCCTGACCGGAGGTGTTACCGGGGCAATCGTTGCCACGTCCGCCATCTTCCTACCGGCCTTTCTTCTCGTAGTCGGCGCACTTCCTTTTTGGAACAGCTTAAGAAAAAACCTGAAAATTCAGGGAGCCCTGGCCGGAATTAATGCAGCTGTTGTTGGGTTATTACTTGCTGCCTTGTATGATCCCCTGTGGACTTCTGCTATTGTGGAGCCGATGGATTTCGCGCTGGCCGCCATTCTATTTATTATGCTGGTTTTCTGGAAGCTTCCGCCTTGGGTAGTCGTTGTAGCTGGTTCAGCGGGCGGAATGTTACTTGGAGTATATTAGTCAGCGGGGAGATTAGCACATGAGCACTCAAACCGAACAGGGGCTATATCCGGGAAAATACAGCAAATACAAAACAGTCTCTGGAATGATTCCAGAGACTGTTTTGTATGCCGATTTTATTCAAGACCTAATTCAACATAATAACAGAAACGAAAGAAACAGTCTATATTTTTTCCGGAAAATATAATACAGTGGGGTAGCCGGCAATAAATGAAGAAGCGGAGTGTTGTTCCTTGGAAAATTATTGTCATCTCGATCCTGCTGCCTTACAGGCGTATGTGGAGAAGGTCTTTGGCACAAGTTATTGTGTTGCAATGGTTACAAAGATGCATGGAGGCGCGCAAAAGGTGGTCTATAAGATAGACTGCACTAATGGATTTTCCTGCGTTCTGTATGTGTGGGATATTACGATGAATTATTTTCAGGAAGAAATTGTGAATCAGAATACGAATGTGCAATCCTACGGCAGTGAACAATTTGAGATAAACAACAGATACTTACTAGAACAATCTATCCGGACGCCTGCCCTCTATGATATGAATAAGGACAGGAATCCTTATGATTTTGATTATGCGCTTGTTGAGTATGTAACCGGGCAAGCTGCCGAGGCCTATTTCAATCATTCTGATTCCAGGGTTAAGGATACTATCTTCCAACGCCTGGGAGACATGATTACGGGCATGCATGCGGGGGAAAGCGATATCTACGGGAAGCCGGATCAAACAGAGCGAAGTTCGGGACAATGTCATCTTATCCAATTGCAAAATGCTATAATTCAGTTGTCATATGCCTCTGAATATATTGATGTTATCCGCAGGAATCAGGGTAAGCTGCTCGATATGCTGTACAAACTTGAATCAAGAGTAGAACGCAGAAGCCGTTATGGATATATCCATGGAGAACTCGGTCCTAACCATGTGCTGGTTACGGATCAGCTTGAACCCTGTTTGATTGATATTGAAGGAGCCGGATTCTACGATATTGAGCACGAGCACAGTTTTATGGAATTCCGTTTTGGTGATTTCTACCGGTATCTGAAGAATGATAATCTCGATGTAAACAGGAAGCTGTTCTATCAATATCATCATCATCTTTCGTTGATCTCGGCTGGCTTAAAGCTGGTCCAGAGAGGTTATCCGGATCAGCAGACTGCAAAGGGAATCTCTGATTATCATACCAGACGTGCTTTGCAGTTTATAGAATCTTGAGGGGAATCAAAGATGTAACCGCGAAATAAATAATACTGCGGACTTCAGAAAGAAAGTCTCTCTCCACGATGTGGATGAGAGACTTCTGTTAGTACGCCCAGCATGGGCGTCATCTTTAGGGTGAAAGTCCCGAACGGGGGCTGGCGAGCGCCTACCGTTAGCCAAGGGCAAGGGTGTCCACCGTGAGGTGGAATCTGAAGGAAGCCGGAGGCAAAAGCACGGGCCAAGGTACACGAACTGGATTTGAGGCTGTGTCAGTCGGATGAGTCACCTAAACATGACGAAATCCAAAGCCGCCAAGGGCTGGCGCGGTATACTCCAGTGGTCGCGGGCAGACAGATGACGTTCTTATCTGGGGAGACCTGTCAGATAAGCAAGAAAAAAAACTTGTAACCGTAGCTGAGAGGCTGCGCTGAACTGGCAGGAGTCAGCAGAAGCCATAGTACGTAAGCTGTTGCAACAATTTACGGAAGGGCTGAACCGAAAGGAGAGAGGAAAGCGATGCGTTCGCATGAAGAGCAACGACAGCAGAATATCTCGCAAGGGAGCTTGCGGCAAAGAGAAGCGGTGAAGCCGTCAGGGTATGCCGGAGCGCCGAGTTCTTCGTCGGCACAAGTCGTCCCTTCCTCTCGCGAAGACCAGAACAACTTGCTGGAGCAAATGCTCAAAGGAGATAACCTTCGACTCGCTTACAAACGAGTGGTGCAAAATGGAGGAGCGCCCGGTGTGGACGGTGTAACGGTAGCGAATCTACAAGTTTACCTGAATACGCACTGGGCATCGGTGAAAACTGAACTTCTGACGGGAACTTACAGACCTGCGCCAGTCAAACGGGTGGAAATCCCCAAACCTGGAGGCGGTGTACGGCAGCTAGGCATCCCGACTGTGATGGACCGTTTCCTCCAGCAAGCACTTTTACAAGTCATGAACCCGATCTTTGACGCACAATTCTCGTGGTACAGCTACGGCTTTCGGCCGGGGAAGAGCGCGCATGACGCCGTTAAACAAGCCCAAAGATATATCCAAGGCGGCCTCAGATGGGTCGTGGATTTGGATCTGGAGAAATTCTTTGACAAGGTAAACCACGACATGCTAATGGCAAGAGTGGCGCGGAAAGTGGAGGACAAAAGAGTGCTGACGCTAATCCGTGCTTACTTAAACGCCGGAGTTATGGTGGATGGAAAATGGGAGCGTAGCCGGGAGGGAACGCCACAAGGCGGTCCGCTTAGTCCGCTTCTAGCAAACATTCTATTGGATGATCTGGACAAGGAACTGACCGGGCGAGGTTTGCGATTCGTACGCTACGCGGACGACTGTAATATCTTTGTGGCGAGTAAACGAGCAGGCGAGCGTGTCATGGAATCGGTAAGTCGGTTTGTAGAAGGAAAGCTAAAACTGAAAGTAAACGGGGAGAAAAGTGCGGTAGCGAGACCTTGGCACCGAAAGTTCTTAGGATTCAGTTTCCTGAGCCAGAAACAGGCAACGATTCGGATTGCTCCGAAGAGTCTCGCAGCTTTTAAAGGGAGAATTCGAGAGCTAACGAAACGTACCTGGTCCATTTCCATGGAAGAAAGGATTTACCGACTGAACCGCTATCTGATGGGTTGGCTCGGTTATTTCCGTCTAGCCTCGGCGAAGACACACTTCCAAACACTGGACCAGTGGATTCGGAGGAGACTTCGAATGTGTCTGTGGAAACAGTGGAAACGAGTACGTACACGAATCCGCGAGCTTCGAGCACTCGGGGTTCCAAAGTGGGCTTGTTTTAAGATGGCCAACTCGCGGCGAGGCGCGTGGGAAATGTCCCGGAACACGAATAACGCCCTTTCGACTTCCTATTGGGAAGCAAAAGGGCTGAAGAGTTTACTTTCACGCTATCTGGAACTTTGTTAACCTTTTGGAACCGCCGTATGCGGACCCGCATGTACGGTGGTGTGAGAGGACGGGGGCTTGCCGCCCCCTCCTACTCGATGGAGTTTAGAACATGGACAAAGCTAAAAGGGAACTTT
Organism: Paenibacillus sp. FSL R10-2199; assembly: GCF_038000235.1. NCBI lineage: Bacteria > Bacillati > Bacillota > Bacilli > Caryophanales > Paenibacillaceae > Paenibacillus > Paenibacillus sp. FSL R10-2199. The sequence continues at coordinate 5,827,042 of NZ_JBBOBO010000001.1, read as the reverse complement.
TAATGAATATCTGCCTCATCTCGCCAGTGTTAAGTGTGTTATACGGCATAATGGTCACGGGCATCGATAATTCATTAGTGTCTGAGACCTCATATATCAGTGGCCCTGGCGGATTCGTCGTGTTTGTGCTGTTCTTTTTAATTCTATACCCTCTGCATATCCTGCTTAGTATTCTTCAATTTGCTGTCATCAGATTTGCCGGGGAATCGCTGGTAAAGCGGCTTGTTATCTCCAATGCAACGGGGCTTGGGGTTGTCGGAGCCATCTATTATATTACACAAGAAATTGAAGCGCTCTGCCTGATTTTCTCTCTGGCGGTTTTCTCTGTGGCAGCGCTTATAAGTAAATGAAGAATTCAAGCAGGCGGTATGGAGCGCATGGCAGATAACTGTATTCTGTACAATTAAAAGGCGGAGAAAACCCGGATGTGCAGGAATAACTGGATTCTGTACAATTAAAATTGAGCAAAATATTCTTCTTCGGCAAAAAAGAATTATATAAGTGTACAGAGTGCAATTAAAACTCCTTCTGAGGCATGTGGGCAAGCTTTAGTTGTACAAAATACAGTTAAAGCTGGCTCATGTCTCTAGCTAAGCCAGTACAACATAACAGCGGCAGCTCAGGACTTCATCCCGTCCATGGCTGCCGCTGTTTGATGTATCACGTTGAGCGTCACACTACACCAGCTTACTTGGCAAAATCAAGCCCTTTGTCTGCAAGCGCCTGCCGGAGGATACGGATGCCCTTAGGACCCATACCGTGCAGCTTCAGCAGCTCTGCTTCTGTAATTGTGGTTAGCTGCTCCAGGTTTACAATACCGGCTCCGGCCAGCGCCCGGTGCGCCGGCTTGGAGATTATCTCAGGCAGGCTGCTGCCTGGAGGGGATTCATGAGTATCTGCCACTAAGCATGCTCCTCTCTAAATAATGTCGCTTACTGTGTAGTCAGAACCATCTCCAGCGATACATTGCTCTGTCCGGAGTGTTCGGCCATACTGCGGATATACCCGGACATGAATCCGCCCTCCATACTCTCCCACAGCTTGTACCCCGGCATGGCTTGGATCTCGTCCAGTGAGTCAGCGGCGGTGCCGGCGAAATATTTCACGTTCAGCTTGGACATGACCTCAGCCATTGACTGCTTCTGAGCTTCTGTAAAGGTGCTATCCTTCAGTCTGGTCATTGCCTTCTCATAAGATTCACCTGCAAAGGTATCTTCAGCATACGATTTGAAGTTCAGCAGATGAGGATCGGTAATATCCTTCGCTTGAGCCCAGCCCTCCACGTCGACTGCGGCCGTATTATAGGTAAAAGCACGGGAGACCGGGTCAAACGTCATCGCGCCGTACTGATGGGGATTAACCGCCATTGCGCTTGTAGCAATATCGTATACAGGCATGGCCGGATCAATAGAATCCTCGGCAGGGTCCCGGCGGATATCCTGCATATGGATATGCCCGGATAAGACCAGATTGAGGCCATCCTTGCGGAGTGTCTTCATGGTTTCCTGGCTGTTGTTAAGCTTGAAGCCGGATACCGCCATGGAGGTGTGACTTAACAGATTATGATGCATTACAGTAATGATCGAGGCATGCTCCTGTGCGGCCAGCTTCACATTCTCATCCATCCAGGACAAGGTTGAAGGTAAGATCCGCCCGTCTGTCTGCGGGAAATTGTATTCTTCATTATGTGCATACTGGGCGCTGTCAATCATCAGAAGCCAGAGGCCTGGAGCGGCCTTAACCACATAGCTTAGGCTGTCAGCATCCCGGGATAGCGCCTCATGGTAACCGAAATCCTCATAGGTCGCGAGGAAATCCTCCACATTAATATGATCTGCAACCACCTGCTTGTCACCGTCAAAGGATCTGGCCCAAGGGTTATTGATATCGTGGTTGCCGGGAATAACATATACGCTGGTGCCCATTGCCTCAATCCGGTGCAGCTTCGCGGCTAACTCTTTATGGCTGCTTGCTTCACCATTGTTGGTGAGATCGCCGCTGAGAATGAGGAATTCAGGTTTCTTTTGTTCCACATCATAGACAAGAGCCTCAGTTAATTCATCACTGTAGGGAAGCATCTTACCGTCTCCGCCCGTGACATAGGTCTGGAAGGCTTGGCCGCCATCCTCAAGCGCTTTATCCAGATAATGTGTATCGGTAGCGACCCAGAAGGACACAGGCGCAGTGGAATCTATAGCTGTCTCAGGTGCTGTAACCGCGGCCGCTGCATTTAATGATGTCGAAGCTGTGTCTTTGCAGCCGCTTAGAATCAAGGCAGAACTTAGCAGTATTAATAATGTGAATTTCATTGTTCGTTTAGTTCCATCCTTAAGAGGGGAGCTCATAAATGACCTTCTTTCTGCACTTTTGCTGAATCATTGTAGCGTATTTATTGACAGGTTGTATATACGAAAAGTTAGTGCCATGTTTCTAAACGTGAAGATCAGCTTATAGAAAATAGTGGAAGGCGCATAATTACTGCGAATACAGCGACACTAAGAGCTGATATATAAGCATAAGTAAGCAGACAGGAAAAAGTTGTGAATAAGAGTTGTATTCCGGTAGGAAAAGTGTTAAGATTTATAAAAGTAAGTTACTTAATTAAATGGAGGTAGTTATTTTATGTCTAAGAACTTTTTCGAAGCGGTAAAAGGCAGACGTTCCGTATATGCAATCAGCAAAGAATCCCCAATCTCTGATGAACAGATCCAGAAGATCGTTGAAGAGGCAGTATTACATAGCCCGACTTCCTTCAACTCCCAGAGCTCCAGAGCCGTGGTCCTGCTGGGTGAACAACATGATAAACTGTGGGATATCACTGCAGAAACCTTGCGTAAAATCGTTCCGACTGAACAATTCGAAGGCACTGCCCAGAAATTAGCTTCTTTCAAAGCCGGTTACGGCTCCGTGCTCTTCTTCGAAGACCAGGCGGTGGTGAAGCATCTTCAGGAGAACTTCGCGCTGTATGCAGAGAATTTCCCGATCTGGGCCAACCAGTCCTCAGGAATTCTGCAGTTCGTAGTGTGGACAGCATTCGCAGAACAGGGTCTGGGCGCTTCGCTTCAGCATTACAATCCGCTGATTGACGATGAAGTCAAAGAAACATTCGGTATTCCGGCAGAGTGGAAGCTGATTGCACAGCTGCCGTTCGGTACCATTGTAACCCCTCCGGGAGAGAAAGAATTCCAGCCGATTGAAGAGCGTGTGAAAGTCATTAAATAAGGAAACATTACAATAAATGGTTTAGAACCTCCCTGATCCGGCTAAGTATGAGTATAGTCAGATCAAGGAGGTTTTTGTTATGCCATGGAATAAAGGAGACTATCCGGATTCTCTGAAGAACTTCACTGCACCTGTGCGCAACAAGGCTGTGGAAATTGCCAATGCGCTGCTTGAGGATGGTTATGAGGAGGGGCGGGCGATTGCCATTGCAACCGCACAGGCCAAGGAGTGGGGCGAGAATCACGACAAACAGATCCGTAAAAAAAATCATTGACAGCTGCGTCCGGGCCTAAGGCCGGACAAGCAAAGAGGACAGGCGGGAATCCGCCTGTCCTCTTTAGGTATGTGTGTATTATGCAGGAATGAATAGATTACTTGGCTGGAGCTTCTGTTGCAGCAGCAGGGTCTGCACTGGCATCTGGTGCGGCAGATGCTGCCGGAGTAGCGGATGCATCAGGTGTATCGGTCAAAGTATTGGTGATGGTGGCATTCTTGGTCAAATCAGCCAGCCAGGTAGAAGACATTTCCGAGACTTTTTGCGCTTTCAGAGTCTTGGTGATTTCCTCTTTTTTCTCAGCAAGCGTGTATTCATGTGCTTCTTTACGGTCAGTAACCTTGATAATGTGGTAACCGTAATCGGTCTTCACAGCACCGCTGGTTTCACCAACCTTCATGTTGAAGGCCGCATCGGAGAATTCAGCAACCATATCGGCACGTTTGAAGAAGTCGAGGTCTCCGCCTTTGTCTTTGGAACCGGTATCTGCAGATTTCTCTTTAGCGAGTGTGGCGAAGTCTGCTCCGTCTTTCAGCTGTTTGACGATGGCATCAGCTTCTTCTTTGGTTTCAACGAGGATGTGTGAAGCGCGAACTTCTTCTTCCTGATTGAAGGTTGCTTTGTTCTCATCGTAGTATTTGGAGATGTCCTCATCCGTAATGGTAACCTTCGGTTCAACCAGCTTGCGGATCTCAACCTGCAAAGGCATTTGCTTCTTCAGGTCATCCAGAGTCATGGAGCTCTGCTGCAGAGCAGAATTCAGGGCTTCCTCACCGCCGAACTGGGTGGTCAGATCTGCGATCTCCTGGTTAATGTCTTCATCGGTTACGGTAATGTTGGCTTTCTTCGCTTCCTGATCCACGAGAGTGGTAGTAATCAGGTTCTGCAGCGTGGATTCGCCGCCTGCTTCAACCAATTTATCGTAAAGCTGTGCTTTCGTGATATCCGTTCCGTTAACGGTAGCAACAGCGATCTTGCTGTCGTCTTTCTTGAAAGGCTGCACAATCAGGACTACAATTAATGCCGCTGCCAATATGATGGAGGCGATCATCCAGCCTTTGCCGCCTGCAGGTGCTGCCGGCTTCGAAGGAGGAGTACCGTCGCCTACCTTGTTCATCACGGGAACGCTTTCTTCAATTTTCGGAGAGTGCACGCTGCTGGAGCTTTCGGTTGCAGCTTGTACAGGTTCTGCCGGAATAATTACTTCAGCCTGAGGTTCAGATACGGCCTCCGCAGGTTCAATTCCATCTTCCGGGGTAACTACAGAAGTGTCGTTCTCTTCCGGCGGCGTTCCGCCGTTTTCAAGCTGTCCATTTTCGTTAAAATCTTTTTTGTCCATTATAATTAATGACTCCCTTCAATATAGGTGGTGCCTGTCTTTCTACAACTTTACCAGAAAACAGAATTCCAAACCTTAAGAAAGTATAAAAAAGCATAATAACTTTTTAATATTCCATTAAGAAACAGGAAAAAGCCGGAGCAGCAATAGGTTTCCCCATGCGCGCTCCGGCCAGATGAGAGAGACATTGAATGCGTAAAAATAATTCCGTGCTGTATTCTACGGATTAGCAGGCAGCGGATATGTATCCGCCTCAGGAGCTAAGCCCTCTCAGCAGATGGCGGATGCTTTCCTGTTTGCGTCTGGGAACGCGTACAGATTTCGCATACAAGCCCATTTCACCGAAATAGATACAGTCATCTTCGATGGAGCTGATCTTGTTCAGGTTAACGTAGCAGCCCCCGTACACATGATAATAGCTGTTACTCGACAATAAGCGGTTCAGTTGCTCGGCAGTCATTCTCTTTTTAATGTTGTAGTTTCTGCCGTGAAAAATGACAAGGTCATGGTCCCCGACCTTAAAGAACAGAATGTCTGTCTCCACCTCGAAGTCCTCATATACATTTCTGGCTTCCAGCAGGCTGCTCATTCGTGTTCCCCCTTTATACATAATTAACATTGATGTTAGCGCTTTCATTATAGCATACTCTTTTTGCTTTGAGAAGTCTTATTTTTGAAATGTTTTTTGTCATTTTTTCCGTTGCATTTGTCATACCTCACGAAAAACTGTAAATTATATAGATGGCTGATATGCATCCATAACCACAAGTTGGAGGAGGATTACCCAGATGAATGAGAATACGAAGCTGCTGTTGTTTACCGGCTCTTATGCAACGGCTGAGGAGAGCGGAGTTCAGGTGTTTGCTTTTGACGGTGAAGCCGGAGGTACACTTGAGAGGCTGGATACAGCTGATGGCATAACGAACCCGACGTTCGTAAATGTGGACCCTTCCGGGCTGAAGCTGTATGCGATTGGCGAGAAGCCAAGTGGGGAGGGCGGCAAAGAGGGAGAGATTGTAACCTTCGCGATTGAGCCGAAGACCGGCAAGCTGACTGAATTGAAGCGGACTCCGACGATGCCTGCCGCAGGCACGGGTCAAACCACGACCTGTAATATCAATAGAGATGCTGAAAGCGAACATATTGTAGTATGCAGCTATCACGGGGGAACGGTAGGACTGCTCACCCTGGATGCAGACGGGATACCCGAAGCCCTGACGGATATTGCAGTACATACCGGACATAGTGATCTTCCGGGCCACGACCGGCCGCATCCGCATTCGGCCATCTTCAGTCCGGATGAGCGCTTCCTGTTTGTATCTGATCTGGGGCTGGATCTGATCCGGACCTACCGGATTAACAAAGAAGCGAAGAAGCTTGAAGCGCTTGGAGATACTGTACTGCATGAAGGAGCGGGACCACGCCATTTCGTGTTCCATCCGGATGGCAAATCCGCTTATGTGATCAATGAGCTGGATTCCACCGTAACTTCCTTCCTATATGATGCTGATGCAGGGACTCTGCAGACGGCATTTACGGTATCGACACTTCCGGAAGGTTACCCGTCAGAGAATAACAGCTGTGCCGAAATTGCATTTTCCAAGGATGGCAGATATCTGTACGGCTCTAACCGCGGCCACGACAGTATTGTGGTCTACGCTGTAAATCCGGCATCGGCTGAGCTTACATTGGTGGAGCATGTATCCACAAGAGGGGGGCATCCGCGCCACTTCACGGTCACGCCGGACGGAGCCTATCTGATTGTAGCCAACCGGGACGGCAATAATCTGGTGGTCTTCTCACTGGATGCTGCCGGCGGGCGGTTAACCTTCACAGGAAATACGGCGGAATTGTCCAAGCCGGTCTGTGTAATGCCTGCAGTATTTGCCGGATAATTATTTCGGACCGGTTACTAACTGCAAAGTGTAATGCTTGTCCTGCCAGGCAACAATGGCAAAAGGAACACCGGAATGGCTTGCTCCGGTGTTCCTTTTGAATTCGGGACGGTTAATTTGTAGGTGTTAGGCCCAGAGATGCGCCGGGCGGGACTGCTTATTTGAGTGAGACGGGCTTCAGCGGCACTACCGTGGAGACTGCCGATTTGAAGAGTACGTTCTGTCTGCCGTCACCTTGACCCTGCAAGGTGATAGTATAAGCGTCATAAGAGGTTACGAGTCCCTGCATTTTGACTCCGTTAGTTGTAAAAATGGTCACGGGCACTTTTGTTGAGATACACTGGTTCAACAATCGTTCCTGTAATTTTAGACTTTCCACTTTGGCAGCACTCCATCTTTAGTATGAATTAACTTCTTAGGCAATTATAACACGGGAGAGACTCTTCCAGGAAATCTGTCATCAGGCGCGGAAATAGACAAGGGGGTAGTTATGCTTTATTATCATTACTGGTCCGGCGGATTTCGCCGTTTTATATGGTTTTTGCTGGGATTTATCCTGATCGCTGTATTGGTGAAGCAGGGCGGAGCTGCAGGCTTTGACCGTGCCGTTATACATATCGTGCAATCTGTGGAATCGCCGCCGCTCACTGCGCTGGCCAAAAGCTTATCGCTCGTCGGCTCCTCGAGGCTGGCTATCGGGATTTCGCTGCTGACTATGACTATATTATTCTTCGCCTTGAAGCACCGGATGGAGCTGGCTTTGTTTCTGTGGGTAGGCTTAGGCTCGCAATTGCTGAATACACTGCTGAAGCTGTGGTTCCACCGCGAACGTCCCACTATACACAGACTCATTGAACAGGCCGGGTACAGCTTTCCGAGCGGACATTCTATGGCTGCCTTCTCTTTATACGGAGTGATTGCCTATCTTCTCTGGAGGCATATGCACAACAGACGTGAGCGGTTCATCCTGATTCTGTTCACCGTGCTGATGACCGGCGGGATCGGCTGGAGCCGGATTTATCTGGGCGTGCATTATCCCAGTGATGTGATCGGCGGCTACGCAGCCAGCGGCGCATGGCTCATGCTGTCTGCCGCCTGCTTCGAGGCTTACCGGAACTCCAGGGAGCGCAAAGGGGGAGGCCCGCACGGCAAAAAGGATGCCCGCAAATAATCTGCAGGGCATCCGCATCATTGACTGGTGCTTTAGCGTGTCTTCGGCGCAGCAGGCTGCTGTGAAGGCTTGGCCTGATGAAACTGAGCCGCACGGCTAAGGCTCAGCTTGATCATTACGGGCAGCCCGGCCTTCAGCTTGTCGGCGTCCTCTTTCGTAATCCGGCCGTCCTTGACCGACTCGTCGACCTTGAGGCTGGCTGCTTCACTCAGCTTCTGGATGTACTGATCTTCGCTCCAGCCCTTTTTCTCCTGGGCGAGGGCAGAGAGTGTCTTGCCTGCCTTCAGGCTGTCAATGAGCTCTGAACGGTCCATCTCAAGCAGCTTAGCCGTTTCATTGATGATGAAATGGCCTCCGGCCCGGAAGTTCTTGTTCCCGCCGTGAGGATGCCCATGCTCCCTGCCGGCGTGTATGGAATCCGGTGCGGAAGTGGCTGTGCCGGCAGACGGATTCTCCGCAAAAGCGGCAGCCGGTGCCATAGTGAGCATTACGGCTGCAGTGAATGCAGTAATTCTTTGGATAGGGTTGTTCATGATTCACCTCTTCTGAGTTGTATGTTGGCTGACATGTACCCAGTATTCCCCGAAAGCTGAAAGAATCCTTAAACCCGGCTTAAGCCATACTAAAATTCGCCAGCGTGCTTCATGGGTAATAATGTGTGTGCAATTATTAGAGATTTACCGAATACCTTCAGGATATACATAAATTTTTATTCACAGCATCTATATTGAAATAGATCAAGCTCTTTAGGAGGGATGGATTTGGCTTTTGGTGCCCGCATACTCAAAACAGGAATGGCAGTCACGCTCGCACTTTATCTGTCCGTTCTATTTAATTTCGCCTCCCCTGTCGGTGCGGCTATAGCGGCTATTTTTGCCATGCAGCCATCCATATACAGATCATGGAGGTATTTCCTCGATCAGATTCAGACCAGCACCATGGGAGCTGTGATAGCCCTGCTGGGCGGAATGCTGCTGTCCAATGAACCGATTGCGGTCGGGCTGGTATGTATTCTGGTGATTATGATCAGCATGAAAATGAACCGCGCCGATACGATCGGCCTGACACTGGTTACCGTGATCTCCGTAATGGAGGCTTCCGGGCAGTGGCAATTTGCGCTCACCCGTTTTCTGCTGACGCTGACCGGTATTCTGTCGGCATTCATTATTAATATCGCTGTCTTTCCGCCGAAGCCGCGCAAGCAGTACATCCAGCAGATTGAGAATGTATTCACCAGCCTGTCACTGCTGCTAAGGACTGCGGTATCGCATGAAATGAAGGAAAGTGTATTCCGGGATGAGAAGAACGCTCTGGAAGGTTCCATTAAGGCATTGGCTGACAAGTATGCATTGTTCGAAGAGGAGCAGAAGCAGCTAAGAAGGGCGAAATACAGTCAGACCAGACAAATGGTGGTGTATAAGAATCTGCTCAATTCTCTGCAGAAGGGGTTTCAGGTGCTGGAGGCTATAGACCGGCATTACTTCCAGGCCGAGCGGACAGAACGTACCGATGAGCTGTTTGACCGGCATCTGGAGCAGCTGATTAAATATCATGAGTACATCCTGCTGAAATTCGAGGATAAGCTGAAGCCGGGTGCGAATGATTCTGAACTTCTGGCAGAGGACAACGACCGTTTTCTGGAGGCGGCCATCCACGGATATGATCCTGAGAAATCCGGGCAGCTGCGGTTGTCCGTGGTGGCAGCGGCAATATATGATTACGGCTATCAGCTGGATCGTCTGGATAGGGTGGCTGATCAGATTAACCGGATGAACACGGACGAGAAGGACACTGCCGATATGACGGGAAAAATATAAAGAACAAAAAAATCCGGTCCCAGAGGGACCGGATGAATATATACATCATAGGGTTATGTATTGCGTGAAGCAATTCTTATCTTAGAAATAAATTGTGCCGGAAACTTGTAAAAGCGCTAAAGAGTTGGTAATATAAAAAGATATCAAATAAAGCCTAATTCAAAAAAACATAGTTATTCAATTTAATTATAACATGTAGAATTATGAATGTCAACCTTCTGAAGGGGATGAAATGCATTGGATAAACATGATCACGAGTGGCAAGAGGAGCAGGAGCGGGTAACCGGAATTACCAGGCAGTTATCTACCCACATCCGGCTGCTGTCGGAGGAGCTTGGACTCCACCGTACGGATGTCGTGGATATGCGTAAGGACTTCTGGGAAGAAGTTACCGTGAACTTCAGCAGTCCTGACGATCTGGGCGAGACCTCAACAAGCCTGCGGCAGCAGGCGCAGATCCTGAACGAACGCGAACGCCATCATCTGCAGTCCAGTAAAGCACTCAAAAAATATAAAAAGCTGGTCGTATCCCCCTACTTTGGCCGGATTGATTTCTCGGAATCAGCTGATGCTGCGGCAGATAAAATCTATCTGGGCATCGGTTCACTGATGGAGGATAACGGAACCTTCCTGATCTACGACTGGCGGGCCCCGATATCGAGCCTGTATTATGACGGTGCGCCGGGTCCGGCGTCCTATGACACGCCGGGCGGACTAATTACGGGGAACATGGAGCTCAAACGCCAGTTTGTAATCGATAATGGAGAGATCGAAGTGATGTTCGATACCGGCGTAACGATCGGCGATGAGCTGCTTCAGCAGGTGCTGAGCCACAGCGCCGATGACCGGATGAAGAGCATTGTTGCGACCATCCAGAAGGAGCAGAATGCGGTGATCCGCAACGACAGAAGCCGGATGCTGGTTGTGCAGGGTGCGGCCGGAAGCGGCAAGACCTCAGCGGCGCTGCAGCGGGTAGCTTACCTGCTCTACAAATACCGCGAGGTATTGCAGGCAGACCAGATGCTGCTCTTTTCACCAAACCCGCTGTTTAACAGCTATGTATCCACCGTTCTGCCTGAACTCGGTGAAGAGAATATGCAGCAGACCACCTTCCAGATGTATCTGGAGCACCGGCTCGGACAAGAGTTTCAGCTGGAGGATGTGTTCAATCAGACGGAGAGCCTGCTGAACGCGCCGGATGGGCCGGAAGCCTCCATACGCAGAGCAGGGATCACCTATAAATCCTCCGTATCGTTCCTGGATGTTATCAGGCGCTATGTAAACCTGCTGGAGCACGAAGGCATGATGTTCAAGCCGCTGATGTTCCAGGGGCGTGCGGTTGTCGGCAAGGAAGAGATGGAGCGCCAGTTCTATAGCTATGACCCGGGTATCAAGCTGGCTAACCGGATCGAACTGATGACCGGCTGGCTGCTCAAAAGAATAGCAGCATTTAGCATTGAGGAACGCAGTGCATCATGGGTCGATGACCAGATTGAGCTTATGGACAACAGCGACTATCAGCGTGCTTATAATATGATGCGCCGCAAGGGCGGAGGGCATAATGATAGCTTTGATGATTTTGAAACGGAGAAAATCATGCTCGCCCGTTATATCGTCAGCCAGCGCCTCAAGCCGCTGCGCGGCTGGACCAAACGCGGACGGTTCGTTGATGTGAAGGGGCTGTACAGCCGGCTGTTTACCGACCGGGAGTTAATGGACAGCCTGAACAGCAGCCAGGTTCTGCCTGATGTATGGGATGACATCTGCAGCTTCACGCTGGCTACCATTGCCGGGAACGAACTGGCCTACGAAGACGCGACACCATTTCTGTATTTGAAGGAGCTCAGTCAGGGCTTCCGCACCAATACACTGATCCGTCATGTGATCGTCGATGAAGTGCAGGATTATTCGCCGTTCCAGCTGGAATTCATGCGCCGGCTCTTTCCGCGGGCCAAAATGACTGTGCTGGGCGATCTCAACCAGGCCATCTATGCGCAAGGTGAGGTGCTGGGGGATTTGGCCGGGCTGGTCAGCATCTATGGCGAAGAGAACACGGAAGTGATCTCATTGACCCGCAGCTACCGCTCTACCTATGAGATTGTCGAGTTTACACGGGCGATGATTCCCGGAGGGGAGAAAATCGTACCGTTTAACCGGCGCGGCGAGGAGCCTTTGCTGACAGTCGTGGACAGTGAAGACGACCTGCTGGCCTCGGTGGAGCAGGATGTGCTGAGTCTGCATGCACAGGGCTATCATTATGTAGCTGTTATCTGCAAAACAGCGGAAGAAAGTGCACGGGTGCATAATGAACTGCAGAGCAGGCTGCCGGTTAGGCTGGTTACCAAGGAAACGCCTAATTTTCAAAAGGGCACTCTGGTGCTGCCCGCCTATCTGGCTAAAGGCGTGGAGTTCGATGCCGTAATTATCTACGATGGCTCCGCAGAGAAATATGGCCGTGAGCATGAACGCAAGCTTTTCTATACCGCCTGTACCCGGGCGATGCATCTGCTTCATATCTACAGCCTGGGTCAGCCTAATCCGTTCCTTCCGGCTGCGGTGCGCGAGACTGTATCGGCAGGAGCTTTACAGGACTGAGAGCAATGGATTGTCTGCAGAACCGTCTACGCGTGTAAACGCCGGGCGGTTTTTTTGACGCTGGCGAATATCAGACTCCAGAAAAAACCACAATAAAAGGTGTTGTGAACGATGAGTGCCGCCCTGTACAGCAGCATTGGATTCACCGGAGTGGCACTTGGACCGCCGCTGGTTCGCTGCTGCTGATGTCATGGGGGCATTGGAAGGTATTTGAACTATAGCGTGGGTTACGTGTGGCTGATCACTTCCTGTGCAGGGGAGTGGCGTCTTCTGCTGCGCTGTGATGCATAGACGAAGAGGTAGATTACGAGCAGCAGGACAGGTGCGATTATAGAATATCTGTACATAACCGTATAGCTTGTATATAAGGCAATTGCACCAAGCAGCAAGGTGCCGATGGCGACTCCGAGATCAAGGGAGTTAAAGAACATGCCGTTAGCCAGCCCGCGCTGGCGCGGTTCTACGGATTGGATCATCCAGGTCTGGAGTGCAGGCTGCATCGACCCGAAGCCGAAGCCGTAACATAGGGCGGCTGGGAACAGGGCAGCTGTCGTTGATGCAAAAGAGAGCAGCAGCAAACCGCCGGCGATAAACAGGCTTCCCGGGATAAGCAGTGCTGCCGGGCCAAAGCGGTCATAAATCTTGCCGGACAGCGGACGGATAATCACAATCGACACGGCATTGAACAGGAAGAAGTAGGCTACGTGGGGCAGGCTCTTCTCAGCTCCGAAGAGCGCCAGGAAGCCAATCAGTCCGCCATAGGAGATGGATAACAGGAAGTTAAGCAGGCAGGGAAGAAACAGCCTGCGGTACGCCCCGCCCCCGGAGGCAGCAACGGGTACTCCTGCGGGCTCTTTGTGCTGCGGGGGCAAGGTCTTGGCCAGGCGGTAGCCCAGCGGGAAGATAATGGCCAGCGCAGCTCCTGCGCCGAGGAGCAGGGAGCCAAAGCCGGGTCCCTGCAGCAGGCTGAGCCCGATCAGCGGACCGGCGGACATTGCCAGACTGGTGGACAGCCCGAAATAGCCCATGCCTTCACCCATCCGGCGGACAGGAATTACGTCGGATGCCATAGTCGGAAAGGCAGTGCTGGCCATTCCGAAGCCAACGCCGAATAACATCCGGAGCAGCAGCAGGGCAGCGATACTGCCTGCAAAGTAATAGCCGGCTACGGCCGCGAGTGAAACGGACAGTCCGAGGAAGATCAGCAGATTACGGCCGCCCTTCTCCATGGCTTTGGCCGAGAATAGACGGGAAGCGATAGCGCTGAGTGCGAACAGGCTGGTTACGAGGCTGACCTGCACGGAAGTTGCATGCAGTGTGCCTTCCGCATACGCCGGAAGGGTGGATAAGGTCATCTGCAGGCCGGTGAACAGCAGCAGATTGCATAGGGTGAGAGTAATGAAGGACTTGGTCCATAGACGTTCTGTTGAATTGCTCAAAGGTGTGTGCTCCTATTCTTGATGGTTAGTGTTGTGGTAGATCAGCTCCAGCATGCTGCGGAGCTCTTCAAGCTGCTGCGGATTCAGCCCGGCCACAGCAGTATTAATGGTCTGCTGCTCCAGCCCGAGCGTATTTCCGATTAGCGACTGCCCTTCTTCTGTGGCGTAGAGCTGAAAAGCCCTGCGGTCACCGGGATTCATGGACTTGCTGATGAATCCTTTCTTGAGCAGGAGCTCAACGATCCGTGCAGTGGTCGGCTGGTCCTTGGCGGCAGCAGCGGCTACCTCCTTCTGGCTGATCCCGCTGCGGTCACAGATCATGAGCAGGACCGACCATTGCTCGGGAGTAATATCATAAGGCTTCAGAGCCCTGGCAAAGCCGGTGGTAATCCTGCGGTGGGTGGAGCCCAGCAGGAAACCGAGAAATTGCTGCGGAGAAGAATGCGGCATAAAAAAATGCTCCTTCGAAAAATTAGTTGTTATGACAATTATAATTACAACAAGCAAATTGGTCAAGGCATTTGCGGGACGCCAAATAACAAAAAGCCCCGCTCCGCGTTTCGCGGAAGGGGGCTTAAACTAATAAACCTTTATGATTTTAAACTTGCGGCACTTTCTCCCAATCCTTCAGGAAACGCTCAATACCGCTGTCTGTCAGCGGGTGCTTCCAGAGGGAAGGCAAGAGTGAACCCGGGATGGTAGCAATATGAGCGCCGGCAATAGCTGCTTGCTCTACGTGGGCGATATTGCGGATGCTGGCTGCAATGATTTCGGATTTCAGGCCATAGTTAGTGAGAATGGTCTTCAGATCCTTGATCAGCTTCATGCCGTCAACACCAATATCGTCCAGACGTCCGACGAACGGGCTGATATAAGTAGCTCCCGCTTTGGCTGCCATGAGGCCTTGAGCAGCGGAGAATACGAGCGTAACGTTAGTTTTGATGCCTTTCTTGGTCAGTTCATAACAAGCTTCAAGACCATCTTCAGTCATTGGCAGCTTGATTACGACGTTCGGAGCCCATTCAGCGATTTCGTAAGCTTCCTTAAGCATTTCTTCCGCTGTGAGACCGATAACTTCGGCGCTGACCGGACCGGGTACAATCGCCACGATCTCTTGGATAACATCTTTAAACAATCTGCCTTCCTTGGCGATCAGCGACGGGTTCGTCGTTACGCCATCCACTAATCCGAGGCGGGTAATACGTTTGATTTCCTCAATATTTCCGGTATCCAAGAAAAATTTCATTTCCAGGTATCCTCCCTTGATTTCGTATGGATTGACAAATCAGTTTGCTCCACTTCATTATGAGACATGCCACGGGAAGTTTCAACTGTTAATTTGAATATCTCAAAATAACTTTATAGATGAAACGCTTAAATAAACATTTCTTGCCTCCGGGCCATTCACGGCAGACTTCTCTACATGATAATATAGAAACGGTATTGTCCATTTCATGCGATTGGCGGTGAAGGGAATATTTACTTTGATTGGAAGTGTGGTGCTGTTTCTGCTGTTCGCCGCCGGAATTATTGCCTTTCAGAACAGCAGAATGCTTGCTGAACGGGAGAATGATTCATCCAGAGCCTATACCGGCCATTTGATGTATTCTGTATATCATCAGACTTTCTCTCCGAATGAGGAGTTGCCGGAAGCAGTCCCTTTGTTTCAATTCACGCTGTTTGACGGGGCGGACAGAGAGTCCTTCATCACGCATGCGCTGTGCAGGGTTGCTGCCGGACGGGGCGAGATGGTGTTGTCCGACGCGCAGAATTATATGCTCAGCAATCTCCGCCAGGCCGCGATGCAGGGAGTCCGGTTTGAACATTTATCTTTTCCGGGCAAGGCTGTCCGCAGGGGGGAGAAGGAATTGATTAAAGCGCTGGAGACTGCGGCGAAACAGGAGGCCGAACATGCAAATCACAGTTAACAATGTAGTGATTTCAGTAAGTGAAGGCGATATTACCGCCTGGCAGGGTGAGATGATTGTGAACGCATCCAACTCAGGCCTCTACGGGGGCGGGGGAGTGGACGGTGCGATTCACCGGGCAGGCGGCCCCCGGATTGCGGAAGAATGCGCTGTAATCCGGCAGAAGCAAGGCGGGATACTCCCGGGACAAGCCGCGGTAACCACAGCAGGTCTTCTCCCGTTCCGGGGAGTCATTCATACCGTAGGACCGATTTGGAAAGGGGGCGCTGCAGGCGAGACGGCTATTTTATCCCAATGTTACAGCAGCAGCCTCAGTCTGGCATGCTCTTACGGGGCACGGAGTGTCGCCTTTCCGAACATCAGTACAGGAATCTATAACTTCCCCAAAGAGCTGGCCTGCAAGACGGCGCTGGATTCAGTCGTGACTTATGTGCGTGAACGGACATCAGCGGAGCTCCCGCTGCAGCGGATTGAATTTATCTGCTTTGAACATGACAATGCCATACTATATGAGGCCATGCTCAAAGATTATAGCTGAGCTGAAAGTGTAGGCCTGCCTGCTGATCTGTTCGGGCTTACATATTGTCCTTAACTACCCGTTAGGCGTGATATTTACCGGTGGGTGCGTTCAGTACCCATTCGAGCATCATCATCATATCTTCCAGCCGGGTCAGCTGGGCATTCAGCGCTGCCCGCTGCGGATCTTCGGCAGACAAGGGTGCCAGACGCGACTCCAGAGATCTGCGCTGAAGCGTCAATTCGTTGATTTTGGATTGAATCTGATTTTCGGTTCTCATCCGGAATCCTCCTGGTGTGCATTATTGTACTTGGTTCATTATAACGGATAACATGGGGGTAATAAAATGAGTATCAATGTTAAGCAGCTGGCAGCAGAGAAAGCCGTCGAGTACGTACAGGACGGAATGAAGGTAGGACTGGGTACAGGTTCTACGGCTTACTGGGCCATCCGCAAGCTGGGTGAACGTGTTAGTGAAGGGTTGAAGATCACGGCAGTGGCTACCTCGCAGGCTTCGGAGGATCAGGCCCGTGAGCTGGGAATTCCGCTGGTTGCCTTTGGCGAGGTGGATTCTCTGGATCTGACCATTGACGGTGCGGATGAGCTTGATGGTGCACTGCAGCTGATCAAAGGGGGCGGCGGCGCGCTTCTCCGCGAGAAGATTGTTGCGATGGGCAGCACCCGTATGATTGTGGTCGCAGATGAGAGCAAGGCCGTGACCACACTTGGCAAATTCCCTTTGCCGGTTGAGATCGTGCCGTTTGCCTGGGAGTGGACTGTCGCTGACCTGGCCAAGCTTGGCTGTAAGCCGGAGCTGCGCCGCAGCGGCGGTGAGCTGTATAAGACGGATAACGGCAACTATATTGCCGACTGCCGCTTCGAGGCTATTGACTCGGCTGCTGATCTGGCGCTTGCCCTCCAGCGTATTCCGGGAGTCGTGGAGCACGGGCTGTTCATCGGCATTGCCGATATGGCAGTGATCGGCAAGAATGACGGCACCATTGAAATCATTGAAGGTGAGAGCAATCTCTAACACGCGTAAACACCGCCGGAAAGGAAAACCGGCGGCAAATAGACAGAAGCTGCCCCCGGGGCGGCGGATACTGGCCTGGCTGCTGCTACTCATATACAGTGCAGTGCTGATCTACTGGATGTTTCTCGGCTTTGGACGGACGCTTCAGACAGAGGGGCCGCTGCGCTACAATCTGGAGCCGCTGCGCACCATGCGTCTGTATTTTGATATGAGTAACGGAGTGTCTTACTCGGGGCGGCTGGTTAACCTGCTGGGTAATGTTGCCGTGTTTGTGCCTTTTGGCATCCTGCTGCCTCTGGTTAGCACCGCTTACCGCTCATTGCTGCGGTTAACGCTAGTATCCGTTCTATGTATAATAGTGCTTGAGCTGATGCAAATGCTGCTGCGGGCGGGCAGCCTGGATATTGATGATCTGCTGCTTAACCTGCTGGGGGTATGGGCGGGATATGCACTGCTGCGGCTGGTGCGGGGATAGGCGGAGGCTGCTCTGAACCTTTGGTCTCACCGGCAACAGGAGAACATTCCCCACTTAAGCATGTGCTTTCGAAGCAGGCTTGCAGGAAGCCGCTTAATGGTGGGAAGTGCTAAACAAACTTTTAGGAGGTCAAATAATGTTGATTGATTTGAAGCCGCTTGTCGGAACCCCTGAGGTGAACGAACTGCTGGCTTATGCGGTTATAGATGATCCGGATGCGCTGGAGCGCACTTCGGCAGAATACCGGGAGCAAGCGGCACTGCAGCTATGCGGCTGGGAGGAGGAAGGGCTGCTGCTCGGCCTCACCGGCTTTGAAGAGACTGAGGACGGATCGCTGGATATCCGCCATATTGCAGTGCTGCCGGAGAACCGGGGCAAGGGCTATGCGCGGGGGATGATTCTGGAGCTGGTGACGACCCGTCAGCCGCGTTATCTGGTGGCGGAGACCGAAGATGAGATTGCCGCGGATTTCTACCGCAGCCTTGGATTTATGGTATACAGCCTGGGCGAGAACGCAGCCGGAATCGAAATGTTCCGCTGTGTGTACGAGGTTGAAGAGACCGAGGACGAGGAGTAAAGCGGAAGGCTGGCCTCAACGTAACAGAACATTACTGACAGATTATAGGGGAAGAGATCAGCCATTCAGCACTTTACGGTGCAGGGTGGCTGTTTTTACGCTGGAATGTAAAATTCATGATCAGCGGTTGACTTTTTAAGAATAGGACAATATAGTTTTACTGTGAAACTGTTCTACACGTGAACTATTATTTCGTAAAGGAGGAACCCGCATGAAAAAGGATGCAGAGGAATGGATCAACCGTTACGTGGACGCTTATATGGTTGTGACCAGGCAGATTAATGCCAGACTCAGGGATATTTTTGGCGAAGGGCTGACGAATGACCAGTTCCTGATTCTCCGGCTGATTGCCGGACAGGAGAAGTGTACCTCCACCTATTTGGCTGAGGCAGTGGCGGTGGGCAAGAGCTCAATTACGGCTATTATCAACCGGCTGGACGAAGCGGGAATGATTGAGCGGACCCGTGATGAGAATGACCGCCGGCAGGTGTATCTGACGATGACGGAGCATGGCAAAAGTGTCTACAGCACTTCCGAGAAGCAGATGCAGGAGGTTATCTCCCCCTACTTGTTCCACTTCGAGGATCACGATATCGAGCGGTTCATTACGATGTTTGAGAAGCTGGCATTTCTGATGCAGGAACCAGGAGGTAGAAACAATTGAGAACCATTTTAAAATCAAGATGGGCAATTATCGCTATATGGCTGGCGGTGGCAGTAGTGTTATTCCTGACCGCCCCGGCTATGTCCGATCTGGTACGGGAGAAGGGGCAGATCTCGGTCCCGGCAGGATACACTTCGTCAAAGGCCGCCGAGATCATGAAGGAAGTGGCAGAAGCCAAAGGCGGGGAAACGGTACATCAGGTTGCGCTTGTGTTCAACAAGCCGGAGGGCCTGCAGGCTGCGGACACCGAGAGTATTAAGCAAGGCGCTGAGAAGCTGGCCGCGAATAAGGATTCCCTGAATCTCAGTGCGATTACCGATCCTTTTACACAGCCTGAACTTAAGGATACCCTTATTGCCAAAGACGGCAATACGATCATGGTTGCTTTGTCGGTGCAGGGCGGAGAGGAAGAGGTTAAAGAGCTGCCGGCCAAGGCCGGGGCATTGCTGGGTGACGTCACTGCTGATCATTATATGACCAGTGAAGGGCTGATTACAGAAGATACGATTGCCAGCTCGGAAGCCGGGCTGAAGAAGTCGGAATACATTACAGTTGTCTTTATTCTGCTCATTCTGTTCGTTGTGTTCCGCTCATTCGTAGCGCCGTTTGTGCCGCTGCTTACCGTGGGGCTGAGTTATATTGTGTCACAGTCGGTTGTGGCTTTTCTGGTGGACCGGTTTGATTTTCCCCTGTCCACGTTCACACAGATATTCATGGTCGCAGTTATGTTCGGGATCGGGACGGATTACTGCATCCTGCTGATCAGCCGGTTCAAGGAAGAGCTTGCCCATTCCGAGGATACACAAAGTGCTATTATCTCAACTTACCGTAAAGCGGGCGGTACCGTATTCTATTCAGGGCTGGCGGTGTTCGTCGGATTCCTGGCGATCGGCCTGTCCAAATTCATGCTATACCGTTCAGCCGTCGCGGTGGCTGTCGGGATTGCCGTGATGCTGCTGGCGCTCGTGACGATTGTACCGTTCTTCATGGCGGTGCTGGGCCAAAAGCTGTTCTGGCCGTCACGCGGCAAGCTGGAGCACAGCGAGAGCCGGATTTGGGGGGCGGCAGGCTCCTTCTCCCTGAAGAGACCCTGGGCTGCGCTGCTGATTGTGGCAGTCATCGTTGTACCGTTCCTGCTTACATACAGCGGGAAGCTGAGCTTCAACAGCATGGATGAAATCGGCTCGGATTACGCGTCGGTCAAAGGCTTCAACATTATCTCGGAGAGCTTCGGTCCGGGTGAGTCGATGCCGGGCAAGATTGTCATTAAGAATGATGACCGGATGGATACGGCTGAATATATGGGCCTGGCCGAGAAAATCAGCCGTGAGCTGGAAAAGGTGGACGGAGTCAAGGCTGTGCGCAGCATGTCCCGTCCGACCGGGGAGCAAATTAATGACTTCCTGATCCCTACTCAGGTCGCTACGCTCGCCGACGGGCTGGATCAGAGCAATGAAGGCTTAAGCAAAATTCAGAGCGGGCTTGCAGAAGCAAGCGAGCAGCTGAAAGAGAATGGGCCGAAACTTACAGAGGCCGCATCCGGGAGCGCCAAGCTGACGGAAGGTACAGCTGAGCTCAAGGAAGGCATCGTTGCGCTGGGTGACGGCCTGTCGCGTATTGAGAACGGCATCCGCAGCGGATCAGCCGGAGCCGGAGAGATTAAGGCCGGCCTCTCGCAGGCGGCGGCAAGCGCGAAACAGCTGGCAGCGGCCAATACGGCGCTGCTCGAAGGCTACAAGAAGATCGGCAGCGGCCTGACGGCGCTGGATGGAGGGCTTGCCGGCCTGCAGACACAGCTTCAGGGTGTTGCAGATGCTCTGACAGGTCTGGAAGGCTCCTTCGCAGGACTTGAGACTGCACATCCGGAGCTGCTGCAGGATATCAATTACCAGACGATCAAAGGTACAGTGACGCAGAGCGGCGCTGGAGCTGCAGGGCTGGCCGGAGGGCTGGGCCAGATATCGGCCCAGCTCAAAGGTGCGGCAGCGGGCCTGAGCGAAGCCAATGCCGGTTATGCCAAAGCGGCAGCAGGCCAATCCGCGCTGGCGAAGGGGCTGGATCAGCTGGTGGCCGGTATCGGCCAGCTGCAATCCGGCCTGAATCAGGCGGCAGACGGACAGGGGCAGATTGTCGGCAAGCTTCCGTCCATCACCAGCGGGCTGGATCAGCTGCAGGGCGGACAGCAGCAGCTCGCGGACGGTTTCGGTGAGCTTACAGGCCAGCTCGGCCAGCTGACAGATGGTCTTACACAAAGTGCGGATGGCCTGGGACAAATCACAGGCGGCCTGAGTTCCGCACAGGATTACCTTAAGCAGATTCAGGATGCCAAGGATGACGAGCTGAGCGGGTTCTTCGTACCGGCAGAGGCGCTTGAAGCTGACGGCATTCAGCAGGTATTTGATACCTATCTGTCCGGAGACCGGAAGGTCATGACACTGGATGTTGTATTCGCTGAGAATCCATACAGTGCTGAAGCCATTGACAGTGTCGGGGATATCCAGGCGGCGGTGGACCGCGCCGTGGCCGGTACGAAGCTGGAGAATGCGGAGACAGCCATGAGCGGCGTGACCAGCACCTACAGCGATTTGCAGAAAATCTCTAATGAGGATTACACGCGGACGGTGATTCTGATGCTGGGCGGTATTTTCATCATATTGGTGCTGCTGCTCCGGTCAATCATTATGCCGCTGTATCTGATTATCTCCCTGCTGATTACCTACTTTACAGCACTGGGCGTAACGGAGGCGATCTTCGTCCATCTGCTGAACTATTCCGGGATCACCTGGACGACTCCGTTCTTCAGCTTCGTCATGCTGATTGCCCTCGGGGTAGATTATAGTATCTTCCTGATGGCCCGGTTCAATGAGAATAAAACATGGGATGTGCGTGAAGCCATTCTGCATGCCATGCGGAATATGGGAACGGTAATTCTGTCAGCCGTTGTTATCCTGGGCGGTACATTCGCCTCGATGTATCCTTCAGGGGTGCTGTCGATGATGCAGATTGCCACCGTGGTGCTCTCGGGTCTGGCCCTGTACGCATTGCTGTTCCTTCCGTTCTTCGTGCCGGTAATGGTGCGGCTGTTCGGGCGGGCCAACTGGTGGCCGTTCAGTACGGCAGCTGCAGAGGAAAAGCCGAAAACCCTGAATCTCTAAGGTTCAGTATTATCTGATAGGATACAATAAAGAGCAGGCTTCCAGTTTAATGGAGCCTGTTCTTTGCTGTTTACATAAGAAAAGAAAATAATGTTCGTACTGAGGTAACCTTATGCGCCTGTGCTTCAACTAAACAGATATATACAAACTAACAAGCGGGAAGCAGCAGCATCCCGAAGGAAGGGAGGAGATCTACCCTGGATACCGTACAAGAGGATCTGGTCCGGCGTGCACAGGCAGGCGACAGTGAGGTCTTCATCCAACTGGTGAAGAGTCTGGATAGGCGGATGTACAGTATGGCGAAGTCCATGGTCAGGAATGACGAGGATTGTGCGGACGCCATGCAGGAGACTGTGCTGAAGGCATTTAGAACAATCTCCGGATTGAAAGAGGCGGCCTATTTCAACACTTGGCTGTTTCGTATTCTGATTAATGAATGCAACATGATCCTGCGCAGACGGGACAAGGTGGTAGTTATGTCCGATCCGCCGGAGAGCATAGAGTCCTCTTCTTCATCCGCCGAAGATATAGATCTGCGTCAGGCGATCAGCGGGCTGGAAGAGGTATCGCGGACGATTGTTAAGCCGCATTATTATAGGGATTGAGGCTACAGGAGATTGCAGAGCTGCTTGAGCTGTCAGAGAGCGCAGTCAAAACCAGACTGCACAGGTCCAGAAAAACCTTATATCAAGCTCTCGCGCAACCCGTAGAAAGGAAGGTGAACGAATGAGTCAGCAGCCATTGGAGAGCAGGCTGGAAGGCCTCAAGGAAGAGCGTCTTCCTGAACTGCCGGAAGTTGTGCACACACGTATGGAGAAAACTTACCGGATGATCGTTGAACGGGATGAGGCAAGCTTGGAGGAGACTCCAGACAAGGACATCTCCAAACACAGGAGCAAACGTAGCTGTCTGTCCCGGCTGATGATTAGTGCCGCATCTGCGGCCGCCGGGCTGGTGATCATTGTTAGTCTGGGGTTCATCTCTCCGGCAATGGCAGAGACCCTGAAGCAGCTGCCCTTCATGGAAAGTGTATTCAGACTTGTAGGGGATGCCGGGCTTCAAAAAGCAAATAAAGCAGGTCTAACCACAAATATTCAGCAGAGCGTTACTCAGGACGGGACGACGATCAGTGTGTCGGAACAAATGTATGACGGAAGCCGCTTGTCAGTGGTGCTTACCCGTGCTCAAGCAGACGGTGGTGACAAGGGGAAATGGTTAGATTTGACCCGTATGGGTGAGGAAGCGGGAGGAATCAATAATATTGAGTTTCGGGTGAACGGAAAATCGGTGAATACGGGAAATGCCATGGCTTCGGGAGGGACGGGTGCACCTGACTCTGTCATCGTTACAGCACTGAGTGGAGTTAATCTGCAACTCCCTGAGCAATTTGATCTCACCATGTTGGTCTCTATTAATGGAATTGATCAGCCATTCCGCTTTGAGTTTCCGGTGAGCAAGAATACATTGGGCGATCTTGTGATTGTTCCCGGAGAGGTCAAGGTACATGACCATATTCATTTGCGGGTCACGCGGCTGGAACTAAGCCAAACATCGACCCGGCTGCTAACTGAAGTTACGGGAGACCCCGGAGCGGATATCAAGGCTATAGAGGAAGCCATTCCAGATAAAATACAAGCAACAGGGGAGTTTCATTTTTTGGTTCGAGCTGTGGGATGGGCAAGGGCAAGAGGCCGTTATGGTAGATGGCAGCAGTAGCGGTAACGGGCATACGATATCACAGAGCAGTGTCTTTGAACCTTTTGAGAAGAGGCCGGAGAGTATCATAATCAAACCTTACGTCTGGAAAGACGGGCATAAGCTATATATTCCTGAACTTGAAATAACGGTTCCTGTAAAATAACCCAAACAACCTCCGGGGCACGGTAACGTGCAGCGGCCGGAGGTTGTTTGCGGTAAAGGTCCTGTATCATTAATAATATGCCGCTCAGCGCAGCTTGGCGAAATAACTGCGCAGCGCCCAGCCGCGTTCCTGTCGTTTCTTGTATTTGGGTAATGAACGGTAAATGGCAAGCGATTCGGCAAAAGCACGCTTGGCATCTTCCTCGCGCCCCAAAGCCTTGTACATGGAACCCGCCAGATAATAAGCTTCGCTGGAGGAGGTCTGAATCTCCTGGAATTGGCTCACATAGTAGAGGGCCTTATCGTGGTCCGTATGCCGGAAGGTTTCGGCGAGCCGAAGGTAGGGCTGCCCGTATTGCGCCCTGCGGTTGATCTCCAGTCCCTTGAGCATCTGGGACTCTCCTTCGGGAAGCTGGCCAAGCTTGAGGTTGGCGTACCCCAGTTCTACCCAGTATTCAGCGGAGGTCTCATAACGGTCGGCGATGGCCATCAGCAGTTCCTTGGACTCGCTGTAGCGTTTGCGCTCTGTCAGCAGCCGGGCAAGGTCGAATTTGGCGGTTACATCATTCGGGTTCTGTGCAATGGTCAAGCGCAGTTTGGAAATCTGGCGGCTGCGGCGGAAAGGCTTGGAGAAGCTGGGCAGAATGCCCACATAACGGCGGTCTACGAAATATAGAACGACGAGCAGAATGATCAGAGCCAGAAATGGATTGCCGAGCAGACGGTACAGCAGCAGGAAACCTAGAATTTTAATCATGGATAATGAATTCCCTCCGTTATAGTTGTGTTTATGTAAGCTTCCTGCAAAAATTAGAGCAGTATGGCAGGGCAATTATACCATATCCTCCTTTTTTAAGGCCATGGCCTTATTATGCAGTGTTTAATGGCACTACAATTGACAGCCTGTAGGGTAAGACTTAAGCTTTGTGTACAGTTATATTGTCTCATAGCTATATAAGCTCTTACATATTGTATTCAATTAATTCTCTGAGAGAAGGATGAAATATGGAGACACTCGCAAGCAAGGTCAATTTACGCCCGCTGGGACAGTCAGATTTATCCGTATCGCCGCTTGGACTCGGCTGCTGGCAGTTCAGCCGGGGAAGCGGCATTGTAGGCCGCTACTGGAGCAATCTTACCGATACGGATATTCTAGAGATCGTGAAGATCAGCCTGGAAGGCGGTATGAACTGGGTTGATACAGCAGAAATCTATGGAGGGGGCAAATCGGAAGAGGCGCTGGCTCATGTGCTGGATCAGCTCCGGAAGGAGGGCAGTCCGCATGCCGCACCGCTGATCGCTACCAAGTGGTGGCCGCTGCTGCGGACAGCCGGCTCCATTACCGCAACGATTGACCAGCGTATCGCCTGTCTGGGAGGAAGAGGAATTGATCTGTATCAGATACACCAGCCGTTCTCCTTATCCTCCATTGCCAGCGAGATGAAGGCCATGGCAGGACTTGTGCGGGCAGGCAAAATCCGTTATGTAGGCGTAAGCAACTATTCGGCCAAGCAGATGGTTGAGGCACACCGGCTGTTGAAAACCTACGGGCTTCCGCTTGTTTCCAATCAGGTCAAATACAATCTGCTGCACCGCAATATCGATCAGAACGGGACTCTGGCCGCTGCCAAGGAGCTGGGGATTTCCATTATTGCCTACTCTCCATTGCAGCAGGGCATCCTGACCGGACGCTTCCACAAGGATCCGTCGCAGATTGCTGCAGTCTCCCGGATCCGGCGGATGCAATCGGGTCTGGACGATGCCAGTCTGACCCGCAGTAAGCCGCTGATTGATTCTCTGGGTAAGCTGGCAGAGAAATATGAGGTGACACCGGGCCAGGTTGCCCTTAACTGGCTGATTCACTATCATGGCGACACCGTAGTTGCCATCCCGGGAGCATCCAAAGCCCGCCATGCCCGGGAGAATATCGGAGCCATGGCCTTCCGGCTAAACCCGGAGGAGCTGGAACTGCTGGATGAAGCGTCCTGGGCAGCAGTGAAGAAATAATGCGGAATTAGGGGCGTTTTAGCTGCATTTCGTACAATTAAATCAACTGATTATCGAATGACTGGGGGGTTAACTGTATTTCATACAGCTAAAACCCCTTCTTTCGTTAAATATGGACTTTCGGCCATTTTTAATTGTACAGAATACAGCTAATCCGGCACATTCCGTTTATTGCTACCTTTTAATTGTATGAAATACAATTATCCGCCGTTTGGGACTTCTGAGAGTTCACATACATAATCAGGCAGGTGCGGGTGCTGGCTCTTTCTGCGTAGGACATATTGAGGGCTAATCAGACCGAGGGAGTGAACTGGAATGAATGAGAAATGCTGGGTAGTCGTACAATATCCCTTGAATAGCATTAAGGGGAGCCAGCGCGATGAATGGTTGAGGGATAAAGTAACGGAATATCTGAATAAATACTTGGCTGATGCTGAACTCGGCTATGTGGATGGTTATGAGTTGGGCAAAACGGTGTCAGACCCGCATCAATTTGCGCTTAACATCTTTTGTGTCGTTACAAATGAACAACGGGGTATGGCTCTGATCAAAAAGGTATTAAGAGAGCATAGGCTTGATTATACCCGGATAAAAATGGCCATGATGCCCTTTGAGGGCGGAGGAACCTATACGCTGAAATATGCCTCTAAGAAAGGCGTGACTGATTTTTCGTTATAATGTCTTCACCCTATCATTCAGGGCTTGTGTATCACGTAACGTGATGGAATAAGATTGGTTCATGAGGTGAAGATCATTACAGGTCGTTCGCAGCTCTCCTCCATTAATGATGTTAATACAAAGATAAGCTTCAGCGGCGGACCCGGACTTTATTTTTCAAGTCTGGGTCCGCTATTTCCATTTTTCTGAGATAAAACTGTTTAGGAATTGAAAGAGCAGGTTATATAAGGGATAAGATATTTCGCACTCACGCAAACTAAGGTGAAGATTACAGAAGGAGGTTGAACTTCAATGAGTATGAGCGTACATAATCTTATGGCTTTTAATCATCAGTTTTTTAGACCTCAGCCCGTTCTCAATCCTAAGCCGCAGAGATCAGAAGACAAAGTCCAGAGCTTTCAGGAAGTTCTCAATGAGAAGCTCAGTGCCTATGGCGATAGGAAGAAATGAATCTTTACTAGGAACCACCAGATGCAGAATATATCGCAGCAAACTATAGAACCAGCAGAAGCAGGTGCCTTCCATCATAGGAAGGCACCTGCTTTTTTTGCAATATTTATCTGTTAACTCTTCTTGCTTGTGTTGGTTAAACCTTCAATTTCTATTCTCTTATATTGGCGGCTGACTGCAGACGTGCTGCAATAGCCAGAAATTCCTCTTCGGAGAATCCCGGTGCGAATTCTTCCGGTACTTCAGGTGCATCGGGAACCGGAAATCCCTTAGGCGAGCCTTCGATGACTTCAAGCGGCTGGCCATCCTCCGGATGCGGTCCCTTCCAGATCTGCTTAATCGCCGTGAAATCACCTTCACTGTTCGTGTACAGCTTCGTGTGCAGTCCGCGTGATTCGTATTTGCGTGTCTCGTTGAAGGCTTTGTTGCTGAGGGAAGGGATGGGGACGAGTTTGCTTACATCAACTCCCGTAGCCATCTCCAGCGCTTTGGCATAAGCCACGACATGGACTCCGCCGCGGACGAGCAGATAGCCTACTACTTCACGTGCTGCCGGATGATCCGTTAATTCGTACACCTTCATTTTGTGCGCACGGGCTCCGCATTCCAGGAAGAAGTTGTGCAGCAGATCGAGAATCAGGTTCCCGCTGTTGAACACATATTCCCCGCTCCAGGGACGGCCCATCGAGTCAAAAGGCATAGACGACTGCGCACCGCTGAGCGCAAAATAAGTGTTTCGCGCATCTTTGAAAGGTTCAAGCGGAGTCTGATCCGGGTCCTTGTACGATGTCGATCCGAACAGGCATTTATTGACCGCATGTGACACCAGCTCTACATGCCCCAGCTCTTCGGCAGTGATGCTCGTAACGAGGTCATAGAAGGGCTTGAGCTTTTTTTTGCCGCGGAAATTGAAGGACTGGAACAGATAGTTGTTCAGCGTCGACATCTCGCCGAATTTACCGCCCATCAGCTCTTGAACTGCAGCCGCGGCATTCGGGTCTGGACGCTCTACTTCGGGAATCTCAATGGCAATTTCGTCAAAGCGCTTGAACATAAATGCACCTGCCTAACTATAGATTATGGTTAGCCTGTCGGCCATTCTCCGCTCTATAGTGTCTCTATAACAGGCAATCTATTCATGCCTAATGCGAGGCGGCCTAACGCCCGCCCCGCACATGCTTGGATTTGCGGAGCCTGGGCTCGGAACCTGGCGGCTGCCTGGTAATCCATTTGAGATAAGCGGCAATCTGTGAATCACGCCTCAGGTTGTCCAGCGTGGTCAGGTTAAGAACAACCAGATCGCTGTTGGTATACAGGGCATGAATCTGCCGGTGGCAAGCCTTGCAGAGAAGTGTGGTAGGCAGCAGCGCTCCGCCTTTCTCCCGGGGAGTCAGATGATGGACGGTGGTTGCGAGAGGGGAACGGCCGCATAGCTCACACTTGCCCAAGGCTTGTTCTTTCATGGGCTACGGCCGGACTTCGAAGAATTCGCAGCGGCTGCGCGAATAATAGGTTAAATCGCTGACCCGGGACTGGATAACAACATCCGAGTCAGTGAAACGGACCACCGTCGCACCTGAATTCACCAGATGGTCATCCTGGAATACACGGACGGGCAGCTTGCGGTCAATCGCTTCCTGCAGATCGCTGTCGGTCAGCAAAGGACGGTTGATGGGCATGGGGTAATTCTCCTTTATATCGGGATAACTGCTGTACAGCAAATACAATTAGTATAACTGGGTCCAGGCTTCAAATCCACTTCGGCAGCTTTAGTCACCGGATCTCCACCGCGAACAGCAGATGAGATGAAGAAATCTGGGGGCGGGCAGCGGCCGGAAGTCCAAAGGTTCACCGCAGTGACGATGAAGCTTCAAGTTCAAACTTAAGTGCGTCTTATATGAATCATAAATATTTCCACCATAAACCGGGAGTTTGCCTCCTCAAAAAAAACATCTGCCTACTGTACACTAAATCTTGTAAGAGAAACCTTTGAGAGGGGTACAGAGGAATGAAAAAAGTAAAAAACCTGGCGCTGACGCTGGTTTCCATCATGCTCATGAGTTCGCTTGCGGCATGCGGAGGAAACAACAACGGCGGCAACAAGGCTGCAGAAGGAAATACAGGCGGCAACGCAGCAAGCACTAATGCACCGGCAACTGAAGGGGCTAATACAGAGCCAGCAGAGAAGGTAGAGCTGTCCTTCTGGACACTGGGTAACGTGAACTATGAAGAGCTGGCTACTGAATACACTAAGGAACATCCGAATGTAACCATCAAGGTACAGAACACCGGTGACCAGACGGCCCACCACAACAACCTGACCACAGCGTTGTCGGCCGGTTCGGGCGCACCTGATATTTTCCAGCTTGAAATCGGTTTCATGGAACGCTTCCTGGGCGCACAGGACAAATTCTACAACCTGAACGATCTGGGTGCCAAAGACATCCAAGCCAACTATCTGGACTGGAAATGGAAACAGGCATCTTCTATTGACGGCAGCTTCCAGCTTGGACTTCCGACAGATATCGGACCAACTGTAGTCTATTACCGTACCGATCTGGCTGAAGCAGCCGGCCTGCCAAGCGATCCTGAAGGATTCAGCGCAGCGATCGATACCTGGGATAAATTCGCTACTGTAGCCAAAGCCTTCAAAGATAAAACCGGTAAATACTTCTCCGATCTGACGGATCTTACGTACAACGCGTTGCGTGACCAGTCTGCTGACGAAATCTACTTCAGCAAAGCGGACGGAACCTTCATCGGCGACACCAATCCGCAAGTGAAGAAAGCCTATGATTTTACTGTAAAAGGCATTCAAGAAGGCTGGATCAGCAATGTTATGCTCTGGTCGCCTGAATGGGGCCAAGGCATGAACGACGGTTCGTTCGCAGTGGTAATGGGCCCGGCATGGATGGCTGGTAACATCAAGAGCAACGCACCTGATTCCTCCGGCAAATGGAAAATTGCCCAGCTTCCTGAAGGAGCCGGCAACTGGGGCGGTTCATTCATCACCCTTCCTAAGGAAGGCAAGCATTCGAAAGAGGCATATGATTTCATCCAATGGCTTGTTAACAAAGACAACCAGCTGGAATCCTTCAAGACCAAAGGTCTGATGCCTTCTATCCCTGCACTGTATGAAGATCCTGCATTCGTAGACTTCAAGGATGAGTTCTTCGGCGGTCAGCAGACAGCTGTTGAATTCGGTAAAGCGGCTAACCGCGTTAAACCGGTATACTACGGACCGCTGCATGACCAGACGGATACCTTCTTCAAGAATGCGCTCAAGAACGTACTTGAGAAGAAAGCTGATCCGGCAAAAGAGTGGGAAGATGCTGTAAAGCAGTCGAAAACTCTGGCAGAGCGCGGCTAAATTCCTGGTGACGCTAATCTTAGTCTATTGAGGAAGACGATTCCTCAAATGTCCGGATTCACGGAGAGCTTCATCCTCTGTGAGTCCGGATTTATATTTACGAATTCACTGGAGGTGTGACATGGCTGAGCCCGTATTAGCGAGTCCGCATGCCGAGAGCAAACGTCCTTTTTTGACCGAACAAAGACGGAGCCGCTTCACTGCGTATACATTTATTTCACCGTTCTTTATTCTGTTCTCGATATTCGGACTGTATCCGATCTTCTTCACATTCTATTTATCGTTCTTCAAGTGGGATGCACTGGGTCCCATGAAATACGTGGGCTTCAAAAACTACGATCTGATCACCAGCGATCCGACCTTCTGGATCTCATTCAGCAACACGCTGATCATGGGCCTGATGGGTACTGTGCCGCAGGTGTTCCTGGCGCTGCTTCTGGCTGTGCTGCTCCACTCGGGCATGACCCGGTTCAAAAAGACTTTCCGCATTCTCTATTTCATGCCGAATATCACTTCCATCGTTGCCGTTACGCTCGTATTCAGCACCTTGTTCGGTAACAACGGAATGATCAACTGGCTGCTTAACGGAATCGGTGTAGAGAGCATGGCGTTCAACTCCGGCTGGTGGGGAGTCAAAATCGCCATTTCAACGATGGTGATGTGGCGCTGGACGGGCTATAACGCGATTCTGTTCCTCTCCGGACTGCAGAGTATTCCGATGGATCTGTATGAATCTGCCCGGATCGACGGGGCTAACCGCAGACAGCAGCTGTTCTCCATCACCTTGCCGCTGCTTAAGCCGTTTATTATTTTCGTAACCCTGCAATCGACAATTGGTGCCCTGCAGCTCTTCACAGAGCCGTATGTTTTCCTCGGCCAATCCGGAACCGGATCTACCCGGCAGGAAGGTATCACGATGGTTACCTATTTGTATAGCGAAGCATTCCGCAACGGATTCTTCGGTACTGCGGCGGCTACAGCAGTTCTGCTGTTCCTCGTTACGATACTGTTCTCTGTCCTGAATATGCTGATTTCCAGAAGCGGCAGCAGAGAGACTGGAGGGAAAAAAGCGTGAGCACACTTCGTATGTTCAGAAAAAAACCGGATGATCTCGGCTTTTTCGGCAAGCTGGGCTTCTATTGTCTGCTGATCCTCGGGGCACTGGTCTCTATCTTCCCGTTCTATTGGATGTTCGTCGTTGGTACGAATGACAAGGGAGCCGTGTTCCATGTACCGCCGCTATTGACAGTTGGAGACCAGTTCTTCGACAACTTCAAGCGTGTGCTGGAAAAATCGGACTTCTTCCAGGCGCTCGGCAACTCGCTGTTCGTATCGTCCATGGTGACGATCTCGGTCGTGTTCTTCTGTACACTGGCCGGTTATGCGTTCGCCAAATATGAATTCCCGGGTAAAAATATGCTGTTTGTATTCGTAATCGCTACACTGATTGTTCCGCAGCAGCTCGGGGTATTGCCGACCTATGTTATTATGGCTAAGCTGCACTGGATTGACAGCTTCAAGGCGCTGATTGTGCCGGCGATGGTTAATGCATTTGGGATTTTCTGGATGCGCCAGTACATATCCGCTGCGGTTCCAACCGAGCTGATTGAAGCCGGACGGATCGACGGAGGCGGGCACTTCAGAATTTTCTGGAAGATTGCGGTGCCGGTAATTACACCTGCAATGGCTACACTGGGTATTCTCAACTTCATGACCGTATGGAATGATTTCTTCTGGCCGCTGGTGGTGCTGAAGAACAAGGAGCATTATACAATACAGATTGCTCTGCAGCAGCTGTTCACTACCCGTGACGGTCTGGATTATGGAATGATTATGTCCGCAACCTTCACGGCAACCTTGCCGCTGCTGGTCGTATTCCTGCTGTTCAGCCGCTGGGTTATTGCCGGTCTGACCTCAGGCGCTATCAAGAGCTGATGAACTGTTATTGGCTGTAACAGGAAATATAGAATGCTGTGAAGAATAATAATAAACAGAGTCAGCAGGAGGAAGGGACCATACATGAAGCTCCGCCGCAAGATCTTGTTCGCTATTATTCTTCTCGTATTCATTCCCGTGATCGTTATGGGGATTGTTACGTATGTCAATTTCTCCAATGCCATGGAGAAGAAATCAAGCAATTTCTACTGGATTTCATTGCTGGAGACGGACCGCAAGCTCAAGTTCGCGCTCAGCGAGATTTCATCGATTACCAATTCTGCGATCACGCAGCCGGCGATTCAGCAATCGCTCAAGCAGCAGAACTTTGTGCTTACCTATGACCGCAAGCAGGAGATTAACAATCTGCTGATCAATCATCCGATGGTCACTTCCTTCAGTCTGTACGGTAAAGACCGGCTGCTGTATCAATACAATGCGCCGATGTCTTTTGCCGATATGCACAAACAGGTCTGGTTCGGAGCGATGGAGAGCGCTGAAGGGCGTCCCGTCTGGTCCGGTCCCGGAGAGAACGGCTCGGCAAGCGCGGGCAAACCGGTGCTGGTACAGGCCAGAGTCATTAAAGATTATTATTCACTGGAGGATATCGGCTATCTGGTTGTGTATGTCAAGCCGGATTTGCTCGATCAGATCTTCTGGGAAGCGGCGACCCTGAAAAAAGGGGATATTCTGCTGGTGAACAAGCAGGGCAATATCGTCTTCAACAAGTCCGGAGAGTATATTGGACAAAGGACGGATTTTCCTTTTTTGCAGGAGAATTATACCCAGGAGCAGGACTATTACATTGACAATTATCAAGGAGAGCGGTCTCTGATCACTTTCCTGCCTTCACATAATACAGACTGGTATCTGGCCGCGATTACCCCGATGAATCTGATTTCATCGGAATCGGTGTCCATCCGCAATATCGCCATTATTCTTGGGATGGTATCGCTGCTGTCTGCTTTTCTGTTCGACCATTATTTCATCCGCAGGCTCGTCCGCAGCATTAACAGTGCGGTGAACGGGATGAAGCGGGTCAAGCAGGGGATATTCATGCCGATCACGGTGCCGCTCCGTGCCAATGATGAGAGCGATTCGCTGATCGACGGCTTCAACCGGATGAGCTCGCAGATCAATGAGCTGATCGAGCAGGTACAGACCGAGCAGGGGCGCAAGAAGGAAGCGGAGATGCAGGCGCTGATGGCGCAGATTAACCCGCATTTCATCTATAATTCACTGGAATCCATTAACTCGATGGCGGTGCTGGCCGGCAACAGGGATATCAGCAAAATGGTCATCTCGCTCGGCAGGCTGCTGCGCATCAGCATCAGCCAGAATCAGGAGCTGATTCCGCTGCAAATGGAGTTCGAGCATGTCCGCCACTATCTTGATATTCAGAAGTTCCGTTTCGAAGAGAAATTCTCGTATGAGCTGGACCTGCCCGATTCCCTGAAGATGGTGATGACCCAGAAGCTGATTGTCCAGCCAATCGTAGAAAACGCTTTATATCATGCCATTGAGCAGATGGAGGAGCATGGCACCATTACGGTCAAAGCCCAGGAGAACGGCAAGGATATCATTATAATCGTCAAGGATAACGGGCCGGGCTTTGACCTTGCGGTGCTGATGAGCCAGTGGAACAAGGAACGGGCCAATCTGAGAAAATACAGCGACAGCGGGGTAGGGCTGAAGAATGTACATGAGCGCTTGAACATCCGGTTCGGCAATCCTTATGGCATTCTGGTCTGCTCATCCCCCGGCTTCGGATCAGCGGTTTGTATCCGCATTCCGAAGATTCAGCCATCATGAGAAGGAGAAACGGAATGAAGGACCAGCGGAACGTTGCGAGATGGTTGACCAACTGGGGGTGGATTCTGCTCTACATCGTGCTGATGTCCGGTGCGGTCTGGTTCATTATGCAGGAGGACCGGGAGCCGATTGAAGATAACTCTCCCGAGAAAATCACCTTAACCTTCCGGCACTTCTGGAACAAAGAGCATGACCGGCCGCTGCTGGCCATCTTCGAGGAGGTTGTGCGGAGCTACCAGGAGAGCCATCCGAACGTGAAGGTGAACTTCGAAGGACTGGACCAGAACATTCACCGGGAACAGAAGCTTAAGAGCGAGATGGTGACGGGTACGCCGCCGGATATGTTCGTTTTGTTCGGCGGGGCGGAGATTGAGCCCTATGTCCGCTCGAACCGGCTGATGGATCTGACCGAGTTCACGGACCAGAACGGACTAAGCAATCAGTTTAAGGACCTGCATCTGTGGACCTTTAACAAACATATTTATGGCCTGCCCATTGAAGGCAATGCAGAGCCGCTCTATTACAACAAAACTATTTTTCATAAGCTTGGCCTGGAAATTCCGGAAACAGTGGCGGAACTGGACGAGACGATTGTGAAGCTGAAGCAGGCGGGCTATATCCCGTTCGCCCTGGGGAATGAGGACCGCTGGCCTGCCGGGATATTCGCCCATTACTTAATGGACCGCTATGCCGGGCCGGAGCTGATTCAGGAGCTGGTGACAGGCGAGAGTGAAGCCGGATTTCAGAACAGCGGCTATATGAAGGCCTTCCAGCATCTGAACCGGTGGATCGGCGAGGGCGCTTTTAGCAGCGAATCCAACGATACGTCAACCGAGAATGCAGTGCGTCTGTTCACTGACGGGAAGGCGGCGATGTATCTTAACGGTAACTGGGACATCAACCTTTTCTCAGGCCAGACAGCCCCGGCGGAATTCCAGAATCAGGTGGGTGTGATTCCGTTTCCGGCAATGGTCAAAGGGGCGGAGCCGTCGATTGCCGGCGGCTACACCATGGGGATCGGGCTGTCATCGAGCCTCACCGGTGCGAAACGGGAAGCTGCGCTGGAGCTGATGAAAGGCTTTTATACCAAGGAAATCCAGACGCGTATTGTGTATGAAGGCCTAAGAATACCTTCAATGCGGATTGCCTTCGATCCGGATAAGACCGGACCGGTATTCGCCCAGGTGATGGAGCTGATGGAAGAGAGCCACCAGAGCTTCGTACCCTACGATAATCTGTTGTCTCCTGAAGTGAAGAAGACATTCTTAAGTGTGATTGAAGAGATGATCGGTGGAGGAATGCAGGCCGGTCAGGCTCTGCAGGAGCTGCAAGACGCGTCCAAGCAATACTGGAATCTGATCCGGAGCTCGGACGTTCAATAAAGCCTGGGGGGGTGCAATAAAATGAGTGAGCATCAGGAGAAATATAAAGTATTGCTCGTGGATGATGAGCCGATTATTCTGCGCAGCCTGAAGGTTGCGATTCCTTGGGAAGAGCTGGGTTTGACTATTGCTGGTGAAGCGAAGAACGGGGAGGCCGCTCTGCAGCTGATTCAGGAGACCTCACCGCAGATCATCATCAGTGATATCCGCATGCCGGTCATAGACGGGATTGCTCTGATGAAAGAGGTGCTGCCGCGCAGCTCCAAGCTGATCTTCATCTTCATCAGCGGCTACGGTGAGTTCGAGTATGCCAGGGAAGCCTTAAGGCTTGGCGCGTTTGATTACCTGCTGAAGCCGATTGATCATGAGGAGCTGGCGGTGATGCTCACCCGGGCCAGAGAACGGCTCGACCGCCAGAAGGAGAATGAGCAGCTTATGCTCTCCGTCCAGACCTTGTCGCTGCTTGCCCGCGAGCGGATGCTGGCCGAGTTCACGCTCGGCAATCCGCGCCCGCTGCAGCATCTGAAGTGGCTGGAGAACAGTGAGCTTGAGGAAGAATATTTCATGGCCGTTGTCCGTCTGGACGACTATGCCGGCCTCACGGCCAAGTGGAGTGCAGAAGAAAAGCATCTCTGGCTGTTCGCGGTCCGCAATATCCTGGAGGAATGGTCGCTGGAGAACGGGGCGCTGTCGATCTTCCCGTTCTATAACGGGGAGTGGATTCTGCTCTTCCCTGCCGCCATCAGCACCGGCAAAAGAGCGCTAGGTGAACAGCTGATCAACGGTATCAAGCGTTACTCTAAGCTGAACTGCTCTGTGGGCATCAGCCGCACCACCCGGGGGATAGATCAGTTAAGCACGGTGTATCCCTTGGCCGCACAAGCCTTGTATCAGCGTTTCTATTCCGGCCAGGCGGGCGTGTTCATCGAAGAGGAGACTGCGGCAGCCGGCAGCCGTGAGGTGAAATATCCCAAGGAGCTGGAGCTCTCGCTGATTGAGAGCATCCGCACACTGAACCTGGAGCGTATGCTTGCCCTCTTTGATGAGATGTCTGTCTTCATAGAATCCCAGGCCCTGCCGCAGCAGCTGGCGGAACGCCTGATTATTGAGATGAGTGTGGTGCTGTACCGGCAGTTCGAGCATCTGAACACGCATAATGAATGGTCGGTAGAGGGTCTCTTAAGTAAGCTTAACGGCTTGGGAACACTGTCGGATATGATTGAAGCGCTCAAGACGGAATTCCGCGAATGGCTGCAGCAGAGTCACAGTACGGCAGCCCGCGAAGACGGGCGCAGCATCATTGAGAAAGTCAAACGGTACATTGAATCCAATTACCACAAGGATCTCAGCATCGAGGAAGTGTCCGAGGTGGCCGATCTCAGCATCAGCCATTTCTGCACCCTGTTCAAACAAATCTCGGGCTATACCTTCCTGGAATTCGTCACCCACTGCCGGATGGAGAACGCCAAGTACATTCTGCAGAACAGTACGGTGAAGGTCTATCAGGTGGCTCCAATGGTCGGTTATCAGGACCCGCGGTATTTCACGCAAGTGTTCAAGAAGGCTACGGGCAAGACGCCGACGGAGTATCGTGAGGAGCATGTGAAGCAGGCATGATGCAGCGGGGCGGCTCTAACCGTAAAGAGCAGATAAGGAAAATAGGAAGTTGGAACATTGGAACGTAGGAACATAGGAACGTAGGAATATAGGAACATAGGAATATAAGCATAAGAATATAAGAATATAAGCATAAGGACGAGCACAAGCACATTGAGCACCTTCGGGTGCTTTTTTTTATGGGTATATAACTGAAGATAATTGCAGTATCCCCTCTGGTTTCACCGGACGCGATCCAAGGGAGTGCCAATGTATGCGAAAAATCGAATACAATGTGCATCCGCGAAGGTAGACGAGCCAAATGTATGCGAAAAACCGAATACAATGTGCTTCCGCGAAGGTTATCGGGTCAAATGTATGCGAAAAACCGAATACAATGTGCCTCCGCGAGGGTGTTAGGGCCAAATACATGCGAAAAATCGAACACAATGTGCCTCCACGGAAAAATGAGGAGGATAAGGGGAGTTTGTTTGCTGGAGGCAGCCCAAAAGTAATCTAAATGAAGTAATGTGCGGTGGTCTTCTTAATATCTTATAAGCTGAACAAGCCGCACAAGCTCTACAAGCTCCAGGATCTTTCACTTGATCGGAGCTTTTTTATGGAACAGTGTCCGTCTGTGACGTTATAGGATTCGAGCTACATTCACAGTTTTGAATTAGATCAATGAAATAATAATCTATTTTATAACTAGACAAAATAACTTAATATCTATATATTAATAAACAGATTAGATATATATCTATTTAGTCTATATTAATGTATGGGGGATAGAATCGTGTTAAGGAACAAATATGTAAGAACGATTATTATGTCAAGGGTATTGCTGCAGCTCGGAGTATGGGTGAGGAACTTTGCGATTCTGCT
Organism: Paenibacillus sp. FSL R10-2199; assembly: GCF_038000235.1. Taxonomy (NCBI): domain Bacteria; kingdom Bacillati; phylum Bacillota; class Bacilli; order Caryophanales; family Paenibacillaceae; genus Paenibacillus; species Paenibacillus sp. FSL R10-2199. The sequence goes on along the minus strand of NZ_JBBOBO010000001.1, from coordinate 5,788,966 downwards.
GTATGTGACGGATATTACGCATAATGATCCCTTCTATGTCTCGCTCATTTCGGTGGCCGAATATGCTCCGATCTTTCTGTTTGCCATTATAGGCGGTACCTTCGCGGACAGGTGGCTGCCCAAACGGACGATGATGATCAGTGATGCGTTATCGGCATGTTCCGTCTTTGTAGTGCTGGTAGTTGTCATATCCGGATCGTGGAGAGCACTGCTGCTGGCCACCCTGGTATCAGCTATATTGTCACAGTTCTCGCAGCCTTCTGCGATGAAGCTGTTCAAACAGCATGTGCCTGAAAATCAGCTGCAGAGTGTGATGGCCATGTTCCAGTCGCTGTCTGCTTTCTTTATGGTAATTGGTCCGGTAATCGGCGCTTTCATCTATAATCATTACGGGATTGAGGTATCGCTGGCTGTAATGGGCGGTATGTTCATTGGCTCTGCGCTCATACTGGGCCTGCTGCCCAAAGACGCGCCGCAGCAGGCCGGAAAGACACGGAACGGGATCATGGCTGAAATGAAATCCGGACTGGATTATGTGCGTTCGAGCCGGGTGCTGAGGAATCTGGGCGCGGCTTTTGCGTTTGCGGGGCTTGCCGCAGGGCTGATTCAGCCGCTGGGGGTATTCGTAATCATTGAGAATCTGGGCAGGGACAGAGGGTTCCTGCAATGGATCATGATGGCGAACGGGGCATCGATGCTGCTCGGCGGAATGCTTATTATGAGCAAAGGCAAAGCCGTGAAACCACAGACAATGCTGGCCTTCGGCCTCCTGGTCAGTGCGGCTGGAACGGTCGGCGTGGGGTGGTCGCATCATACAGCATTTACGATCACACTGCAGACGCTGACCGGATTCTTTTACCCGTGTATCCATATCGGCATCAACACACTGATTCTGCGGAATACCGAGGCCGGCTTTATGGGCAGGGTTGGCGGTATTATGGGGCCGATGTTCATGGGCTTTATGGTGATCGGAATGTCTGCGGCAGGTTATTTGAAGGAAGCCTTCTCGCTGTTCACGGTATTCACCGGAAGCGGCATACTGTTCCTGATCGCGATGCTGATTCTGCTGCCGATGGTCAGGGCGAAGGAGTCCGGACGGCAATCTCTTCAGGGGTGACTATGACATATGTCATACACCGGGGTTGATGTTTGTGACTTACAGGGGTGACACTTTCTTCTCTATAATGTAGAGAGATAAGTATCCTTGAATGGATGCATCCGAGGAGGAAACGATCCCGATGACTACAAACCAGACATCCCAGCTCTCCAGCTTGAAGAAAAGCGTAGCCCCTTACGAAAAAACAGACCGTAAAGCGAGCATCTACCAGCTTATTAATACACTTGGGCCACTAGTGCTCCTATGGACTGCTGCTTATTTCAGCTTATCCGTTTCCTACTGGCTGACGCTGCTGTTCGCCGTTCCGGCTGCAGGCTTTGTCATCCGCACCTTTATTATTTGTCATGACTGCTGTCACGGCTCATTCTTCAAGAACCGCAAAGCGAACGATATTTTCGGAACAATAACCGGTGTGCTCACTCTGGTCCCTTACCGCCAGTGGAAGCATAGCCATTCGATACATCATGCCGGAAGCAGCAACCTCGACAAAAGAGGCACCGGCGACATCTGGATTATGACCGTGGATGAATATGCAGCCGCGAAACCGCTGCAGCGACTATACTACCGGATCTATCGTAACCCTCTGGTTTTGTTTGTACTCGGACCCATTGCCGTCTTCGTGATCCAGTACCGTTTCAACGCCAAAGGTGCCAGACGCAAGGAACGCATGAATACGTATTTGACGAATGTCTCGATAGTGGCTCTGTACGGTACGATGATTATGCTTGTCGGTTGGCAGGCATTCCTGCTGGTGCAGCTGCCGGTTGTGTTCGTCTCCGGTTTTCTCGGCATTTGGCTGTTCTATGTGCAGCATCAGTTTGAAGATACCTACTTCGCGCATGATGAGGAATGGAGCTATGTCAACGCCGCAGTAGAAGGAAGCTCCTATTATAAGCTGCCGAAGCTGCTGCAATGGATTACCGGTAACATCGGTTTTCACCATGTGCATCATTTGAGCCCGAAGGTGCCCAATTATAATCTGGAGCTGGCCCATAATGCCACCCCGCCGCTGCAAAAAGCGACAACCATTACGCTCAGCACCAGTCTGCAGGCCTTGAAGTACCGTCTGTGGGATGAGGAGCACAAAACGTTCGTCAGCTTCAAGGAAATGAAGCAGCGGCTGCAGCAGAAGAAGCCTGCGGCAGCAGAGGTGCTGAAGGTAATCAAACCGGGATTCCAGAGTAAATAGTAGCCGCCACAGAAGAGGAAGGCAGGACCGGGAGCGCAGTTGCCGGGCCTGTTCTTTCTTTTTGTCCGAAACATTGCGTGGAATTGCCGGTTGCAGGTTCGTTTATGCTAAAATGGGGGTATAATCTTGCTGGCAAAAAGGATGGCTAACATGCAGAAGTGGCATCATATTTTTCATAAAAGCACGGGACTGAGCCCCTATGTATGGGTCGTTTTTTACATTCTTCCGTTCTATTCGATCTTTCGCTCGGCCTCGGCAGGCCGCTGGGTATACGGAATTCTGATGATTATCGTCTTCTTCGCCTGCTATGTGCTGGCGTTTAAATCGAAAGGATGGGTAGTCTATTTCTGGACCAGTGTGCAGATTGTTGTCTCGATAACGATGACGCTGCTCTTCGGGTATATGTACTTTGCGCTGTTCCTGGCTTTTTTCATCGGAAATATCCAGAAAAGGGCCGCGTTCTTCACCCTGTACTCGATTCATCTGCTGACAACGATCGTGGCCATCAACTATGAGCTGATTACGCGTAATCCCGTGTTCCTCTCGCAGCTGCCGTTCGTGCTGGTCAGTATCATTGCCGTGGTGCTGCTGCCGGTCACGACCTATAACCGCAACAATCAGGATAAGCTGCAGGGACAGCTGGAGGATGCCAACAAACGGATCTCCGAGCTGGTCATTATGGAGGAGCGCCAGCGGATCTCCCGTGATCTGCATGATACGCTGGGGCAGCGGCTGTCGCTGATTGGCCTTAAGAGTGACCTGGCAGGCAAGCTGATCACCAAGAATCCGGCGCAGGCCCAGATCGAAATTAATGATGTCCGGATGACGGCCCGCAGCGCCCTCAAGGAAGTCCGGGAAATGATTACCCAGATGCGGGGCATCCGGCTTGAAGATGAGTTGATCCGTATCCGGCAATTACTCCAGGCGGCAGAGATTGGCTACATGCTGGAGGGTGACCCTAACCTGACCAACACTTCCCTGATTACCGAGAATGTGCTGAGCATGTGTATGAAGGAGGCCGTGAACAATGTGGTCAAACATAGCGGTGCCTCGCTGTGCCTGATTCAGATTGAACCTTCCCGGACCGACCTGATCATCAAGGTGAAGGATAACGGCGCGGGAATTGAAGGGACTAATCACTACCATAAAGGTCATGGACTGCAGGGGATGAGGGAACGGCTTGAATTCGTCAACGGCAGTATGGAAGTGGTGCGTGACGAAGGAACAACGATTGTCATTAAGGTGCCAAATGTTGCACAGCGGCCGGAAATGGAGGTAAACGTGTAATGATTACGATAGTGATTGCCGAAGATCAGCGCATGCTGCTGGGGGCGCTCGCTGCCCTCCTGGATCTGGAGGAGGATATGAAGGTTGTGGGCCGGGCAGGCAACGGGGAAGAGGCCGTGAAGCTGGTGAAGCAGCATCAGCCGGATATTTGCATCATGGATATTGAAATGCCGGCCATGACGGGTCTCGAAGCGGCGGAAGCACTGAAGGGATCGGGCTGCAAAATCATGATTCTGACCACGTTTGCCCGGACCGGTTATTTCGAACGTGCGGTTAAGGCCGGAGTTGATGCCTATCTGCTCAAAGACAGTCCAAGCGAAGAGTTGGCCTTGTCGATCCGCAATGTGATGGACGGCAGACGGATATACGCGCCGGAGCTGATGGATGAGGCTTACAGCAGCGAAGCTAATCCGCTGACGCAGCGTGAGAAGGAAGTGCTGGGGCTGATCGCGGACGGCAAGAATACGAAGGAGATCGCCAGCCAGCTGTATATTACGACCGGAACGGTCCGCAACTATATCTCTGTGATCCTGGACAAGCTGGATGTCGGCAACCGGATTGAAGCGATCACGCGCTTTAAGGAAAAAGGCTGGTTTAAATAAAATAACTTGCTTGGAATATTGAAACGGCAGCTGTCTTCTGTGACAGCGGGCCGTTTCTTTTTTTTGCAGACAGAGACAAGGCTTATTCTAGTGGTAGGGCAGACGGGCAGACGTAAGGAGTGGAGCAGACCCGGACTTTGCTTGAAGCAGAGAAACCAGCCTGGCTCTAACTGCATTTAGTGCAACTAAAATCGCCTGAAAGTACGAGTTAAGCAGGATAACTGTATTTTATACACTTATATAGACTGCCTTTCGTTGAATGATCACTTTTCGTAATTTTTAGTTGTACAGAATACAATTAACGGAACAAATCCGCTGGAAAGCCTGTTTTTAACTGTACGAAATACACTTATTCCCTGCCTGCGCTAACTGGATAAGTAAGCTAGGTCATATTAACTATTTTAACCCTGTGACAGTCTTCTGGATTGGATCGGTGGAATATTTTTGCTAAGATAAATGCAAACATGTGATCTTATCCGTTGAAGTTGGGTAATAACTTGCATGTGTCATAACCGCACTCCTATTTATGCCGCGTATATCCTATTTCAGCCGGGAGGAATCTGATTTGCCTGAACTTACTTCATCATACGTTGATTCACTTGCACCCAATGCTGCAGCCATCAAGAACGGTCAAGGTCTGGTCCGCAAAAAAAGCTTCATAGAGCTCCATCAGTCGGAGGACGGAGAGCTGCTGTTTGGAAAATGTGCAGGGAGCGGCAAGACTCCCTATGAGTGTTCTGTGGATTTCATCGTGCCGGACAATCCGGTATTCCGCTGCAGCTGCCCCAGCCGCCAGTTTCCCTGTAAGCATGCGTTAGGGCTGCTCTATGCCAAGGCCGAAGGTCAGACGTTCAGCCCCGCCCCCGTTCCTGAAGACATAGCCTCCAAGCGTGAGAAGGCCGAGAAGCGGGAAGAGAATAAGGTGAAGCAGGCGGCCGAAGGGGCAGATTCTAAGCCAAAGAAGGTTAACAAATCCGCGCTTAAGAAAAAAATTACCGCCCAGCTTGAAGGGCTTGATATGCTTGAGAAGCTGGAGCTGGGGTTCGTCCGCGGCGGACTGTCCACCATTGACCGTTCGAGCATGAAGACGATTCAGGAGCAGGTGAAGCAGCTTGGCAACTATTATCTGTCAGGAGCACAGATTGAGCTGCGCCGGTTCACGATTCTCATGTTCGGCGGCAAGGACCAGGAACAGAACTATACATATGCGATGGAGCAGCTGTCACGGCTTCATGCATTTATTAAGAAGGGGCGGGCGTACCTGTTGGCACGGAGCGAGGACCCGGAGCTTGCACTTGATCATGAATCGACCATCGATGAGTGGCTGGGGCATGCCTGGCAGCTGAGTGAACTGAAGGAATACGGGCTGGTGAAGGAAGGGGCAGAGCTGCTACAGCTCGCCTTTTACAGCTTCAATGATATGGCCCGGCTGGAATATGTGGATCTCGGGTATTGGGTGGACCTCACTGCGGAAGGCGGGAAGATCCACCGGACGCTTAATTACCGACCGTATAAGGCCGCTAAGCTGATGCGGGAGGAAGACAGCTTCTTCGAGATTGCTGTTGTCCCTCAGCTATATACTTATCCGGGAGATATGAATGCCCGGGTCCGTTTTGAAGCCATGTCTCCAAGAACAGTGCAAGGCCCGGATATAGAACGGGCTACTGCCCAGGCTCACCGCTCCTACGCGGAAGCTGTCAAGATAGTGAAGAATCAGATTAAGAATCCTCTCAGCGACAAGCTGCCGGTGATGCTGCTGCATGCCGCCAGTCTGGGCATTACGGAGAGCGGCCAATATGTCATAACGGATGAATCCGGCAGCAGGCTGGCGCTGGAGGATATTCCGTCCCTGCCGCAGGGAACCGTGCATATGCTGCCGTTTGTGCCGGCTGCCGCGCATACGGATTGCTACCTGCTGGTGATGTTCGAGCATAACCTGGACAAGGGAAGGCTGACTGCCCAGCCGCTGACAGTCATTAAGGGTGAAGAAATCATCCGGTTGCTGTATTAGAAGTTCAAGGAAGGACAGCGGCGAGCATCTGAATTCTAATTAAACTCAAGTTCATTCATATAGGAGGACAGTCCATGAGCACAGCGTTATTACAGGAGCTGCATCAGGAGATTAGAAGACTGTATATTGCCGGAAGCGGGTTAGCGGCTGGAGACTTCCGCCTGAAACGACTGCTTCCGCAGTTTCAGCAGCTGGGGGAACGCGCACCGGTCTTTAAGAAGCTGGGCGAGGGCGTGGCTTCATTGCTGGAGCCTGACGGTGCTGAAGAGGCCGCTCCCGGTGTTCAACTGCAGGAGCTTACGCTGCTGCTGGAGTCGGTGCTGTATACCCAGGGGACAACAGCAGTTGACGGAACCCCTGGACCTTTGCCGGCCTTGAGCTTTGAACTTAAGACGAATCAGCCCTACCGCAAGATTGGTGCCGTTCAGCAGGCGCTCAGCACAACGGGAAGCGGAAGATATGAAATTGTAATTGATGCTTTCAAGGAAGGTGTTTTTCAGGATTTGCGGCTGCTGCCGCCGGCAGTCTCGGCGCTGAACGATCCTTATTCGGAACTTGCAGACTTTGCGATGACCGATATTCTTCCGTCCTATGGACCGGACATTGCCGGATTCCTGTTCGAAAGCTTGGATCCAGCCGGCGGCAGGAGCGAGGTCCGCAAGCTTGAGGTGATCGGCAAGGTGGGAGGAGACCGGTATCTGGAGGAGATGTTCCGCATCGCCGGAAGCGGCAGTGAAGACATCCGGGTAGCCGCTATGAAATGGCTCGCCGGTCATGAGCAGTATGTGGATGCACTCTTGGAGTGGACAACAGATAAGAAGAAGGCCATCCGTGAAGCTGCCTTCTCGGCGCTGGCTGCAGGCGGTTCGCAGCAGGGCGGTGAACGGCTTGTGGAGGCTTTCACGGCGAAAAAGGACCGTGAGATGGTTGCCGGTGTACTGGCGGGCAGAGCTTCCGCAGAGGTGTCTGATAAGCTGGCGGCATTGTTCATGGAAGAACTGCAGAAGGCGCCGCAGAATAATGCAGACAAGAAGCTCACAGAGGACGCATGGAATAGCCTTCTTCCATTCTTGACCGCTCTTCGCCATGAGTGTAGCCCGCAGCTGGATGAAATCTACAGCTATATCCTTCAGGAATATGCCAGGTTTTCCCCGCTCGGCTGGATTCCGCTCATTGACCAGGCAGCCTGGTATAAAGAGAATACTCCGGGCGGAGCTGCACTGGCAGAGCTGGAGGCGCTGGAGAAGCGGAGTGTGCGTTTCCTGCCGAATTACTTCCACGCCGCCCAGCGGGTGATGACGCCCAAGGAGCTGTATAGCCGGTTCGGCGGAACCTTTATGGACAAATTGAAAGCGCTGGTGGGCAAGGATGCCAAAGATGCGGCTCAGCGCGCCCAGCTGCTGATTAATACGATAGAGGAGCAGGTCGTGGATATCCGCCGGAGGGCGTATGAGGTAGAGTGGGATGCTGCAGGAATCAGGCAGCCTTACAGCAGGGAGATGCTGTCAGCCGAGGAAATTGCGGCAGCCTGGGATTCCCGCTGGCTGGACTGGTTCATTCAGCATGATGCGGTGAACCTGGCAAGCGCTTTTGCCCGGCCGGGTCATAAGGGCGTGCGGGACTACCTGCTTGGCAAGCTGCAGGAGCCATTTAAACGCACGACGTATGATCTCCTTTCGAATATTTTCAAGGGTCTGGAGAGGGCCGGGGTGCCGGAGCCGGAGCGTCTTGAGCTGCTGATGACCGCCCTTGAGAATAAAAATGTTCATACAGCTTACACATTTGAGCTCTACTTATTTAAACTGATGGAGCGCTTCCCGGCCAGCTATGCTGGACGTCTGGAAGCGATTGTCCCTAAATATAGATATGAATGCAAGCAGCAGCTGGAGTATGTGCTGAACAGCTTGAAGAGTGCGCAATAATCCTGGGCGGATGTAGCTTGAGAAATCTAATTGAAGAGTTCTTATAAAGGAGAGGTGTTCATGTCGACGGAACAAAGTCAGCTTCAGGATTACATGCGTCTGCCAGCCGAGGTTCTATACCGTGAGGAACTGGAGGCCTTACGCAGGGAAGATACAGGCCGTATCCCTGCCGGGTGGCAGATGTCGCCGCGTTCGGTGTTAACGTTCATTGCCGGAGGCAAGGCGGGCAAGACCGTGATTACCCCGAAATATATCGGTAACACGCGGCTAATCGAGATGGCGGTCGCCACGCTGGTAACAGACCGGGCGCTGCTTCTGATCGGTGAGCCGGGAACGGCAAAGTCCTGGCTGTCCGAGAATCTGGCGGCTGCGATCTACGGCAACTCGGGCCTGGTTGTGCAAGGGACTGCCGGAACCAGTGAGGAGCATGTACGTTATTCCTGGAACTATGCCATGCTCCTGGCGAACGGGCCAACGCTGGAGGCGCTGGTCAAGAGTCCGATTATGCGGGCAATGGAGGACGGCGGGCTAGCCCGGTTTGAGGAGATCTCCCGCTGCGCTTCCGAGGTGCAGGATGCGCTGATCTCCATCCTCTCGGAGAAGACGATCTCCGTGCCGGAGCTGGGCAAGGAGACCAGTGCCCGCAAAGGCTTCTCCATTATTGCCACCGCCAACACGCGCGACCGCGGCGTGAACGAAATGTCAGCGGCGCTCAAGCGCCGGTTCAACATCATCGTGCTGCCGGCACCGTCTGATCTGGAGACCGAGCTGTCGATCGTGAAGAAGCGGGTTGCAGAGATTGCTTCTTCGTATGAGCTTCAGGCTTCTGTTCCGGCGGATGAAGCACTGTTCAAGGTAGTGACGATCTTCCGCGAGCTGCGCAGCGGCATGACGCTCGACAAGAAGGAGAAGGTGAAGACACCAGCCGGTGTAATCTCCACAGCGGAAGCCATCTCCCTGCTGACGAACAGCATGGCCCTGGCAGCCAGCTTCGGCAGCGGAGAATTGACCGACGGGGATCTGGCTGCCGGCCTGCAGGGGGCTATCGTCAAGGATGATGACAAGGATAAGCTGGTCTGGAAGGAATACCTCGATAATGTAATGAAGAAAAAAGGAGCGGATTGGCGCGGATTGTATCAAGCCTGCAAGGAGATGAACGAGTGAGTGGGGCGGCTGTTGCTGCCGGTGTGAATATTTTCGGGGTGCGCCATCTGTCTCCGGGCGGTGCGAAGCATCTGCTGGAATACTTGAATGAGCTTCAGCCGACCGCTGTCCTGATCGAAGGACCCGGCGATGCGACTGACGAGATCCGTCATTTGACTCACATCGTCACGAAACCTCCGGTTGCAATTCTGGCCTTTACTGAGGATTTGCCTGTGCGGACGGTGCTGTGGCCGTTTGCTGTCTACTCCCCGGAATACCAGGGGATGCGATGGGCGAAGGAGCATGGGGCAGAAGCGGAATTCATCGATCTTCCCTCATCCGTAACCCTGGGTCTGCAGGATGCCCTGCGGCTTGAATCCGGGAGCAGGCCGGTGCTTAAGCCTGCGGCGGATGAACAAGGTGAGCCTACGGATGATGAGCTGCAGGAGCAGGAATCGGTGTACAGCCGGATTGCCCGGCTCGCCGGTGAATCTGATTATGATATGTATTGGGAACGCAACTACGAGCATAACGCCAGCAGCGGAGCGTACCGTGCGGCGATACTGGCGTTCTCAGCCCGGATGCGTGAGCTGTCAGAGTCCCGGGAGCTGGTAGAGCAGCCCCGCGAATATGCTTATAACGCGCTGCGCGAAGCTTATATGCGGCGCCAGATCCGGAAGAAGATTGAAGCCGGCCATCAGCCGGAGAAGATAGTAGTGATCTGCGGCGCTTACCATGCTGCTGCACTGGCAGACCTTGCAGACGGGATGACCGACAGCGAGCTGGCGTCACTGCCTGCACGCAGCACGAAGCTGACACTGATGCCGTATTCGTATTACAAGCTCTCTACAATGTCCGGCTATGGTGCAGGCAACGGGGCTCCGCATTACTTCGAGCTGATGTGGGAGCTGATGGAGTCCGGCAGGGCTGAGGAGCTGCCGCATCTCTACCTGTCCTCCGTGGCTAGGCAGGTACGCAGATCCGGGACGCACCGCTCCACGGCTGAAGTCATTGAAGCGGTCCGGCTGGCAGAGTCGCTGGCAGCACTGCACGGCGGGAGCGCGCCTACACTGCGTGATCTGCGCGATGCCGCCCAGACACTGCTCGGCCATGGCGACCTCTCGGTTGTTGCCGAATCGCTGGCCCGGGTAGATGTCGGTACGGCGATTGGCAGCCTGGCCGAAGGTGTCAGCCAGACACCGATCCAGGATGACCTGAACCGGCTGCTGAAACGGTATAAGCTGGAGAAATATAAGTCCACTGTAGCCAGTGACCTGGCGCTCGATCTGCGTGAGAACCGCCGGGTGTCCAGCGCTGAAGCGGCCTACCTGGATCTGCACCGTTCCGTGCTGTTTCACAGGCTGGAGCTGCTGGGCATATCCTTCGTGCGGAATATGCCAAGCGGACAGTCCGGGGCAACCTGGGCAGAGCACTGGATTATCCAGTGGTCACCGGAGGTGGAGATTCAGGTGGTTGAATCGACGCTCCTGGGCGAGACCATTGAAGTCGCTTCAGCTTATGTGCTGAAGGAGAAGCTGCTGGAGTGCCGCTCCATTACTGATGCGTCTGCGCTGATCCGCATCGCCTGCCAGTGTGCGATGACCTCGCAGATGGAGGAGAGCAGCCGGGTGCTGCAGAGCCTGGCGGTGGACAGCCGCGATGTAGTTGCTATTGCCGCCGCTGCCCGGGAGCTGGCGACAATTATCGGCTTCAGCGATATCCGCAAGGTGGATACCGCTCCGCTCGTGCCGCTGCTGGAGGAGCTGTTCCGGCGCGGCTGCCTGTTCCTGCTGGATGCGAGCGGCTGTAACGACGAAGCTGCGGCGCTGATGATCAGCGCCATGAATGAGCTGAACGGCATCTCGCTGGAACATAGCGGGACTCTGGATACTGCCCTGTGGCTGCAGGAGCTGCAGCAGCTGTCACAGCGGGATGACCGTAACCCCCGGCTGTCCGGCTTCGCCTGCGCGATCCTGATGGAGCGGGCTGCGGTCTCTGCGGAAGATGTGGCCGCAGAGGTGTCACGCCGGCTGTCTCCGGGTATCCCCGCTGATCTGGGGGCGGGCTGGTTCGAAGGGCTGTCTATGCGTAACCGCTATGGGCTGTTGTCGCGGATGAGCCTGTGGGAGCAGCTGAATGATTATATTAATGCTCTGGACGATGAGGAATTCAAACGTGCCCTGGTCTTTCTGCGCCGGGCATTCAGCACCTTCTCTCCCCGGGAGAAGACGATGATCTCCGAGCTTCTGGGTGAGCTGTGGGGTGTGAACACAGAACAGGCTGCTGAGATTCTTACAGGCGAGCTGAAGGAGGAGGAAGCCAAAATGCTGGATGAGCTGAACGATTTTGACTTCGGTGACCTATAGATGGCGGAGGATATTAAGGATAACGGGCGGAACGGGGCTGTGTCGCGCTGGAGGCTGATATTGGGCCAGGAAGCGGAGGAAGCCTTATCCGGTTACGGGGCAGGCGGCGGGCCTACGCTGACCGAGGAAGAGCGGATTATGGATGCGGCGCTGGCAGCCATCTATAATGAGGCAGGTGCTGGCGGAGCTGACGGGACCTCTCAAGCGGGTTCAAAGGGCAGAGGGGCGGGATCAGCGCATGCCGCTATTAACCTGTCCAAATGGCTTGGGGACGTGCGCACCTTCTTCCCGGAGGATGTTGTCTCGATTATCCAGAGTGATGCCATGGAGCGCAAAGGCTGGAAGCAGCTGCTGTTCGAGCCGGAGCTGCTGGCGGCAGTGAAGCCGGATATCCAGCTGGTCGGTACGCTTCTGGCACTCAAAGGCAAAATTCCTGAGAAAACAAAGGACACCGCAAGAATGCTAGTCCAGGCACTGGTTGATGAGCTGGTCAAGCTGCTGGAGACGGATATCCGCCGTGCCGTCACCGGCGCGCTGAACAAGCGGCAGCATTCTCCGCTGCCGTCCCTGAGCGGGCTGGACTGGAAGCGGACCATTGAGCGCAATCTGAAGCATTACGATGCAGGGCGGCGGATGATTATCCCCGAGCGGTTCTTTTATTTCGACCGGGCACGCCGCAGCAAGGAATGGACCGTGATCGTGGACATTGACCAGAGCGGATCGATGGCCAGCTCTGTCATCTGGGCTTCGGTCATCGGCTCGATCTTCGCCAGCATTCCGGCGCTTAGCACGCGTGTGGTCGCTTTTGACACTGAGGTCGTAGATTTGACTGAGCAATGTGCCAATGATCCTGTAGACATGCTCTTCGGCATTCAGCTTGGCGGGGGCACGGATATCCATAAGTCCGTGAAGTATTGTGAGCAGTTCATTGAGGAGCCGAAGAAGACGCTGTTCATCATTGTTTCCGATCTGTATGAGAACGGCAACCAGGCCGGACTGGTCCGGCGGATGCGTGAGCTGCGCGAATCCGGTGTGCGGACGATGACACTGCTGGCCCTGTCGGATGAAGGGAAGCCTTCCTACGACGAGCGTCTGGCCGCCCAGCTCACCCGTGACGGAACCCCTTGCTTTGCCTGTACTCCGGCGTTACTTCCTGTTTTGGTCGAGGGAGCGCTCAAGGGCCAGGATCTCGGTGAATTGTCCAAGCGTCTGGGGATGGCGCGATAATTTTTAGGAACAGGAAACACTTACTTTATAATCACATATTGTGTAACATGCATATATGATTTATAATCGGTTATTAAAAAGCACCTATCGCTAGGCGCTGCTTGAAAGGAAATGAATTTCTTATGTCAAGTAAGTTGAGAGCGGGTATTGTTGGCGGTACCGGAATGGTCGGCCAGCGTTTCATTGCACTTCTTGAGAATCATCCCTGGTTTCAGGTAACGGCTATTGCCGCGAGCGCGAATTCGGCCGGCAAGACGTACGAAGAGTCCGTCAAAGGCAGATGGAAGCTGTCCACACCCATGCCGGAGGCCGTTAAGAGCATTATGGTTCAGGACGCCTCCAAGGTGGAGGAAGTGTCTGCGGATGTGGATCTGATCTTCTGCGCTGTAGATATGAAGAAAGAAGAAATCAAGGCACTGGAAGAAGCCTACGCACGCACCGGTACTCCGGTTATTTCCAACAATTCCGCGCACCGCTGGACGCCGGATGTTCCGATGGTGATTCCTGAGATCAACCCTGAGCATCTTGAGGTGATTGCCCAGCAGCGCAAACGTCTGGGTACCGAAACCGGATTTATCGCTGTCAAGCCTAACTGTTCCATTCAGAGCTACATGCCTACACTGCATGCGCTTCATGATTTCAAGCCTTCGAAGGTTGTTGTGACAACGTATCAGGCAATTTCCGGAGCCGGTAAAACCTTTGCCGACTGGCCGGACATGGTGGACAACGTGATTCCATTCATCGGCGGTGAAGAAGAGAAGAGTGAGCAGGAGCCTTTGCGGATCTGGGGGAAGGTAACCGAAGAGGGGATTGTCAAAAGCGAACAGCCAGTAATCACCACACAGTGTATTCGTGTACCGGTTGCTGATGGCCATATGGCTGCGGTATTCGCCTCCTTTGAGCAGAAGCCTAGCAGGGAAGAGATTCTGGAACGCTGGAACAGCTTCCAGGGACGTCCGCAGCAGCTGGGACTGCCAAGCGCACCTAAACAGTTCATTACCTATTTCGAAGAAGAGAACCGTCCGCAGACCCGTCTGGACCGTGATATTGAGAACGGAATGGGAATTTCGGCCGGCAGACTCCGTGAGGATTCACTCTATGACTACAAATTTGTCAGCCTGTCCCACAACACTGTAAGAGGTGCTGCCGGCGGTGCTGTCCTGATCGCTGAGCTTCTGAAGGCTGAAGGTTATATTCAGCCGAAATAAGCAGCAGCAACAGCTTCATTTCAGTTCGTAATGCAGCCTGCCGGAGCCTCTCCGCGCAGGTTGTTTGCGGTTTTACCTGACATTACCCCCGGAATAATGGTAAGATAGAGGAATGCATGACGAAAACTGAATACCGACGGAGTGATATTGTGGCAAAAAGTAAAGGCGGCGGCACAGGCAGAGGGACAGGGAGCAAGGGCTGGACCCGCTGGAATAAGACGGCGAAACCCGTGAAGCCGGCAAAAAGCGGACCTCCCGGAAGCCCGGGTACCAAACCGGGAACTAAGGGAGCAGGCGCAGCCAAGGGCGGCGGCGGAGGCAACAAAACCGGAGGCAGTAAATAAGGCGGCCATGTGCCCATATGCAACATCTGATTTGTAAGTGAATCAGGTGTTCTTTAATATGTAGGGCAGGAAAGCGGGTACTGGAGTGAGAATTAATAAATATATAAGTGAGACAGGCGTATATCCGCGCAGAGAGACGGACCGGCTGATTGCGGCGGGACGGATAACCATTAAGGGTATAGCCTGTGCAGCGGGGGCCAGTGTTGAGCCTGGAGATACGGTGGCCGTTGACGGCGTTACGCTGAGCCCGGACCGGGAAGAACGGGTCTATCTGGCTCTTAACAAGCCAGTTGGGATTACCTGTACAGCTGCCCGGCAGGTGGAAGGGAATATCATTGATTATGTCGGTTATCCTTCCCGGATCTTTGCCGTCGGCAGGCTGGACAAACAGTCCGAAGGGCTGATACTCATGACCAATGACGGAGCCGTGGTTAACCGGATGATGCGCTCCGAGCATGGGCATGAGAAGGAATATAACGTTACGGTGGACAAGCCGGTGACTGAAGCATTCCTTCAGGAGATGTCAGCCGGTGTGGATATTCTCGGGACCCGGACCAAGCCTTGCCTCACCCGCAGGATCACGGACAACGAGTTCGCGATTGTTTTAACCCAGGGACTGAATCTGCAGATCCGCCGGATGTGCAAAGAACTGGGTTACCGGGTGCTCCGCCTGGAGCGCATCCGGATCATGCACATTACGCTCAGCGGCCTTGAGCGGGGGCAGTGGAGGCATCTGACCGCAGAAGAGCTGGCTGAACTCCACTCCAGACTGGACGCAGAGAAATAGGGATTCACAGCATTTAAGCGTTTGCTGACATACTGACAAACCATCAGGAGGATCAAATGAGAATAATAAGTTTGCTATTAGCGCTAATGGTTATAGCCGGTTGCTCGGGAACCGGCAGTAATGAATCTGCGGAGCCGCCGGAAGCATCTGTGACTTCAGAAGCAGCAGCACAGTCAACTGCACCACAAGCCTCTCCGGCGGATGCAACCGCTGATTTTACGGGGGAAGTACCGGAAGTCTCCCCGGAGATTTCGGATAAATATTCAGGCTTCTTACATATGGATGCCGTTCAGCTGAACGGGCAGATCTACGAGGTGTATTACTGGAACAAAGGGGAGTTTACGTATACGCAGTTTGCGGTTGTGAAGGACGGGAAGATTGTCTTTGACAGCAAGCAAGCCGGAATTAAGATTGAAGGCGGCAATATCTGGAGTGAGGAAGATGATCTCTGGGCGGAAGCGCTTGTGCAGAATAACCATGCCACCTTTTTGTTCAGTCTGATGGATAACCGTCCTGAATCATCCTATATTGTCGTTGAGGAAATCGACGGAGTCATGCAGGTAACTGTTAACGATAATGTATCAGTGAACTATGAGGATACGGATCAGGACGGAGATGAGGATTTGCTGGCAAGTCCCTTTTCCGGGCAATTGCCGCTTGGTCCAGCGCTGGTAGGCGTGTATGAGCTTCAGGGAACACGGTATGTACCGGATAAGACCCTCACCAAGCAATATGCGGAAGACCAGCTGCGGCTAAGTGAGCAGGAGTACAAAAATAACCCCACAGACCTGACATTGGACAGCCTGCTCAGTGCTTATCTGATTCTGGAGAAGCGTAGTTTTGCGTTGACGCGGTTTGAAGAATTCTATGAGTGGGCAGGACAGCGTGCCGGAGACGGCGGTTTTGTGGACGAATATTATGACCGCTTGAAGAAGAACGAGACGCCGGAATACTTCAGCGGATGGATGGACAAGCTGGAGCCATTGCGTACAGAGAGATAAACCTGGACTTGTCTGTTCAATTATAAAAAGGGATTCCGGAGGCAGCGGTTAATGGCCTCCGTGAATCCCTTTTTCAATTCCGTACAATATCAAGTGGCGGACTCTGACGCCTGAAACTGCTTGTTATACAAATCCCTGTAGACCCCGTTGTCCGCCAGCAGAGAAGCATGTTGTCCAGACTCCACAATAGCGCCGTCCTGAACGACAAGAATGGTATCGGCAGCCATAATGGTGGAAAGCCTGTGGGCGATAACGATGCTGGTCTTGCCCAGCAGCAGCTGATGCATCGCCTGTTGGATATAGAACTCCGACACTGTATCCAGTGACGAGGTGGCTTCATCCATGATGATAATAGGCGGATTCTTGAGCAGCACGCGGGCGATCGAGATCCGCTGCTTCTCTCCGCCGGACAGCTTGATTCCCCGGTTACCGACTACCGTATTGTAGCCTTCAGGCAGCTTCATAATGAAATCATGAATATAAGCGGCTTCACAGGCGGCAATCATCTCGGACTCCGTGGCACCGGCGCTTGCATAGAACAGATTCTCTTGGATGGTCCCGTTGAACAGATATGTGTCCTGGGTAACCAGCCCGATCTGAGAGCGTAGGGAGTGCAGTGTGAACTCACGGATATCCTTGCCGCCGATGCGGATCACACCCGAATCCAGTTCATAGAGTCTGGGGATGAGGTTGGTAATGGTTGTTTTACCCGCTCCGCTGGGGCCGACCAGCGCAGTCAGTGATCCGGCGGCAGCCGTGAAGGAAATTTCCCGCAGGGCCGGTTTGCCCGGCTGATAGGCGAAATTCACCTTGTCGAAGACGATATCCTGGCCGTCAGCACTGCTTGGCAGGGCCAGCGGCGAATCCACAATCAGCGGGTCCATATCGAAATAGTCAAAAATCCGTTCAAACAGCGCCACCGACCGGTTCACATCCACATACAGATTGGTCATTTGCATGACCGGCCCGTATAATCTGCCCAGCAGCGCCACAAAGGTGATAATCGCACCAACCGTCAGCTCTCCCTGGATAAATAAATAACCCCCGTACAGATAAATCAGCATGGGCCCGATACTGGTGAAGGTGGTGAGGACCAGCATAAACCAGCGTCCGGCCATCGATTCCCGGATCTGCAGGCGTGTCGCCTGGGCATTAACGGTTCTGAAGCTCGCCAGCTCGTTGTCTTCCTTGGTGAACAGCTTCATGAGCATATATCCGCTGAGACTGAGCGTTTCCTGGATGATCTGGTTTTGCTCGGAGATCTTCTCCTGGGTTTCCTTGGCCAGCTTCCAGCGCACATTGCCCATTTTGCGGGTTGGCATAATGAACAGGGGGACAACCAGTATGCCCAGTAGCGCCAGCTTCCAGTTCATGATAAACAGAGTTGCCGCTGTCGTAGTCAGAATGAACAGATTGCTGGCAAAATTGACGATGGTGCTGTTGAACACGCCCTGTATCCCGGCAATATCACTGGTCATCCGGGTGATGACTTCCCCTTGCTTGACCCCTGAGAAGAACTGCAGCGGCATGCCCTGCAGATGGCGGTACATCTGATTTTTCATATCGTGGACAATATTTTGTGAGATAAAGGAATTCAGGTAATTCTGCAGCACGCCCAGCAGACCGGACACTACAGTTGTACCGAGCGAGGCGAGGACGAGCAGAACCAGCAGCCTCAGGTTTTTATCAGGGAGCGCGCGGTCAATAATATGCTGAATCAGGATCGGAGGAAGCAGCCCTAGCACTGCAGTAATGCACAGCACAATCATCACCAGAAGGGTCTGCTTCCAGTAAGGAAGGAAATATTTCACGATGCGGAGCAGCAGCGTCTTGGATATATCCGGCTTCGCCTCATCATCATCGAACTTTAATTTGCCATGCCCGGGTCCGCCGAATCCCATTGGACCGAAACCTCTGCCCATTATTCATCACCAGCTTTGTGTGTTATTTAAGTTATCCTGATTCCGGGTCAGCTGTTCAAGCAGCTGTGAGTGCATTTGAATGAGCGACTGGACTTCTTCTCCGGAGAAATGATCCAGTGCCGCTCCCAGCATTTGGTATGAGTAGGCGTCTTCGTTATATTGCCTGCACAGCGCTTCACCTGCCGGTGTGAGATTCAGCCTCGTTTCCCTGCGGTCTGCCTCGGAGGTGGTCCGGGTCACCAGTTCCTTCTCGGCCAATGCATCAATATGCAGGCTTACGCGGCTCTTGGCAAATACCAGACGCTCCGTTATTTCCTTCTGCGATTGACCGGGATGCTTGAGGAGAGAATTCAGTATACCGATCTGATGCACGGTTAATCCGAGATCCGCAGCGCTCTGATGGGCCAGCTTACGGAGCTGGCGGGCAACGGCGAGCAAGGAATGATACACCTCTATCGTTTGCGCCGGATCTGTCATGGGGCAACCTCCTCTGACCTGATAATAGTTTCTTTTGTTAACAGTTAACAATGTAAACTGATTATACGCCTGAATATTCCAAAAGTAAATGTTACGCTGAAATAGCGGTAAACAGGTTATGCCGGAATGCACAATAAACACCCGCAGCGCCTGTGTGAAGGCAGCTGCGGGTGTTTTTGGAATTGAAATACACTCATTTATTTAAGCTCATTCCGGAAGCATTCCGCTTTGTATAATCCGCCCGAACGCCCTCGCGGTCTCACGGATATCCTCCGCTCCGGCAATGGCCGAGATTACGGAGATTCCGTCTGCACCGGCCCGGATCACCGGCAGGGCGTTATCCAGGGTTATACCGCCTATCCCTACCAGGGGGATATTAAGCCCGCTGCGGCGGAGCGTATCAATGACAGCCGTCCCTTGAACGGCTTCGGCATCGTCTTTGGAGGAGGTGGGGTAGACCGGACCGACCCCGAGATAATCGGCTCCGTCCGCAATCGCCTGCTGCGCTTCCGCGAGATTATGGGCGGAAACGCCGATGATCTTGTGCTCACCGAGCCGCTGGCGGATCGTCCGGGCCGGCAGATCATCCTGGCCGGCATGGACCCCGTCTGCATCAAGTGCGACCGCCAGCTCCAGGTCGTCATTGACGATGAACGGAATCCGCCGGTCCCGGCAGATTGCCCGGAGCTGCTGTCCAAGCTCAAGCAGAGCGGCGCCGGTCAGAGCACCGGGACCCTTTTCACGGAACTGGAATAAGGTGATTCCCCCGTCTGCTGCGGCAGATAAAATCTCGGCTGGAGAGAGGCGGCAGTTCACGCTGCCCATAATGAAATATACCTTAAGGAGCTTGCGCATATCCTCACTGTCAATCCGTTTCATAGCTGCTGCCCCCCTGATCTGATACGGTTCCCGTAAGCAAAATGATTGGTCGGCCCTTGTCCTGCCCCGATGTTCAGACTGTCCTCAATGGCTGCCTGAATGAAGGCTTTGGCTGTATGCACCGCTTCATTTATAGAGTGGCCGAGCGCAAGTCCTGCCGCCACCGCCGCCGAGAAAGTACAGCCGGTCCCATGCGTATGCCTGGTCTCAATCCGCGGACTGGTCAGATATTGGAATTCCCGGCCGTCATAGAGCAGGTCCACCAGCTGATCGCCTGCCGGATCATGTCCGCCCTTAAGAACAATGTACTGCGGACCCATCTGATGAAGGAGTCGTGCAGCCTGTTCTCTGTCTGACATTCCATTGATCTTCATCCCCGTGAGAATCTCTGCCTCGGGAAGATTGGGGATAACCACAAGAGCCAACGGCAGCAGTCCGGTAATCAGTGCCTGCACGGCTTCCTGCAGCAGCAGAGCGGACCCGCCCTTGGCAATCATTACCGGGTCGATCACAAGCCGCTGCTGCCAGCCGTACGCTGTCACCTTATCCGCTACAACACCGATAATCTCACTGCTGAACAGCATACCGGTCTTAATGGCATCTGGCGCCAAGTCGCTGCCAATAGAATCCAGCTGCGCAGCAACGGCTTCCGGCTCCAGCGGATATACACCTTGAACACCTAAGGTATTCTGTGCCGTGACCGCTGTGAGCGCGGACATTCCGTAGACTCCAAGCTCCTGGAAGGTCTTCAGATCAGCCTGGATACCGGCACCGCCGCCGCTGTCAGAGCCGGCAATCGTTAACGCTTTACGTATACGGGTCATCGGGTATTCTCCTTTAAGAGGTGCGTTTTATTGTTCAAGCAGCTGCAGGCGTGACCGGCTGCTGTAGATATCTGGTGTCACCAGGGACAATTGATTCAGGAACTCCATCTGGAAGCTGCCGGGTCCTTGTCCTTCCGCGGCTTCTGCGGCAATCTCGGCTGCCACGCCGTAGAATGAGAGTGCTTCGGCAGCTGCCTCAAGCGCATTCCCGCCGCTTACTGCAAGAAATGCGCCTACTACGGCACTGAGCAGACAGCCGGTTCCCGTCACTTGGGTCAGGATGGAATGGCCGTTGCTGGCGATGTAGGTGCGCGTGCCGTCGCTAATGATATCCTCCTTGCCGGTGATGATCACCACGCAGTTCAGCTTCCGCGCAGCCTTGTTCGCCAAGGCGATCACATCGCCTTCACCTGCTCCGGCATCGACGCCTTTGCTCGCCCAGCGCTCTCCGGCGACATTGGCTACTTCGGCCACATTGCCGCGCAGAGCGGTCAGCTGCAGCTCACCCAGCAGCTTCGCGGTAACGTCAGTGCGGTACGGTGTAGCACCTGCTCCAACGGGATCAAGCACGAGCGGGACACCATGCCGGTTCGCGGCTTGCCCGGCCTTCACCATTGAAGTGATGATAGCTTCATTCAGTGTACCGATGTTCAGCACGACCGCCCCGGACATCGCGGCAACATCCGCCACCTCTTCCAGTGCGTCGGCCATGAACGGGGAAGCCCCCAGCGCCAGCAGTCCGTTAGCGGTGAAATTAGCCACTACAATATTGGTAATGTTATGTACGAGCGGATTTGCCTGCCGTACCTTGGATAGAAAAGACATGATTATTCCTCCTGAAAGTTTTGATAGCATACGCATCCTTGAGATCATTTCGCAAAACTAACTTCGAAAGCATGTTCTATAAATTAATAAAAGCATCCGCACTGTCAACTTCCTCAGCCAGCAGACCGCCCTCGCTCAGCCATTTGCGCACATTCTCCCAGGAGGCGGTATCCTGATAACCGAAGGGCTGTGACCCGGCGTCCATCAGCGGCAGCAGAATCTCCAGGCTGCGCTTCTCGATGGCTTCATCAAGCGGTGCAGTGGCATCCTGATGCTTCAGCAGAAGCTTCAGCGCCTGCTCCGGCTGCTTAGTGACGAATTGCTGACCCTTGCGCGCAGCATTCATGAACTTTTGGAAATATTCCGAGGAATTCTGCAGACCCTGGTCACTTGCAACCAGCACCAGCTCATAATAATCAGGAACCCCGTAGTCTACCGGATTGAACGAACGCACAGGATGGCCCTCCTGCTCTAATATCAGCTGCTCATGGTTGATGAAGCCGCCCATAATTCCATCCACACGCCCGGTGGATAGGGCAGGGATAAGCTCAAAGCCAACGTCAATCAGCTTCAGGGAGGCGGGATCGCCGCCATCGGATTGGATCATAGTGTGCAGCATGGCTTCATACAGCGGAATGGAGGAGTAACCGGCTTGCTTGCCTGAGAGCTCCCCGGGGCGGGTTATTCCGCTGTCTGCGGAAACCATGAGATGGTTCAGGGGATGCCGTACCAGAGCGGCAACGGATTTGACCGGAATCTGCTCTCCCCGGGCCATCAGCACCTGCGGCTGGTAGCTGAGGGCCAGATCGACTTGTCCGGCAGCTACCAGTTTCAGCGCGTCGTTGCTGTCGGCAGGCATCTGTATCTCAACATCAAGCCCCTCTTCGGCAAAATACCCCTCACTCTGTGCCGCGTACAAAAAGGAATGAACGGCGTTCGGATACCAGTCGAGCATGATCGTCAGCTTATGGGCTGTACCGTCTGCGGCTGCCGCCGGAGCGGATGATGCCGATGATGAGCCGGAGCCAGCCGGTCCGTTATTGCCAGCCGACCCGTTATTGCCGGCGCAGCCTGGCAGAACCAAGAGAACAGACAGGAGCAAAACATAAGGCAGCAACTTATAAGGTTGAGCACTACGGGTGTAGAGATAACGGTTATAGCGGATTGGAGTCATGAATAACGTCCTCTTTTCTTCAGAAATAACTTCTCGAGCGTAGCAATACACAGAAACAAAGTGATCCCAAGGGCGGACAGCAGCACAACAGCGGCAAACATCTCGGCACTTTGCAGATTGCCGGCCATTCTCCGGCTGAAATAACCAAGCCCCCGGCTGCCTCCAAGCCATTCGCCGATGGTAGCGCCAATGACGCAGTACACCACCGACAGCTTCAGTCCGGAGAAAAAGGACGGCAGGGCCAGCGGAACAGCAGCCTTGCGGAGAATCTGCCAGCGGTTCGCGCCAAGCGTCAACAACAGCTCGCGGTACTGCTCCGTATTCTTGCCCAGCCCATCGTAGATGCCGACAACCACCGGGAAGAAGGCGGTCAGGAACACTACGGCAACCTTGCTCCACAAGGTATAGCCGAACCACATGATAAACAGGGGAGAGAGGGCAACCAGCGGAATCGTCTGGCTGATAATCAGCAGCGGATACAGCGCTTTGGCCAGCGGCCTGAACAGATGCATGCCCGTTCCCAGCAGACTGCCGCAGAAGACGGACAGAGCGAAGCCTGTTAGTACCTCAAGCAGCGTTGCAGGCAGGTGAACGCCGAAGAGTAAATGCCTGTCTTCCATCAGAGCAATCCAGATGGCAGTGGGAGCCGGCAGGATGAACGGAGGAATCAGCCCCAGCCGGGACACCGTTTCCCAGACCGCAAGAATCAGCAGCACAAGCAGAATAGCCGGGCTGTACTCCCGCAGCAATCTTCTATAGAAGACGGTTGTCATACAGCTTCAGCTCCAAATCCTGCCGCAGGGCAACAAACTGCGGTTCGTAATTCTGACTATGATGTCTGGGGCGGGAAAGACCGGTGATGAACTCCTGCATACCGCCCCCGGCACTGCCGGTCATCAGATAGATGCGGTCACTAAGCAGAAGCGCTTCTTCAAGGTCATGGGTAATGAACAGCACAGTCTTGTCCAGTCCTGACCATAATTCCAGCAGCCAGCGGTGAAGCTCCCGCTTGGTTATGGCGTCCAGTGCCCCGAACGGCTCGTCCAGCAGGAGCAGCTCATTCCCGGCGGCAATGGTGCGGAGTACCGCAACCCGCTGGCGCATGCCGCCCGACAGCTCATGCGGATACGCAGCCCCCGTATCACCAAGACCGAACTGCTGCAGCATGCTGCGGATCTGAATAACGGCTTCCTCTTTGGAGCCGTTCCGCTTCAGTTCCCAGGGCAGCAGGCAATTGTCCAGTACGGTTCTCCAGGGCAGCAGGAGATCCCGCTGCGGCATATAGCCGACCTGGCCGAGCCGCTCCGAGGCGTTATTAGGCGGTTGCCCATGCAGGGCAACCTCGCCGCTGCCGGGTTCCAGCAGGCCGGCGATAATCTTGAACAGCGTACTTTTGCCGCAGCCGCTGGCACCCACGACGGAGATGAACTCGCCGCGGCGGACCTTCATGGAGATTCCGGAGAAGACCGGAGCCCTTGAAGCTGCGCCGAAAGAATAGGACAGGTTAGCGATGTTGATCATAGGATGGGGAAGCAAGCCTCCTTAGGGAAAAGTGTTTACGCTACGAAAACAAGAAAGACCCATCCATTTCCGGAGGAAATGAATGGGCCTGAAGGTACAGTCAGTTTGCAAAGACGCGGAACCGCTGATACATTCTGCTCCACTTCCCTCCGCTGGTATGATCCAGATCAGGTTCCAAGGGTCCGGAGCTTAAGCTCCGTCTCAGTCGGCCGACTCCCCTAGTGAAATAACAGGTGCTATTGAATTCGTAATTGCTACTTAATATACCATAATTTCCCCGGTTGTAAAGAGCCTGTGCTCAGCGCTTGGAGAGGCCGGTGATGAACAACGCAACAATTCCCCGCGAGATTTCCTCTTTGGAGGAGCCGTTCCGTTTCTGTTCATACAGGTAAAGATCGGGACTAAGTACAGAGATCAGCGCTGTGGCAGCGAAGCGGGGATCGATCCCGATAATCTCTCCATTCGCGGATGCGCGGTGCAGAAGTTCACCCATAATCACTCCGAGCCGCTGGAAAAAAGGATGTTCGAACTGGGTAAGCTGCTTCTTGCCGGTGAATTCGGATTTGATCATGTTCAAGAGCTCCGCATATTGCTCAATGAAACCAACGACCTGCTCAATGCTGCTCTGCAGATGCGCGAGGGCAGCCGTTTCACCAGCGCTGGCAGCAAGCTGCTGTTCCATCCCCGACAGAAACTGCTCGGTGCTGTCCAGCAGCAGGGCCGAACAGATTTCGCCCTTATCAGTGAAGCGGCGGTAGAGCGATCCCTGCCCTATACCAGCCCGTTTGGCGATGCCGTACATACTGACAGCTTCGAGGCCGCTCTCGGTGAACAGCTGGCGGGCCGCCTCGAGTATCCGCTGCATATAAGGATCTGCGGGTTCTTTTGCAGCGATGTCTGTGTTCACTGTGTTATCTTTGTTCTCTATGATCCCCGGAGCTGATGTTACAGGTTCAACTTCTGTCTCTGTTTTTTTCATGATGTCCCCTTTCATATAAAGTAAATCCTGCCCATAATACAACATTTCCCTCATTCGATCGGCCTAAATCCCAAATTGTTGTATAAAATGCATTATTTCAGCTTGTTCAAGCAGTTTAACAGAACTATTCTTGCATTTCATACAACAATCCATCCGGAAACCCGGCTATCCATGAATCAAAGCTGCAAAATATACAACATTTATGCCTACAGTGCGTCCTAAGAAATCTCTATTCTGCCGGTAAACGAATCAAGTGTGGGGAATTGGCGTATTCCGCTTGACACATCGGACAATTGTCCGTAGACTATGAAATGCGAACGCGGACAATTGTCCGTTCACTAATTATATAGACAAACCTGCCCGCAGGTCAACGTAGTTGAAGCGGACACTTCAGGAGGAGAAGGAGTATGGATCAGACCTTGAAGCAGGATGCCGATTTCCGGTTATCCGGCATTCTAGTTCCGCTGCTGGCGATTATTGCCGGCGTATTTATGGTCGTGCTGGATAGTACGGCAATGAATGTGGCATTGTCCAGACTGGTAGTGGATTTCAATACAGACCTGCATACGCTGCAGTGGGTCGTAACCGGGTATATGCTGGCGCAGGCTTCGGTCATTCCGCTGTCAGGCTGGCTGTCTGACCGGTTCGGGGCTAAGAACGTCTTTTTGACAGCTGTTATTGTGTTTACGATCGGCTCCATTCTGTGTGCAACGCCAAGCAGTGCAGAATGGCTGGTCGTTTTCCGGGTATTGCAGGGTCTTGGAGGGGGCTGTGTGCTCCCGGTCGGGATGGCTTATGTGTACAGACTGGCTCCGAAGAGTAAAGTCGGCGTTGTTATGGGGATTATGGGAATTCCCGTTTCCCGTGCTGTTCGCTCCGGCGATTGGTCCTGTATTGTCAGGCTGGCTGGTGGAATACCACTCCTGGCGCTGGATCTTCCTGATTAATATCCCCATCGGTATTATCTGTGTGCTGATCGGGCTGCGAAAGCTGCCGAATGCGGCGAAGAACACCGTTCCCGGCATGGATAAATTCGGAATGGTGCTCGGACCGCTGGCTTTTGCTTCACTCACTTACGGTGTAAGTCAGGGTGCGCAGAGCTGGACCTCGGACAAAACGCTAATCGGGTTATCTCTGGGAGCTGTTGCACTGATTGCCTTTGTCATTGCCGAGCTGCGTTCCAGGACCCCTTTACTGGAGCTGCGGATTCTGAAATCCGTGGATTTCACCACCGGAATTATCGTGCAGTGGATCGCCCAGTTCGGCTTATATGGTGCTTTATTTCTACTGCCGCAGTTTCTGCAGCAGGCCCGCGGCTTCGGCGCATTTGATACCGGATTGACCCTGCTGCCGCAGGCCATTGCTTCCGGGCTGATGATGCCAATTGCCGGAATTCTGTTCGACCGGATCGGGGTGCGCTGGCTGGTGGTTTGCGGACTCAGTCTGGTCTCTGGCGCATTGTTTCAGTATTCCCATGTCGATCTGACCACCCAGAGCCGTGATCTCATTCTTCCGCTAATCATGTGCGGTGCAGGGATGGGGATGATGATGATGCCGATGAATACGCATCTGCTGAACAAGGCGCCAGGCAATCTGGTCAACCGGGTAACCTCACTCACCAACTCCATGCAGCAGGTCATTAACTCACTTGCAGTGTCAACACTGGTTACGATTCTGACGGCCAGAACCTCCGCGCGTGGTCTTGAAATGCAGGAGGCGGCAGCCGCTGCCGGGCAGACGGTGGACGGAGTCTCGAAGGAAGCCCTGCAGCTGGCCAAGCAGACTGTATTGGCCCAAGGCTTTGCCGACACCTTCCACATTATGATTTTTGTAGCTTTAGGCGGCGCCGTCCTTGGACTGCTGCTGCGCAGGGGCCGCAAACCAGAAAGCGGAGGCTCCAGGGAGAAAGCGTTGCCTGAAATCATGCACGGTTAATAGGTGCATTCACATTCATAAGAAGTAAGGCGGCGATTCTCCGTTACTGGAGGGTCGCTGTTTTGCGTTGTGGATCATTTAGTTTGTCTTCCACTGATGTAGAAATGCAATTTCGGGGCAAGCTAAACTATCAAAAACCTATATAACATAAATCCGATGTTTATTATCGGAAAAAGTTATTGACGGATGTAACAGCTCAGTGTTACGATTCATTTTGCCGGCAAGTCCGGAACATAAAGAGAGATGAGAGGGGATTAATCTTATGAAAAAACTTAGTCTGACAATTATGCTGCTCCTGACCATGGCCGTGGTTGCGGCATGCGGCAACAACAATAACAATAATTCAGCAACAGGCGGCAATGCGGCGGCTGAACCGACTGCGGCGGCTACTGATAGTGCAGCACCTGCTGAGCAGAATAGTCTGGAAGCTGTCAAAGCCAGCGGCAAGCTGCGTATCGGAACAGAAGGCACCTATGCCCCGTTCACATATCATGATGCCGACGGCAAGCTGACCGGTTTCGATGTGGAAATTGCTGAAGAAGTAACTAAACGTCTGGGCGTGGAAGCCGAGTTTATCGAGACTCAGTGGGACGGTATTTTTGCCGGCATGGATGCCAAGCGGTTCGATACGATCTTCAACGAAGTTTCCATTACGGATGAGCGCAAAGTGAAATATGATTTCTCCGACCCGTATATCGTATCCAAGGCTGTGCTGATCGTCAGTGAAGATAATGAAGATATCAAATCATTCGCGGACCTCAAGGGCAAGAAAGCCGGCCAGTCCCTGACAAGTAACCTCGGACAGATTGCAACGGATAACGGTGCAGAGATTGTATCCACCGAAGGCTTCAATCAGGCAATTGATCTGCTGACCTCCGGCCGGATTGATGCAACCGTCAATGACGGCTTGTCCTTCCTGGATCTGAAGAAGCAGAAGCCTGATATCAAGATCAAGAAGGTTGATGAGATTGCAGAAGGCTCGTATAGTGCAGCGGTCTTCCTGAAGGGTAACGATGAGCTTGTGCAGGCAGTGAATGAAGCGCTGACTGCCATGCATGATGATGGCACATATCTGAAGATTTCCGAGAAGTACTTCGGAGCTGATGTATCGAAATAAGCTTGCCTGCTTGACGGCAGTCTCAAATAACTTATGGACACAGGGCGGAGCTGGTTGCTTCCGCCTTGCCGTTCCAAGAAGGATGTCAGAACGATGGATGACCGCAAAATACAAATATTTCTCGATTCACTGCTGCCTCTGTTCAAAGCCGGGGTGGCTTTTACCATTCCGCTGACCTTGGTCTCCTTTGCACTTGGGCTTACACTTGCTGTAATTACTGCGCTTGTGCGGCTCTCTTCCTGGAGAATTCCGAAGCTGATTGCCGGCTTCTACGTCTGGGTCATCCGCGGAACACCGCTGCTGCTTCAGCTGTTTATTATTTTCTACGGGCTGCCTACGGTAGGTATTGTGCTTGATCCGTTCATCGCAGCTGTGATTGGCTTCACCCTTAGTGTCGGGGCATACTCCTCGGAAATTGTCCGGGCGGCTATTCTCTCCATACATAAAGGGCAATGGGAGGCTGCCTTCTCCGTCGGTATGAGCCGTGGACAGGCTTTGCGGCGGGTGATTCTGCCTCAAGCTGCCCGGGTATCGGTTCCGCCATTATCCAATTCATTTATTAGTCTGGTGAAGGATACATCACTTGCAGCAAGCATCACATATGTAGAAATGTTCAGAAAAGCTCAGCAAATTACAGCCACCACCTATGAACCGCTGCTGTTGTATTGCGAAGCGGGTTTATTCTATCTGTTATTTTGCTCAGTATTATCGGTGCTGCAGAAATACCTGGAGAAGCGGCTGGACCGGTATTCGGCCAGTTAAGGAGGCATACCCATGATTGAAATACGTGATTTACATAAATCCTTCGGTCCGCTGCAGGTCTTGAAGGGGGTTGATCTTACCGTTGAGCATGGCCAGGTGATGGTCATTATCGGACCTTCCGGATCCGGCAAAACCACCCTGCTGCGCTGCTTCAACCTGCTGGAGACTCCCGACAAGGGCAGCCTGGCTCTGAATAATATTAAGCTGGATTTCACTCCCGGCGGCAAAATTCCACAGCGTACCGTGCTGTCTCTTCGCCAGCAGACGGGAATGGTCTTCCAGTCCTACAATCTGTTCCCGCATATGACGGCACTCGGTAATGTAATGGAGGGCCAGGTGACCGTTCAGAAGCGTTCCAGGGAGGAAGCCAGAACGAAGGCGCTTGCCCTGCTGGACAAGGTAGGGCTGGCCGACAAGGCGGATACCTATCCGCATCAGCTGTCCGGCGGCCAGCAGCAGCGCGTGGCGATTGCCCGGGCGATGGCGGTCGAGCCGGAGGTGCTGCTGTTCGATGAGCCAACTTCGGCGCTCGATCCGGAGCTGGTCGGTGAGGTGCTGAAGGTCATCAAGCAGCTGGCCCGGGAAGGAATGACGATGGTTATTGTTACCCATGAGATGAAATTCGCGGCCGATGTGGCCGACCGGATCATCTTAATGGATAACGGGGTCATTCTGGAGCAGGGAACTCCGCAGCAGGTGCTGGAGCAGACGAAGAATCCGCGCGCCCTGCAGTTCCTGAACCGGCTCAGCGGAGAAGACTAAACGAATGTGGGCATTAATGCAAAAAGGCAGTCCGGGAGGGGAATCCCGGACTGCCTTTTCTGCTTGTGAATTCATCATGCACGGGGGAGTGCACGAAGGATTACTCAGCCATTAGTTAGTTCTGTGTTGCTCCATCACTGCGTGAGTTCAAATAGTCCAGTGCGTTGTAGAGCATAATTGCCGCTTCGGCGCGGGTGAGCTGGCTCTTCGGGTTGAACTTGCCGTTAGCATCCAGTGTATTGATGTTGTATTTCAGGGACCGCTGGATAGTGCCCTGGTAGGATGGCTCAAGCGCATCTGCATCGGCGATGTCCACCGGCACGATGTTGATCATCGGCAGGTTGCCTGCCTTCTCAACGCCCTGAATCAGCAGGCTGGTGAACAGCTCTTTGGTAATCGGTTTGGATGGATCAATATCAGCGGGAATATCCACGTCATTATAGTGTGCATTGATGAAGGCTTCTGCGTACCAGGCGTTGTCTTTTACTTTGGAGAAGATCGCACTGGCTACGGGAGCCTTGTTGAAACTGATTGCGGCCAGGCTAAGCTGGAGTCCGCCCGTGATAAACTGAACGCCTTGTGCTGTAGTTACAGTGGATGCGGGCAGAAACTGGGTATCCGATATCCCTTTGATCAGGCCCTGCTGCTTCAGAGAGTTGATTTTGTCCTTACCGGTTACACTGTCAATATCCTTAAAGCTGCTGCCGGCTGCAAAAATTTGTCCGCCGAAAGAGAAGGTAAGAAGCGTTACGGCTGTAAAAGCTGCGATCGTGTTTTTTTTGATACTCATCTGAATTCCACCTCTATTGTAGGTTGTACCACTAGATTTCACGCTGATCCGGTGATTGTCCGTTACAGCACGGCGTAACCGTTTCAACTTGACTCTAATGACGCAATGACAATAAAAAAGGTTGCAGACGTTTTACATCATTTCCTGGAACAGCAGGTTGCGGTAAGGGTATTTACTGAACCGGGTTCTGAACAGCAGCGCGATCCCACTGTCTTCAATGGTTACGGATTTCAGCGAATCTGCTGTGACGAGGCTGCGTACCATCGCTGTTACCGCACCGCGGTCTCTGCGCCGGATGGCTGCAGCCAGACTCTCCGCGAAGCAGTTATTTACAGAGAGCTCCCGGTAGAGCGGAATAACGGCCCGTGCGATGCTCCGGTGGGCTGCTGTACTGAAGGTGAACTGGACCGTGCCCGGCGGAATCGTTGTTCCATTTGTGTAGAACGCAACCGGCAGCGGAAAAGGAAACGAGATGAAATAGCCGATGCCGTTCGTCCCATAATTCTCTACTCTGGAAAGGGTGGGAATTCTGGCCAGCAGGCTGCCCATCAGATCAAGATCTGCGGAGACAACAGCGGTTGTCCAATCAGCGGCATAACTGCTGTTGCCGGCAATTTTCCGGTAGAACGGCAGCATGGCCGTGGCTACTCTGCGCAGTACACGGGCTGTCACAAGCCGCTGGGTCTGCTTAGGTTTTATTTTCACCATCCGGATCATCCTCACTTATAAGAGATTTAGTCTATATAAGGTATGGAGGGAGGGCGCACTTCGGATTGGGCGTAAGACTAGCCGGCAATAATATAATCATAATCCGCAGAACCTATTTATACGTTTTTGGGGAAAAGTGATGTTATACTGGTGTCAGGCCTTTTCTTTGACGGACAAGTTTGTTATGCTTATATCGTAAAGATTACTAATTATTGTCGGGAATTGTTCAACTTCCGGAAAGGTGGGAACCCGGGTGAACCGAGTAGCAAATATCAGCCAGCAGTTTGCGGCGCAGAATTATAAGCTTACGCCTCAGCGCGAAGCTATAGTAAGAGTATTACTGGACAACGAGAAGGATCACTTAAGTGTGGAAGAGGTCTATATGCTGGTCAAGCGCAGTTATCCGCATTTGGGACTTGCGACCGTATACCGTACCTTAGAGCTGCTGTGTGAACTTCATATTGTAGAAAAGATGAATTTCGGCGATGGCGTTGCCCGCTATGACCTGCGCGGTGACGATCATGTTCATATGCACCACCACCTGATCTGCAGTGTATGCGGCAAGCTGGAGGAGATTAAGGATGACTGGCTGCTGGACCTTGAAGCGCGGCTGGCCCGTGAGTACGGCTTCAGTGTGACCGATCACCGGCTTGATTTCAAAGGCACCTATAATACCTGCAAGGGAAACGGCTGCAAGGGCGATAAAGAATGCCGGGCTGTATCCTGAGCCGCAGCTGGGGCACATTCAAAGACGCATGGCTGATTTAACAGCCGGCGTCTTTTTGTTTGACTGCAGCGGAGAATCAGCGCATTTGCGACTTATGGAGCAGGGATATGACGCTGGTGCACATGCTATAATGACGTTATGCCAAAAAAAGTGGACCATGATGAACGCCGTAATCATCTGGCGGAGGCGGCTTGGCGGATCATCCGGCGTGATGGTCTGGAAGCTGTATCCGTGCGGAATGTTGCCAAGGAGGCAGGCATGTCGCTGGGATCGCTGCGGCATTATTTTGCCAGCCAATCCGAGCTGCTTGCCTTCTCCATGAGACTGGTGAGTGAACGAAGTTATCAGAGAGTTGAGGTCTTTCAATACTCGGGGAATCCCCGGGAGGATGTGGAGAGGCTGATTCATGAATTAATGCCCATTGATGAAGAGAGGAGAGCGGAAGCGGAGGTCTGGTTGGCTTTTGTCGGACGGGCAGCAGCGGACCCCGCCATACAGGCGCTGAAACAGGAAGTACATAACGGGCTGTATAGCGGCTTCTGCCAGATGATGGAGTACCTGGATGCCGTGAATCTGTTAAGACAGGACCTGGATCTGGACCGGGAAATTAAGACGCTGCATGCATTAGTAGACGGATTGGTCGTCCATAGTGTAATCTATCCCGAAATGGTAACACCGGAAGATATGATT
This sequence comes from Paenibacillus sp. FSL R10-2199, assembly GCF_038000235.1. Taxonomy (NCBI): domain Bacteria; kingdom Bacillati; phylum Bacillota; class Bacilli; order Caryophanales; family Paenibacillaceae; genus Paenibacillus; species Paenibacillus sp. FSL R10-2199. Next base: position 5,756,670 of record NZ_JBBOBO010000001.1, on the reverse strand, counting down.
ATGCTCATTTCCAGTCATTTCGACAAGCTGATGGTTTAAGTACCCGGTCAAACGCGGATGAATTTCCAAAAAAGATTGAACCTGTGATTCTTCTATTAACAGGTTCAATCTTTTTTAAATTTCGGAATCGGCAGCCCGCCGCTGCTACGGCCGGTTCGGCACAAAGGACTTGATCCACGTCCCGAAGCTTCCGGGATTGCGGGTTTGTACCAGAACGACGCCTTCGCCGCGGAACCGGCAGACCAGTGCCTCCCCGCTGGTTAAGCTGTTCAGCCAGCCGGAGGCTGCCTTTTCCACCTTATAATCCATATAATCCGGCCAGGCCACGAGGTGGCCGTTATCAATGATCATTTCCTCGCCAGGGCCGAGGTTAATGGCGTGAATGGCTCCGAAGGAAGAGAGGAAGACCGTACCTCTGCCGCTGATTTCTACAATGAAGAAGCCTTCGCCGGAGAATAAGCCGCGGGTCAGATTCTGCATTTTGGTGTTCACTTGAATACCGTGGGTTCCAGCCAGGAAACCATCCTTCTGCACCATCAGCTTGTACGAGCCGTCCAGCTCAATGGCCTGAATATCCCCGATTGCCCCTGGTGAGAGCAGCACTTCACTCTGTCCGCGGGTGGCGGTCAGCTCCTGGAAGAAGAATTTCTCCCCGCTCAGCATCCGGCCGAGTCCGCGCATGAGCCCGCCGTCTACCGTGCCTCTCAGCTCCACATTCGGCGACATGGCGACCATCGCCCCCATCTCCGCCTTCACACTTTCTCCTGATTCCAGGACTACCTTCAGCATGGCAAAAGCGCCGTCATACAGCACATCGTATTTCATTGATTTCTCCTCCTGATTCTGCCTATTCATTTCTAAGTATGATTGATGACTTTCTTCTGCCAGACGCATGTACCTTGCCCATCAAGAATACTGTAATAAGCTGCACCGCCGCAAGCTGGAGACAAGGCTGTGTAAGCTGACGGCAAGGTAATAGACTATTATAGTTAATTATACCGGGCAGTAATGTGTTGATTATGTTAAAATTAAAATAACAGTACCGCATGTACTGAATAAGCTTATGACAAGGAGTGTGGCCGCATATGGCACGTACACGCACGCAAAAAGCTCTGCTGAAGGCAGAACGCTCCGGCACCTGGTGTGCCGAAAGAAACCGCAGGATGAATCAGGACTACGGCGCCATCTCCCAGCATGTACGGACGACACCCGGCAAGCGCCAGCAATTGAATAAAGTCAAACACAAGGAGCGGATCTATAATGATGGCGCTCCTTTTGCATGCCTACTGGTCTCGTGACCTTACGCCTGCGCCCTGCTATGGATACGGTACTGCTTGGGTGACATTCCGAACCGGCTGCGGAAGACACGGTGGAAGTACGTATAGTTGGCAAACCCGCAAGTTTCAGATACATGCTCCAGCGGCATCGGGCTGAAGGTGATCTTCTCCCTGGCCATATCCAGCCTGACGTCATTTACATATTTCACAATCGTAGTGCCGAACGCTTCTTTGAACAGATGAACCGCGCGGGAGACGGAAATATCGACATGGCCGGCCACATCCTCCAGACGGAAGGCGTACGCGGCATGCTCCTCGACATACTGCTTCATCCGGTAAGCAAGATAGGCCTTGGGTGAAATTGCCGGCTGCTCGGACATCAGCCTGTCAATCTCCATACATAGAATCTGCAGATAACACGCGGAGATATCCGGTGAAGAATCTGATAGACGGCGCTGCTCCAGTACAAGCTGGCGGAACAGGCCAAGAATATGGTCGCTGAGCGGCAGCCGGAGTACAGCCGGGCGATGCTTGCGTCCCCACCATTCTTCAATCCAGGGGCCGCTGCAGAAAATATGATAGTCGCCGCTCTCAATCCGCGGCTTGCCGACAGGGTAGACTTCCTTGTCGATACTTAAGTAGTAGGGATCGGTCGGTGCGAAGAGCATCAGATTGCCGCTCTCGACAGTAGTGATGACTCCGCCTTCCATCGTCCGGCTGCGTCCTTCGGTCTGGAGGCGCAGCAGATAATACTGGACGCCTTCGCTGCGGGACATATGAAACGGCTTGCGGTGGAAGGAGAATCCGGCGGATAGGATGTGGCAGGCTGCGTTAGGTGTCATGAGTCCTCCTGTTGTTAAATGATAAGCAGATTGTTCATGTTTTAATCATATTATTCATTTTATTATATACGCTTTCATATTACCATGTACCTAAGCAAAAAACATACAAATGATGTGGGGGAGGCTGTATTGCGGCTCTGATCGCTACATAGGCAAACACTGGAGGCAGCGGATGACAGATAGACAGCTATATTACATCCTATGTTTACAGCCCGTTTGTTCAGGTGGAATGCCTGGCATAGGTGCGGGGCAAAGGGCGGTGGCGGCAAGATCAGTCGGACTCTCGGATCAAACTTAGGAGTGAGAGCAATAATGTTGAAGGTAGGACTTCAGCTGTATACGCTGAGAGACGAACTGGAACAGGATTTCGAAGGGACAATACGCAAGGTTGCCGAACTGGGCTACAGCGGTGTGGAATTCTTCCACTATTTCGGCCGGACGGCCGGGCAGGTGAAGGCACTGCTTGAGGAAACAGGACTCGTGGCTCTCGGAGCGCATCGCCCGTACGATGTTATGCTGAACGATACGGAACAGGAAATCAGCTTCAATCTGGAGATTGGCAACCGCAATCTGATCGTGCCTTTTCTGACGGAAGAACAGCGTAATTGGCCTGAAGTGGCTAAGAACCTGCGGCTGATCGGCGACAAATGCCGGGCAGGCGGGGCGGTTCTTTCTTATCATAATCATGATTTCGAATTCACGGAGAAGGTGGGCGGCCGCACAGCTTTTGACTACCTGTTCGATGAGGTGCCTGCTGAGCAGCTTCAAGTGGAAATGGATACATGCTGGGTGTATTATGGCGGATATGATCCGGTAGAATACATCAATAAATACGCAGGACGGCTGCCGATCATCCACCTCAAGGACCTGAAAAAACGCGAAGACGGTTCTCCGGAGACTGTGGTCTTGGGTGAAGGCGAAGTCAATCTGGCTGCAATTATTGAAGCAGCCGCGGCGGCTGGTGTGGAATGGGCAGTGGTTGAACAGGATTATTGCAGCCGTTCACCGCTTGCCAGTGTAGCTGACAGTTTGAATTGGATCAAATCATATGGTAATCAAGGAGGAAATATTCATGTCTAACAAACTCAAAATTGCTATTATCGGTTGCGGTGGTATCGCAAACGGCAAACATATGCCAAGTCTTTCCCGTCAGGCGGATGCCGAAATGGTGGCATTCTGTGACATCGTAGAAGAACGTGCTCAAGAGGCTGCCAAGACTTACGGAGCGGAAGGCGCTGCTGTATTCACCGATTTCCGTGAGCTGCTGGCTGCCGGCGGATTCGACATCGTGCATGTATGCACACCAAACGACAGCCACTCCGAGATCACTGTGGCCGCCCTCGAAGCCGGCAATCACGTGCTGTGCGAGAAGCCGATGGCGAAGACCACTGCCCAGGCGAAGGAAATGCTGGATGCCGCCAAGCGCACTGGCAAGAAATTATCCATTGCTTATCAGAACCGTTTCCGTGCAGACAGTGATTATCTGAAGGGGCTGTGCGAGAGCGGAGAACTCGGCGATATCTATTACGGTAAGGCTATTGCGCTTCGCCGCCGTGCCGTTCCGACTTGGGGCGTATTCCTGGATGAAGAGAAACAGGGCGGCGGACCGCTGATCGATATCGGTACACATGCACTGGATCTGACGCTCTGGCTGATGGATAACTACAAACCGCGTATGGTTGTAGGCTCCACCTTCCACAAGCTGGGCCAGAAGAAGAATGCGGCGAATGCCTTCGGTCCATGGGATCCGGAACAATTCAAGGTTGAAGATTCCGCATTCGGCTTCATTACAATGGAGAACGGTGCTACAATTGTGCTTGAAGCCAGCTGGGCGCTGAATGTGTCAGAATTTGGTGAAGCCAAGACAATGCTCGCCGGTACGGAGGGCGGAGCAGACATGAAGGATGGCCTGCGTCTGAACGGCGAACGTGCCGGACGCCTGTACGAAACCAAAGTTGATCTTGGATCAGGCGGAGTAGCCTTCTACTCCGGTGCTGCTGAGACTGAAGCTGACCGTGAAGCGCGTCTGTGGCTGGAAGCGGTAAGAGAAGATAAAGATCCGGTTGTATTGCCGGAGCAGGCTTTTGTTGTTACCCAGATCCTTGAAGCAGTGTATGAATCAGCACGTACCGGACGTGCCGTTTATTTTGACGGAAGTTCTGACAACTAAGAGCATCTCCGGTTCACGCGACTATTAGAGAAAACAGGAGTGGAATCCATGAGTTCAATCAAACATACTGTAGTTATCGTTGGTTACGGCGGAATGGGCAGCTATCACACGCAATTAATTAAAGAAAGCGACCGCGTGATAGTGAGCGGAGCCTTCGATCTGCTGGAAGAGCGGCGCGCGCTGGCTGCCGAAGCAGGTTACACCGCTTATTCCAGCTATGAGGAAGTACTGGCAGATCCGGAGGTGGACATTATTCTGATCGCAACACCGAATGATGTGCACAAGGATATTGCTGTTCGTGCATTTCAGGCGGGCAAGCATGTGGTCTGTGAGAAGCCGGTGGCCATGTCTTCGGCCGAATTCACCGAGATGCAGGCAGCGGCAGATACGGCCGGACGTGTGCTGATGGTGCACCAGAACAGACGCTGGGATGAGGATTTCCGCGTAATCAAGGAGATGTATGAGAAGGAGACGATTGGATCACTCTTCCAGCTTGAGTCCCGGGTGCATGGTGCTAACGGGATTCCCGGCGACTGGCGTCATGTGAAGGCGCAGGGCGGAGGGATGCTGCTGGACTGGGGCGTTCATCTGCTGGATCAGCTGCTGTTCATGATTGACAGCAAAGTCACAAGCGTAAGCAGCAGCCTGAGCTATATTCTCGGCAATGATGTGGATGACGGTTTCGAGGCCAGCCTGCAGTTTGAGAATGGGATCAAAGCCATCGTTGAAGTCGGAACCACCAACTTTATCACGTTGCCAAGATGGTATGTGAAGGGGCTTGAGGGAACGGCTATTATTGAGGACTGGTCTCTGAGAGGAAGAATAGTCACCCGCAATAATGCATCCGAGAAAATAGAACCGACACCGATCCGTGCAGGTGTAGGGTTAACCAAGACGATGGCTCCGCCATCGGAAGGCTCGACAATTGCCGGAGACCTGCCGGCGGCGTCTGAGCTATCCTCCAGCTTCTATGATAATCTGGCTGCTGTAATCGAAGGTACAGCTGAACCGATTGTCAAGAACGCTGAAGTGCTGCGTGTGCTTATTCTGATTGAAGCTATCTTTGAAGCGGCAGAGAAGAATGAGACCATCAAGAATTTCGATATCTACGGTGCATAACAAGATACGAGAACTGATCAGGGAGAGGTGGCAACATCAATGAAACTTGGAGTATTTATGGTATTGTTCGGCGGCCGCAAGCTGGAGGAAGCGCTGGATTACGTAGCATCCAAAGGGCTGAAGGCAGTTGAGATCGGCACCGGAGGTTATCCCGGCAACAGCCATTGCGATCCGAAGCTGCTGCTTGAGAATGAAGCAGCGCTTAAGGAATTCAAGCATGCAGTAGAATCCCGCGGTCTGATTATCAGTGCACTTAGCTGCCACGGCAATCCGCTGCATCCGCAGAAGGAGCTGGCAGCCAAGGACCATGAGGATTTCGTGAACACGGTTAAGCTGGCACAGAAGCTGGGTGTTAAGGTTGTGAATACCTTCTCCGGCTGTCCCGGCGATCATGAAGGCGCGAAATATCCGAACTGGCCGGTTGCGCCATGGCCGAATGATTACCAGGAGATTCTGACCTGGCAGTGGGAGAACAAAGTGATCCCTTATTGGACGGAGCAGGCTGCTTTCGCAACTGAGCATGATGTGAAGATTGGCCTTGAACTGCACGGAGGATTCTCGGTGCATACGCCAGCTACGCTGCTGAGACTAAGAGAAGCTGCAGGGGAAGCCATTGGCGCGAACCTGGACCCGAGCCATATGTGGTGGCAGGGCATTGATCCGGTACAGGCGATTCATATTCTGGGCCGTGAAGGCGCAATTCATCACTTCCATGCGAAGGATACGGTAATCGATCCGGTCAATGTCAACAAGCATGGCCTGACCGATATGCAGTCCTATACGAATATGCTTGACCGCGCCTGGCAGTTCCGTTCCGTAGGCTTCGGACATGATGTCAAGGTGTGGGCGGACATGATGAGTGCGCTCCGCCTTGTAGGATACGACTATGTGGTCAGCATTGAACACGAAGACGGCCTGATGTCTATTGAGGAAGGCTTCTCCAAGGCTGTAGACAATCTCCGCCAGGTACTTATTGAAGAGCCTCTTTCTGAGATGTGGTGGGTCTAACAGATGGAGAGCTTCACCAAGGTCAAGCTGAATGACCGGGAGCTGAGTCTATTAGCAGCAAGCGCCTTCGGTGCAGATGCAGCGGTTGTCGGCAGCAGAGAGCTGACCGGAGGTTTTTTTAATACAGGATATGATCTGGAGCTGAGTGATGGACGGTCGGTCATCCTTAAGGTTGCTCCTGGGCCGGGGACAGCAGTGCTTAGCTATGAGAAGGATATTATGCGTGCTGAAGTCGGAGCGCTCCGCCTGGTCCGTGCTGCAGGCGGGATTCCTGTGCCTGAAGTCTACAGTTATGATGAGAGCCTGCTGCTGATTCCATGCCCTTATTTCTTCATGGAGAAGATTGAAGGTGAGCCGTACAGTGATGTGAAGGAGAGCCTGTCTCCAGAGCAGCGTTCTTCCATTGAGTATGAACTCGGGCGGTACCAGCGTCTGATCAATGAGATTAAAGGGCCAGTTTTTGGATTATTCGGTGCAGATCCTGCCGGAGGCGGAATGTCCTGGAGGGAGACCTTCAAGGCGATGCTGCTGAATGTGCTTCAGGATGCTGTGAGACTGGATGCCGCGTTACCTGCATCGCTGCCGGAAATTGAGCAGGCGCTGGGGCGTTATCTGCCGGCGCTGGATGCAGTGACGCAGCCGCGTCTTGTACACTGGGATTTGTGGAACGGTAATATTTTTGTGCAGGATGGCAGGATCGTATCCATTATTGACTGGGAGCGGGCCATGTGGGGTGATGTGCTGCTGGAGTATTATTTCCGGCATTTCGAGAACTCGGAAGCGTTCTATGAGGGGTACGGGACAGCTTTCAGCAGTCCGGACGAACTACTGCGGAAGCGGCTGTACGACCTGTATCTGGATCTTATTATGGTTATTGAGTGTTATTCGCGCCAGTATAAGGATGAGAATCATGTAAACTGGGCCCACGAGAACCTCGCGGAGTCCTGGAAGCTGTTCTCATCTGTAATCTGACTAGACAAACAGGAGGCCGGTTCTCTTCGGAGATCCGGCCTCCTGGCTGTTGTTGGGTACATCAGAGCAGATGGATGTCAGTCAGCACTCAGTACTCAGTACCTGTTCCTGATGGTTACGACCGGGTTGATGTCTGCTTCGTAATCAACGCCGCCAGTCTCGAAGCCGAACAGCTGGAAGAACTCGCGTCTGTAGCCGTCCAGATCGGAATATTGATAGACATTCTCCGTGCTTAGCTTGGGCCAGATGCGGTCCACTTCTGTCTGCACAGCGGGGCTCATCTCATGATCATCAATCCGGATGCGCCCTTGTCCGTCTACCGGAGTCCCTTCCGGGTTGTACAGGAAACCGGTATACAGCCGGTATGCTTGTTCGATGCAGCCTTCGTGCAGTCCCTGTTCCTTCATAACCTTGTAGAGAACGGAGATGTAGAGCGGAACTACAGGGATCGCCGAGCTGGACTGGGTGACCAGGCCCTTGCTGACTGCTACATAGGCGCGGCCTCCGGTTGGTGATAATTGGGCATTCAGCTCTAAGGCTGTGGCTTCCAGATGATCTTTAGCCCGGCCGATGGTGCCGTCACGGTAGACGGCCTGTGTTAGCTCCGAACCTATATAGGAGAAGGCGAGAGTGACCGCATCTGCCGCCAGAGCACCGGAATTCCGGAGCGCTTCAATCCAGAGCTGCCAGTCTTCTCCGCCCATCACATGAACCGTGTCATCGATTTCAGCTTCGGTGGCCGGTTCAATCTGTACCGTGCTTAGTTCTCCGGTATGGAAATTGACCGTTGTATTGGTATAAGTGCTGCCGATCGGCTTCAATACTGACTGATGAACTTCTCTGGTCTCTGGGTCTGTTCTGCGTGCCGAGGCTACGCTGTAAATGACAAGATCAACCTGTCCGAGCTCCCTGCGGATTAACTCTATGGTCCGTTCTTTCGTTTCAGCGGTGAAAGCGTCCCCGCATACGCTGTAGGAGCGCAGGCCGGCTGTATAGGCCATTTCCTCAAAAGCTGCGGAATTATACCAGCCTGCGGAGGCCGTCCGCGTCTCGCTGGCTGTGCTGGGTCTATAGACACCTACAGTTGCTGCTCCTGCACCGAAGGCTGCAGCAATCCTGACTGCAAGTCCATACCCGGTTGAAGCCCCGATTACGAGTACATTGCGGGGGCCTGTAAATTTTCCCTGATTTTGTACATAGTTCACTTGCTGCTGTACCTGATGCGCACAGCCTGCGGGGTGGGCAGTCGTACAGATGAAACCGCGCGTTCTGGGTTTTATGATCATTATAATATTTACCTCGCTTTCATCGATGGTTGCAGGGATTGTAGAATCGAGAGGAGTTGCCTGATTCGGAGTGAGTATTTTCTCATGGTGAACCTCTCAGGTGATCCTTATAATGAAGTGAAGAAACATCTGAGCTCCCAGATCAGGCTGTATGAATGCTATATTGATCTAATTTACTTCATTGAATGTTATTCCCGCAAGTAAGGCAGGGACGACGGGCAGCAGAGAACATACCGGATGACAACTTTCCCGCGAAAGGAGACGGATGTTATGATGTTGAACTGGCTGCAAATACATATGGACGTAACAAGCTTGCTCTGGCTGCTGCCTGTATTCTTCATGTTTCATGATTTTGAGGAAATTCTTACAGTTGAGGCATGGGGGAACAAACACGGTCCAGCTATAACATCGTCGCTTTCCCCGTCATTGCAGAAGCGCCTGGCGCCTATGATGGGCATGACCACCAGGAATTTTGCTATGGATGTGCTCTTCGTGTATATTCTGATAGTGGGGGTAACCTTCGTTGCGGTGTTTTTAGAGTTCTACTGGCTCTACTTAGCCGTGCTCGCTGTGTTTCTGCTGCATGTCTTCACACATTTGGCACAAAGTATTGTTCTGAGGCTGTATACCCCGGGTGTAGTGACTGCTGTGCTCGTAGCATTGCCGTACTCGATATATGCTTTTTACCGCCTGCTGTATGAGAATGTTGTCAGCGAAGCTGACATAGGGTGGTCGGTGCTGCTCATGCTGATCCTGACACCACTGCTTGTATGGGGCATGATGAAGAACAGGACAAGACATAACCGCAGCTGAGAATGATGATTTGTTACGGTGACGTTTTCAGAAAAATCTTGACGTGACCCCCTAATGATAGATAAAATAATATTATTGCGTGTTTTTTGGCTACTGAGAATTATTATCATAATTTGAAAAGAAGCAGAGAGGGTGACAGGATGGAGCGCCTTTTAGAGGTAAAAGACCTAGCTATATCATTCAGAACACGCGGAGGAGAAGTCCAAGCAATCCGTGGTGTCAGCTTTCATGTAAATAAAGGGGAGACTCTGGCGATTGTAGGCGAATCCGGTTCCGGTAAGAGCGTAACCTCGCAAGCAGTCATGAAGCTGGTTCCTCAGCCTGCGGGCGAATATAAGCGTGGACAGATTCTGTTCGATGGACAAGATCTGATCGGCAAGAATGAGAAGCAAATGCAAAAAATCCGCGGTAAAGAGATCGGTATGATTTTCCAGGATCCGATGACCTCGCTGAATCCGATGATGAAAGTCGGCAGACAGATTACCGAAGTACTGTTCAAGCACGAGAAAATTACAAAAGAAGCTGCTTACAAACGCGGCATCGAGCTGCTTAATCTGGTGGGAATTCCTTCACCTGAACGCCGTTTCCAGCAGTACCCGCATGAGTTCAGCGGCGGGATGCGCCAACGTGTCGTAATCGCTATGGCACTTGCCGCTAACCCTAAGCTCCTGATTGCCGATGAGCCGACAACCGCGCTTGACGTAACCATTCAGGCACAGATCCTGGATCTGATGAAGGACCTGCAGAAGAAGATTGATACAGCGATCATTTTCATCACCCATGACCTTGGGGTTGTGGCGAGAATGGCAGACCGTGTTGCCGTAATGTACGCTGGTCAAATCGTTGAAATGGGCACAGCGGAAGAGATCTTCTATGATCCGAGACATCCGTATACTTGGGGCTTGCTGGCTTCCATGCCTAGCCTTGAGAGCAAGGGTTCCCTGCTTACAGCGATTCCGGGAACACCTCCCGATCTGATCAAGCCGCCTAAGGGTGATGCCTTCGCACTGCGGAGCACATATGCCATGGCGATTGACATGGAGAAAGAACCGCCAATGTACAAGGTTTCCGATACTCATCTTGTGAAGTCCTGGCTGATGCATCCGATGGCACCTGCGGTAGAACCGCCGGATGTCGTGAAGAAGCAGCGCCGCGTTTTGAGCAATGCCTATCCGGAGCCGGTTCTCGTGCAGAACAGCAGCGAGTATTAAGAACCGGGCTATAGCACATACTATTAAGATTAGCGTCAGGCCGATTGCGGCTTGGCGCTTTTTTGACGATTCAGGAAGCAATGAGTTTCTTCGAAGGTGGACGAAGCTTAAAGTTACCGCAAAGAACATGCCCGGCCGATCTGCCTGACTTTAAGTTTATATAAATATAAAATAATACAAATATATATAAATAAAAGTATTGACTAATTTGTCATTGCGCAGCAAAATGTAAGGGTATACATAAGGGGGTTATAACTTGAGAACAAGAACGCTAACCGCTTTAATATCCTTAGCTTTGCTGCCTGCCTGCAGTGGCGGGAATGCTGCAGGCACACCTGAGTTTGAGAATGTATCGGTACACGATCCATCCGTGATCAAGGCTGACGATACTTATTATGTGTTTGGTTCGCATTTGGCTTCGGCCAAATCCAAGGATCTGATGTCGTGGACTCAGATTTCCTCCGGGGTAACGGATGACAACGTGCTTATCCCCAATGTAACGGAGGAACTCAGTGAGACTCTCAGCTGGGCACAATCGGACACCCTGTGGGCGCCTGATGTCATTCAGCTGGCGGACGGGAAGTTCTACATGTACTACGATGCATGCCGGGGAGATTCTCCGCTGTCGGCACTCGGCATCGCAGCCGCTGACAAGGTCGAAGGCCCTTATAAGAATAAAGGAATTATTCTTAAATCTGGTATGGCCGGCACCGGAGATGACGCTGAGGTCTATGATGCTACCGAGAAGCCTAATGTAGTAGATCCTGATGTGTTTTTTGATAAGAACGGCAAGCTGTGGATGGTATACGGTTCGTATTCCGGAGGCATCTTCATTCTGGAGCTGGACCCGGCTACGGGCTTTCCGCTGGCAGACCAAGGGTATGGCAAGAAGCTGCTGGGGGCGGATCATGCCCGGATAGAAGGGCCTTATATGCTGTACAGTCCGGAGACGGATTACTACTACTTGTTCTTGTCTTACGGCGGGCTCGATGCGAATGGCGGCTATAATATCCGTGTTGCACGCTCCAAGAACCCGGACGGACCGTTTGAGGATTCTGAAGGCAAAGCTATGATTGACGCGCGGGGGACGGCTGGTGTTCTGTTTGATGATCCGGCATATGCACCTTACGGAGTGAAGCTGATGGGGAGTTATGAGTTCCTGAACACGGATCAGGAACCTTCAGCCAGCGGTGCAGGGTATGTCTCTCCCGGACATAACTCGGCATATTATGATGAGAAGAGCGGGCAGTATTATCTGATCTTCCATACCCGGTTCCCGAATCTTGGCGAGCAGCATGAAGTGCGGGTACACCAGATGTTCCTGAACGAAGCGGGCTGGCCGGTAGTGGCGCCCCACCGCTACAGCGGGGAGAAGATCGGCAAGTACTCCGGTAGGGATGTGGCCGGCGAGTACAAATATATCAATCACGGCAAAGATATTACTGCAGAGATTGTAGAGTCGCAGCTCCTTAAGCTGAATACAGACGGTACGATAAGCGGCGCAGTAACAGGTACATGGAGCCTGGGTGATGAGCATAGTGCGAAGCTGACTATAGACGGGACGGAGTACAGCGGAGTGTTCCTGCGCGAATGGAATGAAGCCACTGGAAGTAATGTAATGACATTCACGGCATTGTCGGCGGAAGGCATCTCAGTCTGGGGAAGCCAGGTTTCACCGGAGAACAAGTAACGTTACATTCCCCGGTGGCTATGATCATATGAAACAGCGGCAGCAAAGGACGAACTATAGTCCCTGGCTGCCGCTGTTTTTTATTATGGAGAACTTTTTTTGTTCCCTATTGCCAATTGAACGATAATCTGAAGTACGATGATGCCAGCCAAACCATAGAATGCTTGTACGAAGCTGCCCGTAGCATCGTAGTACCAGCCCATGGCCAGCGGCCCAAGCGCTCCGAGAATATAACCGCCGGATTGGGTCATTGCAGACCAGCTACTGGCTTCCTGGGCGTTGCTTGTTTCATCAATGGGCAACATTAATGCAATCGGGAACATTCCGCCCGCACCAATACCGAGCGGGACCGCCGCGAGCCAAGGGCTAACGGATAGGTTCAGCATCAGGACACCGGTCAACTCCATTAACGCACACCCGACAAGCCAGAATACACGTCTTTGGTAGCGGTGTACAAGCATGGGTATGAACAAAGTAGAGGGCAGCGATATCAATGTGAATAAGGTTTGGATGTTTCCGGCCGTCTCCTGGCTGTACCCCTGGCTTTGGATGGCTGGCGCGAGCCAGGCGGTTAAGGAATAGAAGATTGCTGCCATCAGCCCGAAGAATAGGGTCAGCACCCAGGCACGCCTGTTCTTCACCGGAAGAGGTGCATGAAGTACACTCTTAGTTATACCGGATTGCCGGTCTGTGTGCGCAGACCAGGCTAACCGCAACCAGACAGGCAATGCAATGGCTGCGGGGAATGCCCATACAGCCAGTGAGCTCCTCCATGATCCCCCCAGCAGATGCTGAAGCGGAACCGATAGTCCCACACTAATGCTCGCCCCTGCCACCATCGCTGTAGAGTAGATCCCTACCATGGCTGCCACCCGGTCAGGGAAATGCTGTTTGATGAAGCTGGACAACAGCGGTCCTGCCAAGGCGATCCCTACACCCGACATAAAAGAAGTGAACATCATCAATGGAGTTGTGTCCACAAACCAGCGTAATCCCGTACCCAGCCCGATGAGGATTAGAGCCAGAACAATGGCCCCTTCATTTCCCCACCTTCTGCTTAATCTAACGGAGAACGGAGCAAATAGGCCCATGCATAATACCGGAAGTGTGGTTAACAGACTGGCGGGAATCCCACTTATACCCAGATCATTTTGTATGGTGCTCATTAGAGGAGAAATGGATGTAATAGGCGGCCGTAAATTCAGTGAAGCCAGGATAAGCGCCAAGACGATGTAAAAAAGTTTCATTCTGAATCTCCTCGTGGTAGTAGTATTGTGGCTTTCACCCGTGAGCATGAGCCCGTGACAGAGCATTGGGGGATGCACGGTTAAGTATAAAATCATTAGAATGATTGAACAATATTATTGTTTCTATTAAAATGATTGCTAAAACCAATGATTGGAGGTGGCTGATATGGAGATTCGTCAGATGGAAAACTTCATTGCGGTGTGCGAGGCGCTTCATTTCACACGGGCAGCTGAGAAACTTGGCATATCCCAACCTACGCTGAGTCAACAAATACGTGCGCTGGAGGATGAACTCGGCGTTCCCTTATTCGACCGGGTCGGCAAGAGGATTGTGATGACACAGGCAGGAAACCTGTTTCTGGAGCACTGTGTACAGATGATCCGTCATTTACAGAATACCCGGGATGCATTAGCTGAATTCCGCAATGATCAGCGGGGCCGACTGGTAATCGGTGTTCTCCCTTCCGATCTGGACTACCGGATTACTCCTTTGCTGGCAGATTTTCATACCCGGTTCCCCAAGGTGCAGTTGAAGGTTGTCTCTTCGGTCTTCGTCTTGAATCAAGTGCTGGAGAATGAAGTAGACATCGGCATCGACGTCTCGTCTGCTCCTGATGACCGGCTTGTACGCATTTCTTTGTGCAGTGAAGAATATGTGCTCGTCGTTTCCGAGAATCATGATTGGGCGAAGCGAAGCTCAATTGGTATCCGGGAGCTGCGTGATATCCAAACGGTGATGTTCCCCGAAGGATTTACAGGCCGAGAACTGGTGGATAACTATTGCCGTAAATATGGCTTCAGCTTAAATACGATCATGGAGATCAGTTCGGCCACTTCCATTATTAGCCTGGTAAAAGCCAATGTCGGAGGCACCCTGCTGCCGAATCCTCTGATCCAAGCGATGAATGAACCGACACTGCGCTGCATCCGAATTACAGATGATCCGCCATACCGTCACTTTGAGATCATTCACCGGTCAGACCGGTTTCTGACTCAATCGGCCAAGGCATTTATTGAGAAAACTATTGCGTATTTCAATTGATTTGTATGCAAATCCTGATAGGGTAACTTCTTATAAAATCATGCCCATAATACAACATTTCCCTGATCCTAGCGGCAGAAATTCAAGATTGTTGTATAAAATGTAGGATTTCAGCGTTTTCAAGCGGCTTAGCCGGATTATTCTTGTATTTTATACAACAATCCTTCCAACCACCCGGCTCCTTATCGGTCAGAGTTGCAGAACGTACAACATTTAGGTCTAGAGTGCTTTCTAAAAGTCTCCATTCTGCCGGTAACGAATCCAATTGCAGGAATTGTCTCCTGTGTTCCAGTCTCGCTGCGTGACCGGTAACTTGTATGACAAACAGCGGGTCTCCGCCTGGAGATCCGCTGTTAATTGGTAACATACTATTCTTAGGCCATTGAATGCCGCAACTTCATCTTGATTTACTCCTCATACCTGCGCAGCACGATGACCGCATTATGTCCGCCGAAGCCAAAGGAATTGGAGATCCCGATCTTCAGATCAGCCTGACGGGCATGGTTAGGAACATAATCCAGGTCGCACAATTCGTCAGGCTGCTCCAGATTGATTGTCGGCGGAATCAGACCCTCCTGAATGCTTTTGAGCAGGGCGATGGCTTCCAGGCCGCCGGCTGCTCCGAGTGCATGTCCGGTCATCGACTTGTTCGCAGTGACCGGAATCCGGTAGGCGTCCTCACCGAACAGCTTCTTGATCGCCATGGTCTCAGAACGGTCCCCGACGATCGTACTGGTCGCGTGGGCACTAATTACATCCACCTCTGCCGGAGCGATTCCGGCCTCTCTCAGCGCCAGCTTCATCGCCTGATAGGCACCTATGCCCTCGGGATGAGTGGCTACCATATGATAAGCATCGGAGCTGGCCCCATAGCCGGTTACTTCACCATAGATGACAGCATTCCGCTGCAAGGCATGGGAGAGGGACTCCAGGATGACAATGGCGCCGCCTTCCCCGATGACAAAGCCGTCGCGGCGCTGGTCAAAAGGCCGGCTGGCCTTCTGCGGCTCCTCATTGCGGGTGGATAGGGCGGTTGCATTGCCGAAGCTGGCCAGGGCAATTTCGGTCACCGCCGCTTCGGCACCCCCGGCGAGGATCACATCGGCTCCGCCGTAACGGATCAGGCGGAAGGCTTCGCCGATGGCAGTATTACCAATCGAGCAGGCAGTGACCGGCGAGAGGGTCGGCCCTAAGGCTCCCAGCTTAATGCTGATCATTGCTGCTGCCATATTGGAGATCAGCATCGGGATCAGGGTTGGACTTACCCGCTCCGGGCCACGCGAGCGCAGCAGATCACCCTGCTCCATCAGGGTCTGGATGCCGCCTACTCCGGAGCCTACATAGACACCGAGCCGTTCGCGGTCAATCTTGTCCAGCTGCAGGCCGGAATGGGCCCAGGCCTCCTCGGCGGCGGCAAGCGCGAACTGGCTGAACCGGTCCATGCGCCGCGCTTCCTTGCGGCCGAATCTGGCGTCAGGATCGAACTCTTGTACAGAGCCGGCAATTTTGGTCTTGAAATGTGTTGTATCAAAAGTAGTGATCGGCGAAATTCCCGATTCACCAGCAGCCAAGCGGCTCCAGAATTGTTCTACGGTATTGCCAAGCGGCGAAATTACGCCCATCCCTGTGATCACTACGCGTTCCATATGATAATCCTCCTAAAAGTTATGTGAGCATAAACTTAAGTGTTGTAAGTATAACCGGATGCGTTCTAGACCTATTGTTCCACTTAATTTATCCTATTACAAGTTGTAGTTTATACTAGTATAATTACTACTACACTAATAGGCAGACCAACCGGAAGGCAGGGAGATACAATGTCCAATCAGAACAGGCTGCAAGCATTATCCGATTTCCTGAAATCCAGACGAGCGGCCATCTCTCCGGCAGCGGCAGGACTGCCGGAAGGTTCGCGCAGAAGGACGCCGGGGCTAAGACGCGAAGAGGTGGCACAGCTGGCCGGGGTCAGCAATACCTGGTACACGTGGCTTGAGCAGGGGCGTGATATTAAAGTATCTCCATCCGTGCTGGATTGTATTGCCGCAGCACTGCGGCTGACCAAGGATGAGCGGAGCTACTTATTTGCCCTGGCCCTGGATAACGGGCCGGGAAGTATGATTTATCCTCAAGAGGAGAGCTCAGTGATTCATCCGTCCCTGCAGAAGATCCTGCAGGAGCTGAAGAGCTGTCCGACAATCATCTCGGACCGGCACTGCGGCATTGTCGGCTGGAATGAGGCGGCTGCACATGTGTTTCTTGATTTCGCCAAGCTGCCGCCGGAGCAGCGCAATATGATCTCCCTGTTATTTGTACGCAAGGAATTCAGACGGCTGGCCGTGAACTGGGAGCAGTTTGTCCGGGGGTACCTGTCGATTTTCCGCGCCTATTACGGACAATATCTGGAGGACCGCTGGTATGATGAATTCATTGCGGAGATGAAGGAACAGCATCCGGAGTTCAATCAGCTATGGGAAGAGAGCCGGGTAAGCTCCGCTCCGGACGTAGTACTGGAGTTCCGGCATGCCAAAGCCGGCAAAATGTTGTTCCATTTAACCTCGCTTCAGGTGCAGGGCAGCACGGATCTGCGCTGCAGCATCTACACCCCCGCCGGAGATTCCAATACAGAATCCAAGCTGAAGCAGCTGATGGCGCCTGAACCGCAGGCTTGATAGATATTTTTTATGGATTCATAAAAAACTATAAATATACAATATCGAATTTGACGTTTATACTCCTTATATGATGAATCAATTCCTGCGGGATCGTAAAAGGAGCAAAGGTCAATGGCTAAAGTAACCGGATTGGAAGGCGTAGTTGCCGGAGAAACTGAAATCGGATTGGTCGATGGAGAGAAAGGACATTTGGTATACCGCGGATATTGGGCCAAAGAGCTTGCGGTAAGCAAAAGTTATGAGGAAGTGGCTTATTTGCTCTGGAACGGGCATCTGCCGGATGCAGAGGAGCTGGCGCTGCTGAAGGCACAGATGGCAGAGGAGAGAGTCATTCCTGAGTATCTTTGCAGGATGCTGGATCTGTTCCCGGCTTCGGTACCGCTTATGCTGGTGCTGCAGAGTGCAGTTGCCGCACTAGGCGATAAAGAGAATACAACCTGGCCGCCAACGCTGAAGCAAGCGGTACGTCTGACGGCTGTTCTACCAGCAATCATCGCGTACAGAGCCCGCAGCCTGCAGGGCCTGGCACCACTGGATTCGCTTCCTGAGCTTGACCATGCTGCGAATTATCTATATTTGCTGACAGGAAAGCTGCCGGAGGAAGCCCATGTCAAGGCGCTCAGCGCTTATCTGATTCTCTGCATGGAGCATGGCATGAATGCTTCGACTTTTGCCGGGCGGGTAGTGCTCTCGACTGAATCCGATATGTGCGCAGCGGTATGCGGAGCTATCGGAGCGATGAAAGGGCCGCTGCATGGCGGTGCACCTTATGAAGTCATCTCAATGCTGGAGGATATCGGAACGGTAGAGCGGGCAGAGCCTTGGCTGCGCAATACGCTGGATAACGGGACGAAGCTGATGGGCTTTGGACACCGCATCTATAAGACCAAGGACCCCCGTGCAGAAGCACTGCAGATTGCCACGCTGGAGATGATCGGGAAGGATGCATCCTTTGACCTTGCCCTGCATGTAGAAGCCACGGCAATTGCACTGCTGGAGGAATACAAACCGGGCCGGCGGCTGTTCACTAACGTCGAGTTTTATGCCGCAGCGATTCTGAAGGCGCTGCAGCTCTCACCGGAGATATTTACTCCAACGTTTACGGCAGGTAGAATTGTCGGCTGGACGGCCCATATACTGGAGCAAGCGGCCAATAACCGGATTTTCCGCCCGCAATCTACTTATATCGGACCGATGCCTGAATCAGAGGTTGTATCATAACAGCACACAAACATCCCCGGCCGTCAAACAGCCGGAGATGTTGAACAAGGGAATGTTAATGAGAGAGTATGAGGGGGGATACTCTGACATTAGATTTAGAAATCAGAGGTTGCAACTTCGATGGTGCCGAAGACTGCGCCTGCAGCTGTGCTGAGAAGAGCAGCAACAAGCAGCAGGTTTACAGAAACTGTGAGACTGTTCAGCGCAGGAATAGTATAAGTGACGACTGGAGCATTGACTCTGTAAAGAACAAGATCCACAGGGAAACCGGAGTTGTTATTTACAGTTACAGCCGCGTTGATGCCTCCAGCCAGATTCTCATAATAAGATTTACCAACGCCTGCAGCCAGGTTGAAGAATTGTTGCGGTAACAAGATTGCCATGGTAATGACCTCCTTTTTCGTTTGATAGGATATCATATTCGCCGAAACTATGATTGCTGTAACATATGTCTTGGGAGATTAGCACATTTTAATAGGGCGATGAGAGTTAGAATTAAATAGAAGAAGAGCCTCTATCCATGGCGGGCGGGGGCTCTTTGCGGTTCATTTATTCTATGGATTAGAGGTCTATGACCTATGAAGCTGGCGTAATATACGCCTTATCTTTGGACTGTCTGCCGTAGAAGCGGTATAGGATAAGTCCGAAGAGCATTCCGGCAAAAGACATGGCTGCTACGCTCAAATAGAGGACAATATGGTACACTGGAAGTAATTCTAGTGAATGGTAAGGAGAATGACAACGATGAAGCTGGTGTCCTGGAATGTAAATGGTCTGAGAGCTTGTGTAAACAAAGGGTTTAACGAATATTTCCGGGAAAGCGCCGCAGACATCTTCTGCGTGCAGGAAACGAAGCTTCAGGAGGGTCAGATTGTTCTGGACCACGGTGAGGAGTATTCGCAGTACTGGAATTATGCCCTCAAAAAAGGATATTCAGGTACGGCCGTCTTCACCCGGATTAAGCCGCTGTCTGTCAGATATGGTCTCGACAAGGAAACCGAAGACGAGGGAAGAATTATTACCCTGGAATTCACAGACTTCTATCTGGTGAATGTATATACTCCGAATGCCAAACGGGATCTGTCGAGACTGGATTACCGGATGGAATGGGAGGATGAGTTCCGCAATTATCTGCTGAAGCTCGATGCGCATAAGCCGGTTCTAGTCTGCGGGGATTTGAATGTGGCGCATCAGGATATTGATCTCAAGAATGCCAAATCGAACCGCGGGAATTCAGGCTTCACCGATGAAGAACGCGGAAAGATGACAGAGCTGCTGGAGGCCGGGTTCGTTGATACTTTCCGGTATTTCTATCCTGAGCTTGAGGGTGCCTACAGCTGGTGGTCCTATATGCCGAAGGTAAGAGAGAAGAATGTAGGCTGGCGGATCGACTATTTCCTCGCTTCCTCGCGGCTGGCCCCGCGCCTTCTGGATGCAGGGATAGAGTGCAATATTCTCGGCAGTGATCATTGTCCGGTAGTCCTTCATCTTGCTGATGCGGCGGAAGTGTAGATTTATTCGTTGTACAAAAGAACATAAAAGAACAGAGGCGGTATCCCGGGTTGCGGGGTACCGCCTCTGTTTGTGATATCAATCGGATTCCCTGGCCGTGTCAAGAAGCGGCGGACGCCGGTGCTTCGTGGCCTGTTCGAAGCTGTATGCAATGCCGATCAGCACGGCTTCGCTGAAGGCTGAAGCGGAGAAGGTGACCCCCTGCGGACCGTTGGTGATATAGCCTCCCGGTGCAGTTATCCCGGTAGTGGTATATCCGGCCGGGACTGTAATGAGCGGATAGCCGGCTCTGGCTGCCAGGTCAGTGCCGTGAAATCCGGCAAACATGATGGCATCCAGACCGTAATGCTCCAGTGCATAATCGATGCCTTGTCTGCCAGCCATGGACCGGGAGAATTGCAGCTGCTCCAGATATTCCTGCTCCGTAATCTCGTCTCCGGAAGTATCCAGCCATTCAAGCGTTCCCTGACCATATTTCAGCGCCTGTGCGCTGTGCTGGTTGTTGAATTCGATTAACTCCTGCAGGGAATGCACCGGGATAGAAGCAGGCAGGCCGCTTAAATAACGGTTTAAGCCTTTTTTGAATTCATATTGTAGTATAACAGCATTCCACTCGGCATTCTGGCAAGGAAGCTCAATAGGATCAATGACTTCAGCTCCAAGTTCTTTAAGAACAGCTATGGCAGATTCCATCAGGAGCAGTGCCTCCTCATCCAAATCCTTATAATAGAATCTCGGGATACCAATCCGTTTGGATTTCACGTATTCAATATCCAGAGCGGCAGTATAATCCTGTCTGCCTGCTGTCCCAGCGGATGAAGCGCTGTGGGGATGCTCTCCGGTACCGGCAATGACACTGAGGAGCAGTGCGGCATCCGATACGGTTCTGGCCATCGGACCGGCGGTATCCTGACTGCCGATCCCCGGTATAATCCCCGCATTGCTTACCAGCCCCCACGTAGGTTTGATGCCGGCAAGCGAGTTCTGGGCAGCCGGACAAATGATGGAACCCGAAGTTTCCGTGCCGAGAGCGGCAGCTGCCAGGTTACCGGCAACGGCCGCAGCACTTCCCGAGCTGGAGCCGCCAATGAACAGCTCACCGGGCCCGTAAGGATTCAGCACCAGTCCGCCGCGTGAGCTGTATCCCGCCCACATGGTGGGCGACATGAAGTTGGCCCACTCCGTCATATTTGCTTTTCCCAGAATCACTGCACCTGCAGCCCGCAGCTTATTAATGACTACGGCATCTTCAGCAGCCCTGTAATCTGCCAATGCCAGCGCTCCCGCACTGGTGTGCAGCTTGTCCGAAGTAGCGATATTATCCTTAACAAGTACAGGAATCCCGTGCAGCGGACTACGTACTCCCTTGTCCCGGCGTTCCTGATCAAGCATCCGGGCAATCTCCAGTGCATCAGGGTTAATCTCCAGTACAGAGTTCAGCAGGCTGTCATACCGGTCAATCCGCTCTAAGTATAGACGGGTTAGCTGCTCGGAGGTTAAATTGCCCTGCTCCATTTCCTGCTGCATGGCTGTTATATCCGCTTCAATTATCCATTCCTGCCACTCCCGGGCGGGGGATTGAATGTTGCTGAGGGGGCTGCAGCTAAGGTCTGCATCATTATTTTTCATGGCTGTTTTCTTCCCTCTATACATAGTATTTTAGTTGGCCAGCGTCTCAGCGGCAGCTGCCGGCTGCGGGTCCGGCCAGGTAATCACATTGTGTGTCCTGCTCCACTCTTCGTAGAATAGCGGGCGGTCACGCTTAAACATCCGCATCAGCAGATGAATGAAGAAGATCAGATCGGCAAGCGAGGCTGTAATTCGTATAACCGTAGAACCTGCAGTGCCGAAATTAAGCATTAAGGCAGAATCAAGGGACAGGAAGTTTATTCCTCCAAGCAATCCATAGAGTAGTCCATACCTTATCCACACCATCCAGAGTTTGAGCGGACCACCATCCGCACTGCCCAGCCGGATACGCACCACCCATTTGCCGAGCGTCCGCCCTCCGGTTAAGAGAGGAACGATCAGGAAATACACCATACTGACTGACCAGAATGAAATATTCAGAGATAGCAGATTGAGCAGAAGTGCCGCTGCCATCCATAGGACTGCATCCAGCAGGCAAGCGAGGCCTCGGCGTGTGTAGGTAACCTTTTTGGCGGATAAATCCTCCTGGCTGTCCAGCTGTTCAATCCGCGGCAGCAGTCCGGAGATCCATAAGGCAATCCGGAATCCGGCTATTCCGCCGAACGTATTGGTGATCAGGTCATCGACATCAAAGATCCTGTAAGGATGGTCGAAGAAACCGTAAATCCCGGTAATCTGTGTTATCTCAAACATTAGCGATAGCCCGAAAGAAAGCATGATGCACACGACCCAGCGGGTCCGGAAATAGTAGCCCAGAAACAGCCCGAAAGGTAAGGTCAGCACAACATTGAAGGCAGCCAGCAGGAAATCCGTTTCGCGCAGTACGTTAAGATAGCTTGACGGATCATTACGCGAGAGATGCGTATTGCGCAAGATGTCCTGAATGAACTGCAGCGGCACAGGCTGGAGCATATGCCCGGTAGGCGCAGCGTTATGGCGTGAGTCCGGCATGGGCAGCAGCACCAGGAAAAAGGCGTTCAGCAAGTATAGGAGCAGCAAATAGAGGATGAGCGCCCGAATCTTGTTGATATAACCGTGCCGGCGGTATTGAACGATCAGGAACGGCAAAGTGAAGAGCAGCGCCGCTAACGGAAAAGCCATAAATGCATAAGAGATCGGAAAAAGATAGGATTGAAACATGGTTCACCTGCTGTCTTAGTTTTTGTCTGAACGATTTCTCGATAGGATGCTAAGCATTATGTATGAGACCCCGGTTCTTAACGTTGCAGACTATTTCCCCTATTATAACTTGCTTGAACCGACTTCAGTATAGAATTAAACCTGGGCTTAATCCATGGAATTAATCATTCTATCCGTTCTTTCCTGCATACATATGAGGAGAGGAGCGTGAGACAGGATGGAGAAGAAGGTACAGCAGTATTATAAATTGAAGACCAGGCAGAAGGAGCTGGAAAAGGAGCTGGCCGGGCTGAGGCAGGATATTCTGGCCTATTTTGCTGAACAAGGCAAGGCGGAGTCGGTTATCGGCAGCTACAAAGTGAAGCTTGTCACGCAGAACCGGAAGGAATATGATGATGATAAGCTTTACCAGACATTGTCAGATCCGGAACTGTGGAGGCTGCTCTCCAAGGCAGACCCGGCCAAAGTAGCGAGTCTCACGAAATTGAAAGTGATTGACGAAGAGAAGATTTCGCATACGTATGATGTGAAGACAATTACGCTGCTGCAGGTGGATAAACAGTAGATTCTGCGGTACCGGAGGCGGAGGGGGAATGCACTTTCCGTTTCCGGCGCAGCAGGGAGATTAATATGATTGGAGGGGGATGGAAATGAACAGGACAAGGACCGGAATGAAGAAGGCCCGGTTTCGCCTCGTTGCGGGAGTGCTGCTCATTATCGCTCTAGGATTGCTTTCCTTTTTTTACAGGGAGATTTCTTCCGGACCGGAGAAGCTGCAGGCATGGCAGAAGGTATTTAGTCTAACGGTTCATGCTGCAGACGGAACACCGGAGCTGGCGCAGCCGGATCGTGAGGCTTCTTATGGAAGCTACCGCGTCACCGACAGCAAGGCACCCGGCTATACGCTGATTGTTAATGCTGAAGATGCGGATGAGATCAGGCTGAGTGCAAGTACGGGCAGCTTCATACGCTGGAATGCGCCAGACTATAAGGTGAACCAGGCTGGTAAGGAGATTACGATAGCGCCGGGTGAGACGATCTATTGGACTCCGCTAACCGGAGAATCACCGGAGAGAATTACAGAGAGTGAGCTGACAATGTCTGCTTACCGGCATAACTCGGTGTTCAGCGAAGCCCGGTTTATAATCCGGAGTGATGAGAGCGGCGTCTATACAGGAAAATGGGCTGAGGGGGATTAACTGATCGCCACATGCCCTTTTTTGCGTTAAAATAACAAGTGGGTTTGTTCAAAGTAAGGCAAGAATCATTCACAGACGGAATAGATACGGAGGAAGAGAAGACATGAAGGATTTTGATCTGATGCTGGAGAAATATGCAGAGCTTGTGGTAAAGGTTGGCGTGAACGTGCAGCCAGGGCAAGTGCTGATGGTGCATGCACCGCTTGAGACCGTGGAGCTTACCCGGCTGATCGTAGGCAAAGCTTATGAGGCAGGGGCTAAATATGTGCTTGTGGACTGGGATGATGAAGCGGTAACGCGCATCCGTTATGAGAAGGCTTCTGAGGATTCCTTCGGATATTATCCGCAGTGGCATGCGGACATGCTGGAGGGGTTCGCTGAAGAAGGCGGGGCTATATTACATATTAAGGTACCGGACCCTGAGCTGTTCCGCGGAATTGATTCCGCCAAAGTCTCCACAGCGGTTAAGGCTGCTGCTGTAGCCCGTAAGAAATATCAGAACTATACCCGCAACAACCGAATCAGCTGGTCGCTGGTCAAGGCACCTACGCGTGCCTGGGCGGACAAGGTATTCGCTGATCTGCCTGAAGAGGGCCGGATTGAGGCAATGTGGGAAGCGGTATTCCAGATGAACCGTGTGGGCAGCGAGGATCCGGTTGCTGCTTGGCGCAGTCATATCGGTGACCTGAAGCAGAGCCAGGAGCGGATGAATGCCAAACGGTATAAAAGCCTTCATTACCGTGCACCGGGCACGGATCTGCGCGTAGAACTGCCTGAAGGCCATCTGTGGCGCGGCGGCGGCGGCGAGAATGCCGGCGGTGTATATTTTGTAGCGAATATGCCTACGGAAGAGATCTACACGATGCCGCATCGCACCGGAGTCAATGGTACTGTCAAAAGCACCCTTCCGCTTAATCTGAACGGACGGCTGGTGGACGGAATTACGGTTACCTTTACGGACGGCAAGGTTACAGCCTATGATGCCGAATCCGGGCGTGAGCATCTGACCTCGCTGCTGGACACGGATGAAGGGGCCTCTTATCTTGGGGAGGTGGCACTGGTGCCGCATGACTCTCCGATCTCCCGGCTGAACAGAGTGTTCTATAATACCGGGATCGATGAGAATGCATCCTGTCATTTCGCCCTGGGCAGTGCGTATCCGGTTAACATTGAAGGCGGGACTTCCATGACAAGCGAAGAACTGATTGCCAGGGGAGCCAACGTCAGCCTTACGCATGTCGATTTCATGATTGGCTCGGCGGAGCTTGATATTGACGGGGAGCTGGCCGATGGGACCATTGAGCCGGTGTTCCGCCAAGGCAACTGGGTGCTGTAGCCGGAGGATATCCGGCGGCGGCTAATTAGCTGCGTTCCACAAGTAAGGCCGCATTTTTTCCCGGTCAGCGGGGAATGCGGTTTTTTTTGTGATAATAATTGCCGCAGGATAAAACTGTTTGTGATACCTCTCCGTCTAATTCATGAAAAAGTGATGGAGAGGAGAGGGAGAGATGACGATGTCCGGGGCTGAGATGAAGCGGGTTACTGCCGCTGTGCCGCATGAAGAGACGGATTTTGTTAAAGCGGTTATGGAGCACAGTGATCAGCTATATCATATTGCTTACAGTTATCTGGGCAACCGCAACGATGCGCTGGAAGCCTTGCAGGAAGCGACCTGCCGGGCCTGGGTGAAACGAAGAACCCTAAAGGACCCCCAGGCGTTCAAATCCTGGCTGATACGGATATTAATCTATGTCTGCATTGACGAACAGCGGAGAAGGAAGAGGGCAGTCCCGACCGCAGCGGAGAATATGATGGAGCCGGTCATTCATAACAGCACTCATACTATGGAGATGCAGTGGGCGCTCTTGCAGGTGAAGCTGAAATACCGTCATGTGCTGCTGCTCAAATACTACAATGATATGACCTTGGCTGAAATCGCCGTTCTGCTTAAGAAGCCGGAGGGAACAATCAAAACCTGGCAGCACAAAGGACTGAAGCAGCTTAGGATGATTATGAAGAACCGGGGTGAATGGAATGAACAGTAGCAGGGAAGAACAGGCGATGTTGTCTGATGCGGTCCGTATACACGAGGCAGCTGAAGCGGACGCCGGAGGCAATGCGGTCAGAATGGCAGTTCAGGCGGGAATGGAGAGCGGACGCAGGAGAAGCTGGCAGGGCAGATTCACCAAAGGTTCCTTTATCGGCCTGGCTGCCGCTGCGGTTGCCGCAATGATCCTATTTTTCATTCCAGTAATCCACGATTCTGCATCGCATACTGCCACACCTCCTGGAGTAGTGAATTGGGGAGAGCTGGAAAAGTTTAAACGGCTCTATTCTTTTGATATGGAAGCGGCGACTCTGGATTCAGCTATACGGCATGATTATATCCAGATGATTAATCAAAGTGCCGCTAGCGGAGATTATAAGATTACATTAAATGCCGTTACAGCGGATGAGAACCGGATTATCTTTTTGTACACCGCAGAAGTGGCTGAAGGCCAGGAGGTCTATGGTACCAGCAGTGCACGAATGAAGGATATATCAACAGGACAATATTTGGAGAACGGTGGCGGAATCGGGGGCAATGCGACGGCTTCTGGCCTGCTCAATAACCGTATTTACTACGGCCGAAGCATTATCAATCTGGACCGGAACAAGCCGTTCCCGGAGCAGCTTGAAGCAGATTTCCAGATCGCATCTGTGGACACCGGCAAGCTTGGCCAGCCGAAGACAGGGACAATTGTAGCCGACATGCATTATTCTCCCAGACTCAAGGTCAGCTTCAAGCTGGACCCGAAATTCAAAGAGCAGCAAACTGTCATTGTTCAGCCGGATGAAGACTTCGTCCTCGACGGGATCGAAGTGACACTGGAGAAGGTTGAAATCTCACCACTTCTGATCCGGACGATGATTAAAATTAAGAATGAGTCAGATATTACCTGGCAGAACAGGCAAAATATATTTGAGGTTGTATACGGGAATGAAATTCAGTCGATTACAAAATATGGAACTGTTCATCTAGGAATGACGCTGGGTTCCGGAACTTATGAGGGCTTTGAACGGAGCTTCGGCAGCAATCTGCTGGATCAGCCCGAGTCCCTCAATTTGATTCTGAAGACGGGCACAGGTAAGAATGCCAAGGAAATTAACCTGCCCATTCTGCCGTAAAATAGGATGAGAAAAGGCTGACCGCCGGTATCTTTAGCGCGTCAGCCTTTGTGCTGTGTGACTTGTGAAGTGTCAAAGTTAACACTCATTCAATCCGGTTATTAAACCGGAAGACAAGCATATTTCCGTCGAAGGTCTCTCCGGTGCGCTCTGTATATTGACCCTGCGTATAGCGGGAGACCGTCTTCCGCCAGAATTTCTGACCGGTTATATTCCTCGCCGCCGGATTGGTGAACAGCTCCCATTCGCCCCGGAACCGTTCAAATACCTCCACAGCCGCTTGCTCCGCAATACCATTCCCCCTGAAGGGCTGCAGCAGAAAAAAGTCATTCACGAAATAATTAACCTCCTGCCCGCAGTGCGGCGGAGTGGCAATCAGTGCGAACCCGGCCGGCAGTGAATTCACCATGATCAGAAAAGGGTAGAGAATCCCGGGTTTCTCCCACCAGATATTCTGCACTTCATACTGGTCTGCCAGTGTGCGGCATTCGTCATCATCCTCAAATATACCGTGCCGGTTAGGGGTATGTCCTTGCACAAGTCCGTAATGTCCCGACAAATCATGCAGATAGAGCGGATACATATTTTTGATAATATAGGCTTCATTAAGCCCGGTAAGCTTAACTTCGATGTTCATCTGATATTCTGCCTGCTTTCTATGCGTATTGGGTAACAACAACTATTAAAACTTTATACCGGGAGTTCTATTCTTTCTAGTGAGATCTCTGTTATAAAATAAACTTTATCTATTGTGCTGCAGCTTGGCTGGAAATGATAACGATTATCAATTAGAATGAGAGTATTATATTTTAAGCTGACTGCATCAATATTTAAGCCCGGTGCAGCAGCTTCTTCAGGAGGAATAGATCAATATGTACGTGCAAACCAGATCCATCGTTGTAGAAAAAGGCAACAGTAGCACCGTAGTAGAACGCTTCAGCAAACAGGGGGCACTGGAGGAAATGGACGGGCTGATCGATGTCAGCGTGATGGTCAATAAGAAGAGTAAGGAGCATGAAGAGGTTCTCCTGCTGATCCGCTGGGAATCGGAGGAAGCCTGGAAGAACTGGGAGAAGAGTGATGCCCATCTTCAGGGCCACAAGAACAGCAGAGGGCAGGCGAAGCCTGCTTATATCATTAGCACTACAGTAAATATGTATCATGTACAGACGGTAAAAGAGGGCAAGGCCTACGGGAAACGCTCCTAAACCGGGCTAATTCAGAATGCCTTCTCTGGACAGCAAACTTGATATTATGCGGTATGCTGTGCCAATGACCTCGTGCTATGAGGGCAATTATGAATTGGGCCGTAAGGGGATAAAGTTGCCTGACGATCTCCCGGTGATCGGCTATGATAATGCTTTTTTACCGAAAATACGAATGCGCCGCTTATCACCATACGTCACCGGTACGAAGAAATTGGAACGCTTGCCGCTGAATTGCTGATTGAAATTATGAATGGGGGAGCCGGAAGAAGTCTGCGGCTTGCTCCGGAACTTTTCAGACGGGATACGGTTATTTGTGTGAATTGATATTTAAATGAAAAAAAAGGCCATGCAGCTGTTATATCAGTGCATGGTCTTTTCTTCTGAACCAGGGCTTCAAATAGAAGCTCCTTCATAGTCTGGTATTTAATGTGTGGAGAGCAAGCCGATAAAAGTTACCGGGCCAGCCGAAAGCTTGGTTTTGGTTTTACCGTCATTGCTGAACCGGTACAAACAATCGTTGTCTCCAGCGTTAATATAATATATACCCTGGATATCGTTTGTAATTACGGAGTAGTCAGATTCTACACCCGCCATCTTGGTCAGTGTTGAATCGGCATTCAGTACATAAGCATCGGTTTTGGTATAAAAAATGGTAGTAAGCGTGGTTCCATTCTTTACGGTTTGGACATTGATAACATTAGTCAGTGCAAGTGCCTTGGATGAGGCTATTTTGCCATTTGCAAGAGTGCTGATATATGCTTTGCCCTTGGAATCCACATATGCCAGTTTGGTATTGCTTAACTCGCTGATGCTTAGGACACTATTCTGGCTAAGTTGAAGGATCTTTCCGTTTTTGTCGATCAGGAAGCCTTTGCCAGTGCTGAAATTGTTCTCTCCTTTTGCATCAAGTTTAATCCCTTTGTTAAACAGGAAGTAATTATTGGACCAGGTGCCAGCGTACACTTCATTTGAATCCAGCGGACTTTTGGCATTGGCTGCTTTGGGAGCCCCTCCGCTTAAGGGAAGCGTGTAGAGCACCTTAGAATTAAGGGAATATTCTGTTTCACCAGGAATAGTGTCAATCATCAGGTTTAAGCTGGCACCATACGGGTGGATGAAACTGGCATCCTGAATAGCTCCGCTGGCGATCCATTGAATGGTTCCGCTCCCGTCACTAGGCTTAGAAGCTACCCAGGTAGTGGTTGTATCCTTCAAGGCATTATAGTAGATTCGTCCATTCAGGACGTCAAAGCACTGGAAGTTCGCATCTGCATTGTCTGCGACCCGCGTAAGCTGGGTATCATCTTCAGCATTGGCTGAAGTCCGGTAGATGCTGCCCGTGTCATCCATGAAGTACAGGAAGTCACCATCGATCAGGAAATAGACAATATTGCGATCTCCGCTAAAATTGGTGATTAAGGCATCGGGATCAGTTAGTGACAGGCGCTGTATACCCATGATGCTCTCATAGTAAAAATAGAGATATTTACCTGTCGACATTAATCCGTTGCCATCGAAATTCTCGGCGATTTTCTGTGTTTCGCTTCCGTCTGTCGTTACACGGTATAGAACTTCATTGGATACATAATACACATATGCTTTGCCTGCTGTTGCCGCTGAAGCCGTTTGTGTTTGGCTGGCGCCGGCTGTACCGATGGTCACCAGTAACAGTACAAGCAGAATACAACCTAGTTTTCTGGATAATAACTTTAAAGCGTTCATGTGAAGTCTCCTCTTTGGCAGTGTGGTATACAGTAAATACTGTTCTAATAAGATATCGGAGAGATTCACAATATGTAATATAAATCTAAAGAACCAATTATTAACTTTAACATTAAAGTTATCAAGGAAGTTGCTAGGGGATTCTGCGTTCTTATGTATGCTGAAAGGCGGTAAACCTGCGGGGAGGAAAGGAAATATAGTCTGACGAGTGATGGAAAGAGTCCCAAGGCTTGCATGAATGAGAAAATGTAACCGAACGCATTATACGGGAAGTACAAGTGGAAGCATATGATTATCTTGCCAGGGTAGGGGTAAAATCACCATGTAATCATCCGCAGCTCTTCGGTAATTGATAATGCCTGCTGATATAACTACTATACCTGACACTGGAGGAGATTATATGTTTGGCAAAAAAACGATTTTCATAACCGGTGCCGGCAGCGGGCGCTGAATTCGGCATCCAGGTAGCGACCATTAATCCGGGACCCTATAAGACAGGCTTCAATGATATGATGTTTGAAGAGAAAGAGAAATGGTATGACGAGAAAGTCAATTTCACGAAACGCGCGGATATGCTAAAAGGTGCCGCAATGCTTGCATTGCAGCAGGACCCCCAGGAAATGATTGATAAAATGGTGGAGGTCATCGAAGCCAAACATCATCCGTTCCGGACGGTCTACCCCGAGGCGGCTGAGCTGCTGGTGAAGGAGAATGAGCGGAAGATTTGGGATGAGAAAATATAAATTTGTAGTGAATACAGGGAAGCGGGGACCGGCGCATAGGCTGATCCCCGCTTTTATTGCGTGTGGTAGATACGGTATCGAAAATTATGCTAGAGACAGCATGTTATAAGGAATCTGTTCCTATATAGGCCTCCAGCAGTTCCCTTGAGGTTTTGCCTATCAGCAGGTTGCCGTCACTGGTCCATTTCAGCAGACGTCCCCTCTCCAGCTTCACGGCTTGCCGGGTCTTCTGATTAAGCAGCCAGATATCCGAATTCATGCCTTGAACCGCATAATACACAGGCTGGTCTCCAGGCTCGGGGAGGAAGTGCAGCTCCTCCGGGAATTTCACCTTTCCGGCGGATTCCTCAAATAGCAGAAGCAGGTCAGCGGGAAGGGAAGGCTTCTCCAAGAACTCGGTTACCCCAGTATCCGTATGAACCAGATTCACGCCACCGTTGCCATATTGCTCATATCCGCTGACCGGAACTGTGAGGATACCGGGATCTTTCCAGGCCATCGGATAAATAAACAGAAATCCGTCACTGTGGCTTTGGACGCTGGCCCTCGGTTTGGTGAATACTTCTTCTCCCTTACGGTTCAGAACAATCAAATCGGCGTCAGGACCTATATACGGCTCAGAGGCAACAAGCAGGGCAGCCTGGCTGTTATCCGGGGATGCGGTGAGTCCATAGACCGCCCGCTCGGCAGAATACAGCTTTTTGGCTTCTCCGGTTGTAATATTCACCAGGTATAAAGTGCGGTTTCCTTTGACGGCAAAAATCTCATCATTCAGCAGCCGGTCGGCATAGAGCACATCATTGCCGTAGTCATTACCGTAGGGAGGTTCCTCACCGGACCATTGCGGCGCCGGCCAGGATGTTATGCTTCCGTCCTCCGCCAGAAGCTCAGGCTGCTCACTGCCGATGTGGTAGATAAGCAGCTGCTGCTGTTCGTTCAGGCCGGTCCTTACCGGTTGGAACAAGTTAATGGCTGCTGAAGCCCATTCTCTTATAACCTCTCCCTGTTTGCTGACAAGCCGGACACCCCGGAAGGAATCTGCCGGATCCGGCACAGCCGCCGCAGCAGGGGCTACGCTAACTCCAGGCGCAGACGGAGAAACGGCAGGTTCAGGTGTGCTTGTGGGCACCGTTCCCGTGAATCCGGGAGCAGCGGATGAGGAAGAAGGCTTAGGGGAACCAGCCTGCTCTGAACTGCAGCCGCCGAGTGCGGCAATGGATACAAGCAATAGCAAGAATAGCCTAATACTGCGGTTCATAGATTCACATCCATTTCCTATTATTGGGATGAGGAATCCCTATTATTAGGAATAGACGCGGAAATTATTGTGAAGTTGCTGCCGAGCGAGGCAATTCGAAGCTCCAGTCGGCGTCATTGAAGAGTTTGTCTGTGACTGTGCGGATTAGCGTCAGCTCCTTCGGGATGGATTTCATACCGTCAACAATCAGATACACAAGATCGGAGTTCCCACTGCTCTGGCCAAAGGTAACGAGATCCCCCTCCCGGTAGGAACCCCAGCGGATTACATCATACTCAGTGCCATTGCCGTCCCGGGCCATCCATTTGTCCATATCGAATTCATTGCTGAATTTGCCGCTGACAGCCATCCAGGCTGACAGCCCAGGCAAGGTCTGAGTCTCAGTGATCTTTATATTATTTACATTCAAAATATCACCCTCTGCTGCAAAGACAGCAGGCTTTGTCTTCAGAAGCGCCGGATTGAACGTTAATGAATCATCCGATTCAACAGGGATGGAGAAGCCGTCGAGTACGAAATAAATAGGCTCGCTGAGATATGGAAGTTCCGTTAAGTAATAACTCCAGTTCAATTGGAGATCATGACCGACTCTGTTTATCTCAGACATTCCGCCATATTTACTATTAATGAGTGAGCCCACAATTTGACCTTTGGCATTCTCGAAATGATACCTGACACCCAGATTAACCCTGCGGTTCTCCGGAACTTGGGAGGCCAGCTCATCCTTTAGCAGGGTACTGAATTCAATTTTGGCACCGGCAGGAGAATGCGTGATGCCTTTCATCAGAATTTCCAGCCCTTGAGGTGTGGTGTAGCTGTATTTACTCAAATCAGTGTTCACTGTCAGAGCATTGGCGGTTGTCATGTCTGCAGCATAACTGAAGCTCCAATTCCCCGAAATCCTATCATTGGTCTTGTATTTCAGCATCAGCTCGTGAACCTTCCCTTCAATGAACACGGTATCCCCGGGCTGTTCTCCTTTGAAATAATAGGTTAATAACAGATATTCAATCCTGAACTTATCGGGGCCGAGCTTAGTACTCATATGATTGATACCCTGCAGGTCTCCAATTTCTAGCCCTTCCTCGTTACGGAGCTGCAGCTGGGTGATATCAAACATACTCATCATTTCTTCATCTGGCTGCCCTTTGGCATCGGTAATTCTGAGATTCAGAATCATCCGGTTCGGGTCGGCAACAACCTCTTGCAGCGTCAGCGTATAGCCCTGATCCGTGACCTCAATATCAGGCAGCTTCACTACCCCGGCTTTCTTGGCTTCCAGCAGGTGATGGTCACTCCACTCGGAAGGCAGTATGAGCAGCCGCTGGGATTTGGAGGATTGGATCTGCTGTAGAGCAGATAAGTCCGGGAGCAGGAACAGCAGGACCGCCAGCGCAATGGCAGCTGTACCCAAGCCTGCCCATAGTACATTACGCCGGAACCTTCTGCGGCCGGGATTGCTGGTATAGCCAGCCATGGACCCGTTTGATGCGGGCAAAATCTCCGTCTGGCGGATTTGCTCCATAACACGCCCCGTGAAATCCTCATCCATCTGATGATCATCATAACCGGACAGAGACATTAGCATTTCCTCATCTGCCACATTATCGTGTGTGCGGTAATCCGATTTTTTCATTGGAATCCTCCTTCGGTTTCGGCCATTGTTTTTTGAGCTTCAAGCGGGCGCGGTGCAGACGGTTCTTCACCTGATGCAAAGTAATTCCCGTGATGGCGGCAATCTCCTCATAAGTCAATTCATTGGTATAACGCAACAGCAGCACGATCCGGTAGCGTTCCGGAAGCCGGGCCAGCTTTTTTTGCAGCTCCAGCTTGTTTTCCTTGATCATATACCGCTCTTCAGGTGTCGGGGCCTGATCCATCTCCTCCAGAATGGAGCCTCCCGAGAAAGAGAATGCCTTGCGCCGCTTCTGTGATTTGAACCGGTTGATGGCAATGGCGTAGAGCCAGGCTGCGAAGCTGGACTGTTCATTATGGCTGCGCAGCTTCTGATAGGCCTGAATGAAAGTATCCTGCGCCAGATCCTGCGCATCCTGATGGCTCGCACCGAGGCCCAGCAGCAGAAGGTATAAACCGGATTTATACTGGTCTACCAGTATAGCAAAGGCCTCACGATTTCCGGCCAGCACCTCGGCAATTATGATTTCGGCATTGTCTTGTTCCTTCATCTATTGCCTCCAAATGGACGTATTTACTTATAAGACGCGCGGACGGCCTGCGGTTTCTCACTTTTTTTGCCAAAAAACAAAAGATATCTTCTCACACCGCAGCCGGTATGTAAATATTATCCGCCTGGAGCGATGCGGCCGGTTTCTGCAAACAGCTCAAATTCTGCCATCCGGAGGCATCTTATCCGGTAATCGGGTAATAAGAGAATAGCTAAACTTAAGTTCAGCTATCAGACAGACATCTATTCTTCGGGAGGTTAGCAGATGAGAAGATTACATTTCAATTTGCCGGTATGGTGTAAAGGAGCTTTACTAGGCCTAGTTCTGATCTTTAGCAGCATTGTTACAGGAAATTCTACACCTCAGGCCACTGCGGCAGCATTCTCACAGAAGGAGGCCGTGTATAAAGCAAGTAATTGATAGAGCTGCAGCCAAGAGCGGGCTAACATACAGCGGATTGTTGAGCTCGGTTCAGGAGGCCAATATCCGGAAGTTGTTAATAGAATTGAGAGATACGGGTTATAAAATCGAGACCAGTGAGGGGATGTATTATCCTATTATGCATTATGAGGGCTTCAAAGCGTTTAAACCGTATATTGCAAAAGATATTGCAGCTTATATGGATCTCATGGCCACAGAGAGCAACCGCCCGGCAACCTACGATGCCGGTATCGTCATTACGTGGGATGAGATTATAGCCAAGGCGGTAATTATGGAGGATTTTGTCCAGAACTATCCGAAGTCCAACCGGGTCAGCGTTGTCCAAACAGAGCTGGGATACGCAGTGTCGAGAACGTTCTATGGGACGGACAACACTCCGGCTTATGATTATGAGGATGAAGCTGTTGACCCTGCACTTAAAAAAGCATATGAGAATGTGCTGCTGGAGGGGCCCGGGGATAGCCGTTATTCTGCAAATAATCCAGAAGCTGCTGTCTATGCTTGATGCCTCGGATGACCGCTTCACACCTCAAATTGAAAGCTACCTGAAGACTGCTCTGCAGTTAGTGGGATAAACAATAGATAAGGATGGCCTGCTGTAGATAGATCAGGCTTTTCTTGAATCCGAACCCGGCAAAATAAGGCGAAGCAATCGCATCTTCACTTACTTCCTCATTGCGGAAGAATGGGGGGCAAGGATTTAAGATGGCATCCGGTTTGGCAGACTTCATCCGCTCAAGGGTAATTTGATAGGCGCCAAGATACTCCTGGGTCAGGCATGTCACTGGCAAAGAATCGGTAAGAATAACGTCGCTCTCCGGCAGAATGCTGTCCAGACTGGTGTGAAACGCATAATTAGGGTTCTCTGTCCCCATCTCTTTGCCTGCCGTGCATACATGATTGAAAGAGAGGTCAAGAGCCTTGGCGGCTTCCATCCAGCTTCTGGATATATTGCCTGCCGGACCTACGAAGGTGTAGGTCAGTTCCCGGTAGTTATCTCTGATGGAGCGCAGGGCGTACAGGTCAGCCAGAATCTCACAGGGGTGATTGTGCGCTGTCATGGCATTAATGACTGGAATCGAGGCGTGCGCCGACAGCTCTTCCAGCTTGGACAACTCGGGATATCTGGCGATAATCCCGTCACCCCAGTTCTCCAGATAGCGGATCATATCGCCGGGAGATTCTTTCTTGTCCAGGGCTTCCGGCGGAAATGTAATATAGGCTCCGCCGAGGTCCCTGATGCCTTTCTCGAAGCTGATCCGGGTCCGCAGACTGGTATCGGGGAAGAAGAGAATCATCGTTTTTCCTGCAAGTAAAGGCTCCGGGCTTCTGTAACGAAGCTGATCGGTTAATTCAAATATTTCAAGGATCTGCTCAGCGGTGAGCTGGCTTATATCCAGAAAATGCATCGTGGTATCCCTCCTTGGCACAGGTATATTCATTACAGTAACTGTATAAATATACATTAGTGCGGAAGGATATACAAACCAATATTTGTTAAAAAAGTTGCCGGATTTGTATCAGCCGGATATGCCAATAGCACTGGCCGGAGAAAGTTCAGGGTCAAGCAGCCTCATCAGCTGAAGGAGATTAGACTCCGACATGGCAATGCAGCCGGCAGTAGGCTTGCCAGCGGCTCTCCAGATATGCAGGAAGATAGCGCTGCCTTTGCCGGACATAACCGGATCATCGTTGTATTTCAGAATGATAGCGTATTTATATAGGGGCTGCTGGAGCCGCTCATAAGACCGCCAGCGCTGATCCGGATTGCCGGCATAATTCACCCATTGATTGTACTGGCTGGATAACGGATCATCGACCCAGTAATCCTGATTAGACGTTCTTGTATAGAAGATACGAAGTCCGCCGGGATTCATTGCTGATCCGAAACCTGAGCCGAGGCGGTAGATACCGGAGGGGGTCCGCCCGTCACCTTCCTTGATTTTGCCGATGCCCTTGCTGCCCAAGGTGACGGGTATTCCTGAGAGGACGGATTGCCATTGCCCGCCGATGTTCTGCTGAAGCGACAGCTGGCCGGTCTGGGAATGGATGGACTTCGCTTCGACAACAACCATCTGCTGGCTATGTATAACATCTGCCTTGTAGGGCCAGGAAGCGGCGAAGCCGGCTGCAGAGGACCGGGGAGACCAGGTGGCGCAGCTTAAGAACAGGAAGAAGAGAGACAATAATCAGATGGCTGGTTGTACGGAAATCCGCGGTTTCATATTATGGCAACGCATAGCTCAGCCCCCTTTGTCTTCTTATTTACCTCTGGAGGACTGAGGGGAATCGGCTGGATAATGGAATGTTTTATAGAATAATATGTAATCGAAGAGCAGTCTGTACAAATGACACATTACAATATTGACTATCAATAGAAAAAATGACATTAGATAACATTCTTGATTATTTGTCTCTTGGTTGGCTGTTCCATCCCGGTGCTCCATAAGTTAATAATCACATTTTCAAACGAATGAAAGTTGTAGGGCGATTCTTAGGATTTCCTCAATCTGTTCTCACGGCTTTGACCAAGCGCCCGATAAACTGAATGGGGAGGAGGGTATCCTGGGGATTCTTGGAGAAAGCCGAGTTTACGACAATTACTAGATCAAGGTCGGGTACGAGTGTCAAATATTGGCCGGCATAACCCATACCGAAAATGGCCTTATGTCCGCTGTACTGATTTATCCACCAATGTAAACCATAATTACCAAAATTAATATTTCCCTCCGAATGCGGAGTGGTCGTATCCTGGATCCATGCCTCCGATACAATGCGTTTACCATTCCATATGCCATGGTTAAGCACCAATTGGCCAATCTTCGCTAGATCCCTTGGCTTCATCTTCAGTCCGAAACCACCTGAATTCGAATCATCCGGTGAACTAGGCCACTCTACGCTATTAATGTCGAGAGGACCTAACAGATGCTCTTTGGCAAAATCGAGTTCGGATTTTCCAGTCGTTTTTCTGATAATCGCCGCCAGCAATTGGGAACCGCCCGTATTATAATTCCAAATAATACCTGGGGCGTCATCCATTGATTGGCTAAGTATAAATTGGTTCCAATCCTTGGTCTCTGTCATAGGTTTGAGCATATAGTTCCACTCAGTCCATTCCGGGAAATGCAAGCCACTTGTCATACTGAGCAGATGCTCCATGGTAATGGATTTCTTAGCTGATGAATCGAACGAATCTTTATATTCGGGAAAAAATGCCTCGATCGGCTCATTAATTCCTTTCAGATAGCCTTTATCGATAGCTATCCCGATTAAGAGCGAAGTCACGCTCTTAGTGATGGAGTTTACAGCCAGCATAGAATCCGGCATGCCATCCTTATAATACTCGGAGACGATTGTGCCGTCTCTAACAACCAGCATGGAAAGAACCGCCGATTTCTTGGCAAGTTGCATCACTGCCTCGATTTCCTTGGAATCCATCTCAACCTGCTCTGGAGTGCCGATCTGCCACTCCCCATTAGGCAAGCTAATCACCTTGGAGCTGTTGAGGGATGGCACGGAGGTTGAGGACTTTTCGGAAGAGCAAGCGGAAGTGGCAAGGATCAGACAAAATGCCCCAGCCACCATGGCCAGCTTAGCAAAGCTGAATAATTTGTTCATAGAGTAACACACCCCTTAAATTTATAATTCGAACTCCCTTATGGTAGTGTAATGGGCGTGTATCGTCTTCCAATTTCTTGCTAACGAATTAACAATTCTTGCTATAATAAAAAAAGACTGAATCTATGAATAGGAAAAAGGAAAGGAGGGAAACGGATTGTGGCAGCAAAAGCCTTGGAATTGGAATACCGGTACCGGATCAACCATGTCGTCAACTACATGGAAGAGCATCTTACGGAGCCATTAACCCTTGAAGAAGTATCGGACGTGAGTGCCTACTCACCCTATCACTTTCATCGGGTGTTTAAAACGGTGATGGATGAGAATGTGCACGGGTTTATCCAGCGGATCCGCATTGAGAAGGCAATTAAGCTGTTATTGTTTCATCCAGGTAGAAGTATAACTGATATCGCCTTGGATTGCGGTCTGCAAACTCAGGCCCACTTTTGCAGAGTATTCCGCAAGCATACCGGTCTGAGCGCTTCTGAATACCGGGACAGATTTCGTCTGCGGACGATCGCAGAACGGTTTAGGGCTAAAGTCACCTTAGAGAAGTCCACCGAACTGTCCGGCAAGCTGGCAGAGCTTCCGATCGAGATTCGGAGCCTTGCTCCGATGAATACGATCTATGCCCGATATAGGGGGACTATCAATGAAGGAAGGATTAATTCGGATATTACAGGGCTCTTTGAGCATGTAGCCTCATGGTTGGTCGCGAGAGAAGCCTTGAATAAAGACAGCTTAACTGTCGGACTCATCTTAGACGACCCTTACATCACGCCGGATGGCAGACACAGGTACGATGCTTGTATTACAACGGAGCACCGGATGACACCGACTGGCGATCTGGGTGTCCGGACGATTCCCGGAGGCAAGTACGCCCTTGTGCAGTTGAAAGACAGACCGGATACGGTGAGAGATCTGCTCCACTTAGTCTCCACCGAGTGGCTTCCTCTAAGCCCGTATGTATGGGACGTCACGAGACCAGCCCTGGAAATTTTCTTCCCCAACTCGCTTGACCATACGGCAGGACAGTGGGAAATGGAATTTGGCATCCCTGTTAAACTAAATGAAGCCGGCTTCTGAGGTATCACGTACTGACGGTATTCCGTTGTGGCGGTAACGCCTGCCTATACTCCAGCTGTTTCGGGCAGGAGGTGATTATAGTCTAGCGCTGAAGAGCGACGGTACCGTTTAGTTACTCAGATTCCTGGTATTTCGTGCGCGATTTCCAATTCTTGCGGTGAATGCAACAGTTTGCACTTTTGGGGTACAGACAAGTCCAATCTTGGGGGGGAATGCTTACAGGATTACAATTATTATATAGTTCGCTAAACGTTATCTATCAAAACAGCGACAGCTAAGGACAGGAAATAGCGTCCTTGACTGTCGCTGTTTTGATTTCGGAGCTCAGTCCAATCCTTTATTTTAAGCTGACAACAGTAGTGCTATAACCCCAGCGTACTGCCTTTTTCCAGCCGCCGGATCTGCTGTTCGCCGCTATCCGCCAGTTCCCGGAACTGGTTGATCGTCTCCCGCATCTTGGGGAGGGCTTCCTGCTTATAGGTGCTGATAGAATCAAGCGCAGACAGGACATCTGTGAACGCCTGCTTCAAGGTGTCAGCGGAAATACTGGTTTCGAGCGATTGCTTGTGAATGGCCGCGCCCTGGTCTTTCAACATTTTGGAGGTGCCGCTGATCAGGTTGTTGGTGGTCTGGTTCAGCAGCTCGATCTTTTTGAGTACGATCCTCTGATTGTATAAGGCACTTGCGACCGTAACCGAAATTTTGAGCGCAGATACCGTGACGTTCCGTGCTCTGTCCACACCGCGGATCAGCTCTTTGTTGTTGCGTATTACGACTTCAATGGCCATGATCCCCTGCTGATTGACCACCAGCATCTGCTGCAGATCCATTACCCTCTGACGTAACGGGAATAGGACTTCTTCGGTGATGAACCGGATTTTATCCTCGTCTTCACTGCGCTGCTTAGCCGCCTCAATCTGCGTCTCGATCTCCTGATCCATCAGGATGCCGAGCTGAATTTCCTTTTTCAGCCGTTTAGTCAGCTCCCGCAGAGTCTGTTGCTCAATCTCTAAGGTGATATTGTCATTTTTCAGCACGCTTTTGCCTTTATCCAGAGACAGAATGATATCGGAGATGACACTATCCGCCTTCTGGTATTTGGCGAAGTAATTACGCAAGGGATGGAAGAACTTGCCCAGGAAGCCGCTTTTGGCGAAATCAACTGCACTCGGATCCAGATCCTTCAGCTGGAGATGCAGCTCTGTTAATCCCTTGGCGACCTGGCCGCCTTCATCACCGGTCTTGGAGAGATTACCTACAGATACCTGCAGGAGCGAATTCTTCTCCGAAGAGGAGCGCATGGTGCCCATCCCGAAGCTGTCAATCGACTGCAGCACTGATTTGCGTTTCTCCAGTGAATCGAAATCCAGGGCAAGAATATTGGATACATTATTGACCGCCTGTTCCTTCAGCTGCGTAACTTCCTCCGGCTCCGTCTGCACCTGCTCTTCGACGGCCTCTTTCAGCTTCTCAGGGCTGGGAATTTCCATTGAGAATGACATGGGAACCCTCCTTCGGGATTATGGGACTTACATTTGCACATTGAGCAGATTGCCGATTTTGTAGACCACATCTTCAGTATCTGCATTGATATTAGCCGCCTCGTTGATGCTTGAAATGCTCTCCAGCGCCTTGATGTTGGCGTTATATCCAATTGTATATACGGGGATTTTGTAGCTCTCAATCAATCCTCTGATCTCATCCAATGAATGTCCTTCGTTCGTCTCCCCGTCGCTAAGCACGAAGATCAGCGGTTTCATCTCCGGATGCAGCGCGAGCTCCTCCTTCAGCATCTTCATGGCCACGACCATTCCGTCAAAAGTAGCCGTCCCGCCGGCAGCCTGCAGGCTATTGATCGCCCCAACGAACATGGACTGATGATTGGTGTCGTATTTGCCGATCGGCAGATTAATCGTTACATCACTGGAGTAGGAGACAAACCCGATGCTGTTGTCCTTGCCCAGAAACTTCTGGCCCTTCAGCAGCGATTCCTTGAGCCGGTTCAGCGGTTCCCCGGCCATGCTGCCCGATACATCAGCAACAAATACTGCGGCAATCTGTTTGCTGCCGTCTTTTTTCTCCTTCCATAGCTTCTGGGCTGAGGAGAGGAGGGAGCCGTCCACCGGAGCCAGCTCGGACTTGTAATCATTCAGACCGTTAAAGCCTCTGTCTGAGGCTGCTGTCTGGTATTTGTCCTGCACGGCAAATTCGGCGAACTTGCGGATGATCTCCAGCTTCTCTTTTGGCAAATCACCCAGTGCATAGAGTGGACTGTCATGCCGTACCCCGAAGGGGGTAAACACATAACCGCTTGTCAGATCTGCCGCATTGACATACGTCTGATATTCCAGCACAAAAGCATCCAGCATGCCCGACTTCGCTGCGTCCCGCATCTGCAGGGTAGTGGAGGCAATGAAAGGCACATTCGCCTGGAACTTCTCAAAGCCTTGAACCGCCTTGTCCCCAAGCAGATCCGTACTGTCGAACGTGCCCAGTGCAGTCACGAGGAAATTCAATCCCGTGGAGCTGGCAAAAGGATCAGTGTAGCCCATCGCGAGCTCATTCGCTGCAATGGCATCGGTGATCGTCTTCACATTAATCGAGCCGTATTTGCCGACCAGCTGATCATATTTCTGCTTGCTCATGACCACCCCGGCCACATTGCCGGCCAGCCGCTCAGATACAAGTTCCGCTGAGATGCCGCTTGCCTTGACCATTTCACCCCATAGCTCATTGGACGAAGTGTAGGCGTCTGGCACATATTTGCCGGACCGGATATAATCTGCGGCTGTGCCTGATGCAATATTACGAATGCTGACCGAGACGGGCTTGCCGTCCACGAGGATACCCGCAGAGTTGAAGTCATTGGCCACTTCATTCAGCCAGCCGTCGTTGCCGGTGCCGGATTTCTCGGTCGAGGAGAAAATTTCGGCATAGCTGTCCGTTGTGCTGTTCACAGAAAGCGGGAATTTGGAGATATCGGGCAATGAATCGCCGACTGCTGCCGGATCAAGATCAATTTGCCCTTTTACAGGTGCGGTACTGCTCACGTTAATATCTTTATAGATCCTGTTCAGCCTTTTATCCGCATCTTCTGCAGAGATCTCTGTCTTGGATTTGCCCAAGTTCGCGGTCAGGCTGATTCCGAAGTAGACAAGCGCAAAGACGGACACGGCGATGAGGCCAAGTACGATGAATGTTTTGCCTTTCCCGGCCATAATCATCTTCCTTTCGTTACTGATAGAGTTTCGTCTGCCCGATCAGGGCGGTCAGCTCCTGCATGCAGGGCATTTCCAGAGCGGCGTCATAATCAGCACTTCCGAGCCGGGAGATCTCCAGCAGCAGCTGGTCCAGCT
Source organism: Paenibacillus sp. FSL R10-2199 (assembly GCF_038000235.1). Taxonomy (NCBI): domain Bacteria; kingdom Bacillati; phylum Bacillota; class Bacilli; order Caryophanales; family Paenibacillaceae; genus Paenibacillus; species Paenibacillus sp. FSL R10-2199. Next base: position 5,713,813 of record NZ_JBBOBO010000001.1, on the reverse strand, counting down.
TCAGCAGAATCTCTTCGTTTGCTGCCAGACAGCCTTTGACATGGGTGAAATATTCGTTGAACAAGGCGTTTTTCTTCTGGATGAATGTACTTGTGAATCTGCCGGAGTTAATTGTACCCGTAAATTGCGAGAATTCGGCGGCATCGAATACGCTTAGTTTGTTCAGAATACTGCGGATATTCAGATACAGGAGCTTCTCCACTTCTTGAATCACTGTATGGAACTTCCGGAAACTGAGCTCCTCCCGCCCGAAACGCCCGGCAAGAACATTCAGCAGCGTCAGCTTTTTTTTATCCATCCGCTCCAGCTGATCCAGGGCCAGGGCGACATCCTCTTTCAGTACCCTCACATTACGGTAGCGGTAAAGTTCAGCTATATAGTCTTCCCGTGAATCGAGAGGAGGGACAGCGGGAACAATTGCCCGTTTGAAGAGCAGGGTATAACTCCCGTAAAGCACAATCAGCAGGCTGACAACGAGCAGGGTTACCCCTGTTGCAGTTTCAAGAGCACTGGACCCGCCGATAGCTATTCCCAGCAGTCCTGGCGATAAGATAGCAATGTTCAGAATGACGACTCCGGCAATTACGCCCAGCAGCTTCACAGGTCCGGAACTATTCAGGATTAACACCCCCTCCAAGAGTATATTTAGCTACTGCGCCTTTTGATTCGTAAATGGAGAGAAATACTGTGCATGTAACGTTTAGCATGTTGGGATTTTACATTTCCCCGCTGTGCTGTACTAATAATTGGAAGTATACTAGTCTAGTGGATAGGATAATTATGGGGAAAAGAAGAGTGCAAGGGGGAAAAGACTTTGCTTTTACGTAAAACAGTAATTCAGCTCATAGTATGTATACTGGTGGTGTCCGTATTCCTGCCTTCCGGCAAGGAAGCAGCTGCGGCGCCTGCGTTAAAAGTGGTAAGTGCATCCGGCGGTTCTGCGCATGGAATTGCGGCCTGGAGCGACGGGACAGTGACCGGCTGGGGATACAACAAACAAGGCCAGGTCGGCGACGGTACCAGCATTAATCAGTACGTTCCCAGAAGAGTGGAGGGTCTAAGCGGTATCGTGCAGGTGGCGGCAGGCGGGAATACATCCTTCGCGCTCAGCGGGGGCGGTGAGGTATGGGGCTGGGGTCAAGCCTACAGCAGCTTCATTCCGAATGACCCCATTCTGCCCGATCAAAGAAGGGAAGGTCCGGTTAAGCTCGAAGGTCTTCAGGACGTTTCATTCCTGACTACGGACGGCTCCAAGGGAATTGCTGTGAAAAAAGACGGGACCGCAATGCTATGGTATCCGTCCTATGATCAGGCTGACAGCAGGCTGGTTCAGATCCGGTATCAAGCGCTTGAAGGCGTTTCAGGAATTAAATCCGCTGTGATTAATGGTAACGATGCGTTGTTTCTTACCGGGGCTGGCAGTGTGAAGCAGATAAGCATCTATAACAGTGTCCTGAAACGGATGCGCCTTGGGAGTGATCCGGTCAGTGTAGGTACGCTGGCTTCATCTTCTATAACAAGTATGGCAGCATCGCAAGGTGAGGTGTTCCTGCTCCGAAGCGACGGCCAGATCCTGCGCTGGAACAAGGGGCTTCAAGCGACGTTACCCGTTGCCAATCTTAACGGCGTCTATCAGCTGCAGGCGGGATTCTACCGGCTCTATGTACTGAAGAAGAATGGGACAGTCTGGCAATGGAATTACAACTCAGGAGCGCAGGTTAAACCGTTTCAGGTAAAAGACGGAGACGGCATCACTAATATATGGGGAAGCAGCGGGAACTTCGGATTTGCCCAGAGCAAAGAGGGTGCTTTTCTCGGTTGGGGGGACGGTTTTGACTCGGGACTTGCGACTGGCAGCGGTACGACAACCAGGGATGAAGAGGGTTATGTCCTTGCACCGGTCCAGCATCCGCTAACTTTCGCCGTGAACGGGAAGCCGTTATATTTCTATGGAACCGCAGCAGTGATTGACGGCAAACTGTATGTTCCGTTGACCAGTGTATTCAAGGCGCTTGGTGTACAGGTCAGCAGGGGGATATCCAATCCGGATCCGAAGCTCGGCAATTATCATTTCACTGTCTGGTCCATTGTTTACGGGAATTCGACGATTCAGGTTAAGGTCAGCGATCCGCTCGAATTGTATATCAATGGCAAGAAATCAGGCCGTGAGTTTAAAATAGGCAGCTTGCCCGATAGCACAATATTCCCGCTGGAGGATATCTGCGGGATTCTGGGTATAGGCCTGCAATGGAATAAAGTCACAGGTGAAGTGAAGCTGGGGACTGCAGCAGCCCAATAAGATGAGTGCTGCTGGCACGTTGAACGGGCTGGGTTTCAGTTCTGGACATTCCGGTCTACAAGTTGTAAACTGAACTCAGTTGAGTCTACAACTTGTAGACCGAAAGGGCGTAATAACTTGAGCAGAAATGCATTAACCGAAATGGAGTCCAAATTTGCAGAACTGATCTGGAGCCATGAGCCGGTTCCTTCAGGCGAACTCGTGAAGCTGTGCGAGGCTGAACTGAACTGGAAGAAATCAACAACGTATACGATGTTGAAGCGTTTGGAGAGCAAAGGCATATGTGAGAACCGGAATGGCATAGTTACGGCAATTCTGAATAAAGAGGATTTCTACGCAGAACAGAGCAAGCAGTTCGTGGAGGAGACCTTCGAGGGTTCCTTGCCCAGGTTTCTGGCGGCGTTCACCAGGAGCCGGAAGCTTAGTGACAGCGAAGTAGATGCCTTTGTGAAGCTAATCAAGGAGCATAAGGAGGAATAGCCGTGGATCAGCTGTTGGAACACCTGATGAAGATGACTATTACAGGCAGCTACTGTATTGTAATTGTAATCCTTATGCGGCTGCTGCTCCGCAGGGTTCCCAAGATCTATTCCTATGCATTATGGTCCATAGTCTTGTTTCGGCTGATCTGCCCGTTCTCTTTCGAGAGTGCCATCAGTCTAATACCGGCGGAGGCGCAACAGATTTCAGTGAAATTGACGGCTTCACAAGCTGCTGCAGGGGCAGTCCTGCCGGATTCCCGGTCCGCTCAAGTCCTGCAGATACCGGAGGAGAGCCAAGGTGCTGCAAGCCTGCAGCCAGTGAATGCTGTATCACAGTCAGTGACTGCTACAGCTCAATCTGCAGACAGCCCGGCTTCCGGTAATCCGTGGGCCCAGACTGCGCTGTATATTTGGCTTACCGGGATTGGCATTATGCTTGTACACAGCCTGACTGCCACAATCCGCCTGAGACGCAGGCTGGAGAACGCTCGGCTCATATCCGGGAACATCTATGAAACCAGGCGGATCTCAACCCCGTTTGTCTCAGGTATGCTGAGACCGCGGATTTATCTTCCCCCGGGTCTGCAGGATCAGGAGCGGGCTTATATCATCAAGCATGAGCAGGTGCATATCCGCAGATTTGACCATATCATCAAGCCTCTAGCCTATGCAGTACTCTGTATCCACTGGTTCAATCCGCTGGTCTGGCTCGCATTCTTCCTGATGAGCGAGGATATGGAGAAATCCTGCGATGAGAGTGTAATCCGGCAGCTGGGCAGCGGAATCAAGCAGGATTATTCGCTTTCGCTGTTAGCTTTGTCAACCGGGAGACGTTTTACCTACGGCTCGCCGCTTGCTTTTGGAGAGAGTGGTACGAAAGGACGGATCCGCAATATTTTACATTACCGCAAACCCGCATTCTGGGTAGTCCTGCTCTGTATTGCCGGAACCGCCGGCATTAGCGTGGGACTGCTTGGCAACCCCAGACAGCAGGCAGAATTCACTGAAAGGGATTACGCAGAACAATACATTAAGGCGAATATTGCCTCCTATCAAAGAGCGGTGCCGGATCTAACTTTTGAGAATAGCACCATCACTACATTTGAGCGCATCGGTGAATTCGATCACCTGCTGGATACGCCTGTGCAGCTTTGGGCTTTGGAATACAGGCTGAAGCCGGATGATGCAGACAAATTAATGCAGCTGGGAAATATAAATATAGAAGACGGAATGCTTACCGAAGACGGGAGTATGGGCAAGCCGATACTTGTATTCTCCTATCAGGATTCTATACCGGAGTATCTGGGGGAGATCAGGAGCGGGGAGAACGACATGTCCCGGCCGGCCGGTCAGGAAACAGCTCTCCGCAAGTTCTTCGAAGGGAAAGGCATACTTCCGCATGAAACATTCAGCGGCAATCATATCCTGGTCAAATTTATTTTGACCGCTGGTGAGACCAGCCAGCTGTTATTATCCCAGCCTGTGAAGCAGGGAGAGCAAGGTATCTGGACCGTCGAACGCTGGATGGATACGCGCGGCAATGAGTATTACGAAACACCGGAGACGGAAGAGACTCTGGCTGCATACTATGCCGGCCTGCAGGCGGGAGCTGATGCGGGGACGGAACAGGCATGGCTTGACCCGCTTCAGGTGGCGGTTCAATATATCAGAACTGAACTGGGCCAGCCGGTATCCAGAGACAATCTTGTAGTAGATTATGAGGCAACTGCCGCAGATTTTGCAATTGCACCTGTGAGCAGCTTCCTTGGTTACGTTACAGGTCTTGCCATGGACAGCGACACATTGAATTTGGATCAGGTGGAGTGGCTGACGCTTGAAGATTCTGAACGTTTTGCCGCCCTGGGTATCACGGAGGAGGATCTGCCGGGAGGATTCTATATCCTCAACAAATATAAGATTAACGATCTCTACACTGTCACGGCGGAAACGGAGTATAAGCTGATAGACCGTGTGAATCCCGGATCGCTCCAAAGCGTCAGCAAAGCGGAGTTTATTGCGTATTATGAGCAGTTTACCGGCTTCGCCCCTCCATGTATGATTACGGTAAGCAATAACACGGTTAATACCGTCACAGAGGTTTATGTTCCGTATCACCACAAATTTTAAGAATTAAGGGTTGACGCCAGCTCACTTGACGTGTAACATATGAACAGTCGTCAACCCGATAATTACATATTGTTCTCGTATAACCTCGCAGCCATCAGGTACATCAGGGCGAGGGTTTCTACAGGAAGCCTACTCTTCCTAACTACGATGATAAGGACTTTGTTACACAGGTCCCTATCCCGGAGTTAGGATTATTTGCGTGTTGCGGCCGACACAACAGAGATTCAGGAGGCATAATTGAAATGAAAGATATGAAATACTTAATCTCCGTGCTCATAGGTGCTATGAGCTACGGCATTTTATCCACAATCGTCGTATTAGCATACGGAGAAGGCTATAAGCTGGGCGAAGTTGTTGGTACCCAGCTGCTGACCGGCTGCATTCTCGCCTGGCTGCTGGCCTTATATACCAAGGTTAGAGAGAACCGCAAACAGCGCAGCCGTACCAATACTGCGGCCACGGCTGCTGTCAGCAAGGCTCCGGCCATGAAGCTGGCCTGGAAACACAGATTGCTGCTAATGCTCGCCGGCGCGCCAACAGTGGTTACCGGTCTGCTGTACTACCAGTCCCTCCGGTATATTCCGGCGTCGCTCGCCATTATTCTCCTGTTCCAGTTCACCTGGATCAGCGTGCTGATCCAGGCTGTAAGCAAACGTCAGCGCCCCGATAAGATCACTGTGCTAACCTTGATCCTGCTGTTCGGGGGAACGCTGCTGGCAGCCGGAATTCTGAATCAGGGAGCTGCCGAGTTTAACGCACTCGGGCTTATGCTCGGGCTGTTATCTGCAGTAAGCTATTCCATGTTCATTATCTTCAGCGGCAAAGCCGTTCCGGCTGCGCATCCGGCTTACCGTAGCGCCTGGATGGTTACCGGCGGCCTGCTGCTGCTGTTCATCCTGTTCCCGCCATACTTCCTGTTTAACGGTTTGCTGTGGAGTCAGCTGCTGCTGTTCGGCTTCCTGCTTGGATTGTTCGGCGCCTTTATCCCGCCAGTCCTGTTCGCCATCGGTGTTCCGCATATTGGCGGAGGCATGGCTGGTATTCTGGGTGCTGCTGAACTGCCGGTTGCCGTGCTGCTGTCCTCGTTCGTACTGCATGAGCATGTGAGCGGCCTGCAGTGGACCGGAGTGGTTCTGGTGCTGATCGGAGTCGTACTGCCGGAGCTGTATAAGCTGCGCTGGAGAAATTCCCGGTCTGTCACTTCATCATCCGTTTAAGTTCTTATTCAACCGTAACATGAAGCAGAGGATTAATTTCCGTATTACCCGGAAATCAATCCTCTGCTTATTTACATACGAAGAATGTTCCAATCATCCGGGCGGAACAATCGTTCATTGAAAGCGCAAACATTTTTGTTGCCAAAAGTGAAATAGAGTGCTATTCTGAATTTGGGATTGTTACTGAAAAGGCAAAACCCAAAACATGGTCACGTGTTTTGGGTTTTGCCTTTCTTTATGTTAAGGCCTGCGGGACGCCGCGGGAATCCTTGATTAATCCGTCTACATCCTGTATTGATGAATGAAATTCGGGATAAAGGAGGGCAGAGGGTTGATTATCGAAAAAATTTTCAATAATAATGCCATTATTGCCAAGGATTCAGGCAAAGATGAGCTGGTGGTCATGGGACGCGGCATCGGATTCAAGAAGAACGCCGGCGATCCGGTGGATATATCCCTGATTGAGAAGACGTTTGTACTGAAGCAGAATGATGCTTCGGAGAAATTCAAAGCATTAATGGCAGATGCGCCCGCCGAATATGTAGCTTTAAGCTACGATATTATCGAATATGCCAAGCATTCCCTGAAGGTGCGCCTAAGCGATTATATCTATGTTACATTAACGGATCATTTGACCCATGCACTTAGGCTCTGGGACCAGGGGATCCGCAATACCAATCCGCTCATCTGGGAGATACAGCGCTGTTATCCCAAGGAATATGGTATCGCACTTCAAGCCTTGCAGATCATTGAGGGTTATACCCGCATCCGCCTGCCGGAGGATGAAGCCGGCAATATTGCCCTGCATCTGATCAATGCGCAAATAAACAGCTCCGGTCATAGAATTGCTGATGTCACCAGACAGACGCAACAGATCGATGACATTCTCAATATTGTTAAGTATTCCTATAACAACGAGATTGATGAGAGTTCGGTCAGCTATGAACGGTTCATTACGCATCTGCGGTATTTTTTTCAGCGGTCACGCAAGAAGGAAGCGGTGGAGTCGGTTGATGATTTTCTGCTTAAGCAGGTACGGACCAAATACAAAAAGGCGCATAGCTGTGTACTCAAAATTGAGCAGTACCTGGACACCCGGCTTCTGGATGAGGAAAGACTGTACTTGACGATTCACATTCAGCGGGTAACACAAAGACAAACTGAATAAAACCTTTGGATTGTTACTGGTCATGCAGGCGAAACCAAATCGGCAGAATATTGCCGTGTGGTTTCGTTTTTTGTTTTTTAATCGGGAATGGGAGGGTTTAGGATGAAATATGATGCACTCGCGAATGAAATTATCAGGAATGTCGGCGGCAAAGAAAATGTTAACGGATTAACCCACTGTGTGACCCGTCTGCGCTTCAAACTTAAGAACGACACACTGGCGAACACAGATGTGCTGAAAAATATGGATGGAATCGTTACAGTCATCCAGAGCGGCGGCCAATATCAGGTTGTCATCGGCAATCATGTATCTGAGGTCTATGCCCAGGTTATGGCTGCTGGCGGATTCCAGGAAGACGGGTCAGAGGCAGCCACGGCCGGTAAAACAAGCCTGTTCAACAGGTTTATCGATACGATCTCCGGGGTATTCTCTCCGACGCTTGGTGTGCTGTGCGCAACAGGAATGATTAAGGGGTTCACTGCCCTGTTTGTGACGCTGGGACTGATTACGAATACTTCGGGTACCTACCAGATTCTTAATGCGCTTGGGGACTGCCTGTTCTATTTCTTCCCGATTTTCCTCGGGTATACGTCGGCGAAGAAGTTTGGCGCCAACATCTTTATCGGAATGGCTATTGGTGCTACATTGGTGTATCCGACATTTAGCAGCACCATGGCAACCGGCGAGCCGCTCTATACGCTGTTTAGCGGAACGCTGTTTGAATCCCCGGTGTACATTACGTTCCTGGGAATCCCGGTAATCCTGATGTCGTATACCTCCAGCGTTATTCCGATCATCATCTCAACCTTTGTAGGCTCTAAGCTGGAAAGCTTCTTCAAGAAAGTGATTCCGAGTGTGGTGCGCACCTTCCTGGTTCCGTTCTTCACCCTGCTCGTCACCGTTCCGCTGGCACTGATTGCGATTGGTCCAATCTCCACGTGGGCAGGACAACTGCTGGGAGAGGGAACCTTGTTCCTCTACAATCTCAGTCCGGTTATTGAAGGCTTGCTGGTTGGCGCGTTCTGGCAGGTATTCGTCATCTTCGGCCTGCACTGGGGTCTGGTTCCGATTGCGCTCAACAACATGGCTGTGCTGAAATCCGATCCGATTCTGGCAGCTTCCTTCGGGGCTTCCTTTGCCCAGACCGGTGCCGTGCTGGCCATTCTGCTGCGGACTAAGAACGTCAAGCTCAAGTCATTGTCTATTCCGGCAATCATCTCAGGCATCTTCGGTGTCACTGAACCTGCTATATACGGGATTACGCTGCCGCGCAAGAAGCCGTTTGTCTTAAGCTGTGTCGCTGCGGCAGTCGGGGGCGGTATTGTCGGTCTGATGGGCACCAAGGGCTATATTCTCGGCGGTCTGGGCATCTTCGGCATCCCAAGCTATATCAGTCCGGACGGTATGGATAAAGGCTTCTACGGGGCAATTGCGGCGATTGTAATCAGCTTCATTCTAGGTTTTATTCTGGTATTCTTCTCCGGATTTAAGGATGAAGAGGCTGCAGAGAGCAAGAGCACAGGCACCCCGCGCAATACGCTGGTGAAGCAGGAGACTGTGGGAAGTCCGCTGAAGGGCCAGGTCCGAGCGCTGTCCGAGCTGACAGACGAAGCTTTCTCTACAGGAGCCATGGGTAAGGGCATCGCGATTGAGCCGCTGGAAGGCAAAGTATACTCACCGGTAGACGGGGTACTGACCACATTGTTTGCATCCGGGCATGCCATAGGGATCACCAGTGATAACGGGGTCGATATTCTGATTCATGTGGGCAAGGATACCGTCAAATTAAAGGGCAAATACTTCACCCCAAAGGCCAAGCAAGGAGATCTGGTCAAAAAAGGCCAGCTGCTGATGGAGTTTGATGTAGCGGCGATCAGAGAGGCCGGCTATACCCTGACCACGCCGGTCATTATTTCGAATTCCGCCGAGTATCTCGATGTGATTGAGACGGACCTGAAGAGCATTGATTACAGGGAGAATCTGCTGACTGTCATGATCTGATCTGTTCAATGAAACCCCAAACGAGGAGGAACTATAATGAGCACAATGTACAAAAGTTTTCCGGAGGATTTCCTGTGGGGCGGCGCAACCGCTGCCAATCAGCTGGAGGGCGGATTCGATGCTGGAGGCAAGGGATTAAGCACTGCCGATGTGATTACCGCCGGAACGCATACAGTATCCAGAAGAATCACCCCGGTATTGGAAGCCGGTTCTAATTATCCGAGCCATGAGGCAGTGGATTTCTATCACCGCTACAAGGAGGATATCGCTTTGTTTGCCGAAATGGGCTTCAAAGTATTCCGCTTGTCCATCGCCTGGTCACGGATTTTCCCGAATGGGGATGATGCGCAGCCGAATGAGGAGGGTCTTCAATTCTACGATCAGGTCTTTACCGAACTCAAAAAGCATCAGATCGAACCGCTGGTAACGATCTCCCATTATGAAGCCCCTTTCCACCTGGCTGAAGCCTATAACGGGTGGGCCGACCGCAGAACGATTGACTTCTATGTCCGTTATTGTGAAGTGATCTTCAACAGATACAGGGACAGTGTGAAATACTGGCTGACCTTCAACGAAATCAATATTCTGACGATGCCGTTCGGAACATTCATGGCAGGAGCGATCATGCCGCAGGGCAATGCAGAGCTCGGCACTTCGGCAATCGGCGACAATGAGCAACTGCGTTATCAGGCGCTGCATCACCAGTTCCTCGCGAGCGCCAAAGCCGTGAAGCTGGGGCATGAGATCAATGAGAAGTTCCAGATCGGCTGCATGATTGCCTACATGTGTTCTTACCCGCTGACCTGTAATCCGGAAGACGTTCTGCTGGCGCAGCAAAAGGATAATCTGAGCAATTTCCTCTGCTCGGATGTACAGGTCAGAGGTGCATATCCGGGCTTCGCCACAAGATATTTCAAGGAGAAGAATATTAAGCTTCAGCAGGAGGAGGATGACGAGCAGACGCTGCGGGAAGGCTGTGTAGATTTCTACACCTTCAGCTACTATTCATCCACCTGCGTGAGCGCAGCGCCGGATCAGGAGGCTATCGGCGGCAATCTGTCGATGGGGCTGAAGAATCCATATCTGCAGGCGAGCGCATGGGAATGGCAGATTGACCCTCAAGGGCTCAGATGGTCCCTGAACCATATTTACAACCGGTATGGTATTCCTATGATGGTAGTGGAGAATGGACTTGGCGCTGTAGATACCGTTGAAGCGGACGGTTCAATCCAAGACGGTTACCGGATCGATTATTTGCGGGAACATGTCAAGACCATGGGTGAAGCGCTGGAGGACGGGGTAGAATTGATCGGCTACACTCCGTGGGGCTGCATTGATCTGGTCAGTGCAGGAACAGGCGAAATGAAGAAGCGCTACGGATTCATCTACGTCGACAAGGACAATGAAGGGAACGGCACACTGGCCAGATCCCGCAAAGACAGCTTTTACTGGTACAAGAATGTAATCGCCAGCAGCGGAACACAGCTGGATTAATCAGGCTATCAGCAATGAGTTCATAAGCATAGCAGCCAAACAAGTGCTTCTGCACTGCTTGGCTGCTATTTGATTTTGTAACGAGCATGCTTGCACAAGATGAAGATTCGGACTCGGCCCATTCTTGATGAAAACGATCATTATCGCCCTGATCGGGCTGCCTTCAGCTATTCCGGTGATTCAGTTCGGACTCCCAAGCAGCCAGTTCATGGCTTTTGGGACAGCTCCTTTTTGTTGTGTATGAGCTCTTTAGTCCAGGCGGCACGGGATTTTTCATCAGTCCTTGCTGCTGCACACGGCGATATAATTCAGGTCCTTGCCGGTTGTATTGAAGAAGGTATACATCTTCTTGAACTGGGCGCGGTTTTCTTTTTTGAGTGCATTCTTGAAAATACGCAGTGTACCGGGGACGCCTTCATCACGAATCATGCCTTTAACACTCATCAGCGACATGGTGCCTGTAGAATGTTCGATCTTCTTGAATCCGGTGGAGTTGAACAGTCCTTCCCACTCTGCCACAGGCAGCGGCTCTACATTAATATGAATTGTCCGGCGCAGCTCCGCCAGCTCCCCGGCCATGTTATTCTTCGCAAAAGTGATGTCATGCGTAAGCAGAACCCCGCCCGGCTTCAGCACACGGAAATATTCAGCTACAGCCTTCTGCTTCGCCGCCTGATTCAGCATGGTCAGCATCGCTTCGTTAATGACGACGTCGAAGCTGTTATCCTCAAAAGGCAGCTTCATCGCATTGGCCTGTCTGACCTGAATGTACCCCTCCAGATTGGCATCTCTAATATTCTTCTCAGCCTTCTCAAGTGCCCTGGGGTCCATATCAATCCCGGTAATCTGGCACTTATACTCCCGCGCAAGCTGGATAGAGGTGGTACACATGTTGCAGGCCACTTCCAGCACACGGCTGTCTTTAGTCAGCTTCGCATGCCGGATCAACCAGTTCGTAGCAGCGACACCGCCGGGACGCAGCCGCTTTTTACCCAGTTTGGCCAGGAAATTATGCCCTACTTCCTTTTTCAACATGTCTCAGCTCCTTCTTCTCCGGTTTGACCACAATCAGCAGCATTTGGAAGGCTTCGGTAGCATACAGCGCATGGGGAATATTAGCCGGCAAAATGATCGTTTCTCCTGCCAGCACCGTGTAGGGTTTATCCGCAATGGTGATCTGAGCCTCGCCCGACAGAATATTCACCATGGCATCGCCCGGGGAGGAGTGGCCGCCAATCGATGAGCCTTTATCCAGGGAGATCAGTGTCATGGCGAGACTGGAGCGCTGTACCAGGGTCAGGCTCGATACCTGCTGCTCCTCCACCGTAATGATCTTCCGTAAATCCATAACTTCAGCTTGCGGCAATCTTTTAATATAGTGTTCTTGCTCCATATGATCTACCTCCAGGTTATATGCTGATTTGCAGAAATTTGCAGCTGCTCTGCGCAGCGAATTCATGCCAGGTACCGGCTTGGACGATTACCGCTGCCCCGGCGGTTAATGGACAGGGCTGCTCTCCTATGAGCATGTGAAGCTCTCCCTCCAGTACGTGAATGAGCTTGGATCTGGGCGAGGTCTCCGAGCTGATGGTCTCATCCTTATCCATGCCGTATAGTACCCATTCAGGTGCTTCAGCGGCTTGGCCCGAACCTTCTGTGATATTCAGTGTTCTGCTCGATATCTGATAGGGCCGGATGCTAATCATGTCATTGAAATAAAATACTGTGCCTGCAGTCATTCCGCTCATGCCGTCCTCCTGTATATATTGAATGATTCTTAACATTTGGTATAATGAGATGAGGTGAGAATCGTTCTCATTTATTAAATTGTAGCAGAGTTTGTACAATGACTCTGTTGCCATGGCAACAGGAGGCGGATAAATGTGCAGCAATATATGAACAAAATCCAAAGCACGGTCTTATTTAAAGGATTTATGATCAGTGAGGTGCAGCAGGCACTGGGCTGTCTTCAGGGTACCATCAAGGATTTCGCCAAGAAGGATGTCATCTTCAAACAGGAGGAATATCTGGTTTCGGCGGGTATTATTCTCCAGGGAAATGTATTGCTGTGCAAAGAGAATAGTTCGGGCATGCGCTTCATATTCTCGGAGCTTGAGAGCGGGGAGATTATCGGGGAGACCGCCCTTCGTCTGGAGCAGGAGCCCAGCGGCTACGAAGCGGTTGCAGGCTCGGCGTGCCGGGTGCTGTTCATCAAGATTAACAAAATTGTACGTCCGGGCCAGGCGACCTGCCATTTGAGAAGCCGGATTATTGAGAATATGCTGACCTTGCTGCTTGAGAATAACCGGTCGATGTATCAGAAGCTTGACCTGGTCTCACACAAATCACTGCGGGAACGGATTATCCACTACTTCAGCCTGCAGGCCCAAAAAAATAATTCGCCCGTCTTTGAAATTCCATTCAGCCGGAATGATCTGGCGGATTACCTGACTGTGGACCGGAGTGCCTTATCCAGAGAGTTGCAGCGGATGGCACAGGATGGACTGATCCGGTTTACACGGAACCAGTTTGAATTGCTGAAGGCAGATTATGAGAAGCAGTGGTGGAAGAATCAGTGGTAAAAGCATGCGGACTCCTGTAAGTACAGATTGACAATCTGTACTTTTGGATATATTGTAGATACATTAAGTCTTTGATTTAAGGTGTTTACTTCCGGTCCAATTAACCAGAACAATCTGTAGAAGTTAAAGTGGAGGGCGTAGTCCGCTTTTATTAAGGACTTAATATATCTTTAATATATTTTATAACAAGAGAGACAGGTGGAGACGGAATGAAAAGCAGACCCGGATTAATTATATCTTCGCTGGTCATCGCGAATTTCCTCGGGCAGCTGATGCAGACGATGCTGAATACGGCATTGCCCAGAATGATGCTGGATTTGGGGATTAATGAAGGCAGGGCCCAGTGGCTGATTACAGTATACTATCTGACTGCAGGCATAACGGTGCCTGTTGCCGGATTTTTAATCGGAAGATTCACGACAAGAGGTTTATTCTTCACTTCGGCAAGTGTCTTTGCAGCAGGCACACTGATCGCGGGAATATCCCCGGACTTTATCCTTATTCTGGGCGGGCGTATTATTCAGGGTTTGGGCGCAGGACTGCTGATGCCTCTGTTCCAGACAACGATTCTAAGGGTGTTCCCGAAGGGGAAGATAGGCTCGGCTATGGGGTTAATCGGACTGGTAATGGGCCTGGCTCCGGCGCTGGGTCCGACCCTGTCAGGATTAGTCGTTCAGGATCACTCCTGGCGGATTCTCTTCTATGCATTGCTGCCTGTAGTGATAGCCAATCTGCTGCTCGCTGCGTTCAGTCTGCAGAATGTGGGGGAGAGACACCGGGAGAAGCTGGACTACATATCTATTCTATTATCAACAACCGGATTTGCCGGTCTGTTATATGGTGTTAATCTGGCAGGGGATCAAAGTGCCCCGCGGGTATGGGCAGGGGCCGTTATCCTAAGCGGGATATTGTTCATAATTCTATTTATCAGGCGTCAGCTGAAGCTTACCGTTCCATTGCTGGATTTCAGGCTGTTCAAGAGCAGGAGCTTTAGCCTTGCCTCAATCATTGGAGTGCTGATGTTCATTGTAATGGTGGGTGCTGAGCTGCTGATTCCGTTATATGTGCAGAATGTCCGGGGGCTGACGCCAAGTGAGTCAGGTCTGATGCTGCTGCCGGGTGCGCTGCTGCTGGGGTGTACCAGTGTAATCTCCGGAAAAATATATGACCGCTATGGAGTGAAGATAGTGCTTCGCGGCGGGTTTACCCTCATTGCCGGGGTATCTTTGCTAATCTCGCTTATGTTATCCCAGGATTCATCCATACTTATACTCGCTGTGCTCTATGTATTTCTAATGGTGGGAATCGGGTTTATTATGACCCCTGTTACCGCCTATGCGATGGCAAGTGTACCTCCTCAGATGATTGCACATGCCTCTCCAATGACGATTTCGATCCGCTCGTTAGCCAGCTCTATGGGAGGGGTTCTGCTGATAGCCATAATGACGATTACGATGAATTACAGTTCTTTCACATTCCCGGTGAATATGATGCAGGGATTCCATGCCGCTTTTTGGTGCCTGACCGTAGTAGCCATAGCCGGATTAGGTTTATCGTTTAATCTGAAGGGGCTGACTCATTCGTAAAGAATAGTTAAGGGGATATTCACTTTACGCAGATCGTCCATGGTTTTAACGACAATAATCCATGTTCAAAATGGGGAGATGAATCTATTATATTAGTAATGGTGATAATGATTATCATTATTAATAAATGATGGAGAGTGGTAGCAGGCTATGATTAAGAGAATAACAGGTTTGGTACTTGCTGGTGTTATGGCGCTGGGTATCGTTTCTGCCGCAGGTGTAAATGTCGCACCTGTGGGCGTTGCGGAAGCCGCACAGGCAACGCAAAAGATTACCTATAAAGGCAAGGTATACACCGTTCCGGCCAAAACCAATAATATTGTCATTACCGGTGCAGTAGAGGCGCTGGAAGACGCACTGGTACTCAATTTCAAACCCAAGGGAGCATTGACTGTCGGCGGTGAGTTCCCTTCAATCTTTTCCAAAATAACAAGCGGCGTAACAGCGATCGGGGAAAAGGCAGAACCTGACCTGGAAGCGATCCTGAAGCTCAAACCGGATATTATCCTCAGCAGCACGAAGTTCCCGGCGGAGACCAATGAGAAGCTGGCGAAGATCGCGACTACGATTCCAGTATCGCATATCGCGACCGATTGGATGGACAACCTGAAGCTGCTCGCAGCACTTACGGGCAAACAGAAGGAAGCGACCACTGCGATTCTGAAATACCAGAAGGAACTGAAGGAAGCCAAAGTGAAGCTTGCGCCGAAGCTCAAGGACAAGAAGGTCATTGCTCTGCGCATCCGTTCAGGCAGCCTGTTCCTCTATCCGCAGGACGTATTCTTTAACCGCTCCCTGTATGCCGACCTGGGTGCAACCGTGCCGAAGGAAGTGCAGCAGGTCAAAGCCCAGCAGAATATTTCCCTTGAATCCTTTGCGGCAATCAATCCGGATTACATCTTTGTACAGTTCTCGGCGGATGAGAACAAAGACAATCCTAAGGCACTGGAAGAGCTGCAGAAGAACGCCATCTGGAAGAGCCTGAAAGCTGTGAAGGGCGGCAATGTATTTGTCAATCTGGTTGATCCGCTGGCACAAGGCGGAACTGCATTCAGCAAGTTCTCCTTCCTTGAAGCCCTGATGAAGACCAAACTGTACACAGGGAAGTAAGATTAATTCCAGCCAGTATATGCAAATGGAAGAAAACAGGAGAGAGCCCAGGCCGGCTCTCTTTTTGCTGCACCAAAAGCGGGTGCAATTTATTGCTGAATTATATATAGCACCTTATATTATGTTATAATGGATTTCTTATTGTAAATTACAAAGAATAGAGGTCGCTAGAGGATGAAAGTTAAAGTTAACCGCAATGCTGCAAAGGTTCTGAAGGATATGCTGAACACTCCTGAAGCGGAGGGCAAGAAGATCCGCGTCATTATTACTCAGGATCACGGCAATCACGGGCACTATGATGTTGCTCTTGATACACCGACCGAGCATGATGAAGTGGTTGCCACGGATAAAGGTATCGAGATTGTGCTGGATACACGTCAACCGCTGCTGGACGGTGTCTGGATTCAGTATTTCTATGTTCCCCAAGAAGGCTTCTTCATTACGAATCCCTCTACAGGATTTCTTGAGAAATAAGCAGCTGAACCTGATATAGAACCATATGGTTTGAGACGGCATTGTCTTAACAGCCTTATAAGGGCTGCTAAAGATAATGCCGTTTCTTTGGGTTGTTTAAATAAACAGAGCGGCAAAATTCATCATTTATTGTACTTCCGCCCAAAAAGTCGTTGCAAAAGTATGTATAATCGTTGACTGCCTACATTAGACGGACTTGGATTTTTTATTATACTGTAATTGTAAGCGATTACACATACGCTGGGGGGAAATTCAATTGAACAAGAAAAAAAGATTAACACTGCTGTCCGGTATACTGATGATCTCTCTGCTTGCTGCATGCGGCAATAACAACGGTAATGCCGTAGGAAGCACGGCGGAGCCGCAGGCTTCGGCAGCCGCGACAGAAGCTGCCGGGACGAATGCCAGCCCAGCCGGAGATTCCGGCACAGTGGATACGTCCCAGCCCGTAACACTGAAGATGATTTTTGTAGGACCTAAGCCGGTCGACTATGACCTGGTATTTGGAGAGATCAACAAGAAGCTGAAGGAGAAAGTTAACGCTACGCTGGAAGCCGAGTTCCTGGACTGGTCGGATTGGGCGCAGAAATATCCGCTCAAGCTGGCGGCGAATGAGAATTTTGACCTCATCTACTCTGCCAACTGGGCAGGCTATAATGATCAGGCCCTCAAAGGCGGGTTTCTTGAGCTGACCGACGAATTGCTGCAGAAGTACGCGCCGATGACCTGGGAAGCGATGCCGGAGGTGGGCTGGGGTCAGGCGAAGGTGAACGGCAAGCTCTATATGGTGCCTCAGAACCGCGGGGAAACGATTGAGAAGCTGATTCTGTACCGGGAGGACCTGCGCAAGAAATATAACCTGCCGGAGATCAACAGCCCGGAGGCGTATGCTACTTATCTCAAGACGGTCTCCGAGAAGGAGCAGGGTGTCACTCCGTTCGTACCGGAGACAGGGGACTGGAAGCTGCACAATCTGGACCGGGTCCTGCTGAAGCAGCAGAATGAATGGAACATGTTCGACTTCGATCTGCCGATTGGCTTCAAGCTGACAGATCCTGCCGGTAAGGTATTCAATGTATACGAAACTCCGGAATTCAAAGAGCTTGTCTACTATTATAAAGATCTTGCGGATCACAACGCCTGGTCGAAGAGCGCACTGAACAGCAAGCTGGATCACCAGCAGGAGTTCCGTGCAGGCAAGACAGCATCAATCACACACAATCTTGGTACGCTAGGCGCTTTAATGACGGATATGCGCGAGAAAAATTCACCGTATGAGCTGGCTCTGGCTGATATTACACCGGACAAGAAGAAGTCTGTTGCTGTCTCCACGCAGAACGGGGTCTCTATTCACGCTACGACCAAGAACCCGGAACGTTCACTGATGGTGATTGATCTTCTGCAGAATGACAAGGAACTGCATGATCTGATGATGAACGGCATTACGGCTGTGCATTATAATCCGGTTGGCGACGATAAATATACGAATGCAGAGAAAAATGCTAACTATACCGGATTCTCCAACTGGGGCTTTAACTCTCCATTGAACCGGGACAACGCCTCTTTCCCTGACGAAGGCAATGCGCTGACTGACAAATGGGAAGCTGAGGTTTACCACTATCCGCTGGAGACCTTTGTCTTCGATAACAGCAAAGTGAAGACGGAGGTAGCTAATGTCGGTAATGTGATGCTGCAATATGGCATTCCGCTGGAATACGGTTCAGTGAAGGATGTGGACGGCGGACTGGCCAAGCTTCAGGCACAGGTGAAGGAAGCTGGAATTGATACCATCATCGCAGAAGTTCAGCGGCAGATTGATGAATTCCTGGCTAATTCCGGACAGTAAAAGGCTGCAACCATAAGAAGGAAGCCCGCGTGGATACATGCGGGCCTCTTTATGTTCAGTTTAATCTTATTCTTATACCTTGCGGGCCGGAGGAATGCTTTGCGGATTGTTGAATACATTTCCGGGATCATATTTGGCTTTGACTCTCCGTAACCGGGGATAGTTCGCTCCATAATAGACCGGGCCGGAATGTTTGATCCCCTGGTCCGGAACATTAATATAGCTTCCCACGATGAACGGCTGCAGCTTCCGGCGTGTATTCCGCACTATGGCAATATTTTTGGCAGCATCCGATTTCTTGACCCATGAACTGTTCCACTCTACATAGAATTTCGCTTTACGCCAGTAGAAGGCGGTAGATCTGGGTGATTTACGGCTTACAGCCCCGCCCCAGTTGAGGAAATAGAACCCTGCGAACTCGCCCTCCACGTTCTCAAGGAACTCACGCATAGACTTAAACGCTTTGTCCGGGAAAGGTTTTCTTCCGAAACCGCTGGAGAACTGGTTGCTGAATCTTTGGGTCTCCACCGGATCGGGAGCCAGCAGGAAACTCACTACTTTGGGATAAGGTAATGAGCGGATCAATTGATTCGTGGGCGTCCCTACGTCCGTAATGGGCTTTAAGAGGCGGACCGCCTCCGCTTTTGATCCGAGGAACAGGCCTAGCATGCTGACATTCCCGCCCTTTTTGGGACCAATGGATAACTCGCTGCCCAGTCTGGTGTTAACGGAAGGAGCCCAGCGCTGCCAGGCTTTGAGTACCTTCTCGAACTGGTTCCAGGGCCAGGTGATGCGGAATACGGTCGCCGTGGCCGGCGCGGGACGCACTTTGAACTTATAACGGGTGCAGACTCCAAAATTACCTCCGCCACCCCCGCGGGAAGCCCAGAGGAGATCGGCGTTCTTGTTCTTCTTGGCGACAATAATTCTGCCTTTGGCATCCACCATTTCGAGCTCAATCAGATTATCACTGACCAGACCTACGGTCCGCTGAAGCGGCCCTATTCCCCCGCCTAGTGTAATGCCCCCGATTCCGACAGTGGGACTATCCCCAAAAGGGGCCATGTATCCCTGCCGCGCAAGCGTATGGGCAATTCTTCCCACCGTATTTCCGGTCCCCACTACTGCAGTTCCCGATTTTTTATTGAGCTTGATGCTTCTCAGTTCACTTACATCGATGACAATGCCTCCGTTGACCTGGGACAGATTGACCTCCAGCGAGTGCCGGCCGCTTCTTGGCCGGATAGGGATGTTATTCTCGTTGGCCCAGCGGATGGCGTTGGCTACATCCTGCGTTTTCTGTGCAAAGACAAATACCTTCGGGAATCTGTCCGTATGCGGATCCCAATTTTTGCGTGCCGTTTCATAGCCCGGATCACCTTTATAGATAACCCGCCCGGTAAGTCTCGTTCCTGATTTCACTGATTCCAGCTCCTTTTGAGCTAACAATTTAACTGCATGTATGCAGTCAGGTCCCAATATAGTATGTAGGGCGTTAGTCTATGGAGTGGGCTTACGCGGAGAGTTTGCGTCAGTACTACCCTTCTTTCTTCAATAGAAGATACAGGAAATAAGGAGCGCCGATAAATGCAACCATGATCCCGGCAGCGATACCGTCAGGCTGGGTCAGGTTACGGCCAATCGTATCCGCCAGCAGCAGCAGCCAGCCGCCGATTAATATGGATACCGGCACGAATTGCTGATGCCGTGCTCCTACCAGGGCTCTGGCAATATGCGGAGCCATCAGGCCGACAAAGGCGATGCCGCCGGTCATCGAAACAGCCGATGCCGCCAGTGCAACCGCCGCCAGCATAAGGAGGACCCGGTCTCTGGAGACCGCCACACCTGCCCCGATAGCAGTAGGCTCGTTCAAAGCAAGCAAATTCAGTGTTCTGGATTTGTACAGCACATAAGGGACCAGAATGATCAGCCAAGGCAGCAGGGCGAGAACGAAAGGCCAGTCTGTACCCCACACATTACCGGCCAGCCATTTGGAGATGAAGTCCACCTTGGTCCGGTCCACCGAAGAGATGAGTACGATCATCACGCCGGAGAGCGCCATGGAGAACCCGACTCCGGTGATGACCAGCCTGATCGGCTGAACGCCATCGGTGCGGGTGTAGGAGAAGGCATAGATGAGTACAGCGGTTACCAGGGCTCCGGCGAATGCCGCAAGCGGAATCATATATATGAAGGACCCGGCGTCAATAGATGCAAAAATGAAAAAGACGGTAACCCCGACCCCGGCCCCGGCATTAATGCCTATAATTCCCGGATCAGCCAGCTCATTGCGGGTAATGCCCTGCAGAATAGCACCGGATAAAGCAAGCGCCATACCTGCGAGCAGCGTAATCAGTATCCGGGGGAGCCGGATGGAGAACAGTACAAAATTATCCTCGAAAGAACCGTGCCCGAGGATTGTCGGAATCAGTCTCCCGTATGACACCGGGGAAGATCCGATCCCTATTCCGATAACGATGGTAGCCAGGATAAGAAGCATAAGCAGCGATACGACAAGCGGTTGATTACGATACAGCCGGGCTGGTTTCATGAGAAGGATCGCACTCCTTTACGGACAATGAACAGGAAGAACGGCAGGCCCAGCACAGCCACGATCGCGGCGACAGGCGTCTCGAACGGGACGTCAATCATCCGTCCGAGTGTGTCGGCGAACACCATAAAGGTGGCGCCGGCAATGGCGGACAGCGGCAGAATGGCGCGGTAATCTGTCCCGGCAAATACCCGCACGAGGTGGGGGATCATCAGGCCCACAAAAGCGATGTTACCGACAAGCGCAACAGCAGCGCCTGCGAGCAGCGTGATTAATACGTACAATGCAATCTTAACCTGAGTCGTCTTGAGCCCAAGACTTACAGCCGTTCCTTCGTTCAGACTAAGGATTGTCAGCTGACGGGACAACAGAATGGAAACGATGAGGCAAATGATAATAATAGGGGCAATTGCTGTAATCTGGCCCCAGGTGGTGCCAATCAGCCCGCCGGATGTCCACATCGATACATTTTTAGAGATCTTGAATTGAAGGCTGATTCCTTCGGCTACAGCGGTCAGCAGAGCGGATACGGCAGAACCGGCCAGCACCATCCGCAGTGGCGACATATTCTGCCTCCGGAGTGCAGCGATGCCGAACACCAGCATCACGCCACAGGCTGCGCCGATGAAACAGGCGATCATGATTCCGTAGTATCCGATGGAGGGGATGAAGGCAAAGGATACCGCAAGTGCAGCATTGGCACCTGCCGTCAAACCAAGCAGCCCCGGGTCGGCAAGCGGATTTCGGGTTAGTCCCTGCATGATTGCCCCGGCAACAGCGAGGGCGGCACCTACCAGAATGCCGCCGACTTCGCGGGGGAGCCGCAGTTCACGGATGATAGAGATATCACCACCCGTAGCCTTCGGATTGCTGATGGCGCTCCAAATATCCGCCAGTGAAACATTTTTGGCACCGAGCCTGACCGCCAGGGCAAATACAATCACAAATAAAATCATGCTGACGAGCAGCTTAAGCACAAAAGTAGAGTTTATCGGCTTTTGCGGAGACTGTTTCTCCATTTCGACCATCCGTTCCTTATCAATTTGCGAAAAAAAAGAACGCGATTTGCGCTCCTTTTTTCGGTTTCAACCTGGCTGGATGCTTAAATAATAATTAATTTCCCAGCAATGACTTGGAAATAAAATCAAGCTGATAGTCAAGCGACAGAGCATCATTGAAATAGAAAGATGTAGCATCTATTTCGTAGACATGATTATTTTTGACGGCCGGGATATCCTTATAAGTGGAAGTCTCCTGGAAGGAAGCATCACCTGCAGGATCTTTGCTGTAGATCACGTAATCTCCCATATAATCCGGCAGGATTTCCAGTGATAAATTGAAGTATCCGTCTTTGGCTGTCATTTCTTTCACTTTATCCGGCATTTTCAGACCCATAGCCTGATAGATGATTTCTGTACCGCGTCCCCAGGCGCTGCCGAAAGTGTACAGATTCTTGGAATCCCCTTCAATAACCGAGATCGTGCTATCAGCTCCGATTTTAGCTTTGATTTCTTCACCGGCGGCCTGGGCACGTGCCTTGAAATCAGCAATCCAGTCAGCGGCTTTCTGCTCCTGGTTAACCGCTTTGCCGATCTCCAGGATCTGGGTCAGATAATCCACTTTGTTGTATGTATAGGTAACCACCGGTGCGATTTGTTTCATCTTGTCCAGATTCTTGGTGTCTGACGAAGCAATGATTAAGTCTGGCTTGAGATTCAGAATACTCTCCACATTCTCCTCGGAGACTTCGGCGACATCCTTCAATTGAACCTGGAAATTAGGATTTGCTTTGATATAGGAATCCACTCCGGCGAGGGGGACATCCAGAGCGAGCAGGTTACCTGCGTACCCGGCAAGAACTACAACACGCTGGGGATTGGCGGGAACTTCGACAGGTCCGGTTTCGGTCTCATATGTAATGGTATCTGTGCTGCTGTTGTCAGCACTTGCAGTTGCGCTGGCTTCGGGTGCCGGTGTAGCTGTGGCATCAGCCGTGCTGTTGCTTGCACTGTTGCTTGCATTATTGCCGCAGGCACTTAGTAGCAGGAGGGTAAGGATGAGTAGAGGTAACAACAATTTCTTCATTTCTGATAATCTCCCTTTCAATGATAAATTTATGAAATTGATAATCATTATCAATGATGTAACTGTTAAAACTTTAATTGTTTATTGCCCGTTTGTCAATCCTTAACTTGATTTCGTAACCATGCAGCCACTTGTTCGTATAAGGATAAAAAGCAGGATCCCCTTTTGTTCAAAGACCCCCATACAGCTTGATAAACCAATATGAAGCTAAGGTTGTGCATCCAATGAATGAAACTGTCAGAGATCATCCCCATACGGGTTATCAATTGGCTGAGAAGAAGGCCGCCCGGTACTTAAGCTCACTCCATGATCAGCTGAAGAGCCAATCTTATGTGACGGCGTTGACGGCGGATATCCGTGAGTGGAAAAAGAAGCATATCCGGCGGTTCTCCGTGTTGTCCTTGTGGTCACCGGGGAAGAAAAAGCCGGACACCCAAGATTATTACCGCTACATCCAATGGCTGAATTACACGAAGAAGCTGGATGATTATCTGGACCGGAGCGTCTCGTACATTTATATGAGGGATCTGGGTAAGGCACCGGATTCTCCAGATACACAGAAACGGATCAGGAGAACCATAGCTGATCTGAACCAGCATCTGCTGAAGTCAGCCCGCTCAGGCAGCGGAGAAGTGCCGGATTTCATGAATCTGGACGGGGTATACCGCTGGGCCCAGAAGGAAGGGATAGAAGCTGCAGTGATCTGGGTTTTTGCCAAATTAAGATCTGTAGCAGCCCATATACCGGAGGGAATGAACGCGGAGCATGCCCAGCGCAAGCTAATCAAGATTATCGTTGGCGTTATACTGCATGTTATAGAAGAGATGGACGGTGATACTGCGCCTGTGGAACGGTCCCGGAGATTGGATGAAGCGATCAGGCTTGGCTATTCCTATGGACTGACGTATCCTTTCGTTGACGATCTGCTGGATTCTCGGATACTGACGGTTCAAGAGAAAGTGCAATACTCTGAGCTGATTCGTTCAGCGCTGCTCACAGGAGTTGTGCCGGTACTTGGGGATTGGTCCGGAGAGAACATGGAACTGATCAAGTATATTCATTCGGAGCTTTCTGAGGCATTCGAGTATATTAAGCAGCAACAGCGGCCGGAGACGCAGCATATCTTTTTCGGCCAGTCCTATGTTTTTTTTCAGGCTCAGGATAAGGACCGTGTCAAGGTACTCACCAGGGGAGATTACACTAACGATGATTTGTACATCCCCGTTATCTTGAAGTCATCGTCATCCCGGCTCATTGCGCGTTCGGTGATTAGTGCGCCTGCGGATGAGGGATTTGAAGAGCGGACCTTCTTTTTTGGCCTCTACAATCAGCTTGCTGATGATTTCGCGGATATGACCGAGGATATGAGTGACGGAGCCGTAACACCGTATACCTATTATTTGAAATATCATAAGCAAAGGCCTGATCTGATTAATCCTTTTGAGTTATACTGGGCGGTCATCTCCAATCTGATCCACAGTGTATATCACTCCGATGCCAAGGCCCGCGAGGTTATTCTTGACCGGGCAATTAACGGGCTGA
The DNA here is from genome assembly GCF_038000235.1 of Paenibacillus sp. FSL R10-2199. Classification (NCBI taxonomy): domain Bacteria; kingdom Bacillati; phylum Bacillota; class Bacilli; order Caryophanales; family Paenibacillaceae; genus Paenibacillus; species Paenibacillus sp. FSL R10-2199. Next base: position 5,689,249 of record NZ_JBBOBO010000001.1, on the reverse strand, counting down.
AACGTTATAAAGAACGTGTGGGATCTGATAAGTATAATGAGACGATGAGGATTTTTGCAGCAGGCAACCCGGAGTTTAACAGGCTCATTCAGATCCTGGTAGACAAAGCGGATGATGTGGACTTTTTTGATAAGCTGCTGCGGGACCGGATGATTGAGCACTTGAAGAAGGATGCCAGGGAGCAGAAGGAATTCTTCGCTACGTTTAAAAGTGTCCGCAGTCTGATCAATGAAGAACTGCTCTTCGCTAAGCCGCAGGAGCTTCCGGCCATGAAGGAGCAGCTGATCGATGCGGCCAATTACAGCCTGGCGGGGGACGGCAAGCGGGTGCGACCGATTCTAACCTGGGTGATGGGTGTGAAGGAATACGGCTTGGAGCCGGCAGCCATAGTTCCGCTTCTCCGCTCGCTTGAATACATGCATACCGCCTCCCTGATCTTCGATGATCTGCCTTCCCAGGATAATGCCTCTACCCGCAGAGGGCGCACGACCCTGCATGAGATTCACAGCAGTGCAGTTGCGGAGTTAACCGGTCTGTATCTGATCCAGAAGGCCATCGGGGAGCAAGCCTCGCTTGACCGCTTTAAGGCGGAAACAGTGCTTGCCTTGATCCGTTATTCGGCCCGGAAGGCAGAGGATATGTGTATGGGCCAGGCGATGGATTTGGATGCAAAAGGCAGAACATTGACGCTGGAGCAGCTGAATAATGTGTGCTTTTACAAAACAGGAGTGGCCTTTGAGGCGTGCCTGGTCATGCCGGCCATGCTGGCTGAGGTTAGCGAAGCGGAGATTGCTGCACTCAAAAAAATCGCTTACCATATGGGAATTGCTTTTCAGATTAAGGATGATTTGCTTGATGTGGAAGGGGATATGCATGTACTTGGTAAGCCTGTCGGCAACGATGTTGTTAACAATAATTCGAATTTTGTCTCGATTCTTGGTCAAGAAGGGGCCAGTAAAGAGATGTGGGATCACTATTGCAAGGCCAATGAGGCTCTGCGCGGGATCCCGCGTAATATCACCTTCCTGAAGCATTTAATGAATTATGTGGTGAACAGGGAGCGGTAAGCCCGGACTAATCGATCATCCGTCTGACCTCATCTGCGATCAGTCCGGGCTCGCTGTACATGATCATATGACCGGATTGCCGGGCTTCGACCAGGCGGCCGTCTGCCAATCCTGCTGCCGTCTGCTTGTGCGCTGCATGAAGCGCAGGCCGGAAATTCCGTTCCATCCGCGTGATTAGTGTTCCTGAGAGCACGGATACCTCAATACCCTCCAGCTTCAGCGGATGCTCCAGAAGTGCCCGTAAATCCTCCAGGAAGGTTGCTCCCTCAGCAACCATGGTATGAGCTGCCCGCATAGTGAAATCCTCCTGCCGCTGTTCCTTGTAGACATCCGCTGGCAGAACCTTGCCCGGCTTGCTTCCCATCAGCTTGTATAAACCGGTTCCCGCAAGCAGCGGAAGGAGAGTATTCATCTTCGCAAAATGCTTCACGGAAGCTTCTTCGAAATAGAGCCCGCAATGCTCGTCTGTCGGATCGACCAGAACGAGTCCCCGTATGATGTCAGGGTTCCGGGAAGCTGCTGTGCGGACAACGGGGCCGCCCCAGCTGTGTCCGACGAGAATGAAGGGGCCCGCTCCCAAGTGGCTCAATAAGCACATGAGATCATCGGCCATTCTGCTCAGGGTCCTTGGTGCCCGGTCCGCACCGCTTTTCCCGCTGCCCGCCCTGTCGTAGACGACAGCCCGCGCGTATCTGGCGACTACCGGCTGCACCAGCCCCCAGGCAGAGCGGGACATGCCCATGCCCGATTCGAATACCACAGTTACCGGCCCGGCTCCGTTCTCCATGTAATGGAGCTGACGCCCGTCCGGTGTTTGTATGTAATGGCTGTCTCCATACGTATGAGAGATCACAGCTGGAATCTTCATTTTTCACCCCATCCATTAAGAATGATTATCAATTGGACTCATTGTAAGTGAAGAACGGGGAAAGGACAAGTCCGGGAAAATTCAATTTATATACTCTTAAATGTTTACATTTCGTGTAATGTATATATACTTATAATTTAAAGGATTCATATCTCCGGGATAACCGGCAAGGGAGGACTATATTAAACATGACTTCAAACATCAGAGTTGGGATTGTCGGATACGGGAATTTGGGCAAAGGGGTACAGCAGGCGATTGAACAAAATCCGGATATGGAGCTTGCCGCTATTTTTACCCGCAGAGACCCGCAGCAGCTGGCGGAGATCACAGGAGCAGTCACAGAGCATATTTCCGCAGCCGAGCAATACATAGGCAAAATCGACGTAATGATTCTGTGCGGCGGATCAGCAACAGACCTGCCGGAGCAGACTCCGCAGCTGGCCAGATTGTTTAATACAGTGGACAGCTTTGACACCCATGCCAAAATTCCTGACTTCTTCACTGAAGTGGATAAGGCAGCCCAAGGCGGCGGGACAGTCAGTGTGATCTCAACGGGTTGGGACCCGGGAATGTTCTCCATGAACCGTCTGCTGATGCAGTCCATCCTGCCGGAAGGTGAGGATTATACCTTCTGGGGCACCGGAGTCAGCCAAGGGCATTCGGATGCGATCCGCCGGGTTCCCGGTGTGAAGGCAGGCGTGCAATATACCGTTCCTGTCCAGGAGGTAATTGACAGTATCCGGGGCGGCGAGACCCCGCAGCTGACTACCCGCGAGAAGCACCGCCGGGAATGTTTCGTGGTGGCGGAAGAAGGGGCGGACCATGAGGCTATCACCCGGAGCATTGTGGGGATGCCGAATTATTTCGCCGATTATGATACAACGGTGAACTTCATTTCGGAGGATGAGCTTGCTGCGAAGCATTCCGGCATGCCGCATGGCGGCTTCGTTATCCGTAGTGGTATAACCGGCGGAGGAAGCAAGCAGATTGCTGAATTCGGGCTGAAGCTGGACAGTAATCCTGAATTTACAGCCAGCGTGCTGGTAGCCTATGCCCGCGCAGCTGTCCGCCTGAAGCATGAAGGCCATAAGGGTGCCAAGACGGTATTCGATATTCCGCTCGGCCATCTGTCCCCTAAATCGGCAGAGACGCTGCGGCGCGAGCTGCTGTAGGCTGGCGAAGAGTGAGCAAGGGGCATGCAGGTGGGAGCAGCCGGCTGCTGTGAGGACCATGATCTGGCCGGGGCTCGCCCGGGGGAAACCCTGATCCTGCTTAAAGAGCACAGCATTTAGAACAACGGTCCGTTCGCGGAGCGTTCTCACCACGAGTTTAAGTATCGCATACTCCAAAAACGAGGGGTGTCTCAATAGCCATTGCATGGCTATTGAGACACCCCTTCTGCAGGTTCTGATGGAATCAAAAAAAATCAGAGGTAGAAATACCTCTGATTCATAGTGAGTGGAAGTAACCGGACAAATGCGGTCACTAAATAAGCTGGACTTAATAGTCATACTGAAATCCTGCACGAAATACAACATTTCCTTCATAATATCGGGTCTATTCAAGAATTGTTGTATAAAAAGCAGCATTTCCCACGTATTCAAGCGGCGAACGGGACAATTGTTGTATTTCATACAACAATCCTTATGAAAACCCCATTATCAGTGAATCTATGTTGCACTACGTACAACAATATGTACAACGATAGATTCAGGCCTAGCTCTACAAATAAGCTTTATACATATAGCAACAGCATCTTTTCGGGCAGTAAAAGCTACTCGCTCGTAATAACCAAAGCTCGTTCCGCCCGCCATTAATCTGCAGCTTATTTAGTTACACAATCCCCTGCGCCAGCATAGTGTCGGCAACCTTCAGGAAACCGGCGATGTTAGCTCCAGCCACCAGGTTACCGGCCACTCCGTATTCCTCTGCCGCCTGCACCGTTCTACGGTAGATATTCTTCATAATCTCCTGCAGCTTGGCATCGACTTCTTCAAAGCTCCAGGCCAGCCGCATGCTGTTCTGGCTCATTTCCAGGCCCGAGACGGCTACACCGCCCGCATTAGCCGCTTTGGCCGGAGCGAACAACACATTATTCTCAAGGAACAATTCTACCGCTTCAATCGTCGTCGGCATATTAGCCCCTTCACCGATGGCTTGGACTCCATTCAGAATCAGCGTACGGGCGGATGTCAGATCAATCTCATTTTGGGTGGCACAAGGCAGGGCGATATCGCATGGCAGACTCCAGATTCCGCTGCAGCCGTCAATGTACTGTGCGTGCGGATGCTCCTTCACGTATTCGCTGATGCGCAGGCGTTCGGTTTCCTTCAGTCTTTTGACAGTAGCGAGGTTGATGCCTTGCGGATCATGAATGTATCCGTTCGAATCACTGCACGCGATAACAAGAGCTCCCAGCTGCTGAGCCTTCTCGATAGCATAAATAGAGACGTTTCCTGATCCCGAGATAACTACCCGGCTGCCCTCGAAGCTGGTTCCCAGCGTGGACGACAGCATTTCCTGCACGAAGTATACACAGCCGTAGCCGGTAGCCTCCTTGCGTGCCAGACTGCCGCCGTACAACAGCCCCTTTCCGGTGAGAACCCCGGCCGCATGTCCTCCGTGAATCCGTTTATATTGTCCGAACATATAGCCGATCTCGCGTGCGCCGACACCAATATCCCCTGCGGGAACATCCGTATCCTGGCCGATGTGGCGGTACAGTTCCGTCATGAAGCTTTGGGTGAAGCGCATAACTTCCTGATCGGATTTATCCTTGGGATCGAAATCACTGCCGCCTTTGCCGCCGCCCATGGGCAGGCCGGTCAGGGCATTTTTGAAAATCTGCTCGAAGCCCAGGAACTTGATAATGCCAAGATAAACGGATGGATGGAAGCGGAGTCCGCCTTTGTAAGGGCCGATGGCGCTGCTGTATTGAACGCGGAAACCGCGGTTGACCCGGACCTTGCCGGCATCATCGACCCAGGGCACGCGGAAGGATATGCTGCGCTCGGGTTCAACCAGCCGTTCGAGAATCCCTTGCTTCATATATTGCGGATGACGGGCCAGGACAGGCACGAGACAATCCAGGAACTCCTTGACCGCCTGATGAAATTCGGGCTCTTGCGGGTCGCGCTGCTGGACCTCCGCGTAGATCTGATGAACATATTGTACAGCCTGGTTAGTAATTTCTGAAGTAACGGAATGAACGGTGGACACTTTAGCTAGCACTCCCTGTCTGATAGTGGATTCGGGCAGCCCCGGATTTATTTTTAATTTAAAAGAATTCTATAAAACCTTACATCAATTTACCAATCAATTATTTTTGGTGTGGTCATTAAGAAATTCTATGAACCTTACATGCGATGCCAGATATAGCTTGTGAAAGGACTGATTTGGGCTTCAATATAATGGTAATTATGTTTCAATGTTGTCATATCCTTGTCCGTAAACTTTACAAACAGTATCGGAATAGATATAATTTAAGTATAATTTTTAGGGTTTGAAACAACAGAAAGGGGCCTAACGCCAGTAGGCTCCTTTTGTATTTCTTGCCCATGTTACAGGAGGGCGAAGGTCATTCACAAGGAAAAAATTATGGTATGCGTTCATTATGGTCCGCACGGGGAGCGTTTGATCCGGCGTGGAGTCGAGCTGTCTGAGATGCTGGGGGCACCGCTTTATGTGCTCAATGTGGATAGCTCGGATAGTGATGAATACAATCAGAGCAAAGAAATGTTCATGGCGGTCTGGAAGCGTCTCGCCGAGGAGGCCGGAGCAGAGTTTATGGTCCGCAAACGCCGGGGCCGCAAGACAACGGATGTAATCGTTGAAGCGGCAGAAGAGAAGGATGTCACGCAGATTATTATCGGACAATCCGCCCAGACACTGTGGCAGGAGCTGACCAAGCGCAATTTTGTCAATGAGCTGATCAGTAAAATGAAGATGATGGATCTGCATGTTGTGGCAGTACAGCGGATGCGCGCCGGTCTTGAAGAGACGCATGAAGAAGGTGTAATCTCCTATCTGGTGAAGAATGAGGGCGTTTATCAGCTCAGCGATGAGCCGGAAGGTCAGGATTTCATCAAAGGGAAATTTTTTCACGAATTGCACACGGAATTTGAGAATGGCTTATTCAGAATTGAGCAAGATGGTAAAGCGAGATATTTGCATATCTGCGAGGGGACACTTAGCGATCCCTTATAATCGTTTTTACTTCCAGTAGTATGTACTATTGTTCACAACTTAATTTGTAGAGTGGAAAAGGAGGCTTGCCTTTGCTGCATATAACCGTACTTGTTCCGTTTCTGCTGGCCCTAATGATAGCGCTTCTACGCGGGCGGATGGCCTGGCTCCACCGGGGTTGGCTTGTACTTGCCGGACCGCTGGCGTTGTTCATTTATTTCTTGACCCGGATTCCTGTCATTAAGGGAGGGGACTCCGGATATGAGACTGTATCCTGGATTCCGTCCCTTGGCATTAATCTGGTATTTCATCTGGATGGATTAAGTTTGCTGTTTGCATTGTTAATTACGGGAATGGGGATGCTGGTCATCTTCTACTCGATTTATTATCTGGACAAACGCAAAGAAGAACTGACCCCGTTTTATGTATATCTCCTAATCTTTATGGGCGCGATGCTCGGGGTGGTAATGTCCGATAACCTGATGGTTCTGTACGGCTTCTGGGAGCTGACAAGTGTATCCTCCTTCCTCCTGATTGCCTATTGGCACCGTAGACAGAAGTCACGCTACGGCGCACTGAAGTCGATGCTGATCACGGTCTTCGGCGGTCTGGCAATGTTCGCCGGCTTCCTGATGCTGTATGGCATGACAGGGACCTTCAGTATCCGTGAAATCTGGAGCCAGGCCGGGGACATCAGCGGACAAACGCTGTTCATACCGTCGATGATCCTGATTCTGCTGGGGGCTTTCACCAAATCGGCCCAGTTTCCGTTTCATATCTGGCTGCCGGATGCGATGGAAGCACCGACCCCGGTCAGCGCATATCTGCACTCGGCAACGATGGTCAAAGCAGGACTGTATCTGGTCGCGCGTTTCAGCCCGGTGTTTGCGGGGCAACATGAGTGGTTTTGGATTGTGTCGGGCGTCGGCCTGATCACCTTGATCTATGGATCGATCCAGGCGATGAAGCAGACGGACCTGAAGGCTCTGTTAGCCTATTCTACAATCAGCCAGCTGGGACTGATTATGGGATTACTGGGAATGGGATCGGCAGCTTCATTCTATACGGGTGAAGAGGCTGTGTTCTTTACCGCCGCAACAACGGCTGCCCTTTTTCATTTGATTAATCATGCCATATTCAAGGGTTCGCTGTTCATGGTGGTCGGGATTGTCGACCATGAGACGAACACCCGTGATCTGCGCAAGCTGGGGGGACTGGTGTCGCTGATGCCGGTGACCTTCACGGTAGCACTGATCGGCAGCTTCTCCATGGCAGGGCTCCCGCCGTTTGCGGGATTCCTGAGTAAGGAAATGTTCTTCACGGCTGTACTGAATATCAGACAGCTGGATATCCTCAGCCCGCAATCCTTCTTCACGATCTTTCCGGTGCTGGCCTGGATTGCAAGCATATTTACCTTTGCATACAGCATGATTATGGTTTTCCATACCTTTTTCGGCAAATACCAGCCTGAGAAGCTGGATAAGGAGCCGCATGAAGCGCCGTTTGGGCTGCTGCTTCCTCCTGTTCTCCTGGCGCTGCTGGCCGTTATCACCGGACTGTTTCCGAACATCCTGTCCAAGACACTGATTGTACCGGGAATAAATGCTATTCATCCGCAGCTGGCGGCAAGCTCGCCTTTTTATGTGAACATCTATTTCTGGCATGGCTTCACAGCTGAAGTGTGGATGACTCTGGGTGTGATCCTGCTGGGAATTGTCGTATACCGTGTGTATGGCCGGTTAAGTCTGGTTGATAAGGAATGGCGCAGCGGGTATACGCTGAATCAGGTCTACGACGGCAGTATCCGGCTGGTGGAGCGGATATCCCGTTCGGTAACAGGGCTATATATGACGGGCTCCATGCGCCATTATCTGATGTATATTTTCACCTTGATTATTGTTATAGTTGGCGGTTCATTGCTGTACGCAGACGGAATAACGTTTGGCCAAGGGCAGTATGCTCCGGTCACCTTCTTTGAAGTCGTGGCAGTGCTGGTCCTGCTGACAGGTGCGCTCGCGATACCATTCGCCAGGTCCAGGATTGCGGCAATTCTGTTAACGGGAATGGTAGGGTATATGGTGACATTGCTCTTCATCCTGTTCCGTGCACCTGATCTGGCGCTTACGCAGATGATCGTCGAAGTCGTGTCGGTGACGCTGTTCCTGCTCTGCTTCCGGCATATGCCCAGACTGAAGCGGGAGAAGGTCAAATTCCGGGTGAAAATCCCGAAGCTGATTATCGCCGTAGGATTCGGGGCAACGATGACACTTGTCGCACTGGCAGCGCTTGGGAGCAGTCCGTTCGAGTCCATCTCAAGCTACTACGTGGAGAACAGCTATACCCTCGGCGGCGGCAAAAATATAGTCAACGTGCTGCTGGTGGATTTCCGCGGCTTTGATACCATGTTTGAGATTACGGTGCTTGGTCTGGCCTCGCTGGCTATCTATTCAATGATTAAGCTGCAGCTTGAACCGGGTAGTAAGCCTGATCTGGTCAGAGATGTGCCGGACGATAACAAGCCGCGTTATGCGCGCAGTAACGATGTGCTGCTGCAGTCTGTGGCCAAAGTGGCCTTCGTGATTATTATTACCTTCTCGCTGTATTTGTTCTTTGCCGGTCATAACCATCCGGGCGGCGGATTTATCGGCGCATTGATGGCTGCAGCCGGGCTCGTGCTGCTCTCGATTGCGTTCGGTACAGAGTTTGTAGAGAAGGTGCTGCCTGTCGATTACCGTAAGTTAATTGCGGCCGGAATTTCTATAGCTTTTCTCACAGGGATAGGTTCCTTTGTATTCGATGTTCCGTTCCTGACCCAGACCTTCGGCTATTTCGAGCTGCCGGTGATGGGCAAGACTGAACTTACTACAGCAACACTGTTCGATCTGGGCGTATACCTGTCAGTGATCGGTGTTACCATGAATATCATCTTTACGATCGGGAGGGATAACTGATGGAGATCCTTATTGCCCTGGCGATCGGCGTCTTGTTTACCGTAGGTGTATATCTGGTCTTATCCAAAAGCCTGCTCCGCATCCTTCTGGGGACAACACTGCTGACTCACGGTGTTCATCTGCTGCTGCTGACCATGGCGGGACTTAAGACTGGCGCTTCACCGCTGCTTGGCGAGAAAGCGGACAGTTATGTCGATCCGCTGCCGCAGGCGCTTATCCTTACTTCGATTGTAATCAGCTTTGGGGTATCCGCGTTCTTCATCGTGCTGGCTTACCGGGCATACCGCTCGGCAGGCATGGATGATGTGGAAGGAAGCAAGGGGGAGAGACCATGAACAATCTGCTGGTACTGCCTTTGCTGATTCCGGCCTTTACGGCGGTCATCCTGATATTTCTGAAGGAAAGAATTAACCTGCAGCGTATAATCAGTGCAATCAGTGTATTTGTCAATATTGCTGTTGCGATAATTATTGTGTGTCAGGTGAATACAAACGGGATTCAAACGCTGTACATGGGAGGGTGGCTGCCGCCCTACGGCATCGTCTTTGTTGCTGATATGTTTGCGGCATTGCTGGTATTAACCACGGCGGTTGTAGGCGCGGCCTGCCTGTTCTTTTCCTTCGCAAGCATTGGGGAACAGCGGGAGCGGTTCTACTACTATACCTTCTTCCACTTCCTGCTGACCGGTGTGTTCGGCTCCTTCCTTACGGGAGACCTGTTTAACCTGTTCGTATGCTTCGAGGTATTGCTGGTTGCCTCCTATGCGATGATTGTACTGGGCGGAACCCGGGTTCAGCTGCGGGAGACACTGAAATATATTCTTGTCAATGTGATCTCCTCCAGCTTGTTCGTAGCGGCAATTGCTTATCTGTACGCTGCGACAGGTACGCTTAACATGGCGCATCTGGCGGTCCGTGTAGCGGAGGCGGGGCAGGGCGGTGTCATGAATGTAATTGCTGTACTGCTGCTGCTGGTCTTCTCGCTCAAAGCCGGTCTGCTGCTGTTCTTCTGGCTGCCGGATTCATACAGTGCTCCTCCCCTGGCTGTAAGGGCGCTGTTCGGTGCCTTATTGACCAAAGTTGGTCTGTATGCCATCACACGTACATTCTCCCTGATTTTTGTTCATGATCCGGGGCTGACACATACGCTGATCGGCTGGATGGCCGGGGCAACAATGATTCTTGGAGCTGTCGGCGCGCTGGCTTACAATGATCTGAGCCGGATTTTTAATTACAATATTGTGATTAGCGTAGGCTTTATTGCCTTTGGCATATCGGTGGCAACCCAGGATTCATTAAACGGGGTAGTGTTCTATCTGATGCACGACATGATTGCCAAGGCGCTGCTGTTCTTCCTGGGCGGTATGATTATTGCAGCGTCAGGAACGGAGCAGCTACGGCAAATGGGCGGCCTGATCCGCCGGTATCCATGGACGGGCTGGATGTTTTTCATCCTGACTCTGGCGCTGGTGGGCGTTCCGCCGCTTAGCGGTTTCGCGGGGAAAGTGATGATGGTCCGCAGCGGCTTCGGGGAGCAGCACGTCGCTCTTGCACTTATTGCACTGGCGTCAAGTTTCGTTGTGCTCTATTCGCTGATCAAAGTGTTCCAGGAAGTGTTCTGGGGTGGTGAACGAAGCGAGGAAGAAGTCCACCCGCTGCGCTACAAAGCAATGATGGCACCGGCTGCCATGCTGTTTGTCCTCATCATCCTGATGGGGGTCGGCGCCGAAATGGTGAACGGGCTTGTGGCCCAAGCCGGGGCCGTGCTGGCTGATCCGGCAGAGTACATTAACGCTGTGTACATTAACGCTGTCATGAAGGAGTAGATGAAGATGGCCTTTCAAATATTATTAAATCTCATGATAGCGTTCTTGTGGATGTTCCTGAATAATGACTGGACGGCCTCCGGCTTCATTGTCGGGTATGTGCTGGGTATTGCCGTTCTTCTGGCTATGCGGCGTTTCTTCGACGGGCGGCTGTATCTGGGCAAGGTATGGGCTATTGTGAAGCTGGCTGGCCTGCTGCTGCGGGAACTGGTTGTATCCAGCTATATCGTGGTCAAGGCGGTGCTTCGGCCGAACCTCAACATCCGCCCGGCCATCCTAATGTACCACACTGAGCTGGAGTCGGACTGGGAGGTTGCCGTGCTGATTACACTGCTCTGCTTGACTCCGGGGTCCGTGGTGCTGGAAGTATCCAAAGATAACCGGACGTTATACATTCATGCGATGGATATACAGGATGTGGAACAGTTCGGCGCGAATATCCGCAATACGTTCGAACGAGCGATTCTGGAGGTGACCCGTTCATGATTCATTTTATACTCATGCTGTCGCTTTCGATCATGGTCATTTCGATTGCAATTTGCGCCTGGAGGCTGGTCAAAGGACCCTCGCTGCCTGACCGGGTCGCAGCACTCGATACAATCGGAATCAACCTGCTGGCGATGGTGGCGGTTCTCTCGATCCTGTTCAAGACTGAGGCCTTCATTGAATACATTCTGCTGATCGGCATTCTCTCTTTCATCGGAACTATGGCGCTGGCCAGATATATCGAAAGGGGAGTGGTGTTTGAATATGGAAATGATCAAGACGGCCGTTGAATTGCTGTTCGTATTGCTTATCCTGACAGGTGCACTCCTCAGTGCTGTCAGCTCTGTGGGGCTGATCCGTCTGCCGGATGTCTACTTAAGATCACATGCTGCTGCCAAAAGCGCTACGCTTGGTGTATTGTGTGTGCTCAGCGGGGCGTTTCTCTACTTTGCTTTTTTTCTCGATTACGTCAGTGCAAAGCTGCTGCTGGGGATTGTCTTCGTATTTATGACTTCACCGTTGTCAGCCCACCTGACCGGCCGGGCGGCCTACCGCTCCGGTGTTCCGCTGTGGAACCGCCGTATCCAGGATGACCTCAAAGAGGTGCTGGAGAAGGAACGGATCAAGTCGGATTCTTCAACGTCATAGCCGTAAGGTGTAAACAGGGATGTCCTCCAGGCCATAAATGGTCTGAGGGACATCCCTGCCCTGGTTTATTGTGAAAGCTGCTGCGGAGAATTGTGATTCTGTGCAGTCCGTCTGCGGTACAGATGCAGCAGTGCGTATGAGAGGACGAACGCAGCTGTAACCAGCCATAGAGGGATTCGCGGATCGAGCTTGTACGCCCAGCCGCCGATGATGCCCGCAGGTGCAGTGAACAGCAGGATCAGCACGGACAGTGTGGAAAAGACTTTGGCCCGTTTATCGTCATCGATGGCGTTCTGTACGGCAGCCTCCAGATAAGGTGAACTGATCATCAGTCCCACGGCTGCCAGTATGGTGCTGAGTCCGATCCACAAGAGGCTGGACGAAGGATATAACACCAGCATAGCATTGGACAGCGCAGATAGTCCGAAGCCGGCCATCATGGAGCGGTTGGCGCTCTGGTCCGGGATTTTGGGCATAAGAAGCCATAAGGTCAGCAGCATGATTATAGAGGAGACTGCGGGAAACAGGGAGAGGATACCGCTATCCATATGCAGATAATCAGCCAGGTACAGTGACAGATAGGTGCTCTTCAGCGTGGCCTGGAAATTGAACAGGATGTATACGCCGAAGATCAGCAGCAGATTGCGTTCCACCCACAGCTCACGGAATGCTCCGCCATATTCGACCATAATTTCCCGCAGTCCAAGTTCACGTGTTTCCTGACGTTTCCTTATTCCGGCTTCGGTTTCACGGGTCGTTAGCTGACGGCCGACGAACTGGAAGGTCATGAACAGAAACGCGAGCACATACATCATCCGCATCCCCTGAATCATGCCGTACTGGTGTACAAGCAGACCGCCCAGCGGTGCAAACAGCCCTCCGATGACACCGATAATCTGCAGCAGCGTGAAGACATACGTCCGGTCAGAGGGCCGGGTGTCCTCGACAATCAGGCAGTAAAAGGCAATATGCGGGACACGCTGGAAGCCGTTTATGACCGCAGCAGCTACAAAAAACCACAGATTGTGTGAAAACGCCCATAATAGAGTTGCCAGGCTCCAGCTAAGCAGGTCAAAGTATAAAATAGCCCGCTTGCGTCCCAGACGGTCCGTCAAATATCCGCTGATTAATGAAGAGAATACCTGTACGATCAGTCCGATCGTGGTAATCCAGCCGATGTTCAGCTCCGACAGTCCCAGCTCGTACATATAAAGCGTGGCATAGGTGGAGAACATGCTGTAGGGAATCAGGAAAAAAGGTTCAAAGGTTAAGCAGCCCCGGCTGTTTCCCTGCAGCCGCGGAAATAAAGGTTTGGCCATGATTAAATCCTCCAGGGTTGTCTGTAAAGTAAGGAAAGGTCCAAACCATTAAATGATAATTACAGGACAATGTCAACAACAAAACACAGCTTAGTTGCAGTAGTGCCTGAAGTTACTGTAGACTGGTTAGAAAAGATTTTGTGCTCGGGATGAAATTTACATAAGGTGGTTAACATGTATATCCTTATCGGAATCGTATTTATCATTGTATATGCCTTAATTGTATTCTACATCGGCTGGAGCGGCTGGGGCTGGATCAAGCCGGTAGTGTCTGGTAGGTTCCAGCTATTCTATATCCTTGCGCTTGTTTTTCTGGCCAGCTCGCTGATCCTGTCCAGAGTGGTCGCAGGATCGGCCATTTTAAGTGTTATCGGCAGCTACTGGCTGGCATTGTTCAGCTTATTGATTATGCTGCTGCCGCTTGTTCATCTATCGGTCTGGTTAACGAAGCTGAGCAGGCTGCCGCGTCATGCCGTTCAGAAGTGGTCGGGGATTCTTACTATGCTGCTGCTGGCCGGTCTGCTTGGATTCGGGAGCTTCAACGCTTACAGTCCGGTTGTCCGTTCGTATGACATACAGATCGACAAGGCAGGTCCGGCGCAAGGTGAACTTCATATTGTGATGGCCTCTGATATGCATTTTGGCTATTTGTCGGGTAAAAGCCATGCGCTGCGGATGGTAAAGGAGATCAATGCGCTGAAGCCGGATATTGTCTTATTCCCCGGTGATATTGTAGATGATGATATTGTGCAGTATAAGGACAAGGGCATCGGTGCGATTTTAGCGGAGATTGAAGCGCCGCTCGGCGTGTATGCTTCTCTGGGCAATCATGACCGCTTCAAAGGCGGGACGGAGGAGATCATCAGTCTTCTGGAGGAGAGCGGGATTCAGGTCCTCTATGATGAAGCCATTGAGGTGGGAGACTGGCTGACGCTGATCGGGCGGAAGGATTATAGTGATAAGGATAGAGCGGAGCTGTCTGTTCTGATGGAGAATATAGATGGCTCGAAGCCGGTAGTTATGCTGGAGCATCAACCGGTCGGCTTCGACACAGCAGAGGAGCAGGGAATTGATCTGATGGTATCCGGTCATACCCACCGCGGGCAGATTGCGCCTGCCAATATATTGACTGACAGATTGTTTGAGAATGACTGGGGATATCTGCAGAAAGGGCAGCTCCATTCCATAGTATCTTCCGGATATGGATTCTGGGGTCCGCCGATCCGTATCGGATCGCGGTCGGAGGTAGTGTCCATTCATGTGAATTTTAATCATTCAGAGCGATAGTGCAAGAAGGGTCCATCCGGATATTCGGATGGACTCTTCTTGTTATAAGCCAATCTGATGGATACTTACCGGAGGAATTTCAGTCCGCTATGCTCAAGATAACGTTCATTCCGTAACAAAAAAGGCTCCAGAATAATGAACAGAATCATAGCTGAAATTCCTTTGGTTCATACAACCGGGTTAAGGCCTGCATATGCTGATCGTTCATGGGAGCTACTCTCGAAAAATAAGGCAGCTGCCATTTCTGCGCAGCAGAAGCCTGCTTATTAGTCACGGTATCCCAGTCCGGATACACGCGCATTGCCATTTTTCCTGGTGTATCCTTGTCCGCCAGCACCCCGTGCATTCTCAGCAAGTCTTTGGGAAAGACGAACTGTCCACACTCCCCGCTGAAGGGATGGAAGGTATGGATTACCAATATATCGGGAGCGTCCGTATAGGCAAATGCCCGGTTTTTGCGCTCCGCATCCTTTTCCCAGAAGACGACAAACTGCCCTGTCTTCGTTGGGGTGATTTTTGCAACACGAAACCGAACGGACCGGGTATTCAGCTGGAACCGCCCTGCGCCGTATTCGGCATTCTGCGGTTCTTCCCGCACTGAATCAACAGTGAAGCGGGCCGGTGCATAAAATGTATCAGTTATATAAGCTAACGTATTATAAAAGTTATTCATGAGATGCCTTCTTCCTGAGTGGTTATCATGCTGTCTCCAAATTAAGATAATACCAGTCCATCCCGCATAAATGTAAGCTGTTTGTAATGTTATGGAGGATGATATTTGTTAGAATGGGGGAACTGCAGGAATTTACTCGACTAAAGGAGAGGTTTAATTGTTAAGAAAAGGATTTACCGTTATGTTCTCAATACTATTGCTATTATCCGGCAGTATCACGGCATTTGCTGCCGGGAAAGGCAGCGGGGGAGCAGAGGGAGTAACCCCATCAGGCATTCCGCTGACCGGTTTGGAAGCTTTTGTCGACGATTATGTAAAAGAGTACATAGGACAACAATCCGTAGGTGCGTCTGTTGTTATGGTAAAGGATGGCCGGGTGGTACTGTCCAAGGGTTACGGATACGCTGACTTGGAGCAGCAGATCCCTGTTTCAAAGGATACGGTAATGGAATGGGGCTCAATCAGCAAGCTTACCGTATGGACTTCCGTAATGCAGCTGGTTGAGCAAGGAAAGCTCGATCTGAATGAAGATATCCGCAAGCTTTTGCCGGACAATTTCCTGACCAGACTGAAATATGATGATCCCATAACGATGCTTCATCTGATGAACCACAATGCCGGATTCGAGGAGTATATGTTCGACATGGCTTATCAGTCCCCTGAGGAAGTACGTTCTTTGGAAGAGGGGCTGCTGCTGGCCCAGCCGGCACAGATTTACAGACCGGGTGAGGTTGTAGCCTACTCTAACTACGGCAACTCACTGGCTGCCTTCATTGTAGAGAGAATCAGCGGCCAGCCTTATCATGAATACGTTCAGCAGCATATTTTTGATCCCCTCGGGATGAAGGATTCAATTGCCTATTCTGTTGTAGAGGACCGTCCGGAGCTGTTGAAGCATAAAGCTAAAGGTTATTTCTTCGAGGGAGAAGGGACCTTTACGCAAGGATCATGGAATTATATGTCCATGTACCCTAACGGAGGCAATAACGGCACTGCAGAGGACCTGGCTAAGTTTGCGGTGGCGTTCATGCCTGCAGCCGGAGAAGCCTCCCCTCTGTTTGAGAAGCCGGAGACACTGGGCACGATGCTGACTCAGAGTTATACATCAGCTGAAGGAATGCCGGGTATTGCCCATGGGTTCTGGGAATATCCCGGAATGAAGCGTACGCTTGGACATGGCGGAAATACGATTGCATTTGCCACCAATCTTCAGATTGTGCCTGAAGACCGGTTCGCGATTATAATTATGACCAATCAGGCCAGCGAATCCAATATTGTACATGGTCTGACCAAAGCAATACTGGGCATGCGTGAGCAGGCAGATGCCGTTGATCTGCCGGATTCGTCAGAGATTCAAGGCGAGTTCATGGCTGCGCGGCGCCCCGGACACGGCTTCATGAATCTATTCCCCTATCTTACGCTGATGAAGCTTGAGCCGCAGGGGGAAGATCAACTCGGGGTATCACTTGCCGGGATGACCGGAAGCTATAAACAGGTTCAGCCCTATCTCTATGAGAAAGTAAGCGGAGACTCGGCGCTGGATGCCTGGCCAATGCTGCATGCCACAGTCAGTGAGGGTAAGGTGAAGGCCATCTCGGTATATACGACAGATTATTTGCCGCTGCCTGCTGGTAAGTCAATGCCGGTGCTGCTCATGAATGCCGTGCTTGCGGCACTGGCCATCCTCTATTTCGTTATCGCCCCGTTTGTATTGCTGATACAGGCAATATTGAACAAGCGAAGAGCCGGAACACGCCCTGCACCTCGTGCCGTCAGCCGTATGCTGGCAGCTGGCCTCACCTTGACAGGTACCGGCATTGTGGTGAACAACCTGATTCTGGCCTTGAGGATGCTAAGCAACAATGAACGAGCTTATGCAGAAGTGTATCCGCAGATTTTGGTTAACTATGGTCTGACTGGACTGGCGGTGTTGTTCTTGGCCGCGCTGCTGCTATCCTGGAGGAAGAACCGCTCTGCTTCAACTGCCCGTGGCAAGTGGTCTGCTATTCTTCCTATAGTCATGATGGCTGTTCTGGTGGGGTTGCTTGTATTCTGGAAGTTCTACAGTTAAGCAGGGGGATTACACTGTAAATTACGCCTGACGAATTGAATTTTCCTAAGCTGATTTCCAATTGTTCGTCATTACTGAATACATCGCCAAGTGCAGTATACGCACCGGCGATGTATTTTTGTGTGTTCCTGATTAATCAGCTGCGCTGCAATAATTAATATTTAGGCAGCTTGAGTACCGGCCATAATAGCTTCCTCAATACCGGACGAAGCCAATAAGCCAATACAGTCGTTCCGGTCCATGAGCTGCGCTTATTCTGCAGGTATTGATCGTTGATAATATAAGTCCGGGTGGAAGGGGGACTCTTGAGACCGAACTCATCCCATTTTGCCGGATCATTCGAGCCATTGAGTCTTTTAAGCATATTTGCTGTTTCATGGTCTATTTTAGCGGGGATCTGTTCGTAGGCCTGGGAAATTTGCATATGAAATTCATCGATCGGACTGCGGCTGGCCAGGCTCTCCAGGTGGATGCTTTCACGAAGGTAAGAGACGTATGCCAGATGATCCGCCCAGAACGCGTCGATATAAAAAAGCCGTACCCGCTGCTCCGCAGGGCTCATCGGTTTCGTGCCATGCAGAATTCCGAGCCGCTCCGCGTATAGAATCCGCCTCTGATCCTCCACCATATCCGAATAACCGTTCAGTTCCTGGTGGATATCGAAGTTTTGGCTCATAATAACGCGCTGGGTATGCGCGATTTTGCTGCGGAGCAACGGATCATCAAGAGCCTCATCCTGCCGGGGAACGCGAACCGCTTTATCGAATCCGAACCGCAGCATCAGCTCGTCCTCTAAGCTTACGTAGAATACGGAAGCTCCCGGGTCGCCTTGGCGGCCGGAACGCCCGCGCAGCTGGTCGTCGATCCGTACGCTTTCATTCACATGAGTGCCAATCACGTACAACCCGCCCAGCTTGGTTACTACCTCTGTCTGCGCGGGGTCACCTCCACCGAGCCGGATGTCCACGCCCCGTCCCGCCATATTCGTAGACACCGTGACGGCGCCGAATGCTCCGGCTTTGGCGATGATCCCGGCTTCTTCTGCATCGTTTTTTGCATTCAGAACCTGACAGGGTACACCCGCAGCCGCTAATGCCTCCGCCAGCATATCAGACTCCTGGACACTGGACGTTCCAATGAGAATAGGACGTCCCGCCTTATGAACGGACGAAATTTCTTGTACAAGCGCTTTAAATTTGGCTTCTTTATGGGTAAAAATCATGTGCGGATGGTCGATCCGTATGTTTGTCCGGTTCGGAGGAATTTGCACGACCTGCAGCATATAAACCGCTTTGAATTCCATTGCGGAAGCGTGCGCGGTCGCCGTCATTCCGCAAATTCCCGGATACAGGCTAATGAAATGCTGGAGGGTAATTGTGCCGAGAATTCTCCCTCCAACGCTCCACTGCAGCCCTTCTTTGACCGCAAGCGCGGCTTGCAGCCCGTCCGGTAAATACCTGTTCTCGGCCACGCGGCCGGTATATTCCTCGATCTGCTCGATTCTACCGTCCCGGACGATATAATCAATGTCTTTGTTTAATAACGATTCCACATGCAGCGCGCAATTTAATGAGGTTAACAAGTGAGAATTATGGCTATCGTACAAATTACCGCATCCCAGCAGGGATTCCGCTTTCGCGGCGCCGGCTTCATTCAAGTAAACATTCCGCTGGAACTCATCGAAGTCGTAATGCTCCGCAGGCTGTAGCTGCTGGGCCACTTCTGCGAACAGAAAGCCGTCACTGATGGAAGAGTCCGACTCCCCGCTGATGACCAGCGGCACCCGCGCTTCGTCAAGAAGCAGCGAATCTGCTTCATCGACGATGACATAGTGGAACGGACGATGTACGGTATCGGCTTCGCTTAGTGCGATCGTGTCGCGCAAGTAATCGAAGCCAGCCTCTTTGGCCGTAACGTAGGTTATATCGGCGGCGTATGCTTCCCGTTTCCGGGACAGGCTCATGCCAGCCTGCACCGGCTGAACCGTTAATCCGAGGAAACGATACACCGGACCCATCCACCCGGCATCGCGTTTGGCCAAATAATCGTTAAAGGTCAGCACATGAACCCCTTCGCCGGTCAGTGCATTTAGATATGCAGGCATAACCGCAGATAGTGTTTTTCCTTCACCGGTATGCTGCTCGATTAAGAATCTCTTATGCAGTGCGATCGCAGCCATGATCTGGACATCGTAGGGCTGTAGTCCGAGCGTTCTTTTCGCTGCCTCACAGACAAGCGCATAAGCATCAACAAGCAGCTCGTCCAATGGCGTACCTGACCGTGCTTCTTTTTGCAGCCGGTGGGATTCCGCTTGAAGCTGGCCATCCTCCCATGCTTGCAGATTCCGGCTCCTGATGAGCTCCGTTTGGTCCTGATAGATCTTCAGCTTACTCCGGTTATCGTAGTCTTTGAATCGATGCATCAGCTTGACGGCTATATTCATAGGAATATGATCTCCCCTCGGTAGTAGAATGAAGTCCAATCGCTCCACAACATGGAATGCTTTGCCGGGCTTCAAGCTCATAAACTTCGTATTACTACGTAAAAGCCTGCCCAAAGTTTCTATTTATTTCCTCCCGGGCAAAATTGCCCGAAAGACGCGGTCTTACATACAAAAGCAGCAGTAACCTCCGGTCTACGGGGCTGCTGCTGCTTTTTCATAGGGTGCAATTGTCCTAAATAGTGGTATGCAGATAACAGATAGGTTTCTAGTAAAAGGGGGTCTGTGCTAACCGGAGTTCATGGGCTGTTGTCAAATTATACGAAAGCGCATTGTGGCGCAACTCCAGGTACAGCTCGGCCTTCGTGGCGTTGATATAGGGCTGGACAAATAAGACGCCGATTCCGAGTGCCAGCAGGCCCAGTAGAATCCACCCTATGAAGCTCAAATCAAGCACAAACATGCTGAATTTATGACCGCGTGTCATTTGCTTGCTTAATTCTACTGCGCGGTTATACCCGATGTGCGGATTGTCCGCAAGGATGTAAGGCACCTGGCTGTATGCATAGGATTTTACAATGCCAGGAATGATCAGCAGCAGGAACCATAAGAAATTCAAAAAACCTCTCCAGAGCATAGTTAGAACTATAGCCCAATACCGGTCCCTGTTAAACGCATACCCGACATTGCCCATCCGGACTTCTCCCTCGGCAGATCGTTTGAAGTAACGCAGTGAACCTACAGTAAGGGGGGAGGCGATCAGAATATAAAACGCTATTCCAATTACTGCGAAGATGCCAATTAGTAAAAATGCGAATGCAAGAAAAGATCCTAACACGCTCCAATCTAATTCCACACCGGAGCTGGAAATTTTAGAACGTGCCGATGATCCCCAGTTCCGATCAAAGCTTGGAATACCTGAGCCTTCTCCGAGCAAAACCAGCAGTAAACTTACTACAAAAGCCTTCCAATACGAGGTGCGGAGGACATTCTTAGCCCTTCCCTTTATTTCTTTACGATCCCACATCAAAAAACCTCTTTCCTTTTGCATTTTGTTCTTCGTCTTACAATTGATACCATAGATTATGTCATTAGACAATCAATTAATTACTATAACCTTTGACTGAATACTGAAGATTGCAGGGAGGATGCGAATAACCGAATACAAAGTGCGGCTACGAAGATGGATTTCTCCTCTAATTGGCTAGAAAGTAACAAAAGCCCGTGCCAGGCACGGGCTCTTCATGGTAACTATTCGCCAGCGGTTATACCGGAGCAGGGTTGAACGCTCAGCATGCATAAGTCACCAAAATAAAGGGGAAATTAGAAATCAAATTTAACAGTGAAGCGGAGGCATTTTGTAGTGGTAATTGTCATATTCCTCATACTCGCATGGTTCTCTATTGGGGTCATGGCCAGTCTGCCCAATAAACTGCCGCTGGCAGCCAACTTCCTTTTGGTTATGGTCATTGAAATTTTACTTACTAATAAATTGACCCTCTTATCTTTCAATTTTAAGCTGTTCGAAATAAATACAAGCAGTATCCCCCACTTTCTATCCATGATTCTGCAAAATGATATCACTGTCACTTTCATTCTCCTGACCTATGTGAATGTGTTTCTAACTGCCTCCAAAGCCAGCACGCGCTGGGGAATATCTGCCTATGGGTTTCTGTTCCAAATGTTCATTGGAGTAATGCTTCGCTGGTACTCCGTACTTACTTATACCGGATGGAATTTCTTAATGGAGGCGGTGATGATCATTGCTTTAATGAGCTGTACTTTGCTGACGGGGCGTTTCTTTCAACGAATGATTACTAAGGAAGGATGGATTCGGTGATGGAAAAAATCGTTTATGACAATCAATTTAACGGGAATGAGTGGTTTGTCATTGGGATGGCTGTCATTGGTTTGACGGCAGTCTGGTTGCTTCCCCGGCGCTTTTCACCTGCCCAAGCAACCTTTAATCTGCTTATTGGCGTCACTTTTGGACTTATGTTTGACCATGCGATCGCGATCCCGCCGTTTGATCTATATGATGCGGGGGACAACTCAACATACGAGTGGATTGACTTATTCTCTTATTTCATGTATGCGCCGTTTGGATACTTGTTTATTTATGGGTATGAGCGGCTGCGGATGTCCGAAATCATGACGGTTGTATATATTTTCTTTTGGGCGCTGGTGTCTATCGGGTTTGAATGGATGGCCATAAAGGCTGGCGTGTTCCATTACAAGCATGGCTACCACATAAATTACTCGTTCCCCATTTACTTATTCCTGATGAGTATTCATCTAAGCTTGTACCGGATGGCATTCTCACGGGTTCGTTGGCAGAGTAAGCGTAGTAAAGAAGTATAAGAAGATTATAAGCGGGGGCAATCCAGATGGAGCAGAAGAAGGAAGCAAAGCGCATCCGCAGATATAACAGCTATATGGCGGTGTTCAATACTAACCAAATTTATTTAAGGAACCCTTGGGTTATCGCATGGTGGTCAGCGGCTTTTCCAGGTTTTGGTCATCTGAATCTCGGGCTTTATTTGAAGGGGTTTATGCTGATTATTTGGGAAATCGTCATAAATAACGGTGCCGGGATCAATAAAGCGATGGTCTATTCCTTTAACGGAAGGTTTGATGTTGCCAAAGACGTACTGAACCCGAGGTGGGTGCTACTTTATATTCCAGTCTATATCTATTGCATATGGGACAGCTATCACAAAACAATCGATCTGAACAAGCATTTCCTGTTAGCCCAAAATGAGAATTCACCCGTCACAGTTTTCAATATGAAGGGTGTGAGCCTGAATATGCTGGATAAACGGCAGCCACAGTATGCTCTGGTATGGTCCTTATTATTTCCGGGATTGGGTCATCTCTATTTACATAAATTAATGAGCGGTTCATTTCTCTTCGTGAGTTGTATTGTTATTGGTTACTATTCACATCTCGTTGAAGCCTGTATCTATACCATTAACGGTTCCTTTGAATTAGCACGGGCTGTACTAGATCCGGAATGGTTCTGTTACTATCCGTCGATGTTTTGTTTTGCAGCTTATGAAGCTTACATAATAGCGGTTGAGCAAAATAAATTATTCGAGCTAGAGCAGTTTCAATTTCTCCGGGAAAATGTACAGCCACGGAGCTTTGAGCTGCTTGGCTCGAAAGGAAATGAGGAAACTTAATTGCATGTACTCTCTTGTTTTGAGTCTTCTGTGTATCTGGAATTGGTAATTCTGGCTTTAGAGCAGAATGGTTTCGGTAAAGAAAACATTGCTGCTGTTCCAATGGAACCAACAACCCAAAGAACGAAGCTGTCCGATTCCATTCATCGGGCCGAGGGAATTGCCGCAATTGATCCAGCAGCAATCCTGGGCACCATCTTTGCGGTCCTGGGCGCCTCTTTCGGATTTGAATTAAGGTGGGGACCCGTTCTTTGGGGGCTTATCGGACTAGCGGCAGGAGTGTTCACCGGTTGGATCCTCTTCCTTATAGCCGGAAATAGAGTGAAGAATAGGCCGCCTGGTACAAATGCATTAGTCATGTTGATTATTCATTGCGAAGAAGCAGAGTCAATTAAGGCGATCCATATTTTGAAGCAGTTCTCTGCGATAAACATTGGAAATTTAAACTAGGAATTTCTTGAAAGGATGGAGGGGAACTATGCGGTATACAGAATTAAGCACTGAACTCGCGATTAATGAGAAGATGCTGAGAGAAATTTTCCAGGACTGCTCTGATATCGTATTTCGGACCATCAGCATCAGCCCCAAAATACTGCTTATTTATTTAGATGGATTAACCGATACCAAAATCCTGGATCAAGTTGTGCTACAACCAATCATTTATGATGAAAATCCGGACGGGTTGAATAGCGTTACCAAGCTACGGGGAATCATCCAACAGCAGCTTGTAGCCATCTCACAGGTCCAGACGGTTTCTAAAGTAAAAGATGTGGCTGATGGCGTATTAAAGGCGAATATCACCATACTGGTTGAGGGAGAGGACAAAGCTTTAGTTGCAGATCTGAAAGGATTTGAGAAACGGGGTATTGAAGAACCAGCAGCTGAAGTCTCTGTCCGTGGACCCAGAGATGGCTTCACTGAAACATTACGAATTAATACAAGCCTGATCCGCAGACGCATCCGCAGTGCAGAGCTCAAAATGGAATCCATTACAGTGGGGCAATATTCTCAGACGGATATCGTCATTGCATATATTCATGGCGTTGTCTCGAATACTGTCCTTGAGGAAGTCCGTAACCGAATCAAGCAAATCCAGATTGACGGGGTCATGGAATCGGGTTTCATTGAAGAGTTTATCGAAGATGTTCCTTGGTCTCCATTTCCGCAAATTCAAAATACCGAACGTCCTGACGTTGTTAGCGCAAGTCTGTTAGAGGGCAAAGTTGCCATTATCGTTGATAATACTCCATTCGTGCTGATCGTTCCGATGAATTTTTGGACAGGATTACAGGCGGTTGAAGACTATTACGAACGTTCTATTTATACGACCTTCATTCGGTTCATCCGCTATTCGCTGGTAAATATGTCACTATTGCTTCCGTCCTTATATGTTGCACTTACAACGTTTCATCAGCAGCTTATTCCAACCAACCTGCTCATTAGTATTGCCAATTCCAGAGAGGGCGTCCCTTTCCCAACCTTTGTCGAAACATTATTGATGGAATTTATGTTTGAGGGACTACGTGAAGCGGGCATTCGTATGCCAAAGGCCGTTGGTTCGGCGGTAAGCATTGTGGGGGCACTTGTCATTGGACAAGCTGCTGTGCAAGCAGGCATTGTATCAGCCCCTGTTGTGATTGTGGTAGCTACGACAGGAATTGCCTCGTTTGCCATTCCCCGGTACAATTTTGGAACTGCATACCGGATGCTTCGGTTTCCTATGTTGATTTTTGCGGGATTGCTGGGTTTATACGGGATAATCAGCGGATTATTTATTTTGATCATCCATCTTCTAAGTCTGCGTTCATTTGGTGTTCCGTATATGAGTCCGGTCGCTCCACAAACTCTCCGGAGCTTGAAGGATGTAATCATCCGCGCACCCAGATGGAGTATGAACCGGCGTCCGGCATATCTCTCCGGGCCTAATAGAACCCGCATTCCCGAAGGCCAGCAACCCCATCCAAAACGAAAGAGGGGAGACAAATGAATAGAAAACGGATAGTTTCTTCCTGTCTGCTCATCTCTCTTCTATTTACTTCAGGTTGTTGGGACAGTACAGAGGTAAACGATCTTGCGATAGAACTCGCCTGGGGGATTGATAAAGGGCAAAATAATGACGTAGTGATCAGTGCTCAGGCCATCGTTCCGTCGAAAATTAGCAGTGGACAAAGTGGAGGTAAAGATGGAGGAAGTCAGAATAATCCCTTTTTTGTCGTAACCAGCTCTGGCATGAACACGCTTGATGCCGTGCAGCAGATGCAGACCAAGCTGTCCCGGCAGGTATTCCGCGGTCACCGGCGGGTCATTGTGATTGGAGAGTCAATGGCCAGACACGGGATTAAGGATGTACTGGATACGTATACCCGGGATCCGAACCTCAAGCTGCGGACCGATCTGTTTGTGGTCAAGGGAGGCACTGCACGGGATTTTTTAAACATATCATATCCGCTAGAAACAATACCCGGTCTCGGAGCCTTAGGAGAATTTGACCAGATGGGTACGCTTATGGAAATGGGGTTTTTACATTTTTTAATATCCGCAAGCAGCAAAGGAACCAGTCCGACTGTTCCATTAATTAAAGCGGGCTTGAACAATGGCGCGCAAGAAGAAGGCGAGCATCAGGATCAATCCGGCAGGAATGATGTGGAGGGGTTTCACCTGGCAGGAACCGCAATTTTTAGTCAAGAGCTGAAATTGGTAGGATTCTTGGATATCACAGAAGGACGAATTATGCGATGGGTAACCGGGAATTTACAGAAGCTTACTATTTCGGCCCAAATACCCGAAGAAAACGGAAACGCTAGTCTGGAGGTAAATAAGTTAGGGAGCAAGATTCAGCCTGTTATCCAAGGTGATCATATAAAATTCCTTGTTACGTTAACAGGGCAAGGAGCCATACGGGAAAACAACACGAGACTGGATCTGACAAAAATGGACAATATAAATCTTATGCAAGACACATTTAACAAGCATGTTGAAGAATCGGTGCTGCGGACCATTACCAAAGTGCAAAAAAAGTATGGAACTGATATCTTTGGATTCGGGGATTCCATTCACAATGAAAATTCATCATTATGGAAATCCTTGAAAAATAACTGGGATATGGAGTTTTCAAAGGCGGAGGTATCAGTAAAAGCAAATTTGACGGTTCGGCGGATAGGTGTAACAGGACCATCGGTACATTTGATGGATGACGAAATAAAACGATGAAGTTTGTCATTTCTTGAATTGCCGAAACCAAGTAACGGTGAGCAGGATCGCTGGCAAGACTAAATGCAAGGGTACCGACACATAAGGAAGCAATATTTTAAAATGATGATAATAAATATGCTCAGTGATGTTCTTGGACATGGTCATTCCCAGAATTAATGAGAGGAGGCATGACGGAATGATCAGTGAACGATAACTCTTCATCTTGGTCAATTGCTGAATCCCTTTTAGCGCACCGAACATATATATGACACTTTTTAATAATGCTGTCATTAAAAAATACAGAACACCAAACATCTGCAGGTTTTCAATGAATTTTCCGATACTGATTAAACTCAATAAGGTGTAGAGGGGATATAGAAACCGCGAAAACACTCCCCCAAAAACGGAAATCGCAAACAAGTCCAAACAGGCAATCATGATTCCTGACAGTACTGTGGAAATAACTGTAATCTTCATTACTTTTGAAGGGGTTTTGACTTCAGGCCAGAACATGGCAAGAACAATGGCTTCCCCAAAGGATTGAGTGACACCGCCTGGGTAAACAACGTTCCAGATGGGTCCCCACCCGTTTTCCAAAACAGGTTGTATATTCTTGATATGCATGACACCGGAGCCAAATAGAAGGATAATCTCAATACTGAAAATGATGATAACAATGGGAAGGAATAATTCTCCCAGTCGTGCAATGATCTGAGCGCCACCATATAAGCAAAAGGCGATGATGAGGGCAAATAACCCTGTAATCAGTATAAGCGGTGTATTATTTAAGAGGGTTGTTGAAACCATATCCCTAATATCCGCAATAATACGTCCCACAAAATACAGAAACACAAGAGGGTATACAAATGCTATAGGTGTCCCGATCCAGCGTCCAAATTGTGCGGGAAACCACTGGACTAGAGAGAGCCCCGGGTTCATCCCCATTAAGGTGGTGTAGACGAGAATAATAACTACTCCCAGAGCACTGGAAATCAGTTCACCAATCCATGCATCCCGGCCAGCCGTACCTCCAAAGCCAAAGATAATGGTCGTTCCGAGCTGGAAAATAAAAGTGATTGTGAATAATTGATAGCTAGTAATTTTATTCAAAGTATCCGCTCCATCTCATCTGATTCACATCTCATCAGTATGATTATTTCCATAGGAGGGACGCGGCAAACATGAGAAGGTCAGAGGGAGACAGACTATTATTCAAAATGGAGACAAACTTCTTGACGCTACCGATAAGCTATCATTTGATTATTACATTACCTGAAGATATTGCCTCGCTTGACAATGAGATTAAAAGAGCTGCTTACGAGATCCAAAATGTTGATAATGCACATAAGTATGTTGACGATATCATTGCTAGAATTGGAGATGAAGATACAACAATTGGTCTTCATATGATTGTAGACTTAGCATCTAAAGCTGAGGCATGGATTGAATATATACAAGTCCTCTCAGAGAGTGGTTACTAGCCAGGAAGTCGTTTATTATTGAAAAAGAAGAAAGTTATGTTGCTTCATGAGTTAAGTTAAATTTATCGAATTGTTTATTGGAAGTTTATTAGGGGCATAAACATACTAGCACGTTTCTTGCACTTACGCCGTTGAGTATAATGGGTCCAAGAGTTAGCAATAGCCATTGGACAGGCGGTATGTTTGGTTCTCTTCCGCTCCTCCGTCTCAGGAATCGCCAAAGCGAAAATTGCGTTCTTACATCTGATAGTTGGCAGCCGTAATGCCTCCACGATGTAAAGTCCGGCGGAGTATCGCCGTTACCACGCTGTAAATGCTTTCTCCAGCTTGTGGTTGACTCCTTGTTGACTTGAGATACCTCCTAGTACTTTGTACGAACCCTGCATCGCCATAACTCTAGCACAAAGAGCCCGCGCTTAGCGCGGGCTCGTCGTATTTATTATTCCCCAGTAGCCACCGGATTCTCCTCATAACTAATCCAGTCGCTCCAGCTTCCCGCATACAGCCGCACCTTCTTGAATCCGGCCTTCTCCAGCGCGAGCACATTCGGGCAGGCGGTTACGCCGGACCCGCAGTAGACGATAATCTCCGCGTTCTTGTCCATTCCGGCAAAATGCTCCGCAAGCTCATCGGCGCTCTTGAAGCTGCCGCCCGCGTTTTGCGTTTCTTTCCAGAAGTAGTTGACCGCACCGGGGATATGCCCCCCGACCGGGTCCAGGGTTTCATTCATACCCTGATAACGGTCATTCGCGCGGGAATCAATCAGGATAGGGAGAGCCGAGAGCGAAGCGGCAACGCCAGCAGTATTCCCGGTATCGGCCCCATCTTGAGTCCCGAAACCAGCCGTCTTCACCGACACGCGGCGAACCTCTTCAACATCCACCAGCATATGAGGCTGCAGATTTGCCGTAAAAGTACTCGGCACCCGCACCGGCTGATGATCCGTCACCGGATATTTCTCAGCCTTCCAGGCACTGAAGCCGCCTTCCAGAATGAAAACCTGTTCATGCCCGAGGTAGCGCAGCAGCCACCACAGCCGGGCAGCGTTCATGCCGCTCTCATCGTCATAGGCAACGATACGGGAATCGTTCCCGATTCCGAGCTTCGCGAGCCGTGCCGCCAGCACCTCCGGATCGGGAAGCGGGTGGCGTCCGCCGTGTTCGGTAACCGGACTGGACAGATCCAGCTTCAGATCGAGATAGACCGCGCCTGGAATATGCTCTTGTTCGTAGCTCTCCCGGCCTGCTTCGGGTTTGCCCAGGGTGAAGCGGCAGTCGATGATGGTCTGCTCCGGCTCATAGAGCCTTGCCAGCAGCCAGCGTTTGGTAACAGTTGCGTCCATAAGTATCCCATCCTTTGCATATTTCAATATGAATTTCATTATAGCGGAAAAACCACAGCTTGGCAGAATATGCTCACTAACAGTTAATTCTGTTCTGCGAATTGGGCTTCAACGGCTGCAGTTGCGGGAGGCAGATCCATGCCCTGCTTCCAGATCAGGATCGGATTATTATCCTTGGGGCCATAATAGATGGCTTTGATTTGAGTGGAGGGGTTGGTCCGGTTAGCGTTTAATAATTCGAGATCTATGGTGTCATATCTGTTGCCAAGCCCGAGCTCTGCGAATTTTCGCGATTTAATTACCTGCAGCTTTTCCTGTGGCTCAGCGGGATCCCGGCGTTTTTCCTTCTCCATATAAGTGAAGTAGGTATTTTTAGCGATTTGACAGAGCCAGACACTGATTTTACAATTGCCTTTGAACTGGTTAATATTTTTCACTGCTTTGACAAACGTTTCTTGCGTAATTTCCTCGGTTCACCATCTTACATAGATAAGACCCGGCTGCGGAAGATTCGTTACATATCAGCACAAAAAAAGAGAAAGGGGCACAAGCCTATGAATAACATTGTAAGCCAGGCCTGGCCGGAGTGGAATGGAACGTTAAGGAAGCGGAGCGGAGGCTGGAATAACACCACCTACTTCGTGGACAAGGACGCCCGCCGCGCTGTACTAAGAATCTATGATACACATAGGGACCGGAATAAAATAGAGTTCGAGCATGCCGTGCTGCAGAAGCTGGCTATACTGGATTTGCCGTTTAAAACCCCCGTTCCCATTCTTACCTCCACAGGGGAAACGATGTTCCAGCTTGAAGAGGGGGAAGGAAAGTTCGCTTGCTTATTCGGCTATATTGATGGTGAATCTCCCGCTGAACAGGATTCCGGCTTCTATGAGTCGTTCGGTGAGGCTGCCGGGACATTATCTGCTGTGCTCGCTGATGTGAAGCCGGAGACCCCTCCTGTATACAGGCCCTACTATGAGCTGGGGCGTTCGTACCCGCTGTGCACCCGGGAAGCGCTCCGCGACCTGTTGTTGAATCCGCCTGAACCTCTCCATGGTTTGCTGCCCGAACTGAAAGTGCTGGTTGAGGCTTATGAAGGTGTGGCAGACTCACTGGAGCAACTGGAGGAGTTACCCCACCAGCTGGTGCATGGCGATCTTAATGCCTCTAACCTGCTGGTTGATACGGAGGATGCTGCGCAGGTGACGGCGCTGCTTGATTTTGAGTTCTGTACCTGGGATGTACGGGCCATGGAGGCTGCGGTCATCTTGTCCGGAATGCTGTGCCATGAAGAGGAAGAGCGGATTATCCGTGATTTCTGGCGGGGCTTCAGCCGCAAGATCATGCTTACTGCAGAAGAATTCACAGCGATTCCGACGCTGATCCTGCTGCGTAAGGTCGACGTCTTTCTTCATTTTGTCACCCGTTACTGGAAAGGCATTGATGAAGTGAATGTGCTGCAGGAGCAGATACCTGTGCTCGCGGCAGAGGTGCTTCAGATGTCGGGCGGGAAGCTGTAGCCGGAATTCTATTTGCTTATAAGCGAGCGCATAAAAAATAAGACCTGTAAGAAAGACACTAAGCTGAGAGAGCTTCTTACGGGTCTTTATGGCTGCGTTCAATCTTATAATAAATTATTATCATAAATTCTATGTAAAAGCTCCCTGCCATAATAGATGACGTTCGGCTGTTTGTTGAGGGTGCCCCAATATATATCGCCAATTGCCATCTTAATGCAGCAGATTTGCACTTCTATATTCCTCTCCTTAAGTATCTCGGCTCCATAGCCTTCAAAATATGCTTTCATAGCACGTTTATTATCTTTGAAATACCGCCCGAATAGAATGGAGAAGTTATCCACATCAATACCCCATAACATATTTTCAAAATCAATCATTCCGGTGAAAATACCGTTATTATCAACCAGCCAATTCCCTGGTGTAGAATCCCAGCTTATGGGGACTGGTTTAGCAGGCTCAAAAATTTGAGTGTTCTGAAGAGCCCAATGGGTTAACTCGATCTCTGAAGATTGCAGCAACCCTTCCTGAGTACACCGCTTACAAATATCAATAATTGAATTGGATATATATTGAACCGGGTCTGCATTATGGTATAACTCAATTGGATTTCCATTCTTATCGGGGCGGCCAAACCAACGGCCATTCTCTGAATGATGTAAGACTCTTGTAAGTTCACCAGCCTTAAGGTAAGCAGCTTCATTAGCTGCGGAACTTAGTTCCGCCTCTCTCAGGATTGTCCCATTAATCGAAGTTATCAATATCGCTTGCCATTCATCGCCCTCAAAGGAACTGATCAGCTCTGGTACATACGGCTTCAAGTAACCTGTCCAATGAGTATAAGCAAAAACTTCCGGATGCCATCTTTGTTTTCTGGTATAGGTTTTTAAGTAATAACATTTGTTGCCGGTGTCTGAACTAAGCTTCCAGACTCCTGTCCTTACGCTATTTAATCTTAAATTAGCTATGACTTGAAAGGGGCCAATGGCGGATAGAACCAATCCGTTTAATTCAGGTGGATATATTTCTAGATTGAGCAGCATGCTTATCCTAATCCTCCTCAAGCGTTGCCGGATACTATTGACATTTCTAACATATCATATTGTTCAGTCCGCGGATATTTTTCTTTACTGCCTGCCGCCCTTGAATTTGTCTCTTACCTAATAGTGATGCCGTACAGTTTGAATGTTAATAACAGTCCGGCTGACAGCCTTGAACAACCAAATAGGGCACCCTCCGGTTGGGTGATACCGGAGGGTGCCCTATTTGTCTTGCGGATGCTACTAGATCAGCCGGTAACCCGAAGGCAGATTTCCGCTGCTGCGGATGCTGCGGATTTGTGCCAGGGTCAGCCTTTGGTTAGTTGAGATAATCGACTCTACATCGTTGCCGGAGATAAAGTCATCCAGATCACGGATGCTGTGGTTCCCGCGAAGTACACGGAAGCTGCCTCTGAACCGGGTTCTGCTGAACAGGACGAGCGTAGCATTGCTGCTGGTGGAGAAGAAACGGAGACTTTCGATTCCGTCCAGAATATTGTCTGTATTACGGATACCCAGATTGCCCCTGTAAATTCTGCTTCTTCCCCGGTAATTTTCTTCGCTGTACACCGTCAGCCGTGGATAAGTCTGTGAGATATGAACCTCTTTGTCCATGCGAACTCCTCCTCGAAGCTGGAATGGCAAATGCAGTGCGATACTGTCAGTTGCAATACTATTCTATGATTGCTTTGGAAGACTGGTATGGTTAAACCCCCCGCGTGAATAGCCTGTTTCCGGAGAGGATAAGGAAAAAATTCACAAACGGGCTTTACAGATTGAAATGTCTAGTGTACTATTAAACTAATACACCGATACAATAATTTAAATGCGCAGTTGGAAACAATAACAATCCCGTACTACACAAGGAGGCTGTCATGAATTCGTCCACTCGTAATCAAGGGCTGTCAGGCCCCATGAAGGAAGAAACCGTATTGGAAATGCAAGGCGTCAGCAAGGTGATAAAAGGGAAGGCAATAGTAGATAACCTTAGCTTCGATATCCGCAGAGGGGAGATTATCGGACTGCTGGGTCCGAACGGGGCGGGTAAAACGACCACCATCCGCATGATGACCGGACTTATCCGAATGAGCGGAGGAGATGTCCTTATTCATGGGCACAGCATACGCAAGGATTTCAAGCGGGCCATCTCGCAGATCGGAGCGATCATCGAGAACCCGGAGTTTTATCCCCATATGACCGGTTATGACAATCTGAAGCAGTATCTGCGGATGAGTGACGGGGCCGGAGAATCGCGGATTGATGAAGTTGTGGCGCTGGTTGGACTGCAGGAAGCGATGGATAAGAAAGTAAAAGCGTATTCGCTGGGTATGCGCCAGCGTCTTGGCATCGCCCAGGCCCTGCTGCATTCGCCGAAGCTGCTCATTCTGGATGAACCGACCAACGGGCTGGACCCCGCCGGAATCCGGGAAATGCGCGATTATATGCGCACGATTGCCGAGGTGGAGGGCATTGCAATACTGATCTCCAGCCATATGCTGGCCGAGATTGAACAGATCTGCCACCGCGCGGTTGTAATTCAGAACGGGAAGCTTGTAACGGTTACGCAGCTTGCTGAGGCGCCGGAAGCGCGCAGTGAAGTAGCCCTTACCATCCGGGTGGATAATGCCGGGAACGCGCGTACTGTTGCCGAAGCATTGCAGGGTGTGGAGGTTACCGGGACAGATGAAGCTCACTCCGAGCTGCATGTAAGCCTGCCCGACGGGAATGTTCCGGAGCTTGTGGCTGCACTCAGTGAAGCCAAGGTTGGGGTATACCGGATTACCGAGAATAAACAGAGCCTGGAAGATGATTTCCTGAAATGGACAGGGGGTAACCGCATTGCGTAAATTTAATCAGCTCGTACTGAATGAATGGCTCAAAATATCGAAGAAACGCAGCTTTACTGTTCCATATGCCCTTCTGGTGCTGATGGTATTTGTGATAGGTTATATTGTGCACACGGTGGCAGGGGCGGATACGTATGCCTCCGCGGCGGAATTCACAGCAGACTCACTGCTGCCTACAGGAATCGGCCAGGTGCTGGTGATCCTCGTCATTGTAGGGATAGCTGGGATAGTGTCCAAAGAATACAGCCAGGGGACCATCAAGTTTCTGCTGATCCGGGCCCGCAGCCGGACTGCGATACTGGCCTCTAAATATGTAACCGTACTGCTCTATTCATTGAGTATGCTTCTGATTGCGACAATCGCGCTGTTTGTCTCAGGAATGATCTTCTTTGGACTCAGCGGAGGGGATTCAGGACTCAGCGATATCCTTATCTCACTGTTGTACTCATCCGTATACTGCATCGTGTATGCCACGATCGGATTTATGCTTGGAATACTGACCCGATCAACAGGAGTAACGATCGGTGCGACTATCTTTGCCACTACCATAGATAAAATCATCATCTACCGTGATTTCTATAAATACTTCCTTTTCCCGAACCTCAATCTCGCAGCTTATAAAGATGGCGGTGCGCCGATGCCGGGAATGACGTTGAACTTCTCCATTGTGCTGCTGTGCATATATATGGCGTTGTTCCTGCTCGCGGGATTTGCGGTCTTCAGACGCAGGGATGTTGCTTGATGGTTATCGAATTTGATAACAACCAGCCGATTTATCTTCAGATCATGAATTACATCAAAGGGGAGATCATCACAGGCAAGCTGAAGCCCGGTGACAAAATCCCCTCAGTACGTGAATTGGCCGCAGAACTGCAGATTAATCCGAATACGGTACAAAGAACCTTTCAGGAACTGGAGCGTGAGACAATCGTGGAGACCCGCCGCGGCATGGGCAGATATGTTACCGGAAGAGAAGAGACGATTCTGACCATCAAGAAGGAAATGGCACAGGATGTGCTGGACCGTTTTATCCGCGGCATGCAGGAGCTCGGCTTCCAGGGTGAAGATATTCTGGCGGCCGTAGCGGAGAATATACATCAGCGTGGCCAAGAATAGGGGGATTACCAAGAGTGGATGAGTTACTTGAAGTACAGGGCGTGACCAAGAAGTTCGGCTCCAAACAAGCGCTGGGCAATGTCTCCTTTACACTGGGCGCAGGCAGAATTACCGGACTGCTCGGCAGCAACGGCAGCGGCAAAAGCACCCTCATGAAGCTGATCGCAGGATTGGCACAGCCGGGCTCAGGCCGGATTTCAGTCCTCGGTGTTCCCATTGGGGTGGAGAGCCGGAAGCTTGTATCCTTCATGCCTGATGTTCCCGTTACGGAGTCTTGGATGAATGTGGGGGATGCGTTGAAGTTCCAGCGGGATTTCTACCCGGACTTCGATCAGGCCAAAGCACAGCGGATGCTCGATTTCATGAATCTCAGAGTACAGGATAAGGTCCGGACGTTATCCAAAGGGATGAACGAACGTCTCCAGCTCACCCTTGCGCTGTCGCGCCGGGCCAGACTCTACATGCTGGATGAGCCAATCGGCGGTGTCGACCCTGTAGCACGGACCAAAATTCTCAATGCGCTGATGGAGTTCTATGAGGAAGACAGCAGTATTCTGATCTCTACACACCTGGTGAACGATATCGAACGGATTTTTGACGAGGTTATTTTCTTGAAAAACGGGGAGATCGTTCTCCAGCGCGAAGTGGAAGAGCTCAGACTCGAGCGCGGAAAAAGTATAGATGAGCTGTTCAGAGAGGTGTTTGCCGAATGCTGAAGCTGTTAAAATATGACCTGAGACGCAGAAGGGAACGGATCCTCGTCTTTATTGTTATTGCTCTGCTGGTTCAGCCTGCGATTTGGATATCCAGCACTAAGGTCAATGAACAACTAATTTCGCTGAATCTGGTTATCTACTTTATACTTACATTGGCGCTTGTATTTATAGCTGTATTCAGTTATTTCCGGAATCTGAAGTCTTACCAGCGGCGGCTTATCCCGGTTACTGCCCTGCAGACGGTCATGTCACCGTTGCTGTTTGCGCTACTGCTAATCTTGACGGTGATTGCTCTCGGTCTGGTGCATTTTGGCATTTACCAGCTGATCTACCCGCTGGATTTCCTGCCGGATAATATAGTGTCAGTTGGCTTAAGATGTTTATTGCAGTTTATGTGGTCAGTTGGTTTCATGATGATTATGGTTATGTTCTCTATTACTGTAGCATTAAGCTTTCGCTTCAAGGGGAGAGTATGGATAGGGATTGTGATCCTCACACTTCTGCAGAATGGTATAGCCTATCTTGAAAAGTTTATGTTCGACAGCTATTTCATTGGTCTGGACAATACCTTTAATTTTGAGATTTACGAGAATAATCTGCGGCCAGACAGCGGAGTAACGATCAGATACCTCTCTACGAATCAATGGCCGCTTCTGTTCGAATTTGTAGTTGCTATAATACTGATCTATTCAATGGTTGTAATGGTGAAAAAAAGAATTGAAGTTTGATCGCATAGGGAGCTGCCCTGCGAATATGTCTAATCAACGAGAAAGCAAGGCTGACGATGTCAGCCTTGCTTTCGTTTTTGTGCAAATTACAGCTACAATCCTTGAGCCCTTCTGCCGTGGGTCCAGATCTCCAGCTCCCGCAGCAGCTGTTCTTCCTCGGCTTCCTGCAGATCAAGTCTTACCCCGTACTGGAACTGTCCAAGGCCGAACATCCAGCCCCAGCGGACACTTCCTTCATACTGAAGCTTCTCTTCCGCCAGCTGGAAATGTATAATCAGCTTCGTATCGCCTGCAGTGAAACGGAGGTTCAGAGAAGTACGTACCTTACAGCCGGAACGGCTAAGGTCTAGCAGGATGCCTTCCGTCAATTTTCCGGCTCCGGGCCCGTTATTACTGGCCGGGATTTCAAGCCAGCAATCGATGGGCTGGTTCATAACATAACGGAACGGTTCTTTTCTGCTGGAGTCATCCATCATTTACCTCCGCGAGTTTATTTGCTATTATATCGAAACGGCTACACTTGGACAATCTCCTAAAGTAGTATATTTAAAAATAAATTATAATCCGGTATTCAGAACTTTAGATTCAATACCCATAAGAAGAGGGGTCAAAACATTATGTATCAGTACCACAATGAAACTTTTCAGAATCAAAATTTTGACTATGCCAATATGCAGGATGGAGAGATGAACGGTTGCACCTTTGAACACTGCTCGTTCAGAGGGGCTTCCATGGAAGAAATGACCTCCAGCGGCTGCCGGTTTGTGAATTGTGATTTTACCGGTGCACTGCTGAATGCTTCACTGCATAGAGACGGGGCTTTTACCAATTGCAAGTTTACCGGGGCGAATCTGTTTGTGTCGAAGTTCGAGAATTGTAAGATGATTGGTTCCGATTTCGCGAATGCCTATATGGATGGGATTACTCTCACCGGAGGGGACTGGGCTTATACGAATCTGCGACATCTGAATCTCAGCAGGCAGGATCTGCGGGGCATCCGGTTCGCCGAAGCGGATATGCAGGGCTGCAATTTGCAAAAAGCGGATCTGCGCGGTGCCGACTTAAGCCGTGTACAGCTTGCGCAGTGCCAGCTTGCAGGAGCGGATCTGCAGGGTGCCAAGCTGGAGGGGATTGACCTGAAGAGTCTTGATCTTAAAGGGGTTCGGCTGGATGTGGAGCAGGCTGTGCTGCTGGCCCGCTCGATGGGAGCCAAGGTGGGATAAGCGGAGGGTCTGGACGAATGGTTGCTATATACCTGGTTAAGTGAGCAATAAAGGAACTGCCGCCCCGGAACGGGACGGCAGGGCTGCAGTGTTTGTTGGAGCTGCCTTTATGTAACCTAGAGAAGAATTAGAGGCTATAGAGTGAAGCCATGCAGTCTACGAACAT
Organism: Paenibacillus sp. FSL R10-2199; assembly: GCF_038000235.1. NCBI lineage: Bacteria > Bacillati > Bacillota > Bacilli > Caryophanales > Paenibacillaceae > Paenibacillus > Paenibacillus sp. FSL R10-2199. The sequence continues at coordinate 5,651,879 of NZ_JBBOBO010000001.1, read as the reverse complement.
TTTGTTGTACTGGGAACGGGTCAGATCGCTGGAAGAGGCGATATCTCTGCCCAGGAACTCAAACCAGGTAATTTCCGTGCCGTCTTTTTTGTAGAGGAATCTCTGGTGTTCAATGGCAAAAACCTCATTCTCATAAGAAGGAACATGCTCAAATTTCAGTTCGGTCCCCTGTTTCTCCGATATAAGCGTTGCCAGCAGAATAAGCATCTTGAACGGATCATCATACATCTCAAATTGTTCTGTCATCATCAATCACTCCTTAAAGTGGCATGTGTTACAGGGCAGATTATACTATAATGCCAAAATGTAAACACTATCATCCGCGAAACTCAGCACAATATTGATACAACCTATGAGCTAAATTAAGGAAATCCGCAAGTCTGCCGGAAGCTGTATTATATTTCCGCTTATTCCTTCCGATAAATAATTATCGACCCTTTTCGACATAGAGTGAGCTACCAGGCAACCTCGGCGGTCGATGCTATGAAAAGGTCTTCCGAAGAGGAGAATGTGAATGTCTTTAAATCTGCGTACGTTATTTTCAACGGCTTTTGCGGTCATTATCATCCTGTTAACGGCATTGCTCAGCTATGTTATCGGCAACCGGTCTACACAGTCCGTAGAGGTCAGCATTGGCAGCTCTCTGGCGGAAGAAGCCTACCAAATGTCTGAGAAGCTTGATCATTTCATGTGGTCGCGTTCCGGAGAAGTGGAGGTATTGAGCAAGCTTAATGCATTTCAGGAGCCGATTGACTCCTCAGAGGTCAGCGGATTGCTTAATCAGCTGAAGAAGAGTCTGCCGGTGTTCACCTGGGTGGGTTTCCTCGATAATAAAGGGAATGTCCTTTCTTCCACAGATCATATACTCCAGGGTACGAATATTAGCCAGCGGCCGGTGTTTCAGGAAGGCCTGAAGGGGACCTTCACCGGTGATGTACATGATGCGGTGCTGCTCTCCAAGCTGCTTCCCAATCCTACCGGCGAAGCCTTGCAGTTTGTGGATGTGAGTGTGCCGGTTACTGACAAGCAAGGCCGGACAAGCGGTGTACTGGCTGCACACCTCAGCTGGGAGTGGTCGCGTGAAGTCGAGGCTTCCATTGTGACTCCGCTCAAGGAGCGCCTGAAGGGCGTGCAAGTGTTTGTAGTCAGCAGGAAAGATGACACGATCCTTCTCGGTCCCGAGGCACTCGTCGGCAAAAGAATGCCGAATGAAGTGCTGCAGAAAGCCCGCAGCGGTAATAGTTCATGGATTATTGAACAGGAGCGGAATCAGGACTCCTATCTGACCGGCTATGCCTACGGGGACGGCTATCTGAATTATCCCGGGCTGGGCTGGTCGGTCATTATCCGCCAGCCAGCGGATATTGCCTTTGCCTCGGTGCATCAGCTTGAGCGCTTTATTCTGATCAGCGGACTGGTTACCGCAGCTGTCTTCGCGGTTATCGGCTGGCTGCTGGCCGGATGGATCAGCCGTCCGCTGAGGAACATTACCCGTACAGCCGATCTGCTCAGCTCCGGTGCTGATGTGGAGATTCCATCCTCGACCCGGTTCAAGGATGTGGCGATTCTATCTGCGTCACTGCGCAACCTGGTGAATAATCTGACCAAGACAGAGAACAAGCTGAGCTACATGTCGGACATGGCGCTGCATGACAAGCTTACGGGCTTGCCCAACCGGGCAGCGCTGGATGAATTTCTGGCCCATGCGGTCAGCAAAGCCAAGCAGAACCGCACAACGCTTAGTTTCTTATACCTTGATCTGGACGGCTTCAAAAAAGTAAATGATACCTTCGGCCATGCAATCGGCGACGCCTTGCTGCAGGAGGTAGCCTTCAGACTGATGGACTGTACACGTGATAATGAAATCGTAGCCCGGCTGGGCGGGGATGAGTTCGTTATTATTCTTAATACTTCTGCCGGCAAACCTATGAAGGAGGCAGAAATTGTGGCTTCACGGATTATCAGTAAAATCAATCTGCCCATTGTGATCAGAGGCGAGAATCTGCATGTCGGCTGTAGTGTAGGCGCGGCAGTATGGACACCGGACGGGGGCAGCGACACTGTTGAAACCCTGCGGCTGGCGGATGAAGCATTATACATTTCCAAGCGGAGCGGAAAGAACCGGATTACTTTTGAGGCGGCTTCTTAAGTTCTCCAACGCATATTCATCACAGCAAATAACCTTTCTCCGTCAAATGACAGAGAGAGGTTATTTGGCATTCTGGTTATAGAGAACTATATGCAGATATGTATCTAACGAAGTCAGCGTAATCTCTTGCGTGGCTTAGACCACCATTTAATCCAAAGAAATCCTTCGTCATCCCGGAAAAACTTAATACCTATCCAACTCAGCGGTGTCCAGAACTCCTTAAAATAATATGAAGGCATAGTAAATTAGTCCCTCCGATATAGTTAATTATTACTAGTTTACGCTACGGTGGAAGAATTCACAATACTTTTTTTGCTTATAATTACCATATTGTGCATCAGCCCAGTTTTTTCAGGACCTCAGGCATATGATGCTAAGGAAAGACAAATACGACGGCACAGGCTGAGGGAGGAATTGTAATGGGAGAGAATGTGGCTGGTTACGGCTATTGCGGTATTGGAACATCTGCTGCTACCATTTTGGTACTGTTTATCTTGCTGGTTATTATCCTCAGCGTATTTTAGCTGAAGCTAACCGGACGAATAACTTAAAGAAGCGCCGGAGCGGGAGCTCCGGCGCTTCTTGCATAAATGACCTTGAAGTATCAGGGATAAGCACAGGCAGCATAACTGAACGAGCATTTAATATAGTAGGAAGGGATGTGATGAAATGACGGATTCTGAGTTTATCTCCCGAATGGTCTCCTTTGCCGTGGCTGATATGCAGCGCAGTCATATTGCGGCTTCCCTGACAATTGCCCAGGCCGCGCTGGAATCCGGCTGGGGGAACAGCAGCCTGACCGTGAAGGCTAATAATCTGTTTGGCATCAAAGGCAGCGGACCCGCCGGAATCTTATCAATCCGGACTACGGAATATAGGAACGGCCAAGCTGTGCAGGTATCTGCGCTTTTCAGAGCCTACAATAACTGGGGTGAGTCTGTGGCCGACCATTCTGCGCTGATTGCCCAGGGCGTATCCTGGAACCGGGACTTATACAGCAAGGTGATTGGAGCGGACGGCAGAACGGCTGCCAGGGAGATTGCCGCTGCAGGGTATGCGACCGATCCGAACTACGCGTCAAAGCTGATTCAGATTATGGATGCTTATAACTTGTATCAATACGATGAGCTGAAGGAGGATGAGGAGATGTCGGCTGAAGATAAACAAAGGCTTGCGACTCTGGAAACGGAGCTTCAGGAGATGCGGGTATTGCTGGCAGGACTTACAGTGAGCCGGGATACACTCAAAACAGGTGTTCTGGAACAGGGACAGGCAATTAAAGGAGTAGCAGAAAGGGTTACCGCAATAGAAGGCCGTGCTGCAGTCAGTATACCTGCCTGGGCAGAGCCGGCGGTTCAGGCAGCGGTGGCAGCGGGATTACTCGATACCCCTACGGGAGGAAGCTATGATTTCTACCGGATATTGACGGTGCTGAACAGGGCCGGACTGCTGGTTACCAGGAAGGAGGTGTAGAACTTATGTACAACGATGCGCTTAACAATGTGCTGGCGTTTGCTTCGCTGTTGGCCGTCTTTGTGATGGCACTGGTTCAACTGGTGAAGAACAGTGTGAATCTTCCGCGCAACGTTGTTCCCGCAGTGGGACTGGGTATTGGTCTGCTGGTCGGAGCTGTAGCCTATCCTTTTACAGACATGAACCTTATTCTGCGTTTATGGGCAGGCGGGCTTGCGGGATTGTCGGCGACAGGATTGTTTGAACTGGCGTTTAACAAGCGTGGTGGGACTACCAAGGAAGACTAAGCAGGCTGCTCTTGATATGGGGAGATGTGCATTGGCGATATATCCAAGCATTCCCGGGGACTTGTTAATACACTGTATATGAAGAAAGGAGGTGCTTGATATGGGAACTTATATTGATGGAAGAACTTCGCAGAATGCCAGTACTGCCAACTCTATTGCAATACCGATTCTGGTTATCAATGCTCCCCAGCTATTTGGGCAGATTGGTCTTATCACTCAAGGTGTAACGACGAATCCGCGTGTAATTCTTAAAGGTACGGTATCTGTGTCGCTTCCGCTTGCACTGGTTGGTGTCACTATTAGTATTGTAAGAGGAACTTTGCCCACGGATCCGCTTGTGTATTCTGCCACCTCAACTTTCAGCCTTAGTGTGTTGGCTCCACAGGTTATTACGTTCTCTGCGGATGATTTCAATCCTCCAGTTACTCCGCAACTGACTTATACGGCATTCATCACCTCTAACCTTCTCGGTACGGTCCGTGTAGGTCCTGAGAGCTTTGACGGAATTCTTGTTTCCGATTAATCTGCTGATTCATGCATCCTGTCCGGCCCAGCTGACCGGGCGGGCAGGATGCCCTTGTACATACCCCCAAATTTTGACCGTTTCGCCCAATCTGTTAAGGCATTCTGCTCATATTCTGTTCTGTAGTCATCATTTTGAAGGAGGTAATCTCATGGGTGCAGATTGCGGATACGGTGGTAATGTAGGCGGCGTTAATGTGGTTCCGGTAAGTCCTTGGACTTCAACCGGTGCGATTCTGGTACTTTATATCCTGCTGGTTATTATTCTGAGTGCCTGCTTCTACTAGACCTTAACGTCAATCAGCGCAGTCCCGGGCAAAGGCCTTGGGACTGCGCTTTTTTTTCTGATTAGCTATGTCTGGCAGAAATATGCGATAATAGTAGTCATTGTCTTCATGGCAATCAGTGCAGTTATGAAAGAGGTGCTTCATGGAAGAGAAGGAATTGGTCTATGCCATACTTAAGCGGATTGAACTGGACAAGCCGGTCGGTCAGGATGAAATGGGGCTGGAGGCCGGGGCGTATGCCGATATTATGGAGGAGCTTGTGGACAGCCGGATGGTGGAGAATGTGAGCTTCCTGAGAGCTGGCAATGGCACTGTAACCGTCCGGACTGCCGGAATGAAGATGACCCGGCGCGGCCATGATTTTATTTTATTGAAAGAATCGGGCAGAATTTGAATTTACGCTGGTTGAGATACAGGATTTGATGTTTCAGAACAAGGAGGCATGTATGGATATCAGGAAATTGCTGCCCGGCGAATTGCCGCCGATGGATTTGCTGCTGTCCGCCGATCCGTCCGTATCATTGGTGAAGAACTACCTCACTAGTGGAGACTGCTATATTGCTGTCCAGGATGAGGAGGTATTGGGTGTGTATGTGCTGCTGCCTACCCGGCCGGATACAGCCGAGCTGGTGAATGTGGCGGTTGCTGAAGAGCATCAGGGCAAAGGGATCGGCAAGATGCTGGTGCAGCAGGCTATTGAGACGGCGAAGCAAACGGGCTATACAACTATTGAACTGGGGACGGGGAATTCAAGTGTGGGGCAGCTGGCGTTTATATCAAAAATGCGGCTTTCGGATCGTTGGCATAGATTTTGATTTTTTCACCAGACACTACGCGGAGATCATATATGAAAATGGCATACATTGCAGGGATATGGTGCGCTTATCACAGGACTTGAATGGCGGAAAATAAGTTTGTGAATTATGTAACTATCTGCCAAACGCCCCGTATAAACAAAAGGATGTGATTATTGAAGGGAGTTGTAATCAATGAGAAGACCAAGACGATTCTTGTTGTCCATGCTGGCCTGCTCTCTGCTGTTATCTGCGGGCTTTGTCACACCGCGGGTAGCGCAGGCAGCGGATAACAAAGTAACTCTGAGTGTGAACGGTGAAGTATTGAAGTTCCCTGTAGCCGAGGCGCCATATCTGGAGGGTACAATGATCATGGTGCCTGTCCGTAAGGCGGGGGAAGCTTTGGGGTTTCAGACGGCTTACATAAAAGAGAGCTCCAGTCTGCAAATCAAGCTCAGCGGTATAGAGCTCTTGATGAAGCTGGGAGGCGGTCAGTTTATCCTAAATGGAAAGGATACACTTACCATTGAAGGTGCAGCTGTTCTGAAGAACAATCGTATCTATGTGCCGTTGCCGCTGCTGGATGAGATCGGCTATATCACCAAGCCCGGTCCGGGCTCCGCCCAGGCAGAAGTAAGCACACCGCAGAATTATACCGAGTCAGTAATGAAGCTGCTTGCCTCCGGCCAGTATGAAGCATTATCAGACCGGTTCTTCAGTACAGAGGTGCGGAATAACTTGTCGAGTCTCAAACTTCAGCAGGTCTGGGAGGGCTTTACTGCTGCTTATGGAGAGTATGGTAAGGTCGGTTCACTGAAAAGCAGCCGTGACAATGGGCGGTATTCTCTGTCCGGTACCGCTGTATTTGCACATGGAAAGCTCACGGTGACGCTTACAGTTAACAGCAGTGGCCAGATTCAGGGACTATTGTTTGCTCCGTACGAAGATCCGCAAGCAGCGCCGGAGCTGGCTCTGCCGGCAGGTGTTACCGAAGAAGCGGTTACAGTAGGAGCAGGCACCTCACATCCGCTTAAGGGCATTCTGACACTCCCCAAAGCTACCGGCAAGCCTTTGCCTTCTATAGTACTGGTGCACGGATCGGGTATCTCTGATCTTAATGAAGCGGCATATGCGTACAAGCCCTTCCGTGACATCGCATATGGCCTTGCAGAGCAGGGAATTGCAGTTCTGCGTTATGACAAGCGGGGCTACAGCTATCCGCAGGAATTCATGGGTAGTGCTGCCGCATCGGTTACCGTTAAGGAAGAAACGGTTGAAGATGCCATTGCAGCGGCAGCTCTGCTTAAGAAGGACAAGCGTCTGGATGCTGCGCAGGTATATCTTGCCGGGCACAGCCTGGGCGGGATGCTGGGCCCGAGAATCGATGCGGATGGCGGTAACTTCGCCGGGTTAATCCTGCTTGCTGGCTCACCGCGAAGCTTGTGGGAGATTATCTACGACCAGAATATGAGAGTGATCTCCAGGCTGGATGATGCTATCCCGGCTAAGGCAGAGGCCGCTTCCAGCGTGAATGCGGAGCTGGCCAAAGCCAAGGCGCTGCCGGCACTGACAGACGAGCAGGCCAAAGCAGCTCCGGCTGTGTTTGGTGCAGCTGCCTATTACTTTAAGGAAATGGATCAGCACAGTACCGCCGAGCTGGGCCGGAAACTGACCAAACCTGTGCTTGTTATGCAGGGAAGCGATGATTTCCAGGTCTATGCGGACGTGGATTATCCGCTCTGGAAGGATGTTCTGAAGAATAATAGCTTGGCAGAGTTCAAGCTGTATCCGGGCCTGAATCATTTCTTCGTAGGTTATGAAGGAGCGGGGGCAGGAACACCGGATGAATATAATGTCCCGGGTATGGTCGATGAGCAGGTGATTAAAGATATGGGGCAGTGGATTTTGAAGCAGAGCAGGTAGAATAAGAAGCTTGGTTCTGGTACAATCTATTTATTAAGTTTTAAGGAGCGGGCGCATGGATAATGATCTGGCAAAGTTGTTAAGATCCGTCATTCGTGAAGAATTAGAGCCTGTGAATGAGCGCTTGGAACGGATTGAGACTGAACAGACCGGCTTGAAGCAAGAAGTGCAAATAGTGAAGCAGGATCAGGAATTGATTAAACGTGCGGTATTGGATACCAATGAACGGGTAATCCGGATGGAGTCCATTCTGGAGAATCAGCATCGGATTATCGAACTCCTCTCGGCACGCTCGATTGAGCAAGAGGCGCTCATTAAAAGAATTAAATAAATTTTCTTAGTCCGGCACTGCATGGTGCCGGGCTTTTCTTTTTGTATAGGTTTCCCATCACACAAAAAATCGAGGCTCCCTTTCGGGAGCCTCTTTCATGGGAGAGGAGAAACCGGACGAAGAGCTTATGGGGAAACGTAAGCCTGCTCCGCGGTTGTCTACGACATTTTGCGATGTCGATAGTTACAGGATGGCCCGGTTGCCGGACTTTTATACATCCGTTCTCCAAAACTTCTGAACAGCGCATTGTGACAAAGTCGGACAATCTTTTTATTTCACGGAATAATTGTGGTACTATAGGCTTGGACTTATGCCCTGAAACGGCATAATAAATAGAGACATAAAAGCAGGTGGATGATCGTTGAGAGTAATATCGGGCACTGCAAAGGGCAGGCCGCTTAAGAGTGTTCCAGGCAAGGGCACCCGGCCTACAACCGATAAAGTGAAGGAAGCCTTATTCAGTATGATCGGTCCTTATTTTGAAGGCGGAACGGCGTTGGATCTGTATGCCGGTACCGGGGGACTTGGGATTGAGGCCTTGAGCAGAGGGATGGAAGCAGCCGTATTTGTGGATATGGAGCAGAAGGCGCTCGACACTGTGCGGGCGAATCTCAAGGCAGCCAAGGTGGAGGCGCAGGCCGAAGTCTACCGCAATGATGCCGGAAGAGCACTGGCTGCGCTGGAGAAGCGGGGGAGAGCGTTTGACCTTGTATTTCTGGACCCTCCGTATCGTCTGAAGCACGGGGATGAGCTTATGATGACGATGGCAGCCAAGAATCTGCTGAAGCCTGATGCCGTAATTGTGCTTGAGCATGAATCGGGTTATGAATATCCGGAGAATATACCGGGATTCAGCAGGACACGGCAATCCGTATATGGGGAGACTACGATCTCAATCTATCAGTATGAAGCTGCTCTGCAGGAAGTTGCCGTCAGTGGCGAGGAGGTTAATGATGAGTCTGCAAATTAGAAAAGAGCGTGTGGCAATCTATCCCGGAACCTTTGATCCGGTAACCCTGGGGCATATGGATATTATTCATCGTGCAGCGAAACAGTTCGACAGGCTGATTGTGGCGGTGCTGAACAATTTAAGTAAGAATCCGTTATTTTCAGTCGAGGAGCGCACAGAGCTTCTGCGCCAGGCTACAGCGGACATCCCGAATGTAGAGGTCGACAGCTTCCGTGATCTGCTCGTTAATTATGTCCGGCAAAAGGATGCACAGGTGATTGTCCGGGGAATCCGTACGGTCACGGACTTTGAGTATGAGCTGCAGAATGCATCCATTAATCATAATCTGGATCCCGAAGCGGAAACGATATTTATGATGACCAATCCGAGATATTCCTATCTTAGCTCAAGTGTGGTTAAGGAAATTGCCCACTTTGGCGGGAATGTCTCGGATTTTGTAACGCCTGAAGTGGAACAGGCTATGAAGCTTAAGTTCAAGCGGATGGATGGCGGCGCCAAGTAAAAAGCTTTAGAGCCACTGATAAGCTTAACAGGAGCAGGAGTATTAGTCCCTGCAGACTAAGGATCTGAGGGAACAAGCTCCATATTCTGGTTGCAGTGCCCAAGCCGGGTTCCAGACTGCCTGAACCGGTACCGGTGAAGACCGGAAGTACAGCGGCGCGGATACTTACGAGCGGCTTCCATAGCAGGAAGGTTAGTGCAAAGGCGGTTAGTCCATGCAATAACCGGACTGCAGCAAACGGGAGAAAGCGGACATTAGCCGGTTTAAGCACCGTCAGCGCCTGAAGCTGTGCGCAGATTCCGCTCCAGGCAAGCAGAGCTGACAGCAAAGCGGGACCGAGAAGACTGCCGGACAAGAACCCTCCAGGGCTGGCAGAATCCGAGGTTAACGCATGGGCGCCGAGGTGAATCTCAAACACTCCGGAAGCCAGCGGGGACGGGAGCTGCGGCAGCAGCCTGGTGATGATGTTAATAACTACAGCGAACATGATCATATAGCCGCCTACGATCATCAGATTCTGGACGGCGGCGGATACAGATTCGCCGAGCACCTTGCCGAAGCCCCGTCCGTCTCTGGCACGGGCATCCAGTGCCGCCTGATGGATTCGCCCGGGCAAGGATGCTTTTTTGGCGTGCGGGCCTCTGCCGGGCAGTCTGCTGACAGTGGCGGCGGCCCCGCTATTCTTCCGCGTTCCGCTGAAGAGAGCGGATAGCCATCCGGCGGCAAGGCCTGACAGCCAGTGAATGGCAAGCAGGGCATATCCGGCTGCCGGACTGTGGAGAAAAGCGGTGCCGACGACAATAAGCAGTGTAACCGGGCTGGCATAATGGACCATGGAGGCCAGACGTCCGGCATCCTTGTCCGTGATGTCCCCCTGCTTATGCAGCTGCATTACCGCTCCGGCTCCGGCCGGGAAGCCGGCGGTGATTCCGAGCACAAGCGTCCAGCCGCCTGCTCCGGGAAGCCGGAACAGGCGTTTCATCAGCGGCTCCAGCAGGACGCCGATGCCATGCACGAACCCTGAAGCGGTCAGCATCTCTGACAGGATCAGGAATGGCAGCAGTGCCGGGAAGACAAGGGTCCACCAGAGCTTCAGTCCCGCAAGGGAAGCCTTGAATGACGATTCCGGTGCCAGGACGATCGCTATAGCGAGCAGGATCGCAGCCGCCCCTGATAGGAATGGAGCTGAACCCCGGAAGAACCGCCGTATTGTAAAGTTAATCATTAGTAGCATCACCTCTTCATAGCTTAGGACATGGGCAGAGCTTGTTATCAATTTATGCAGGGGAGACAACCATCATGCCACAGCCGGAGAGAAGCTCCCGGCTCCTGGCAGCACATTCCAATGCCGGGGCTGCATGCCGCGGGAAAGAAGGGGAAGAGACTTGAGGCAACAGAAACGCCGTGTGGGTATCCGCGCCACAGCCTACTTATTTACATTTGTGGTCATTCTCTATGTTGCTGTCTTTATGAATACTCCGTATATTGTGTATCAGCCGGGAAGCGCCTCCGAGGTAGCCCCGATGATCAAGGTGGAGAATGCTGATCCCGAGGAGCAGGGCACGTTCATGATGACTACCGTATCTGCCAGTTATGCCAATGTGGCTCTTCTGGTCGCCTCCGTATTTAACTCGAATGCAGAGGTTGTCCTGAAAGAGACCCGCCTGCAGGATAAGACGGAGCAGGAATACGCGGCTGAGCAGGTCTTTTATATGAACAGTTCACAGTCGTATGCTGTACAGGCCGCTTATCATGCTGCCAAAGTGCCGTATGAGGATATTGTGGATTATTTGTACGTGTTCTCGGTGCCGGACTCAACCAATCAGGGCCAGTTCAAGCCGGGCGACAAGATTATCAGTGTAAAAGGACAGCACGCAGCCGATCCGGCGGCTCTGTCCGCCTTGCTGTCCGCATACAAAATCGGCGATACCGTTGAGGTAGTCCTGCAGCGTGGAGGCAAGGAAATTTCCGAGCAGGTGAAGCTGGTGGAGGTTAAGGATAAAGAAACCTCGGCCGGACGGCCGGGCTTCGGGGTTGTTATCGGAGCCGTTCAGAAGGTGCAGCCTAAGGAAGAGGGGAAAGGCGTCAGTTTTGTGGATACGAATGTAGGAGGACCTTCCGCAGGACTGATGTTCACCATGGAAATCTATAACCGGCTCACTCCGGGGGATTTGACCAAGGGCCACCGGGTAGCAGGTACGGGTACAATAGATGCTGAGGGAAATGTGGGGGCAATCGGCGGAGTGAAGCATAAGATTGTGGCTGCTGACCGCAAAGGTGCCGAATTCTTCTTCGTTCCGGTCAAAAACTATGAAGAAGCCAAGGCGAAAGCTGACCAGATCGGCACCGACATGAAGCTGATTCCGGTATCGACACTGTCAGACGCGCTGAAATATATGGAAGAACAGCCGGTCATCAAATCCTGACCGGCGGCTCCAGGTAATCGCTGTATAGATCATTTCGTACAGGATCGGCATAGGCAGCAGCGAACACAGCTGCCGCCTGCAGATCCCGCTCCAGCATGGGATGGGAGAAGCGCGCAGGGCTTGTCACTACCGGAAGTGCCGCGCGCTGCTTCATCTGCTTCAGCAGCCTGCGGCCGCTCTCCCGGAAGCCGAGAACCCGGATATAACCCGGACCCTGGGCCAGTGCGGCCGGGGTCATTTCTTCTTTGCTGTGATTCAGCAAAGTATGAAGCAGAAGACGCTGCAGCCGTGTATGGGTGTAGCGTCTGCTCTTCAGCTCCTGCAGAAGACCGGCGACCGTGAACCTGCCGAGCTGGGGAAGGATGCGGAGTATCCGGTTCTCCAGCCCTTCATTCATATCCTGCACCGTCCGCAGCTCGGCTGCTGAGTGTGTGGAGAGCACGTGGCGCAGCGGAGCCCGGAAGTCCTCGAGTATAACCGGCCCCCGGCCCGCTGCATGCTCTCTCTCCAGGATGGACACGCTATACTCCGGCATGTATGCCGCCGGAGAGCCGCCTTCCTGCAGCAGCCTGCGGATTGCTGTCGCACTGGCAATGGACGACCCGCCCTGCAGCGGGTCATGGAAGCCCGCGCCGGTCCGCGGCACGGTGAAGGGCCTGATCGCGCTGCCGAGCCGCTGCAGCGCGATCAGGTAGTGCAGGCCGAGGCTGTTGTTGGGCTGCCGCAATAGAATTTCGGCATCTGCCGGTTTCTCCTCTCCCATGAAAGAGACCTTCCAGGCCGCCGCCGCAGCTGCGCTGTATGCGGCGGGGAATCCCGCGCCCTGCGCCATGCGCGCGCGGATCTCGTCCTTAAGCGCGCTGCTCTCCTCGGCCAGGAATCCCGCCAGGGGGAGCAGCGCGCCCAAAGTGCCGGCTTCGGAGCCGAAGCACAGGCTGTCCACGACGCCGGTCGCCTCCAGCAGGAATACCGCTCCGAAGGCGAACCATTCCGCCGGCTGGACGGCATACGCCACCGGCAGCTCAATCACGAGGTCGGCGCCCATATGCAGCGCCATCTCGGTGCGGGCGCGCTTGCTGACCGCCGCCGGCTCGCCGCGCTGGGTGAACGGGCCGCTCATGATGACGATGGAGCTTTCGGCTCCGGAGATTCTTTTGGCCTCGCTGAAATGATGGACATGCCCGTTATGTAAAGGGTTATATTCGGCTATAATGCCTACAGTTGTCACGTTTGCTTCACGCCCTATTCTGGGATATCTGACGATTCGGGTTCCGGAATCAGGTTCATTCCTTCCCGTTTTTTGCAGATTTCTTGTATTTAACTTATGTATATCATAAATTGTCTCTGTCCCTGAAACAATATAAAGGAAAAATGGTTGACAAAGTCCGGTAATAATAGGTATAATAAATTTTGTTTGTTTGGAGTGATAACTATGAACATTCACTTTCGCAAATTAGCGAATGCCGACGAGCCCCTGGTCCTCCACGATGTTGTGGATGTCAGTGAGGTTGTCAAAGGGCGCAAGGATATTCTTGCTGTTGCACCACTCTCAGTAGACCTTAAAGCGCTGCCCGCGGGAACCGATAGTGTGAACGTGGTGGGAACACTGAGTGGAGAAGTGGACATGTTATGTTCACGTTGTCTCACGGAGGTTAACAGTAAGCTGAACATTCCTTTCGCTGAGACTTTCAAGTGGCTTAAACAGCCAATTCTTCCGGAAGATGAAGGTGAGGAACTCATTTACATCAAGGATGAGATTGTGGATCTTATCCCCTATGTGGAAGAAAATTTCGTACTGCACTTACCGGATTCGGTATTGTGCAAGGCAGACTGTCTTGGTCTTTGTCAGAAATGCGGACAGAACTTGAACGAAGGCACCTGCAGTTGCGACAACACAGTGATCGATCCAAGACTCGCTGGGTTGAAAGGATTCTTTACCAAGCAAGATAACTAAGAACAAATCCCGGGTTATAACGGGTCAAAACCAAAATCAGGAGGTTGATTAACATGGCAGTACCACAACGCAGAACGTCCAAGACACGCCGTGACAAGCGTCGTACTCACTTTAAACTGGTAGTTCCAGGTATGGTGAAATGTGAACAATGCGGAGAGCTGAAACTGGCTCACCACGTATGCAAAGTTTGCGGAACCTACAAAGCAAGAGAGATCATCAAACAATAGTTTGCAAATTTGCATATAAGAGTAGCACTTCATCTGCCGGTGAAGTGCTATTTTTTTGGGGATATATGAATTTATATGCTTTACATGATAGTTTCCTTCAGATTCTTGCACCGTTTCCCCAAGCCCGCCGCGGGTTTGCGCGGGTTTTCAAGTCAAAGCTTTATTTTTGCGGCGTCATGCTTTATACTACATATTAGTACCTGGTTCTAATTGTTAATTAAGAACAGAGAGTTATAACTACAAGCGGCCACTCTTGCGGCCGGATGCTTTTCATTAGAGGCATGTGCCAGGAGGTGAGTCGCCATCGAACGGTTGTCCAAGAAAGAACGGCAGCAGCAGCTGCTCTCAATCATTGAAGGTAATCCTTTTGTAACGGACCGGGAATTGACCCGCCAGCTGAAGGTGAGCATTCAGACGATCCGGCTGGACCGGATGGAGCTGGGGATTCCCGAGCTGCGTGAACGGATGAAGCAAATGGCAGAGCACTCCTATGATCAGGTCCGCTCGCTGCCTGTCGACGAAGTGGTTGGTGATATAGTCGATTTGCAGCTGGACCGGAGCGGGATTTCTATTTTTGAGATCCGTGAAGAGCATGTCTTCTCCAGAAACGGGATTGCCCGCGGCCACTATGTCTTCGGCCAGGCGAATTCGCTGGCAGTTGCTGTTATCAATGATGAAATTGCCCTGACAGCTTCAGCCGATATCCGGTTCGTGCGCATGGTCCGGCTGGGTGAGAAATGTATCGCCAAAGCGCAGGTACGCTCGCTTGCGGGCCGGAACGGCAAAGCTGAGGTGGACGTGTTTACATATGTTGGAGAAGAACTGGTATTTCAAGGCCATTTTGTAGTGTACCGTTCTGCAATTGAAGAGTACAGCGAAGGGGGAAACCGGAGTGCTGATCGCCATTGATGCCATGGGCGGGGATAATGCTCCTGAGTGTAATGTAGAAGGGGCCCTGGCTGCAGCTGCGGAGTGGAGTGATACGCAGATCGTGCTGGTCGGTGATGAAGCCAGACTTGCGCCGCTGCTGAAGAACAAGCCGTCTAATGTGACGGTGCGTCATGCGGGAGATGTGATCGGTTCCGATGAGGAGCCGGTGAAGGCGGTCCGCCGTAAAAAGGATTCGTCCATGGTAGTCGCCGGACGGATGGTGCGCGAAGGTGAAGCCGATGCCATGATCTCGTCAGGCAATACCGGAGCACTTATGACTACGGGGCTGCTGGTTGTGGGAAGAATGCAGGGTATAGAACGTCCTGCCCTGGTGGCGATGATACCGACGCTGGATGATGTCGGCGTATTAGCCCTGGACCTTGGTGCCAATATGGATGCCAAGCCGCAGCATCTGGCCCAATATGCCCTGATGGGCAGCATATACCGCAATAAGGTCCATGGCATTGCGAAGCCCCGGGTAGGCCTGCTGAACGTAGGGACTGAGCCGGGCAAGGGGAATGAGCTGACCAAAGAAGCTTATCCGCTGCTTGAAGCTTTGACAGGAATTCATTTTGTTGGCAATGTGGAGGCGCGGGATGTGCTCACCGGAGCCTGCGATGTGCTGGTCTGTGACGGGTTTGCCGGCAATATCCTTCTGAAGACGCTGGAAGGAACGGCAGGGGCCATGTTCGCTCTGCTCAAAGAGCAATTCAGCAAGTCGCTTAAGACTAAGCTGGGCGCAGCCATACTGATGCCGGAGCTTAGAAGTCTTAAGGGCAAAATGGATTATAAGGAGCACGGCGGAGCGCCGCTGCTCGGTCTTAGCGGTCTCGTAGTGAAGGGGCATGGTTCCTCCGACGGCAACGCGGTGAAGAATGCGGTAAGGCAGGCCCGGATTGCGCTGCAGGCGGATCTGGTAGCCAGTATATCCAGAGAAATTAGCGGGAAGTGAGTGACGATATGAAACAATTACGTCCGGTAGGAATCATTGGTACAGGTAAATATGTACCCGAAAGAATATTGACCAACAGCGATCTGGAGAAGATCGTCGACACAAACGATGAATGGATTGTCAGCCGTACAGGTATCCGGGAACGGCATATTGCCGCTCCGGAGCAAGCCACCTCCGATCTTGCTTATGAAGCAGCGCTGAAGGCACTGGAATCCGCCGGCATGAAGGCGGAAGAGCTTGATCTTATTATTGTGGCCACAGTTACACCGGACAGCACTTTCCCATCCACAGCCTGTATTCTTCAGGACAAGCTGGGCGCTAAGGGGGCTGCGGCCTTTGACCTGTCGGCAGCCTGCTCCGGGTTTGTCTACAGTCTGGCTACGGCAACCGGCTTTATCCAGAACGGCATGTATAACAATGCGCTTGTTATCGGTGCGGACACATTGTCGCGCATCACGGATTATACAGACCGCAACACCTGTGTACTGTTCGGTGATGGTGCCGGCGCAGTTATCGTAGGTGAAGTTCCGGAAGGCCGCGGCTTCCAGTCCTTCGATCTTGGCGCTGAAGGTTCCGGCGGCAGCCTGCTCAAGATGGAAGCAGGCGGTTCACGTATGCCGGCTTCCCAGCAGACGGTAGAAGACAAGAAGCATTTTATCTATATGAACGGCCGTGAAGTATTTAAGTTCGCAGTGCGCGTGATGGGTACGGCTACGGAACGTGTGCTTACCAAAGCGGGATTGACCAAGGAGAATATCGACTTGTTCGTGCCTCACCAGGCCAACATCCGGATTATTCAATCGGCGATGCAGCGTCTGGATCTGCCGCCTGAGAAATGTGTCATCAACGTTGATAAATATGCGAATACTTCAGCGGCATCCATTCCGCTGGCACTTGTGGAAGCAGCAGAGGAAGGCCGGATGAAGGAAGGCGACACTGTGCTTATGGTCGGCTTCGGCGGCGGACTCACCTGGGGAGCTTCCGTACTGATCTGGTAAAGAACAGGGCATTACTAACAGAACGAAGCGGTTCTACCCGGGCATAAGGCGGGAGGAGCCGCTGTTAACGGGAAGGGAGCTTTTAGCATCATGGGTAAAATCGCATTTGTCTTTCCCGGTCAGGGTGCACAGGCAGTTGGTATGGGTAAGGATGTATATGAAGCCCTGCCGCAGAGCCGTGCAGTATTTGAAAAGGGTGACGAAGTACTTGGATTTCCGCTAAGCAAGCTTATATTTGAAGGGCCTGAGAGCGAGCTTAAGCAGACTGTCAATACACAGCCGGCATTAGTTACAGCCAGTGTGGCTTATCTGGAAGCTCTGCAGCATTTAGGGGTAACGCCTGATTATGTAGCAGGTCACAGTCTTGGTGAATACAGCGCTCTTGTAGCCGCCGGGGTCCTCTCTTATGAGGATGCAGTGCGGCTGGTACGTCTGCGCGGACAATTCATGGAAGAAGCTGTACCAGGAGGACAAGGGGCTATGGCTGCTACACTTGGCGCAGACCGTGCAGCCCTCACGGAACTTTGCCGCAGTATTTCAGAGGCTGGCAATTCCGTTGAGCTGGCTAACGTCAACTGCCCGGGACAGATCGTGGTTTCCGGCACCGTGGCTGGCGTGAATGAAGTGGTGCAGCGCGTTAAGGAAGCAGGCGGCAAACGGGCAATTCCGCTGGAGGTCAGCGGCCCGTTCCACTCCTCATTAATGAAGGAAGCCGCTGAACAGCTGGCTGCAGAGCTGCAGAAAGTAACCTTTAATGCTCCTCTTATACCGGTAATCGTCAATGTCACAGCTGCCCCGGTTACGGATCCGGAAGAGATTCGTAATCTGCTGGTAGCGCAGGTATTCTCTCCTGTACTCTGGCAGGACAGCGTGGAATGGCTCATTGCAGACGGCGTGGACACTTTTGTAGAGATCGGCTCCGGCAGCGTGCTGGCAGGCCTGATCCGCAAAATTGACAAGAATGTTAAGCTCGTGAATATCAACAGTCTCGAGAACGCTCAGACTGGCTGGTAATCCGCTTGGCATGAGAATAGCGGCATGATTATTGAAGGGGGACAACTGGAAATGTTTGCAGCACTCAAAGGTCAGACCGCCCTTGTTACCGGCGGTTCCCGGGGGATTGGCCGCGCAATTGCACTGGCACTGGCGGAGCAGGGCGTGAAGGTTGCCGTGAACTACTCGGGCAGCCTTCAGGCGGCAGAGGAAACTGTAGCCCGGATTCAGGAGCTGGGCTCGGAAGGAATTGCTCTGCAAGGGAATGTCGGTAACAGCGAACAGGCGGAGAACCTCGTGAAAGAGGTTATTAACACTTGGGGAAAAATCGATATTCTTGTGAATAATGCCGGCATTACCCGGGATAATCTGATTATGCGCATGAAAGAGGAAGAATTCGACCAGGTCATCGAGACGAATCTGAAGGGTGTGTTCAATTGCCTGAAGGCAGCGACACGTCCGATGATGAAGCAGCGTTACGGCCGGATCATCAATATTTCCTCTGTCGTGGGTGTGACGGGTAATCCCGGTCAGGTGAACTATACGGCTGCCAAAGCTGGGGTTATCGGGATGACGAAATCCGCGGCACGCGAGCTGGCTTCACGGGGAATTACCGTGAACTGCATTGCGCCGGGGTTCATCGATACCGATATGACCCGTGAGCTGTCCGATGAAGTCCGCAGTGAGCTGGTTAAGGGGATTCCCCTTGCTAAGCTTGGGCGGGCGGAGGACATTGCTAATACGGCGGTATTCCTGGCCTCGGAAGGGGCAGCCTACATGACAGGCCAGACACTTCATGTGGATGGCGGAATGTACATGTAAGGTAACGCCAGCGTTAGATCATTACGGGGGAAGAGAGCAGAGGCGGCCAGAAAGCGTTTTTTGTGCTCTATGGTATTTTGACTTCATATCTCGTATAATACCAAAAGAGGAGGTGAACCGGATGTCCGATGTATTGGAGCGTGTAAAACGCATTGTCATCGACCGCTTAGGTGCCGATGAAGCTGAGGTAACATTAGAAGCGTCTTTCAAAGATGATTTAGGTGCTGATTCTCTTGATGTAGTAGAATTGGTTATGGAATTGGAAGATGAATTCGATATGGAAATCTCTGATGAAGATGCAGAGAGTATTACGACCGTGGGTGAAGTTGTGAAGTACATACAATCTCATACCTAGAGTCATATGATTGAGGGTCCCGTTCCTGCCAGGGCGGGACTTCTCCTCATTTTAAGGTAATTTAAGGGCAGCAGCAAAGGGTGCATGAGCATCTTTATGGGGAAAATAACAGAACCGCAGATTGGTTAATTTTGCGGCGACTGCAGTTTATATAGACTTCTGGCCGGAATACATTTACATGTTGTAGAAGTATATACAGCCTACAGATGGGGTGAACGCGTTTGAGTCAAAGAGTGGTTGTTACAGGTATGGGAGTGATGACATCGCTGGGCAAGGATCTGGAAACGTTCTGGGACAGTCTGATGAGCGGTACATCCGGAGTATCTCTTGTTGAGGCTTTTGATGTCAGTGAATATACTACGCGAATCGCAGCTTCGGTCAAGGATTTCAATGCTGAGGAACGTTTCGGCCGTAAGGAAGCCCGCAAGATGGACCGTTTCGTGCAATTTGCGGTTGCTGCCGGCGAAGAAGCCCTGAAGGACAGCGGACTGAAGATTGGTGAAGATATCGATGCTGAGCGTATCGGTGTTTCTGTCGGCTCCGGTATCGGCGGTCTGGGTACTTGGGAAGACAATCACAATCTGCTGCTGGAAAAAGGCCCGAAACGGGTCAGCCCGTTCTTCATTCCAATGATGATTGCCAACATGGGCTCCGGCCAGCTGTCGATCAATCTCGGTGCCAAAGGGCCGAATACAACAACGGTAACCGCTTGCGCCACAGGTAGCCATTCCATTGGTGAATCCTTCCGCCTGATCCAGCGCGGTGATGCGGATGCGATGATCTGCGGCGGTGCAGAAGCAACCATCCGACCTACAGGTATGGCAGGCTTTTGTGCAATGAGAGCCATGTCCACCCGCAATGACGAGCCGCAGAAGGCAAGCCGCCCGTTCGATGTTGACCGTGACGGTTTTGTTATGGGTGAAGGCGCAGGAATCCTGATTCTCGAATCTCTGGAACATGCAGAGAAACGCGGAGCCAAGATTTACGCCGAAGTGATTGGTTATGGCCTGAGTGCCGATGCCCATCATATGACGGAGCCTGATCCTGACGGTGCAGCACGCTGCATGAAGATGGCGATCCGCGATGCCGGAATTAATCCGGAGGATATCGATTACATCAATGCGCATGGTACATCTACACCGGTAGGCGACAAGTCGGAAACCGCGGCTGTGAAGAAAGCTCTGGGTGAGCACGCGTACAAGGTAGCAATCAGTTCCACCAAATCAATGACAGGCCACTTGCTTGGCGCTGCCGGCGGCGTGGAAGCGATTATCTGCGGTCTTTCGCTGCAGAAGGGCATGATTGCTCCTACGATTAATTTGGACAACCCTGATCCGGATTGTGATCTGGATTATGTTCCGAATGTGCCCCGCAAAGCGGATCTAAATATCGCGATGTCGAATTCATTCGGATTCGGAGGCCATAACGCGACTGTTATACTCAAAAAATATAATAAGTAGGGGGACAGTGCAGTGAAAGGAGACCTGAAGCAGTTACAAAGCCAACTTCAAATCCAATTTCACGATCCTGTACTTCTGAAGCAGGCTTTTACCCATGCATCTTATGTGAACGAACACCGTTTCAATCAGCATCAGGACAACGAGCGCCTGGAATTTCTGGGTGACGCTGTGCTGGAGCTTACGGTGTCCGAATACTTGTACAATCTGCTCCCGGACAGGCCTGAAGGGGAACTGACCAAGCTGCGTGCCGCTATTGTATGCGAGCCGTCGCTGGTCCGGTTTGCCGAGACGCTCGGTTTCGGACGGTTTGTGCTGCTGGGTAAAGGGGAAGAACTTACGGGCGGGCGTACCCGCCCGGCTCTGCTGGCCGATGTGTTTGAAGCCTTCGTGGGAGCGCTTTATCTCGATCAGGGACTGGAAACGGCCCGGAAGTTTCTGGATAATCACGTTTTCCCGCTGGTCGAAACCGATGGTAAGCTGCAAATGCAGATGAGCGATTTCAAAACAGAGCTTCAGGAACTGATACAGCATCATGGCATGGGTACGCTGGAATATCGGATTATTGAAGAACGCGGACCGGCGCACGAGCGCGAATTCGTATCTGAAGTGTTCATGGCCAGCCGATCGCTGGGCAGCGGCAGCGGCCGTTCCAAGAAGGAAGCGGAACAGCAGGCAGCGGCAGCGGCGTTATTGCGTCTGAAGGAAGACGGTGCCTGAGGTAGACTTGAACAGCAAAGCTGAGCAAGCGGAGTAGAGCAGCAATGGTCTGAATGCCGGCGTTTAGGCGGAAGTCAGACTTTTGCTGCTCTTTTTCGAGATATCAGAAATTAAATGTTTTGGGGTCCCCGCAAAGTACTTGAGTAAACATCGAAGCGAGTGCACCACTTTGTGGGGGTGTTTAGGCAAGGAAACGCTATGGTATAATGGGTTAGAGGTGATAGGCGAGTTATGTTTCTGAAACGGATTGAATTAGCGGGCTTCAAATCATTTGCCGACAAAACGGAAATGGAATTTGTGCGCGGAATTACGGCCGTAGTCGGCCCGAACGGAAGCGGCAAAAGTAATATTTCTGACGGCATACGCTGGGTGCTTGGCGAGCAGAGTGCCAAATCACTGCGCGGCGGTAAAATGGAGGATATTATCTTTGCCGGAAGTGACGCCCGCAAAGCGGTCAATTACGGCGAGGTCTCCCTTACGCTGGATAATGAGGATCATGTACTGCCGCTGGATTTCAGCGAGGTTACGGTTACCCGCCGTGTGCACCGCAGCGGAGAAAGTGAATATTTAATCAATAAGCAAGCCTGCCGGCTGAAGGATATCACAGAGCTGTTTATGGATACCGGGATCGGCCGCGAGGCTTATTCGATTATTGGACAAGGCCGGATTGAAGAGATACTCAGTACCCGTTCTGAAGACCGGAGGGGGATATTTGAAGAAGCTTCGGGGATTGTTAAATATAAATCACGCAAAAAAGACGCCGGGCGCAAATTGGACGAGACCGAGCAGAATTTGCTGCGGATTCATGACCTGATCAGTGAGCTTGAGGATCAGGTGGGGCCGCTGAAGGATCAGTCTGAGAAGGCTATCCGTTACAAGGAACTGCGTGAGCAGCTGAAGCATCTCGAGATCTCGGTGTATGTGCATCAGATTGAAGGCATACATACGGCCTGGCAGGAAGGCAATACACGGCTTGAGCTGCTGAAGAATGAACAACTTGAGCTGTCAACGGTAGTCTCCGCCCATGACGCCAAGCTGGAGAGCGGCCGAGCCGAGCTGCGGAGCCTGGAGCAGGAAGTGGAGAAGCTGCAGGAGCAGCTGCTGCACTACAGCGAAGCGAACGAGAAGAGCGAAGGCTACGGAGAGCTCCTCAAGGAACGCCGCCGCAACCTGGAGAACAACCGCGAACAGCTGATGCAGACCCTGGGTTCTGTAGGGGAGCGTTCGGAGGGACGGCAGCGTGAGCTGGCGGAGCTTGAGCATAAGCTGAAGCAGTCCCGGCAGGCGCTGGAGGAACTGCGTCTGCAGCTGGCTGATGAAGAATCCCGGCTGCAGGGTGTTGCCGGGGGCATCAGCCAGAGCAAGGAAGAGAAGCTGAAGAGTGCGCTGCTCGAGCTGATGAACCTGATGGCTCAGGCGCGCAATGAAATCCGCTATGCGGATCAGCAGAAGGAGAGCCTGGAGAAGCGGATGAGCCGCAGCCAGGAAGAGAGCGGCAAATGGACAGCCCGGCTGGAGGAGCTGACCTCTGCCCAGAGCGGGCTTAAGGATAAGATTGCCGGACTCGGCAAGGAAATCGGCCTTTTGCGCGGTGCGTACATTACGGAGAGCGAGCAGACCGGTAAGCGGCAGAAGCTGCTGGAGGAAACGCAAAGCGGCCTGCGTAAATGGGAGCAGAAACGCGAAGCCCAGGTCTCCCGGCATGAGACGATGAAGGAAATGCAGGATGATTTTGACGGATTCATGCTTGGGGTTAAGGAAGTGCTGAAAGGTGCCCGCAAAGGACAGTTAACCGGTGTACACGGCGCGGTTGCTGAACTAATCTCCGTTCCAGAGAAGCTCGAAATGGCTATCGAGACGGCCATGGGCGCTTCACTGCAGCATGTTGTTATGGAGAACGAAGCCGTGTCCCGGCAAGCGATTGCTTTCCTGAAGCAGCGCCAGCTGGGACGGGCGACCTTTCTGCCGCTGGATGTAATCCGGCCCCGGCAGATTACCGGCAGTGACCGCAGTATGGTGGAAGGTGCCGAGGGGTTTGTCGGGATCGGTTCTGAGCTGGTTGGTTTCGAAGAGAAGTATTCTAGCATTGTAGGGAGTTTACTGGGGAATGTGGTTATCGCTGAGAGCCTGGAGCAGGCGAACCGCATTGCGGCCAAATGCCAATACCGGTACAGAGTCGTAACGCTTGAAGGAGATGTTGTCAATGCCGGCGGTTCGATGACCGGGGGCAGCCAGCATAAGAAGAACAATAGTCTGCTCAGCCGCAAACGGCAGCTGGACCAATTGTTCGGCGAGATTGAAGAGAGCGAGCAGCAGATCGCCAAGCTGAAGCAGGGAATCCTCCGTCTGCGCGCCGAGCAGGACAAAGCGGCACAGAAGCTGGAAGAGCTGCGGCATGACGGTGACGAGAAACGTCTGGAAGAGCAGCGGGTATCCGGTGATCTGAAGCAGCTGGAGCAGGAGCTTCGCCACGTCAAGGAGCAGGTAGAGGGTGCTGGCGCAGAGCGCAGCGGATTCGAGAATGAGGTCCGCGGCTTCGAAGAGACCCGCAAGCAGGCGGAGGCGGAGCTTGCCCGGCTGGAGAAGGAAGAGAAGGAAGCCCACGAGGCTATCCGGAATGCCGAATCTGACCGTAAGGCAAATGAAACCGCCAAGGAAGAGCTGCAGGGTAAGCTGACAGGCATGAAGGTTACGGAAGGGAAGCTGGACCAGGAGATTTTCTCCCTGGAGGAACAGCTGCGGCGTATGAGACAGGATGCCGGCTCGCAGGAGAAAGAGCTGCGGCAGAGCCGCAGCCTGCTGATGACCATTGAGCAGGATCTCGAAGAGAATACACGCGAAGCTGTGAAGCAGAAGGAAGATGTGAACAGCCTACGGCTAAAGAAGGAAGATACCTCAGCGAAGCTCGACCTGGCCCGTGCCGACCGTACCGCGATCTCTCGCAAGCTGGAGCTGGCCGAAGGAGAGACCAAAGACCAGCGGCAGGCGCTTAAAGGGGTTGAAGACAAGCTCCGTTCAACGGAGGTTGCCGTCGGGCGGCTGGATGTGGAGCTGGATAATATACTGCGCAAGCTGAGCGATGATTATGAACTAAGCTATGAGCTGGCTAAGCAGCGTTATCCGGTTCCCGAGGATGTGCCTGCAGCGCAGATGGAAGTACAGCGTCTGAAGCGCAGCATCTCCGGACTGGGTGAGGTGAACCTGGGCGCCATTGAAGAGTATCAGCGGGTGCATGAACGCTATACCTTCCTCAGCGGACAGAAAGATGATCTGGTCGAAGCCAAAACTACGCTGTATCATGTCATTCATGAGATGGAAGAGGAAATGTCCAAACGCTTCAAGCAGACCTTTGATGCTATCCGCCGTGAATTCGGCACGGTATTCTCAAAGCTGTTCGGGGGTGGACGGGCAGACCTGATGCTGCTTGATCCGGAGCATATGCTGGATACGGGGATTGATATTGTTGCTCAGCCTCCGGGCAAAAAACTGCAGAACCTGCAGCTTCTGTCCGGCGGGGAACGCGCATTGACCGCTATGGCGCTGCTGTTCGCGATCCTTCAGGTTAAGCCGGTGCCGTTCTGCGTACTGGATGAAGTGGAAGCGGCGCTGGATGAAGCCAATGTCGTGCGCTTCGCCCAATATCTGCGCGAGTTCTCGGAGCAGACACAGTTTATCGTAGTCACCCACCGCAAAGGAACGATGGAGGAAGCCGATGTTCTCTATGGCGTGACCATGGAAGAAGGCGGCGTATCCAAGCTCGTATCGGTGCGGCTGGAGGATGAAGAGGCGGAAATTGCCTAATAGGCAGATGCTTACGAAGCGGGTTTTAATGCGGAGTAATTCTAAGCAGTATCGCTTCATAAAACTTAAGCTTAGGCTTACGAAGTTATTTTTGTACGAAGCGAAATCTATGGAGTTGATCCTTACAAAAATCTAGGAGGAACACTATGAGCTTTTTTAAGAAACTGAAAGAAAGCATCTCCGGCAAAACGGAAAGCGTAACGAAACAATTCCGCGACGGCCTGGAGAAGACCCGCAAGGGCTTCGTTGAGAAGGTCTCTGATCTGATCATCCGCCGCAAAAAGATAGATGAAGAATTCTATGAAGAGCTGGAAGAGATTCTGATCGGTGCCGATGTCGGCGTTAATACAGTAATGAATCTGGTGGAAGAGCTGCGCATCGAAGTGAAGCAGAAGCGGATCGAGGATGCTGCAGAGCTGCAGCCGATTCTCTCCCGCAAGCTGATGGAGCTGCTGCGCGGCGATGACGATAACAGTCTGAACGAGAACCCGGATGGCATTACAGTCATTCTGTTCGTAGGCGTGAACGGGGTCGGTAAGACTACAACGATCGGCAAGCTGGCGCACCGTTATAAGCAGGAAGGCAAGAAGGTGCTGCTGGCGGCAGGCGATACTTTCCGTGCGGGAGCAATTGAACAGCTTGAGGTCTGGGGCCAGCGTGCCGGCGTGGATGTGATCAAGCAGCAGGCAGGTTCTGACCCGGCAGCTGTTATGTTCGATGCGGTACAGGCTGCCAAGCAGCGTAACGTAGACGTACTGATCTGTGATACCGCAGGCAGACTGCAGAACAAGAGCAATCTGATGGAAGAGCTGAACAAAATCTTCCGGGTCATTCAGCGCGAAATACCGAGTGCCCCGCATGAGGTACTAATGGTGCTGGATGCAACGACCGGCCAGAATGCACTGAGTCAGGCCAAGCTGTTCGGAGAGAAGAGCGGCGTGACCGGGCTGGTGCTGACCAAGCTGGACGGCACCGCGAAGGGCGGGATTGTAGTAGCCATCCGCCAGGAGATGAATCTGCCGGTGAAGCTGGTGGGTCTGGGCGAGAAGATGGAAGACCTCCAGCCGTTTGATTCCGACCAGTTCGTGCATGCCCTGTTCGCAGGCATGATCTCCGAAGAGGAAGAGACCGAAGGACAAGCGTAATATCCGGGTCTCAACTGCTACTGCATCAATATGAACGTAATCTATAAGGCCTCCAGGGAGCGAAAATGCCCTGGGGGCTTTTTTGTGTGGGAAAGCAAGGGGAAGCTGCAGCCAGTATGGGGAGCGGCCTGAGAGGAGCTTATTTCCTGAAACAACCGCTTTTTGATAGTGAAGCGGACTGAGATTCCGTTATCCTGTTCATTTGAGCTGACAATGAGGCGTTAGAAGTCATATAAGGGATTCTCAGTCCGAATGCTCCGCAAATCGCCGGAATTTGCAAGAATAGCTGAATTTCAGTCCGCATCTAGGTGATGGGCATGAAGCAGCCCACTCACTTCTTTAAGGCATGAAGTGATCGAACCCACTTTTTTAAGGCAGGAAGCAGCCCGCCCACATTTAAATAGAAGGAACGGCTGTTGTTTTACCAAAAACACTATAAAATAACATCATATGAAAATTTCATAATAGTACTGCTTGTCAGCGCTCCTGCATACAATTTGATGTATGATTCCCATTAGCACGCCTCCAAAGCATCTTTAAGAGAAAGGAAGCGATTCCATTCATGCGGGATGGTTCATAAACTCCATTTTGCTGTTATATATATTGACATGAACATTATCATTTACGTATTATGAAGTTAGTATTTAATATTTTCATGAAAAAATCCTAAAAATTAAGCTAATTTGTCAACAAACTTTACACACCACACTGATCCGAGAGGAGTCGGGCTCATGTCCAAACTAGATCCTTTGCCCGGTGTAGCTCCGTATCCATTGCAGCATTTTTACGACGAAATGTATGCCGATGAACGGAGTATCCGGCCTCATTACAAGCATGTGAACCGCATGTTTTCCGGGATGAGCCCCGAAGAGCTGCAAGGCAAGCAGAAGCTGATGCAGCGTCGGATGATGGAAGAAGGCATTACTTTTACACTCTACAACCCGGCACAGGATCAACCGATGGAGCGGACAATTCCCTTCGACATGATTCCACGGATCATTCCTAAGGCAGAATGGGAGCGGCTTGAAGCTGGCATTGTGCAGCGGATTACAGCACTTAACCTGTTCATTCATGATATTTACCATGAGCAATATATCGTGAAGGACGGGATTGTACCCCGGCGGATGATTATATCCAACTGCTATTTCCGGCCGGAAATGACTGGACTTCGGGTCCCTGGCGGTGCGTACGTTACTACCTCGGGGATCGACCTGATCCGCCATCATGACGGTGAGTATTATGTGCTTGAAGATAACTTGCGTACGCCTTCCGGATTCTCCTATTTATTCAAAGGCAGATCCCTTATGAACCAGCTCTTTCCCGAATTATCGTTCGCCAGCTCTATCCGCGATGTGGATCACAGCCTGAACCGGTTCCTGTCGGTACTTCGCAGCCTTTCCCCTTCGCGCACCAAAGATCCGGTGATCGCTTTGCTGACCCCTGGCGAGTATAACTCCGCGTATTACGAGCATGCTTTTCTCGCTCAGCAAATGGGGATCCACCTGGTAGAAGGACGGGATCTGGTAGCCCAGGACCACAAGATCTACCTGAAAGAAATGAATGGCCTTCGCCGCGTGGATGTACTGTACCGCCGTTTAGATGATGATTTCATCGATCCTTTGGCTTTTCAGCCCAGCTCACTGCTTGGGGTTGCCGGCTTAATGAATGCCTACCGTGCCGGGAATATCGCAATTGCCAATGCACCAGGAACCGGCGTCGCAGATGACAAGGCCATGTATGTGTATGTGCCGGATATGATCCGTTATTATCTCAATGAAGAACCGATTCTGGGCAATGTTCCAACGTACCTGTTATCCCGGCCGCAGGAGCGGCAGTACGTGCTGGATAATCTGTCCGAAATGGTGGTGAAGGAGACTTCGCTCTCCGGCGGATACGGCATGCTGATCGGAAGCGAGGCAACCAAGCAGGATCTGGTGGATTTCCGGCTCAAGATTCTGGCGGAACCGGAGCGGTATATCGCCCAGCCCATAATGTCGCTGTCCCGTGCACCGGTATTGTCGGGAGCGTCCATGGCGCCGCGCCATATTGATCTTAGAGCATTCGTGCTGATGGGGGCTGACCGCAAGCCCCATGTGATTCCCGGCGGTCTTACCCGGGTGGCGATGCGCGAAGGCTCGCTGGTCGTGAACTCATCACAAGGCGGCGGAGTGAAGGACACTTGGGTAATGGCCTAACGTGATATGGATTCACCAATAATGCAGCATCAATATGTAAGGTGAAGGGGTGGCTACGATGCTGAATCGCAATGCGGAGGCTTTATTCTGGATTGGCCGGTATATAGAACGGGCTGAGAATCATGCAAGGCTGATCGATGTGCATTATCATATTCAACAGGAAGAGGATTTCCAGGCGGAGGGCCATAAGTGGTCGAGACTGATTGATGCGCTTGGTGTCCGGAATGAATATCTGCAGCAATTCGAGAGCTTCGCCGAGCAGGATGTGCTGTCCTTCATCACACTGGATCTCGGTAATACGAATTCATTATTCTCCTGCGTGCATCAGGCCAGGAACAATCTGCGCACCCTGCGCCAGCATTTGCCTAGTGAGCTGTGGGATATAGCCAACAGCTTCAATCTATGGCTTGGTGAGCAGTCGGTAGCGGATATTATGAGCAGCCCCCACCAGTTCTATCAGCAGATCAAAGAACGCGCCGCCATGTTCCTCGGAGCAGAACAATCGGTGATGCTTCGCGGCAACGAATGGCATTTCATTGAAAGCGGCCGGTTCCTGGAACGGGCGGAGAATACAACGCGTATTCTTCAGGCAGTAACGGTATCCTGCAAATCGAAGGATATCAATTCAATCTATACGCAATTGCAAGCGGTGCTGAAATCGGTGAGCGGATATCAGTCATTCCGCCGTTATTACGCGGATGATATGTCGCCGGAATGCATTTTGGAATTCCTGATTGTGAATCCGCATTTCCCGCGTTCCATAAGATTCTCCTTCCATAAGCTGGAGGAGCATCTGGCTAAGCTGGAGCTGGATAGCTCCGAGAAGGGCTCGGGGCATGAGAAGGTCATCCGCCAGGCGGGGAAGATCAAAGCCGAGCTTGACTATATGGAGAAGGAAGAAATGTCCGGTGACTTAGTCGAGGATGTTCTGCAGGCTCTGATGTTATCCTGCCAGAAGCTCGGCAAAACGATGGAGGGTGCATTTTTTCGCCGTGAAGGAGTCTCGGTATGAAGATCCAAATCAATCACACGACAACCTACACTTATTCGGAGCCGGTGACGGACAGTGTCAATGAGGTCAGGCTGACGCCGCGCACCAACTACCGCCAATCCTGTTACCATCATGAGGTGGAGGTGCATCCGCCGGCCAATCTGTTGACCTATGAAGATTTCTTCGGCAACCGCGTCCATGCCTATTCAGTGAACAAGCCTCATACGGAGATGGTGATTCATACCAAAGCGACGGTGGTGACGCTCGATAAAGCCCAGGGTGCGGACCTGCCGCATATCCCGCTGGAGGAACAGGTAAAGCTGCTTAATGACGAGAAGTTCCAGAATCGCTATGTGGAGTTTATTCTGCCGACAAGGTATACCGAGGTGACGCCTGAGCTGGTGGAGTTTGCATCACAGCATCCTTTTGAGGAAGCCGAGGATATGTATGAGTGGACCAAGAAGCTCTCCTCAACGATCTATGAACAGTTCACGTATGACCCTGAAGCGACCAGCGTAAACACAACAGTCAAAAAAGCGCTGAAGCTCAAACGCGGGGTCTGTCAGGATTATGCGCATCTGATGATTGCTGTCTGCCGCAGTGTAGGGCTGCCGTCGCGTTATGTGAGCGGGTATCATTTTGTCGGCGATCTGCAGGGGGGCAATGCCAATTTCGAACAGGCCTCGCATGCCTGGGTAGAGACCCATATTCCGGGAACGGGCTGGCTGGGCTTCGATCCGACTAATAATGTTGAAGTCAGCTGGCGGTATATCAAGCTTGGACATGGACGGGATTACAAGGATATTGTTCCGGTCAAAGGCGTCTACCGCGGGGTAGCGGGCACCCTTACTGTTAAAGTGGATGTCCGGCGGCTGGATAATTAAAGACAACAGGAGGGGCCTCACAATGGTGGGGTCCTTTCTTATTGTAATTGTGTGATTAACCTGTGCAAGTTGCACAAGTTTTGTGCAATTTTTTGCATAAAATGATTATAATCCAGGCTCAAATGGGTAATCTTGAAACAGAGCCATTCACATGAAGATGGACGATACGGAAGGAGAGTGTACATATGAGCCCAAATATAGCTAAAAAACAGCGTTTTCTCGGGAAAACAGCCATAATTACAGGTGCGGGCTCGGG
Source organism: Paenibacillus sp. FSL R10-2199 (assembly GCF_038000235.1). Taxonomy (NCBI): domain Bacteria; kingdom Bacillati; phylum Bacillota; class Bacilli; order Caryophanales; family Paenibacillaceae; genus Paenibacillus; species Paenibacillus sp. FSL R10-2199. Next base: position 5,621,535 of record NZ_JBBOBO010000001.1, on the reverse strand, counting down.
GATCGGCAGAGCGGCTGCGATTCAGATGGCACGCGAAGGTGCGAATGTGGCTTTATTCGATCTGGTGAATGAACGTACCTCGATCCTGGAGCAGAAGCTGAACAAGCTGCGCAAAGACTGCGCATTAGCCATTGATGTGGATACTTCGGATGCCGTCCGGATGGAAGAAGCGGTGCACAGGACAGTGGAGCATTTCGGAGGGCTTGATATTGTCTTCGCGAATGCCGGCATTAACGGAGCGGTCGGTCCGATTGAGGAGCTGAGCCTGAGTGATTGGGAGAAAACCATATCAGTCAATCTGACCGGTACCTTCCTGACACTGAAATACAGCATTCCCCACCTGAAGGAGAAAGGCAAAGGCAGCATCATTATCACCAGCTCCATTAACGGCAACAGCAGGTTCGCCAGCTTCGGCTGGTCACCATACAGTACTACCAAGGCAGGCCAAGTGGCGTTTGCGAAGATGGCCGCACTGGAGCTGGCCAAGTTCAAAATCCGCGTGAATGTCATTTGCCCGGGAGCAATATCCACGAATATCGATGAAAGCACAGAGTTCAATGAGGATGTGGAATCGATTGTGATTCCGATTGAATTCCCCGAAGGTGCACAGCCGCTCGCAGACGGTCCGGGTAAACCTGAGAACGTGGCTGATCTGGTGGCTTTCCTGGCCTCGGATGAGTCGATCCATATTACCGGTGCACAGATTGTTATTGATGGAGCGGAGTCATTGTTATCTTGAGTAGCTTGTATTAATAGCTTGTATAAATAGGTTGTAAAAAATAACCTTGTCCGAAGATCCGCGTGATCTGGACAGGGTTGTTTTTTATGTGACTGCTTTATTATAATTGAATGGCCTAACCGCGATGATGATACTAAACGGAAAGAAACTGAGCGGGCTGATATAGCATTGAAGTCAGTTGTGCAGGTTGTTACACAGAAAGCAGGCGAATATATGAGATCATCCCAACCTATAACAGCAGGAGGCAAAATCCGTGCAATCATTACCGGTTCTACCGGTATGGTGGGTGAAGGCGTGCTGCATGAATGCCTTACGCATCCTCAGGTGGAACAGATACTGCTGATCAACCGCCGTCCCTCCGGCATTTCGCATCCCAAAGTAACCGAAATAATCCATGAGAATTTCTATGATCTCAGCAGCATCAGCGGCAAGCTTGCGGGCTATAATGCCTGTTACTTCTGTCTTGGGGTATCATCGGTCGGGTTGAAGGAAGAGGAATACCGCAGGCTGACCTATGATCTTACGATGCATGTGGCCCGGCAGCTGTCTGCCGTGAATCCGGAAATGGTCTTCTGCTATGTAACCGGATCGGGAACGGATAGTACAGAACAAGGGCGCAGTATGTGGGCCAGAGTGAAGGGCAAGACAGAGAATGATCTGCGCAAGCTGCCGTTCCGGGGAACCTACTTCTTTCGTCCGGGATTTATCCGGCCTACTCCGGGCTTGACCCGCACACATAAATATTATTATGCTATTGGATGGATGTACCCCGTGCTTCGCGCCTTATTTCCGGGGTATGCCGTAACTCTGCAGGAATTGGGACTGGCCATGATTCATATTGTGAGCCGGGGCCATGACCGTGATATTGTGGAGAACCGGGATATTGCTGCTATAGCCATACCGTAAGAGCCTGCATCACATCCTCCAGAAAAAGGTGATTCCATGAACGAAGAGGTTACAAATTTCATTGCTCAAATCAAAGCACCCTGGCAAGCGGAGATATGCTCTAAATTGCGTCAAGTGATTCAAGAAACTATCCCTGACGTGACGGAACGGATTCAGTATGGCAAACCGCATTTTCTCAAAAACGGGAAATATGCAGCTGTAATCTCCACCGCCAAAGGCTGGGTGAGCTTCTCCATATTCAATGCAGCAGCGCTGGAGGTACCTGAAGGCCAATTCGAAGCGGGAAGCGGGGACCGTCTGACAACCAAGCTGCCGGAGGGCAAGACTGTCGATTATGAACTGCTGTCCTCCTTGCTGAAACAAGCCTCGGATTCATTATAGAACGAATAATCAAATAACCACAGCCGGGATACAGAGACACTGCCATGATTGGCGGTGTTTTTTTTAACAAACAATCTAATTAGATAGTTGTAAAATAACAAACGTAATGATATTATGTCTATATAAAAACAAACAAAGAATGTGGTGATCCAGTTGTCAGAAGGAAATGAAGCGATCCGGATTTCGGAGAAATTCTGGAATGCTTCCATTGCAGAATTGAAGCAGGGCTATACCTGTGAAGGTGACGGACACCTGGCTGTGTTCCATTGTCTGGTCTGCGGTGAGCAGTTCGAGAAGGGTATTATTTATAAGGATGGGGACCGATTCTATGAAGCTGAGAGGTTCGCAGGCCTGCATGTAAAGAGCACGCATGGGGGGATGTTCACTTGGCTGCTTACGCTGGATAAGAAGCTGACCGGATTAACGGAGCTGCAGAAGGGTCTGCTGCAGGCCTTCCGTCAAAGCCTCAGTGACGCTGAAGCTGCCAAAGAGCTGGGAATCGGCAGCACGTCCACCGTCCGCAATCACCGGTTCACCCTTAGGGAGAAGGTGAAGCAGGCCAGGCTGTTCCTGGCTGTAATGGAGCTGGCCGAAGAGAAGCCGGGGGCTTCATCCCCTTTTGTCAGTATTCCGCGTACGGCTGTGATGGTTGATGAACGGTTCGCCATTACTGAACAGGAGAATACCGAGATATTGGGTGCATATTTCAAACAGGGCCTGGACGGCCCCTTGTCAGAGTTCCCGAAGAAACAGAAACGCAAAGCGGCAATTCTGCGGCATTTGATCCAGCGTTTTGAGACGGGACGCGAGTACAGTGAGAAAGAAATTAACGCCGTGCTGGAATCGGCTTATCCCGATTATGTGACGCTGCGGCGCTACCTGATCGATTACGGACTGCTGGACCGCGAAGATGACGGAAGCAGCTACTGGGTGAAATTATAGCAGAAGCTTATGGAAGAATAGATAAGCTAACGCAGATGAGAAGGAGAGACAAGAGAATGGATAAATCAAGACGCAAAGAGCTGGGATATAATTATGCGCACACGCACAGGCCGATGGGGGTATACAGAATTGTAAATACCGGCAACGACAAAGCGTATGTAGGAAGCAGCCTGAATCTCGACGGGGTCTGGAACAAGCATAAGTTCATGCTGGATATCAACAACCATGACAACAAGGAGCTGCAGGCCGATTGGAATAAATATGGTGAGGCCGGATTCTGTTTTGAGGTATTGGAGCAGATTAAGCCTGAAGAAGATTTCGTGGCAGATGTACAGGAATTGAAGAAATACCGCAAAATGCTGCCGGAGCTGGAGACCAAATGGCTGGAGCAGCTGTCTCCTTACGGGGAGCGGGGTTATCATAAGGAGAAGGTAAACCGGGAATGAATTTCATCAGCGCCTGTGCTAAAATAAGGGCAAACAGCAGGTGCTGGCGAATGGAGCGGGGTGTATGGCTATATTATCTTGGCTTGCAGAACAGAGAATTCAGGAGGCCATGCGCAGCGGAGAGTTTGCCAATCTGCCGGGGCATGGCAAGCCGCTGGAACTGGAGGATCTCTCGGGAGTGCCTGAGGATCTGAGGGTGTCCTACAAGATCATGAAGAATGCAGGGCTGCTCCCGGAGGAAGTCTCTCTGCGTGCGGAGTGTGTAACCCTGGAAGAATTGCTGGCCGCCTGCCATCGCAGCGGGAACAGCGATAGCGGCGAACGCAAGGAGCTGGAATCCAGGCTGTCCCTCAAGCGCCTGCGTCTTCAGGTCCTGCTGCAGGAACGCGGACTGGACGGCAGTGCGGCTTATATGGATTACGGCGATAAGATCCGGCAGCGCCTTGAAGGAATGGACGAGTAAGGAATATGTAGGAGCAGCCTCCAGTTCGAAGAACTGGGGGCTGTTATCTATATTACATTGAAGAGTTTTACGGCAGAGGAGTATAGATATAGAAACCGCGCTCTTCGTGAATGATGCCTTGCTCAGCGAGTGCCAGGACTGCCTCGACCAACTGATTCGTATTAAGAGTAGAAGCTTGGGCTAAGGCAGAATGGAGTTCTGCGGAGTCTGACGGAAGGTGGAGCTTGTCTATCAGTATGCGGTCAAGGACAACTCCTTCTGCCAGATTGGCATAACTGGAGAGGAATGCCCGGCTCACGCTGGCAGACCCGCCCTTCAACTCAAACTCAGTATATAGATTCCCAACTATAAAAGGCGCGGATTCGAGATTGACCAGTCTCTTAACAATCCATGATGAGGAAGGATCTGTTCCGTTCTCTTGCAGGCTGTAAGCAGTAGGTGTACCTATATCTATCAGATCAGACTGGCTGAGCGGATTCGGCAGAGAAGAATTGCTCTTCAAACGGAGGATATCTTCATCCAGCAATCGTAGATTCTGCGTCAGTCCGTATTTTGCCAGCTTGACTTGCAGCGTGTACGCGTCAATCTGTGTGGCCGCCGCAGCGGGCTGCTCATCTGCCAATGACCACAGCAGGGTGAAGCCTCTCCCGGGTTCATAACTATACAGCCATTGCTCCAAAGTACTGCCGATACTGTTAGTGGGCCAAACGATGCTTGCGAGAAGGAATGACTGCGTGCCTGTATCCGCGGTAGAAGCGTAGAGTCTCTCAAGCTTCAATTCCGTATGAGGGGACAGTTCAGTATCCGCGGAGCTATAATTAGAAGGAATCTGTGTCTCCAGGCTGCCGTCTCGCAGAAGAAAACCATGATGAAAGATGAATTGCAGCTGCTGCTTAACTTTGTCCCCTGAAGAGACTGACATTGCATAAGGCTGGGCTTCCGGCGAAAAAACGGGCGTGGGCTCCGGGACGGGATGCACGGCAGGAATAAAGGTCTGGCTGCTGGCGTAAACGGGGGAGTTGGCGGTATCTTTTGGCGTACACCCGCTTAGTGCATTTAACGCCAAAACTGACATAGAAATGAATCTGATCACTTTTATAATCTTCATATGGCTGAACTCCTTGATATCCGGGCCGGTTTCGACCAAGATAATGAAATGGATATAGCTGATTAAAGGTGTTAATTCCAATTATACCTAATTTGTAGCGGATGATGGAGAGATGAAATGAAGCAGCTTCCAATTATGCAGGTGCTCCCTGACCTGAAAAGAATACTTACAGATACTACTGCAGCAATACTGATCGCCGAGCCGGGAGCGGGTAAGACCACAGGGACCCCTCCGGCTTTTTTGGACGAGCCTTGGCTGGCCGGCAAAACCATTCTCATGCTGGAGCCCAGACGTCTGGCAGCCCGTTCGGCGGCGGCTTATATGGCTTCCTGTCTCGGGGAAAGTGTCGGTCAGACGGTCGGATACCGGATGCGGATGGATACCAAGGTGGGCAGGAATACGCGTATTGTTGTGGTTACAGAAGGTGTATTAACGAGAATGCTGCAAAGCGATCCTTCGCTAGGTGATGTCGGACTCGTGATTTTCGATGAATTTCATGAGCGGAGCCTGCATGCTGATCTGGGGCTGGCGCTGACGCTCGAAGCGCAGAGTGTATTGAGGGAGGATCTGCGCATTCTGGTGATGTCGGCGACACTGGATGGTGAGCGGGTATCGGCTCTGCTTGGCGGGGCGCCGGTAGTCAACTGTCCGGGACGGACGTATCCGGTTGAAACGGTGTATGTACCGGGCCCCGACAAGATCTATCCCGAGCTAGCGGCGGCCGCAGCCGTGCGCCGGGCACTTACCGAGCAGCCGGGGGATGTACTGGTCTTCCTGCCGGGCGAACGGGAGATCCGCCGGACGGAGCAGGAGCTGGCCTCCGGAGGTCTTCCGGAGGGAACTGTGCTGCGTCCGCTCTACGGCCAGCTGCCGCAGCAGATGCAGGAAGCAGCGGTCGCAGCGGCTGTACCGGGAGAACGCAAGGTCGTTCTGGCGACATCCATCGCCGAGACCAGTCTGACGATTGAAGGTGTGCGCACGGTGATTGACACGGGTCTTAGACGGACCCAGGTGTTCTCTCCGCGCACCGGCATGCCGCGCCTGACCACGGTGCCGGTCTCGAAGGCCTCGGCGGATCAGCGGCGCGGCCGGGCCGGCCGCACGGCGCCGGGTGTGTGCTACCGGCTGTGGAGCCGGGAGGAGCATGACCGCCTTCCGGACGATAACGTGCCGGAGATTATGGAGACCGACCTGGCGCAGCTTGCCCTGGAGCTGGCGCTGTGGTGCGTGCCGGAGCCCGGAGCGCTCGCCTGGCTCGATGCGCCGCCTGCCGCGCCTTACGCGCAGGCCACGGCGCTGCTGCGCCAGCTCGGCGCGCTGGACGCCGGCGGCGCCATTACGCCGCACGGCCGCAGCATGGCCGCGCTCGGCGCGCACCCGCGCATCGCGCACATGCTGCTGCGCGCGGCAGACCTTGCAGCGGCGCCGCTCGCGGCACTGCTCGCGGCGCTGCTGCAGGAGCGGGACCTTTTCAAGGGTCCCGCGGCACTAAGCAGCGACCTCACGCTGCGCGTGGAGGCGCTGCTCGGGTCCGGGCGCTCCGCTGCCGGCGGCGGAGCGGACCCGGCGGCCCTTCGCGCGGTGCAGCGCGAGAGCCGGAACTTCCTGGCGCAGCTGCAGGCAGCGCCGGGCGGACCGCCTGACAACATCAGCCTCAGCGGGCTGCTGTTGTCGTTCGCCTATCCCGACCGCATCGGGCAGAAACGCGGCGATGGCGCGTTTCTCCTCTCCGGTGGCCGGGGGGCGGCGATGCGCGAGGGCCAGCCGCTGGCGCGCTCGCCCTATATTGTGGCGCCCGGCGTGGATGACCGTGCCGGGCAGAGCCGGATCATGCTTGCCGCAGAGCTCTCCGAGCAGGATCTGCTGAAGCATCATGCGGACAGCCTTCTTGAAGAGCGCGAAGTCTACTGGGACAACGAGAGCGGAAGCGTGAAGGCGCGCAGAGTAACCCGGCTGGGCGCGCTCATCCTGAAGGAGACGACGCATGAACGCGCAACCGCAGAAGAGACGGAACACGTACTGCTGAAAGTGATTGCTGCAGAAGGGCTGGAACGGCTGCCGTGGGACAAGGGAACCCTCCAGCTGCGCCAGCGGATGGGCTTCCTTCATACCTTGCGGGCGGACTTTCCGGATATGTCCGATGCTGCGCTGTGCGATACCCTGGACGAGTGGCTGGCCCCGTATATCCACGGAATGCGCAATTTGCGCGATCTGCAGCGTGTGAATCTGACGCAGGCTTTGGAGAGTATGCTGGACTGGAACAGCAGGCAGACGCTGAATAGAGAAGCGCCCACACATATTACCGTGCCTAGCGGTTCGCGTATTCCACTGGATTACAGCAATCCGGGATCTCCGGTATTGGCCGTCAGGCTGCAGGAAATGTTCGGGCAGACCGATACGCCGAGGATTGGCGGAGGGAAGATTCCGGTGCTGCTGCATCTGTTGTCTCCGGCCAGAAGGCCGATGCAGGTGACCTCAGACCTGGCCAGCTTCTGGCAGGGCACTTATTTTGAGGTCAAAAAAGATTTGAAAGGCCGCTATCCCAAGCACTACTGGCCGGATGATCCGCTGCAGGCTATTCCAACCAACCGCACCCGTCCGTCAAAATAAACATTCTTGCATATTAACGCAAATTAACCCGCAAAGAATTGGAATCGCTGTTTGGCACACCTGTGAATGGGTAATACAATAGCGAACGACAATTTCGAAGGAGGGCTTCAAGTGACAGATAAAATCGTAGGTGTATTCGACACAGAACAAGAAGCGACCAGAGCAATTGAAAGTTTGCAGAGCCAAGGGTTCACTAACGACGATATTTCAGTAATTACACGGGATCGTGATGATTTAAAAAGCATTTCCGAGGATACAGGAACGATGGCGCCGGAAGGGGTAGCAACAGGAGCGGCAACCGGGGGCGTAGTCGGCGGAATCACAGGATTACTTGCAGGAATCGGCGCACTCGCTATCCCGGGGATAGGACCGATTCTCGCAGCAGGTCCCATTGTAGCCACTTTAACAGGTGCTGCAATCGGCGCAGGTGCAGGCGGACTCGTGGGCGGATTAATCGGACTCGGCATTCCGGAGGATGAAGCGCGTGATTACGAAGGATACGTGGACAGCGGCAAAATCCTCGTCCTCGTTGACGACAACGGCCGGGGCAGGGATATCCATAATGTTTTCCGTGGCAACAGTTCCCTTAACGCAAGCCGTTATGACAGCCTTTATGCCGACGATACCGTAAACAGCACATTGGCAGACCGTGGACCTACGAATCCCGATATTATTCCTGAGGATACAAGGGTCGGCAACACGCTGGGCAACAGAGGCGCGATGAACGCCGACAGCGATCCGGATCTCTATAACCGCGATAAATTCTAAATGAGCAAATTGGCTCAACATGATTATAAATAATAACAAGGACTGCCTTACAGGAGCATTTGGCCTGGGGCAGTCTTTGCTTTGGGGAGGGATATAAAGCAGATATCGTCTAAGAGTCCGTAGGGTCTATGAATTTCCCGGCTTATCTGAAGTGATTTTTGTACCGTCTGCTGCGGTGCTGTTAAGCGTTTTGGTCATTATATAATCAGTCTGTTCCTCATCACCCATATAGAAACAATGCGTACCGGTCTGGACAAACCCCATTTTTGTATAAAAAGCAATCGCACCCCCGTTTCGTTCCCACACGCCCAGCCAAATTTTATCGATATTCCGCTCAACCGCAATTGCTATGGCTTTATCAATCAGATATTTTCCAAGTCCCTGATTGTGAAAAGGCCTCCTGATATAGATCCGCTCGATTTCAAGCGAATGGTTACCCATATTTTCAGATTGGGCCTCATTCGTGTTTACCTTCAAATACCCGGCAAGCTCGCCTTTGGAGTAGATGAAATAGAATTCAGAAGCGCTATTAGATAACTCAGTATTTAATTGCTCCAGGTTAAAGGCTTTCTCTAAATAGGCTTGCATAACTTCCGCTGAATTTTGATGCTCAAATGTATCCCTGAAGGTCTCAACACTAATGTCTTGAAGCAAGCCCAAATCGCCGGCCGAGCACTTTGTTATAGTTATACTCATTTATGATTCCTCCTTATCTCAAACATTCTTCCGTTATTACAACTACCCTGTATAGGCTGAACTTCAGAGACTAACGACACTAACTGAAATCCTGCACGAAATACATCATTCCCGGCAGAATATAGAGTATATTCGAAAATTGTTGTAGAAAAAGCAGCATTTCCCTGTGTTTGAGCGGCTATGCGTGGTCGATTCTTGTATTTCATACAACAATCTTTACGAATCACCTTGGATCAAAACATACAAGTTGCAATTTGTACAACATTTAGGACTGTTCGCTCGTGTAATCTTGCCGTGTCTGCTGCAGCCCGCAATATTATTTTGACAGGGTGGTAAAAAAATAGTACATGATTTATGTTGCATTTACAACAATAAATCTGTGAAGTGAAGTGAAATTTCAATACATGAAAAATTCACATTAGAAACTCCAGCATTAAAAAAAAGCAAAGTACCAAACAAAGAACACAAACAGACAAGGGAAGCAGACGAGAAAAACATACAAAGAAAAACATACAAAGAAAAACAGATGGAGAAAAACAGACGAGAAAGACACACAAACAAAAACAGACCAAGAACACACACAAACTAAACCCGGCTAATTAAAATAAAAAAGAAGGACGAAATCAAATGGATAAAATAACTCAATGTAGAGCAGCAGTAGACCAGTAGTGGATTGACAGAAGAACAACAGAACACCAGCAGAACACCAGCAGAAAACCAACAGAAGATCAATAAAAGAACAACAGAACACCAGCAGAAGACCAACAGAAGACCAAAGAAAAAAACCAAAAAACTTGTTGATATAATATCACTATGTGAAAAATTCATAATAGTTTGATTAGATTGAAAATCTCACCATCTATATTTACTTTAAATAACTTCTCAATAAATAGATCCCTATAAATAAACTCCCAAATTAAAAATTCATAATGAATAAGTCCAGTCAGTACAGGTATCCAGATGCAAGAAACATGAAATACCCGACCTCTTAGGGTGATCAAGATGGAACTGACCAATTCTATATTTCGTCACCCTTAACTTTGCGGGCTCTTCATGACTAATCAACTGTAATGCGGACTGAGATTCCGCTGTTAATTCTGGCTAAATACAGGGGCATGCGGACTGAGTGATTCCGTTAAACATTCTGAAATGCCCCGATTTTTACTCAAATGAACAAGATAACGGAATGTCAGTCCGCTTGAGCAAGCAAGGCCACTTTGCTAACTTAATCGCTATAATTCTGCAAATTCATCATATGAAAAATTCACAATAGAAATACTAAAAATGCCACCACATACCTATCCACTCACACTCCTTAGACCAAACTAGCCACGTACCTATCAAACTTTTCGAACCGGAAAAAGGAACCTTTAATTCAAACCCTTCCGATATCCTGAATTTTTACTTGGGCATTACTTGTTGTGAATGATGGGAAATAGGGTTTATACTAGGGATACAAGTAAGTCATAACAAACTGTAAACAACCCTATCAAACAATTCATATCAAAGAATCCATATCAAAAAAACACCCAGGAGGTGTCCTATGGCGTTTATGATTGCCCAGCGGGCGTTTATAAAGGTATATCTGATTACTATGGTGGAACAGCACAAAGGATACGGTTATCAGATGCTGGAGGATCTGCGGAGAGATTTCAAAGCGTATGGGTATTCTCCTCCCCAAAGTGAAATTTACCGTGCGCTGCATGAATTAGTGCAGCAGGGGATACTTTACCGCACGAAGCAGCTAAAGGGCAGTGATCCCAAAGTTGATTTCCAGGAAATTGTTCTATACCATTTCACTGCCGACGGGGAGGAGAAGGCCAAGCTGTACAAAAAACAGGTAAAGACTGATCTGGACCGCTGTCTGGGGATACTGAATAAGGCGGTAGCAGACAACTTCTGAAGCTGATCTATTGGATCGCTATTCCGCCCGTAACTCAGGAATCCTCTTCTTCGGTATCCTGGCCCGGAGTGGTGACAGGTGAGCTTGCACTGCCGTAATCCTCGACAGCTTCCCAGGCTCCGGCATCATCGAATCTCCCGCTATGCTCCTGCCGTCCCTGGCCCGCGCCGGAAGGCGGCGGAGTCATGACTTCTTCTTCCACGGGACGCACGTCCGAATTCCGGCTGGACGGGGCATATTCAACGGCGTAACGGGTGTAGGGGATGGCTTCAAGACGTTCATAAGGAATTTCTTGTTTGCTGATTTCGCAGATTCCATAAGTACCGTCTTCGATCCGCTGAAGGGCAGCTTCGATATCGGTTAATTCTTCAGAAAGTGAAGTGTTGATGGACAGGTCACGGCTGCGTTCAAACGTTTCGGTTCCTGTATCGGCAGGGTGGTTATCGACTGAAGAGAGTTCTCCCGTAGAGAGTGTGAGTGAATCACCCAGCAGGCTGTCTTCAGCCCCGTTGCTGGAGAAATGCTGTTCCAGTTCTGTTTTGCGCTCCTCAAGTAGCTGCCGGAGCTTAGTCAACTCTGATTTTGATAAGTGGCTCATCGGGTCATCTTCCTTTCGGGTGTGTGTAGTAGTTATACTGTTGTAATCTTTCCTTACCCTATTGTCCCGGAGTGCAATCAGCAGGCTCCGTTCTGCTGAAATGCAACTTTAGTGATGTTTTCAGGTTGCTTTCACCCTGTTATAATAATTACTGCCGGATGAATGCAGCATAACTTTGGAGGTTACTTAAATGGACGAACATATGAAACGCCGGTTGGACAAGCAAAGAAAGCTGTTCAGCCAGCTCGGAATTACCCTGGATGCACTTACTATTCATGAGAAGGAATTCAGCATGAAGCTTCGCGGTTACGATGCCGAGGAAGTGGATACGTTTCTGGATAGTGTAATTAAGGATTATGAGCGGTTCTATGCTACCATTGCCGATCTGATGGATAAGTGGCAGGAGCAGCAGATTGAAATGAAGGAGTTGAAGGCCGAGACCAAGGCAGCAACAGCACCTGCTCCGGTTATCAAAGGGATCGATCCGCTGGATTTGGAAGAAATTATTATTAAACTGGAAGCCAATGTACGGCAGCTCAAGGACAGATTGCCGCGCACAGAAGGATATTTGTAGGGCTGCACACCTGGAAACCGGTCTGCTTGTTAACCTTTGCTCCAGCCTTTACAATTATAGGGAATGCAGTATATTATAACGCAAGATGGGGGTTGGACCATTGCCGGAGAAGCATGCGTGGAGCTTGAAGATCCGTGGCAAAATCGCACTTGGATATGTCATCATTTTATTAATGCTGGGGCTGTTTCTGGTTATCGTCTCCAACAGGATTACCAGCCTGGAGAAAGAAACCGTGTTTCTGAGTGACCATGATATCGAGGTTCATGAACTTACATATCAAATTGAAAAAAATGTACTGGATATGGAGACCGGGCAAAGGGGATACGCCCTTACCGGGGACGAGTCTTACCTGGAGCCATATAACAACGGTCTTGTAGAATGGCGGATTAATTTCGCGAAGCTAAACGGTCTGATTATAGATAATCCGGAGCAAGTGGGGAACCTGAATAACATATCAGATAATATTGAGAAATGGATCGATGAGGCCGGCCAATATGTAGTTGATCTGAAGCGGAATGGCCAGGATGAGACTGTAAGTGCTTTTTTTCGCAATGATGCAGGTAAAATTGTGATCGATGCGATTCGCTCGCAATCCGATTACTTCCGCGATATTGAACGCACGCTTACCAATGAGCGTATTAACAATCTAAAGGACAGCAACCATAAGCTACTCATTACGATGTACATTCTTTGGGGCCTCGTAGCCCTATTAGCCTCACTCATTACCTATCTGCTCTCAGCCAGCATTGTGAATCCTTTGCACAGTGTGATCCGGGCCATAAACGAAATAGCCGGCGGAGGGAATAAGTCAGAGCGCATCAAAGTGAAGACGTTTGATGAGATCTATGAATTGGGAGAAGCGACCAATGGCCTGCTGGACACTGTGCAGCGGGATCAGTGGAACAGCGAACAGCTTACTTCGATGTCTATTGCACTGCAGGAAACGACGGATATGGCTGCTTTGTGCCGGATCTTTATCAACCGCCTGTCGCTGATGCTGGAAATGCAGTACGCCACTATATTTGTGCTTAACCGGGATGAGCTTTTTGAGCGGAGGTACTCCTATGCGGGAGCCGAGAACAAGGAAGCCCGTTTAAGCGGAGATCTCGTTCAGCCTGGAGCGGGTTTGATCGGTCAGTGCGCATTGGATCAGCGGGTTAACATTATCGAGCATCTGCCGGAGGATTATGTTTATATCTCTTCCGGGCTGGGCAGGACGGCTCCGCGGTTTGCGGTCATCGCTCCGATTGTTTTTGAGAACAAGACGGTGGCGGTGCTGGAGGTTGCTGCGCTTACACGGTGGGCTCCTTATCACTTCGAGCTGCTGGATGAATTGCTCCAAATGATGGGCGTGACCGTCAATTCCGTAATGACACGGATGGAGATTCAGAAGCTGCTGCATGATTCACAGGTTATGAATGAAGAGCTGCAGGTGCAATCCGAAGAGCTGCAGGTACAGTCGGAGGAGCTTCAGGTACAGACTGAGGAGCTGCAGAACCAGACCAGTGAATTGCTGACAGTGAACAAGGAGCTTGAGGATCAGAAGTCTGTGGCAGAGAACGCAGCAATAGAGCTGGAGCGGTACAATGAACAGCTTGAGCTAAGCTCCCGCTATAAATCGGAGTTTCTGGCCAATATGTCACATGAACTGCGCACACCGCTCAATAGCATGCTGATTCTCTCACAGCTGCTTACGGAGAACCGCAATCATACATTGACAGAAGAAGAACAGGGGTATGCCTCAGTAATTTACAATTCCGGCAGTGATCTGCTGAGTATGATTAATGATATTCTTGATCTCTCCAAGGTGGAAGCCGGCAAAATGCTGGTGGAAATGGATGCCGTTAATCTTACTGAGCTGCCGTCCCTGCTGCAGGGTTATTTCGGTAAGCTCGCTGAGGGAAGGAATTTAGAATTTAAGGTGACCATCGGCGCGGAGGTTCCCGATCTGTTCTTCACCGATGAAATGAGGATGCATCAGATCCTGCGTAATCTGCTGTCCAATGCGTTCAAATTCACACAGCATGGCTCAGTCTCTGTGGATGTCCATAAGCTGGATTCCTACTCGTATATGAATTACGCCATGAATGAATCCTTACTGTCCTTTGCTGTAAAAGATACGGGTATCGGCATTTCGGCGGAGAACCGCGAACTGATCTTTGAGGCCTTCCGTCAGGCTGACGGGACGACTGCGCGCAGATTCGGAGGAACCGGATTAGGGCTATCCATCTCGCTACAGTTAGCCAAGCTGCTGGGCGGACATATCAGCCTGGAGAGTGAAGAGGGTGCAGGCAGCACGTTCACGCTCTATCTTCCATGCCGTGAGCTGGACAGCGGGGAAGAGCCTGATAGCCTCACGGGGCAGACCCAGGCTGCAGCAGCGTCTGAACAGGCAGAGTCTGTCCGGTGGGAGACGCAGGTCAACAGCAAGGATTTACTGTTTGAAAAGGAGTTCCAGAAGCTTCAGGGCAGAACTGTGCTGATTGTAGATGATGATGCACGTAATATTTTTGCACTGCAGAAGGGCCTGGAGCCTTATGAAATGAATATCCTCACTGCCCAGACAGGTTACGAGTGTCTGCAGATGGTCAGAGAACAGCCTGACTTGGATATTGTATTGCTTGACATCATGATGCCGAATCTCGATGGCTACGATACCTTGTCGATTATCCGGGAAGAACTATTACTCACAGAGCTTCCGATCATTGCGATTTCAGCCAAGACTATGAAGGAAGACCGTGAACGCTGTCTGACTGCAGGAGCAACAGATTTCATAAGCAAGCCTGTAGTAATGAAAGATGTAGTCAGCCGGATGTGCCGGTGGATCCAGGATGGCGTATAGAAGTTGATTTTGCATACTAAAGAGCCGTGAAGTAAACCATTTATTGGTTTCTTCCCGGCTCTTTTAATTAGAGTTATTTATGTTTGTTTTTCTTCACAAGATAAATAAAGAAATAAGACGATACTAAAGAAAGCAAGAAGTGCAAGAGTGGGAATTGATATAAAACCGAATATATTTAAGTATTCTTCATTGCATGCAGATTTCCCAATTACACATTGAGACGGTATACTGCTCATTTTTTGCTTTACTATATGATAGATTGAGAAGATTACACCAGTCGATGATACAGCTATACTATAGATTCTACACTGCTGAGGTTTGTATTTATACTTAAGTCCGAGTGAAAACATTACTGATATCATTAGTACAATCTGAATCCAGCATAAGATGCCAGGTTTAAAACCCATGACAGCTATAAAGTAAATAGTACTGATTACACTGATTATAGAGACCGTTATGGCTAGAAAATAGCCTTCTGTTTTGATTAGCTTCATCTGCGGTTCCTTTCATACAATGAGTCTGCCAATGAAAGCTATTTAGTCATTTGAGCGATTTTTTCGCTGAGATCATCTGTTTTGACTAAAGTGCCATTGACTATAAATGAAGGGGTTCCATATACTCCATTGGCAGCTGATTTTTTAAAATCCTCTTTAACATTTAGAAGATAAGTGTGATTCTCTAAATCTGCTGCAAATTTCTTCTGATCAATTCCGTTAATATTTTCACTGACAATTTTTTTTAGGAGTTTTTCAGTAGCCCACACGTTTTTTTCCTTTCCTTGATAGCTGTACAATTGCACTTTGAACTCCCAAAATTTATTGGAATCTTGTTGGAAAATGGACTCTGCAGCCATTGCGGCTTCAATGGAATCAGGCCCTAGAAAGGGGAAGTTTATGACGAAAAATTGCACCTTACCTGTATCAATAAACTCTTGCTTGAATTTTGGAAAGCTTTCCGCATCCCATTTCTTGCAAGAAGGACATTTATAATCAATGAATTCTATAACCTTTACTGGAGCACTGGGATCACCCATCGAAGGCTGCTTATCGAGTTTGAAATCTCCTGGAGTTAATGTGATTTGTCCTACTGCGTCCATCAAGGACGGGATTTTCTCAAGTTCACTTCTTTGTGAGCTTTTTGCGGCTCCCATAACCGAGAAGAAGACAGCCAGCACAACAACAACAGTAACTAGCAACGTATTTTTTTTCAAATGAAAACACCCCTTTTAATATATCTGCGATAATTTATGTTTCATCCTGTCCAATAGATTCAAAGAGGAAGCGATTTCTTCATGTATAATTGGGATTTCATTTAAACTGTTCTCATTAGACGTGAGAAAATCGGTAATTTTGTTGAAATCAGCCATATGAAAACTATACAGCCCCGCTATATTCTTTAGGTGTTCATTTCTGGAATGAATCAAGCTATTATTAATTCCACCTATCAGTTTCTCTGCTTCATTTCGTATAGTGTTCATTCTGGTAAGTACGAGCATGAGGTTCAAAGCCATTTCCAGATACATAAGATCAACCTGAGGAACGAATGTATTAGATTCCTTAATTAAAGCGATGATCTTTTTTAGATTCATGATATCAGCGCGTTTGCAGTAGAGCTGACCCAGTAATATAAGAGATCTTGAAGTGTATTTATTCACTGTCACTGATACTCTTAGCAGTTCTTGTTCTGCTTCATATTCTTCCGGTGCTTGTTGATATCTGAGAAGCGCTCTAGCGTGATAATAATTCCATTTAAGATTATTTGGTTCTTCATTCAGCATTAATTTAATCATATTCATGTTTCGTTCAGCCTTTCTCTTGTTGAGATAAATATTTTGCTCATAACCGTCATGAAAAATAGTTAGTGAAAGGCCAATATCAAAAACCTTATTGAATCGATGAGATTTAGGTTCTTCATGTACTCTACCAGTGTAGTAAAAATCAAATTTCTTGTTCAAAATTCTTTGCGTATTGGTATATCGGTTGCCATTTAAATCAAGAATGGACGGACTGAGACAATAGCATTGGTCCTCTATCATTTCTGCCAGCTTCAGAGTATCCTTCAGGGTATCTAGACTCTCTGGTTTCATGTACTCATCAGCATCGAGAAAAAAAACCCATGTATACGTCGCTAGATTTAAGGCGTAGTTGCGAATATCCGAAAAATCGTTAGTCCATTCCTTATTATAGATGCGGATCCCTTCAAATTCGGATCTAATTACTTCTAAGGTGTTATCCGTTGAGCCTGTATCAATTACTATAATCTCGTCGGCATGATTGTAAATGCTCTGAATACATCTCTGAATACATCTCTCTTCATTTTTCGTTAGTACACAAAAAGTAAGGAGCGGGGAAGGTTCATTCTTAAACGATAAAGGGAATTCGTGAATGATTTCTGTCTTTTCATTGTTTTGCGGATGGGGATTAATATATGTAATGCACTCAATTATCTGGGCCAAATCGTTATCTATGCAAAGAGGATTTTCCTTACGAATATGTTGAAAGATATCTGCGAGTAGCATACGGTACTCCCTTCTTACACTAATTAAGATTTAAAAAGTTTTTTAGTTCAGTTTCAGATAGAACGCCTTCTTTTTTGGCGATCTCTTTACCTTTTTCGTAGTTTACCATCGTAGGGGTTAGTGAGATATTTTGTTCTTTTAAAAAGGATAGATCTCTATTTTGGTTTTTATCAAGATTTAGAGCATAGACTACATTTGGTTTGTTTTTAAGCACTTCGTTAACAATGGGTTTAAAAGTCTGACACGCTCGGCAGGATGTAGCATAGATATAAATCGAGAAATTTTCAAGATCACTAATTTTCTTTTGATATTCTGAGAGGGTGATATTTGTATACAGGGGTTTTTCAGCTCCAATGGAGTGGAATACATTCAATAACAAAATAATTACTGCTGCTACTGAAACTGTTAAGAGAATAAGCTTTTTGATCACACCGAAACCTCCTCGCGAATCTTAATTAACATGTTTTTATCAAGGTCAAAGATTTTATCTACATAAGGGATATCCTCAGGCTTATGAGTAATATATAATCTTGTAAGCTGGATATTTTGTAGATTATTGTAGATTATACGGCACTTCTCCACATCAACATTGCTCATGATCTCATCACAAATCACTACTTCAGGCTTATTAAGAAGAGCACGTGCTAATGAGAGTCTTTGCTTTTGTCCTAATGAAAAATTGCTCCCGCTCTCTAATACGGCATAGCCAAGTTGCCCAGGCATCCGCTGAATTTCTTCCCAGATACAGGCAGCTTCACAAGCAATTTTAAGCTCTTTCTCCGTAAAATCGGTACCCATACACAAGTTCTCCCGTAAGCTTCCGGCAAAAAAGAAAGGGTTTTGTGATAGATAAATGATTTTCTGACGGACAGAATATATATCAAGGTTATTGATATCCGTATGATTTATCATTAATTTGCCTTCATTTGAATCCAGAATACGAACAATCAATTTGGCCAAAGTAGTTTTACCCGAACCACTCTGTCCAACAATTGCGATACTTTCGTTACGTGATATCACGAGAGATAAATTCTCCAGCACCTTGCTGTTGGTGTACGAGTAGGAAAGCTTATCAAAAATAATGGAATCAATTCTGCAGAGGATTCCGGAAACACTGTTCTCAGGGGTCGGATAATCCAAATATTCGTAATATCGGTTAATGGCAACATAAGCTTTAATGATGTCAGGCTGAGCATTTACCAATCGTTCCACCGAAAGAATGAAGTAGCTGGCAAGTGCCGTAAAGGTCATTAATTGTCCAATGCTGGACTGATCATTAATAATCTGTTTGATGCCGACCCATAAGACAACCAGGCTAAAAAATGATTGGATAGTTCGAGTGAGTGAAATGTTGATATTGGAAAGCAGGTTGAATAGAAAATTCCGCTTAAGAACTCCCTTCAATTTATTAATGAGATTCTGATGGACATAAGGCTGTTTATTAAGGGCATGTATGGATTCCATGCCTTCAAGTACTTGAATCATATGACTGGTCAAATAAGATTGATCTTCTATACTTTTTTTGCTGGATTTATGTAATTGATTGAAGAACAAGCTGTTGATGCACAGATAAATTAGCACCGGCGAGAGCGATATTAAAAACAGCTGTTGATTCTCCTTATACAAGATGAAAGAGGTTATGCAGATAGTCATCAGGTCAATGGCACTCAAAATTAAAGTGTTACTGATTAAATTTCTAACACTAGAAATGTCGTGAAAACGTGCAAGAGTATCTCCGTTTTCTCTGCTAGTAAAAAAATTTAAGGGTAATTTAAGTATTTTTGTAAAAAAATGATTAGCCAAACGATCATCAATTCTTCTACTAAGCATAGAGATGAACATTCCTCTCAGAAATTCAAACAAACCCTTAACGAGAATAATTAGCAAGAAAGCTCCTATGATCTGGTTCAGTAAATCTTCGTTTTTCTCAGGAACAACAAAGTCAAATGCTGCTCGGTAAATATAAGAAAATACGACAGCAGATATAGCAGCAACCAAAGCAAAAAAAGCAGAGAGAAGAATATAGGGCAGGTTATGCTTGCAAATCCGCCATATTTTTTGACCTGCACTATTTTTTTTCTTTTGCATGGGCGAGATTAATGAAGTGCTTAATGAAGGATATGCCAGGATTATTACTCCTGTAAAAGAAGAAATAAATTCATCGAAGCTTACTAGACATATTTTTTCCTTTTGGGGGTCACTAACGATCAATCTATTCTTCTTAAGACCATAAAGAACGATGTAGTGTTCAAGACCGGCAACGAATGTATGTGCAATGCACGGATATACAATTTTTTGCATGGAGACCACATTTAACTGTTTTAATCGGACCAGTTTTGCCTCAAACCCAAGATTTTGCAAAGAATGGATCATACTGCTTGACCTTGTTCCCGTAGTATCAGTTTTTAGTATATCTCTAAGATATTGATAATTAAGATAGTTATCATAAAAATTTAACAGGCTCATAACACATGCTGTGCCGCAATCTGCAGAGTCTTGTTGTTTTGTATGAATATGAATTTTTTTAAGCATCGTATGCATCCCCCTTGAGATAAAGGCCCCTTCCGGGGCCTTTATAACCAATACTTAAGAACAGCCTTGGTAAAAGAGTACGCAAGGGCTTGTACAACCTTGCGGGTATATGAGGCACATCGACCATAAGTAAGCGCATTCTGCAGCGCTAAAGCCAGCCCCATTCAAATCAAATTCATCTGCATTAAGTTCTTCAAAAATGTCCGAAATCGAGGTTTTATTCATCTTCTCTTCTCCTTTAGTAATTTTTTCCATGGAATATTGTCATAATAGTCCAACCTTACATGATACGCAATATTTTTAATTAAAAGTAATAATAAGTCAAAAAAATGATTAGAATGTAAATTAATAACTGTGAAGGAATCGCATGAATCATTAGAAAGTGTTTATAACAAGTATGAATATCGCATTTTGTAGAGTGTATAAATAATGTATATAGGTATAGAATAGATCTTGAAATCATGACTGTCGGGGTAAAACTTGACTTTTCGAAAAACTCATTGACGGAACACAAGGTATGATTTATTATGAGATCATAAATGATCATTTATATGCAAGTGGCGTGTTACCTTAATAGGGCATGAGCCAAGATCTGATCTCATTCGTTTGAGTCAGTCTTGGCTCTTTTTTGTGCGAAAAATCAGGCAATGGGCGGAAAGGAGGGAGAACTTGGCGAGGGAAAATGAACAATTTCAGGTTTTGCGGGTGATTGGAAATAATGTCGTGATGGTCCAAGGAGGCAAGAAAAGCAAGGAATATGTGATTATCGGCAAGGGCATCGGTTTTGCGCTTAAAGACGCAGGTGTGATTGATGCGGATGATCCCCGGATTGAGAAGCTGTTTCGGCTGGAGGACCGGGAGGAATGGAGCCAGTATCAGATTCTGCTGGAAGACATAGATCCCAAGGTCATGAGGATTACGGATGAGATTATTTCGGATATCGCCCGTGAGTTTCCCGGCAAGTTAAACGACAAGATCTATTTGGCGCTCCCCAGCCATATCCAGTTCACCATATTCCGCTTGCGGAGCGGTATGGACATTGTCAATCCGTTCCTTGAGGAAACGCGGATGACCTTTCCCAGGGAATTTGAGATCGCTTACAAGGCAGCGGAGAAGATCAGCGTGGAATTCGAGGTGCGGATTCCTGAAGATGAAGTCGGATTCCTCACCTATCACGTATATTCTGCGGTCAGCAATGTGCCGGTTGGCCAGCTGGTCAAAGCCTCTAACATCGTCAGTGATCTGATGGATATGATCCGCAACGAACGCAATATTATTTTTGAACAGGGCAGTATGAATCATGTCCGGCTGATGGTACACCTGAGATTCTCTATTGAACGGATTCTGCAGGGTTCGCTCATTGATAATCCATTCGTGAAGCATATCAAGAAAGAATACAAGGATGAATACAAGCTGGCTCTCAAAATGGGAAAGATCATGCAGGGCAAGCTCGGCGTAGACGTACCGGAAGAAGAAATATGCTTCCTTGCCATGCATCTGCACCGGTTATTCCAGACCTTAGAGAAAAATAAATAACAGCAGCAAGGAGTGACATTTATGTTTTCCAGATGGAAATCCAAAAAAGAAGAGAAACATGCTGAAGCAAGTATTGAGATACCCGCTCCGGTCAGCGGGCAAGCCGTTCCGTTATCTGAAGTACCGGATGAGACGTTTGCCGGCGGGCATATGGGTAAGGGAATTGCCATAGAACCGACCGAGGGCAGATTAATCGCTCCCTTTGACGGAACAATCGCCCATGTGGTCAAAACCAATCACGCACTTATCCTGGAGCATTCCTCCGGTCTGCAGCTCCTGATGCATATTGGGATCGATACGGTCAGCCTGAAGGGAAACGGCTTCATCAGCAGTATTGCTACCGGAGATGAAGTGAAAGCAGGCCAGACGCTGATTGAGTTCGATCTCGAGGCGATACGGACAGCGGGGTACCGAACCATTACACCAGTCATTGTGACCAGCAGCGAGGAGTACACCCCGGAAGTCAAATGCCATTACGGCGCAGTATTTGCGGGACAGAACAGTATTCTTACAGTGGTTTCAAAGCTATAAAAACATATACGTACTAATATGAAACCGGGAGATGATTTCATTATGTTAGCTTTTTTACAGAAGTTAGGGAAGTCTCTGATGCTACCAGTCGCTACATTGCCGGCGGCAGCGATTCTGCAAGGGCTTGGACTTCTCGATTATGAAAAGGATTTGCATCTGGGTAGCACAATAGGTGGATTCTTGAACCAATACGTTGCTCCATTCTTAAACGCAGGTGCTGGTGCGGTATTCGGCAATCTGGCCTTAATTTTTGCAATTGGTGTCGCCATTGGATTCGCCGGGGATGCCGTAGCTGCTTTATCCGCACTGATTGCTTATATGGTTCTTACCAAAATATTGTTGATCGTTCCGGGAACCTTTGGTTTCATTAGCGATGATGTTGTGTTGGATATGGGTGTGCTTGGCGGTATCTTTGCCGGAGCCTGGGCAGCATTCCTGTACAAGAAATATCATAATATCAAAATGCCGGATTGGCTGGGCTTCTTCGCAGGTAAACGTTTTGTTCCGATAATTACTGCGGCTTCGACTATGGTGCTGGCTGTTTTCATTGGTATGATCTGGAGTCCGGTACAGGATGTCATCAGTGAATTCGGAAATTGGGTAGTAGGCCTTGGTGCAATTGGCGCATTTGTATTCGGAACCGCAAACCGTCTGCTTGTTCCGATTGGCCTTCATCATGTCATTAACACTATTGCATGGTTCCAGCTCGGTGATTATACGAACGCAGCCGGCGAGGTCGTCCATGGAGATGTTTGGCGCTTCCTGGCTGGGGATAAAAGTGCAGGGATGTTCACCACCGGTTTCTTCCCGATTATGATGTTCGCTTTGCCGGGTGCGGCGCTTGCCTTCATCCATACTGCAAAACCGGAAAAGAAAAAAATGGTGGCATCGATTTTCATTGGTTCTGCTATTGCCTCAATACTTACAGGTATCACTGAACCGCTTGAATTCTCGTTCATGTTTGTGGCACCACTTCTGTACCTCGTGCATGCGCTTCTCACCGGTGTGTCTATGGCTGTGATGTACATCCTGGATGTACGGTTGGGCTTCAGCTTCTCCGCAGGTCTAATTGATTATCTGACCAATTTGAAGATTTCAACGAATGCATGGGTTCTGTTCCCTGTAGGGCTGGCATTCTTCTTACTATATTATGTATTGTTCCGCTTTGTCATCGTGAAATTCAATCTCAAAACACCAGGCCGTGAAGATGATACAGATGATGAAATGATTGACCTAGGCAAAGGTACAACAACCGCATCAGCTTCTTCCCGGGCTGCTAAGATTCTGGAGAATATCGGCGGTCCTGCGAACATCCGCAGCATCGATGCCTGTATTACCCGTCTGCGACTTAACGTTAACGATGACAAGGCGGTTAAGGACTCTGCACTTAAACAGCTTGGCGCTTCCGGTGTAATGAGACTGGGGCAAGGGGCTGTACAGATTGTATTCGGACCGCAGTCCGAGCAGATTAAGGATGATATTAAAAAGCTGATGTAACTCTGCAGCGTAATAGTTATTCCGAAGCGGACATCTTGGATGTCTGCTTTTTTTTATGCAAACTATTGCAATATACATAATACCGAGTATAATACTTGGTATAAAGAAATTAAGGAGTCGGTACACATGTCAATCGATGATTATCTGGATCTTCTAAATTACGCCATAGCAATTAACGATGAACAGTGGCAGGCTGATCTCCTGGATCGCTTGAAGAACTATAAAGAGCTTGCGGAAGCACAGAAACAAGTGGATAGCGTAAGAGAGCTTTGGTCGCGGTTCGATCACATTAACTTCATGCTGCTGCAGTTATTCAATAAGCTGAGAGATCATGAGGATGATGAGGGTAGCGACCGGTGGAAAGAGCAGATTTGGGAGCTGAAGATGGAGCGGATTACCGTAGCCAAACAGATTCAGGATCGGTATATCAAGATCAGATAGGCCAGGCAAGGGATATTCGGAGATATAATAAGGTAGAAGATACAGAAATATAAATAAAAAATAGACATAAAAAATGGCATGCAGTTAGTCTGCTCTGCCATGATATGCGAATATACTGTTAGAGTGAATTTAGCGGATTCACTTCAACAACTTGCGGTCACTTACTTGGACATTTGCATTCCTTCACGCATCATGGTCATACACATGGTCATCATTTCATCGCATTCCTGCATTTTCTTCATCATCATGTCCATATCCATGTCCATCATGCCCATTTCGGTCATTTTTTCCATGCACATCTTCATGTTCTTCATCTTGCACATCATGTCCTCCATACACATGTTCATCATCATTTCCATACACATCTTTTCCATCGTTAGCTCCACCTCTCAATTTATAATAGCTTACACTTTTAAAATTACTATATTTTACCGTTCAGAGCAACCTGTCTATACTAAATTGGTACGTTTTTTCTTTGATTTTTGTCACATTTATGGATATTCTGACCTTGCGGATGGTAATTATCTGAATACTTAACATGGACATGTAGGGTACGGGTAGTGCCTATTTAATTGAATATACATCGAACTTAAGGCCCCACTTTGTGGGGTTATTTTGCGTATCGGCAGCTCTTATGGTAAGAATGGGATGAATATTTGAAACGGGAATGATACAAATATGCTTCAGCCTTCGTCTTACTTATAGCTGCAGCGGATAAGGAGGATTACCTGATGGACATTCCGGAATCAGACAACTTTAAATCGATTTTTTATACACATTATCCAATCGTGCGCCGAAAGCTGTCCGCGCTTGTAAGGGATGAGAGTGCAGCCGATGATTTGGCGCAGGAGGTATTTCTGAGACTGTACAGAAATCCGCCGGATGATCCCGAAGCTCTGGGAGCCTGGCTGCATAGAGTGCTTACACGGATCGGATACGATTACCTGAACAAGCAAGTGCGGGAGCGAAGACTGATTAATAAACAGGAGTTAATGTACGATACAGATGCCTCAGCCCCTACGGGGGAAGAAGTAGTGTTGGGCAAGCTGGACCAGGAAGATGTGCGGAGCTGGCTGGACGGGCTTCCCGAGCGGGACCGGCAGGCTCTGCTGCTTAAGTATTCGGGTTACAGCTATGCAGAGATCGCCGGAGAGCTCGGAGTGAAACCGCCGGTAGTAGGCACGCTGTTAAGCAGGGCTACCGCCAAATTGAAACAGCATGCGGTGAAGTCGCTTCCGCAAGAATAAGATCATCCGGGAGGAATGAAGCAATGAACAATAGAGCAAACGGGAATTCTCAGCCCGTGGGAACAGACGAGGCATGGGCTAAATTGCAGGAGAAGCTCGGACAAGAACCGGTAAATCCGGTTTGGGCCGAATGGGGCAAGCAGGAGGCAGCATTAGCGGCTCAAACAGAGGAAACTGTTATAACGGATTCTGCGGCAAGCGGAATCAATTCTATATCTTCAGTAAGAGCAAGAGAAAATACAGGTTCAGAGCTTCCGCAGAATTCCATCAGCAAATCACGCAGACCAGTGCTGAGCCGCAGCCGTAAGTGGGCTGCTGCCGCTGCAGGGGTTGCCATCTTCGCCGCTATTCTGGCTACTCCAGTAGGCAATACCGCCATGGCTGCTATCCTCAACCAGTTCCGGATGCAGGATGTAGCTGTAGTGGAAGAGAGCGATCTGCGCGATATGTTCTATCAGGTGAGCGGGGAAGGGAATTTCCACAAGACGATGAATTCCTTTGGCACTTTCACATTCGCTAACGGATCTGTCGAGGGCAAGCTCCCGGTTGGGGAAATACAAGGAGTGCTGGGATATGAACCTCTGAAGGGCCAAGATATGACTGGCATGAAGACTGTAGAGGTGAGTCCGTCCCGTGATATTACTCTTACGCTGAACGTGGATGAAGTGAATCAGGCGTTGAAGCGTGTAGGCTCGAACGATCTGTTGCCGGAGTCTGTGGACGGAAAACCGCTTACACTGCATTTGCCCGAAATTGTGAATTATGACCTGTCTCCAGATCCGGAGCATTGGGCTACTCTGTCACAGATGAATACACCTGTAGTTACTGTTGATCCTTCTATAGATATAGATGAAGCGTTGGATGCCGTAGTTAACTTTCCGCTAATTCCCGATTATCTGAGAAGTGACCTGCAGAAGAGCCGGATTCTGTCAGGCGATATTCCGATGCCGCTGATAAAGGGCAGCAATGATGAACAGATTACGGTGGCCGACACCCCTGTTATTCTAACCGAAATGAAGTTCAGCAGAGGCTATAGCTATTCTGCAGTCTGGGTACAGGATGGTCAGATGCTCCAGCTTACTGGCGGAGATGTCTATCCAGACAGGGATCAATTCATTCAGAAAGTACAGGAGTTGATCACACAATGAGCAGCGTACCTGCAATTGATGCTAACGCCCTGACCAAAGAGTATACTAATGGACGCGGTTGCCGGGATGTTACCATCACTGTGGGGAAAGGGGAAGCCTTCGGCTTCCTCGGCCCCAACGGTGCAGGCAAGAGCACCTTCGTCAAAATGCTGGTGGGACTCATCTCGCCAACAGGCGGGAATGCTTCCATCCTGGGTCACCCGCTCGGTTCTCTTGAAGCCAAAGCCAAGATTGGATATTTGCCGGAGCTATACCGTTATCAGGAGTGGCTGACCGGAGAAGAGGTAGTCAGACTGCATGCCAAGCTATGCCGGATCGAGAAGACTCTGGCGGATAGAAGGATCCCACAGCTGCTGCAGGAAGTAGGCATTGGTCAGCGCGGGAAGGACAGGGTCAAGCATTATTCCAAGGGAATGCAGCAGCGGCTGGGACTGGCTTGTGCGCTAGTCAATGAGCCGGAAATTATTTTTCTTGATGAACCCTCCTCTGCTCTTGATCCAATCGGGAGAATGGAAGTACGGATGATTCTGGAGCGGCTGAAGGAGAGGGGGATCACGATATTTCTCAACTCCCATTTGCTTGAGGATGTTGAAGTGCTGTGCGACCGGATGGCCCTGCTTAATAACGGGGCGGTCCTGCGGCACGGCAAAGTATCAGAGATCCTGAGCAAGCGGACCAGCTGGCATTTCAAAGTGGGCGGGTATACGCCTTTTTTGCTGTCCTGGCTGAATGAGCATACAGGGCTTACCATCCGGCAGACGGCCGCTGGAGCCGGAAAAACCGGGCAAGAGCCGGAATTAGGCAGCAGTGTCGTATGGCTGGAAGCAGAGCTGGACAACGAGGAGCAGGCGGGCTGGCTGAACGGGCTGATTGTGGAGCAGGGGATGACTCTATATGAGGTAACCCGCAAACAAGAACGGCTGGAAGAGTGGTTCATGGATGCCGTATCCGGACTTAGCCATAGGGGGGAGAGCGAATGAATACCATACTTGAAATGACATGGAAGGAAATGCTGCGCAAAAAGGTGATGCTGCTGACTCTGCTGCTCACGTTTGTCTTTCTGATCGCCTTCTGGTTTGTGGCCGATACGGTTGGAAAGAATGACCCCGGGGCAGGGTCCGTACATAACGGGAGCGAGCTGTTCACACGATTTACGAACGGCGCTTTTATTCTTAGTCTGGGATACTTTTTCGGCGCCTTTGTAATCGCCTTTCTGGCGATCTTCAGCTCGTTCTCGGTAATTGCCGGGGAAGCGGAACAAGGAGTCATGCAGGCATTGCTGCCCCGGCCGCTGCCCCGCTGGAAATGGTATCTTGGCCGCTGGCTCGGTTTCGTGACACTGGGTGCAGTATATGCCTTCATTCTATTTCTGGCTATCCTGCTGATCACAAATGTCCATGCGAGTGTACCCAGAGATCCGGCAGCACTAGTGAAGTCATTTCTGCTGTTTGCTTCTGTGGTTCCATTGTTAATCTCTGTATCCATGCTGGGCTCAGGGATTTTCTCGGCGCTGGGTAACGGTGTGTTCATGACGATGCTCTATGGGGCAGGGTTTCTGGGAGGAATGCTTGATAAGCTAAGCGGTTCGCTGCGGCTGGAGAACGACGCGCTGAATGTGCTCCATAATCTGACCGGAATCATGTCGATGCTGATGCCGGCAGATGCCTTGCAGCGCAGAATGACCGCCGAGCTGTTCAGTCTGAAGGATATCAGCGGCCTGGTTTCCCTAAGTAACGGCGGACTCAGCATCATTAATATCACCGCGTACCCGTCAGTGTCATTCATCGTATATGCTGTGTGTTATACCGTAATTGTATTTGCGATAGGAATTCTGCATTTTCAGCGCAAGGATTTATAAGACAAACAAACAGCGCCCTCAAAGTTTCCTGGTTAAGGAACCTTCAGGGGCGCTGCTTCGCATGCAGGCCGGCAATCATTTGGTCACGCCAATCTCAATCCAATCCGTGGACCAGTTACCGATTTCACCAAGAATGGGAGCCAGTGCCGTGCCTTTGTCGGTTAACGAATATTCAATACGCACAGGCATTTCAGGATATACCGTACGCTGAATGATGCCTTCGTTCTCCATTTCCTTCAGCCGGTCGGATAATACTTTGCCGCTTAGATTGGATAAGCAATGCTCGATTTCCCCGAATCTCCGCGGACCATCCATCAGTACGAATACGATCAGAGCAACCCACCGTTTACTAAGCACATCGACCGCTTTCTCGAAGCGTGGACACATTTCGAAATTGTTCATTAGCATCACCTCAACATTCATTATATCATAAACTTACAATAAGTAATCATTAATATTTAAATATATATTATAACTTGACGAACTTATATTACAATGATAAACTAACTTACAAATAGTTACTAGAGCAAAAAATGAATATTAAAATTTTACGAACCAGGCATAGGCTATTACGCATTTTCGGGAGAAAAGTTGCTTGGGCTATGCTATCAAAACTAAGTGTATGCTTCCGAAGCAAGTTTTGCGAAACGGAAACGAAGAAGCTAATGCTATCAAAACTTTTAGGACGGTGCACTCATGATCAAACCCGATATCCTTTCCATATTACAGAACAAAATCAAACGGATCTCAATGGAAGATTCCACGAATATACTGGTTGGTCCCATTACCTTACCTGTGAACCTGGACGGGGAGACCGTTACCTTCAAATGGTACAGCTGGCTGAAAGTGACGGATGAAGAGCTTCAGCAAGCGGAAGGTAAAGAGGCTACAGAGCTGCTCATCAGCCGGTTGTCTTCGATGAACCTTGCGGATGGACAACAGTCGAGCGTTCTTGTCTATGGGGATTTCGAGAACTCCGACGAAGCGCTGATCCGGATGCACAGCATCTGCCATACCGGCGATATTTTTGGCAGCAAACGCTGCGATTGCGGCTTCCAGCTGCACACATCGATGAAGATGATTGCCCAGCATGGTTCCGGTGCCCTCTTTTACCTGGCTAATCATGAGGGACGAGGCATCGGCCTGTTCAGCAAAGCCATGGCTTATATTTTGCAGGAAGAAGGATATGATACTGTTGAAGCTAATCTGGAGCTGGGTTTTGCCGATGATTCCAGAGATTACAGTGACGCGATCAGCGTGCTTCAGTCCCTGCGCAACAAACCGGTGACCCTTATCACCAATAATCCGAAGAAGATGGAAGCTCTGAGAGCTGCCGGAATGAACACGGTCAAAAGAGTACCGCTATGGGGCGATGTCTCGGTCTTCAACGAAAAGTATCTGCGTACCAAAGTAGCCCGCTCGGGACATCTGGAGGCTGTGCAGAGCGCGGATTTTTTTGAGGGCAGAGTAGCTAAATAAGCCGGCCGTACTCTGGCAGAGCAGAATGGTAAGGGAAATAGGTAGTACTTTTGGATTCATTCTATTATAATGGGGTACTGAACCCAATACTTAGCTTAGTGAGGTAACCTATGAATGCTATTCAAGTGCAGGACTTGCGCAAGACATTTAAAGTCCAAAAAAACCGCGAGGGCCTCAAAGGGGCCTTCGCTGATTTGTTTAAACGGCAATATTCCGAAGTGACCGCAGTGAAGGACATTTCGTTCA
The DNA here is from genome assembly GCF_038000235.1 of Paenibacillus sp. FSL R10-2199. Lineage (NCBI taxonomy): Bacteria > Bacillati > Bacillota > Bacilli > Caryophanales > Paenibacillaceae > Paenibacillus > Paenibacillus sp. FSL R10-2199. The sequence goes on along the minus strand of NZ_JBBOBO010000001.1, from coordinate 5,591,526 downwards.
GTATTCCGGAAGGCGAAATATGCGGATACATCGGGGAGAACGGGGCCGGCAAATCGACCACGATTAAGATGCTCACCGGGATTCTCGTACCTACCGCCGGCAGTCTGTCTGTAGGCGGCTTCGTGCCGTATGCGGAACGGGAGAAGTTCGTACAGAATATCGGAGTCGTATTCGGACAGCGCAGCCAGCTCTGGTGGGATATCGGTGTCATCGAATCGTTCCAGCTGTTGCGCAAGGTATACCGGGTCTCCGAGCAGGATTTCAAAAAACGGCTGGATGAGCTCGTCGAGCGCCTGGAGCTGCAGGAGCTGCTGAACCGTCCGGTACGCAAGCTCAGTCTCGGACAGCGGATGCGCTGTGAGCTGGTCGCTGCGCTGCTGCACAACCCGTCAATTCTGTTTCTGGATGAGCCGACGATCGGCCTTGATATTGTCGTGAAGTCGGAGATTCGTGAGTTCCTCAAGGATATGAACCGTGAGCATGGTACAACCATTCTGCTGACGACGCATGATCTGCAGGATATTGAAGCTCTCTGCTCGCGGGTAATCATGCTGGATGACGGGCGGATTATCTATGACGGGGGTCTGGAGGATCTCAAGCAGCGGTGGGGAACCGGACGCGAGGTGCAGTTTCAGTTCGGTACTGCGACGAAGCTGCAGCAGCTGGTTCAGTGGACAGAGGGGATGCCGGTTACCTGGACCGCCGAGAATGAGCTGGGTGCCAAGGTATGGATTCCGCTCGAGCTGAATGTATCGGATGTACTGGGCCGGGTGGTTGGACAGGCAGATATTACAGACATCAAAATCATTGAGACGAACACGGACGATATTGTCCGCAGTATTTATCAGTCAGGTTCGGCAGAGAAACCGGAAGAGATGATAGCAGCACTCCGAGATGAGAAAGAGGTCATCCATGTCTGAGCAGCTTAATGGTGCAGTTGCCTCCTCCGGAGGCTCTTCAGGCGGTTCTGGAGAGAACGGACGCAGGCTGCTGCTCGGCGCTTATTTCGATTTCATCCGCATCCGCTTCCTGACGATGCTGGCCTACCGGATCAATTACTATTCAGGAATTCTGATCTACACGCTGAATATCGGGGTTAACTATTTCACCTGGAAAGCTATATATGGCAACGGGGAGTCGCTAGGCGGCTTTACCGGAGCGCAGATGACTACGTATGTGGCCGTCTCATGGATGGCCCGGGCGTTCTATTTCAATAACCTGGACAGGGAGATTTCTACCGATATCCGTGACGGCAGCATCGCGATTCAGTTCATCCGCCCTTATAACTATGTTCTGGTCAAAATGATGCAGGGACTTGGCGAAGGCCTGTTCCGCTTCATGATGCTGATGATTCCGGGCATGGTGATTGCCATTCTGCTGTTTCCGGTGCAGTTGCCGACAGAACCATCCGCCTGGATCGGTTTCCTGGTGATGCTCTTCTTCAGCTTCCTGATCAGCTCACAGATTAATATCATAACGGGGCTCTCTGCATTCTTCGTCGAGAATAATGAGGGGATGATGCGCATGAAGCGTGTTATCGTTGACCTGTTTTCCGGCCTGATCGTCCCGATTACGCTGTTTCCGGGCTGGTTATCGTCCATTCTCAAGGTTCTGCCCTTTCAGGCCATCACGTATCTGCCGGGTTCCGTATTCACGGGCCGTGTGCAGGGAGTGGGCATTTGGAATGTGCTGGGCATCCAGGTGATCTGGTTCCTGGTCCTGCTGGTTCCGATTGTCTGGCTATATCACGCAGCGCGCCAGCGGCTGTTCGTGCAGGGAGGTTGAGCCGGAATGTACTATTTGGGCTTGTTAATTGAATATCTGAAAAATTATATGAAGACAAGGTTAACCTACCGTGCTGATTTCTGGGTGGAGGTGGTTTCCGATCTGCTCTTCCAGGCAACGAACTTTATCTTCATTCTGGTCATTTTCATGCATACCGACAGCCTGGGCGGCTGGAATCAGAACGAAGTGGTGTTCGTCTACGGCTTCTTCATGGTGCCGTTCGGCGTGTTCAGCTGCTTCGTGAATATGTGGGGCTTCAGTGAGCGTTATATCGTCAAAGGCGAGATGGACCGTATTCTGACCCGTCCGGCGCATAACCTGTTCCAGATCTTCCTGGAGAATGTGGACCCGCCGTCACTTGTGGGTTCCTTCATCGGACTGATTGTTATGGCCATCAGCGGCAGCAATCTGGGCTTGCCGTTCGAATGGTGGACCATTCCGATGCTGATTATCCTGACACTCAGTGCGGTAGCAATCTATACCGGCATCTATACGACATTGACTTCACTTTCGTTCTACTCGGATGCGCCGACGGGTATTCTGCCGCTGATGTATAATATCCAGACCTACGGCCGTTATCCGGTTACGATCTACAACCGGGCGATTCAGGTGCTGCTAACCTGGATTATCCCGTTTGCATTTGTCGGGATCTATCCGGCAGCCCTGTTCCTCCACCGTGATGAGATGAAGGGGATGGCGCTGCTGACCCCCGTAGTGGGTGCAGTGTTCCTCGGCATCGGCCTGATGGCCTGGAGCTATGGCGTTAAGCGGTACAAAGGTGCGGGGTCTTAAGGGATTCCGCAAAGAACATTATACAGGGTCGTCCAAGCAGCTATTCATTGGCTGGCGCGGACGGCCCTTTTTTGTGTAGAAAATACTATAACAATGCTCAAAAAATCCTACCTGCCCAATACATGAAAGCGCATAATAAGTGGTGAGAGTAAAGTAAGGATAAGGACAATTGCTGTAAAGGAGCAGAAGCGATGAACAATTATACTATAGGCGTCGATTTGGGCGGCACCAATATCAAAGCGGGATTGTTCGATGGGGATTTCAACGCAGTCGAGGAGCTGTCTCTGCCAACGGAAGCGGCGGCAGGACCGGCGCATGTGCTGGAGCGGATCAGATTGGCCGTTACACAGCTGACAGAGGGCAAGGGGATAGATCAGCAGCAGATCACCTGTATGGGGATGGGAATTCCCGGTCTGCTGGACCCGGAGGAAGGCCTGTCCATCTTTTCGCCTAACTTTCCCGGATGGGAACAAATACATATAGTGAATGCAATGAAACCCTTTTATGATTATCCGGTCTACATCGATAATGATGTGCGGGTTAACTTATATGGGGAATGGCAGCAGGGAGCCGGAAAAGGATGCCGTAACCTGGTGCTGCTCACACTTGGAACCGGACTGGGCTCAGGCATTGTCGATGACGGCAAGGTGTTGTACGGAACAACCTTCAGCGCTGGTGAAATCGGACATATGAATATGTACCGGCAGGGCCGGCCCTGCCGCTGCGGGAGCTCCGGCTGTCTCGGGAGGTATGTATCTGCTGTGGGTATGGTCAACACGTTCAAAGAGAAGCTGCTGGATGGCAGGAGCAGTCTGATTCAGACTTGGACGAATCAGGATGACGGACAAATTACCGCAAAAATGATTTCGGAGGCTTATGATCTCGGGGACCCGCTGGCGATTGAGGTCATGCATGAAACCGGAGAGCTGCTGGGGTACGGTCTGGCTAATGTAATTAATCTGCTGAACCCGGAGCTGATCATTATTGGAGGCGGTATGGCTGCCGCAGGAGAACGGCTGCTGGGCAGCGTCCGCGGCACTGTAAATGCTCATGCGCTGAAGCTCTCAGGGAGCAAATGCAGGATCGTTCAAGCCGAACTGGGCAGCAGGGCGGGCACACTTGGCGCAGCAGTATATGCGGACCAGAGACTGAATGCTCTTAAATGATGATTGACCGGAACAATGATCGGCGAAGATTAACGTAAGGTGATGCAAAACTATTGAATCCCAATAATTCACCATATCTACATATTAAGGACCTTAAACGACAATAATCGTCAAATTATCCCAATGATGACAGCATATTCTTGGCTGTATACTAATAGCAGGTTAAGAATTCGGCAGCAGTTCTATATCCGGCAGTTCCTGAGGAAGCGGCATGTAACGGTTCTTCATAACTGCTAAACATCATCCCGGGCAGACTGAATAAACACTGAAGCTGGTGGCTGAAGGTATTCATACGCTCGATAAGGAGCCGGTAATGTTATGAATCTCGTAATCGGAGGCAATGGCGGTTTGGGCCATTCCATTACCCAAGAATTACTGTGGCGGGGGAAGCTGGTAACAGCGACCTATAATCGTTCTAATGAGGCACTAAGCAGACTGAGAGGACCTCTGCTGACTATGGCTTCACTGGATATACAAGATGAGAGGGCTCTTGCTGCTCTCCTGACAGGAGTGAAAACGGTCTACTTCTGTCTTAATGTGCCTTACCAGGACTGGTACACGATCATGCCCAAAGCGCTGGAACGGGTAACCGCGAAGCTGCATTCCGGGCAGACGCTGGTATTTCCCGGCAATGTTTACGGATACGGCAGATTCCAATACCTTCCTGCAGATGAAAACCATCCCAAGGCGGCACTTACCCGAAAAGGGAAGCTCCGTAACCAGCTGGAGGAGCTGCTGAAGAAGCGGGCAGCGGAGAAGGGCTTCCGCTATGTCATTCCGCGTTATCCCGACTACTATGGACCCAACGTTACGAACAGGGTATTCGGCCCGATATTCAACGGAGCGCTGCAGGCCAAAACCATCGCCTGGCCGGTCAGGCTGGATGTTCCCCATGATCTGGTCTATATCCGCGATGCGGCCAAAGCAGCCGTGCTGCTGGCTGATAGCGGGGAAGAAGGGGAATGGCATGTGTCGGGCTCCGGGGCGATTGAAGGCGGCCAGTTCCTGAATATCATCCAGGATGAAGCAGACAGTCCAAGGAAATGCCGGACCCTCCCGGGCTGGGCAGTTGGTTTGGCAGGTATATTCGATAAAGAAGCTAAGGAATTCCATGAGCTGCTATACGAATTCCAGTATCCGCTGGTGCTGAGCGAGAACAAATTCATGAAGCGGTTCCCGGAATATACTCCAACCGCTTACAAGGATGCAGTCAAAGAAACCTTGGGCTGGTTCCGGGAGCAGCAGGAATAGACCGGAGAACCGATAGGAGGCATGGCCGTTCATGCATATCATTGCTGTATCACTCGGGACTGCTTTTTCGATTCCTGAGCTGCTGCCCCATGTGTCACCGGAGCGCCGGATGAGCAGCAGCCGGCTGAAACGTGAAGACGATGTTCGCAGGTCTCTTATCGGAGACATCCTTGCCCGGATGTTCGCCATGGATATGGAGGGAATGCGGAATGATGAGATCCGTTTTGACAAAGGGGTGTTTGGCAAACCCCGGCTGTCTGCTATGCGTGAACCGTGGGACTATAACCTCTCACATTCGGGAAAATGGGTAGCAGGTATCGTCAGCCGCAAGGGACAGCGGGTTGGAATCGACATTCAGAAGATGGCTGCCATAAATCCGGCGTTAGCCCGGTACAGCCTGTCCCCTGAAGAAATGGAGCAATACCAGAGCTTGAAATCAGAGGCTCAAATACGCTATTACTATGACTTGTGGACGCGTAAGGAGAGTTATCTGAAGATGGAGGGCATTGGCCTGACGATTCCAATCCGATCTGTATTCTCCGAGCAGTACGCTTTGAAGTATGAGCAGTCTGTGCTTAGTGACCGGCTGCCCGATCATGCGTTCAGGCAATATCCGGTAGATCCGGGTTACGTGCTGACCGCTTGTTCAACAGATTTCCGCTTTCCTGATCAGTATTTGGTGGTCCGGGCTAAGGATCTTGCTGAAGTGTTTCTGCGGCGCTGCCGGCTGCAGGCGGAGCAATCCGCTTCAGAGCCTGACGGACTCACCGTCTTGTAGGGAAGATGGCACCTGCCAGCCGATATTAGATATACTGGGCACAGAATGTCATTGCACTGCGCGACACTTACATATAGCAGCGATTGCCAATCATGGCACCGCTGCTTTTTTGGCGAGTATTACCATTCAGGGCTTAGTTTCTAGGTCTCAGAATTGTACGCGATCCGGGGTAGCATGATATGCTGTAGATATTGAAGCTCACAGGAGGGTAATGATGAAACGAGACATTCAGCATGTGCCTTATGGTTATGAACCGCCAGCCGGTGAACGCAAAGGGACCTTGATCTTCTATGATTCATTCGAGCATATCTCGGATATGGATTTGTTGAAGGCGGCTGAGACAGCGATTGAGCGCAAATTCACCAAGCTGGTGCTGTATCCGCTGCATGAAGAAACCGTGAGACGGATGACGAAGGAGCCGGTGCAGGCTTTTTATAAACGGGAGGACCGGCTGCATGAGTGGAAAAGAGATCAGGGGCGCTCTTTCATTACCGTGGAAAGTCTGGAGGGGAAACGCAAGAAATACACCCCGCTTGATTCTGCGCTGCGCCATATCAGCGAGGTCTATTCCGCACCTTACTTTCTCTATCTGACTCCGGAGATGGCTAATCTGTTCGCTTCCTATTCCTCATTCGAGGAATGGATCGTCAAGCTGCGTTTGCTGTTGTCAGAAGCGCCCGCACAACTGCATCCGCGGCTGGAGAAATTCCGTCACCGCTGGGATGTGGCTGGCGAAGGCCGCTAGGCAAATAGTTGTATACCTAAACCCGTGGGAGGGTGATGAGCATGAATGAGGCCTATCAACTCGATGTCAGATTGCAGCCCAATGAGACGCTTGCGCTGATCAAAGAGGGAATGACGCAGGAGTCGGAGCTGTTGTACGAGGAGCTGAATGATCTCGGTGAAGGCAAGATGATCGGAACGCTGGTCTATGAGCGGTATTATTTCCGGTCCGGTAATCAGGCGGCGCTGGTGATTCTAGTGGATAATCTGAAGGGCAGAAGTAATGTCCGGCTTATTCCGGCGGGAGGCTCCAACGGATTGATCCTTAAGCTCGATTGGGGCGCCGGCAAAAGCTTCGCTTCTTCAGTGGAGCGAATTCTGGCGGATTATATTGTGGAATAACCGGGGATGTTAAGGAGAAGGAGCTTGGAGGCCAGCATAGGTCTGGCAGCATACTGCTGCTGCTGTGGCTTACTGGCCTTGTAAGATACACCGTACGGGCAGACTCCTGCTTATTTGTGGAGGGCTGCCTGTTTGCGTCTATAGGTATACATTCTCCACTGGTAGTGGATGAAGCACCCGATGCAGAAGCCGAGGATAGCTACTGTGGCTGCTACCGCAACCATGATCGTGAAGATATAAGCCGCTACGGTCCAGCCGGCAAGGAAGCTGACCAGCCCTGCAGTCAGGCAGAAGACGGCAATGCTCTGGTTGAACTGCTGCTGTTCCCAGTCTTCCAGTACATAGGCGGAGCGCTCCTTAGTCAGGAAGTTCGCCGCAACCTTGATCACCGGATTATATCCGAAGATTAGGCCAGACAGTCCTGCGGCAAGCGGCAGGGCAAGAATCCAGTAAGCTCCCGTAAACAGTGACAATAATACAGAAATTACGATAAAAGCCTGATTAGTTCTGACTAACGGCCGGGGAATTCCCTTAATGATTGAAGGCTCACTCATTTAAATCACACCTTTCGCATTGGAATAATTAAATTATAACCAATGATCCGCAATGTGGCAATCGGTAAGCGTAAACATTAAAATTTGAAATTATTATCCATTGACAGCCGGAGCCCACTCGTGGTTTTATTATGTAGACCAATTGTTATAAAAGTGCAGAAACATCTATAAAGGAAGTGTCCGGCTTGTCAAACAAGCATAATGCACGTGAAGCTATTCTGGATACGGCTTCAAGATTGTTTTTCACACAGGGCTATCATGCAACCGGACTAAATCAGATCATCAAGGACAGCGATTCGCCCAAAGGATCATTGTATTATTATTTTCCTCACGGCAAAGAAGAGCTGGTGTTGACCTGTATTAACCGGACAAGTGAAATGGTCTCCCAAAATTTGCGGCATTATGTAGAGAGTGAAGACTCACCTGCTCAGGCAGTGCAGAATTTCATTCTGTCTATGGCCAGGGAAGCGGAGGAATCGTCTTTTGAAGGATTGGTGCCGTTCAGCTTCTGGGTAGCCGTGGAGACTTCCTGTGTCAGCAATGAGCTGCGAACCGCTTGTCAATGTGTGTTCAAGGATTGGCAGGATGTGATCGCCCAGCGTCTGATGAAGGATGGCATGCAGGAGGAAGCTGCTGTGGGAAAAGCGACTGTTGTGGTCTCCTTGTTTGAAGGTGCGCTGCTCCTGGCGTTAACCTGCCGAAATGTCCAGCCGCTGGTTGCGGCAGCAGAGAGTATTCCGGCAATACTGGCTTAAGGTTTCATAGTACCATCGCAAGACTGCAACACAGTAACAAATAGAGAGAGAACAAACAGATTATCAGGAGGATATGAGAGTGAACGCAACTATGACTGGTAAGGGGCACACAGAGCCCCGCAAATTTAAGACCCTTCCAATTCTCGTCTCCTTATTGCTTGCCGGATTTATCGGCATGTTCAGTGAGACCGCATTAAATGTAGCCTTAAGTGATCTTATGAATGTATTACAAATTACTCCGACCACAGCGCAGTGGCTGACTACAGCTTACCTGCTGACGCTGGGGATTCTGGTTCCGATCTCCGGGCTGCTCCTGCAGTGGTTCACGACCAGACAGCTGTTCATTGCTGCGCTATGCTTCTCGATTGCGGGAACATTCCTGGCTGCAATGGCGCCGAACTTCGAATTCCTGCTTACAGCGCGTGTGGTTCAGGCGATGGGAACTGCACTTCTATTGCCGCTGATGTTCAATACGATCCTGATTATTATCCCTGCTGAGAAAAGAGGCGCGGCGATGGGGCTCATCGGCCTCGTCATCATGGTAGCTCCAGCGATCGGCCCTACTATTGCCGGCTTGCTTATTGAGAGTCTGAGCTGGCACTGGATCTTCTGGCTGTCCCTGCCGTTCCTTGTGATCGCGCTGTTCAGCGGAATTTTCTTCATGCAGAACGTCACAGAAGTGACCAAGCCGAAGATTGATATCCTCTCGATTGTATTATCCTCACTTGGTTTCGGCGGTGTTGTGTATGGATTCAGCAGCGCCGGTGAAGCGGAAGGCTGGGGAAGTCCGAAGGTGATTATCGCCATTGCTATTGGTGTAATTGCGCTCGTTCTATTCTGCATCCGGCAGTTGACGATGAAGCAGCCGATGATTAATCTGCGTGCCTTCAAATTCCCGATGTTCGTGGTCGGTGTACTGATGGTCTTCATTTGCATGATGGTGATTCTGTCTTCGATGCTGATTCTTCCAATGTACCTGCAGCAGGGACAAGGCTATACAGCGTTCAAAGCAGGATTACTGCTGCTGCCGGGCGGAATTATCAACGGACTGATGTCACCAGTGATGGGACGCCTGTTCGATAAATACGGTCCGAAATGGCTCGTTATTCCAGGACTTGTGCTCGTTGCTGTCTCGCTGTGGTTCTTCTCGAGTATTACAGCAACTTCTACCGTTATCTTCGTAATTGTACTTCACAGCGTGCTGATGATCGGAATCTCGATGATTATGATGCCTGCCCAGACGAACGGGATCAATCAGCTTCCGCTGGAATACTATCCTGACGGTACAGCGATCATGAATACTCTGCAGCAGGTTGCAGGGGCAATTGGTACGGCTCTGGCAGTAAGCATTATGACCTCCGGTACCAAGAGCTACATGAAGACTGTAACTGATCCTGGTGATCCGCTGAATATTGGCGCTGCATTTACCCATGGGGTACAGAATGCGTTCATCTTCGGCATGGTGATGGCCATTATCGGTCTGGTTGTTGCTTTCTTCCTCAAACGTGTTATTGTCTCGCACAAAACACAGGCTTCCATGCACTAATCTCATTAATTGACTGCAAGCACATCCGTAATCCGGGTGTGCTTTTTTGCTATGTGCAATATGGAGCTTACAGAGCATTCATTGTATAAAATCCTGCCCTAAATACAACATTTCCCTCATGATATCGCTCCTAATTCATATTTGTTGTAAAAAAGGCAACATTTCTCCTACTCCAAACGGATTATTTGGACAATTCTTGTATTTCGTACAACAATCCTCTCTGGCGCCCGGGTATCTGGGGATCAAAGTTGTAAAACGTACAACATAAATGCCCAAGAGGCTGCTTATCTGCAAGTGCAAGTATTATCGGGTTACTTGTCTGCCAGCGTTAACTGTTACTCATACGCAAGTTAACGGATTACTCATATGGCTGACGTGGAGACAATCTCTGGACATCAACTGGGAATTAAAGTATATTAAGCATAGATTAACGATGTATCGACGGACAGCCATTCGTACGGGAGGGAATGCCGATGAAAGTCAGTAAAGAAATGCTGAAGGGCAGCACGGGGACCTTGATTCTCACTCTGCTGCTCGATAAGCCGTTATACGGCTACGAACTGATTAAAGAGCTGGAGCAGCGCTCGCAGGGGGTATTTTCCCTGAAGGAGGGCACGCTCTATCCAATACTCCATGCGATGGAGAGCGAACGCTGGGTAGAGGCGTATTGGCTTGAGGTAGAAGGGCGCAAACGCAAATATTACCGGCTGCTGGATGAAGGCAAGGCGAAGCTGCAGGAGAAGAGAGCAGAATGGAATCTTTTCAAAGGCGCGGTGGATTCGGTACTGGGGGAGGGCGGCGCATGATGGAGCAGTGGAAGAAGCTGGACAACTATCTGGACAGGGTGTGTGCAGAGGTTAGAGCCAAAGGGATGCACAGGGAGATAAGGGAGGAACTCAGCGGGCACTTCCAGGACTTGATGCTGGAGCGGCAGCAGCTTGGTGCAACTGAAGAAGAAGCACAGCAATATGCTATCGCGCAAATGGGTGATCCGCAGGTGGTCGGCCGGGATCTGCACAGAATCCATAAACCGCGGATTCCGTGGGGACTGCTCACCGCAGTAATGATGTTGTCAGCTGTGAGTCTGCTGGGGATGGGGGCTATAGAAGCCGGAACCTCCTTCAACCCGGCCCTATCTGATCTGACGATGCGCCAGACGGTGTATATCATCCTTGGGATCGCCGTTATGACAGGAATGTACTTCGTCAATTTCAAGCTGCTTCAGAAAGCATCAGTAATTATATATCTCGCAGCATTAATGGCTATCGTTGCCAGCCTATTGCTGGGTCCTGAATTAATCAATGGGAATAGACGCTATGTTGGTTTTATGGGCTTTTATTTTGATCTGGTTGGATACAGTCCTTATATATTTGTTGTCGCTCTGACAGGAATATGGACCAGCCACAGCTTTGTGCTGAAATGGAGCGGACGGACCAGGGAATTCGCGGAGTTCGCCTTACTGCTGCTGCCTGCGGTGATCTATGCGGCGATCCGGTCTTTACCGGAGCTGGTGGTTTATTTGGCAGTATCGCTGACGCTATATGTATGGATAACACGGCGCTGGATTACAGCCGGATTAATGGCTATAACATTTGTGTCGGGCGGAGCCATCTATGTTTGGAATAATTTGAACTTGCGTGACAGGGTCATCGGAGCGATAAATCATAATTACATGCTTAATGGCCCGGGTTACCTCAACCGCAGAATTCACGAGACCATTACATCCGCAGGCTGGAGAGGGTATGGCTTCGGAGGTGCGGAAGAAGGACTGCCGTATGCGTATTCGGATCTTTTTCCGGTATTTCTGGTTCAATGCTTCGGCTGGGCCGGGGGCTTGCTCTTCATCGCGGCAGTGTGCTGGTTCGTTCTCAAAATGATTTCCTATACCCGCGCTGTACGCGATACCTACGGGCGGATGCTTATCCTTGCTCTGGCCCTTATGCTAGCCATCCGCTTAGCTTATGGTCTATCGATCCTCAGCGGAAGAATGCCAATTACAGCTATACCGTTCCCATTCCTCAGCTACGGACAGCATGTCTTCATTGAATTCGCCGCTGTCGGGCTGCTGATGGGTGTCTACCGGCGGAAGGATATGCTCCCTGCGGACACAAGCCTAGACTTAACTATGGACGCCTAGTGCGGCTGCACGTATACTGGTAGGGTGAAAATACGGACGAGGCAGGAGAGGGGGAGCATTGTGATGAAGCTGCGAAATACAGGTAGAAAATTAGGGCTGGTCTCATGTGCGCTTATCCTAGGCGGAGCTACGCTTTTAACGGCAACAGCAACAGCAGCCACAGCGGCTGCTCCTAAGCTACAGAATACAGCCGCAGCCCCGGCGCAAAGCAAGGTGGAGAAGAAACACAATCTGCCCGGCGGCTTTGTGTATCTGGATGAAGTGATTCCAACGGCGCAGTATGAGATACGCTACTACAGTGAGAATAATTTTACCGGAACAAGGGTGGACGGGTATAAGGCTCCGCTGGCGATTTTCTCGCGGACAGCAGCGAGTGCGCTGAAGAAAGTCAGTGAGGATCTGGCTGGCAAAGGGTATATCCTGAGAATCTATGATGCCTACCGTCCGCAACAAGCCGTTAATCACTTCGTACGCTGGTCACAGGATGCCGCGGATATTAAGATGAAGCAGCAGTATTATCCCAAGCTGGACAAGCGTAATCTGTTCAAGCTGGGCTTCATCTCCAAGAAATCGGGGCATTCGCGGGGCAGCACTATCGATCTGACACTGGCTGATAAAAAAACAGGGGCACTGGTTGACATGGGCAGCCCGTATGATTTCTTCGGCGAGATTTCTTACTATAATACCACTCTGGTCAACAGTACCCAGCATGCCAACCGTAAAGTTCTTAAGGATGCCATGTCGAAGCAGGGCTTCAAGCCCTATACCAAGGAGTGGTGGCATTTCACACTGATCAAGGAGCCTTATCCACAGCAGTATTTTAACTTTAATGTGGAGTGAGGCTGTTCCAAAGCTGCGCAGAACGGTTAATGATTAATATAAGTTTAGTCCCTGAAGTTTGCGTGCATAATAATTATATTACAGGAGAGGTGGGATCGATTTGAAGAACAGAATCGCAGCCGTTTTCCTAAGTGTACTGTTATTGGCAGCAGGATTGGGAGTATTAACCGGAAATAGTGTCCACGCAACACCGGGTGTAAATATTATTGTGAACGGACAAGCCTTGCAGCTGGATGGACCGCAAACCTATACCAGCGGAACAACCCTCATGCTCCCGCTCCGGGAGACTACGGAAATCCTTAAGTATAAGACTACCTTTGTAGGTGCCACAGGACAGTTCAAGCTGAATCGCTTCAAGGAAACCATTGAGTTCAGATTGAGCGGGAAAGAGATCATTCTGAACGGCAAGGATCGGGTGCCTTTTACAGATAGTATTGAACTGAAGCAGCAGCGCGCATATGCACCTTTGTCGTTTTTTGCAGCGATCGGGCTGGTTACATCCTATAATCAGGCAAAAGGGCAGGTTGAAATCTACTCACCGGAGGTAACTGCCGGAGCTGTAGCCGGATTGCTGGCCGCAGGCAACTATACAGGACTCCGCGAGCGTTACTTCACTGCGGAAGCAGAACAGCCCCCGCTGCCCGTCATTCAGCAGAACTGGGAGGGTGTAAGCGCTCCGGCTGGCCAGTACTTCGGAGTGAAATCTACGGAGAGCCGGCAGCATGACGGGAATATGACAATAACAAGCGTGTTGTCCTTCTCCAAATCTGAGGCGCTGCTGACCCTGGAGCTGAATACATCGGGCAAGATCGTGAAGCTGAGCCTGGCGGCGCTGCAGGCAGCGGAAGTGCTGGTCAACCCTTCGAAATAACAAACAACGGATCATTCATAGCAGGAGCATCTCGCAGCTGTAATCCGCTGCCGGAGATGCTTCTTTTTTATTAATGCTAACTCTTTTGAAAATTCCTGAAAACTTCTGTTGACAGATCACTCCAAAGAGAGTAATTTTAAATTCTGATTAAACGCTGTTTAAATCGATGATTAGAAATCGCGGCAAAGGAGGGCGACAAGCTGCATTATGGTTAAATATGACAACAAAGCTGATTCTTCAGATAAAGATACGAAGCAGATTATACTCGATGCAACCGTGGATTTGATCCGCGAAGAGGGGTTCAGCTGTATCACCCTTCGGAGTATCGCAGCAAGGGCAGAGACGAATCTTGCACTGGTGAATTATTATTACGGCTCCAAGGAAAAACTGTTTGGCGACGCAGTGAAGAGACTCGTGTCTACCTTTGATGATGCCTTCAAAGCACTGGAAGATGACAGCCTGCCGCCGAAGGAGCGGATGAAGTTATTTTTCATGCGTTATATTATGAATCTCAGCCGTTACCCGGGAATGGCCCGGCAGATGCTTGATCAAAGACATCATATTATGGGCTCACAGGATGAATATGCGAAGTACTCCAAGCTGATGAGACTGGAGCGCATTAAGGAAGTGCTCAGTGAGATCACTGGGGAGCAGGACCGCGACAAGCTCATGATGATGATGATGCAAGTCTATGGGGCCATTGTTTTTCCGGTAATTATGGTCTCCAGCCTGCCGAAGGAACGGGAGGATCTCAAGGAGATGTTCAGGCTTTCGCCGCTTGAGGAGCAGATTGACGGTTTATTTGATCTTTATTTTCATAAGTATAACTAATTATAAACAGAGAAAAGAGTGGAGAATAGAATGACAAACACCGCAAATAAAGGAAACAGTGCAGCAGTAGAAGCACCGTTCTCGCTGAAAGCCATTATTCCGCCGTTAATGGCTATTATCGTCGGCATGATTATGGTTATCCTGGACAGCACTGCCGTAAACGTTGCGGTACCGAATCTGGTGCAGTATTTCGCAACAGATCTTAAGACCGTTCAGTGGGCCATTACGGGTTATACGCTGGCGCTGGCTGCCGTAATTCCGCTGGCTGGCTACATGACTGACCGCTTCGGTTCCAAGCAAGTCTTTCTAACGACTATTGTTATGTTTGTACTGGGGTCCGTTCTTTGTTCGGTTGCCCAGACCTCAACGCAGCTGGTCATCTTCCGTGTCATTCAAGGTCTTGGCGGCGGTATGGTAGCTCCAATCGGTATGGCCATGGTCTTCAGACTGGCTCCGGCAGAGCGCAGAGGTTCTATTATGGGGATGCTCGGAATTCCCATGCTGCTGGCTCCGGCACTTGGACCGATCCTCTCCGGCTGGCTGGTAGAATACGTGAGCTGGCACTGGATCTTCCTTATCAACCTGCCTATCGGTATCGTTGGTATCATTCTGGGAGTTAAATATCTGCCTGTTACAGAGAAGAAGGGCAAAGCCCATCTGGATATCTTCGGTATCATTCTGGCTCCGCTTGCGTTCTCCATGCTTGCCTATGGCGTCAATCAAGGCGGAGGCGAAAGCTGGACTTCGACGGGGGCTCTCGTAGGTCTATCTGTCGGCGGTGTGGCGCTGGTGCTGTTCGTCATTGCTGAGCTGATGCAGAAGCATCCGCTGCTGGAGCTGCGCGTCTTCCGTTCATCGGACTTCACACGCGGCATTATCCTATCCTGGGTGACCCAGGCTGCCTTGTTCGGTTCCATGCTGTTCGTTCCGTTGTATCTGCAGCAGATCCGCAACTACACACCGCTTGAGACAGGTCTGATTCTGCTTCCGCAGGCGCTGGCATCCGGTATCGGTATGCCGGTGGGCGGCCGTTTATTTGATAAAATTGGTGCACGTCCGCTGTTGTTCGTCGGACTCAGTGTCATTTCCACTGCACTGTTCCTGTTGTCCGGTGTTACGGTAGACACCAGTCTTCCCGTTATCATGGGCTGTCTCGCTATGATGGGTCTGGGTATGGGCTTGTCGATGATGCCGGTTAACACTCATGTTCTGAACTCTGCGCCGCGTGAATGGGTTGGCCGGGTGACTCCGCTGACCGCCGCAGCCCAGCAGGTCGTAGTATCGTTCGCGGTTGCCGGAATGACCGGATACTTAACCAGCCAGATTACCGTTCATATGGGTGAGATGGCTGCCGGAAGCAATCCGCTTGTCGCCGCTGTTCAGGGCTTCAATGATGTATTCTTCCTCTCCGCATGCATCGCGCTGGCCGGAGTGGTCATCAGTCTGATTCTGCGCAAGCCGAAGACAGCCGGTTCCGCCGGAACTCCGGAAGGGCAGCAGGCCGACGCTGCTGTAATGATGGGACATTAATTTATATCTTGGGTTTACGGCCGCCTCAGCTAATCGCTGCGGCGGTTTTTTCTCATTTCACCCCCGTTGTCGCGATTACGATTCGAAATCCTGCACGAAATACAACATTTATGTCTTTACAGCAAGAACTGAAGTCACTCAATTGCTGTCATCTTATAGGACGGCTATACAGAAGGGCGAAAGGAGGAATTAGAGGTATACATCACATCGCCTTGGATGCGATACAGAAGGCGAAATGGGAGGAATTACGGCGGTATGTGGGATTTATCCGGGGCAGGCGCCAGTTGGAGTATTTTGTGAACCGCTTGACGGCTGATAAGGAATTCTATATAGTTTTAATAAAACTATTAACGAGGGGTTTCCTTATGTATGAATTACTGGTCCTGTCATTGCTGATGCATTTCCCGCTGCATGCTTATCTGATTGCGAAGATTATCAGCCCGTGGGAGAAAATCAGCCGCGGAACGCTGTCCACCCTGTTGTCCAGACTTGAGAGAGAGGGACTGATCTGCGAAGCCGATCCTTCATCAGTGCCTTATCCCAGTGAACGGCCGTCCCGTGCGCTGCAGCTCACCGGTAAAGGGCGGACCCGGTTCACCGAGCTGATGATGGATACGGGGACGGAGTCGGCAACCTATCAGAAGCTTTTTCATATTAAAGCCCAGCATTTGGAGTTCCTTGCCCCTGAAGCGCAGCTGGCGCTTGTAGACCATTATCTTGCGTACGCCGCTAAAGGCATTGCAGAGCTGCTAAAAGGGATAGACGCCTTCCGAAAAGAGACTGCTCCTGATGCTGCCGCGCCGGGAGGGCGATTCTATGCGACAACGATGGATCTGCTGCAGGTGCGTCTGGAGGCGCAGGAGCTGGATCTGGCCTGGGCGCAGCGTTTGCGGGAAGCCGTGATGACGCAGAAAGAAGGACAACAATGAAGGGTTCCCAAGAAAGCTGGCAGAGCAGAGCGGTTAAGCTGGGCTTGCGCCTCATGAGGATTAACGCCATGTGGAAGAAGACAGGGATAGCTTTGCGGAAGGAAATTGAAACGAAGCAGCGGAAGGAGAGCAGTAAGCCGCCGGCTAAAGTGTATACGTTATGCAGCGTCGAAGAGCGTGAGATAGCCGGTTCTCCTTACTATGTGCTGTCTGCAAAGTCTCTTTCGGGCGGCAAACAGATCCTGTATCTGCACGGCGGAGGTTATGTGCTGAAGATATCCCCGCTGCATTGGGAGTTCCTGGCCGGTATGGCAGACAAGCTGAGGTGTACGATTGCGGTTCCCATGTACCCTTTGGCACCGCAATATGGACATAAGGAAGTATTTCAGATGCTGGTACCGCTATATGAGGAGATGTTAGCACAAAGTTCTGAGTGTGGAGACAAGCTTGTGGTCATGGGGGATTCGGCTGGCGGCGGAATGGGGCTTGCACTAGTGCAGCTGCTTAAGGAAAAGGGGATACCACGGCCTGCACACACGATCCTGATCTCCCCGGTGCTCGACATGACCTTCAGCAACCCGGATATCAAGGCTGTGGAGCGTAAAGATCCTGTCACGGCAGTTCCTGCCATCAAAGAAATTGCTGAGTGGTATGCGGGGGATCAGGAGATTACTTCTCATTTGATCAGCCCCGCTTATGGGGAGGTCACGGATATAGGGCCGGTCAGCATCTTCATTGGGACGCATGACATTGTGTATCCCGATGTCAAGAGGTTCAAAGACCGGTTACTGGTTGAAGGAATAAAGATCGGCTACTATGAATATCCGCAAATGCTGCATGTCTGGCCGCTGTTCTTTTTCCCGGAATCCAAGACAGCGAGAGCACAGATCAGAGCAATTATTGAAGACTTATAGATCTGCCCGCCGTTTCTTGAGCATCCTTGCCTGAAAAGGGGCGAAGTGCAATCTGCCGAGCAGTTCGGAAGCTATAATGCCCAGCAGGACAAGGGCAGCGCCGGTGTAGCCCTGCAGCGAAAGCTGTTCATGTGCGAACCAGTAGCCGAAGAAGGCGGCAAAGACCGGTTCGAGGGCGAAGATTAATCCGGTGCGGGTCGGCGTTGTGTATTTCTGGGCAACGGGCTGCAGGATGAAGCCGCAGGCACTGCAGAAAATACCGAGTGCGAGGATGGCGATCCAGCCGGGAAGTGTCGAAGGCAGTGCAGGAGTCTCGAAGACTGCTGACAGAATCAGGGCATATCCTCCGGCGAACCCCAGCTGCAGAATGCCGATATTCAGCGAATCGCTGCTCTTGACAGCGCGGCTGGTAACCAGAATCTGCACTGCGTAGAAAATGGCAGCCAGAATACAGAGCAGATCACCAGGCTGTACATGCAGCGACCCGTTCAGGGTGAGCAGCCCGATGCCGGCGATGGCCAGAATGGCACCGAAGATTTGCGGAGGGGCGACCTTCTTTTTGAAGATCAGAACATCCAGCAGCGGTACAAAAACAACGGTCAAAGCGACCAGAAATCCGGCATTGGAGGTCGTGGTGGTCTTCAGTCCGAAGGTGATGCAGGTGAACACACCGAGCAGAAGAAAGCCGAGCAGGGCTCCATATTTCAATGTTCTGGCGTCCACACTGCGCAGCCGTTTGCGGAACAGCAGAGCCGCCAGAATGAAGGCCAGTCCGAAGCGCAGTGCAATCAGATTGAATTCCCCCAGTGTGCCGAGTCCCATTTTCATGAACAGGTAGGAGGAACCCCAGAACATCGTTACTACTATGAGCATCAGCTCGGCCTTTAACGGCTTCATTCCATCATCATCCTTCTTTATTTCAAGTGATTATAGTATAATACGCTCAAATACATAAGGTAACTGAATGTTTATCATATGAAACATGAGAAATTCTCATGCAAACTGTGGGGGTCAGCGATGAGTATAATCAAATACGAAGTGTTCCTCAAAGTGGTTGAACTGGGCAGTCTGACCAAAGCCGCTGAGGTGCTGGGCTTCACCCAATCCGGTATCAGCCATACGATCAGCAGCCTGGAGAGCGAATTTGGTTTTCCGCTGCTTGTGAGGAGCCGTTCCGGTGTCAAGCTGACTGTCAATGGGGAGCAGGTTATTCCGCCTATCCGCGAAATCCTCAAATGGAATGAGCAGCTGAAGCAGCAGGTGGCCGATATTCATGGTCTGGAGACAGGGACAATTACACTAGGCACCTTCACAAGCGTATCCGTTCACTGGCTGCCGGACATGATCAAACAGTTCCGCAAAGAGTACCCATACATTGAATTCAAGCTGATGGAGGGCGGATATCTGGAGATTGAGCAATGGATTGAGGCTGGTGTGGTCGACTGCGGCTTCCTGTCGCTGCCTACCCGGGAGAAGTTTGAGGTCTTTCCGCTGAAGCAGGACCGGATGCTGGCGATTCTTCCGTTGGACCACCCGCTGAGCAAAGCCCCGTACATGCCGCTGGCCCAGATCGCCTACGAGGATTTCATCATTCCGAGACCCGGCTCGGACTATGATGTGCAGCGGGTGCTGGAGAAGGCGGGGATTAAGCCGAACATCAAATTCTCGGCCGGGGATGACTATGCGATCATAGCCATGGTAGAGAAGGGGCTGGGCATCAGCATCCTCCCGGAGCTGGTCACCCGGTTCCAGAATCATAATGTGGCCATGCTTGAGCTGGAGGAACGGAGTTTCCGCTCATTGGGAATTGCCGTCAGCTCGATGAAATATGCTTCTCCTGCAACGAGACGATTCCTGCAGCATGTGCAGAGCTGGTCGTCCGGCCAAGAAGGGATTTGACTTGATAAATCCAGCGCAAAAAAGGCACGTTTTCAGTTTTGAAAACGTGCCTTTTTGCAATGCGCATCATTTGCTTAATTTGCGTCCTTCTTTGTCGAGAAACAACAGCTCGTAGTATTTTTTCGGCCGCCCTTTACTGTTGTCACGTTTTTCAAATACCGTTTGTACGTATTTTTTTTCTTCAATTTTGTTAAGGATACGGTTTGCACCTTTGACGGTCATGGACAGGCACCCAGCAACATCCTCAGAGGATAATTTATTTGTTCTCATAATTTCTGCGTAGGACATGATTTTCTGCAAATTGATGTTGTTTATTCCAATATTTTTGGCCAATGCGATGATTTCCGGGTCCCCCTGTTCAGAGAACTGTATGACATTCATGCTCTGCATTGGGCCGATAACCTTCTGATCCTCGTTTATAAAAAAGCTGCAGCTGCCCGTGTAGGCTTTCGCCTGTCTGTAAGCTTTGGCGGCGTTTTCGTTAGCTTGAAAATATTCATGTCCCGAGCCCCACCCGATCTTCACCTTGTAGCTTACGTACAATTCCAGATACTTCAGCAGTGAGCAGTTCTGCGCATTGGAGGTAATTTTCATGAAATTTCCGTAAGTGGTGTATAGTCTGACAAAGCCTTCCGAAATTTGGGCTGTGTCGGCAAGATTCACGCTATGCAGAAACCTGCCAACCAGGGCTTTCAGCTCTTGAAGCTGATCTTCAGATGGTGGCTGCTCATTGTGGACCGATAAGTATGCGACAACTGCCCGCTGGTTCTTGAGCTTGAGGATGGTAATCTCGTTGATGACCTCGCTTAGGGTCTCTTTAACATCTTCCAAAGTGGGCCGGATCAAGATATATCTGACTCCATGCTTCTGAAGTTTCGGAACAAAATGGCCGAATGCCGTGATGGACAGATCAATCTTCTTGTCTTCCCACAGCGTGATATGGTTCTCCAGCATGGTCTCCACCCGTTCGAACAAATCTCCGCTGTCAACAGGCTTCCCTTCATGAGTCAGGTATTGCTGGAATTCACTGAAGGAATCGATAACATACGCATAATCCACATAGATCCTCGATATATCAAGCCCGGGCTCTGTCACCAGCACCCGGAAGAGTTCTCTATATAGAAGGTTCTCATTATCCTGCAAAATGTGAATAGGGACCTTCTCATCCAGGCAATCCTTATCTATTGACTCATAAAGCATCCTGCCGCTGACCACAAATCCATCCACCGAATCTAAGTTCTGCAGATACAGGTCTGTTGTTTGTCCGAAGGTGCTGATGGTAAGGAACCGGAACTGGCATATGGGCCGCATTTCTTGTTCAATGGCGCGGAAATAATCCATATGGCTCTCTGGCGTGATAATACCCAGCTTGATTTTCATAGTATATTCCTTTCAAAAGACAATGCAATCAAAAGAGTTATATCACAATAAATGTGATATTACAACGTTCCACCACCTTTAAAATAATGTTCTTAAAATGTCTAATAATCTCTTGACAGCGAATGAATTTAAAAGTACGATAAAATCGTTCTTAAAAAGTCTTAAAATGTGAAGGAGGCCATTTAAACTCTGTACTTACATTCATTCAATTTGTGTTTTGGGAGATGTTATTGTGATTGAAGAAGCTGGAGACGATTTGAGTATGGCTCATCAGCTACAGGACAAATTGGTCATGTACAGGCATCATCTTCATGCGATTCCGGAGCTTGATTTAAGTTTGCCCAGAACAACGGCCTACGTCAAAGAGGTGTTGGAGTCGATGGGTCTTAAGCCCGCTCCCGTAGGGGAATCAGGGCTAACAGTTACCATTGGCGGACAGCATGACGGGAAGGTGGTTCTTCTCCGTGCAGATATGGACGCTTTGCCCATTTCAGAGGAAACGGAGCTTTCTTACGCGTCGTTGAACGGGAACATGCATGCTTGCGGTCATGACATGCATACTTCCATGCTGCTGGGAGCGGCGGAGATCCTGAAGGCTAACGAAGAGCAGCTTCGCGGGACGGTTAAGCTTATGTTTCAGCCGGGTGAAGAGACGCTGCACGGGGCAAAAATGATGCTTGAGAGCGGGATTCTCGACAAACCTAAAGTGGATGCAGCCATGATGCTTCACGTGTTGACCGGAATGCCACTTCCTATCGGACAATTTGTAGTGCCTGAGGAAGGTGGAGCGATTTCTGCTTCTTCGGATTGGTTCGAAATCATCATCCGCGGACGGGGCTCACATGGCGCAATGCCCGAGGCCGCAGTGGACCCCTTAAATGTGGCTGCTCATCTTCATCTGGCGCTGCAGGGTATACTTAGCCGGGAAATTTCGCCGATTGATAATGCAGTCCTTACCATAGGCGTGATGGAAGGCGGAAGTACAAACAATGTGATTCCCGATACGGCCAGAATGAAAGGCAGTGTACGCACATTTAACACCGCACTGCGGGATAAAGTGGAGACCCGAATCCGCGAAATTAGCGCAGGGATCGGAGAAACTTTTCAGGCCAAGGTGGAAGTGATCTATACCAGAGGCTGTCCCGAAGTGAAAACGGATGGCAGGCTTAATGAGCAAATGAGGGTTTCGATTGCAAATACCTTTGGTGACGGTTCCTACATTGGTATAACCGAACTGGTACCCGGCGGCAAATTAATGGGCTCGGAAGACTTCGCGTTTGTCTCACAGGCGGTGCCAAGTACCACAGTGTTTCTTAACGCAGGCAATATCGAAGATGGTTATCGTTACCCTGTACACCATCCAAAGACGATGTTCTCGGATGAGGTGCTTCATAGAGGGGCTGCGGCTTACGCAGCTTTTGCCAGAGACTGGCTTGAAAGTAACAGATAAGCTCTAAACCAAACTTAGGAGGAATTACAATGACAGAGAGACGGATGATTGGACCCACCAAATTTGAAGAGTACTCGGAGAAATACAAGGAATTCCTGTTAATGACCCGCCGTGACGGAATCCTTGAAGTGCGTCTTCACACCGACGGAGGATCGTACACGCACAATTGGGAAGCTCATACCGCCTGGTCTCATGCCTGGTCAGATATTGGCCGTGACCCTGAGAACGAAGTCATGATTATTACGGGAACCGGGGATAAATGGCTGATTGGCGACCCTGAGGTCTGGAATACTAAATTCATGGACTGGCCGAAGCAAAAGAAGCTCGAACAGTATCATGAATCGCTGAGACTGCTTGAAAATCTGATCTTCTGCATTGACATCCCGACCATCGGGGCGGTCAACGGGCCGGGAACGCACTGTGAACTCGCAACGCTCTGCGATATTACCATTTGCACGGAAGACGCGGACTTTTTCGATCCGCATTATCTGGGAGGCACGCCTCCAGGAGATGGAATGCTGCTCACACTGCAGAGCATGATCGGTTTCAAAAAAGCAGCCTACTACGCATACACCGGCAAGAATATCAACGGTCAGACCGCCTTGGATCTGGGTATTGTCAGTGAAGTTCTGCCCCGTGAGCAGCTTCTTCCACGCGCTTGGGAGCTCGCGGAGATGATCATGCAGGCACCGCGTTCAACGAGACATCTGTCTCACTCCATTATCTCCCGGCCATGGAAGCAGGCTCTGGTCGCCGATCAGGGATTCCAGCTTGCCCACCAGATGTACGACATGGCTATTGATGAAGAAGGAGCACTGGAACGGCTGAAGAAAATGCAGGGACGCCTGATGGGCAACGATGTTCAATAGAAAGATGACGGGGCCTACTCGGCTCGAAGAATACTCGGAGAAGTACAAGGACTTATTCCTCATGACCCGCCGCGGCGGCATCCTGGAAGTGCGTATGCACACTGACGGGGGACCTTTACAATTCGACTGGCCGGTCCAAGCCGCTTATGGTCACGTATGGTCAGATATTGGCCGTGATCCTGAGAATGAGGTCATGATTCTTACAGGGACAGGAGAGTTATGGCAGACCGGCAATCCTGAAGTCTGGAATACGAAATTCATGGATTGGCCGAATCGCCGGAAGCTGGAAATGTACCATGAATCACTTAGAATGATTGAGAATATGGTTCATTGCCTGGATATCCCCACCATTGGGGTGGTTAATGGCACTGGTGCACACTGGCAGCTGGGAACGCTTTGTGATATTACCATCTGTGCGGAAGACACAGCGTTCTTCGATGCCCATTACCTGGGCGGTGTACCGCCCGGAGACGGAATTGTCTTAGCACTTCAACAACTGCTGGGAACCAAGAAAGCGGCATTCTACGCATATACGGGGATGAACATTAATGCTCAAGCGGCATTAGACCTCGGTCTGGTCAGTGAGGTGCTGCCTCGTGAACAGCTTCTTCCACGCGCGTGGGAGCTGGCAGAAAGAATCATGCAGGCGCCCCGCTCGGTAAGACATCTTACACATTCGATTGTGTCGCACCCGTGGAAAAAAGCCCTTGCCCATGATCAGGGTCTACAGATTACTCACCAATTGTATGACATGGCCATGGATGATGAGGGGATTCATGAGCGGCTCATGAAGCTCAAGGAACGTTTTCAGAGGAATGGGCAATAGCCAGAAGGGGGATAAGGGTGCTATGAGATCTTTGACTGAGCTATTTAAGATTGGCAGTGGACCGTCCAGCTCCCATACTATGGGGCCGGAGAAGGCGGCCAGGATCTTCAAATCAGAGAATGAAGACGCAGATGAGTTCAAGGCGTTGATCTATGGTTCCCTTGCCAAAACAGGCAAAGGCCATTTGACGGACAAGGCTATTCTTAGAGCACTTTCACCCGTTCCGGCGGAGGTTGAATTTGTTCCACAGGCAGATTTTGTTCTGCCCCATCCCAATACGATGGATTTGTTCGCTTACAAAGACGGGCGCCAAATCTCATCCATGCGTGTCGTCAGTATCGGCGGCGGGGACATCGTTATTGAGGGACGGGAGGAGATGCAAACGCCAGATGTCTACCCTGAGAACAGCTTTGCTGAGATCAGCACCTTTTGTAACGCCAATCATATTCGTCTAAGCGATTACGTCGAGCAGCGCGAAGGCAAACAGATCTGGGATTTCCTCCAAGGAATCTGGGAAGCGATGAAGCGTTCGATTGACGAAGGGCTGTCTGTCACAGGTATTCTGGAGGGCGGTCTTGAGGTCGAACGCAAGGCGAAATATCTGTATCATCAGCGGGATATGGATGAGAGCCCGGAGACGAGGGAGAACAGGATCGTCAGCGCGTACGCTTTTGCTGTCAACGAACAGAATGCCGCCGCTGGCACAGTCGTAACGGCCCCGACCTGCGGGGCCAGCGGTGTCGTGCCCGCTTCGCTCCGTTATATGCAGGAGAAGATGCAGGTCCCGGACGAACAGATCCTCCGGGCTCTGGCCGTCGGCGGGCTCATTGGCAACCTGGTCAAGCAGAACGCCTCCATCAGCGGCGCTCAGTGCGGCTGCCAGGCGGAGGTTGGCACGGCTTGCTCTATGGCAGCGGCTGCACTGGCTGAACTGTCCGGTATGGAGATTGACCAGATTGAGTATGCGGCGGAGGTTGCTATGGAACACCACTTGGGGTTAACCTGTGATCCGATTAACGGACTCGTTCAAATCCCTTGCATTGAGCGGAATGCTGTCGGTGCGATGCGGGCGATCAATGCGCTGAGCCTGGCCAAATTCTTGTCTGGTACCCGTAAGATATCCTTTGATCTGGTTGTACAGACCATGTATGAGACAGGCCTGGATATGAACAGCAGGTACCGCGAAACTTCAGAAGGCGGGCTCGCTAAGCTCTACAAAGCTGACAGTTAAATGATACTTCCATGATCATGTGGCTGTAATTTCATACTTGTGTAATGTAACGAAGAACGTCCCGTGCTGCCGGTTGGCAGAAAGGACGTTCTTTTTTTGGAGGCTATACAGGGCAGGCTGCTGCTTCAAGAAGCAATTTGACGGGGCGCCGCTTGGATGAGAAAATGTATGCGTGTACATGGAGTGTGATTTCAACAGAGGAGGCTTCAAATGGAACAGCTACGCATTGGAATGATAGGTTATAAATTCATGGGCAAGGCCCACAGCAACGCCTACCGCAGTCTGCCGATGTTCTTCCCGAAGGCCGTCAAACCGCAAATGTCCGTCATCTGCGGACGCAATGAAGAAGCGCTGAAGGAGGCGGCAGACCAGCTGGGCTGGTCGGAGAGTGTAACCGACTGGAAAGAGCTGATCGGGCGTGACGATATTGATCTAATCGACATCAATGCGCCGAGCAATGCCCATAAGGAGATTGCGTTGGCGGCTGCTGCTGCAAGCAAGCATATTTTCTGCGAGAAGCCGCTGGCGCTGAATCTGGCAGATTCGCGAGAAATGCTCCAGGCTGCAGAGGCGGCCGGCATTGTTCATATGGTTGGCTTCAATTACCGTTTCTCCCCGGCGGTCAGGCTGGCGAAACGGCTGATCGAGAGCGGGCGGCTGGGAAAGATCTATCATTTCCGTGCCTGGTTCCTGCAGGACTGGATTCTCGACCCTGAATTCCCGCTGGTCTGGCGGCTGCAGAAGGAGATTGCCGGTTCAGGATCGCATGGGGATCTGGGGGCCCATCTGATTGATCTGGCCCATTTCCTGGTAGGGGATGTGCAGGAGGTCATCGGCATGAGTGAGACGTTCGTCAAGGAACGGCCCCTGGCAACGGAGATGACAGGTCTCAGCGCCCGGGCCAGCAAAGATGCACCGCGCGGCGCGGTAACGGTGGATGATGCTACTTTGTTCCTGGCCCGTTTTGCAAACGGCGCATTGGGCAGCTTTGAGGCGACACGGTTCGCGGCCGGGCATCGTTCGACCAATTCTTTTGAGATCAATGGCAGTCTGGGCAGTGTGAAATTCGACTTCGAGCGGATGAACGAACTGGAGGTCTATCTGACCTCGGATGATGAGGATGTGCAGGGCTTCCGGAGAGTGCTCGCCACCGATCCCGCACATGACTATGCTGAAGCCTGGTGGCCGCCGGGTCATACGATTGGATTTGAGCACACATTCATTCACGAGATGCTGGAGCTGTCGAATGCGATTGCCGAAGGCCGTCAGCCTGAGCCGAATTTCCGGGACGGTGTGAAATGCCAGGCTGTACTGGAAGCTGTGGAACGTTCGATTGAAGAGCGGCGCTGGGTTCCGATATCTGAAATGTAAATAAGCTCATAGAGCATTTAAATAACACCGCACGAAATCTGCTGCGGTGTTATTTTTATGTCTTATTTTCGCGCCCTGGTTGGGGTCAGGCCTTTGTACTGCTTATAGAGCTTCGTGAAATAATTGGGATTGTCACAGCCGACTCTGCCGGAAATCTCTGTAATGCTGAAGCCGGTCTCCCGCAGCAGCCGCTCGGCTTCATCCATCCGGCACAGGTTCACATAGTCAATGAAGGTGCGTCCGGTCAGCTTCTTGAAGGTTTTGCAGAAATGGAAAGCGTTCAGATTGACAAAGCGGGCAGCACGCTCGACCGACATTTTCTGATCGACATGTGTTTCCAGGTATTCCAGCAGCGGCTTGAAGCGTTCGCGGTTGATAGAATGACGTTCACTCTGCTGGGCGGGGAAGGTACGGGACAGGAGTGTGAAGAATAAGTGGAGCTGGTTCTTCACCACGAGCTGAAAAGCCGGTTGTTTAGCCTGCACCTCCTCAATAATCCGCTCAAGCAAGGGATAATACGAGGCGCATTCCGGGTTGTGGACCACCGGCATGACCGGAAACTGATACTGATTGCTAAGATAAGGGGCCACAAATTGCTCATGCTGGGAATCCTGATTCCGGTCCTTGAACAATGAGGCATGAAAAACAATCGAGATATAAGAAACATCTCCGCTATACAAGCTATAGCCGACATGCAGCCCGCCGGAAGGTACCATGATTACGTCTCCGGGACCGGCTTCATACGGTTTGCTGTCCACATGAAAGATCGCCCGGCCTTCACGCATGACAATAATCTCGAAATGCTCATGCCAGTGCAGGAAAAGGATATTCTGCTCGGGCTTGGCGCCCTGGCACTGATTAAAGAACAAGCGGAATGGATAGATCTTCTCCTCGAGCGCAGGGTATTCCTTAAGTTCCTTCGGATAAGTCATGATGGCTTCAACTCCCACAAGATTCAGCTAGTTTAACACAAGATAAGAAGAGATTTTGCCCG
This sequence comes from Paenibacillus sp. FSL R10-2199, assembly GCF_038000235.1. Taxonomy (NCBI): domain Bacteria; kingdom Bacillati; phylum Bacillota; class Bacilli; order Caryophanales; family Paenibacillaceae; genus Paenibacillus; species Paenibacillus sp. FSL R10-2199. The sequence continues at coordinate 5,563,702 of NZ_JBBOBO010000001.1, read as the reverse complement.
AAATGAAGGATATACTTGGGTTGTTGAACTAACTATAAACCAATATTGGAGTGGTATACAAGATGCAGGATACAATGAGAATCGGGACACTGGTGGGAGGCGGGGATGCACTAAGAGTGATTCCACAAATTATAGGTCACGGGTTCGAATCATTCAGCCTGACCTTCTGGCAGACAACGGGAAACACGGATCTGACAGAAACTGCTGCACGGGTGCGTGAACTGGCTGCGGAGCATGATTTCGTGATCTCTTCTGTAGGGATATTCGGGAATCCGCTTACAGGCACTGGGGATAACTCGGATGCGCTGGGCAGCTGGGAACGGCTGATCGACCACGCCCATTTGTTTGGAACCGATATGGTCTCCGGCTTCACCGGACGACTGCCCGGGGTTTCGATTGACGAGTCCATCCCGAAATTTGCAGAGGTGTTTGGTGAGCTCTCCAAAAGAGCCGCGGACCGTGGCGTCAGAATTGCCTTTGAGAACTGTTCCATGGATGGAAACTGGCAATCCGGAGACTGGAATATTGCCCATAACCCTACAGCATGGGAGAAGATGTTCAATGCGGTGAATGCCGATAATCTGGGTCTGGAATGGGAGCCCTGCCACCAGATGGTGCAGCTGATTGATCCGATTCCGCAGCTGCGCAAATGGACGGACAAAATTTTCCACGTGCACGGCAAGGACGCTACGATTGCCTGGGATATTATCAAGGAATACGGAATTCACGGACCTAAACCGTATGTGTGGCACCGGACACCGGGCTTCGGGGATACGAATTGGACTGATGTAATCTCGGTACTGCGGCAGGCCGGATACACAGGAACGATTGACATCGAAGGCTGGCATGATCCCGTTTACCGTGACGATCTGGAAATGACCGGCCAGGTTCATGCGCTCCATTATTTGAAGAATTGCCGGGGCGGCAGTTTCGTGCCAAATCCGGTCTAATCCAGAAAGCGGGGAACACCTATGACAGCAGTATATCGTGTAGTTGTTGCGGGCTGTGGAGCGATGGCTAATGAATGGATCAGCTATGCGCTGAAGCATGCTGATATTGAAATCGTCGGACTCGTAGATATCCGGGTGGAATCCGCGCAGGCCATGGCAGAGAAACATGGACTCACCTGCCCGGTATTTACAGATATATCACAGGCAATTGAAGCTACAGCGGCCAATCTGGTGTTCGATATCACCGTGCCTTCCAGCCATTTCAGTATTGCCAGTAAGGCACTGGAAGCCGGATGTCATGTCTTTACCGAGAAGCCGCTGGCGGAAACGATGGAGCAATGTAATGAAATCGTTAACATGGCCGGACGTACCGGGCTGAGCCATGCCGTCATGCAGAACCGCAGGTATGATCCGCATATCCGCTCTTTGCGCGGGCTAATCACCTCGGGAGTCATAGGGCGGACGGGCTCCATAAGCGCAAGCTTCTTTCTGGCTCCGCATTTCGGCGGTTTCCGGGAAGCGATGGACAGCCCGCTGCTTCTGGACATGGCCATCCATACCTTCGATCAGGCCCGCTTTATCAGCGGCGCCGATCCTGTAAGTGTGTACTGCCAGGAATTCAACCCTCCAGGATCGTGGTATGAAGGGAATGCGGCGGCTATCTGTATTTTTGAAATGTCAGACGGCTCCGTATTCTGTTATCAGGGCTCATGGTGTGCAGAAGGAGCGCCTACGTCCTGGGAAGCCTCATGGCGGGTCCAGGGGGAACGGGGGGCAGCCATCTGGGATGGCCGGGATATGCCGTATGCCGAGATTATCGGTGGCGGTGAAGCTGCCGGACAGTTCCTCAATGAATATGAGCGGGTAGAAGGGCCGGCTGTGCAGATGGAGGAGACCTTCCATCAGGGCTGTCTCGAAGAGATGTTCCGCTCGCTTGCGGAGCAGCGCCCAGCCGAGACCGACTGCCGCGACAACCGCTATAGTATGGCGATGGTGCTTGGCGCTTTGGAGAGTGCGCGGACAGGCAGCAAGCTGGACATTGCCGAATTCATCCGGAATGCCGAGCGGAATGTGCCGGATAAATAAAATGTGCGGAAGAGGGAAGGGCAGCCGACCGGCGGCTCTTTTCTTTTGTGAAAGATAGGAAATCAGCGATTCTCTAAGAAACTTGTAACTGGTTACTGGTAGTGCTGGAACAAGACGAGTAGCGTGATGCGGACTGAGAATCCGTTATGCAAAATAAGTCACATAAATCCATCTGAATCTGACAATGCTGTATTCCTGATTACTCCAATTGAGATTACAATGAATACCAGGGTAGTGGATGCTAATCAAGGAGTGATCCGGTTGAATGAACCATTAAGAGTAGTGATTGGAAGCGGAGGTAGTCCGCACAACAAAGGATGGCTGCATACGGAAGAAACGGAACTGAATCTGCTGCGTGAAGCGGACTGGTCAGAGAAATTCCGCCCCGGCTCCCTGAAGGTCGTTCTTGCCGAACATGTCTGGGAGCATCTGACCTATGAGGAAGGTGTGCAGGCAGCCTGCAACTGTTATACCTATCTGGCTCCAGGCGGATATATCCGCTGTGCTGTTCCGGACGGATTCTTCCCGGATGAAGCTTATCAGAACATTGTGCAGATCGGCGGGCCGGGACCCCTGGACCATCCTGCTGCCTCTCACCGGATCGTACATACTTATATTACTCTGCAGAAGATGTTCACTGCCGCAGGGTATCAGGTTAAACTGCTGGAGTACTGTGATGAATCCGGCCAATTTCATGAATTTCCCTGGGATGAGCGCGGCGGTTTCATCTACCGGTCCAAGCGTTTTGATCACCGTAATACGGAGGGGAAGTTAGGTTTTGTTTCATTAATTGCAGATGCAGTTAAAGTGTGAGACTTGTATTTAAAAGTAACAAATAGGCTGATCCGGTAGCAGAGAAATCTGCGTATGGATCAGCCTTTTTGCGTTCTTAATAACTAATGCCGGTTAGAACCCTTTATACTGCGGCTCTTCTTTCTCGATTTCGGCTACGCGGCCTTCCACCTGCTGGACAATCTGCAGCGTCTGCTCTGCAGCATTGGTGAACAGGGTTTTGGCTTCCTCGTTCTGGGTTTCCATGGCGAACTGCTCAAGACTGGCTTGGGCGCTCTTCAGCGAAGCTACGCAGGTTTTGACCTGTGATGCAACAGTCATTGGATCATTACCTCCTCGGGTCTGGGTTGGAACAGAATCTCACAGTGTAGTATCCGCATCCCTTAGCAGGACATACAGGTAACAAATCCCATTTGGCAGATAGTCTGTGCGCCCATTTGGCAGCAGGAATTTATTCTCTTGGTTATTTTCCGCCTGTTTTGACAAATAATGAAGCTGATGCGATATATGCGGGTAATGAATAACTTTACAGGAGGTTTTACGAATGCCGGAAGCACTGGAGGTCATTCTTCGGACAATTTTTGCTGTAGTAGTGCTTTTCTTCCTTACTAAAATACTGGGGAAGCGTCAGGTTTCACAGCTGTCTTTTTTCGAATACATTACGGGAATTACTATAGGCAGCTTGGCAGCATATATCTCGCTGGATACGGACAAAACCTGGCACCTCGGCCTGATTGCACTAATTGTCTGGGTTGCCTTCTCGTTCGGAATTGAATTCCTTCAGATCAAGAGCAAGAAAGCGCGGGATTTCATTGATTTCAAATCGACCGTACTGATCAAAGACGGTAAGATCCTGGAAGACAATATGAAGAAGGAGCGTCTGTCGACGGACGAGCTGCTGGAGGAGCTGCGCAAAAAGGATGTCTTCAAAGTGGCTGATGTTGAATTTGCCATTATGGAGTCGGACGGTGCGATCAATGTGCTGCTCACCCGTGAGAATCAGCCGCTTACACCCAAGCATCTTGGGATTAAGGTTGCTCCAGAGAGAGAGACTCAGGCTGTGATTATGGACGGCGAAATTATGGATGAACCGCTCGATACCCTGAATCTGTCGCGCGGCTGGCTGGAGGGGGAACTTGGTAAGCTTGATCTGAGCGTGGAGAATGTATTCCTGGGCCAGGTAGACTCTTACGGCGAGCTTACCGTAGATCTGTACACGGATAATGTGGAGGTTCAGCAGCCGCAGGACAAGCCCCAGCTGTATGCGCTGCTTAAGAAATGCGAAGCCGATCTGGAGCTGTTCAGCTTGTCAACGAAGCATAAAGAAGCCAAGCAGATGTACGAAAATTGCTCAGAACAGCTGCAGACCTTGCTGAAGAAGCTGAAGCCTTTTATCCAAAATTGACACCAAATATTGATTGAAGCTAAGACCCCACATAGTGGGGTTATTTCCTATGCACATCGCTGTGAATCCAGAAGAGTCCGGCGGAAAATTCATAGAAAATTCTATAATTCAAAGAAATACAATAAAATGGTTCTGAAACCTCTGTACAATTACAAATATTTACTTATAGTGGAGATTAGATTGGCTGCTGCGAAAAAGAACACAAAGCAGTGATCTGCATAGTCGGGCAAAGGGAGGAACGCCATGGCGTATAGCTGCTGCACTTAGACAGACAAGTTTTCGTTGGAATTGCAACCGTAATGCAAACGCTGCAAATGGTTATTAAATAATCCAATACTTTGGAGGTTAATGTTAACGTGAAAATAAAAAAGCGATTTACTTATGCTTTAATGATTGCGCTTTCTTCAGTGCTCGTCTTGGGCGGGCTGCAATGGGGCATACCTTCAGCTGCTGCGGCAAGTCTGTTCAATGATGATTTTGAATCCGGCAGTGCAGGCAGCTGGACCAGTACCACAGGTACATGGTCTGTGATTCAGGATGGCAGCTCCAAGGTATATTATCAATCTGCCAGTACAGAAGGCCGCACCTCCGCAGGCAGCAGCACATGGACTGATTATAGTGTGCAAGCGGATGTGAAGGTGGATAACTTCAACGGAAGCAACCGGACTTATGTGTGCGGGCGGTATACGGACGGGAACAACTACTACGCAGCTTCTTTGTCGAACAGCAATGGCGGCACACTCGAAATCCGCAAAAAAGTCTCGGGTTCGAGCACAACGCTGGCCTCCAAAGACTTCGCGGTTTCTACAGACACTGTGTACACAGTGAAGCTTGAGCTGAGTGGAGATTCAATAAATATGTATGTGAATAATGTGCTGCAATTAAATGCACACGATAACAATTTGACTGCCGGAGGCATTGGCCTTGTCGCTTACAAGACTTCAGTCAAATTCGACAATGTCGTAGTCAACGGGGCAGGTTCCACGGTTCCGACCGCTGCACCATCCGCAACACCAGCAGCGACAGCAACCGCAAGTCCAACTACCGCCCCTACAGCTACTGCGACTTCAGCACCTACGGCAACCCCTGTAAGTACACCAACAGCAACAGTAACACCGAGCACAGCACCAACTCCAGTTCCTACGGTCGCCCCGACGCCAACGGTAACACCGGTATCAGGAAGCCTGTATGTTGCACCCAACGGGGCAGCCGGTAATCCGGGTACAATTGGCAGTCCGACGACACTCTCTTCGGCACTTACCAGAGTGGCTGCCGGAGGAACAATTTACATGCGCGGAGGTACCTACTCCTTCACAGCCCCGGTAACGGTTGAGCGGGAGAACAGCGGAAGCTCCGGGCTGCGCAAGAACCTGGTGGCCTACGGAAGTGAGAAGCCGGTACTGGATTTCTCAGGAGAGACCTTTGCTTCTACTGAGCGCGGCCTGCAGATATTCGGACACTACTGGAATGTAAAGGGCCTTGAAGTGAAAGGGGCAGGAGATAACGGTATCTTCATCGGCGGTAACTACAACATTATCCAGAATGTTGAGGTTCATCATAACCGGGACTCCGGGCTGCAAATCAGCCGCTATTCCTCTACCTTGTCTAACATGGCCGATTGGCCCAGCTATAACCAGATCATCGGCGTGTATTCCCATGACAACTTCGATCCGGATAATGGCGAGGATGCCGACGGATTTGCCGCCAAGCTGACGATTGGACCCGGGAATGTGTTCGACTATTGCATCTCGGCCTGGAACACAGATGACGGCTGGGATCTCTATACCAAATCGGATACCGGCCCTATTGGGGTGGTCACGATCAAGAACAGCATTGCATATAAGAACGGCCAGACCTCGGACGGAAACAGCACAGCGAACAGTGACGGCAACGGCTTCAAGCTTGGCGGTGAAAAGATTGCTGTCAATCACATCGTGTTGAACAGCATCGCTTTTCAGAACAAAAAACACGGGTTCACCTACAATAGCAATCCAGGTTCCATTCAAATGACCAATAATACCTCGTGGAGCAATGGTCAGAGCAATTTTGCCTTTGATACAGGAACTCATCAATTTACGAATAATCTGAGTTTTGCCGGCGCTTCCAGCGATAAGACCAGCGGAACGGACATCCTCAGCACCAATGTATGGTGGAAAAGCAATGCCAGCACCAATGCCAAAGGCCTAAGCGCAAGCAGTAGTGATTTTGTCAGTCTTACACCTTCGGTCGTGAGAAATGCGGACGGTTCGTTCAGCCTCGGCAGCTTTCTGAAGCTGGCCGCCGGAAGTGATCTGATCGGATCAGGTACGCCAAGCGGTACGAACATCGGCGCTACGTTTCAATAAGCCGGATAACAGGACGGATTTCCATTTCCGGCCGGCAGCGGTATACTATAATCGGTTTCATAGGATCTAATTTGCTATAGGGAGGATGCTGCCGATTATGGAATATGTGAAGCTGGGAACAACGGGACTGGATGTATCACGGATTTGTCTGGGGTGTATGAGCTACGGGGTGCCGGAACGCGGAACTCATCCCTGGTCACTGAATGAGCAGGAGAGCCGGCCGTTTATCCGCAAAGCGCTGGAGCTGGGCATCAACTTCTTCGATACGGCCAACATTTATTCTGACGGTACCAGCGAAGAGATTGTCGGACGTGCGCTCAAGGATTTCACCTCCCGTGATGAGGTAGTCATTGCTACTAAGGTGCATGGTAAAATGCGCCCGGGCCCCAATGGCGGAGGCCTGTCGCGTAAGGCTATTATGAGCGAGATCGACCATAGCCTGAAGCGGCTGGGGACGGATTATGTGGATTTGTACCAGATTCACCGCTGGGATCCGTCGACACCGGTTGAAGAAACGATGGAAGCGCTGCATGATGTGGTGAAGGCGGGCAAAGCACGCTACATCGGAGCATCCTCGATGTCTGCCTGGCAGTTTCTGAAGGCACTGCATGTGGCGGAGCGGCACGGCTGGACACGATTCGTATCGATGCAGAATTATGTAAATCTGCTGTATCGTGAGGAAGAACGGGAAATGCTGCCGCTGTGCAAAGCGGAAGGGATCGGAGTGATTCCCTGGAGTCCGCTGGCCCGCGGGCGGCTGACCCGGGACTGGCAGGAGACGAGTACCCGATCGGAAAGTGACCAATTTGCTAAGCTGCTGTACTCCCGGACGGAGGAAGCCGACCGCCTTGTGGCGCTGAGAGTGAAGGAGATTGCTGAAGAACGGGGTCTTCCGCGTGCCCAGGTTGCACTAGCCTGGGTCCTCCAGAAGAAGCCGGTCACAGCACCGATTGTCGGAGCGACCAGCATGAGCCATCTGGAGGATGCTGCTGCAGCGGTATCGGTCACGCTCAGTCCGGAAGATGTACTCCGTTTGGAGGAGCCTTATATTCCTCATCCTGTGATGGGCTACTAAGGACAGATACAGCAACGATAATACACCGTTTAATGAAGGAGCCGGGATGATCCGGCTCCTTTTTTAATGAAATTTATATATTTTGGGGCCCGCATAGTGGGGCTATTTGCGCTTAGGGGGCATAAATTCAGGGTGTTCTGGCACACTAAGGAAGATTCTCTATAACCGGAAGGAGGCAGGCAGGGTGCCGGACAAGAATATACTGGAGCTCATCAAAGAACAGCTCACGGATTGCAGCGATGCTGTATACCAGTCGATACATGTGTACGGACACGCCTGCATGCTGATCTATATACCTGCCATCGTGGACATGCTCAGCCTGCAGGAGTTTGTTGCCAGCCCGCTGAAATCAGAGGCTAACAGTGAACCGGACTGGCCGCAATTCATGGAGCGTCTGGACCGCGGCTCAGCCTTTGCCATTCCTTATATGAAGGCTTTTCATCCGGACAGGGCCGTGGAGCTGATTGTCAGCGGGAATCCGGTTCTCTGTATTGAAGGACTGCCGTATGTCTATTATTTCGAAATTACCCAGTATCAGAAGAGGGCAGTGTCCGAATCGCAGAACGAGCTGGTGGTCATTGGACCCCAGGAGGCTTTTATCGAGGATGTTCAGACGAATCTGTCCTTGCTGCGGCACAAGATCAAGCATGCCGATCTGAAGACCAAACATTTCTCGATCGGCAGATACACCAAAACCGATGTATATCTGGTTTATATCGAAGGGCTCTGTAAGCCGGAAATCCTGGCTGAAATGGAAGAGAAACTAAATAATCTCTCAGTCGACGGAATTCTGGGCATCAGCTATTTGGCTGAGCATATGCGCCAGGGGCATTTTTCACCTTTTCCAATCTATCAATATACAGAACGTCCCGACTCTGTAGCCGCATCGTTGATGGAGGGCAGAATCAGCATATTGCAGGACGGTACCCCGTCGGCATTACTGGCACCTGTAACTTTCTTTGCGCTCCTGCAATCCTCTGAGGATTATTACCAGAACTTCTATGCCGGCAGCTGGATCCGGCTGGTCCGCTTCTTTTTCTCGCTGATATCGATGATTCTGCCTTCTTTATATGTGGCGATCACAACCTTCCACGCACAGATTATTCCGTCCAACCTGCTGATCACCATTGCTGCCGCCCGTGAGAATATCCCTTTCTCCGCACTGACGGAAGCTTTGCTCATGGAACTTACTTTCGAAGCACTGAGAGAAGCAGGGACCCGCATTCCGAAGCCGGTTGGCCAGACTGTCTCTATTATCGGCGGTATTGTCATAGGGCAGGCTGCGGTACAGGCGGGAATTGTCTCAGCACCCATGGTCATTGTAGTTTCCATTACGGGTATCGCCTCCTACATCATCCCCCATCTTGAGCTTGGATTGACCTTCAGGCTGCTGCGTTTCGTGCTCCTGATTCTGGGGGGGACGATGGGACTGATTGGTGTCTTCATCGCCGTTTTTATCATATATGGCCATCTGGCTAATCTAAAATCGTTTGGCACTCCCTTTCTCCAACCGGTGGCTCCGCTGGTTCTGGAAGACTGGAAGGATACCGTGGTCCGTGTTCCGTCCCAGTATATGACGGAGCGCAGCTCCTCCTATACCGACAGGAAGAATAAAAGGAGACAGAAGCAATGAAGCCCCTCAAGCTGATCCTTGTGTTAGTGCTGCTTTTGAATCTGACCGGCTGCTGGTCCAAGCTGGAACTCGACGAATTGACCTTTGTATTTGGCTTGTTTATTGATGTTGGTGAGGAACCCGGAACGGTTGAGGTGACTATCAGTTCGCCGCTCCCGAACCGTCTGGATTCAGGCGCACAAGGGGGCGCGGCTGGAGACGGAAAGAGCTACTCTATGGTATCCAAGACTGCACCGACCATTCCGGAAGCTATCCTGCTGATTCAGAAGGATTTGTCACGCAAAATGGAGGCTTCACATCTCAAGATTATTGTACTGGGCAAACAATATGCCAAGCAGGGGATAGGAGATATGCTGGAATGGTTCCAGCGGCAGCCTGAGAATTCTCTCGGAACCTATATTATGGCTGCTCCAGGCAAGGCTAAGGAGATCCCGATGCTGACACCGGTCTTCGAGCAATTGCCCGATCAGGTGCTTAATAATATGGCCAGGCAAAAGATTCTGTTCAGCACAACAATCAGAGACTGCATACTGTCGGAATCCTACCATATGGGCTATGCCATGAATTATTTATCTTTCGGCAAAAAAAGTGAAACTTCCGAGCAGGGGAAAACGGAATATTGGTGCGGGGTAGACGGTGTGATGCTGTTTCAGGATAAGAAGATGAAGGCCATACTGAAGGTGAAAGAGGGTAGAGCCTTGGCTTGGGCAGCAGATCATTATGTTCAATCTGTAAATTCGTTTGCTTGGGATGATGACGGCAAGGGGACTGCCACTGCGTATTTTCTGAATGACAAAACCTCCTCCTCTGTCAAGATGACTCCTGAAGGGCCAGAATTCCATGTGAAGCTAAAAGGCCGGGCGAGTATAACCTCCTTCAAGGACTCCAAACAACGTAAAGCGGACCAGCTCAGCCATCTGCTTAAGACCAAACTTCAGGAGAAAGCGGTAAAGGAAGTTTCGGAGACGCTGGAAAATGTGCAGAAGGCGGGAATAGATGTACTTCAGCTCGGTATGCTGCTGGAATGGAATTATCCGGAAGAATGGAAACGTCTGCGTGATCACTGGGAGGATTATTACAGCAGGGAGGCCCGGATCAAGGTGACAGCTGATTTTAAAATTGCGGATTTTGGTTCGGAGAAATAAGGGGGCGAAGGAGGAAATATGCGGACATCTAAATGGCAAATGACTCGGTTCTCGATTGTATACCTTGGCTCTCAAAGTACGATGTTTCTGATTCCCGGTCTCATTGAAACCTCATCCTATCAAGGATGGATAAGCCTGATTCTTGGCGGTTTCCTTGGGCTGATTCTGTTATATTTCACGATCATGGTGGGAAAGCTCAAGCCGGGAATAGGCTGGGTTGAGTTCGGGGCAGAGATTATGGGGAAGTGGCTGCATGGAATCATAGTGATTCTGCTCTTGTGCTGGTGTATTTATTACGTATCATATGATATACACAATTTCGCACTGTTCTTCGGAGGCAATTATTTGCGCGGAACTCCCCCGCTTTTTATTATACTTGTTGTAGGTCTGGTCATTATGTACACCGCTCATCTGGGTTTTGCCTCTATGGTGTATATGTCGGAAGGCATTGCTCTGATCTGCATTGTCTTCGCCATTCTAAGTACGTATTTATTCATCCAGCATGCAGAATATTCTATGCTTCCGGCATTTATCCATTATCATGACCCGCGCATCGTCATTAAGGATTCGATTACGGTGATGTCCTGGTTTGGCGAATGGGTTGTGTTTCTTTTTGTTGCCCCGGAGCTTAAGATCAGCAATAAGATCATGAAGCCACTAAGTTTGGGGGGGATCACTGTGATACTGATTGTTCTGATAGTATGGCTTATGACCATGCTGAATTTCGGCCCGTATCTCGGGAAGGAACTGCAGTTTCCCTTCCTGCAGATGATCCGCAGTTCCTCGAATGATGATCTCCTGGGAAACTCTGATCCGATTCTGATTGGCATATGGTCGTCCTCAATGTTCATTCACAGCTCTTTTATGATCTATGTTGCTTATAAATGCGCCTTGTATCTTACCAGACAAAAAGCAAAAAAAATTATGATTCCGCTCCTGACGGTCTGTTCCATTACAATTGCATTTGTATACTCGATGAATGTGGCCGTATATTACCACAATTATTATTCTTTCAATACGAGTATTTTTTGGCTGATTGTGGAGTTTATACCGGTGTACTATTTTATCGTAGCATGGGTACGCTCGAAGTCCGGCAAGCAGCTGAAATGACTGTTGATTCTCCCAATTATATAATGTAGACGCTTTCTGGTATGATTAAGCTATAGTACATACCTTTTTTTGGAATAGGATGGTGTCATTATACATGAATCTTCAAGAAGCATCTGCTCTAATTGAATCGATAAGGGGAAATTTGGCTAAGGTTATTGTCGGAAAAGAAGATGGTGTAAACCTGCTGCTAACAGCTTTGCTCGCAAATGGTCATGTACTCCTGGAGGATGTGCCCGGAACAGGCAAAACGCTGCTTGCCAAAACACTCGCCCGCTCGCTGGACTGCACATTCAAGCGGATTCAATTCACGCCCGACCTGCTGCCTTCTGACTTAAGCGGCATCAACTACTACAACCAGAAAAGCGGGGAATTTCAATTCCGTCCAGGTCCGGTATTCGCCAGTATTCTGCTCGCTGATGAGATTAACCGGGCCACTCCGCGTACCCAGTCAAGCCTGCTGGAATGTATGGAGGAGCGGCAGATTACCATCGACGGTGTGACTCATGAGCTGCAGCGGCCGTTTCTGGTCATCGCCACGCAGAATCCGATTGACAGCCAGGGGACGTTCCCGTTGCCGGAGGCACAGCTCGACCGGTTCTTAATGCGGATTACAACAGGGTACCCCACATTTAATGAAGGGGTTCATATTCTGCAGCGGTTCCGCCAGAACAACCCGCTGGAGGATACCGGTGCGGTTGCAGGTGCAGAGGAAATTCAAGAGATGCAGCGGCTTACCGCTGGTATTAATGTAAGTGATGAACTGCTGGCGTATATGATCAGTGTGGTCGAGGCTACACGTAAATCTCCTGCTGTCCGGCTGGGTGCGAGCCCCCGGGCAGGCTTCGCCCTCCTGCGTGCTTCGCAGGGATATGCTCTGATTCAAGGGCGGAATTATGTTATTCCGGATGATATTAAGTCTGTGGCCGTTCCGGTGCTTGCACACCGGCTAATCCTTCAGCGCGGACCCGGAGTCCGCGAGGGGCAATCGGCAGAGGTCGTGCTACAGGTGCTGCGCGAGGTGGAGGTTCCGGCGGAGGCTGCTGTCCTGTCCAGAGGCGGAAGGGTGGAATGAGCCATGTCGCTGCCGTGGTTCATTGCAAGCACGCTGTTTCTGCTGTTGTTCGTCTCTGTTATATACGACCGTAACGCACTTAAGAAGGTCACATATACCCGCTATTTCTCGGCCAAGGCCGTATATGCAGGAGAGCAGGTGGAGATGGTCGAGGAGATCATGAATAAGAAGCTGCTTCCCCTGCCTTGGCTGCGTCTGGAATCCAGTATCGCCCGGGGGCTTGAGTTCGGCTCCCAGGAGAATCTGGGCATCAGCAGCGGTGAGATCTCACAGAATCATGTCAGCCTGTTCTTTCTCAGGTCTTACCGCCACATCAAACGCCGGCATAACGTGATCTGCCGGGAGCGCGGATTGTTTCTTCTGGAGACCGCGACGATGACCACAGGGGATCTCTTCGGGATGAGCCGCAAATCGAAGACCTTCCCGCTGCAGCTGGAGCTGCTTGTCTACCCGGGGCTGCTTCAATTTCATGAGCTTCCGCTGCCGGTGCACAGCTGGCTCGGCGAGCTGCCCGTCAAGCGCTGGATTGTAGAAGATCCGTTCCTTACTGCAGGTACCCGCGAGTACAGTGCAGGGGATTCCCTGGCTTCGATCAACTGGAAAGCGACAGCCCGGACAGGAAGCATGCAGGTGCATCAGAAGGATTTCACGGCCGATTCACGGCTTGTAATCTGCCTGAACGTGGAGATCAGCGATTCCATGTGGCGGACCGTAACCGATGTGGAGCGGATCGAGCTAGGCATCCGGTATGCGGCGACCGTGGCTGAATATGCCATCAGCCATGGCATTGAGACCCGGCTGCTCAGCAACGGAAGGCTGGACGGTGGCGGGGCAAGAGATCCGGTGGATACCTGGCCGATATCACAGGCTGAAGAATTCCTTGGCATGCTGGCCAGACTGAATCTGGACAGAACATTGCCAATGAGCAGGCTGATGGAGATTGAAGCAGAGAAGGATGAAGGCGATACGGATTATCTGATCATTACCTGTCACCGGGGGGCGGAACTGCAGGATGCCGCTGCGGTATTGAGCTTCATGGGGAATGGAGTAGAATGGCTGGATATTCCGGAAGAAGGCGGTGCAGCGCTATGAAACTCCGTTTCTCATCTTCATTCCAGGCCAACCTTGCGCTATGGATTACTGCTTTCATAGACTGGCTGCTGCTTCTGCCTGTCTGGCTGGCGCTGCAGACTTATCTGCAATCGGGTGAAGCAGCGGTACGGTGGATTTACCTATTACCGCTGCTGGTTGCAGGCGGTGTACTGCTGCGGCATAGATGCAGCCGGTTATGGCAGCAGCTGCTGGCGGCGCTGCTGCTGGGTCTCTTGACCGGACTGATAAGCAGCACACTGACACTCCCGGGCATCCCGCTGGTAACGGGTGCCGCAGTCTGTGCGTATCTTGGCATGACTACAGCTTCACGGGTGAACCGGTTCAGAATCTATCTGGCCGGAATCACAATCTATTTCATTGGTTCAATAGCCTTCTCCCAGATTCCGGAGCTTCAGGCTAATGTGACTATATTAACCTGGAGCGGAAGCTTATGCCTGGTGCTGGCACTGATTGACTCCAACAGCAGCCATCTGCGCTACAGCTCCTTAAACAGTGATTCTGCACGTCTGCCTGAAGGCCTGCGGCGGCATAACCGCCTGTATCTGGCGGGATTCATTGTCCTGGCGGCAGTCCTGGCGGCGGGCGGCGGCAAAACGGTGGGTATGCTGCTGTGGAATGCGGTGAGGCTCTTCTTCACCTGGCTCAGCCGGCTATCCTCCGGTGCAGAGGAACCTCCGCCGGAGGAGGCTCCTCCACAAGCCATTCAGGAATTCCCGGCAGCGGAAGCCGGTGAACCTGGCATTCTGGCCGCAATTCTTAACATTGGCTTCTATATTATAGGTGCAGCTGCAATAGTTGTGGTGCTGTATTACGGAGTACGCTGGCTATACAGAAATACCGGTGGACTGCTCCGCAGAGCAATGGACTGGCTGTTGACAGTGCTGCGCAGAGAATCGCCTGCAGCTGCTGCCGGTTATCAGGATGAAGAGACCAGCCTGTTCACTTGGGAGCAGACCGTTCAGGGCTTCAGGGATTACTTTCGTACCAGGCTTACACCATCCAGCCGCCGGGACCGGTGGGAGACGATGGATGGAAGCCGGGCACGCATCCGCTGGCTCTATCGTCATTGGCTCCGCGCCAAGCATACCGACGGGTATGAGGTGAAGGCATATCTGACCCCTCAGGAGACGGCTGCCGATGTGGCAGCATGGTCAGAAGGACAGAAGCGGCAGCGCAAAAGCCCGGGCAGCGAAGGGGAAGCCTATAACCGCCTGCTTGCATTTTATATTAGAGCCAGATATGCAGATGAGGAACAGTCAGACCTCACTGAGCTCTCTGCTGAAGAGATTACGGCACTTAAAGAACAGTTGAAGCTGTAGCTAATCCTGCAGGAAGGAGAAATAGGGATGACCCCATATTTACGAGGCGAGCTGGCCAAAGAGGCCGGAGTAAACATAGAAACGCTCAGGTATTATGAGAAATACGGGCTGATTCCGCAGCCTCAGCGCACGTCCAGCGGATACCGGATGTATCCGGAGGAAGCGCTGGAAAGGATCGCTTTTATTCAGAATGCGAAAGCTTGCGGTTTCACTCTGCGTGAGATCAAGAAAGCTTTGGTCAAATCTGCAGACGGCAGTATCGGAATACCGGATTTTATTACAGTTATTGAGAGTAAAATGGCTGCTGTTGATCTGGAGATTGCCAAACGGCACAAGACCCGCACAAAGCTGGAAGAATTGAAGAGCAGCCTCCTTACACAGGACAGGCATCCGGGTGTTCAGGAGACTCTTGATATCTTGAACATGAAGGGCTGAACCGGCGGGAATTTAATCTGAGATAGCCACTTGACCCTGTACTCCGGTACAGGGTTTATATTGTGTCTATGAACGATTAAGAGGAGGAATGAACCGTTATGTTATGCCCAAGTGTTACTCCAGCCGGACAGCTGCAGGCCATTTCCAACCAGTTGAAGCACAATAAACCGTATCCGGGACAATCGGCCCAAGAGATCCGCGCCGCCCTAGCAGAATCCGCCGCACAACTGCCTGTGCTTAACGGTGTGCAGGTTGAGCAGGTAAGGACAGAGAGATTCAGTGGGGAGTGGGTCAGAACTGGTGAGAAAACGGATGCACATAGGGATACAAAGGTAATCCTGTATTTCCACGGCGGAGGGTTTGTGGCCGGCAGCTGTGAAGTCTACCGGGATCTGGCCGCAAGGCTCTCGGCCGCCAGCGGAATTGCTGTGCTTACTGTAGAATACCGGCTGGCTCCGGAATTCCGTTATCCGGCTGCCGGTGAAGATTGCCTGTCCGCGTACCAGTGGCTGCTGGACCAGGGCTTCAAGCCGGGGCACATCATATTTGGCGGAGATTCTGTAGGTGCCACGCTTGCCCTTATGACGCTAATCTCTCTGCGGGATGAAGAGAAGGCGCTTCCGGGCGGCGCATTCCTGCTCTCGCCTCATGGAGATCTTGTTCATTTGGACGGAGAGTCTTATACGAGCCGGGCGGATAGAGATCCCACAGGAAGCCGGGAGACTAATCAGCGTATTCTGGAAGATTATCTTGGGGAGTATGCCGGGGAAGCTCCTGCACTATTATCACCGCTGAGACAAGACCTCACTGGACTGCCGCCTCTGTTCATTCAAGTAGGTGATCACGAGGTGCTGCTGAGCGATGCCGAGCGGCTGGCCGGTAAGGCAATAGAGGAGGGGACACCCGCCACGCTGGAAGTGTGGGAGAACATGTGGAGTGTGTTTCAGATGCTGGCTGCGCTGCTGCCTGAAGCGCAGCAGGCGATTCATCATATTGGCGAATATGTAAAAGAGATGCTGAAGCTTGAAGCTGAAGTATAATGGCTTAAAACAGCAGGCGCAGCAGCATCAGCGCCAGGATGCCGGTGACTACGGTTCCGAGCAGGCTGCGGGTTTTGACGGCTACCCAGAAGGAGGGCAATGCCGCGATCAGCTCCACATTCGTGGAAAGGCCGGCGAACCTGCCGTCTGTTACGAATAGTTCCTGGGCGACCAATGCAGCCATTACCGCAATTGGTACAAAGCTTAACCAACGCATCCCCCAGTCCGGAATGGAGATCCGGCTAAGCAGCATAAGCGGAAGAACGCGCGGGATGAAGGTAACGAGTGCAGCGCCCAGGATAATGAAGAAGATGTCCAGTCTTATTTCCATTGTTCAATCACCATTCCAATCGTAGAGGCTATAAGAGCTGCCGCAATCACGCCCATGCTGGGCGACCACAGAATAGAGACCAGAACGGCAACAATGACAGCTATGAAGCCGACGGTAATGTCCAGCAGATATTTGCGCCGTGCCATGACCGTCAGCACCAGCAGTCCGATGAACATGGCAGGCAGAGCGAAATCCAGCCCCCACTTCTCCGGACTGGATATCCACTGTCCGAGGAAGGCGCCGGCGATATTGGCCAGGAACCAGTTCAGATAGGCTGTGATATTAAGCCCGTGCATCCATTTCTCGCTGATCCGCTTCCTGGAGGCGCTCTTCTGGATGGCTACCCCGAAGGTCTCATCGGTAAGCAGTGATCCAATCAGCAGATTGCGCAGCGGATTCAAATGGCGGAAGTACGGCGATATCGCCGCGCTCAGCAGCAGATGACGCAGATTGACCAGCAGAATTGTGATGATGATGCTGGAGGCGCTGCTTCCGGCCGCAATCATTCCTGCGGCGATAAACTGGGCTGATCCGGCATAAAGAATAATGGAGATCATGGCAATTTCGGCAATGGAGAGGCCGGCAGTTTTCTCCACAACACCTGCTGAAAAGCCAATGCTTAGATAGCCGAGCAGAGTAGGGAGGCAGTCTTTGACCCCTTGCAGGAAGGTGTCATTCCCCTCCGGTACCTCTAGGGCATCCCGCTGCAGGCGGCCATTCGCCGGAGACTCCTGTTGTATGAATTCTGGCTTCACGGATTCACTCGCTCCTCTATATTCCAAACTATTCATTTCCAAGCTATGTATAGCATCACATATAAACTTGTAATAACCGCTTTGGTAAACCGCTTGCTGAAGGTTTGACAGTGACCGGTCACGGTATATCAGGTATGCTTAATTGTACTTTGTACATCTAAATCACCTGATTTACTAGTGTTTAAGCGTTTAGTTGTATTTCGTGCAATTAAACTGCCCTATGTAGGGGGGGCTCGCCCATTCGGGCAAATTTAGTTGTACAGACTACAGTTATAAGAGGCAAACATGCTTTTTTTCTGTTTTTAATTGCACATAATACAACTATCACTAACTTCCACGTTGAAACTGAATATGAATTTCAGTTTTTAATATCTAATAATTCACAGCGAATTGCAAGGAAATTCTATATTTTATATGCTGCAATGCCCTCGCCAGTTTCGGTACCGGGCAGCTTGCAGCAGCAAAAGGGT
Source organism: Paenibacillus sp. FSL R10-2199 (assembly GCF_038000235.1). Lineage (NCBI taxonomy): Bacteria > Bacillati > Bacillota > Bacilli > Caryophanales > Paenibacillaceae > Paenibacillus > Paenibacillus sp. FSL R10-2199. The sequence continues at coordinate 5,545,626 of NZ_JBBOBO010000001.1, read as the reverse complement.
TCCGCTATCCACAGAGCAATCTGCGGCGGCGGAACCCTTTTATATTGATTTAGTCATGCCTAAGCTAAAAAGGAATTGTTATTCCAGCACCAGAACGCCATATCCATCCAGCGTATAACTTCCCGTGAGGGTTTGCCCGCTTAGCAGATCCGTTCTGGATTCCTTAAGTACGATCTCTGCCGGTTCTTCACTATAGTTAAGCAGGAAGGTGAGTCCTGCAGCGGTATCTCCCTCAGAAGCGCGGATCTGCAGCTCAATCTCCGGCGGCAATTCCAGCCATTCGGCAGCAGGTGAATTCAGTCCCAAACTTCCGATCATTTGCAGCACGGCCTGCTCATTGAATACAGCCCCGTAGTACCAGACTTCCCCCTTGCCGCGCTTGTTGCGGGTTACCGCCGGTTTGCCGGCATAATAATCGGTAGCGTAGGTACCCATAACCTCGACACTGTCCTCTTCCACATGAAGAATATCATTGAAAGCATCCGCACCCGTAAGCGTCCCTGGATTATTCGTCCAACGGATCGAGGTAGGCTGACGTGTTCCTTTGACCATAGTGAACTCTTCCACGGTTACACCGCACATCTCCTGGGCTGCTCCGGGAAAAGGCCGCATATAACATTGTCCGGTGGTATCCTTGTATCCGGTGCGGCAGCCAAAGATCAGCTTCCCGCCTTGCTGTACATATTGATCCAGCAGGGCCGCTGTGTCGTCACTCATAATGGCCGGATGCGGGTAGACCAGCACCTCGTAACTCACAAGCTCCGCAAGCGTTGTATTGCTGCGCATATACAGAACATCATTGGGGATATGCTTCCGCTGCAGTGCCTTGAACCATTCCTTGTTGCTCTGCCACATGAATGGCCCGTGCCAGATGTCATATTCCCCGTCCCACTCATTATCATAATCCCGCACGATGGCGATATTAGCCTGAGTCCGGCTGCCGATGAAGGCTTTGCCGATCTTTGCCAGCTCCTTGCCGATCTGCTCGGCTTCCTTCACGCGCCGATTCGGTTGGTTATGATAGTCATTCAAGCCGTGCCAATAGATTTCGTTCCCCATAGTAGCTGTCCGCCAGCGGAAATAGAGCAGCATATCCGCACCATGGGCGATAGACTGGTAAGTCCACAGCCGCATCTGCCCGGGCTTCGGAGAAGGCATATCCATCCGGTTGACCCAACCGCCGGGTCCCGACTGCTGTTCCATCACACAGAAGTTGCTGCTGATGGAGCGGACCGCAGAGAGTGACAGCCCCCAGCCGCGGTCACGCAGCGGGTTCACCTCTGCCGGATCATAGTAAATGGTCGAGAATTGCGGATATGAATCATAGCTGAAGAAGTCCAGCAGCTCGTCATTCAGCTCATGGCTGTCCAGATGTCCGAATAGGCCGTTCGTAGTCACCCACTGGTCAGGGGCCAGTTCACGGAGGATATCCGCCTGGATTTTGGCAAAATAAATCGTGTTATAAGAGATGAAACGCTTCTCATCCAGTGCCTGATGCGGATTGGGCTGGTTAGGCGAGGGGGTTGGCCGGGTCAGATAGACCTGTGACCAGCGGGTATAGGTCTGATTCCAGAACACAGTACCCCAGGCTTCATTCAGCTTATCCAGTGTCACATATTTATCCTGAAGCCACGTCCGGAAGGCAAGATGGTCACTCTCCGAGTAGAACACATTTACCTCACAGTTCAATTCATTATCGATCTGCCAGCCGGTCACTCCGGGGTGACTGCCGTAATGCTCTGCAAGCTTAGTCACAATTCTGGCGCAGAGCTCACGGTATTTGGGGCTGCTGTAATTATAATGACGGCGCATGCCGTGCTGCATAGTCACACCTTCATAAGTCACATTTAATACCTCAGGGTATTGCTCGGTTAGCCAGGCGGGCGGAGTGGCAGTAGGTGTTCCCATAATCACCTTCAGCCCGTAGCTGTGCGCCAAATCTATAGCACGGTCAAACAGGCCGAATTGAAATTGACCTTCTTCCGGCTCAAATATCGACCAGGCGAACTCGCCCAGACGTACAATGGTGAATCCGGTTTCAACCATACGGCGGTAATCATCCGCCCACATGGATTCAGGCCAGTGCTCGGGATAATAACAGACGCCAAGCTCGAATCGTTCTGCAGCAACAGGTTTCTTCATAGTAACCTCCAAGTGTAAATATATGCTTTATAGTTGGTACCAATCTATTGTATTATCAGCAGTGTATACACTTATATAACATAATATTGCTATTGTATTACTATATTGCGTGCTTGATTCAAGGCGGAGAGAAGAGGGGATCGTATGAAAAAGCATTATGTTCTACCGCAGCCAGCGTATGCCCATTATGTATGTTATCCGGAGATGCTGGGCCATTACAGCGACTTCCCGCAGCATGCGGAGCGCAGAAGTGAAGGTTTCCTGGGCAGCTATAACCTTCATATGGTTTTTGGCGGAGAAGGGTATGTGTTCCAGGAAGGGGAACGGATATCGATGAAGCGGGGGAGCGGGTTTCTGTTCCCGCGGGGGGCTTACCAGCAATACGGTTCTGATCCGGGCCAGGCCTGGAATGTGCGCTGGGTCCATTTCGCCACAGCTTTATCTTTGCCGATGCTGGAGGAGGCGGATCACTCCCGCGGTTATTTTTTTACCTTCGATCCCGGAACGGGCTATGAGCCGGTCTTCGAGGAGATGTACAGGCTAAGTGCGGCTTATGAGACCCGGAGTGAACCGCGTCTGTCTACCCTGCTCTATGAGATTCTTGTGACGCTGATGCAGAATTCTGAGCCGCTGCACGGGTCGGTGCCGCTGGAGATCAGACATTCCATCCGGCTCACGGCCGACAGGATACACAGCGAATGCGAGCGGCCCTGGACGCTGGAAGCGATGGCCCGGCTTGCCGGTTACAGCAGCTATCATTTTCTGCGGCTGTTCCGGAGCATAATGGGCAAGACGCCGAACCGTTATTTAAGTGACTGCCGGATGGCCCGTGCCAAGCTGCTGCTGGTTTCGACTGAGCTGTCTGTCGCGCAAATTGCGCTGCAGAGCGGTTTTCACCAGTCGAGTTACTTCATTAAGGTCTTCAGACAGCTGGAAGGCATGCCGCCAAACCAGTACAGACGGTTGTTCAGCTCATAGAATCATAGTGTAGCCGAAACAATATTAACAAACTTTGTTACATTATCAGCGCTTTTTGTGCTGTACTTGACATGTTTTTGCTTGAGAAGGTTACAACCGGAGGCGAAGGGTTACAAAGTGGATACAATTTCCACGCTGTCTGCAACTATAATATTGCTAGTAAATACATCTGGAGGGAAATAAATGAGAAAGTATAGAGTTACATATGCTGCTCTGCTCGTGAGTACGCTTGTAGCCGGCCAGCTGGCCGGCAGCATCGCTGCCCCCGTTGCCGCCGCAGCCGCAACATCAAAGAACGCGGCGGCACCCGCCGCTGCACCAGCATTCAAATTCAATTCCGTTCCGCTGGGAGCCGGGGTGACTGCAGTCCTTGAGAACGTGAACATCTGGAGTCAGACCGGCGGAAATATCGTATCGTATACGCTGAAATATACCAATTCCGGTAATTCAAGCGCGAGTCTGCTGAAATATTTCTCACGGGTTGTAACACCTGGCGGTTCAGTGCTTCCGGGGAATCCGGTAGGAACGGATGCACTGAAGAAAAAAGTCGGCGCGAAAGAAAGTCTGAGCGTTACCTACTATGTAAATGTGGGACAAACTTCATCCTTACAGGGCCTTAAGATCTCCATGCTGGTCTGGGACGCCAAGGCGAAGGGGTATCTGAAGCAGACGGGTTCTTACGCAGTTCCGGCGAATTACTCTACAGCTGCAGCAGCCGGTACAAGCCTGAATACCACCATGAACGACATTCCTGTTACAGCCAGTGCAGATTCACTGCAGCTCTACAAATACGGCGGCAAAGTCTATGCCAAGGTTGGACTCAATCTGACCAATAAAGGAAATAAGGTGCTGGGTGATCCGGGGTATTCCGCGTATCTGGTATCCGCCAGCGGGACTTCCTTTGAGCTTGCGTTAAGCAGCACGCAGGCAGATTACAAGATTCAGCCGCAAGAGAAGCGGAGCATCTATTATCTGGCCGAAATACCAGTCTACCTTAAGACGGATAATATGAAGCTACAATTTACGCAAAAGGATGAAACTACGAAGCTGGAGCTGCCGAAATCGGCCTATAAGCTTCCAGCGGCCACATCACCTAATCTGGTCGTCGGCAGCGGCGTAGTCAAAAAAATCATCGTGAACAGCAATACCATAGAAACGCTGATACGCAATGCCAATGTATATTCACAGGATGCAGATGCGGTATGGACTTTTCAGATGCAGATCAAGAATACCGGCAACAAAGCAGTAACGCTGCCAAGCTATGAGCTGGCGGTCAAATCCCAGAAAGGCACAACCTTCCCGGTGAGTGCGAAGGGGTTAAGCGGAGTTACACTCAAGCCGCTAGAGACCAAAATCATTCCGCTGACGGTCCGCGTACCGCTTGAAGTGGAGCAGTCCGGCCTGCAGCTGCTGATGATCGAAGCGGTTGGCGCGGATAATATAAGCGGGCCTGATTCATCCGGGACCAGCGAGGGAGCGGGAACTACCGGTACTCCGGGCACACCGGCTCCAGCAAGTCCTGTGACCGCGACTACTAAGATGATTTTCCCTGTAGCCTACTTCGTAATCCCCTATGCGCTTCGTGCTGATGTGATGACCGGCCAGGAGTATATGACGACGAATTCATACGGTTCATTCTCTTACAGTATTCAATCTCTGCAGCGTTACCCATGGAGAGATGATGACATTGTAGCTGCAAGACTGAGAATCACCAACACACAGACTGTGTCACTTACGATCCCGGAGCTGAAGGGTTCAATCAAGCTTGACAATGACAGTCTGCCCGTGACTACGGAGTTGTACATGGACAACAAGGAATCATCGGTGCTAGCCCCAGGTAAATCGGTGGAATTGTATGTACTTGGCAAAATAGCCTACACGTCAGAGTTCCGGGACATGCGGGTTGCCTTAAACGGCACACAGAATTCGGAAAGTGTTCCGTTCCTGGATCTCAGTGTCAACAACTCGATCAACAGTATCCCGACCATTGCGCAGGGCAAGAGCTACACTATAAGCAAAAAAGGTAAAGCGGCAAGTTTGAAGGAGAACAAAACCACTGTATATGAAGGAGAGAATTACAATCTGGTCTACACGGAGCTTCTGCTGAGCAGTGAAGAGAAGCGGCAGAGCAAGATGGCCCGGCTGCAGGCCTACTACAAAACCAAAGATGGACAATATTTTGAAGCAAGCTCCAGCCAATCGGATAACAGTGCTTCTCCAGGCGCCAAACAGCTGGTAGTATTCTGGACCAAGCTGCCCAAAGCTGCTGATATCGCGGACATTTCACTCTACCTGGGTGCCGGTATCAACGGAGGCAAGCTAATTGAGAGTAAAGAGGAAGCGACCGGATTTGTGGATGTGGCTGCGCTCCAGCTGAATCCGCAGGGTAATGTACCTGCTAGTACACTGGCTTCGACTGTGTTATATCCGTATACAATTTCCGTGCAGAGCTCTGAAGGCAAGCATCTGAGGTCATCGGATACCCTTGATATTACGATCAACTATGGCTTGAAGCGGGATAACCAGTATGATGCGGGAGCGCTTGAACATAAGCTGATTCTGCAGATTACCGATCCGTTTGGAATCTCTACAGAGAAGACACTTACACTCGGAACAGATCTGACCGAAGGAACCAACAACCAGTATTCGCTCTCCATCAGCAGAACCCTGTACAAAACGATGGGTGGAGGGGCCTACTCCCTAACATTCTATGATGAATTCCAGGGTGAGCGCATAAAGCTGGGCAGCCAGGCTTATGCAGTCACCAATGTGAATCCGGTCAAGCCTGAGGAATGATCTTCATAAATCAAACTAAATATACCGGTTAAAAAAGGAGCAGCTTCCATGTTGCGTGTTGAAGATATTACGCATTCGTACAAAAGCGGTAATGAATGGACATCCGTTCTTCATAAAATCAATTTTGCCGTCAAGGAGGGGGAGATGGTTGCACTACTGGGCAGTTCGGGGTCCGGCAAGTCGACGCTTCTTAATCTGATGGCCGGCTTGATGAAGCCTACGGAAGGTCATATCTACATTGCCGACAAAGACATTGTGAAGATGGGCGAGAACAAGCTTGCCGAGTTCCGGCGCAAGCATATCGGATTTATCTTTCAGGCGTATGAGCTGATTACCAGCCTGACTGTCCGGGAGAATGTAGAGCTGCCGCTTGTATTCCAATCGGTGTCTCCATCCGTCCGCAAGAAGAAGGCGCTCGCCCTGCTGGAGCAGGTGGGCATTCCCGACAAAGCGGATTTATTCCCTTCCCAGCTCTCCGGGGGACAGCAGCAGCGGGTCAGTATTGCCCGGTCACTGATCACAGAACCGTCGGTCATCTTTGCAGATGAGCCTACGGGGAACCTGGATTCCAAGACCGAGGAGGAGATTATCAGCATTCTGCTGAATCTGAACCGTACGATGAAAACCACGTTTATTGTAGTTACACATGAATATAAGGTGGCGGAACAAATGCAGCGGATCTTTACGCTCAGAGACGGCTTCCTGATCACTGAGCAGCAGACAGCTGCGAAAGCCGGGCAGAAGGCAGCTGTAGAGGTAGAGACTGAAGAGCAGGCAGCTGCAGAGACTGAAGAGCAGGCAGCTGCAGAGACTGAAGAGCAGGCAGCTGCAGAGACTGAGGAGCAGACAGCTGCAGGTACTGAAGAGCAGACGCCTGGTGAAGCTGAGCAGCAGACGCCTGGTGAAGCTGAGCAGCAGACGCCTGGTGAAGCTGAGCAGCAGACGCCTGCTGAAGCTGAGCAGCAGATGCCTGGTGAAGCTGAGCCTGCAGAGGGAGGGAAGCCGTGAAGATCAGAGATATTTCACGGATGGCCTGGGAACAGGTCAAACGGCGCAAGGTGGTTACAGGTCTATGTATGACCGGGATTTCCATCGGCTGCGCAGCAATTATCGTGGCCTTGAGTGTGGGCCAATCTGCTCAAGTCTATGTGACCGAACAGGTGAACCAAAGTTTCAAAATGGACGAAATTATGGTCTCGCCGGGCGGGGGAATTCCTTCAAACGGCAAGGGCGGCAGCGGAGGCGGCGGTTCTGGAGAGGTGAATGAGAACCTCGACCCGGGCAAGCTGACGGACCAGAAGCTGAAGATTATCCAGGGACTGAATCATGTGAAGGCCGCTTCACCTTTTCAGGAGGCAGGATATCTGCAGCTGGTGACGATCGACAATAAGATTGCTGATGTCAGGATCATTGTCGCCGATCTGCAGATGCTGACGGAATACGATCATAAATTCAAGCAGGGCGGAGCGAATGGCCAGCCGGGAACGATCGTGCTCAATTACGGGGCGACGCTGGGCTTAATCGACTTGGAGACCCGCCAGAAGCTTTATGAAAGTATGGGCAATGATCCGTTCAATCAGGATATTCAGGAGCAGTATAGAAAACTATCGGTCCAGCCCTCCGAGCTGTACCGCAAGCAGATTCAGATTCAGGCGCAGGACTATAGCACAACAACACCTGCAACGAAGCTTAGCTCTCCGCTTCAGGTGGGCGGCATTCTGGAAGGAGCAAAAGGGATCGACGATATGCAGGCTTCGTATGACAAGATTATGTATATATCACCTGAAACTGCAGCGCAGCTCTCCAAGGAACTGGTATTTGATAATTCCACCACCAGTGTCCTCAATCTCCCGGAAGAGGGGAGCTATAACGCAGTTACAGTGAAAGTGGATGATGTGGCGAACATCAAGTCAGTCGAGCAGATGATTCAGAAGCTGTCACTGAACGCTCAAGACAATCTGTTCCAGCAGGAAATGCTGAAGGAACAATTTGACATGATTAAGATGGCAGCACTCGGCATCGGTGTATTTATTCTGATCATCGCCTCGATCTCCATTATTGTGGCTATGACGATGTCGACCCATCAGCGTCGCCGGCAGATTGGCATTATGAAAGTCCTGGGGGCTAACATGGGTCAGATCCGCAATATGTTTATTACAGAAGCCGCGCTTCTGGGATTGCTGGGCGGACTGCTCGGTGTCTTGTTCTCCTATTTAATTGTCATGGGGCTAAATAAGCTGGTCGGTTCGGCAGGCGATGGGATGAATTTCTTCATCCCGCCGATGAATTTGCCGATCGGGATATCCTTTGCCATTATGACCGGAGTTCTGTCCGGAATCTATCCGGCCATCAGCGCCTCCCGAACCGATGCGTTGACCGCCATTAAACGAGATTAAGCCTAAGCTAGAAAGGAAGCCGAAATGATGAAGAGGACTCTAAAGAAGAGCCTGAAGTGGATCATAATCTTAGGTATCATCAGTACCGCAGGTTATCTGGGGTATACCAAGTTCTTCAAGGGCAAGGAGGCGGCAGAGCTTCCGCCGGAAACGATGCAGGTAATCAGTTTCCCGGTAACGGAGGAGACGCTGACCAGCTCGATACAGGTAAAAGGAAGATCGCAATACCAGCAGGAGACGCTGGTGTATGCACCGTTTGCCTCTAAGGTGACCGCCTGGAAAGTAGAGAACGGGGCACAGGTCAAGAAAGGGGACGTCCTTTTTACACTGGATCAGAGTACACTCCGCAATGAGATTGCGACGGCAGAAGCTGCCAACCGCAAAACGAAGCTGGAGGCGGAGCTGAACGCTTTTGTCAGCCAGCAGGAGGATGATAGTGCGGCTCCGGCCGGTACGGAAGCGGAACGGCTGAAGGCGCTGGCTGCCCAGGAGGCTGCGCGTCTGAACGACGAGCTGAATCAGGTGAATGCGGAGATCCAGGCCAAGGAGCTTGCGGATAAAAAAACGAAGCTGAACACGGCGGTCTATCATGCACCCGATAACGGCATCTTCCTCTACGACAGCAGTACTGAACGTCCGCAGACAGTTACAGATAATCAGTACATCGGCAAGATCGTTGATCTGAACAAGCTGGAGTTCATTGCACAGGTCGGAGAGCAGGATATCTTCCGTATCAAAAAAGGAATGAAGGTACAGGTGAAGATGACAGCGATGAAGGATCTGATCCTTAATGGGGAAGTAACCGAGGTATCCAAATTTGCGACGACGACCACCGGCCAGAATACGGCTGGGCAAATCCCGCAATTCGAAGTAGTCATCTCCCTGCAGCCCGACGAGCATCTGATCGGCGGCCTCAGCCTCAGCGGTGACATCGAGACCTCGCGTAAAGAGAAGGCGGTAGTGGTCTCCAGTATTGCCGTTGTCCATGAAGGTGATCTGGCTTATGTCATGCTGGACAAAGGGAATGGCCAATATGAGCGCACGGAGATCAAGATTGGCATGGAAACGACAGAGAAGACTGAAGTACTCTCGGGCTTGAAGGCTGGGGATACGGTAGTTCTTCAGTAGTATAGCAGCAGTGAAAAGCCCCAAACCTGGTTGATTGCAGGGTTTGGGGCTTTTTTAAAATATAAAAGTGGAATTAGTACATCTGATTTGATGTCACGGGTACAATTCCTGGAAACAGTTGGATAAACAACACTTAATCAGACCGAATTCTGCTAAAATCCTTGGGGCTCAGTGGATTAATTGTACTTTTTCCAACTGCTTCCCTGAAGCGCATGATTTCGGCAGAATTAAGTGCCTTTTTTCCAACTCTGCTGGTTCACACCTCTCGCTACTGCATAAGGAGTAAGCTTCACTTCCCCAGAGCGTATAAATTGTTGAGAGTGGTACCGATTCCGCTTGTTAACTACTTGTTCTGCTGAAATGGCTTACGCCAGGCTTTGATATCGCTGTTCAGCCCGGTAAGATCGGGGACGGGGACTGCCTGATCGGTCAGCTCATATTTGGCTTTCAGTGCAAGAATGCGGTAGACACTTTCATCAATCCGTGCCTCTGTGATCGTACCGTCCTTCACGCTGCTGAGCAGAGCGGCCCGCACCGCCTGCTCATTCTTGTACTCGTGGGCGACCAGCAGAATATCGCTGCCGGCCTGTACAGTATCGACTGCAGCCGCAGCGAGGCTGTAGTTCTTGACGATAGCGCCCATCGTAAGATCATCGGTTATAATGACTCCCTTGAAGCCCATCTCTCCGCGTAGCTGCTCACCGATGATTACTTGGGACAGGGAAGCGGGTTTCTCAGGGTCCAGCTTCGGATACAGGATATGGGCTACCATTACAGCATCTGCCTTCTCCTTAATGGCCGCCTGGAAAGGCAGCCATTCCAGCTTGGCGAGCTGCGCCTCTGTTTTGTTAATTACCGGCAGCTCCAGATGGGAATCGACGGAAGTATCCCCGTGGCCGGGGTAATGCTTCACTACAGGCACAATTCCTTCAGACTCCAAGCCCTTCATTTCGGCGATGCCGAGGCGGACTACCAGATCTGCAGTGCTGCCGAAGGAGCGGTCGCCAATGACCGGGTTATCCGGATTGCTGTTAATATCTAGGACAGGTGCGAAATCCATGTTGAAGCCGGAGGACTTCACCGCCCGGGCCAGAAGTTCGCCCATCGTTCCGGCAGCGGCAGCACTATTCTCTTTCCCTACTGCTGCATTGGAAGGGAACACTGCATATTCATCAGGAAGTCTGCTCACCTTGCCGCCTTCCTGGTCCACGCTCATGAACAGCGGGGCCGGATTGCCGTTATTGCTCTTCTTCAAGGCATTGGTCAGACTGACCAATTGCTTCAGGCTGCTGATATTATCGGAATAGAGGATGATTCCGCCTACCTTGTCTTCGGCAATCATCTTCTGTGCGGCTGACTCTGCCGTAGTTCCATCGATTCCGACCAGCAGCATCTGCCCGATCTTGTCCTCCAGTGTCATTCCGGCTAGCTTCCGGGAGATAACGTCATTACTGTCTGTACTGTTTGCTGCCGAAGCAGGAGTAGCGGAAGACTGGACACTGGCTGCAGGTGTTTCTGCTGCTGTTGCTGCCGGTGTAGTCACCGGAGCAGAGGGAGAAGCTGATGCCGGTGCCCGCGAAGGACCCGTGCCTGCCTGTGCAGAGCTTCCGCTTCCTTCACAACCGCTTGCCAGCAGAAGACATACAACGGTTGTCAAGAGGAGGAGCGGGTGCTGATGCGGGGTCGACTTATATTGCCGTGGGCTGAACCATTTCATTGTTGAGATTCGTCCTTTCGTTTGCTGATTGGCGGGTAGGAATGATAAGATGAAGTAGATTTTACATAAGAACTGCTTACTGTGTACACAAATGAGAAGGATGAGGTGACCTGTCAATGAAAGAACAATTAATGAACACGCTTAATGAACAGATGAATTTCGAGTTCTACTCCGCTCATGTATACCTGGCGATGGCCGCGTATTGTTCCGGTGAAAGTCTCGACGGATTCGCCAACTTTTTCCTGGTGCAGGCTGAAGAAGAGCGGTTCCATGCGATGAAAATCTACAAATTCCTCAATGACCGTGACTATCGTGCCACCCTTGCCGCCCTGCCGGAGCCGAATAATGAATATTCATCCATGCTGGATGCGTTCGAGCATGCCTTCGCCCATGAGCAGCAGAATACGAAGAAATTCTATCATCTGGCTGATTTGGCCCTGGATGAACGCGAGCATGCTACAATCTATTTCCTCAAATGGTTCATTGACGAGCAGGTGGAAGAAGAAGCGCTCTTCAGCAATATTATCGCCAAGCTCAAACGGATTGAAACGGACAGCAATGCCTTCTATATGCTGGATGCCGAGTTCGCCGCCCGTTCCTTTACACCTCCGGCGGAATAATATGATTCCGGACTTGTCCCTTTCGTTTGTTTTTACAGCGGATGCCTCCTTTATAAGGAGGGTATCCGCTTTTTAATGCGGCTGCCGTGACCGCTTCCTATTAGTTAGACGAAGTTTGCAATGAAAAGTTACTGGGTTCTGCAGCAGGGAGTTGTGCTCAATGTTGAACCGGGGCAAACAATGTTGGGCGAGGCAACATACTTCCGGCTCCGCAACTCTATTTGGCGGGGTTAACTCTTGCGCCGTCCGGCAACACTGTTTCTCTAGACCCACCCGCTAGTCAGCGTGTAGTATGGAACAATACTATTATTTGGAGGTCCTTTTTCTTGGATAATTACAGCGATATCAAGCAAAGTGAAAAAGGGGCTTGGCTTAGTCTAATGGCCTACATACTGCTATCTGCCGTCAAATTGTTCATCGGCACTGTTTCAGGCTCGCAGGCATTACTTGCGGACGGACTGAATAACAGCACCGATATTATTGCTTCCATAGCAATTTTGACAGGCCTGAAGATTTCCCGCAGACCCCCGGATTCCAATCATAGCTATGGTCATTTCAGAGCAGAGACAGTTGCTGCATTGATCGCCTCCTTCATAATGATTGCTGTAGGCTTTCAAGTGCTGTATCAGGGTATCAACAAGTTCATTCAGCCTTCACTGGAAACCCCTGATCTAATTGCCGCGTGGACGGCAGCTGCCTGTGCTGTGATTATGATCGCTGTGTTTAGGTATAACATCAAGCTTGCCCGCAAATTGAACAGCAATGCGATGCATGCCGTGGCGCAGGATAACCGTTCGGATGCGCTCGTAAGCGTGGGTGCCTTCATTGGTATTATCGGCTCACAGTTCGGCATTCCGTGGCTTGATCCGCTCACCGCTACCATTGTCGGTCTGCTGATCTGCAAAACTGCTTGGGATATCTTCCGCAAAGCCACTCATGACCTGACAGACGGATTCGATGCAAGTGAGCTGGAGTTAATGAAGCAGACGGTATCGGAGATTGAAGGCGTAGAGTTAATTAAGGATATCAAAGCCCGCATTCACGGAAACAATGTACTAGTGGATACTACGGTACTTGTGGATTCCAGGCTGAATGTGGTGCAGAGCCATGACATTACGGAAGAGATTGAAGATCAGTTGAAGGACCGCCATCAAGTAGCTACGGTGCTTGTCCATATTGAACCCTTGTGACGATAAAATATTATTTGACCGGTCGTTCTCAATATGGAGTACATATATATATGGATTCAACACCTTTGTACTTGACGCATTCCTCGGCAGCAGGTATATAATAACGATATGTTATTAACAATGGGATAATATTAAGATATTCCTATAAAGGAGCCTGCCAATGTCTAATCAACCCGTCACTGATTACAACGGTCTAACCGAGGAGCAGTTCCTGAAGACTTATGACGCCGGGAACTATGAACGTCCGTCTGTTGCTGTGGATATGCTGATCTTCACCGTAATGGAGGAGCAGCAGGATAATTACCGCAAGCTGGCGGAGAAATCTCTGCAGCTTCTGCTCATACAGCGCGGTGAACATCCTTTTCTGGGACAATGGGCGTTGCCTGGAGGATTCGTGGGGATCCACGAAAGCGTTGAGGAGGCAGCCCGCCGGGAGCTGTACAGTGAGACTAATATCGATAACATTTATATGGAACAGTTATATACCTGGGGCGATGTTCAGCGTGATCCGCGGATGCGGGTGATCAGCTGTTCTTACATGGCACTCGTGGACCGCAAAGCCTTGACTGTACAAGCAGGGGATGATGCGGCAGCAGCCGCCTGGTTTGAGGTTTCCTACAATATCCTGGAGACCCGCCGCGAAGATTTGGAGCAGGAGCAGGGTATCCGGCTGGAGACATTTGTGGAGATTATTCTGCAGAATGAACAGGCGAGGCTCAGCGGTGTGGTCAAGCTTACCGAAACCATCCGGGGCCATGTCCGCCATCTGGACCGTGAGATTGTCCGGAGCTCGGGATTCTCTTTTGACCATCTGATGATGGTACAGGCTGCAATCGAACGCTTGCGCGGCAAAGCTGAGTATACCGATATTGTGTTCAATCTGATGCCGCCGCTGTTCACCTTGTCCGAGCTTCAGCGTGTGTATGAAATCATCCTTGGCAAAGAGCTGCTCGCCGCCGCATTCCGCCGCAAGATTGCTGAGCGGGTAATTGAGACGGATGAGAGTACCCGCGATGCCGGACACCGCCCATCGAAGCTGTACAGATACAACCTGGAGTGGAATCTAACTTGAGAAGGCGAAATACAGGCTCGTATATGAACAGGTTAATGACTTAGCTATATCGTACTCCTTCCATAACAAACTGCAACGCCAATTCTGCAGAAAGTTGTTTTCTGCTGTCGTGTGATGTTGTTAATAGAAGTTTTATGCGGAAAAGCGGACAATGAATTATGCTTTTCATTATGTAATTTATGGAAAAGGGTAAGGTGAGTCAATGATTAACTGGAAGGATTCATATGACATCGGAGTAGAGAAGATTGACTGCCAGCACAGACAGCTGCTTGTGAAGCTGAATGACTTTTTTGAAGCGTGTAGCAACCAGCAGGGCAAAGAGAAGATCGAAGAAACACTGAAGTTCCTTAAGGACTACACCGTGGAGCATTTCGGCAGTGAAGAGCAATTGATGAAGGACATCGACTTCCCTGAACTGACAGAACACCAGAAGACGCATGCTGAATTCGTACAGACCGTTCTGGATCTGGAAGAGAGTATTAAGACCAAAGGGGTATCCGTATTGTCAACAATCAAGCTTAACCGTACTTTGACTGACTGGCTGATTAATCACATTCACAAATGTGACAAGCTGATCGGGGACTGTATCGCTGCAAAAGGTAACAAAGCCGTTTAACTACATAATCCGGAACACGAAGATGCCGCAGGGCATTTTCTTTTTTTAGAGGGGAGAGAGGCGCAATATGGAATGCCTGGGATGCAGAATCGCTAATGGTATTGAACCAGACCTGAACATTATTTTGGAAAATGAACTTATCACTTGTGTACTTGATATCGCTCCGTTCAATGAAGGGCATACCCTGATTCTTCCTAAAAAACATTACCTGGATACCGACGAGCTGGACCCGGAAACCGCGCATGCGGTTACGGATGCTTCGCAGAAGGTTACTGCGCTGCTCAAAAGCCTGTACAAACCGGACGGAATCAGAATTTGTGCTGACGGCGGTAAATTTAATGATCTGACCCATTACCATATGCATGTTGTTCCACGCTACGAGGGTGACGGATTGGCCTGGAGTGAGCCCTTGCATCCGGATGGTGCAGAGACACGGCTAAAGGAGACTAAAGCGAAAATTCTGAAAGCGTTAAGTGAAGTATAAATGGAGCCTGTTGGGCTCTTTTTTACTGTGCGTACACAGCTTAATAATCTTCCAGCAGCAATTCTTTATCCTCAGGCAGAAGTTTTGCAGCAAACGCTGACGGATCTTGTTTGGTGTGCTCGATCGAATCAACAACCCAAGTATTATTGCTGTGTGTATAGCTAATAATCATTACTCCATCATCGTCTAGCTTATGTTCACTCGTTGCCACCTTTTGCTGATCAGAGTAATTAAACTCCATGAAGTAGGGATCAATTTTTCCCACATCGCTTACTGTACTTTCTCCGATGGTGATCTTGCTGAAGCTATCCAGACTTAACAAATGCGTTAATCTCCATACGTCAGAAACATAGCTGCTGCTCATGTACATTATAAAGATATGACTGCCGTCAGAAACATTTCGTATTTCATAGGAATAGCCTTTCATGCGTCTGGTAATATCGGCTTTTCCCAATTGCTTCTCAATTTCTGCCTTATGAAATGCAAAAGACATGCTCGAACGAATGGAATAGGGGATATTTGAAACGGAGCTTTTGTTAAGGTCTATTGGAGTGGTTTGTATATTTGCACTTGAATCACTGCCGGTTAATACGACAATCAGAATTAATAATGAAATGAATAGAGAAATCTTTGAAAAAGCCATAAACGAAATCTTAAAAGAGTGATCCAAGGAAATCCTCACCTTTCTCCCGCTTAACGTAAATAGTTACTCAAGTGTTACATAGAACGGATTCGTTTTTATTCAGCTAAGTTCCTGCATGTGTCTAAGATTTTTCATAGTGGCGGAGCACAATTTATACCTCACTAATACTTTGTGATATGATCTGAAGTAGATATTATAGAAACTTACCTTAAGGGAGTGAATAGGGTGAAAAACATGCGCATGCTGGCTTCGGGAATTATCATGCTTCTTGTGCTTGGACTTGTTAATTTCTACATTGGATGGCATCTGTGGGTTCTGCTCCAGGAATGGCTGCCGGGTATTCATGCTGCTGCTTACTGGCCTGTCTTTCTTGTGATTGCCTTCTCTTATATTATTGGCAGAGTTCCGTTGCCGAAGGCGCTTAAGCCGGTTGGCCGGTTGTTCAAGGTGGTCGGGTCCTATTATTTGGCCTGTATGGAGTTTGCCGTGATTCTGCTGCCGCTGACCGATCTGGTATATGGAGTGCTGGCGCTCACCGGTGTGGGCCTCTCGGCGTTTGTTACCGAAGCTGGAGCTACTGTGCTGGCACTGCTTGCCGTATTCCTGCTATGGGGTTCACGCAATGCCTGGAGTACAGTGGTGCGGAGCCACAGACTGAAAGTCGATAAGTCTATTGGAACCAGCGTTCCGCTGACGGTAGCTGTCGCCTCTGACCTGCATCTGGGCAACATTGTCGGGAACCGCCATTTACGCCGGATGGTCACGGAGATTAATGCGATGAATCCCGATATCGTCCTTCTGGCCGGAGATGTGCTGGATGACAGCATTGAACCTTTTATCCGCAATGGAATGGACCAGCAGCTGAAGCAGCTTAAGGCACGTTACGGGGTCTATGCTGTGCTGGGGAATCATGAGTATTATGGCGGTTCGATTGCGCAGTACACTGAAGTGATGAATAACATCGGCATTAAAGTTCTGCAGGATGAGGTTGTGGAAACCTCGGGAGTATACGTTGTGGGCCGCAAAGACAAGACGGCGGAGGCGATGGAAGCGGGCGGACGGCTCAGTGTAGAGGCTCTGCTGGACGGACTTGACCGCACGAAGCCGATTATTATGATGGATCATCAGCCGACCGGCTTCGAGCTTGCTGCGCGGGCTGGCGTGGATGTACTGCTGTCGGGACATACCCACCGCGGGCAGATTGCTCCGAATCACTGGATTACGAGACGCCTGTTCGAGCTGGACTGGGGTTATCTGCTCAAAGACAAGCTGCATGTCATTGTCTCCTCCGGCTACGGAACCTGGGGACCGCCAATCCGTCTGGCCAGCCGCTCTGAGCTGATCAAGCTGGAGGTTGTTCTGGAGGGTAGTATGAGCTACAACGAAGAACCAGTGACTTCAACAGCTAAGGCGGTATTGATCTAACGATTGTCTAGTGGAGGCAACATAATTGTACGTGAGTCAGCTACTGTGTTCTGTACCATTTACTGGAACTGTACCATCTATCGGATCTTAATCATCTACCGTGACTTGTACCATCTATCGGATGTGTACCATCTACCGTAACTTGTACCTTTTGACGTACTCCGTGTGCCTTCCGCCATGCCCCCTACCTTCGATTGAAGGATAGGGGGTTTTATATTATGCGAAAAACGGAACATAGCAGGCCTGATCCGATCAAGCAGGGAAATCCTGCAGAAAGTACAACAATTCAAATTCGATCTCGCTAATTTACCGGGAATCTTGCACAAAATACAACAATTCAGTCGGGTAACCCGCTGAATCGTAAGAATTGTTGTAAAAAGTACAACAATAACCAATTTTACAAGTTAATATAGGATAAATCTTGCATTTAGTACAACAATCCAGGCTTAGTCCGGTTAAGTCACCAGTAATTCTGAGCAAGAACGAATGAATAACCAAACGCATGTCCAACCGAATGCCTAAACCAACCGAGTACTGAAATCGTATGATCAAACAAGTATCAAAACTGCATGTCCAAACGCACACCTAAATGCACGCCTAAATGCACAGTTAAACGCACACCCAAACTATGTGTCTTTAAAATGGCTTTTAGTATAAACCCACACCTGCCGGGGGTGCTCTGATGGCAACATTTTGACAATATGAGCTGGTTGAGTTATTCTCTACATAAATATAGTTAAGCTATTAACTAAATTGAGGTTGCGGCGTTAAGAGGCGTTAAGCGGTGTTATGTCTCGTTAAGGGGCGATGTTTCCGTTAAGTGGGGTTATGTCTCGTTAAGTGGTGTTATGTCTCGTTAAAGAGCGATATGGACAAAACTTTGAATGATAGAATGGGTGATCAAATGGGTGAGCGGATGAATAAACCAGCCGACGAACTATTGAACGGACTGATGGATGATTCTATGAATGGACTTATGAATGATCGGATGGATGCACGGATGGATGCTTTGCAAAAGTATGTGCTGGAGCTGCCGCTCCACAATGAGGTTTTCTTCGCTATGGTGGGAGCGACAGCCCATGCAGTAGCCGTATCCGAGAAATACTGGCAGGCTCAAGGGCTGAACGGGGCAAGAATCCGCGTACTGGTAGAGATTGCGAAGCACGGGGGAGCGATACTCCCTTCGCTGCTCGCAGAGAGAATCGGTGTAACCAAAGCCAATATCAGCCTCCTGCTCACTCCGCTGGACAAAGACGGTTATATCTCCCGTGCGGATCATGCCAAGGATGGACGCAAGACGGTGATTTCGATTACTGAAGCTGGCCGGGCCTTGCTGTCTGAACAGCTGCCTGGAAACCGGGAAGCTGTTGCCGGCGTGATGAAGCGTCTGGATGATACGGAGCTGCACCAGCTGCTGGGTCTGCTGAACAAATTGAGCGAACATACAAGGGAGAGATAATAATGAAGATTATGATTACTGGCGCCACCGGACAATTGGGAAGTCTGATCATAGAAAATTTGCGCAGCCGTATCCCCGCAGAACAGGTTGTAGCCGGAGTACGGAAGCTTGAGCAGGCGGTGTATCTCCGGGAGCAAGGCGTAGAAGTCCGTTATGCCGATTACGATGTGACGGAATCGCTGGATGAAGCCTTTCGCGGAATTTCCCGGCTGCTGCTAATCTCCAGCTCGAATACGGATGACACCGTCCGTCTGATCCAGCACAAGCGGGTTGTTGATGCTGCTAAGCGAAGCGGTGTCGGGCATATTCTCTATACGGGTTTTGCTTTTCCCCGGCAGAGATCTGAGCAGAGCAATCCGGACAATGTGCACACGCTAACCGAACAGGTGATTATAGAGTCCGGACTGGAATATACTTTTTTGCGCAATGCCTTATACATTGATTTCGTAGGAGTGCTGGGGCTGAAGGAAGCACTGTCCAGCGGGGAATTGATAACCGCTCCGGGTGAATGGAAGTTCAATTCGGTAACACGTGGAGATCTTGCGCTGGCAACTGCGGCTGTGCTTAGTGAAGGTGAGGCAGGCAATCATATTTATGAGCTGGCCGCTGCACGTACCTGGGATTTTACAGATCTGGCTGAAGTATTAACCGAGGTTGCCGGGAAGCCGGTAGTACACCGTCAGGATACCGCAGCTCAGCACTGGATCTATGCTTTTATGAGCAAGCTGGATACCTCATCCACTTCAGGAGATTTGGAACGGCTAATGGGGCGTCCTGTCACACCGCTGAAGGAGAGCATTATGCCTTTTATTGAGCTGCCGGAAGAACGGATAATGTAGAAATGGACTAAGGCTTGTCTCGAAACTGGTTTGTTGCTAGTATGATGTCATTGAATTCGGCAAGCCCGGAGGGAGAGCTTACAGTTGAAAAAGATTATAGTAGCCGACGATGATGTCCATATCCGCACGCTGCTGCGGCATGTCTTGACGAGAGAGGGGTATCATGTCCTGGAAGCCGACGACGGCCGGGAAGCGGTAACCCTGATGCAGGAGCAGACAGTGGATCTCGCGGTGGTGGATGTGATGATGCCGCACATGGATGGTCTGGAGCTATGCTCGTACATAAGGGAAACTTACGATATTCCGGTGATCCTCCTGACGGCCCGCCAGCAGCTCAGCGACAAGGAGCAGGGGTATCTGCGCGGGACGGATGATTATGTGACCAAGCCTTTTGAACCGGAGGAGCTGCTGTTCCGCATTAAGGCACTGTTCCGCCGTTATTCGATTGCCTCTGACGACAAAATCCGCCTGAACTCACTGGTGATTGACCGTAAGAATTATGAGATCAGTGACGGGAATGAGGTGCTTTTGCTGCCGGTGAAGGAATTCGAGCTGCTGGCCCAGCTGGCGCAATATCCCGGACGGCTGTTCTCGCGCAGTGAGCTGATCGAACGGGTCTGGGGTGCGGATTATGAGGGGGATGAGCGGACGGTGGATGTGCATATCAAACGGCTGCGCCAGCGGTTCAGCGACTACCAGAATGATTTCACGATCCGCACCGTACGCGGGATTGGCTACAAAGTGGACATGGTGAACACATGAGATCGCTGTATGTAAGAATGAGTATTGTGTTCTGCTCGGTTATAGTGATCAGCAGTGTACTGGGGTTCCTCGTTTCCAATCTCTATTATCAGGCCAAAATCAAACCGCAGAACGATGCCAAGCTGACCAAAATGGCCATAGGCTTGCAGCAGTTCATTCAGGACCACCCGGATGCGGTGGAAGAGTATCTGCTGAGTACAGCCTCGTTAGGCTACAAGATGTATCTGTCCAATGACAACGGCGATGAACAATTTTACGGCCAGCCTTTCCGCAAAAATGACCTGCAGGAGGGGGCGCTGCAAAAGGTGCTGGCGGGGGGGATTTACCACGGAGTCGGTAATTTCCCCAGCTCAGCGTTTATCACCGGCTTCTTCGATAATCAGCTCAGTAATTCGATAGGTGTACCTGTTCAGATCACCGGACAGACTTATGCATTGTTCATGCGTCCGGATGCTGAGGTGCAGTTTGGCGAACTGCGGATCTTTTTTGCCGTGCTGATTGGCGTCATTATCTTATTCAGCCTGTGGTTTATGCTCATTACAGTATTCCATGTGGTGAAGCCCATAACGCGGCTGACCGAGGCTACGCTCAAAATATCCAAAGGCAGGTACGATATCAAATTATATACCGCCCGTCGTGATGAAATCGGCCAGCTGGCCTCCCATTTCATGACGATGAGCCGGGAGCTGGAACGGACAAACCGGGCGCGTCAGGAATTTGTCGCCAATGTCTCGCATGAAATTGAATCCCCGCTGACGTCCATCCAGGGTTTTGCCCATGCGCTCAAAGACGGTGCGCTGCCCGAACCCCAGAGGCTGGAGTACCTGTCGATCATTGATGAAGAGAGCCGCCGGCTATCCGTGCTCAGCAAGCAGCTGCTCACCTTATCCTCACTCGACTATGAAGAACATGCCCTGCAGAAACGAAGCTTCGACCTCCGTGCCCAGCTCCGCCAGGTCATGCAGATTATGGAATGGCATCTTACAGAGAAGGAGCTTGCGGTCCGGCTGCACGTAGCTGACATTACACTGGAAGGCGACCCTAACCTGCTCTATCAGGTATGGATGAACCTGGTCACGAATGCCGTGAAGTATACTCCGGCGGGCGGCACAATCAGCATAGCGGCACGTGCAGACGATCATACGTGCACTGTAACGGTGACGGACAACGGTGAAGGGATTCCTGCGGAGCAGCTGCCGATGATCTTCGACCGGTTCTACAAAGTGGATCAGGCGCGCACCCGTGACAGCAACAGCAGCGGGCTGGGGCTGGCCATTGCACAGAAGATTATTCAGGCTCATAACGGTACGATCGAGGCGGCAAGTACAGTTGGAGAAGGGACTACCTTTACAGTCTCCCTGCCCTGCCACAATACAGATTGAGCAGAGGTATAGTAACAGATGAAAGCAGCGGAAGTCCAACATTCACCGCAGTTGCGCTTAGCATCAGTTATGGAAAGTCTATAGTTCAATCTGTATAATGTAATTCTTTATTCATACTCCGTTCATTTTCATCCTCTAAACTGTGGATATACAGATTAGAAGGAGTGGTTATATGTTTTTGGCTTTACGGGAGATGAGGCACTCCAAAGCACGCTACAGCCTCATAATGGTGATTATGCTGCTGGTTTCGTTTTTGGTTCTGTTCGTAACGGGCCTGGCCAGAGGACTTGCCTATGCGAATATCTCGGCACTGGAGAATATGCCTGCGAATTATTTTGTCGTGCAGAGCGACGCTGACCATACGTTTAGACGTTCACAGTTAGGCGAATCGGAGCTTGCAGCAGCCCGTGCGGTAGCCGGGGAGGCGAAGGCAACTCCGCTTGGCGTGCAGACCAGTACTATTACTGCTGCCGATGCGGATGTGAAGGCGGACATTACTTTTTTTGCCATAGATATGGCGGGTATGCTGGCTCCTGAAGTGACGGAAGGTGCTGGAATCACCAATGAAGTTCAAGGGAGTGCCGTGGTAGATTCGAAGCTGGAAGAGTCCGGTGTCACGATCGGCAGTACAATAAGTGATCAGGCAACAGGCATGAGCTGGACGGTTAGCGGTTTTGTGAAAGACAGCTCTTACAGCCACACTCCGGTTGTATATATTAACCAGCTGGATTGGCAGGCCATGAAGCAAGGGGCGGTTCAGAGCGGCAGCTCAGACAGCACAGGCAATGCTCCTTACAACGTTATCGCGATAAAAGTATCTTCTGCACAGGCATCTGAAATTGCCGGACAGCAGCAGGCGGTAGAGGTGATTACCCAGAAACAGGCGATTTCCAGTGTCCCCGGATATGCGGCTGAACAGAATTCACTGCTTATGATGATAGCCTTTCTGTTCATTATTGCTGCAGTTGTACTTGCCGTATTCTTCTACGTCATCACAATCCAGAAGACCAGCCAGTTCGGTATTCTTAAGGCAATGGGTACCAAAATGTCCTATTTAGCCTGGAGCGTAGTCGGCCAAGTCCTGATTCTGTCTGTAGCCAGTCTGGCACTGAGCCTGCTGCTTACGTTCGGAATGAATATGGGGCTGCCGGATGCGATGCCGTTCCAGCTGGACGGGCAGACGATGATTCTGACCAGCCTGCTGTTCATCGGAATGTCGCTGCTGGGTTCACTGATTTCTGTAGCAAGAGTAGCCAAGGTGGATGCCTTGGAAGCGATAGGGAGGACTGGAGCATGAGTGCCAAATTAATCATGAAGCAAGTGACCAAAACCTACGGGGACGGAGACGGGGCAATGACTGTTTTGAATAACCTGGATTTTACGGTGAACGAGGGTGAATTCGTAGCAGTACTGGGGCCTTCGGGGTCCGGCAAAAGCACTTTTCTCTCTGCCGCCGGTGCTCTGCTCACCCCAACAAGCGGGGAAATCTTCATCGATGGTGAATCGCTGCGTGACAAAGACAAAGGGGCTTTGACGGAGCTGAGGCTGCAGAAGATCGGCTTCATGTTCCAAAGCGCACAGCTGCTGCCTTTCCTGAAGGTGGAGGAACAGCTGCTCTATGTTGCCAAGCTGGCTAAGCTCACCACGAAGGAAGCCAAGGTTCGGGCAACCTATCTGCTGAAGCGTCTGGAAATCTGGGAGCGGCGCAACCAGTATCCCGAGCAGCTGTCCGGCGGTGAGAAGCAGCGTGTGGCCATTGCCCGGGCGTGGATGAACAAACCGGCTATCCTGTTCGCAGATGAGCCGACAGCGAGTCTGGATTACAGCCGCGGAAGAGAAGTAGTGCGGATGATTGCTGACGAGGTGCGGAGCGAAGGCAAGGCAGCCGTCATGGTAACGCACGATGACCGCATGCTGGAGTGGTGCGACCGTGTGCTTCATCTGGAGGATGGCGTGCTGGTTCAAGTTTAGGTTAGAACTGAAATGGTAGTCGAGACTGAATCCTGGTAACGGGGTTCAGTTTTTGTTAGTTAGGAAATTGGATGATCTTCGTTATTAGTGAAACTCTAGAAGAACTCTAAATGAAAAGATATCACCGAACTCGTTTGGAAATCGGATGATCTTCATTCATTTCCAGTAGGTCCCACAAATTACCGTATAAATCTTTGAATACAGCAACTATTCCATAAGACTGTTCTTGGGGCTCTCTAACAAATTCTATCCCCCTGAGAACCATTTCATTATAATCTCTCCAAAAGTCGTCGGTGTTTAGAAATAGGAATACCCGGCCACCAGTTTGGTTGCCAATAAACAGCTCTTGTTCAGGTTTTGATGCTCTAGCAAGTAAAATCGTAGTGCCGACAGAACCCGGAGGGGAAATCACTACCCACCTTTTATCTTGCTCTGGCTGATAGATATCTTCAACTAAGGTGAAATTCAACTTTCTTGTATAAAATTCTATCGCTTCATCATAATCTTTAACCACCAAAGCAATATGTACAATGGACTGAATCATTTCTAAATCATCCTCCAATTCAAGTAGTATTATCTTATTACATCGGGAAGAAGTTAATCAAACTATCCTCCGCCCGTCATTTGTCTAACCTTCTGGAATAATAATGAACTTGGAAGAGTTAAACGGCCCGTTCTTTGAACAAAGGGAGCTGACCATGTTGATCGGCTGCCTTCTGTTATTGAGCTAACGTTCTCCGTTAGTTTAACGGTTGATTCTCGTCAATCCGTCACCAGTGAGATTAAATAAATGTTCATCTCTACTTGTAGCAACGGGTCCTATGCCGAAATACTCCGTCTAATCATATAATATTAGCCCGTCAAAAAAAATACTATAGTCGACGTACTCATCACCCGTGGTGTACCAGACTTCCTTACCCGTGCTAGTCTGAAGCTTGATATGGCCCTGCTTGTCGTCACCCAGGAATTTCACGTTGTCTCCTGCTTCCAGGGAAAAGGCTTCGTCCGTGCCATCTTTATGAAACTGCACGGCAATTTCCTTTTTGATCGTTAAAGGCGTCGGTGGTTCCATCGGATAAAAATCCTGTTGCTCTTCATGGAGAGAATGTTCGGCATCCAGACGGAATACCAAATTACGGAACCAGGTCTGAAAGTTATTGCTTTCTTTTGCGCTGACCACTCTCCCATGGCCGTCATACATTGAGCTGTGTGCCGAGAAATCGGGAAGCTCACCTATTTGCTTGAGGGTTTCGCCGTCATAGGCATAGAAAGATGTTGATCGTAAAGAGACCATCTGCGAATCCATTTGAAGTGCAATCTCGAAATATGGATCGTCAATATCCAGATCGACAATATCCACATAAGGAAGCAGCTCACTGTCCACCTCCATCGTGATGTTATTCACTTTCAGCTTGAAGACCCCTAATTCCGTTTCCGGCGGTATTAGCTGGATATCTTCTTCACGACCATCTCCGTTCAGATCCACTTTCATCTTCTTCTGTTTAAAGCCCGAATCACCTATGTAACCTCGTAAATGGACGTCATCTGTATGAGAAGGTTCGAGCTTATAGCCAGCGTATTTGGCTTCGTAGTCACGAAGTAGCGCAACGTTCTGTTTCTCAATCGGGCTAAGATGCTCCTTGTAGGCAGAGTCTGCATGATACCAAGGCTTGGCGGCAAAGTAGTCCTTCAAATCCTTCTGTTTAAATACATACCCGTGCCTTGCAAATATCTCGTTGCGCGCAAGCTTCAGAATACGGTTGTCCAGACTGCCGATCTTTTCAGGGGACAGCAACGCATTCGAGCTGTCTTTCAAAATATACTCCCGTATTGCAAGTGCAACAGTAGAAGGAGCCGCAGTTGACTCTTTTGCCGCAACTAGATCACTGACCGCTCCTTCAGCGGCTTTCTCTTTTTCCGCATAAGTACAGCCAGAAATGATTAATGACAGGGCAATTACCCCATATGTAAGCCGAAACTTCCGAAAATCCATTTTGTTGACCCACTTCGTCATAGGAATTTGATTTGATAATCGCATTTAAATATACCATAAAGTGGTATTTAGCGTATAGGAAAATGAGCCTTCCACTTCTGAGAAATCCGCGAATGTTTGTATCGCCTTTTGATTTGAATGTTCGCTATCCTGCCCGTTCGTATTATGAGATCAACCAGTTCTTTCTGGTTGATCCTTTTTTCATTTGCATAGAGGATTAAAGTAGCCTGGTCGAACGTACCTGCCCGTGGGACTTGATCCCGAGCGCTATAATGTTCACCCTACTTGTCATGACCATGATTGAGGCTGGTTGGGACGTAAGATCCCGTATAACAAGCGATGCTATGGAGCGACAAGAAGAACCGTAGGGATGCCGGTGAATTTAAACTTACAGGGAGAGATGAGATGAAATGAATCCAGTTGTCGGTCTAGATATTTCAAAAGAAGAAAGTCATGGACAAGCCTTTTTAGCGCGCGGAAAGCTCTTCAGAGGGACATTCCACTTCGAGCACACTCGTGATGGCCTAGCAAATCTACATCAAGTTTTAAAGGACGTTGAATCGGTATCCAAACAACGTCCTTTGCTTATTCTAGAAGCAACAGGACATTACCAAAGCCCTGTTGTTCAGTTCTTAGAGGAACATCACTATATTTACATTGTCATTAACCCGCTAATCTCCAATCGGCTTAGAAAGTCTCAGCTTCGTAAAGTAAAGACGGATGCTGCTGACGCTTACCTATTGGGTGAGTTGTACTACAGGGAAGAGTTTGAACCTTTTAAGAAAAGAGGTGTGCAACTTCTCAATCTGCGCTATCTTACAAGGCAATATGAGACTCTTTCAAAGATGTGTGTATCGACTAAACTGCAATTCCAAGCTGTTTTAGATCAGGTTTTCCCGGGTTATAAAGGCGTGTTTGGAGCTATGTATTCCGGTGTTTCACTGCGGTTTTTAAGTGAATTCCCAACCTCATATTTAGTTTTACAGACGGATGAAGATACACTTAGAGCTAAGATGAAAGAACTGCTTTCTTCGAAACGGGGGCGTTCAGAGGACTGGATTAACCAACGGGTTCAACGATTAGTAGATGCGGCAAAACAAAATCCATTTCAGCAAACCATGTATGCAAGTCATTTAATCAATATGAGAGTTCTTATTACCCTTATTCTTCAATACCAAGAGCATCTTGCTGAACTGGAACAGAACATAGATGCTCTGGCTGAAGAAATTGAAGAGTATGAATTAATTCAGTCGATTCCCGGGATTGGGCATAAAATTGCTGCAACAATTTTATCCGAAATAGGAGAAGTCGAACGATTTGATCATCCTAAGAAGTTAGTCGCCTTCGCAGGCATTGACCCGAGTGTCTTTGCTTCCGGTAAGTTTACAGCGACTCGAAACCGAATCACGAAACGTGGTTCCAGGCAGCTGCGTTACGCACTGGTGATGGCTGTTCAGTGTGGACTTATACGCTCCCGAAATATGCGAATCAAAGCGTTCTATGAACGTAAGAGAGCTGAAGGAAAACCACATAAAGTAGCTCTAATCGCATGTGCAAATAAACTCGTCCATTGGCTCTATGCGATCTTAAAAAATAAAAAGGAATTTCGTCCAATTTAAAAAATATTATTGGCATAACCTTCCAAGACACAAAGAAAATTGGAGGGTTTTTTGGCATGCCTCATTTTAACTATACCACATGATTTAGAATCACTTTACTGGTAATGTTGACAAGCTATTAGCTGGTATAGTCTAATGAAACACCTGCCCGGGGCGATGTATGCGAAAAATTGAATACAATGTGCTTCTACGAAGGTAATCGAGCCAGATGTATGCGAAAAACCGAATATAATGAGCTTCCGTTAAGGTAACCGGGCCAGATGTATTCGAAAAACCGAATACAATGAGCTTCCGTTAAGGTAACCGGGCCAGATGTATTCGAAAAACCGAATACAATGTGCTTATACGAAGGTAACCCGGCCAATGTATGCGAAAAACCGAATACAATGTGCTTCCCCGGATGCTGCTCCCTAATAAGTCTGAATGACAGTAATGTAAGGTGAACTTGCCCTTGAATTTGGAAAAGAAGCAGCTTTGTACTGCGATTCACATTCCTTGTTCAGCGGTAGATATCGTTGCTGCCGGGGATGCCGCTCTGGTCAGCTCCAAGTTATGCTTAGAAGAACTGGAGCGAGGGGGAGAAGCTGACATGGGAAATTCATTGAATCTGCCAGGTGTCTTGCTGCCGGCGGCGCTGGGCGGAGGCGGTTATATTACCGGCCTGCTGCAGCATCCGGCGGACAACCGTGTATTATATGCCCGCTGTGATGTGGCGGGCGTCTTCCGCAGCAGTGATGGCGGGGAGAGCTGGGAGACCCTGAACCGGGGGATGACCCAGGCTTACCACCATCAGGTGCAGAGCTTTGCCATTAGCTGTCATCACCCGGAGGTGATGTTCCGCTGCTGCGGCGAAGTGAGGAGCAGGACCTTCTACGGCGCGGTGCACAAATCGGCAGATGGCGGGAACAGCTGGTATGAGGTCTGCGGCGGGATGGGCTTCTACGGCAACGGGCCGACCCGGATGTACGGGGAGGTCATTGCCGTAGATCCCTTTCATCCCGGTATTGTAGCGGCCGGAGGGTATACCGGCGGACTCTGGATCAGCAGGGATGAAGGAGAGAGCTGGGAGCAGAGCAGCCTTCCGGAGGAGCGTTTCGGGTGTGTAGCTTTTCACCCGGATCAGCAGGGTATGTTATATGCCGGAACGATCAGCGATGAGGAGCTGAATATGGATTATGCCGATCCGGGGGAGTACGGCATATTAGGACTGCTGCAGGACCGCCCGCGGGGGAAGGCGGGCAGGCTGTATCTCAGCTGTGACTCGGGACAATCGTGGGAGCTGCTGGTTGAAGGTCCCAGCTTTGCCGGGCTGTCATTCGACAGCCGGGACCCGCAGCGGCTGCTGGCCGCCTGCATCTGGGGCGGCATCAAGAGCAGTGCAGACGGAGGGCAGACCTGGCAGTCTGCCGGAGAAGGTCTGCTGAAGGGAGAGCAGCGGTACGGGACCCTTGTCCAGGATTGGCATGTCCCGGAGCGCTGGTATACAGCACCTGATCTGCGCCCGCAGATGCAGGACATCCCGCCGATACCGCTGTATGTTACAGACGATGGCGCGGAGCGGTGGAGACTGCTGCATCATCACAGTGATAATGATTTAAGCGGCTTTCCGGCATACATGGACAGCTTTAACGGAGGTTCACGGGCTTCTGCTGCCGGCTGGGCGATCTCTAAGATTATCGTAGACCGGTTCACACCAGGCCGCCTCTATCTCTGCAACTGGTATGGGGTAGCCTACAGCGGAGATGGCGGAATGACCTGGCGGGCCGGGCAGTTCCGGGGGCTTGAGACCACCTGCATGGAAGCGGTGGTAGCAGATAAGCTGCAGCCCGGCAAGTTCTGTGTCACCATGGCGGACCATTCTCCGAAGGTGACCGAGGATGGCGGTCTCTCCTTCCGCAATCTGCCCGGACTGTCCGGCTATTCCGGAAGCTCTGCGGCTGTTAATTCCGCAGCAGATCCGGGATTGTATCTGTACGGCCTCATCGGCCACGGCAATACAGCCTGTATCGCTGTATACCACGATGGTGAAGACCGTGCCCGAGCAGCTTTAACACTGGGTCCCGGGTTATTCGTGCAGGCTTTGCGTGAGGACGGCAATCAGCCGGGCACCTATTATGCCTATGTGGACGGGGCAGTCAGTGCAGGCGCAGGAATCTACCGGTCGCGGGACGGCGGCACTTCATGGGACCGCACAGCTTTTCGGCCTCCGGCTTATGTGGAGACACTTCCGCATCAGAAGCGCTGGATTGAAGCCGAGCTGCTGTCCGTTGTAGTCTATCAGGTTAAGAATGCCTGCGGGTCCAACCAGCTCATGGATACGAATCCGCATCTGGCAGGACAGCTAATTGCCGGAGAAGCCACGGAGGGGATTTGGCAATCCTCAGACCATGGGGACACCTGGGATTTCATAGGAGAGGGGCTTCCTTTTCAGCATGGCGGCCCGGCTTCAATACTGAGCGCAGTGGCGTACTCCCCCTCCTGTCCGGGGACAATCTATGCGGGGTTTATTTCGGAAGGGCTATGGCGCAGCAGTGACGGCGGACAGAGCTGGCACAAGCTGTTTCCGGTTATGGCAGGCAAGCTCTTCAATGTATCAGCACTCTGTGTTGGGCGGGGTGAACACGGAGAGGATGTGCTGATATCGGCCAGCGAACCGATGGTCCGGTCCTCCACAGAATCTGAAATGGCCTGGAGCCGGGATGGGGGAGATACCTGGGAGGAGTGGGAGCATGCCCCGCTTGGAGCTGTCCGCTGGAAGGGGATTGCGCTTGATTGTGAGGTCAGACAAGTGCTTGCCGTCACCTGCGGCAACGGTGCTTTCCGCGGGACAATCAGCCTGTAGCGGGTATTGCTGCTTTTAACTGCGTTGTCATTGCTGAAACACAGTTTTCGTTGCTGCGGGTTCTTGTTGAGTCTCAAGGAAAACGCTTACATTTGATGGGCCGGACGATGTAATCATCGAATATAATCCGGCTCTATTCAAATGGAGGACTGAACAAAGTGGCTGCACGAACGAGCAAAAAATGGTTGCATGGTTGCCTGGCCCTCGCTCTGTTTGTTGCATCAATTCTCCTGCCGCCAGCGGTATCTTATTCGGCAGGGGAGAATCTGCTTGGAAATCCCGGCTTCGAAGCGGGAGATGTGTCGTGGGAGAAATGGGGGAGTCCGGTGGTGACAACCGCCGAGAAGCATGGTGGCACGAAGAGTCTTCAGGTGAAGCGGAATACAGGCGGGGCATCTGCGTCCGTAGCAGTGCAGGAAGGTAAAACCTACAGGGTAGGCTTGTGGGTCAAATTCGCAGGAACGGGAGTGACGAGTGCGGCGATCGATCTGGATGCCTTCGGCAGTCAGCAGACGAAGCAATATCTCTATTTCTCCGGTTCGACCCAGTGGGAG
Source organism: Paenibacillus sp. FSL R10-2199 (assembly GCF_038000235.1). Taxonomy (NCBI): domain Bacteria; kingdom Bacillati; phylum Bacillota; class Bacilli; order Caryophanales; family Paenibacillaceae; genus Paenibacillus; species Paenibacillus sp. FSL R10-2199. The sequence goes on along the minus strand of NZ_JBBOBO010000001.1, from coordinate 5,514,998 downwards.
TATAAGCAGCTGCTGTACACACCGGCTCCCGGGGTGCAGTACATCCGTTTCTCCTTCTGGAACAGCACCAGCAAAGATTACTATATTGATGACGCTTTGATCCGGGAGAATGTTGACATTGAACGGCCGTCAACTCCCGGAACCTGGACAGCCGAGCATGAGCCGGATTCACTTAAGCTGACCTGGGCGGGCTCTACAGATGATATGGCGGTCGAATCTTACCAGCTGTCTTACAAAAAAACAGAAGACTCCGGCTGGAATACCTTATCGGTTCCCCATCAGGAGACCGTCACATCATACACCTATACTTTGCAGAATCTTGATCCATTCTCTGTGTATGCCATTATGCTGCGTTCCAGAGATACGGCCGGCAATACTTCCGGTGCTGTGATGGGGATGGAGGCGACACCGGGAGTGAATCTGCTCACTAACGGCGGTTTCGAAACAGCTTCGATCAGCCCGTGGACCGAAACGGGAACAGTGCAGACAACAACCTACGGAACATACGCTGGACAATATGCGGCGCGCCTGACGGGCAATTCGGCAATCAGAAGCGAGGAGATTCCTGTGGACGGGGAGGGCTCTTATCTGGTTTCCTACTGGACCAGGTCAGCAGCTGTACCCCCGCAAGCATCTACCGTAAGCCTCAGTGTCTATCAGGAATCCTCTGAAACTGAGCATCCGCTGATCACAAATACTGCTTCGGTATGGGCACGCTCGGAGAATCAGCTGCGGACAACAGGTACCACCGAATATATGCAGCTGACAGCAAAGAATCAGACAGGGACGGATCAGTTCCTGGATCAGGTATATATCGGCAAGCTGCCGGAGCTTCCAGAGGACCTTGCACCTGGGGCGCCAGCAGAGTTTACCGTGAACCGTGCTGATGGGGTGTCCGCAGATCTGGAGTGGCTGGCAGCTACGGGTCCTTTTGGTGTGAAGAATTATAGCATTACCTTCAAAAAGGCGGCGGATACTGAATGGAGCAGTATAACGGTGCCTTATGTTCCTGGTCAATCCTTGTATGCCTATAAGCTGGAAGGTCTGTCACCTGAGAGTCTCTATGAGGTGAAGGTGACAGCAGTCAGCGAAGGGACGGCAGTGTCGGCGGCGAGTTCACTGGAGCTCACTACCGGCAAGATGTTCCCGGTGAATCCGGGAGCGTCGGAGGAAGCGGCAGCACTTCTGGACCGGCTCTATGCCACGGTTGGCAGCGCCGTGTATACAGGCCAGCATAATTATTATGAAGCGCCATCCCTTTGGTATGATACGGCAGCAGAATTAACCGGATATTATCCGGCGATCTGGGGTTCGGATTTCGCCTATTATACCGGCGGGGATTTCAGCGCCCTGCGCCAGGCCATGATTGACGAGGCTATCAACAAAGGTCATACGGGCAGCATTATTACCCTGACGTATCATGAGCCCCGTCCTATGGATTCTGCCACCGCCGGATGGGAAAGTGTCACAGGAGATGTAACGGCAGCTCAGATGACGGAGATTGTTACTCCGGGGACTGTACTCTACAATCAGTGGGCTGCTCAAGTGGATGAAGTTGCAGGATATCTTGCCCAGCTGAGAGACGAAGGCATTCCGGTGCTGTGGCGGCCTTATCATGAGATGAATGCCGAATTCTTCTGGTGGGGCGCGCGGCCGGAGCTGTTCAGGCAGCTGTGGGACAATATGTATGACCGTTTCACCCATCTGCATGGTCTGGATAATCTGATCTGGGTATGGAGCCCGAATGCCGAGAGCTCATGGGCCTATGATTCTGCTCCTTATTATCCCGGTCATGATGCCGTAGATGTGCTGGCGATGGATATCTATAACAACGATTACCGGGATACGTATTACAACAAGCTTGTGCAGCTTAGCGGCGGCAGACCGATTGCTATAGGAGAGAACGGGGAGCTGCCGGACATGGATATGCTAATGGAGAAGCAGCCCCGGTATGCGTATTTCATGACCTGGTCACAATATTTGACCGACAAAAATTCACTCAGTGCCATTCAAGCGCTCTATAGCAATCCGCGTGCACTCCATAACGGCGAAACAGGCAACGGCCCGTATGTACCGCCGCCTGCGGACAGTTATCTCATTGATGATTTCGAACAGTATGGCAGCTCGAACAGCAGCCTGCGTGCCAAATGGCAGCGGAATGTCTCCGGTAACCTGGCAACGGTCACGCTGGACACTTACCATCTGAACAGCGGTACCTACGGGCTTAAGCTGGACTATACGGTAGGCAATCCCGGCTATGCGGGGTTATACCGCAGCATGGGCAAGGAATGGCCGGGGATGGAAGCCATCTCCTTCTGGCTGCAGCCGGATGGCTCGAACCGGCAGCTTGCGGTTCAGTTTCATGAGACGAACGGTGAGGTATGGGAAGCGAGTATTCCGGTTCAAGGCACAACTCCAGTGCTTGTTAGCATTCCTTTTACCGAATTCCTGCGGCCCGGGTGGTCTACCGGCGGCAACGGCGTCATCGATCTGGGTTCCATTAAAGAGTTCGCCTTCTATATTGCCCAAGGCAGCGGGACACAGGGAAGCGGAACACTGTATATAGACGATGTAAAAGCTATCAAATTGCCCGTGGAGGAAGAATAAGCCCACTCTAACTAACTCTAACTAACCAAAGTGAACCCTAAAAAAATCTCCGTTGCTGGACCACAGTTTTCGTTGGCTGCGCTACTGGTAGCTCCTTCCTGGAGATCATAGAATGAAGGTGTAAAGCAAAGAAACAGGAAGGATGACCAATGTGGAAATCGAGCGGAGATTGCCCGTCCGGAAGAAAGGAAACGCAGTATCCTGGTGGAATAACTGGATCAGACAATGGGATCTTCAGCTGATGGTAGTGCCTGCTTTGATCTTCATCTTTATTTTCAGTTACCTGCCCATGTACGGAGTTCTAATGGCTTTCCAGGATTATCAGCTGTTCGGCGGATTTTTACACAGCCCATGGGTGGGCCTGAAGCATTTCGAGGCTTTCTTCAATTCCCCGGACTTCTGGAGAGTCATGCGCAACACGATGGTGATCAGTCTGCTGAAGCTCTGCTTCGGCTTCCCGGCACCGATACTGCTGGCGCTGATGCTGAATGAAGTCCGGAGTATGATGTTCAAGCGGGTCGTGCAGACCGTCAGCTATCTGCCGCATTTTCTCTCGTGGGTGATCGTCGGCGGTTTCGTAGGCTCGATGCTGTCGACTGATAATGGAAGCGTTAACATGCTGCTGATGAGCCTGAATCTAACATCTGAACCGATCAGCTTTCTGTCTGTGCCGGAGTATTTCTGGGGTATTCTCGTAGGGACGGGGATGTGGAAGGAGATGGGGTTTGCCGCCATTGTCTATCTGGCTGCCATTGCCGGAATTGATCCGCATCTGTATGAAGCCGCTTCCATCGACGGGGCGGGGAGATTCAAGCAGATCCAGCTGATCACACTGCCTTGTATCCGGCCGGTCATTATCATCTTCATGATTCTGGCGGTGGGCAATATTCTTAACGCCGGGTTTGAAGATATTCTCATTCTGGCCACGAATCCGATTCTCCGTGATGTGTCGGATGTGATCGATACCTATGTGTACCGGATGGGGATTCTGAATAACCGCTTCTCATACGCGGCAGCAGCAGGGTTGTTCAAGGCAGTTGTCAGTGTAACACTGCTGGCGCTGGCCAATAAGGCAGCCAGAAAAATGGGCTCCAGCCTATGGTGAGCGAAGCAGCATCAAAGCAGTATAGATGCAGAAATGTTCATGAAATCAGACGCTGCGGGGAAAGGGGTTACAGGATATGATGAAGCTGTCAACGGGGGATAAAGTGCTGCAGCTGTTCATTTATATCGTTCTGATCCTGCTGGGCTTCGTCACCCTGTATCCCTTCTGGAATTCCCTGGTTATCTCCTTCAATATGGGCTCAGATACATCGCTGGGCGGCATCACGTTCTGGCCCCGGGTCCCAACGTTTGATAACTATGAGGTTGTCTTCCAGGACAGCCGGATCGGGCAGGCGTTCATGATATCCATTCTGAGAACGCTAACCGGGACGATCCTGTCCGTGCTGTTCACAGCCATCCTGGCTTACGGGCTATCGCGTCATGAGCTGATCGGGCGCAGGTTCTATATGGTCTTCTGCATTATTACAATGTATTTCAGCGGCGGCTTAATTCCTACCTTTCTGCTGCTGCGGGAGTTTGGCATGATGGACACCTTTTGGGTTCTCGTTATTCCCGGGTTAATCAGTGTATATAATATGATTATTTTTCGGACCTTCTTTCTTGGCCTGCCGGCGGGACTGGCGGAGTCGGCACGGATTGACGGCTGCAACCATATCGGTGTGCTGATCCGTATCATCCTGCCTATATCGGGTCCCGTTGTGGCCACCCTGTCCCTTTTTACCGCCGTCTATCACTGGAATGACTGGTTCTCAGCCAGCATTTATATTAACGACCCCAGCCTGATTCCGATCCAGACGCTGCTGAAGCAGATCCTGAGCTCCAATATTGTGACTGATCAGCTTCAGTCCGTCGGCAATGCAGCAGCCCAGGACCGTCTGGCTCTGGTGCAGTCTGTCACCACCAAGTCGCTGATTATGGCTACCACTATGGTGGCAACGCTGCCAATCATTATGGTGTATCCGTTTCTGCAAAAATATTTTGTCAAAGGGGTACTCATCGGTTCCTTGAAAGAGTAGCGCAGATTTCTTGAACTCACATGTAGAGAGGGGTTACTTAATTTGAAACGGACGACCAAACGATGGACACAAATGACGGTTGTATTATGCACGGTGCTGCTGATGGCCGGGTGCGGCGGAGGGAATAACGCAGCAGTTCAGAGTACGGCAGAACCCGGTAAAGAAACGGCGGCAGCCACTGCTGCAGCGGAAACGGCGGTACCCGCAACTTCGGAGGAGCCTTCCACAGACGAAGTAAGTACAGTGAAGCCGGTAACCTTCAGCTATTACAGCAATTATGACTGGGATACTACTGAGCAGTGGGGCGCCGACTCAACCACACGCTGGATTGCCGATACCCTGAAGGTCAACATGACTCCCGTTCAGTCAAGCGGCGCTGCCGAGACGAAGTTCAGCACCATGATTGCTTCAGGCAGTCTGCCGGATGTCATTATGACGGACCGCGGTGCAAGTGTCGAGCGTCTGCGGCAAGGCGGAATGCTGGTGGCACTGGATGATTATCTCGACAAATATCCGAATCTTAAGAATAACGCCGGGGAAGCCACACTCGGTATGCTCCGCTCAGACGACGGCAAGCTGTACCAGTTCCCGAACTGGTATACCTCAAGCCCCAACGGCAACGGCGGATGGATCATCAACAAGAAAATTTATAAAGAGCTGGGCTCGCCGAAGCTGGAAACCTTTGATGATCTGTATGCCTATCTGAAGCTGGTGAAGGAGAAATACAGTGATGTTGTTCCCCTCGAGGTTGGAGCCAAAGGCCGGGGCATTGATACCATGTATGGCGGATGGGCGGAGAACAAACCTTATCTGACGAGAGCTAATCCTGTAGGCAATGAACTGAAGCCGATCTTTGAAGATCCGATTTTCATTGAGAACATGCAGTATGCCAGCAAGCTGTTCCGCGACAAGCTGATTTCACAGGACGTATTCACACAGACCGGAGACCAGATTAACGAAAAGCTGAAAACGGGCCGCGTTGCAGTATACGTGGATGGCGATGTGGTCAATCCGGGCCGGGGAGCGGACGGTGCCCTGAAGGCAACCGATCCGGAAGCGGGCTACGAGATCATCTGGCCGATCCACAAAGCCGGCCTGGATGCCACCAAAATCACTCCGAATAATTACAATTCCCTCGGCTGGAATGTGCTCGTGATTACGAAGAATGCCAAGGACCCTGAAGCGATCTTCTCATACCTGGACTGGTTGACCGGGGAGGAGGGCCAGCGTATTATCAACTTCGGACGTAAGGGGCTCTACTGGGATGAGACTGACGCAGATGGAGTACCGATTCTGAATGCCGGGGGACTTAGCACAGAGCAGGCAGGGAAAGACAAGGAAAGAATCGGCCGCTTCAACTGGGTAGGCAACACGACATTCATCGATCAGACCAAAGCCAAGATGGATGCGCAGCTGCCGGCTGACAAGCAGAACTGGACAACGCTGGCCCAGCAGAAAGTGACCTGGAAGACTTCCCGGAACTTCACGGAATTCGTGAACCTTGATCCGCTTCCGGATTCGGAAGAAGGAACCATTGCTACTGCCGTTAACGATATCTATCAGGAGGCATTTGCCAAGACGCTGTATGCCAAGAGTGATGAAGAGGTGCTGAGCCTGATTAACCAAGCGAATGAAGACGCCTCAAAAGCGGGTTACGGCAAGCTGCTGGCGTACCAGACGGAAAGATGGCAGAACAACCTCAGCAAGATGAAATAACAATAGAGTCTGCCTGGGGCGTGGGGTATACTGAAGCCAAGTATACCCCATTATTTGGGAAGGGGCTGCCTTCCGCCTTATGGGGATAACCTCCGCTCTTGCGCCTTGGCAGCAAGCGGGTCCGAAGGAGGGGATGGAATGTATAAGGTGCTGCTGGTTGACGATGAGCTGCTGGATCTGAAGGGTCTGCAATACTTCATGAACTGGGAAGACATGGACATGGAAGTGTGTGCAGCCGCAAGCAGCGGCTTCGAGGCGCTTGAAGTGCTGGAAGCGCAGCAGGTGGATATTGTCGTCACGGATATCAAGATGCCGATTATGACCGGGATGGAGCTTGCCCGCAGAGCACTTGAGCTGAATCCGAAGCTGAAGATAGTTTTTGTCAGCGGCTATGAGGATTTCCAGTATGCCAAGCAGGCCATTTCCATGAGTGCCTGCGGTTATGTTCTGAAGCCTGTGGACGATGAGGATATGCGGCGGACGTTGATTGATGTGAAGGAGGCCCTGAACAAGGAACGGGCGCATAGCCATCTGGAGCATTATTTCTCGGAGTCGGAACCCCTGCTGAAGCGTGAGCTGTTCATGCAGCTTCTCGATGGAACACCGGATGAGGACCGGGTATTGCCGCTGCTTCAGCGCATGGGGATTGCTTGGCAAAGATCCCGCCTGTACACCGCTCTGCTGGAACCGGATGACCTGGCCTGGAAGCTGAACGGCTATAGTGAGGAGGCCCAAGCGGCAATAGAGCGGCAGCTGAGCCTGTCTGTTGAACAGTTCTGTGCGATGGAACGGATTCAGGTCTGCAGACTGGATCAGTTCCATTTTGCTCTAATCCTTGAAGAACGTGTTGACCATGGACGGTTAAGGGAATTCATTCATCATGCGGTCAGCGGAACTCCGCTGACAGTGACCATTGGAGCAGGACCGCTGGTGAACAGTCTGAAGGAGCTGCATTACTCCTTCCAGCGGGCCAAGGAAGCCCTTGGATTGAAGCTGTTCCTGGGCAAAGGCAAGCTGATCCTGCACACGGATGCCAGAGGGCCGGTTACGGCTGAAGCCAAGGATCTTGATGATATTCTCCAGGCCTTGTTTCAGGCCATGTCCTCTTACCGGCTGGTTGATATCGACGATTGTAATGAGGAGCTGTTCGTGTGGGTAGGTCATATGGAGACCAAGCTGGAGATCTATCAGCTGTTTCTGCATGTGGTGTCGAAGCTCGATGCCTATTTGCATACGATTAATGAGGACTTCTACGAGGTGCTCGGACTGGACCGGAAGCATCTGAGCATTCTCTATCATTTCGAGACTACCCAGGATATGAAATCCTGGCTGCGCCGCCGTATGTTCGAGCTGTCGGAGCATTTGCAGCGCAAACGGCAGGGCAAGAAACGCAAGCTCGTGCAGGAGATTGAAGCTTATATAGAGGAACGTCTGGAGCACAACGTGATGCTGCGGGATGCTGCCAATCATTTCTCCTTCTCGCCTAATCATCTGGGGCAGATTTTCTACGAAGAGAAGGGAATTTATTTCTCCGATTATGTCTCTTTAAGACGGCTGGAACGGGTGAAGCTGCTGCTTGGTGACCCGAAGCTTAAGGTTTATGAAGCTGCCCAGCGGGTCGGCTATAAGAATCTGTCCCATTTCAGCAAGCAATTCAAGGATTATTACGGAGTCAGCCCGGGTGATTATAGGAGACATCTGTAATATGCGGCGCAGATGGAGTATGCCTTACGGATACAAGCTGATTCTCCCTTATGTGGTCTGCCTGCTGCTAGCTGTGGGTACAGTGGGCTTGTTTGCTTACAGTCATTCCGTGAACTCGCTCAAACAGAAGACGCGCGAGAACATCCAAGGCACACTGCAGCAAATGCGGGATAACATCACCTACCGTACGGATAATATTGAACGTATCTCCAGCACTCTCTATTACAACTTCAATCTGCAAAGTGCACTGCGGCGTTATGAGCAAGGCTGGTACAGCTATGAGACGATGACTAAGACTCTCATGCCTACGCTTGAGAATCTGCTTAATTACACGGCAAGCAATGTCGGGTTATCCCTGTACCTGGAGAATGATTCTATTCCTGAACTATACTACAGCGAGATTGGACCCAATCCGCTGCTCTCGACCAAGCGGTATGAGATCTTTCATCTGCAGAGAATCCGGGGAGAAGACTGGTATCATGACCTTGTGGCGCCGGAAGCTAAACCGGGTGCCGGTCAATGGCGTCAGATTCTGCGCGATGAAGAGAACAGCAATATCTCACTGATCCAGAGGATGGATGATATCCAGAAGCAGCGGAGCATCGGTCTAATCCGGGTAACGGTGCAGATGCGGGATCTGCTGGATTCGGTGGATTACCGCAAGATCGGCGAATATGCCACCCTTGTGGTGACCGACCGCAGCGGCAGAATGGTGCTGGAATCTTCGCCGGAGGGTGCGGAAGCCGCCAGCCTGCAATCCGCCGGCAACCTGCTGCAACTGAGAGAGCCGCTGGAAGGCATCGGCTGGGAGCTGCAAGCCTATATTCCGAACAGCCTGTTCGATGAAAGTGCAAGCGAAGTGCGGAGAATGACACTGCTGGTCTGTCTGGCCAGCGCACTGGTTCTGGCCTGTCTCGGCATCGGAGTATCCAGCTATTTCTCCCGGCGGATTCAAAAGATCGTCGGATCGCTGAACGCTTTTCACGATGGAGACTTTCACAAGAGAATTAAGTATAAGGGCAATGACGAACTGGCACAGATTGCCGTAGCCTTCAACCGGATGGGCAGCAATATCGAAGAGCTGATTCACAAGAATTATGTCGCCAATCTTCAGAAAAAAGAAGCGGAGCTGGAATCGCTACAGGCGCAGATCAATCCGCATTTCCTCTACAATACACTCTCCTCGATCAATCGTCTGGCCCAGTTCGGAGATATTCAGAAGCTGCACACCCTTGTTCAGGAGCTGGCCAAGTTCTACCGTTTGTCTTTGAACCGGGGCGGAATTATCACAACCGTGGGCAATGAAATTGAGCATGCCAAAGCTTATATTGCCATTCAGGGCATCAAATACGGGGAACGGATGTCGGTATATTACGATATTGACCCCGGGGTGCTGGAGTATGCGACGGTGAAGCTGATTCTGCAGCCGATGATTGAGAATGTGCTGGAGCATGCCTGGTTCGGCAGCACCATCGGAATCCGGCTGGTGGCGGAGAAGAGGGAGGACAGCATCATATTCAAGATTATAGACAATGGGGTAGGCATGAATGCGGATACCATCCGGCAGATTCTGGCCCCTGAGGGGACCCGGATCGGCTACGGCATCCGTAATGTAGATTCCCGGATTAAGCTGCATGGCGGCAGTGAATACGGAGTGCTGATCGCCAGCCGTTCCGGAATCGGCACCTGTGTGCAGATTTCTATTCCCTGCCGGTTATAACCGTATAAGCAGTCAATCGGCTACAAAGGAGCTTGGACCGTATTGAAGACCATTCACACAGGAGATTACGAGATCCTTCTTGAAGGAAGCAGTCCGGACTTTCAATCTCAGCTTCATGTGGAGCATGGAGTAGATGGCGTTGCCTACGCCATCCTGACACTCAGTGCTCTCGTTCCGGCAGCTCCCCCCAAGCTAACCCTTCGCTGGAGCTGCCAGGCTATTGATATTCAAGGAATGTGGCATCCGGCAGCGGAACGAAACAGGGGACTGATTCCCGACTGGCGGGAGGGGTTCCTGTCCAGATCCACTTTCTCTGCACCAGTTGTCAGCCTGTATGGCAGCAGGGGGAACAATGTTCTGACCTTTGCCTGCTCAGACGTCTTGAATCCGCTGGAGCTGCGTGCGGGGCTGAATGAAGAAACGTCCAGCTTTCAATGTGCTGTAACGTTGTTCGCAGGCGATGTCTCTCCCATAACACATTATGAGCTCATCCTGCGGCTGGATTCCCGCAGCGTTCCTTACTATGAAGCACTGGGCGCAGCGGGGAAATGGTGGGCAGGCTTGAAAGGGAGTGAGACGTCCCCGGTTCCTGATACCGCAAGGGAGCCGGTGTATTCCACCTGGTACAGCTTCCATCAGCAGCTGAAGCCGGAGATCTTAGAGCTGGAGTGCAGACTCGCAGCTGAACTGGGCTGCGGCGCGGTAATTGTGGATGACGGCTGGCAGACGTCAGATGAAGCCCGGGGGTATGCATATTGCGGAGACTGGAAGGCCAGTCCGGACAAAATCGCGGATATGCAGGCACATGTTGCCCGTGTTCATAACCTTGGCATGAAATACCTGCTGTGGTATGCCGTGCCGTTCATCGGCAAGCATAGTGAAGCCTGGCTGCGCTTCAAGGATAAGTTACTCTACTATAGTGAGAGCTTCGGAGCAGGCGTGGCCGATCCCCGTTATCCGGAAGTCCGGGAATATTTAATTTCCTTATATGAGCAGGCATTGCTGGATTGGGATCTGGACGGCTTCAAGCTCGACTTCGTGGATAGCTTCTATACGGCCCGGGAGGCGGCGGACCAGAAGGATGACGACTGGGGCAGCCGGGATACAGGCTCGGTTCCGGAAGCCGTCGATCTGTTGTTAAGCGGAATCCTCTCACGCTTGCGGCAGCTGAAGCCGGATATTATGATCGAATTCCGCCAGAATTATACCGGACCGCTGATGCGCAAATACGGCAATATGTTCCGGGCAGCAGATTGTCCAAACGATGCACTTCAGAACCGGATGCATACAATCGATATCCGGCTGATCTGCGGGGATACCGCGGCACATGCCGATATGCTGATGTGGAATCCGGAGGAACCGGTCGAGGCAGCGGCATTGCAGTTCATTAACATTCTGTTCGCTGTGCCGCAGATATCCGTCCGGCTGGATACTCTGCCGGAGCCGCATAAGGCTATGCTGGGCTTCTGGCTAAGCTTCTGGCGCGGGCACCGGGATGTATTGCTGGACGGAACATTGGAGCCGGTGAGTCCCGAGCTGCTGTATCCGCTTGTCATCGCCCGGACCGCGCAGAAGTGGGTGTTTGCCGCTTATCATGATACAGTAATCCCTTTAGCAGGGGATTTGCCCGGGCTGGTTCTGGTAATCAACGGGACGCTGAACCCGCGCCTGGTACTGGAAATGGACCGCGATCCGGGTCTGCTTCTTGTGAATATCCTCGGCTGCCGGGGAACGGTTGTAGCGGATCACAGGCTGCTGTGGAATAAAGGAGTGCATGCACTAGAGGTGCCGCCGGCAGGGGTAATCATGATTCGGCCTGCCAGAATAGCTGAATAATTAATCTTACAAGACGCCTGGTCCCCCACACATATTCCAGTGGGGGGGCCAGGCGTCTTGAAGCTGTTCTGGTCTGGCTACTGCCAGCTGATTAATGGGAGCAGAGTAAATCAATCCAGCAGCTTCCCGATAAAGACCCGCATAGCCAGTGTATCTGGAGCATGCTTCTGCCGGATGATCCGGAAATCCCTTTCAGTCAGCGTATGCCTGATTCTTAGTTCACTTAATTCGCCGCTGGCCAGCTCTTTGCGTACAATCCATCTGGACAGCAGGGACAGTCCAAGTCCGGCGCTGACCGCTTCCTTGACACCCTGACTGCTGTTGAATACATAGGAGCGTTTGACCTGAATACCTGATTCCTGCAAAAAACGGTCGCTGAAAGCCCGGGTGCCGGAACCCGGTTCCCGCAGCACCCAGACTTCATTATGCAGCATCTGATCCTCTACAGCGAGTTCACTGCTTAGCGGGTGAGCGGAGGGCGCGACCAGAATCATCTCGTCCTTCATATACGGGATAATGGACAGATCAGAGCCCGACGTTTCACCTTCGATGAAGCCGATATCCAGCCGGTTAGACCGGACCGCAGCAATAATCTCTTCCGTATTGCCTATGGTGACCTGGAGACTGACCAGCGGATATTGCCGGGCGAAGTCGGCCAGGCGGGCCGGGAGCACATATTCCCCAATTGTGAAGCTGGCTCCGATCTGCAGGGTGCCGGTCACTTCGTCCTGCAGCAGCCGGATTTCCCGGCCGGCCTCTTCATAATGCATGAGCATCTGTTTCGCATGCTTATATAGAATGGCTCCGGCTTCAGTAAGACGCACTTGCTTGGGGGAACGGTGCAGCAGCTTCACTGCGAATTCGTTCTCCAGATTGCGGATATGCAGGCTGACTCCGGGCTGGGAGAGGTTGAGCAGCTCGCCCGCCTTAGAGAAATGCTGCTGCTCTACTACGGTAACAAAAACGCGGAGCGCATCAGTAATCATAATAATCCCTCATTTATTGAAGATGGATGTAGCTGTAATTACGGTTTTTTACTATTTTAACATAGTGAATTCGCCTAAGCATAAGTATTAATAATGATTGAAATAGCAAACCTGTATTTCACATTCCGTAAGCATGCTTATATAGTAAAGCTATAAAAGCGGTGTTATAACGAAGTAGTGAATGGGGCGCGGGACGGATGAATGGAAGCGGAAGTTACAGATTGCAGCGGAGTAATCATAGATATGTCTACTTTGCCGGCGGGATTGTTGTTACACTCACTCTGGCGGTTGCGGCGAAATATTTAGCCATGCTGCCGGTCATCGGCATTATGGGCCAGCTGGTGCTGGCCATTCTGCTGGGGATTGGCCTCAGAGCAGTAGCCGGTGTTCCGGAGCAGGCCATGGCAGGCGTACGGTTCTCGGGCAAAAGACTGCTCAGAGCAGGAATCATTCTGCTGGGGATGAGACTAAATCTGGGGGATATCGTACAGGCGGGTCCAAAAGTGGCCGGGATTGCTGCTATTAACCTGGTGTTCACGCTGTTCACTGTGTATGGTTTGGCGCGTTGGCTGAAGATGGACAGAAGACTGGGGCTGCTGACCGCGTGCGGAACAGCCATCTGCGGCGCAGCAGCAGTAGCTGCCATTGCCCCGCAGATCAAAGCGACAGACAACGAGACGGCAGTAGGAGCGGCAACAGTGGCGATTCTGGGAACTGTTTTTACACTTGTATATACGATTCTATATCCATATATGGGCTTAAGCGCTTCGGGATACGGAATCTTCGCAGGAGCAACCCTGCATGAGGTGGCACATGTCATCGCTGCAGCCGTACCTGCCGGGCAGCAAGGCTCCGATCTGGCAGTACTGGTGAAGCTGACGCGGGTAGCAATGCTGGTTCCGGTCGCTCTGATTCTGGGCCTGATAGAAGGCCGCAGGGAGCGGAAGCTACACCACCGCATGAAACTGTCCAATGGAGCAGAAGGATATGCCGCCGAAACGGAAGGAAACCGGGAGCGCAAGAAGCTCCCGGTCCCCTGGTTTATTGCAGGCTTTCTGTTGATGAGCGGCATTAATACACTTGAGGTCATCCCTCAGCAGCTTGCGTCAGACATGATCACGCTTGCCTATCTGCTGCTGGCCATGGCGATGGCGGGACTTGGACTCGGGATAGACCTCAAGACCTTCAGCAGCATGGGGCGTAAGCCGGTAATCGCCGGATTCATAGGTTCGGTATTCATGTCGCTGCTCGGATTTGGGCTGGTACATTGGTTGGGATTATCTTAGTCCAGTGGAACGGAACACATCACATCATAGATCACGCTCAAACCCCTGAGTAAGCCATGAATCCGCCGTCCACAGGCACGGTGATTCCGGTGACGAACCCCGACATTTGCTCATCTGCCAGCCAGAGCAGGGTGCCGAGCAGATCCTTGGGCGTACCGAAACGGCGCATCGGGGTTTGGGAGATGATTTTGCGGGAACGTTCTGTCAGCTCTCCATTACTGTCCACAAGCAGCTGTTCATTCTGAGCGGTTACGAAGAAGCCCGGGGCTATAGCGTTAACCCGTATTCCCGCGTCTGCCAGATGGACGGCCAGCCATTGCGTGAAGTTGTTAATCCCCGCCTTGGCAGCACTGTATGCCGGAACTTTGGTCATTGGCGAAGCGGCACTCATGGAAGAAATGTTGATTACCGTTGTTCCGGTTCGCCCGAGCATCTGCTTGGCGAAGATCTGGGTCGGAATTAACGTTCCGGTCATATTTAAATCAAGGACATTGCGGAACCCGCTTACAGACAGATCGAAGAAGGAGACGATATCCGGATTCTCCAGGTCTCCGTCCGCGAAGGTCTCATGGGTCGTAATTGCCGAAGGCTGATTACCGCCGGCCCCGTTAATTAATAAATCACAAGGCCCCCAGTGCTTCAGAAGTTCATCGGCTGCCTGCTGCACATTGCTGGAATCCATAACATCACAGGCCAGGGAAAGTGCTTGTCCTCCGGTTGCAGTTATCTGCGCAGCCAGAGCGGCGCCTTTGTCCGCAGTGCGGTTCAGAATAGCGACCCTGGCGCCTTGACGGGCTAATTCCAGGGCCATCACGCTGCAAAGTGCGCCGGCTCCTCCGGTAATCACGGTGATTTTGCCTGCCAGTTGAGGCTGTAATGCCAACTCAGACATAGGTATCCAACCCTTCTCTAATGTAAGTATGATCCTAAGTAAGGACTAAGTCTGTTTACTATCGGGCATCATTACCCGCCGGGCGGGGCTTCTATTCAGTTCCCCGGATTCCTTGTTAAATGGACGGCAAAGCCGTTTCTACTTGTAGTACTGCGGGTATTTCTCCATCAGCATCTCCTGATCGGCAATGGTTAATGCCATATGCTCCTGCATCATATGATCACCCTGCGAAACATCATGTGTCTGAATCGCTTCATAGAGGCAATAATGCTGCTGATACAGATGCTCCCAATTATGATCTGCCGTAAGCTTAAGCATCCGGCTGCGGTTCAGATGGACCTTGATCTGCTGGACTACTTCCCAGGTATTCTTCTTGCTGCAGCCTGTAAAGATCAGATGATGAAATTCTTCATCCAGCATGAACATTTCCTTATAGTCCTGATCTTCAATGCAGAGTCTCTGTTTATCCAGATTCGCCTTAAGATCTATAAGATGTTTGGCCTGAAAAGAGCTGCAGGCCTCGCGCATAACCGCCCGCTCCAGATGCTCGCGCATGAAGCGGGCTTCTTCGACGAGGCCGGAATCAATAAGAGAGACAACCGTTCCGCGCTGGGGATAGACATCGAGCAGGCCCTCTTGGGCCAGCCGGACGAAGCTCTCTCTGACGGGAGTGCGGCTAACATTGAATTTAAGTGAAATTTCTTTCTCCGAGATGCTGGTGCCGGGAGGGAGCTCCAACAGCAAAATCTGATTCTTCAAAGAACGATACACGATGTCCCGTGTGGAAACCGCTTGTGTACCGATAATGTATTCCATCGCGTAGCCCTCCTGTTAAGTTGTTCAGAAGCACTACCATACTACCATACAAGTATGGTAGTATGGTAGTGCAAACAGGCAGAAACGGCTAATACCGTCCTTACCAGGACAAATTTCCGCTTCTGCGGAAAAGATAAGAACGTTATATTGCGAGTAGCTTATACATTCTTATCTTCTAAAATACGGTATGACGAAAGGCTGGAGAACACATTGAGTACCTCACCTTTTATTCATGAAGATTGGCTGCTCCTGAACAAAAGTGCACAAACCCTGTACCATGACTATGCTCAAAAAATGCCGATCTACGATTTCCACAGTCATCTGAATCCTCAGGAGATCAGCAGCAACCGCAAGTTCCGCAATATCGCCGATCTGGCGTTATCGGGGGACCATTACAAGTGGCGTGCGCTGCGCTGGCTCGGCATCGATGAACAGCTGATTACCGGGAACGCTCCGGACAAAGACAAATTTATGGTCTGGGCGCGTTCAGTACCCGAGATGCTGGGCAATCCGCTGTACCATTGGACACATCTGGAGCTGAAGCGCTATTTCGGCATCGATGAGCTGCTCTCGGCCGATAATGCGGAGAGCGTCTGGGACCGCTGTAATGAACAGCTGCAAGGAGACGGCATGACTACACAGGGCATCCTTAAGAAGCAGAATGTTGACGTCGTCTGCACAACGGATGATCCGGCTGATTCCCTGGAGCATCACATTCTTATTAAGAACGACAGTGCACTGGAGACCGTTGTTGCTCCAACCTTCAGACCGGACCGGGTGCTGAATATCCGCGATGAAGGTTTTGCCGGCTACGTTGCCACGCTCAGTGAAGCCAGCGGAATGGAAGTTCACTGTTATTCCGAATTCATGAAGGCTGTGACTTCGCGGATCGATTATTTCCACAAGCATGGCTGCCGTCTGTCCGATCAGGCCTTCGGTGAGCTTCCGCACGCACATTCAACCGAACATGAAGCAGCTTACATATTTGCCCGTGCCTTCAAAGGCGAGGAGATCAGCGCCCAGGAGGAACAGAAGTTCCAGAGCTACACACTGCTCAAATTAGGCCGGCTGTATCACGAGCGGGGCTGGAGCATGCAGCTGCACATCGGGGCGCTCCGTAATAACAACTCACGGATGTTCGATGCGCTCGGCAAGGACAGCGGGTTCGATTCCATTCTGGACTTCAATATGGCCCGCAGCCTGAATGCCTTGCTGAATGATCTGGATGCCAGCGGACAGCTTCCGAAGACCATTGTGTATACGCTGAATCCGTCACAATACGAGATGATTGCAACATCGATCGGTAATTTCCAGGGCTCGGGGATCAAAGGCAAAGTGCAGATGGGCTCAGGCTGGTGGTTCCATGATCAGAAGGAAGGCATGCTGCAGCAATTGAAGGCGCTCTCCAGCATCGGCCTGATCAGTCCATTCGTCGGCATGCTGACCGACTCCAGAAGCTTCCTCTCCTTCACGCGTCATGAATACTTCCGCCGGATTCTATGCAACCTGTTCGGCACATGGATTGAAGAGGGCGATCTGCCGCGCGATTATGCTTTTGTGGGCCGGACGATCGAGAACATTTGTTACAACAATGCCGATGCATATTTCGGGATAAAATAGTATGTAGCTACAAAAAGGAACAATCCTATCAGCCATCATATGGCTTGGGATTGTTCCTTTTTTATTGAGCGCACATGTTATGGTGACTTAAACTCGTGATAACCAATTTGATAATTCGCTTGCTGCGTGGTTGCAGTGACCAGATTAAGTTATGTCCTCATAGGTCCCGCAATTTTTAATTGCACTTTGTACAACTAAATCGCCTGATTTACAACCGATCATCCGTTTAGTTGTATTTCGTACAATTAAATTATCGGTTGTAGCTGGTTATCACCGTTCCGTGCAAATTTAGTTGTACAGAATACAGTTATAAGATGTGGGCAGCCTTTATCGCAGTTTTTAACTGCACAATCTACAACTATTATGAAATCAAGTTGGATTTTGAATGCAAGGATAGCGTAAATCATACTCCAACTAACAAATCCCCCCTACTTCGTACTGCTCCGGTAAGCAGAAGGAGAAACACCAGTAGTCTTCTTGAACACCTTGGAGAAATGGGCAAGCTCCATGCCGACCTGCTCGGCGATATTGGAGATGCTGAAGTCGGTGTACGAGAGCTGCCTTTTGGCGAGCTCCATCCGTTTCAGCTGAACGTACTGCATCGGAGGGACGCCGATGAATTTCTTGAAGTAGGGAATGAAGTAGTTCGGATGCAGATGGACGAGCTCCGCCAGCTCCTCCACATCAAGCGGCCGCATCAGGCGCTGGTCAATGTAAGTCAGCACATTCGCCAGCTTCCCCTGATCGCTGGTATGTGTCAGGTCATCCAGGAAATTGCTGTAGCCTCCCGATTCCAGACACAGTGCCAATAGCGTGAGCAGTGAAGCCTGAGTGCGCAGAGTCGCCAGAAAGCCGGTATCCTGAAACAAATCAATCATTTCCGTGAAAATCGCCCTTACCGCATCCGGATCCGGCACATCGCTGATATAGAGCTTATTGGCAGAATGAAACAGCGGCCATTCCCCGATCTGCGCATCAAAGTGACAATAGTAGCGTGTGTAGGGATCATTGGGCGAGGTGTCCGTGGTCTGGGTAGAGCCGGCCGGCATGATCATTAATTGCCCGGGTCTGGGATAATACGCCACGCCGTTGATAATCACCTTGCCTTCGCCGGAATCAATATAGTACAGCCGGTTGAAGGAAGGGGTCTCGTTCGTCCTATTCCATCCGGGGTATCTGCTGGTCAACTGGGCATGCGTAACGGTAACGGTCAGATTCTGCAGCAGGCGTCCGGTCAGATTTCCGCTGGCATACATATTCATAGGTTTAGCTCCTTTACAACGCTCATAAATTCATTATACCGCTTTCATTTATCTAATACATCTTATTTATATACAAAAACACCTTAATTACAGTCATGTTCACCGGAGGCGATTAAGGTTATCCTCATATCATAAACTGTAATAGGAAGTGATTGGGAGATGGAAAAGGTACGATTTGGCATTATCGGAGTGGGCAATATGGGGCGAGCGCATGCGCAGAGCCTGCTGAGTGATATTAAGGGAGCCGAGCTGGCAGCCGTATGTGACACCAGCCCGGAAAGGCTGGACTGGGCGGAAGAGCATTTGCCGGATAGCGTGCAGCGGTTCCTGTCACCGGAAGAGCTGTTCAAGTCCGGGACCATTGATGCTGTGCTGATTGCTACACCGCATTATGACCACCCGCCGCTCGCGGTTGAGGCACTGGGTTACGGGCTGCATGTTCTGATTGAGAAGCCAGCAGGCGTGTACACCAAAGCTGTTCAGGAGATGAACGACGCTGCTGCGAAGTCTGACCGCAAGTTCGGCATTATGTACAACCAGCGGACCAACCCGCTCTATCAGAAGCTGAGAGAGCTGATCAAGTCAGGAGAGCTTGGAGAGATCCGGCGTACGAACTGGATTATCACGAATTGGTACCGCTCTCAGAGTTACTATGACTCCGGCGGCTGGCGGGCGACCTGGGGCGGAGAAGGCGGCGGTGTACTTCTTAACCAGGACCCGCATCAACTGGATCTCTGGCAGTGGACGACCGGAATGATGCCGAAGCGGGTACGGGCTTTTTGCCACTTCGGGAAGTACCGCAATATTGAAGTTGAGGATGATGTGACTGCCTATGTGGAATATGAGAATGGCGCAACGGGGCTGTTCATCACCACTACAGGGGAGGCACCGGGAACGAACCGGTTCGAGATCACAGGCGACAACGGTAAAATCGTAATCGAAGACGGCAAGCTGACGTTCTTCCGCCTGCGCACACCGGAGCCGCAATTCAATGCTGAATTTACCGGAGGATTCGGAGCACCCGAGTGCTGGAAATGCGAGATTCCGGTAGCACCAGGTGATGGGGATCAGCATAAAGGCATTATGCGTAATTTCACCAATGCCATTCTCCATGACGAGCCGCTCCTGGCGCCTGGCGAAGAGGGGATTCACGGATTGACTCTTTCCAATGCGATGTACCTGTCAGCGTGGACGGATAACTGGGTGGACCTGCCGATCGACAGCGACCTGTTCCACGAGAAGCTGATGGTGCAGGTGCAGAATTCTACTTTTCAAAAGGCACCCGTCAGCCAGAAAGCGCTGGATGTATCGGGAACCCACTAGCATCACTCTTTAATCTGCAGGTATAGCATCATCTAACCAAATCAAACTAATCTGGGAGTGGATGAATGAAATGGAACGTTCAACGATTGCCGCACAAATGTATACCTTACGTGAATTTACCCAGACCCCGGAGGGGTTAAGAGAAAGTCTGCGGAAGGTGAGCGAAATTGGCTACCAGGCCGTGCAGATCTCGGGAATTGGCCCGATGGACCCTAAGCTGGTGAAGGAGTATGCGGATGAATACGGTTTGAAAATATGTGCAACGCATGTCCCCTGGAACCGGCTGGTGAATGATCTGGATGCGCTCGCAGCTGAACATAAGCTGTGGAACTGCAAGTACATCGGCCTTGGCGGACTACCGGCAGAGTATCAGACCAGCCAGGAAGGATACCGCACCTTTGCCAAGCTGGCATCCGGTATTGCGCGTACCCTGAAGGAGCAGTATGGCCTGCAATTTGTCTATCATAATCATGATTTTGAATTTGAACGTTTCGAAGGTATGACTGGTATGGAAATTCTGCTGCAGGAAAGTGATCCGGAGGTGTTCGGCTTTGAGCTGGATCTGTACTGGGTTCAGGCAGGCGGCGGCGATCCTGTAGAGTGGATTCATAAAGTGGAAGGCAGAATGCAGGCCGTGCATTTCAAAGATATGACGGTTCTGTCGCGTAAACCGATTTTTGCCGAAATCGGCCAGGGGAACATGAATTACGGAGCGATTATTGAAGCCTGCCGCAAGACAGGTGTGGAATGGCATATCGTGGAGCAGGATGTGTGCCAGCGTGATCCGTTTGAGAGCCTGGAGATTAGTCTGAACTATCTGCACGCCAAGCTGGAGGTTGAGGCATGAGCCGCAAGGATGGGATGATGTATGCCCCTGTGCATGAGGCCAAGCCTGTGGTGGGGCCGGGTGAATTCGTAATTGCCGCACTGGCGCTGGATCATGGGCATATTTACGGGATGTGCAACGGGCTTGTGGAAGCAGGAGCACAGCTGAAATGGGTATACGATCCTGACCCGGAGAAGGTAAAAGTGTTCCAGAACACCTATCCCGGCGTCCGGGCCGCACGCTCGGCTGAAGAGATTCTCGAAGATCCTGAAGTCCGGCTCGTAGCGGCGGCGGCTATTCCGTCAGAGCGTGGTCCGCTGGGTCTGCGCGTCATGGCACACGGCAAGGATTATTTCACGGACAAAACACCGTTCACCTCACTCGATCAGCTGGCGGCAGCACGGACTCAGGCGGAACAGACGAAGCAGAAATACATGACTTATTTCAGTGAGAGACTGCATGTGGAGAGTGCTGTGTATGCAGGTCAGCTTGTGCAACAGGGTGCGATCGGGCGTGTACTTCAGGTAATTGGAATGGGGCCTCACCGGTTAAATGCTCCGAGCCGGCCGGACTGGTTCTTCCAGCGTGATAAATACGGCGGCATTCTCTGCGATATTGGCAGCCATCAGATTGAACAGTTCCTCTTCTATGCCGGCTGCCGCGATGCCAAGATATTGCACAGCAAGGTAGCGAACTATAACAATCCGTCATACCCGGAGCTGGAGGATTTCGGTGATGCCACGCTGGTGGGCGATAACGGGGCAACCCAATATTTCCGCGTGGACTGGTTCACTCCGGAAGGATTAGGGACCTGGGGCGATGGCCGGACGATTATTATGGGCACCGAAGGGTATATCGAGCTGCGCAAATACAGCGATATTGGCCGCTCCAGCACGCCTGACCATGTCTACTATGTGGACCGTGGGGGGGAACATTATGAGCATGTGGCCGGCAAAATCGGCTTCCCGTTCTTCGGTGAGCTGATCATGGACTGCCTGCAGCGTACAGAAAATGCCATGACCCAGGAGCATGCCTTCAAAGCGGCCGAACTATGCCTGGAGGCGCAGCGGCAAGCGCTCAATCTGACCCCGGATACTCTCAAATAGTTGCATCACAGCTATCAGAAGAACGGAAGGTGTATAAGATGAATCCAATTGGAGCAGCGATTATCGGCTGTGGTGCAATTGCTCCGCTGCATGCCAGGGCCATTGCTTCTATAGATTATGCGCGGCTGCTGGCCGTGGTGGACAGTGATCCCGTTCAGGCAGCGCAATCCGCCCAGGATTACGGATGTGAGGGCTTGACGGATTACAAGCAGCTTCTGGAGCGGGCAGATATCGGAATTGTCCATTTGTGCACGCCCCATCATCTGCATGCCGGGATGGCGGTGGAACTGCTGAAGGCCGGCAAACATGTATTAACCGAGAAGCCGATGGCGCTGGATGTACCTTCAGCCCGGTTAATGCAGGCAGCAGCGGATCAAGCGGAGGGGCAACTCGGTGTAGTCTTCCAGAACCGTTACAATGACCCTTCGGTCCGGATCAGGACGATGATAGATTCCGGCGAACTGGGAGCCCTCATTTGTATGAAAGGGGTGGTTACCTGGACCCGGAGTGAAGATTATTACAAGAATAGCAGCTGGAGAGGCCGCTGGGCTACTGAAGGCGGAGGTGTGCTCATCAACCAGACTATTCATACTCTGGATCTGCTGCAATGGTTCGGCGGTGAAATCTCTTCCGTGAAGGGCAGTGTTACCACTGATGTGCTGAATGATGTTATTGAGGTGGAAGATAGTGCACATGCCTGCATCAGCTTCAAGAATAAGGTGCGCGGACTCTTTTACGGAACCAATGCTTATGGGGTGAATTCTCCCGTTGAACTGGAGCTGGTCTTCGAGCAGGGAACGCTGCTGCAGCGTAGGGATTGCCTGTATCTGTTGAAGGACAGGCAAGAGACGCTGCTCAGCGAACCGGCAACCGGCAGCACCGGAGGTAAATCGTATTGGGGGACCGGACATTCACGGTTAATTCATGATTTCTATGCCCACATCCGTGATGGCCGAAAGTTCTGGATTGACGCAGCAGAGGGCATTAAGGCGCTGGAGCTGATCGATGGAATCTACAAGTCCTCGGCGGGCAGAACGGGTCTGACGGCAGGACAGTATGTGTAGTACTGGACATGTGTGAGATCATACATTCTTGATAGCCAGGGAGAAAGGATCACGTGCTGTGATCCTTTTTTTTTTGCGTGCTGTAACGGGAATACAAGGCAGGTAACCACCCGATTGACAAATTATAATCTGCATGTGATAATTACCTGACGATCGTCAGGGGGGCTGAAGAGATGACTGCTAACGCGATACTGCAGGCTGCATGTTCACAATTCGCCGAGAAGGGCTTTGAAGGAGCATCATTGGCCGGCATAGCTCAGGCAGTAGGGATTAAGAAGCAATCCATTGCCACCTATTTTCCGAAAAAAGAAGATTTGTTCATGGCCGCCTTCGGCGAAATGGCCCGGCATTACTATGAATTTCTTGAACAGCTGTATAAGGGCCTCAGGGATACACCTATAGAGATGAAGCTGCGTGAGATCATGTATAAGAACTATTATTACAAAGTGGAGCACCCGGTATTGACCGCATTCTATAAAATGGCCGTGCAATTTCCGCCTCCTTTCTTCCAGGACTTGCTGGAGGCGCAGATTGCGGGGATGGAGCAGCGTTCCGCTGTATTGTACCGGGCGATTTTTGAGGAAGGCATGAACACGGGGATCATACGGCAGCAGCGGGCAGATAGTCTGCTCTCGGCTTATTACTGTTTGCTTGACGGGATCGCCATGCAGATGTTTTTTTACAAGCAAGAGGAATTTGAACAGCGCCTGGAGGATATCTGGGGGATTTTCTGGGCGGGCATTAAGCAATCTTAACCGGAAAGGGAGGCAGGATGATATGCGTGTAGACAAGGTTACGAATGAAGCAGGATTACAAGAGGCATTCCGGATCAGACGTGAAGTGTTTGTGGAGGAGCAGGGCGTACCGCTGGCTGATGAATTTGATCATTATGAGAGCCAGGCAGAGCATATATTGGTGTTTCATGAGGCGGAGGAGGCTCCAGTAGGGACAGCCAGATTGCGGGTTGTGGACGGATGGGCCAAGCTGGAGCGGATTTGTCTTCTGGCCCCGTACCGCCGAAGCGGGCTAGGGTCCGTAATTATCGGCACACTGGAGGCAATGGCTGCAGAGCAAGGACTCCGGCAAGCCAAACTGCATGGCCAGAAGCAGGCCGAAGGCTTTTATCAGAAGCTGGGCTATGAGACTTCCTCGGCTGTCTTTATGGAAGATGGAATCCCCCACGTCATTATGGTTAAAAGCTTGCAGGTCTAATCTCTCAAATTGACTTTATGACCAGCAGGCCTTATCTTCAGTACATGTGTTAATATATGAATTGCAGATGAGAGACAGGGAGAGGGATTAAGCTTATGGAACAGGCAATGTTTGCCGGAGGCTGCTTCTGGTGCATGGTTACACCGTTTGAAGAGCTTCCAGGAATTCACGGAATCGTATCAGGGTACGCCGGAGGCACGGTAGAGAATCCTACATACGAACAGGTCAAGACAGGGACAACCGGTCACTATGAGGTGGTTCAGATTACGTTTGATCCGGCACTTTTCCCCTACGAGAGACTGCTGGAGCTGTTCTGGCCGCAGATTGATCCGACGGATGACGGCGGACAGTTTCAGGATCGCGGAACACAGTACCGGACAGCGGTATTCTACTATAATGAAGAGCAGCGGCTGGCGGCTTTGGCTTCCCGGGAGCAAGTGGCGGTCAGCGGCAGATTTGAGCTTCCTGTGGTGACGGAGATTCTGCCTGCACCCCATTTCTATCCGGCTGAGGACTATCATCAGGACTATCACAAGAAGAATCCGAAGCATTATAAAGAGGACCGTGAGCAATCCGGACGGGATACCTTTATTTCGCAGCACTGGTAAAAGCGGATAATGAAATTAGGTTTAAAGAAAGCCTTTAATCACCTGGCATCTGGGGATTGAGGGCTTTTTGCTATTTTCGCAGCAGTCTGGAGGTGAAACGGAATAATTTAAGGCATAAAACCAAAAAATGGGAACCTAAATCCGAAATTCCGAGCCTACTAAATGAAGATTTGTCCTACTATAATCATATTTGTAAACGCATACAATTATACATGATTCTGGCTTTGATCCGGGGAATGGAGGAGGGTGGAGGCTTTCTGAAATGCTGAATGATCTGTCTGTAGCTTCCGGTTGCCAAAGGTAATGATTATAGCAATGCCAATATAATTAAGGAGGAATATTACGATGCCTAAAAAATGGCTAATGTCCATGCTTGCGTTCGTGCTTCTGCTCTCTTGCCTGCCTTTCTTTGGTTCCAAAGCTGCCGCCGCTGATTATACACAGGGAGTAGATTTGTCGGGAACTACAGCGACAATCTGGTTCAAATCTACAGTAAGCACCAGTTGGGTGGATGTACATTACAAGGTCAATTCCGGAACGCAGCTGAATTACCGTACAACCTACAACAGCAGCAAAGCCCGATATGAGCAGGTGGTCACAGGCGTTGCCAGCGGAACCGTTCTCACCTATTTCTTCACGTACAACAATGGAACACCGGCATATGATACCGGCTGGTTTACGTATACCGCCGGAACGGCGCCGACCACCCCGCCTGGGGGTTCCTCTGCTTCGATCTATTCCATAGCCGCCTCTTCCATTCCCACCCCGCCGGGAGGTTCCGTGTCGGTGAAGGTCATGAACGGCACGGGCGGGGCCTATCCTGACAACCAGATATATTGGGGGGTGATCGGCATCAATCCGGCCAACGGCAAATGGAGTTATCTGGATCTGAGCGGCAATCTGCTGCCAATCTCTAATGCGCTGAATGATGCCTCCGGCCATCTGACCAAAAACGGCGTGAATTACGCGAATATCTACCATACCGTAAGTCAGGCTTCCTGGGTAACGATGCCCAAAATCACCTCCGGCCGCATGTTCCTCAGCGTAGGCACGCCGCTGTACATCAAGACTTATGATGACGGCTTTGCCGGACCGGATATTGATAATCCTACCGATCCTAACCGTAATCTCTATTTCGATTTCGTTGAATTCACGGTGGATGCTACAGGCTATCACGGCAACACGACGCGCGTAGATGCCTTCGGATTTCCGATCCAGCACCGGCTGGTTGGCCTGTCTGGAGGCTATGATAAAACCGTAGGCGAGCTGGAATCGGAGACACGTGCCGGAATCTTCAGCAAATACCAGAATGAAGTGCCATCCGCCTTTAAATCACTTGCTACGGATCAGGCACCTTACCGTATTATCGCTCCTGTCCATGGATCGTTTAAAGCCGGCGGGGCCAACAGCAATTATTTCGCAGGTTATTCCAGCTACAGCACCCAGGATATTCTCCGCAACGATGGCTCGCTCATTGATGCTGCCACCAGCGCTGCCATTAACCGCCATGTCTACACCTCCGGCAACTGGAACAATGTCGCGGACTATTACAAAGCGGCTCCAGCCAATTACTATGCGAAGTTCTGGCATGATCACAGCATTAGCGGGCTGGCCTACGGCTTCCCTTATGATGATGTCAACGGCCAGGCGGCCTATCTCGAAGTCGGCGATCCCAAAGGCCTGATTATCCGCGTGGCCTGGTAAGGAGCTTCATTCTTTCTACACATTTGTCCTGTACACTTCTAGTTATTCGCGAGAGCAACTGAAGTGGAGGGACAATAATGAAGAGAAGACTGCTGACGGCGACCTTTATCCTGCTGCTTGGAGCAACATTGGCGGGTTGCAGCCCGGGCGCGGATAACAAGGAAGAATCAAGCGCTATCACTGCACAAACAGCGGTAACTACACCTTGGATCGCTACCAAGAATACAACACGGATCAACACCTCTGACCCTGTTCAGGCGGCTGTGCTGGTCTCCCGGACCTTATGGACGGCTGAAACGAAGAGCAACCGGCCATCGTCTGTAGTCCTGACAAGTGTGGATAACTGGCAGATTGCCGCAGTAAGCACGGACCTGATCCACCATCCGAGCAACGGGCCGGTGCTCTTTTTCACCAAAGACGGTGTGCCGGATGAGACTCTTACTGAATTGAAGCGACTGAAGCCGCTTGGTGCGGACGGCAATGACGGCATTCAGGTTGTAATTGTCGGGCCATCGTCTGAAGCTGTCGAGACTCAGCTCAACTCGCTTAATCTGAAGCTGGACAAGATTGAAGGGGATGATCCAGCCGCAGTGGCAGGCGCTGTTGATTCTTACTATGCAAAAGTGTCAGGCGAGCTGCCGCAGAGTGTAATTATCGGCTCGATGGATAGTCCTGAATATACCCTCCCGGCTGTGAACTGGATCGCTCATATGCCGGAGCCTTTACTATTTGTGGAGAAAAGCGAAATCCCGGCTGCAACAGCAGACGCGCTCAAGGAACGCGGCGGCAGTGCAGCAATCTATATTCTCGGTCCCCAATCTGTCATTTCAGCAGATGTGGAGGAGCAGCTTAAGCAATACGGAACGGTTACGCGCATAGCGGGTGAGGATCCTTATGAGAATGCCATTGCCTTTGCCAAATTCAAGGATACGGCAAACGGATTCGGCTGGGGAATCACTACTCCCGGACATAACCTGTCCTTGTTGACTACGGATTCAACGATGCTGGCAATTGCCGCTGCCCCCTTCTCCCATCTGGGCAAACACGCGCCGCTGGTCTTCATGAAGCAGGACGGATTGCCGGATTCTCTGATGAATTATACGATGGAGCTGCAACCTAAATTCAAGGATTCACCGGCTGAAGGCCCGTATAATCACGCTTGGCTGACTGGCGATGCAGAAACGATCAGCGCCGCGGCGCAGAGTGAGATCGATGACATGCTGGAGATTTCCTCCGCCTCCGGTGATAATCCGCACTCAGGGCATTAGAAGAGCAAGCCGGCAGCGGGACCCGCTGCCGGCCTCTTTATTTATAGAACAAGTAAGAAAGCATAACCGTTTCCACTTGGGTATAATGAATGCACGAACTATTAACCAGTCCACGAAAAGGGTGAACGGCTTGTCCAAATCTCAAATACTTATAGTAGACGACGAATGGAATATGCGGAATTTGCTGCGTATATATCTGCTGAACGAGGGGTTCAGCACCAGAGAAGCTGCAACGGGGCAGGAGGCCATCCGCATGGCGGGGCAGCACGCGTTTGATCTGATTCTGCTCGATGTGATGATGCCTGACATGGATGGCTGGCAGGTCTGCCGATTGATCCGGGAGCAGAGTCATATCCCCATCCTGATGCTCACCGCGCGTTCGGAGATTAAGGATAAGGTGCAGGGTCTTGGCATCGGCGCAGATGATTATCTGACCAAGCCGTTTGAGCCGGAGGAGCTGCTGGCCCGGATACATTCGCTGCTCCGCCGTTCTGCACTGACGCAGTCACTGGCGCCCCGGGAAGAAGTACTGGAGTATCCCGATTTGCGGATTTACCCGGAGGCACGCGAGGTGCGTGTACAGGGCCAGAACGTTGATTTTACATTAAAAGAGTTCGATCTCCTGGCCTTGCTGGCGCGTAGCGGACAACGGGTATTCACCCGCGACGAGCTGGTCGAACGGC
The DNA here is from genome assembly GCF_038000235.1 of Paenibacillus sp. FSL R10-2199. Lineage (NCBI taxonomy): Bacteria > Bacillati > Bacillota > Bacilli > Caryophanales > Paenibacillaceae > Paenibacillus > Paenibacillus sp. FSL R10-2199. Next base: position 5,486,678 of record NZ_JBBOBO010000001.1, on the reverse strand, counting down.
TGTGGGGCAACGATTACGGCGGTGAAACCCGGGTCATCGACACCCACATCAAGAATATCCGCGAAAAGATGCAGAGAGCGGGCCTGGCGTATAATCCGGTGCAAACGGTATGGGGCCTCGGGTATAAATTCCAGGTCACGGGTAGTCCGGATGAAACATAATATCATCGGCTCCAAGCTTGGGCTGGTCATTATGTCCGTATTCCTGATCGTGCTGCTGTCGCTGGGCATGGTGATCGACAGGATGTTCACCAGCTTCTATTACAACGAAATGCAGACGGAAACGGAGGAGCTGGCCTCCCATTTCACGGTCATGGCCCAGTCCAAGGAGTCCACGACCAGCCAGATGATGACGACGTTTGCTGAATTCTCCAATGTCAGTATATTTAACATTCTTCCTGATGGCCGTACGAATCTGCATTCAGGCGTTCACGATTCTGCGGACCGGGCGTTCATCCGGACCGGTGATCTTACAGACATTTTTACCGGCAAAACAGTCAGCTTCCTGTACAAAGATCCAGCGGGGCACCGGTATTTCGTCACTGGACAACCTATCACAGGTGAGGATGGGGTCAGTTCGGCGCTGTATGTAATGTCCTCTACCACGAATATGGAAGAATCGCTGGCTTCAGTGCGCAATATTCTGCTGCTCGCGGGGATTGGCGCGTTCACTTTGGCGCTCGGCATCACCTGGATCATTGCCGTGGTCCTGTCCCGTCCGCTTCTGCAGATGCAGAGAGCCACCCGCAAGATCGCCGCCGGTGAACTGGAGACACGCCTTACCATCCGCGGCAAGGATGAGATTGGTTTCCTCGCAGGAGCCATTAACGATCTGGCCGTTGACCTGCAGCGTTACAGGGATACCCGCCAGGAATTTCTGGCCAATATCTCGCATGAACTGCGGACACCGATTACTTATCTGCAGGGGTATGCCAAGGTAGTGAAGAGCGGGTTATATGAGACGGAGGAAGAGAAGGGGCTGTATCTCGACATCATCGATCAGGAAGCACACCGGCTGCAGCATCTGGTCGATGACTTGTTCGAGCTGGCTAAGATGGAAGAGGGCAGAATTCCGCTGAACCTGGAACAGGTCAATCTCAGACAGATCATGGATCAGGCGGTCCGCAGGGTGGAATTACCGGCGAAGGAGAAAGGTCTGCTGCTGACAGCTTCGTACGATGACGGGCAGGAGGTAAGAGTATTAGGCGATGGCAAACGGATGGAGCAAATCGTGATGAATCTGCTGGAGAATGCTGTCCGCTATACCGAAAAGGGACAGATCAAGGTGAGTCTAAGATTCACTCCGGACTCAGCAATATTTGTTGTGGAGGATACGGGAATCGGTATTCCGGAGGCAGAGCTTCCCTTTATTTTTGACCGTTTTTACCGGGTAGAGAAATCCCGCTCGCGGCAATACGGAGGCTCCGGCCTCGGTCTTTCCATTGTGAATAAGCTGGTCGAGCTGCTCGGCGGTACGATTGTGTTTACAAGTAAGGTGGGCGTAGGAACACGCTGTGAGGTTGCTTTTAGGAGATAACTAAGAATGATTTAGACTTATACCTTGCAGGATGTAATCCCAATTCGCATAATCATTCATATCACCGGGCACTTCCAGAACGCAGACATTGCCGATACCCCATTCCGCTTCTCGTGTTGCACTAAGGCCGGGTATAGGATTAAGAATGAGGATTGTAAATTTCTTGTTATTTAATAGCTTTGATAAAATCATATGCAGCTCCAGTACCTGTTCAGCGCTTGCAAACCATCTGACAAATAAACTATCGTCGCTGCTGAGCAGACTGTTCCAGAACCGGCCGATCCGGTATTCCAGCTTCAGTCTGTAGGCGGGATAGGAAGCGCTCCAGCCCTGACCTGTAATAATCGGGAAATCGTGGGCGGAGATGATGTTATACAGTGAGTCCCGTATGAAATAAGATGGTGACAGATTGTTCCTGGAATGATCCAAATACACGGGATCTCCATCATCCAGCAAAAAATGGGTCTCATCCAGCGGATGCAGATTTCTGAAATCCATAAAGTTCCTGAACTCATTCTTTAGTAGCCGGTTGACATCGGCCAGTGAATACGAAATCATCCAGTCTAGAGGCATTGAGAATTTCCGTAGACCGTATCTCTTCAGGTTAATTGCCGGCGCACAAGATGAACCTAAGCTGACGATCAGTTCATAGTCCTTTTTGACGTCTTGTAGTTTCATGAATTCACCCATCTCTATCCAGTCTCCATCGTTAGTAAATCATATACGCGATGCTCCGGGATTGATTGGACGGATGAGACAAAATTCAGCAGCACACATGCTTCGGATAGCTGGTAGCAATCTCATTCTGACGGGTTTGTGCGTAATGAAAACCAAAAGGCGCCCGGGCAGCTATTTCTATAGCCTCCCCGGACACCTGTCAATCTTTTATAAACTTAGGTGACTCAACTCTTAGTGGTTCATTCCAGCCATTCCGCCCATAATTTCCGGATTCACCATTCCGAAGATCATCGCGATGTGGGCAACAACGAGGAAGCCGCTGATTAGCAGGAAATGTAGCTTAAGCTTACTCTCTTCACTGCGTTTGCGGGCGATGAGACCGAGATCCAGCAGGGCCAGAGGCAGCAGGAAGATGACTCCGCTCAGATAAAAGCTTACCGCAACCACATCCACCCAGGTGTGCCATTCGCCATTTGCGGTGAGCGGGATGAAGGCGGTAGGGAACAAGTACAGGAAAACTCCGGTGAAATAGAGTCCGGCAAGAATACTGCATACCCGGTTGAACGCTCGGAGCGGCCCGTTCAGCTTCTTGGTGAACAGAATAATAAACTCTGTAACCGTAATCGTCTCGGCAAAAATCACGGGAATCGCCATAAAAAGAATCAGATTCCATGGCTGATTGTCCGCCAGCAGGGACATATAATGCGTCATGTTCATGTTACATCCTCCAGGTTCAAATATAGCTTACATAGTGATGTTAGTAGACAAGTGTGTGGAAAGTATGAAGAAAGGAAGGTATGATGAACAAAGTTAAACAGGAAGGGAGCACGAACGGAAGTGAAGGACGCGATGCATCATATTTTATTTGATCTGGACGGCACATTAACCGATCCCAAAGAAGGCATCACCAAATGCGTGGAATATGCGCTGCACAAGCTAGGGATCGAGGTGGAGCATCCTGACCTGCTGATCCCGTATATCGGGCCGCCGCTCTATGATTCTTTTGTTCAAATCCAGGGGCTGACACATGAAGCTGCCCTGCAGGGTGTGGACTTCTACCGGGAGCGTTACCGGACGCTCGGCATGTTCGAGAACAGTGTGATTCCAGGCGTTCCGGAGTTACTGGAGAACCTGCGGAATCAGGGATTCAGCCTGTATGTGGCGACATCCAAACCCACGGTCTTTGCTGAGGAAATTCTCCGCCATTACAAGCTGGATCACTTCTTCAGGTTCACCGCTGGCAGCAATCTGGACGGGACACGCTCGAAGAAGCGCGAGGTGATCCAGTATGTGCTGGACCAGAATGATATTCCTGCCGCACAGGCGCTGATGATCGGGGACCGGGAGCATGACATTATCGGGGCGAAGGCCTGCGGTGTGCCTTCCATTGGCGTGTTATTCGGCTACGGTTCGGAGGAGGAATTATCGGCTGCCGGAGCGGATTATATTGCTGCTACGGTTGAAGAAACGGGTATGATTATTTCGCGGATTTCAAGTGAATGATATTAACGGATAGATTGCCGGGGGACAGCGGCATACAACTATTTTTTCACCGCAGTATTGACTTTTAGCGAAGGCATTCAGTATTATGTAACCAAGCAACACCATATCTAAGGCAATGACCAGAGACAGGATATCCTCCCAGGACTGACCAGAGAGAGAAGTGCAAGGTGAGAGCTTCTTACAGAGACCAGCCGGATGTTACCCCTTTGCAGCCGTGACACTGAACCCTCCTGCTGTTAGTGAGGCTGTAAATGCCACCGCCCCATCCCCGTTAACGGATGCCATGAGGATTGTGCTTATCACGTTTCCGCCGAACAGCCGGGGGTCCGTAGATACATAGTCGAATTAGGGTGGAACCACGAGCTTAGACGCACTCGTCCCTTTCCGGGATGAGATGCGTTTTTTTGCGTTCAAATCACACTAACAGAAACCTGAAGAAATGGAGGCCACAATCATGGAGATTCAAGTGAAACTGCCGGATGGAACAATTAGGAGGTATTCGCGTAACACCACAGTTGCGCAGGTTGCGGAGTCAATCAGTGCAAGTCTGAAGAAGAATGCGGTAGCCGGTAAAATCGACGGCAGGCTCGTTGACCTTGATCACCCGGTTGAACAGGATAGCCTCGTTGAAATTATAATGGCGGACAGCATTGAGGGTCTAATGATCCATAGACATAGTACTGCTCATCTGATGGCCCAGGCTGTCAAACGGATCTACGGGGATCAGAATGTTAAATTGGGTATCGGTCCGGTCATAGAGGATGGATTCTATTACGATATTGATATAGCACGGCCGTTGTCCGTGGAGGATTTGGGTGCGATTGAGCGGGAAATGGAGAAGATAATCGGAGAAAATCTGCCGATTCTGCGCCGGGTTGTCAGCAGAAGTGAAGCGATGGAACTGTTTCGGCAGCTGGAGGAGCCCCTTAAGCTTGAACTGCTCCGTGACCTGCCGGAGGATGCAGTGATCAGCTTGTATGAGCAAGGTGAATTCACTGATCTGTGCCGGGGGCCGCATATGCCGTCAACTGGCCGGATCAAGGCCTTCAAGCTGCTTAGCGTAGCGGGAGCCTACTGGCGCGGGGATTCAGATAATCAGGTGCTCCAGCGGATATACGGAACTTCATTCTTCAAGAAATCCCAGCTGGAGGAGCATCTCCACATGCTGGAGGAAGCGAAGAAGCGCGACCACCGCAAGCTGGGCAAGGAACTTGGGCTGTTCATGTTCTCCGAAGAAGCGCCGGGCATGCCGTTCTATCTGCCGAAGGGCATGATCATCCGTACAGAGCTGGAGAACTTCTCGCGTGAATTGCAGAGGTATAGTGATTACGATGAAGTCCGTTCACCCCTGATGATGAACAGAAGGCTATGGGAGCAATCCGGACACTGGGATCATTATAAAGACGAGATGTATTTCACAAAAGTGGATGAAACAGATTTTGCGCTCAAACCGATGAACTGCCCCGGACATATGCTGATCTACAAGAACAGCCTTCGTTCCTACCGGGAGCTGCCGATCCGGATTGCTGAATATGGCCAGGTCCACCGCCATGAATTCTCAGGGGCGCTGAATGGAATGATGCGCGTCCGCACTTTTTGCCAGGATGATGCCCACCTGTTTGTCCTGCCGGAACAGATTGAGGATGAAATTAGCCGGGTGCTGGAGCTCATTGATCAGATGTACAAAGTATTCGGTTTCGAGTACAAGGTGGAGCTGTCCACACGTCCGGATGATTATATGGGGGCTGAAGAACTCTGGGATCAGGCGGAGCTATCGCTCGAACGCGTGCTGAAGAATAACGGGATCGAGTATCGGGTGAACGAGGGAGACGGCGCTTTTTACGGGCCCAAGATCGATTTCCATGTCCTTGATGCCTTGAAAAGAAGCTGGCAATGCGGTACAATCCAGCTGGATTTCCAAATGCCGGAGAAGTTCGATCTGACTTATATTGGTGAAGATAACGGAAAGCACCGTCCGGTAGTCATTCACCGCGCTGTATTCGGCTCCATTGACCGGTTCATGGGCATTCTTACAGAGCACTTCAGCGGAGCATTTCCGCTATGGCTGTCTCCCGTGCAAGTCAAGCTGCTGCCTGTATCCGGGGTTCATGCTGATTATGCCTTCGAGGTTAAAGAGCAGCTGCAGGCGGCCGGACTGCGGGTTGAGCTGGATGCGCGGGATGAGAAGCTGGGCTACAAAATCCGTGAAGCGCAGCTGGAGAAAGTGCCTTATATGCTCGTACTCGGAGATCAGGAACAGAACAACGGTACAGTTTCCGTACGGGGCCGTGCGGAGAGTTCACAAATATCGCTCAGCGTACAGGAGTTCATTCAGCTGCTGGCCGGCCAAATCGCTGAGCGGAAATAAATTGCTTCATTAAATAGGTAATCAAAAGTCAGGAGGGCTGATACATGATTTCGAAGAATGCTGAGCAACTGGAGGGCGGCGTGATCAGGCTTGTGCCCCTGATGGAAGAGCATAAGTCGGAGCTGGTTAAGGTGCTGAACGATCCGCTGATCTGGGAATATACCTGGAGAAGGATCAGTACAGAAGAGCAGGTAGGACAATTGATAGACGCGGCATTGGTGAACAAGGCCAAAGGTACGGATATCCCTTTTGTCATCATTGAGCAGGCTTCCGGCCGGATTGCCGGCACTACACGGATCATGCATCTGGACCGGACGCACCGCAATGCAGAGATCGGCTGCACCTGGATTTCGCCGGATTACTGGAGAACCGCAGTGAACACGGAGTCGAAGTCGCTGCTTCTGCAGTACTGCTTCGAGGCACTCGGATTAATCCGCGTTAACTTCTGTATTGTCAGTACCAACCTCCGGTCGCAGCGGGCGGTTGAACGGATTGGCGCTGTCCGGGAAGGCGTGCTGCGCAAGCAGCGCCTCACCTCTGACGGCATGGTTATGGATAATGCGCTGTACAGTATCATTGATGACGAGTGGCCTGCGGTGAAGGCTAATCTTGATTATTTGTTGAATGTGAAATATAAGTAGCTGCATCCATCCGGGTGCCCAAGCGAAACTTAGAGGGGTCCCATTGCGGGCTCCTCTATTATTTTTTGCAAATAGCCAGATCTGAGAAACATTGATATAATAGAAAGACATGAGGATAGAAACATACATTCCCCAATATATCGTTTATCGTAATCCTAGCCCATACTTCACCCTTCGGGGCAGATGTGGGTTTATGTTATGTTGTGAGGTAAATTATGAAGTGATGGCGAGGTTGGCTGGAGCATGAACTGGAATGATTTTGGAGAACGGAATAAACGGCTGAATCCCCTATGGAGTCTGGGGGCAGGCATGAATCTCGGCGAGCTTCAGCCTTATAAGGAAATGATTGCTCTAAGCGTGCTGCTGCAGGTCTATTATCTGGAGCTGGAATCGAATGAGCAGAGATCCAGGGAGGACCTGGTCGAATTGACGTGGAGCTCGCTTGAACGCTTCGGCATCGCGAGGCTCGGAAGTCCGGAATCGGTGGAACGGCTGGTGGACGGGCTGCTGTGGAGCGGAAACGGCGGGGATTTCGAGGCCAATTATTACGATGATCAGTCCCGTCAGATGGCGGTGCAGAAATACAAATATTTCACAGTGGATGAAGATGCTACCCGGACCAGCTGGGAAGAGAACGGGACCACAATCTACCGGCTCTCCGAATATGCGATGGAGCTGATCTTCATGAGCCATGAGATCATTGACGAATTTCAGATCAGCATCAAGCTGCTCGAGATTCAGATGCATATCAAGCATGGACGGGTAACGAGGGCGATGCAGGATGTGAATGAACTGATCTCCCGGGTGCGGAAGATGACGCAGCAGCAGCAGGAATACCGCAATGCGCTGCGCCGCAATCCGAAGCATATCTTCAGCGAATATGGCGCTCAGCGGCACCAGCGGCTGGAGGAGATTCACCAGCAATTTGACGAAGAACGCAAGCATTTCGATAATATTCACCGCTCGCTGGCCCGGCTGGCCAATGATGAGAAGGATGTCATCGACTTCAACGAGCTGCGGCTGCTCTCCGAGCGGGTCGAACTCTCCCGTCGGGTGCATGATGAGCTTGCCGAAGTGGTACTTAGCATTTTTGAAGCGGAAACCAATCTCAGGCTCAACTTCCCGGAGCTGTTCTGGGGTGCCGCCGGCTTCAACTTCCGTACCCATGTCTGGGAGGAATGGGTGAAGCCGGAAGGGTTGCCGGATGGAGACAGCATGGAAACTCTGATCAGCGGGCTATTCTCTCCCAGCCAAGACTTTATTTATCCGCTGGCCTGGGCCTGGGAAGAGCAGGATGTCGGCTTCCTGCCTGACGAATTGCCGGACGACCCGGATGAAGCCGGGGAGGAGGAAGAACTCCACTATGTCCCCAAAAGCATACCGTGGACCGAGGTGTCTGAGCTTTGGCTGCCGGTCTTCGCCGGACTGGCAGAACAGGGAAGCTTTACATTCTCGGCAGAGGCTTTCACGGAGGATGAACAGCGGCGCTGGGCGGTTACTCCCAATGCGGTGGACCTGTGGGTTCAATTTTTCCATACCGAAATTAAGGTGCAGGAGCAGGAAGCGGAAGGTCACGGCGGGGCCGACGAATGTCAGAAGCTGATTGGGCGTCTGATCGCGGACCACCCGGAGCTTGAGACCTTGCGGGGCAAAGTGCTGCAGACCAGGATTGCTAACGGGCAGCAGGACAGCATCCGCTGGCCCGGCCTGGAGATCAGTCCTTATACCATTACTATAGTAGAGAAGTGAGATGATTCAGCATGAGTTATTCGTTAGAGCAAGTACAACAGGCTTCACGGCTGTTCTTCGACCTGCTTCGCCGCAAGGTGATATCACTTGATGATCCCGCTGCGGCCGAATGCCTGCAGGATACCGTTGCTTATGATGCCTTACAATATGTAGCCAAGGAAGCCGGCTGCCGGATTATGAACTCCGGGCATCGTCTGCACCTGCTCGTGAGTCCAATGGGCTCCGGCTTTGCCAGTAACTTCACACAGCTGCGCAATAAATATTCGCGCATCGAACGCAAGACGCATATGCATATCATCAACGTAATCATTCTGGTGTTCCTGGCTGAGATGGATCAGGATGAACAGCATTTCAAGCCGGGTCAGGACAGCATGTCCTACATACAGCTCTCGGATCAGGTATCCGCCCTGTTCCAGACATGGATGGACATGGACGAAGACGGCAGCTTCAGCAAGCAGTGGCGGCTGGATATTCAGGCGATGCACAAAGTATGGAGCAGCCTGTATATGCAGACCAAAAGCCAGGAGGAGGGCGATTCGCTGACCCGCGGCGCCGGCTCACGGATCGGCCTGATCCATGAGGGGATGAAGCTGCTGGAGGAAGAGCATCTGGTATTCATCTCCGAGAATGAGAAGCGGATTTTCCCCCGGGAAGAGCTGTATGAGCGGATGCGTTATCTCTATCATGATGTGGACCGCTATAAGGAGCTGAAGGCCCTGATTGGCCGGACACTCAGCGAGAAGGAGGAGGAAGCCCATGCCGCGCATTGAGCGAATCCGCATCGCCGGACTTAAATATGAGAAGATGCTGAAGAAATATGAGGATATGATCCTCGACCTGTGCAATGAGGAAGGCCCGTCCAACACGCTGATTACGCTGATGAACGGCGGAGGAAAGGGCGTGCTGCTGCAGTCGATATTCCAGCTGCTGATGCCCAAGGCTGCCTGGGGTAAAGATAATGAGAACCAGGTAGAAGCCTTCTTCCATAATCACAAAAAACAGCTGAAGCCCTATACGTTCCACGTTGCCATCGAATGGCGGCTGGACGAGCCGGAACGGACGGAGTACATAACCACCGGAATCGCAATGACTGCCCAGAACTCGGTGGATCAGCTGGAGATCAAAGTAGATTATCTGCTCTATGCGCTGCTCAATTATGATGAGAATGCGGAGCTTACATTGTCTACCCTGCCGCTCTATGATCACGAGCTGAACACTCCGGCCAGCTTTGAAGCGATTCAGCAATTTGTCCGTGAGCGGCGTAATGAGATCGTTGCGTATGGCAGCCACAGCTCGGACCTGAAGAAATATTATGCTTTTCTGGCAGACCGGGATATTCATATTGATGAATGGCGGAATATGCGGAGAATCAACGGCGAGGAGGGCGGAATTAAAGGCTATTTCCAGAAGAATGATGCCTTCACCAACCATAATCTGTTCGAGAAGCTGATTATTCCGGAAATCGGGTCCAGTCTGAACGGCAGCATGCGCGAGGATGAAGGCTCGCTTCAGCGGATGTTCATAGATTCTGCTACGGTTGCACAGCGGCTGCCGATGCTGGAGCAGAGAGAACGGGCTTTTGCCGAATTCACTTCACTTGCCGCCCCGCTCTACGAGGCTGTCAAGCAGGGGACGGAGGCTGACCGCAGCTTTCAGGAAACGGAATTGCTTGGACGGCAGCTGTACACCGTGATCTATGATGAGCTGAAGAATGCCGAAGACAAACGCCGCAAAACTGCGGATGAGTTAGCCGGGCATTATCAGGAAGCGAAGCAGCTGAAATTTGAGACGGATAATCTGAAGTATCTGAAGCTCAAGGAAGAGCGTGACCGCAAACAGGATGATTTCAAAGCGGTCTCGGATAATCAGGCACGGGCTAAGCAGCGGCTGGAGGAATCGAAGATCAAGGAAAAGGATCTTGAGGTTGCCCATTATTTAGCCAGACGCAGACTGCAGATCCGCCAGATGGAGCAGTGGCAGAAGGAAATTGAAGCCATTGAAGGCTCCCTTGCGATGAAGGAGCGTCAAGAGGTTATCCAAGCGGCCAAGCAGGAGCTTCGCCTGCAGTGGGATGAGGTCTACCGGTTGTGGCAGGCGCGAATGCTGTTCTTCAGCGGCCGCCAGCAGGCTCTGGGTGCAGAAGAGGCCGTTCTGCGCAAAGGCCGGGAGGCATTCCTGCTTGAATTCGGCGGACTTGAGGGCAAGATTCATGAATTGACGGCGCTCATCCGCCAGTATACCGAAGATCTGGGAGTGTTCGCTTCCCGCCACGGGCAGGAGGCTGCCCATTCACCGGCAGCCGCCCTTCAGCGCACGCTGATTGCAGCCAGAAGCATTGCCGAGAATATCGTTGTCCTGAACGAGCAGCGCAAATCCGCAGAAGAAGAGAAGCTTGCTCTGCATACCAGACATACACGGCTGACTGAGAAGCTGCTGGGGGCTGCAAGCCAGGCGGAGGAGCTTACGGACCGGATTGAAGGCCAGATGGGCAAGGAGTCACAGCTCTGGTCACAGCTCGTAGTTCTGCTGGAAATGTATGAAGAACATCAGCTGCTCGGGACGACGGCATTGTTCGAGGCCCAATCACTTATCCAGGAACGGTTCATCCGCAGGCTGGATGATGCCGAGCAGCAGACGAAGCGGCTCAGACGGGAATACTATAATCAATTGCTGGATGTAGAGCTGCAGCAGGAAGCCTATTGGCTGCCTAATAATGATATCCTGATAGTGAAGGATGCCCTGGATGCCCTTAAGATCAGCTCCATGATCGGTAGTGCATATCTGAACGACCAGTCTTACCTGGTCCGTGAAGAGGAGCTGGAACGTCACCCGCTGCTGCCTTACGGGCTGATTGTAACGAAGCGTGAATCGGCTAAGCTTCAGCCTGAGCTGCTTCAGGAGCTTCTGCTCAAATCGCCTGTCCCGGTCTTCGTGCGTGAGGAAATGGCGGATGCCACAGGAGCTTCATTCCTGCTGCTCTCCCATCAGGGGCCACAGATGGTGCTGCAGCCGGAGCGTTTCCTGGACTGGAAGCAAGGGATCGCCTCCCGGCTCAAAGAGCGGGAAGAAGAGCTGCAGGATGCGGAAGGGTATCTGGCGAAGCTGAAATCAGCCAGACAGGAGTATGACCGGCTGCTCCAGAGTGAACACACCGTAAGTCTTCGGGCCAGACAGAAGGTATTAGAGACCCTGCAGCAGGAGCTTGGCAAGAGTCTGAATGAGTTGAACGCTGAAATGTCGCTGAATGAAGAGACTCTATCCGGAATTTCCAGAGACCTGGCTGTCAGTGAGGCCGAGAAAACCGAGCATGAGGCCAGGGCAGCGGCGCTGCGTGAGTGGGCGGAGCGTAGCCGGAAGCAGGAGCAGGATTACAAGGACAAACAAAAGTCAGTTGAATTGAAGACAGGCTTAAGCAAAGAGATTGCCGTTAAGGAACAGCAGCTGGCACATTTAAAGGCAGATATGGACAGCCTCGCCCTGCAGCGTGAGAAATGGCTGGGAGAAGCTAAATATTCCTTGTTCCCGCGGCTGCAGAACTGGTTCCCGGAGATCCACTTCCCAAGTGAACATGGCGGTGCTGCACAAGATACTGTGCAGGAAGAAGCAGTGCCGGATGAGGCTGTACAGGATAAGCTGCTGCAGCTGCTGAGTACCGTGGAAAGTCTGCAGCAGTCCCTCAGCCAGAATGAGCTGGAAATCCGCACACGGGCTGCCCAGATCAAAGCGGCAGGGCAACAGCTGGTTGACCTGGAAGCAGCAGTACAGCAGGTCGATGACGGATGGCAGTCCGCACCTGAACCGGACGATTCGCCCGAGGTTATTCAGTCGGCCAGAACGCGCCAGAAGAGTGACACGGGAATTCTGGATGAGGATTATCAGCATATCCGTGATTCCTACATCCGTTGTATGGCGGAGCTGGATAACCTGCAGAAGGAGCTGGGCAAATCCGAGAAGGCCATCAAGGAGAAGCACGAGCGTGCTGTAGAGCTCTGGCATGAGCCGCTGGCGCAGAAGGAAGAAGAGCTCAGTGCGCGCTTCCGAGAGAATGAGTATTTGCTGAATACAAGCAAGCAGGCGCTTGCCTCTATGGATATATGGCTGCAGACACTCTCCAATCAGAGCAAGGTCATGGATACCCATGTCGAGAGCCGCGTACAGCTGCGGGATGTTCCGGAAGAGGTGCAGCTGGATGTGCGGGAGAACTGTGAGCAGCTGGTTGCAGATTGGCTCCTGCGCAGCAAGGAGAGCCGCAGCCAGCGTGCGGAGATCTCGCGCAAAGTCAAAGAAGAGAAGACAACACTCAGCGGCAGACTGGCCAAGTCCGGCTGGAACGCAGAGCTGGAGACCAAAATTCAGGATCGCCTGAACACGGTTCACTGGGATGATTTCTCGATTGCACTGCAGGTACTGGACTCCATGCTCCAGAGCTCACGTGATCAGATTGAAAGTATCCGCAGTGACAAGGAAGATATGGAGCTGTCGCGCAAGCTGTGGGTAGGACGTGCCGCGAAGCGGGTCGTGCAGATTACCGACATTCTCAAGCGGATGGAACGCCGGATGATTATTCATAATGAGAACGGGCATGCCTTCCCGCTGGTCCGGCTGAATTACAAGAATATTATCGTTCCGAGAACGACAGATGACATCGAACCGCTGGTCAGTGAGTATTTCAACCGCTGCATCAGCAGCCTGCTGGAGAAGTTCCCGAAGATCGAACAGGTTCCGGCTTCCGCAGTCAGAGAGCTGATTAATGACGGGCGGATGGTGTATGCCGCGCTGCAGAACCGCTTCCCGGTGCTCCAGGTATATAAACCGGTGACCGAGAATTATTTCCTCTACGCAGCACCGGAAGAGTACCATTACTCGGATTGGGAGGTCATTAACCGCGGGGCGCTGGATGAGGCCGTCGGCAGCGGCGGTCAACGCCAGTCGGTTCAGCTGCTGGTGGCGATGATGATTATGACCCACAAGCGCGTCAACCGTGAGAATAAAGGCTGGACGGTCTTCCTGTACGATAATCCGTTCGGTGAAATGGTCTCCAATAACGTGCTTGATCCGGTATTCGAGATTTCCAAGGCGCTGAAGTTCCAGTGGCTGATCGTTACGCCGCCGGAGCTGGTGAAGAATGATGTCAGCATCCGCTTCGGCGTGTACTGGCAGCTGTATTTTGGCGGTGATAAAGGAGATGCACTGGATTCAACCCTGATTAAGGGCGGCCGCAAGCTGATCCCTGCCTCATTGTTCTAGCAACAATCCAAATTATATAGATGGGTGGTATTCTTATAATGATGAATCTAAAATCGGCAACGAAGTTAGCTAACGGTGTAGAAATGCCTTGGTTTGGTCTGGGAGTGTTCAAGGTCCAGGAAGGTCAAGAGGTTGTGGATTCTGTCAAAGCAGCAATTAAGGCCGGATACAGAAGCATTGATACAGCAACTGTGTATGGTAATGAAGAGGGAGTCGGCCAGGCGATCCGTGAATCCGGGGTTGCCCGCGAAGAGCTGTTCATCACCACCAAGGTATGGAATAACGATCAGGGGTATGATTCTACGCTGGCGGCATTTGACCTGAGTCTCAGCAAACTGGGATTGGACTATGTAGATCTGTATCTGGTGCATTGGCCGATCCGAGCCAAATATAAAGACACCTGGCGTGCACTTGAGAAGCTGTATGCGGATGGCAAAGTCCGGGCGATCGGTGTCTCGAACTTCCAGATAGATCATTTGGAAGATCTTTTAACTGAAGCTAACGTGAAGCCAATGGTTAACCAGGTCGAGCTTCATCCGCTGCTTAGCCAGCTTGAGCTTCGTGAGTTTTGCCGGGCGCAGGGCATCCAGATTGAAGCGTGGGCTCCGCTGGCCCAAGGCCATCTGCTGGACAATGCGGTGATTGCTGACATTGCGGCACGCCATAACAAAACGCTGCCTCAGGTCATCCTGCGCTGGGATCTGCAGAACGGTATCGTGACTATTCCTAAGTCGGTCAAGGAAGAGCGGATTATCGCGAATGCCGATATCTTTGATTTCGAGCTGTCAGAGGATGAAATCAGCCGCATTAATGCGCTGAACAACAACCAGCGTTTTGGATCGCATCCGGACAGATTTAACAACGAGTAACCTCCGGGCAGTCTCTTTTGAATATTTACTAGATTCGGACATAAGTATAAAGGGAATGGAACTATATCCCATTGTGTGCTTAACCGATATAGTAGAGTAGAGATATGAGTAGCCGGAGGGGTATTAATGTATGGGAAAACTTTAAAAACTGCGCTTATCGCTATCCTGATGATCCTGCTACTGCTGCCGCTGGCGCCAAGCCGCACGGAGGCGGCTGTTCCGGCACATTCGGAGTCCTTTTATGTGAATGACTTCGCGGAAGTCATTGATCAGAAAACAGAGAATTATATGGTCAATTATGGCGTGAAGCTGCATCAGCAGACCGGTGCACAGGTTGTACTGGTAACAGTGGATTCTACAGGCGGAACATCGATGGAAGATTACGCGACTTCGCTGTTCAATGCATGGGGAGTCGGCTCGGCGGATAAGAACAACGGAGTCCTGCTGCTGCTCTCCACCCAGGATGATGATTACTGGGCGGTACCGGGCAAAGGTCTGGAGGATACACTGAACGACAACGTGTTATCTCAGATTCTCTCGGAGTCACTGGAGCCGGATTTCGCGGCGAAGAACTATAGCGCAGGTGCGCGCAAAACCTATGGATCATTAATTCAGGAGCTTGGCGGAATCTATTCGGAGCAGGTCGGCTCCAAGAACTATGTCGCAGACAATGCCGGAGTCTTCAAGCAGGTAACGAAGGATTATCTCAACCAGTCCAGTAACCGCTATGCGGCAACGACCGGAAGCGGGATCTATGTAGTGACTGTCAAGAATTCCGGTGATACTAGCCTGCAGGATTATACGTATGCGAAGTTCGCCGGCGTAGCAGCTGGACCTAGGGATGTAATGCTGGTGCTCGATATCGGCGGAGATAATTATCATGTCCTTCAGGGTAAGGATATCGACAATCTGTTGACTAATGATATGATCGGCGGGATTCTGGATACTGCGCTTGAACCGAAATTTGCGGCAAAAGATTACGCCGGCGGGGCAACCGCTACGGCGAATGCCTTCTACAACTTTTTCCTGGCCAGAGCGGATCATAGCCAACAGTCTGCAGTTCAAAGCGCTGAGTCTGCGGAGGTAAACACGTTGCCGGCAGCGGACAACCCTTCGAAAGTGCAGGTGCGCACGTATCCAGCCTCCAGCTATGATCCGCTAGACAAAGATCCGGTTGACCATTTAGACGGGAGTGCTATTATTCTTTGTTTTCTAATATTGGTGTTGGGCTTCAGCGTATCCGCCTCGCGCCGCAACCGGAATATTGCCCGGTACGGAATCGGAATTAACCCGCATCACCCCGGCAATATACAGCGCTATGGTGTTTGGACGGGGCAGCAGGATTATGGCATCAGGCGTAGGAGCTATACCCAAAGAAGCTATACCCAAAGAAGCCATAACCAAAGAAGCTATAACCAGCGGCCTCAACCCCGCAGCTCATCGTCCCGTAATGAATCACGGAGCAGCTTCTGGGGCAGTAATTCGGGAGGCGGAGGTTCAACAAACGGCGGGGGCTCGGGCCGCTCTTCCTCCTCCAGTAGAGAAACGAATCATGGAGGCGGAGGCTCGTCAAGCGGAGGCGGCTCAGGCCGTCATTCCTCGGGATCTTCCAGCAGCAGCGGAGTGGGCCGCCACTCCTCTGGTTCTTCTGGGGGCGGCAATTCCGGCGGAGGCGGCAACGCAAGTGGCGGCGGTGGTGTAGGCAGACACCGGTAATCTGTTCTTTTCAATTCTTATATCTGTAATAGTCTGACTAGAGACAGCACAAATACAACGGCAGCGCCTCCCCTTTTGCGGGCTGGCCTGCCATTTTTTTGCTTCATACATAAGTACAACCGGAATGGAACTATATACCATAATGTGCGTAACCGATATAGTATAGAAGAGATATAACTAGCGGAGGGGTACGAATGAATCGTAAAAGTATACTAGCAGCGTTTACCGTCATCCTGATGATCCTGCTTCTGCTGCCGCTGGCGCCAAGCCGGATGGAGGCAGCTGTTCCCGCTCATTCGGAGTCCTTTTATGTGAATGACTTCGCGGGCGTAATCGATCAGAAGACAGAGAATTATATGGTCAATTACGGCGTGAAGCTGCATCAGCAGACTGGTGCTCAAGTTGTGCTGGTGACGGTGAATACTACGAACGGAACACCGATGGAAGAGTATGCGACCTCGCTGTTCAATGCATGGGGAGTCGGCTCAGCGGCTAAGAATAACGGAGTCCTGCTGCTGCTCTCCACCCAGGATGATGATTACTGGGCGGTTCCGGGCAAAGGCCTGGAGGATACGCTGAACGACAATGTGTTATCCCGGATTCTCTCGGAGTCGCTGGAGCCGGATTTTGCCAAGAAGGATTACAGTGCTGGCGCGCGCAAAACTTATGGTGCGTTAATTCAGAGTCTTGGCGGAATCTATTCGGAAACTGTCAGCACCAAAAACTATGTATCGGATAATGCCGGAGTCTTCAAGCAGGTAACGAAGGATTATCTGAACCAGTCCAGCAACCGTTATGCGGCAACGACCGGAAGCGGGATCTATGTAGTGACAATCAAGAATCCCGGTGATAAAAGCCTGCAGGATTATACGTACGCAAAGTTCGCCGGTGTAGCCGCAGGGCCTAAAGATGTGATGCTGGTGCTCGATATCGGCGGAGATAATTATCATGTATTACAGGGCAAGGCAATCGATGGAATCTTGACCAATGAACGCATTGGCGGAATACTGGACACGGTGCTTGAACCCGAATTTTCCGCAAAAGATTACGCCGGCGGGGCAACCGGGACGGCGAACGCTTTCTACAGCTTCTTCCTATCCAGAGCAGATGCCAGTCTGGAGGCTGCGGCGGCGGGCACCAAATCTACCGCTGCAGCAGCAACCCAATCACCCGTAAAATCGCATATTAACGACAAACCGAAACCCGTCAGCGCATCTACAGGATTAAAGATTATGGGAGTGTATCTGATAATCATTGCTCTATTCAGTCTTGCTGCTTCCGGCCGCAACCGTTTAATTGCCCGTTTCGGATCAAGGCTTAATCCGTTCAACCAGCAGAATATGAACCGCCTCGTTACCAGGTTCGGCTCAGGTTCTACAATGAGACAGAGGCGGCACCGCCGTCATGAGCGGCATCGGAACGAAGCCTTGAATCACAGCAGTTCGCAGAGCAGCTTCTGGGGTAGCAATGAGGGAGGCGGCGGTTCATCAAGCGGAGGCGGAGTAGGGCGCTATTCCTCTTACGAGGATGAAAATGAGGGGGATGGCGGTTCTACCAATGGTGGTGGAGCGGGGCGTTATTCTTCCTATGATGACGATGACGATAATAATTCCGGCGGAGGCGGCAGTGCAAGCGGAGGAGGCGGTGTAGGCAGACACCGGTGATTGGCTGGAGTTGCAGACTAAGAAAATAATGAAAAAAGGACAGTGGCCGTGCGGCCGCCCTGTCCCTTTTTCATAGATAAGGATAAAGATGTGATGAGCTTACGGTATGATCAAGGTTTACAGATCGACTCTCAAGGTGCCCAGCATCTTGACGAACTTCGGATCGTGATAGGATAAGAAGAGGCTATCCCGCGTATCGAGGGCGGTAATTTGTCCGATGTCATCTACGCTCAACTCAAAATCGAAAATATTGAAGTTTTCCGCGATCCGCTCTTTTCTCACTGATTTTGGAATCACAACGATACCACGCTGAACAAGCCAGCGCAGCACGACCTGGGCGACAGACTTGTTGTGTTTCTCAGCAATTGAAGCCAGTACTTCGTTGCCGAACATGTTGCCCAGTCCTTCAGCGAACGGCGCCCACGACTGGTGCTGCACGCCCTGATCTTTCATAAAAGCAGCGCTCTCGGCCTGCTGGTAGAACGGGTGCGTTTCGATCTGGTTGACAGCGGGTACGATTTCGTTATGCACAATGAGGTCCATCAGACGGTCGGGCAGGAAGTTGCTGACACCGATCGCCCTGATCTTGTTTTCGCGGTACAATTCTTCCATCGCACGCCAAGCGCCGTAGTAATCCCCGAACGGCTGGTGAATAAGGTATAGATCGAGATAGTCCAGCTGCAGCTTATTCAAGGATTTGGCGAACGCCAGCTTGGCACTCTCATAGCCGGCATCCTGAACCCAAAGCTTGGTCGTGATGAACAGCTCCTCACGCTTCACGCCGCTACGCTTGATTGCGCGTCCGACCGCTTCCTCGTTGAGGTAACCAGCCGCTGTGTCAATGAGGCGGTATCCAGCCATCAGAGCTTCATATACGGCGTTCTCGCATTCTCCAGCATCCGGGATTTGGTAGACACCAAAACCGATGATCGGCATTTTCACACCATTGTTTAAGGTTACGTTTAGCATTATAATTCCTCCAAGTATTCAGATGTGTAACAGCAAACGGTGTGTATCCGGAAGAAGGATACTGCAGCGGGGGTTCCACTTCCATCCGAGTTGCATTACAATAAGCCTATCGCCTTCGTGTAACACGAAGTCAAGCGGTCTTATCATATTTTTCAAGGAGGATCACACATGCATACGGTCAAAGAAGCCGCCCAGATTACAGGACTCACTGAGCACGCTGTACGCTTTTACACCGATAAAGGGCTGGTGCCCAGCGTACAGCGAAACCAGAATAATATCCGGCTGTTCGATGAAGAATCGATCAACTGGCTGCATGGCGTCAGATGTCTCAAGCAATCCGGGATGCCGATTGAAGTTATCAAAATATACATCGGTCTCTGTCTCGAAGGAGATTCGACCCTACCGCAACGCAGTGAACTCATAATGAAGCATAAAGAAGCAGCGCTCATTAAGCTTGAAGAAGCCAAACGGCATATAGCCCATCTGGAACAAAAAACTGCCCTATATCAGGACATTCTGGAGCACGGTGCACCTGACACGACCAATCCTGGCAACTGGGGCGAAATCCAGCATATGCATGCTGACGTGTTGTACTCGCCCGCTGTCCGGAAGGCGTGATATGCTCAGAACGAACGGATTTGCACAATATTATTATCTTTGAAGAGAATTCGAAATCGGAGGAGAAGCAAACATGAGAAAACTCGTATTGTTCATGCATGTGTCACTGGACGGGTATGCATCGGATTCGAATGGAGGACTAGATTGGATTCCGTATAACGAGGAATTAGAGAAATACGCTGAGGAGGTCGTAACCGAGGTCGGCTCTCCCGTATACGGACGCACGACATATCGGATGATGGAGAGCTACTGGCCCTCGGTGCTGGACGATCCGAATGCGTCGAGGCACGATACGGAGCATGCCAAATGGCTGCAGGATGTTAAGAAGATCGTTATTTCCGGCTCGATGGACATTGTGGAATGGAACAATACGATGCTGATCAAGGATAATATCGCAGAGGAAATCAAGGCGCTCAAGGGACAGCCTGGCAACAATCTCGTTATCTTCGGCAGCCCGGGGGCGGCGAAGACGTTGCTTGAGCTCGGTCTGATAGACGAATTCCTGCTGACGATTTGTCCGGTCATTTTGGGCAGTGGGAAATCAGCATTCCACGATGACGGTGAGAAAATCAGGCTCAAGCTGCTGTCCAGCCGAACGCTCAAGTCGGGCATTATCGCGGCCCGCTATGAGTTGGAGAAATAGCCTTGCCGTACAAGGTGTTCCACTTAGCTTGACAATTCGCCAACATAAAAAAACTCCCCATAAGGTAGACAGGTTGTATGATCTCACCTGTCTACCATATGGGGGGCCTATCACTAGTTATTATTAAGCTGAATACTTTTGCGTATTAGCCTTTACTGTGAAGAGTAACCTGATAACCGTCCGGGTCGGCAAATGAAAAGGTTCGCCCGAAGGGTCCGTCTATTGGTGCAGATGTAATTGTTACGCCTGCTGCAATAAGCTTGTCGTGGATGTCTTGCGTATCAGGGGCATGAAGCCACAGAGCGACACCAAGTCCAGGTTGAGTCCCTGCACCGAGTTCTGTTCCAGGCATTAGGTCACGAAGAGCAAATGCTATAGGCTTGGTATCAAAGACTACAGCATGAGGTGGTCCTGCTTGAGAGCGTACCAGTCCGAGATAGTTTTGATAGAATTCCGCAGAGCCTTCAAGATTGCTCACCTGAATTGAAATGAAGTCGGGTCCAATTGCTGACATAATAATGTCCTCCTGTTTATGTTATTAGAATAATCATCTGACTCGCCATCGCCTCAAAATCAGCATTTGCAAATCTTCAATGTACTATTCGTATGTCTTGATTATACAAGCCCCCTACTGCCAACAGCATGTCAGTAGCGTTCTTTCATTTTTCCGATTTCTTCTCTTATCCGGTTTTTGAAGGATTCAGGTTCAGTGACTACTACATCTGCCCCCCATCCAAGCATCCAGCTCAGCAATTCTTCCGGCTCGTGGACACGAAAAGTGACATGGTAACCGTCCTCTTTAGATTCGGCAGTCTCCATATAATAGTTATTAGCTTCTTCAACTCTATCTGTGATGTCTGGATTAAAAATGGCACAGACCCGTATGCTGCGGGTATCCTTCGGCCGGTAGGACTCAAGGTTGAAGTTATCGGGAGTCTGAAACGTATCCTCAGTCACGGTAAGGTCACTGATCCGGGAGACCCGAAAATGGCGGATATCCTCCCTTAGGTCGCAGAAAGCAAGTAACAGCCAGCCATTCTGCTCATCATGTGCCAATCCGTATGGCGATACAGTTCGCACATTTACCCGGTTCCCACCAGCTTCAGCCACCCGCTTGTGATAGGTTAAACGAAGTTTCTTGCCCTCCAGCATGGCTTCACGAATGATTCCCAAGTTTACTTTCTCCCGGGCCATTTTGACCTTTTCATCCCTTTGAAGCAATCGGATGCTCCCTTGTATTCGGGTTGTCTCTTCACGCATGGGCCGGGAAAGAATGGCTTCTATTTTCCTGCGGGAAGAACGGGCACTATTGCGATAAGTCGGATCAAAACGTTTCTCTATGAATTCAGCTCCAATAAGAAGTGATACTGCCTCTTCTGTGGTAAAACTGATGGGTGGAAGAAAATAGCCTTCCATTAAGGAGTATCCTAATCCTGTCTCACCGATGATGGGAACTCCCGCTTCACTCAGAGCCTGCATATCACGATAGATCGTTCTTACACTAACCCCTAAGACCGCTGCTAATTCATCAGCCGTATGCAATTTGCTTCGCTGTAGTTCCATCACAATCGATAAAAGACGCTCTGTTTTATTCAATGGAAGCTGCACTCCCTTGTTTAGAATTCAACCCTTGATCATATCTTTCGTGGTTTCAAAATAACGTATGAGATTTACTTCAGTAGGGGTTATTTTGAAATTAACCTGCCACACTTCAACCCCTTGGTTTATTGATGATTGCACGGAATTCCGGATATAGCTGCTATACTTCCCGCCCGATGAGCCCATATATTTAGAACTATCATAGATGAAACATACCAACAGGATTGCTTTGTCATTTTTATTTAAACTATGGGCCAGTTCCCCAATATGTTTTATGAATCTTTCAAAGGAAGTGAAGCTGCTTCCTTCCTTAGTTTCGATATGCTCCTTAACCTCGACCTGTAATCGCGTAAGGGGTGTTTTGACCTCAATGTAAGTATTTCCTACAAGAAAATCAAGTTTGGAGTTGCCGACTTTTTGTTCTCTTTTTATTGCTTCACCATTATTCACCATACCAGAAAGCTGGCCGTTTTTAATAAAATGCTCTACATATCTATTTGCTGCATTCTGATTGATTCCTATCCATGATTTAGTGGCATTGGATGGTAAATCAACTGATATGGCCTCCACTGTATAAAGGGTCTTTCTTGATAAATTATTGCTTAGTGAAAGCAGGCAAGGAACATCACGCAAAATGATGTCACCAATACGGCCTGTCGTGGGACAATGGCAATCATAAATGACTCCGTCAACCTCGACTTCCATAATGAACCGGTTACGCCGTCTGCAAATCACACCTTCAATGAGAGGTGTTTCAAAAATAAATGGATTGTTATTAGTTTGCATAGTAAGTTCTCCTCAGTAATCTCTTTAAGCAATTATACAAAAATGCTACTGACAACGGAATGTCAGCAGCCACATGGATGAGTTAGAAAATAACAGATAATGGGCAGAGAATTGACCAAACTGAAACTTTTAAACTTCTATATTGGTCTATTATGAGATATGTGAGTTTATAGAAGTATACAACAAAAGGTTTGTTTAGGGAGGATATTTAGAAGTGAATTCTTCATCATTACCGCAACGTTCCATTGTCCGCAAGAAGAAAAAACCGGCCCGCAAGCGCAAGAAAAGGGGCTTTTTCCGTACAGTCTTCAGAGTATTTATGTTCTGCCTCATCCTGCTGATTGTAGCCGGAGGCTGGCTCTACCTTGCACCGTCTGCCCAGAACACCCGCTATCTTATCGCTGATACGCTGATTACGACACAACACCGGTATATGGCCAAATACATTATTGGTGAAGATGAGCTCAAGAACCGCGTCAGCGAATATACAGAACGGTTCCAGGAGATGGGCGATGAGGTGGATACCCATGTGATTGAGCCGGAGCCCGTGGTCCCGGAGGATAAACCGCTGGTCGAGATTGAAAAGGTGAACGGCAGCGGGTACGCAGGTTATGTGATGATTGTTAACGATCCGAAGAAGGTTCGCCTCGGTGTACCTAATAAGATCGGTTCAGGGGAAAAGGTATCCAGTATGGTGGCGCGGACTGGCGCAATCGCCGGGGTGAACGGCGGAGGCTTCGCCGACCCGAACTGGAAGGGCAATGGCTTCAAGCCGATCGGGCTGGTCGTCTCGCAAGGGAAGCTGTACTATAACGGACTTGGCGGCAAGAAGTCTACGCAGATTGTGGGTCTCGATAAAGAAGGCAAAATGATTGCCGGAAATTACACGTTAGATGAGCTGAGCAAGATGGGTGTGCAAGAGGCGGTGACTTTTCAGCCGCGGATTATCGTGAATGGCAAAGGCCAGATCAAGAATGCCGCTGAAGGCTGGGGGATCGCCCCAAGAACGGCTATGGGCCAGCGGGCGGACGGTGCACTGATCTTCGTGGTCATTGACGGGCGGCAGCCGGGCTACAGCATCGGGGCGAACCTGTATGATGTGCAGCAGATTATGCTGAAGCAGGGTGCTGTGATCGCAGCCAATCTGGACGGGGGATCATCCACTGTACTGGTGAAGGACAACGAGATTCTTAACAAGCCTTCTTCACAATACGGGGAGCGTTATCTGCCTACGGCATTCCTGGTGTTTGAGAATCCCGAGCAGGCGGATATCAAGAACATCTGGGAAGGACTGGATCCGTCCAAAATCGATGCAGGCAAGAAGCGGACCCAATAACTTCAGCTTTTCACGCTGCATATTCCCTAGTAGATTGGGCGCGGCAAGGTGTGATAGGATAACTATTAAATTCTTATTTGTAGCATAGGTGAATTCCTTGATCAGAGGGGGAACAGGTTTGACATTGCAGCAGCTCCGCTACGCAATTGAGATTGCGAACAGCGGCTCTATGAACGAAGCGGCCAAAAGGCTATTTGTGTCACAGCCCAGCCTCTCGAATGCTATCAAGGAGCTGGAGAGCGAGCTTGGCATTACAATCTTCGAACGCAACAACCGGGGGATCAGCATCTCGGCGGAAGGCATGGAGTTTCTGGGCTATGCCCGGCAGATTATTGAACAAACGGAGTTTATGGAGAACCGCTATACCGGCAAGAAACGCAGTCCGATCTACTTTTCGGTATCAACGCAGCACTATGCTTTTGTTACGGACGCATTTGTGAAGCTGATGAAGGAGAGTAAGATAGCGGAATACAATTTCAGCCTGCGGGAGACGCAGACCTATGAGATTATTGAGGATGTGCGTACCCTGCGCAGCGATATTGGTATTCTGTATATCAATGAGAGTAACTATAAGGTAATGAACAAGCTGTTCAGCGACGGGAACCTGAAGTTTACACCGCTATTCAATACGAATCCGCATGTATATGTTCGGGCAGGACATGTGCTGGCCGGCAAAGAGAGAATCACTATTGATGATATTCTTGCGTTTCCTTATATTACTTTTGAGCAGGGGGATAACAATTCACTGCACTTCTCGGAGGAAATGCTTAGCTTCACACAGATTGAGAAGAATATTAAAGTTACCGACCGGGCCACACTGACTCATCTGCTGCTCGGAAGCGACTCGTATACGGTAGGCACAGGGATAATGGCCTCTGAGCTGAATGATGCAGGACTGGTCACTATTCCTTTTGACAGCAAAGAGGTGTTCTCTGTCGGCTGGATTGCCCACAAGGACCGTAAACCGAGCGAGATTATGTCGGGGTATATTAACATTCTGAATGATCTGGTGTCGGATAATTATTTCGAGCTTGAATCATTCCTACTTTAACAGCAGGAGGGACGTATGAGTAGTCCAGTTATCGGATCGACAAGAAATGCACCGCCCTTTCGCTATGACATTGTCGGAAGCTTCCTGCGGCCAGAGGCGCTCAAAGCTGCGCGCAGCCTGCATGCCCAAGGTACCATGACCGCCGGGGAACTGCGTGAGGTGGAGAACATAGAGATTGCCAAGCTGCTCCAGCAGCAGAAATCCCTGGGGCTGCATGCCGTAACCGATGGCGAGTTCCGCCGCTCCTGGTGGCATCTTGATTTCTTCTTCGGGGTACAGGGGACGCAGAAGATCACACTCGGGCCGGCCGGCAGCTCCAAGGAACCGGTGAACCGGGCCGAGAGCTTCAAGATTACCGGGAAAATCGCATTCGGCGACCATCCTATGGTGGCAGACTTCAGCAGTCTGCAGCAGATGGCCGGAGACACGCTTGCCAAAATGACGATTCCCTCACCGGCGCTGTTTCATTTCGTGCAGGATTATAACGGAAACGAGGTCTACTCGGATTCCGCAACGCTGTATGGAGATATCATCCGGGTGTACCGGGATGCGATACAGGCCTTCTATGATGCCGGCTGCCGGTATCTGCAGCTGGATGATACCACGTGGGGCACACTTTGCAGCGGCAAACACCGGGCGCATCTGCGCAGCAGAGGCGTCGATCCCGACCAACTGGCGAAGGACTATGTCCGGCTGATTAATGAGAGCATCGCTGCGCGCCCTGCGGATATGACGATTGCGCTGCATGTGTGCAGAGGTAATCTCCGCTCGACTTGGTTTGCTGCCGGGGGGTACGGGCCAGTTGCCGAAGAGCTGTTCGCTGGCGCCGAAGTGGACGCGTTCTTCCTGGAGCATGACAATGAACGTTCCGGTGATTTCGAACCGCTGCGCTTTATTCGTAACCAATTTGTTGTGCTGGGGCTGGTCACCACCAAGCATGGCGGCCTGGAGAACAAAGAGCAGCTCAAAGCCCGGATCGCCGAAGCATCACAATACGTGGATATTAATCAGCTTTGTCTCAGCACCCAATGCGGCTTCGCCTCCTCCGAGGAAGGGAATATCCTGACGGAAGAAGAACAGTGGGACAAGCTGCGGCTGGTGATTGAGACGGCGGATGAGGTTTGGGTGTAGAAGGTATATGCTGCATAGAGAGCGGGGTTGTACGAAGGGGTGACCTGCTCTCTTTTTTGAGGGGAGATATAAGATATATGCTTCGCCAGGACCTGATGGGATGGGGGGGTGACCACCACCTTGGGCCAAGCACCACGCGCCGGGATGAGGACCCGGAATTAGTTGGATTTAATCCACTTGCTGATGAACAAATGGTCCCTGTCAAGGTAGCAGTTGGAAAAACAACACTTAAATGATCATCTTTCACCCAGAGCAGCAAAAACCAATAGTATTAGATGTCATTTATCCACTTGCTTTCACTAATACTTCAGAAATGGGGAAATTAAGATACGTTTTTCCACTTGCTTATCGTGCGAGGCGGTACCCAAACAGCTTCCACACCGGCATCTCCCCAAGGGGGGGACTGTTCCCGGTTAATGCTTTGTTATTGACAGAACCCAGCTCCCGCAGTACACTTGCAAATAATTACTTACATACACACAAGCGATGAAGAGAAGAGTAGGCAGGCGGCAGCGTTCACAGAGAGCTCCAGAGTGGTGAAAGGGGGCAGCGAAGCGTCTGATCTGAAAAAAGTCTCTGAGCTGCATACGGAATTGGGCACGGCGCCCAAGGATGCTATGCCGGGATCTCCCGTTACAGAGATAGGGTATAAGCGTAATGGCCGTACCCGAAGAGGCGGGCCTGGCAACATGTCCGCGAACAGAGGTGGTACCACGAAGCTTATTCAAGCTCTCGTCCTCAAGATAACAATCTTGAGGGCGGGAGCTTTTTTGCGTTCCCGGGCGGCCGGGCGTCGTGCCAAGTCAAACAGGCTCCACATGAACTCCATACTAACAGTAGAGGTGATTTGCCAATGCATTGGGCAGAAAAAATTGCAGGCCAGTTAATAGAAAACCATCCGGAGCGGCAGACTTTTGTATGTGCATCGGGGATCAGTCCGTCCGGATCGGTCCATATCGGAAATTTCCGCGAGATTGTGACCACTTCGTTTGTAGCCAAAGCGCTGCGGCGGGCGGGGAAGGAGGTACGGTTCATTTTCTCGTGGGATGACTTTGACCGGTTCCGGAAGGTGCCGAAGCTTGTGGACCCTGCGTTCGGACAATATATAGGGCTGCCATATTCGCAGGTTCCCTGTCCGCATGGCTGCCATACTTCGTACGCGGCACATTTCGAGGCGGAGTTTGAGCAGGCGCTGCAGGCATTTGAGATCGAGCCTGAATTCATCTATCAGAGCCGGGAATACCAGTCACACCGCTATAATCCGGCAATCCTGCATGCCCTGCGCCACCGGGAAGAGATCTACGATATTCTGATGTCGTTCAAAACTGGCGAGAGCTCTGCGGAAGACCGGGCAGCTTTTTATCCGGTGAATGTATACTGCGGACGGTGTGGAAAAGATGCGACAACGATTCACAGCTTCGACGACAGCGCAGAGACCGTGGTGTACAGCTGTAAGTGCGGTCATGCCGATACCATATGTGTTCCTGAGGCTGACAACATGAAGCTGCACTGGAAAATCGACTGGCCGATGCGCTGGAACATGGAGCAGGTAGTCTTTGAGCCCGGCGGACGTGATCACTCGTCTGAAACCGGAAGCTATAATGTAGCCGCAGTGATCTCGGAGCGAATCTTCGGGAACCCGCCGCCGATGTATGTGCCTTATGAATTTATCAGCATTAAAGGCAGCTACGCCAAAATGTCCAGCTCTTCCGGGCATAATTACACACCCGATGATCTGCTGAACATATATGCCCCGGAGAATATCCTGTTCCTGTTCGCCAAATACCAGCCGAATGCGGCTTTTCATATTGGACTGGATGAGGATGTGCTGCGCAATTATGCGGAGTTCGAGCGATATGCTGCTGGAGTTCATGCCGGAACATTAACGGGTGATCTTGCGGATGCGCTGGAGTTATCGTTGCTTAGCGGCTCTACCGGAACGTCCCCGAGCTTCAGTCAGGTGTCCAGTCTGCTGCCATTAATCAACTTCGACCGGGAACTGCTCCGGGATATTCTCACCAAGAATGGGGAGAAGGCAGATGAGCATCAGCTGCTGCTGACGGCGGACCGGGCGGAGCACTGGATCAGAAACTGGATGCCGCACAAGCTGATTACGGTCAATTCTTCGCCGGACTTAGCCTATTATCATACACTGGACGCGGCAGAGCTGAAATGGCTGCGCACCCTTTGCAGTCTGCTAAGAAACTGTGAGCTGGATGAAACGCAGAGAATGACCCAAATCTACGCCATCTGTCATCATGAGGACAAAAAAACAATGCGGACTCAGCAAAAAAGGCTGTTCACCATTATCTATCAGCTGGTTCTGAGTGCGGATGAAGGCCCGCGTCTGCCGATGCTTATTCAGGCTGCGGGGACGGAGCGGATGCTGTCTTTACTGGATTTATGAATGGAGCCGGACGGCCCTTTACGGGATATATCGAACAGAGGTATAATGTACAGGACTGTTTTTAATCAAATGTTGGAAAGCGAGCGGTAACGATATGGGTCGTAAGTGGAATAATATTAAGGAAAAGAAAGCATCCAAGGATGCCAATACAAGTAAGGTCTACGCCAAGTTCGGTGTAGAAATCTATGTTGTTGCTAAGAAGGGTGAACCTGATCCCGAATCCAACCGTGCACTGAAGGTGGTTCTGGAACGGGCCAAAACTTACAATGTGCCGAAGGCGATTATCGACCGCGCACTTGAAAAGGCAAAAGGCAGCGGCGACGAAAATTACGTGGAGCTTCGTTATGAAGGCTTCGGGCCAAGCGGTTCGATGATCGTGGTCGATGCGCTGACGAATAACGTTAACCGTACAGCTCCGCTGGTACGCTCCACCTTCAGCAAGAACGGCGGCAATATGGGTGTCAGCGGCTCGGTAACGTATATGTTCGATCCGACAGCGGTAATCGGTGTAGAAGGCAAAACTGCGGATGAAGTGATGGAGCTGCTGATTGAAGCAGACCTGGATGTCCGTGATGTGCTGGAAGAGGATGAAGCAGTGATCGTATATGCCGAACCCGACCAGTTCCACGCTGTACAGGAAGCTTTCCGCGGCGCAGGCATTACGGAATTCACCGTAGCCGAGCTGACTCTGCTTCCACAGAATTATGTGGCCCTGCCTGAAGATGCACAGGCGCAGTTCGAGAAGCTGATTGACGCTCTCGAAGAACTGGACGATGTGCAGCAGGTCTACCACAACGTGGATTCGGAAGAATAGAATAAGCTGCTTTGCTAAGCGGACAAGCCTATTTCGGGCTTGTCCGCTTTTTTACTTCTGCCATGCTGTGTATATTCTGTACCGATCTTTGCCAAAATAAACCGAACCGAGCAGCACACTACGTAGAGGAGGCAATATAGTGGAGGAATTTACAACACCGGATAAGAACCTGGTTAATACCGTCAAGGAGCTTGATCAGGACCCGGTCACCAGTCAGGAAGCGCAGCAGATGGAGCAGAAGAAGAGTGACATCCGCAAGGAATCCCTGAGGGATGACAAAACGACCTATAAGAAAAATGAGCAAAATACGTATAAATGATTTGTTCCTGTAAATGTAGCAGGGACCAAGCGGGCGGTGAGGGTAACCTCACCGCTTTTTTGGCTTTCGATGAAGTAGACAGTACCATTCCCGTCTGACAAAGCTCACCCTGGTATGCTATAGTCGATTGTAAATATGCAAACTAGCGTTCTCTTTAATTGGTTGGCTGATCAAACAGGAGGAATTAATAAATGGAACCTTTCCGGTTGTTGAGTGTAGTCCATGTATTTCTGATCAAGGATGGGCAGATATTGCTACTGCGGCGCTCGAATACAGGGCATCACGATGGAGAATACGGTCTGCCTGCGGGCAAGCTGGAAGGAGGAGAAGAGCTTCATTCCGCCGCCATCCGTGAAGTCCGGGAAGAGTGCGGAGCTGTTATCGCGCCTTCTGACCTTGAAATGCTCGGAGCGATGCATATCCGGATTTCCGGAAATGAACGGATTGATTTCTTCTTCAAAGCGGAGCATTGGAGTGGTGAGATTAGCAACACCGAGCCTGATAAATGCGATGATTTACGCTGGTTCCCGCTGGATGATCTTCCGGAGAATATCATCCCTTTTGTGCAGGAGGCATGGAGCAAATTCAGAGACGGTGTCTGGTTTGCTTCACATGGATGGGCGTGACAGAAGTAACCAGAGCCGAGCGCAATTTCACAAATCTATGGTGCATCCCGCCAAAATTGTGTATGCTGAATGAAGTTTACTGAAAACAAATGTAAAGTACATAGCAGGGGGATTTCCGCAGGATGGAAGATTGGACGATTGGCATGGTGGCAGTATTGGTGCTTTGCGGTTTTTTGGCCGGATTAATTGACTCTGTGGTAGGCGGGGGAGGACTGATTGCAATTCCTGCACTGCTGTCTGTAGGGATTCCGCTTCCTCTGCTCCTGGGCAGCAGCAAATTAGCCGGGTCAATGTGCTCGCTGACCAGTACGGCCTCTTTCGTGCGCTCCGGCAAAATCAATTTCAAGCTGGTCCGGACACTGATTCCGTTGTCCATTATAGGTGCGGTGGCCGGTACACTTACCGTCCGCCAGGTGCCATCAGAGTTTCTAAAGCCGCTGGTCATTGTGATGCTGGTAGTGATAACGGTCTATACTTTGTTCAAAAAAGCATGGGGAGACGTATCCACCTTCTCCGGCAGCAATGGCAGAACACGGCTGATCGGGATTATCGCGGCACTGGTCATAGGCTTCTACGATGGTTTCTTCGGACCGGGAACCGGATCTTTTCTGATCTTTGCTTTTCTGATGATGGGCTTCGAATTTGTTACGGCCGCCGGCAATGCCAAAATGCTGAATTTCGCCAGCAACATCACGAGTCTGCTTACGTTTATTGCCCTCGGCTCTGTCAGCTATACCCATGGGCTGATCCTGGGCATTCCGATGGTGATCGGAGCTATTGTCGGCTCCAGAATAGCTATCCGCAATGGAGCGGCTTACATCCGCCCGCTATTCATAACAGTTACTGTTATATTGATCGGCAAGCAGATATGGGATACGATGCATTAAGTACATATAATGGAGTGGATGAGATGGAGATCAGAATCATACAGAAAGAAGAAGCATGGAAACTGAGGCATGAAGTGATGTGGCCCGAGCGTGAGCCGGATTACATCAAGCTGGCGGATGATGAGCTGGGCGTGCATTACGGGCTGTATCTGGGAGAACAGCTGGTGTCAGTGTTATCCCTGTTCATTAATGGTACAGAAGCACAGTTCCGCAAGTTTGCTACGCTGGAGCTGGAACAGGGTCTGGGCTACGGCAGCAGACTGCTGCAGACCGTACTGAAAGAGGCAGAGCAGGCAGGGGTACAGCGGATCTATTGCAACGCAAGAACCTACAAAGCTGGCTTCTACAAGAAATTTGGAATGCAGGCGACAGAAGAAGTGTTCAGCAAAGGCGGCAAGGACTATGTCGTAATGGAAAGGTTCTTCACGCCCGCTGAAGACGACAAACAGAAAGGAGTTTACCCATGACTAAGAAGCTGTATTATGAATCAGCTTATTTGAATGAATGGAGTACAACTATAAGCGGAACCTTAGAACGTGAAGACGGGATTTATGTGACGCTTGCGGAGACAGCCTTCTATCCCCATGGGGGCGGACAGCCTTGTGATACAGGGTACATAGGTGAACTTCCAGTGCTGGATGTAGTGCTGGAAGATAATGAGGTGCTTCATAAGGTAGCGCAGCTTCCTGCGCATACAGAGGTTAACTGCAGAATCGACTGGAACCGGAGATTTGACCATATGCAGCAGCACAGCGGACAGCATCTGCTGTCGGCGGTCTTCCGTGATTTGTACCAGGCCATGACCCTTAGCTTCCATCTAGGAAGTGACTATGCCACGATTGACATCGGGCTGCCGGAGCTGTCTGCTGCGCAGATGGCGGAGGCTGAACAGGAGGTCAACCGGCAGATTTACCTGAACCGGAGCATTGTCAGCTACTTCGTAAAAGCAGAAGAAATGGCCAGGCTGCCGCTTGTGAAGCTGCCTAAGGTGACAGAGGATATCAGGATTGTTGAGATAGAAGGTGTCGAACACAACGCCTGCGGGGGGACGCATGTAGCTTCAACAGGAGCCATCGGCATGATCAAGCTGCTGCGCTCCGAGAAGCAGAAGGGCAACACCCGGATTACCTTCAAATGCGGAAGCCGCGCACTGGATGAATTCAATGACAATGTACGTATTCTGGGGCAGCTGTCAGCCAGGTTCAATACGGGTAAGGACGAAATTATCGGCCGGTTTGAGAAATGGGAGCATGAGCAGAAGCTGGTGCAGACTGAACTGGCTGCGCTTAAGGAACAGAATGATATCTATCTGGCCCGGGAGCTATTATCCGCCATGGAACCAGGCAGCCGGGTGATTACGCATATCTCCGACACCAGAACGCTGAAGGATTTGCAGAGTCTGGCTGTGAAGCTTACTGCGCTGACCGACCTTCCTGTTCTGTTGCTGAGCGCGGTGGAGAATAAGGTGGTACTCGCCCGCAGCGGTGCTGCGGATCTGTCCTGCGGGGCCTTCTTCAAAGCCCATCTCGGCGAATACCAGGGCAAAGGCGGCGGCAGCGACAAGCTGGCCCAGGCCGGCTTCCCGGCTTGGGGAGCAGCAGTGGCGTTTTATGATTTTGCCCAAAAACAACTCTAATTTCAAGTGAAAAGGCCGCAGATCGCGGCCTTTTGTGTAATCGGAGAACGGGAATACGGATTTAATGTTATAATCACCTCTGTGTGCGGATAGATGAATTCTGATGTTATGAACCAGAGGGGCGATAGGTTTGAGTGTAATACGTATGGAGAACGTGACTAAGAAATATGAGGATACATTGATCTTCAGAGATATCTATTTCCGTGTAAGCAAAGGCGAACGCATAGGTCTAATCGGACGCAATGGTGCAGGTAAATCAACGGTGTTCAAGCTGATCATGGGACAAGAACAGCCAACGGCCGGGAACGTGGAGCTGGACCCGAAGGTTAAGATCAGTTACTTTTCCCAATTCTCGGAGCTATCCGGGTCCTTGTCTGTTCAACAGGAGCTGGAGCTGTGCTTCGGGCAGGTGACGCTAATCGAACAGGAGCTGCATCAGATCGGGGAACAGCTTGGGCAAGTAACGGATGATAACCAGATGAATACCCTGTTAGAACGGCAAGCGGAGCTTTTTGAACAGATGGATCATTTGGATGGCTGGAATGTCTCGGTGGAGATTAATACGGTGCTCACTAAACTGGGATTTGATGAGAGATCACGGCATCAGCCAGTAGAGGAGTTATCAGGAGGGTGGCGGAACCGCGCGGCACTGGCCAAGGTCTTAATTGAGGTGCCCGATGTCGTATTGCTCGATGAACCTACCAACTTTTTGGATATGGAAGGAATCGTATGGCTCGAGCAGTGGCTGCACCGTTTCACCGGGGCGATGCTTTTGGTCTCACATGACCGGCAGTTTATTGACAGGGTAGTTACACGGACCATAGAGATCGAGAATTATCATTTTCAGGAGTACGAAGGCAATTATACCGATTATGTTCAAAAAAAGAAGATGCGCAAAAAGGTGCTCGACCGTCAGTTTGAATGGGAAGAAGAACTTCTGCTTATGGAGTCTGAAGCCATTGATACCCGGGGCCGTAAAAAGTCTCCCAAAGACCGCCTGTCGCGCAAGCTGACGGAGATCAAAAAGCGGGTGGAGCCGCATCCGGTGAATGTCCTGATTACCGATATTTATAGCAATTTGCGTTTTCCGGACAAGCTCGGTGAAGTGAAGGGAATTGGCCAGACGTATGATGGCCGGACTATCTTCCAGAACATTAGCTTCGACATCCAAAAGGAAGACCGGATGGTCATAGTCGGCCCTAACGGAAGCGGGAAATCGACGCTAATCAAGGTGTTGACGGGTCAGGAGGAGCCGGATTCCGGGGTTGTGACCTGGGAGCGAGGTGTCAGTTACGCGTATTTCAATCGTATGTGGGACGAGCTTGATCCTAAAGATACAGTAAGTCATGCGGTTAATGTGTATGGTCTGGGACTCGATGCGCCGCGGAAAAAAGTGAACAAATTCCTGTCTATGCTGCAATTCTCTGAAGTGGATTTGAGTAAAAGGATCGGACATCTATCCGGCGGCCAGCAGGCCAGAGTAGCGTTAGCGAAATGTCTTCTCTCCGGTGCTGCTGTGATCATCCTGGATGAGCCTACCAATCATCTGGACCTGACCAGTATTCAAGTGATGGAGCAGGCACTCATTCATTTTCCCGGAGCGGTAGTTACGGTCAGCCATGACCGGTTCTTTATTGATAAAATAGCGACGAAGATGCTTACCTTTGACCCGGAATCGGGGATCTCGGAGCAGGACGTTTAGGCTGGAAGCAAGCAGAGAGCTATGGATCATTCCGTAGCTCTTTTTTTGCGCGGACTTCTTTTGCAGCGACTTAAGGATTATTTAATAATTGACCCGCTATACTCAGGACAGAGCTTGACGAAAGGAGAACAACATCGTGTTCCTGAAAATACTTAAAAAAGATCTGCGGCGTAAAAAAGTGATGAATACCGTTCTATTGGTACTCATTATTCTGGCTTCAACGCTCGTAGCAAGCAGCTCCAGCCTGATGTATTCGACGTCCAGTGCCCTCGACAGCTTTATTGACAAGAGCCGTGTGGCCGATCTTAATATCACACTGGCGGATAATCCCGAATATAACGGGGCGGTCCAGGACTGGGTTCGGAATGAGAAGAGAGTGGAGACGGCGTATACGGAGAAACAAATCAGTCTTTCACTGGAGCAAATCAAGATGCCAGAGGGGCGTACCAGCTTTTCCGGCAATACAAGTCTTGTACTGTCCGCCATCCCGGAACAGGTGAACCTGATTTTCGGCGCAGATAATGAGCCCTATACCCTTCAGCAAGGGGAGATTGGACTGCCTACGAACCTGATGCTGACTAGCGGCATCCAAACCGGAGACCGGATCAGCTTCCAGCTGGAAGGGATTACGAGAACTTTTACCGTCAGCGGTTACTTCAAGGATGCATTTATGGGTTCGAATCTGCTGGGCCTCAAACGTCTGATAATCTCCACAGAAGACTTTAACGAAATTGAGAAGACGCTGGCGGAGAATTCCCGCGTGAATTTATGGAGTTTCAACGCTGTTCCGGGTATCGAGCCTACTGAACTGTCCGGAGCCTTTGCCGGTGCGGATCTGCCGATTAACTTCGAGGTCGACAAGTCGCTCGTTGCGATGTCCTATATGACAGACCGGATCATCTCCGCAATGATGTTTGCGATTAGCCTGTTCCTGATCTTCATTGCCTTTCTTACCCTGCGCTTCACGATTGTCTCTACATTGCAGGATGAGTACAAGGAGATCGGTGTGATGAAGGCGATTGGCTTCAGGAACCACGCGATCAAACAGCTCTATTTAACGAAATATATGGGGCTGTCCTTGCTTGGCGGCATCATCGGACTTGGAATCAGTCTTCCGCTTACAGGGCTGATGTCCGGCAGGACTTCGCAGTATATGATTCTGCCGGGCGGCAGTATCAGCATCATTATATCCGCGTGCAGTACTGTAGCCATTATAGGTTTCATTCTGCTGTTCTGTTTGCTCTGTATGCGCAAGATTAACAAGGCTTCCGCCATTGACGCCATCCGGCAAGGCCAGACAGGAGAACGCTTCAAGGCTTCCCGCAGAATTCATTTACATAAAAGCCGCTACCTGCACACCGCATTCTTCCTGGCGCTGAGCGATGTGCTGAACCGGTTGAAGAGCTACACTTCACTCATCCTGACTCTTGTCCTGAGTACAGCGATCATCCTCATCCCGGTTAATCTGACCAATACGATCGTTACCCCTAAGTTTTTAGAGTATTTCGGCACAGTCGGGGCGGATTTCTATACCAAAACGGAAATGACTGAGAAGTCTGTGGATGAGATCCAGCGGGAAAAGGCGATACTCAGCCAGAGCTTCCGCGATAAAGGCTTCGATGTCTCGCTCACGGCCAACTATGCGCTCCTGATCAAATATATCTCAGATGACGGTCAGGATAACCGGCGCATCAACGCCCAGAAGAATGATCAGGATGAGTCCATTCCATATCTGGAGGGCACTGCCCCTATACTTAAGAATGAAATTGCCATAACGAGCATCATGTCCGAGAAGTACGGTAAGCAGGTAGGGGATACTATTGAGTTTGAAATGGATGGCAAGCAAAGCACTTTCATGATAAGCGGACTGTTCCAGAGTATCTCTAACGAAGGTTATGGCGTCTGGATTGCACGGGATTACAACCCGAAGGTTATATCAGCTTACCTGTTTTCTGGTAATATCCATGCCCCGGAGGAGCAGAAGGCTGAAATTATTAAGGACATTCAGAGCCAAATCAGCGGACTTAACATCAAATCGGGGATGGAAATGCTGGGAGAGACTACCGGAGGGTTCATGAGCCAGCTGCGCAGCCTCAATGCACTGCTCACGGCGATTATCTGCATTATTACGTTCTTTATTACGAGTCTGTTCGTCAGGTTGATGATTACGAAGGAAGTACACGGCATTGCGGTCATGAAAAGCATCGGCTTCACGAATTCAGCCATCCGGCTGTGGCAGGTACTGCGCATTCTGATTATCATGGCTGCCTCATTAATCCTTGGGGTGATCGCAGCGAATACCCTTGGAGGACGTCTGCTCGGCATCATCTTCAGGATATTTGGTCTGACGAAGCTGGACCTCGTCATCATTCCTCTTCAGGTCTATGTCTTCTATCCGCTCCTGATGCTTGCTGTCGTCATGCTGGCGGTATACACCAGCTGCGGACAAATCAGGCGCGTGCAGATCTGGAATATGAATAAAGAATGAGTGAGTATTAGCGAACTGCAAACAACTACCCAAGGAGGAATACAGAAATGGCAGCCGTACTGGAAGTAACCAATCTATGCAAAACCTATATTGTAAACAAAGGACAGAATAATGTCCTGCGGAATATTAATCTTACGCTTCATGAAGGAGAGTTCGTGTCCGTAATGGGACCGTCCGGATCGGGCAAATCAACGCTACTCTATACTGTCAGCGGGATGGACCGGCTCACGGCGGGGGAAGTGGTGTTTGACGGGCAGAGCCTCTCACAGCTCTCCGAGAAAGAGATGGCCGGGCTGCGCCTGCATAAGATGGGGTTCATCTTTCAGCAGATGCATATGCTGAGCAATCTGTCCGTTTATGATAATATCATTCTATCGGGCTATCAGGCGCTATCCGGCAAAGGAAGCGGGCGCAGCCGCAGCGATGTCAATCAGTACGCCGATGCTCTAATGCGGAAGCTGAATATAATTGAAACTGCGGCACATGACATTACAGAGGTATCCGGGGGACAGCTGCAGCGGGCCTGTATATGCCGGGCGCTGATTAATGAGCCGGCGATGCTGTTTGCCGATGAGCCGACAGGTGCGCTCAACTCAAAAGCAGCCCAGGAAGTAATGAATGAGCTGTGCCGGATCAACCGTGAGGGAACAACCGTTATGATTGTAACCCATGATGTGAAGGTCGCCGCACAGAGCGATAAGGTATTATATATGGTGGACGGAAATATTCAGGGCGAGCATGTCCTGGGCAAATATTCGCCGGAGCAGGGTTCGAGGGAACGTGAGCGCAGCCTGACGGGCTGGCTGATGGAGATGGGCTGGTAACAAGCAGCAGGAGGAGATAGCCGTGGCGGATATTCTGATCATTGAAGACAATGCGGAGCTGGCGGAGGTGATTAAGGATTTTTTGCAGGTGGAGGGTTATTCTGTATTCATTGCAGACACCGGAGAAAAGGGACTGGCATATCTGGAAGTACACGCGGTCAAGCTGTTGCTGCTCGATATTATGCTGCCGGAGCTTGACGGCTTCGCCGTCTGCAGACTCGCCAGAGAGAAGTTCAATTTGCCGATTCTGATTATGAGTGCACGCCATGGGGATGACAATAAGATTATCGGTCTGGAGCTGGGTGCAGATGACTATCTGGAGAAGCCTTTTTCGGTCAACCTGCTGACAGCCAAGGTCAAAGCACATCTGCGGCGCAGCTATGAGATGAACGATGATAAGCAGCTGCTGGCTGATGGAGACCTTACAGTTAACCGGACCTCGATGACGGTGTATAGAGGCGGGCAGCCGCTCGGGATGACGGCCAAGGAATATGAGCTGCTGGTGCTGCTGATGAATAACAAGGGAAAGGCTCTGCGCAAAGAGTGGCTGTTCCAGCAGGTATGGGGAGCAGACAGCTTCAGTGAGCCTTCTACGCTGACGGTACATATGAATAAGCTGCGGGACAAAATCGAACTGAACCCCAAAGAGCCGAGGCGGATTGTAACCGTCTGGGGGGTAGGATACAAATATGAAGGCATTTAACCGGCTGATTCTCTGGACATTACTCGCCGGGTTCATCGTGATTGCCATTCTGAATGGATATGTATCCTACCGGGAAGTACGGGAGCCCGGCAAAGCTTACCGGGTGGAGATCAACCGGATTATTGATCAGGTGCAGCGCGGGGTGCTGCCGGAAGAGATTATACTTACTCCGGGAGATTATACATACGTTAACGGATTAAGCTGGATAGATCAGGGGGCGGAAGCACAGGCTGTTGAGCGGTTTTTTGCCGGAATAGGTGTAGCGGATTCATACGAATTCACGGTCAAACCTGTCTATCTGGAGCAGCAGCTGACAGGGTATTTAAGGTTCTCATACCGGTTGCCCGGTGCGGATCACAGCGTGTTCCTGATCCTGAATGTGTTCCTGCTGGCGGCGCTTGGGGCGGTGACTGCACTGCTGTTCTATATCCGGAGGCAGATCCTGCAGCCGTTTCACACCTTACAGGAGTTGCCTTACGAGTTATCCAGAGGCCAATTAAATACAGGCATGAAGGAGCACCGGAGCCGGTTCTTCGGCCGTTTCGTATGGGGGCTGGACCTGCTGCGGCAGACACTGGATGCCCAGAAGCAGACCAATCTCCGCCTGGAAAAAGACCGCCAGACGCTGGTCGCCTCCCTGTCACATGAGCTCAAAACACCAGTCGCCGCAATCAGGCTGTACGCCAGTGCCCTAGACGGCAGCCTCTATGACAGTGAAGAGAAACGCCAAGCGGCCGCCAGGCTGATCGGCCGGAAAGCGGAGCAGATGGAGCAGCTGATCGGGGATATTATCACGGCCTCGGTCTCCTCCCTGCAGGAGATGGAGGTCGTGCCGGGAGAGTTCTACATCAGTGAGTTGATCAGGAAGGTTGTCCCGGGTCATAAAGAACGGCTGGAGCTGCTGAAGATAGAGCTGAAGGTGGGGCCTTATCAGGACAAGCTGCTGTTGGGTGATATGGATAGGCTGCTTGAAGTACTTAATAATCTTATCGAGAATGCGATAAAATACGGCGATGGCGGTACGGTCAGCATGACCTTCCGGGAAGAGGAGTACCGCCAGCTCATCGTCATTGAGAATTCAGGCGAACCGCTATTGCTGGGCGAGCTGCCCCATATCTTCACCAGCTTCTGGCGCGGCTCCAACGCGGACGGGAAGCCGGGCAACGGTCTCGGCCTATTCATCTGCAAGCAGCTGCTGGTGAAGATGGGCGGCGACATCTTCGCGGAGCCTCTGGAGCATGGGATGCGGTTTGTGGTGGTGCTGCGGTACTGAGGTATGTGCCTCATATTAGCCTTGTTTCGTTGACAATCTTAAAGGAAGCTGACAAAAAAACTCAAACCTAGGTTTGAGTTTTTTTGTCAGTAGGGAGACTGGGATTTCGAATAAATACTGGTGTTAACGGCAGTACTCAACCTATAATATGATTACTGGGATTTTATGCAATCTTGAACCCATCTACTTTTAATAACAAAGGGTGAATTTAGGATTGAAAACGATTTTTAAGTGGCTCAATCATATTAAGTTTTGGGCAATTAAGCTCCTTCCATTGATAATGACAACAGCTTTCATTTATTTCGGGCTACTGGTTTTAAGGGTTTCTGGAGCAGCGTTATTCGGCAGGGATTATGCAGGTTATGACAGGCAACTGATTATATTTGTTTATTCTTTTATTGGATTATTTATGGTGTGGGGTTACTTACGGGTACTCTGGTCTTCTGGCCCATGGAGTGATAACCCGCTAACCAAAAGAAAATTGCTTCGCATTAATGGCGTAGCGCTAGCGATTTTATTGGATCATATAATGAATGATCATAATTCTGGTTTGAACAAACCGTTGTTTTCCATTTTATATGATGTGACTTACATTTTTGCTGGATTGTCACTAGTGAGGTTGGAAATTTCTTTTCTGCTATTCTCAATCCTTAAGTATGAGCAGGCCGATAGATTACGCAGGCTTGCCTACCGGATGGAATTCTTAAAAAGCATTATTGCGGATAATAAAGGTACAGGCGCTGGTACAGATAACGATAAAACTCAGAAACCCGGTTTCAACACGGAAGGTTCACTCGGAAAGGAAGGAAAGGATAAACTTAATCGTGAAGAATTTGCCAAGCATGTTGCCCAAACCATTGAAAAACATATAAGTACTGCTAATGAAGGGGCATTGACGATTGGATTATATGGTCCTTGGGGTTCAGGGAAGTCCTCAATTTTTGACATGATGGAAAGGGTGTTTGTCAGTAAAGAGGACAAGCCGGTTATCGTCCGATTTCAGCCCTGGTTCTTTGGGAAAGATTATATGAACCTAATTCCCGAATTTTTGAATAAACTCATAGATTCCATTAAAGAGCATTCCCCAGATTATGATGCCGGGCTAATTCATGATCTGAAAACATACAGGAAATTCCTGACTCCGATAAGCCTGAGACCTCCCGGACTGATCATTAACCTTAAGGATTTTCCAACAAATACAGTATTCAGTAAAGATTATCAAGATGCTGAAGAGTTGCGTGAACATATTGTAAACCGGCTGAAGAAGGCCAAAATCAAACTTGTTGTTTTTATTGATGATTTGGACCGGCTGGATAATAAAGAAATTCAAATGGTATTCAAGTTAGTGCGTATGATTGCAGATTTCCCCAAGACTACCTATGTTATTGCACTAGATGAGGAGATTGTCAGCAATTCGCTGGCACAGCTCTATTCCAAGGATTTCTCGAAAAATGTTGGGAAAGAGTATTTAGAAAAATTCATTCAAGTTCCGTTATACATTCCAGCCTGTGATCCTGTGCTCTTGGCTAAGCTTGGTTGGGAGATGATAAAGCCGATATTGGTGGCAGAAGAACTTGAGATTAACCAGAGACAGATCAGTGAAATTCTAACAGAACTGAAAGTCTCTCCGCGCAATTTGCAGCGCCTGACTAATTTGTTACAGCTATTTCTGCCATTACTTAAGAAAGATGTATTTCCACTTGATCTGATTAGATTATTAACCATCAAAGTTAGTAAACCGAATTTATTCGATTTTATTGTGGAGCATGGTGATTTCTTTCTCGGTAAAACTGAAGATGAAGAAACGCAGTCTGTATTACGTAAGGAATTAAAGAAAGATTATGCTCAATATCTGTTCGTGATAAAGAAGCTTTTCCCTTTAATGGATACCAA
The DNA here is from genome assembly GCF_038000235.1 of Paenibacillus sp. FSL R10-2199. Taxonomy (NCBI): domain Bacteria; kingdom Bacillati; phylum Bacillota; class Bacilli; order Caryophanales; family Paenibacillaceae; genus Paenibacillus; species Paenibacillus sp. FSL R10-2199. Next base: position 5,445,002 of record NZ_JBBOBO010000001.1, on the reverse strand, counting down.
TCAGAGAGATGAGAAATGGAAGCTGCAAAAACGGATAGGCGATCCTGAGTACTTCTGGACCTATTTCATGTATTCAGTGCCGCAAAATAAATTGTCTGAGAATGATATGGATAATTTCTACTCTGCGTTGGAATCAGAAAATTCTAAGGCTAAAGCTGAAGAACAGCAGAACTATCTGGTTCGAAAGACATCACCAGAAGTGTTTTACCGGAAGCTGGAAGAGAAAATCGCTTCGTCTAATGAGAACAGAAATTTGATGCTCCTTATATATTTGACTACTAAATTCAACGCGGAATATGATAAGGAGAAATCTTATACATATAGTATTGAAGGTAAAACGATAACTTCCCTGTTCTCTCATTTATACAATAGTCCTTGGAGAACATCTGCCATCAACATTATATTCGCAAACAATGCTACCAATCTCGCTCTGACGGGGATAGTCTATGCTCAAATAACCAGCGAAGAAGAGCTTAAGAAAGATATTCAAAACTATTTATCGACCTGCTTTTCTTATTCACTGTTAATGGGGCATCATGAAGATGACATAAGAAGAATATATCATGCTTGGTCGGAAACTGCGGAGGAAGATGTAAAACAAAATATACTAAAAAATTGGTCTAGTCAATATGGAATCGAAGCTATAATAAGATTTCTTATGACAGATGTTCCATACGAAGATATGCTACTATTAGAATCTTACATAAATGTACTGAAGTACGTACCATTACACACAATTGAAAAGGGTTTAACAGGTTTAGAACATATTAAATCAGTTTCCAATATGATTGATGAGTTCAATATGGGTGGGAATCGTTATTTGATAATCCTCAGCTATATGCATAATACGATGTATGATTTTGTTCTCAATACGTTGAAGTTGATAGAGGAAAAAGACGGACTGTTAACATTTGAATTTTCACAAAAAGCTACAAGCTTATGTGAGTTGGGCAATTCGGAGCATATCGAAGAGATTATCCGTTTGCAAAACAAGTTATTATTTAATGATATTCACCAGGATTTTGCATAGATACTAAAACTGAACCGGCTGCTTGCCATAGGGGCAAACCATAATCCATACTTAAATCATTATTAAAAGACCTGACTGGCAGCCATTAGCCGGATCAGGTCTTTTAATATGCGGGTCTTATAGAGCGGCTTATTCAGCCTCAGACAGTCACGCCATCAACAATACAGAAGAAGCTTTGATGATAGCCGTAACAGGGGAGCCTTCAAAAGTGAATTTCCATTATTGTCGACAAATATCATAGTAGAGTATTATTGTAAACGGAAACATGGAGTGTATTGGAGGTTTAATGCGATGATTGAGCTGAAGGTAGTGGATTATCCTGCGGCTGAAGTTTATTTTGCCGATAAGAAGCAGCATATTCCCGCATTGTCAGTCTTGCAGGGGAATTATCCCGGACGGGTATTTGCCGATGATGCAGCTGCACCATCCCTTGCCGTGGTATGGGCTACGGGGAGATGGATGTATGCTGCCGGAGATATCAGTACAGAGCTGAACAGGATGAAACTGACAGCATTTTTGCAGACCCAAGTGATTCCGGATTGCCGGCGGCGGCAAAAGAATTGGTTCGAGATATACACGGATGATTGTGATGCATGGACGGCATTATTTAAGCCCGGATATGCCGGACTGCAAGTATATAGACATATGGAATCGGTATATGAGTTCAATCGTGCAAGGTTTAATCCTCCTGAGAGTAAGGTTACGGAAGACGCTTCAGGCAGCGGCGTGACCGTTGACTACAGGCAATTTCCTGTTCTGGAGGAGCATGAAGATGATATGTCTGACATACATAACCGCTTTAGCAGCCTGACAACCACCGGAGCTGTGGTGAAGGTAGAGGGTCAGGCAGTCTCTGTCTGTAAGCATAACGGCTTCACCGTTAACAACAGATATTTCATTGATGCGGATACATACTCAGAAGCTGAGCGCGGCAAAGGATACGCAAAGCTAGCCGCACGGTCACTGATTAGTTATTACCTGGACAGAGGCCAGCTTCCGTTGTGGGAAACCACACATGAGAATACCGCGTCACACAGGCTGGCATTGAAGCTGGGATTCGAGCCTGTGGAGAGCTATCCGGTGTTTGCTTTTGTCATGGAGAGCCTAGAGCTTAAACTTCAGTCACCGGGGTAATATACAATATAATCCAGTGACAGGAGGAGAGTATTATGAGAACTTTTGGCAGAGGGATGTTGTATTCCATTATCGTGGTAGTCATTCTGCTGGCTATTTCGTTCATTATTGGAGATACCGTCACACTTCCCTGGTTTGTCTTCATTCCTTTGGTTCTGCTTGTATGGGGCCTGGCCTTCTATCAGTCGAGAAATGAGGACCGTTCTACCGGATAGAGCTATAATGTTGTGCCGGGATTTAGTGAAAGGCTGTGCTCCGCTATATTGGAGGCGGTCTTTTTTATTGTAAGCAATTCTATGTTGCATTTGGTCAAGAAAGCCAGTGTTGTATGAAGCGGACTGAGAGGACCCTATTTCGTGAGAAAACCACCTTTTGAGGATGAAGCGGACTGAGAGATTCCGTTATCTGGTTAAATCGTGCCCCAAATGCACAGTATCGAGTAATATAAGCGATTCTGAGAACGATTAGTCTGAGATTAAGCACGGGCGGTATAGCTATACAGAGACTGGACCTTCTCGCGCAAACCATTCATAATAATAAGGTCAGTTGTTAACGGTTCCATAGGGTTCATTACATTAAGTACACTCATAAACGGAGGTCTTTCGATGAAATACCGCAAGCTGGGAAATACAGGTTTGTCAGTAAGTGAAGTCAGCTTTGGCACTTGGGCAATCGGCGGAGACTGGGGCAGCAGCAGGGATGAAGACGGGCTTAAGGGCTTACAGCTGGCTATGGAGCAGGGCGTTAATTTCTTTGATACTGCCGATGTATACGGCTCCGGGCATGCGGAAGAGCTGCTGGCCAAGGCAACCAAAGGCAAGCAGGATGAGATACATATTGCTACGAAATTCTGCCGTGCCGGTGATATTCATGATCCGGAGAATTACTCTGCGCGCAGAATAAGCGAATATTGTGAACAGAGCCTGCGGCGGCTGGAGAGGGAAGCAATTGATCTGTATCAGGTCCACTGTCCGCCGATTGAAATCCTCAGAGACGGCAGTGTCTTCGGGGCCCTTGACCAATTGAAGGCCGAAGGCAAAATCCGCCACTACGGTGTAAGTGTAGAAACGATAGAGGAAGGACTGCTCTGCCTTGAATATCCGGGAGTAGAGGCGCTTCAGGTGATCTTCAATCTGTTCCGCCAGCAGCCGGCGCTGGAGTTATTACCGCGTGCGGCTGCCCGCGGCGCAGGGATCTTGGTGCGTCTGCCGCTGGCCAGCGGTCTGCTGACCGGCAAGTTCAAGGAGACCAGTACCTTCCAGGAGAACGACCACCGCAGCTTCAACGCGAACGGCGAGCAATTCAACGTTGGTGAGACCTTCGCCGGACTTCCGTTTGTTACCGGAGTGGAACTGGCCCGCAAGCTGGAGTGGATTGCTGAAGGACGCGGCAATATGGCCAGAGCGTCCATGCGCTGGATTCTGGACCATCCCGCCGTCAGCTGTGTGATTCCGGGCTTCAAGAATGAAACTCAGGTAGCGGATAATCTCGCTACACTTGAAGCTCCTTCCTATAGTTCAACTGAAATGGAGCGCCTGAGCGCATTCTATCAGTCCGAGGTTGTTCCGCATATCCGTGGAGGAGTGTAGCAGCACCTTATGAACAATATAACCGTCGGACTGCTTGCACATGTAGATGCCGGCAAGACGACCTTCGCTGAGCAGCTGCTCTACCATACCGAAACGATCCGCAGCCGGGGCCGGGTGGATCATCAGGATACCTTCATGGATACCCACGAGATTGAAAAAGCGCGCGGAATCACTGTTTTTGCCGATCAGGCGGAATTTGTATATAAGGATTCGCGGTATTTCCTGCTGGATACCCCGGGCCATGTTGATTTCTCTCCAGAGATGGAGCGCTGTCTGCAGGTGCTGGATTATGCAGTGGTCATTCTGAGCGCGGTGGAGGGTGTAGAGAGTCATACGGAAACCGTATGGCAGCTGCTGCGCCAGCATAACATTCCCACCCTGTTCTTCATTAACAAAACCGACCGTGCCGGTGCGGACCCGCAGCGTGTACTCGAAGAGATCCGGCAGCAGCTCAGCGGCAATGCCTTCCTGCTGCCGCAGCTGCCGGGGGAGGCGTTGACTGATGAGCTGAGGGCATTTATAGCGGAGCGTGATGACGCGCTGCTGGAATTGTATCTGGAAGGAGCTCTGCCTGACAACGTCTGCCGCAGTGCACTGCCTGACATGTTGAAACGGGGCGACATCTTTCCTTGTATGCAGGGCTCCGCATTGCTTGATCAAGGGGTGGACGGGTTCCTGGAGGTTCTGAACGCGTTAACCTTCACGGAGTACGATCATGAGCAGCCTTTTGCGGGGAGAGTCTACAAGATCCGCCACGACGAAAAAGGCACGCGTATCACCTACATCAAAGCACTTCAAGGAGTGCTGAAGAACAGGGACAGCTTAATGTACGGACATGGACCGGAACGTGTATCGGCGCGGGTTACCGGAATCCGCAAATATAATGGCACCAAATATATTTCCGCTGATTGGGCTGCCGCAGGGGAACTGTTCGCGGTTGTGGGGCTTACTGAGGCCCTGCCCGGTGAGGGCGTTGGTGAGCTGACGGACTCACAGGAAAGCGGCCTGATTCCTACGCTGAAATCCAAAGTCCTTTTTGAGCCGCCGGTACACCTGAAAGAACTGATGAATGCCTTTGGACAGCTGGGCGCGGAAGATCCTTCGCTCAATGTTAGCTGGGATGAAGAGCTGCAGGAGCTGCATATTCATGTGATGGGCGGAATTCAGCTGGAGATTCTGGAGCAGATCATGGCTGAACGGTTCCGGATCCGGATTGCTTTTGGGCCGCCGGAGATTCTCTACAAGGAGACGATCACTGGCACCGTCTATGGCTACGGACATTTCGAACCGCTTGGCCACTACGCTGAGGTTCATCTGAAGCTGGAGGCAGGGGATCGCGGCAGCGGTATTACCTTCATCAACAGCTGTCACCCGGATGATCTGGCCGTGGGCTATCAGCATCAGATTGAGCAGCATTTGCTGGAGAGCGGCCATCACGGCCTGCTGACCGGTTCACCGCTGACCGACCTGAAGATCACCCTGCTTAGCGGCAGAGCACATAATAAGCATACGAGCGGCGGAGATTTCCGTGAAGCAGCTTACCGGGCCTTACGCCAAGGGCTGGAGCAGGCCGTGAATCTGCTGCTGGAGCCGGTCTATGACCTGAAGCTCCGGATAGATTCAGACTACGTGGGCAAAGTAATGAGTGATATCCAGCAGGCCAGCGGCAGCTTCAACCCTCCTGAGATTACAGAGTCCAAGGCTGTCATTACCGGTACGGTTCCAGTGGCAAGCTTCATGAATTATGGGGTGAGACTGGCTTCCATGACCCAGGGCAAGGGTTCGCTGTCGCTTAGAGTCGCCGGTTATCAGCCGTGCCATCAGACCGAAACAGTAATTCAGCAGCGGAATTATAATAAAAATGCCGATCCGGCTTACTCCTCGACCTCGATCTTCTGCGCCAAAGGCCAGGCGTATCCGGTCCCCTGGGATGAAGCGGAGCAGCATATGCATATTAAAGTACGATGAAGGAGCAGATGAACAATGGCTGAAATCATAGATAAAGTTGCCTGGATATATATCGTGGATGGCAAGGTGCTTGGCGCTCGTTCCAAAGGAAAGGACACCTATTATTTCCCCGGAGGCAAACGGGAGTCTGGTGAGAGCGATGCACAGACATTGATCCGGGAGATCGAAGAGGAATTATCTGTTCAGATCAAACCGGAGACCATTGCAGAATTCGGAAGCTTTGAAGCTCACGCGCATGGCAAAGCTGAAGGCGTTTCAGTCCGTATGACCTGCCTGACGGCTGAGTTCACGGGTGAACTCAGCCCGGCTTCCGAAATCGAGGAATTGGCCTGGTTAACCTATGAAGACAAAGCGCGCGTATCAGCTGTCAGTGTGATGATTATGGACAAGCTGCGGGAAATGAAGCTGCTCTCCTAAACCATACTGTTATAAGCCCGTTTCGAGCCGGAAATCCGGTTCGGAATGGGCTTTTTATCTCTTTACCGGCTGCTTTCGGGCAGCCGCCCGCAGACACTTTTACAATTCAGGACATATGTCCTTCCCGAATCCGGCAAACTGGCTTTTAATTAAAGCAGACAGTATATAGAGGAGAGAGACAGATGAAGGGGATAATTTTCGCATTTATAGGCGGGGCCTGCATTACGCTGCAAGGGGTAGCGAATGCAAGAATCAGCCAGGATATTGGTACGTGGCAGGCAGCAACGATCACGCAGTTCACCGGGTTCCTGATGGCGCTGGTCATTGCGCTGATCGTACGGGACGGGAAGAAACACGGCTTCCGTAAGGTTAATCCGTTGTATCTGATCGGCGGCGGATTTGCCGCATTCGTTATTTTCAGTGAGGTTACGGCGATTCAGAGCATCGGTGTCACCTTAACCATCTCTGCTTTGCTGATTGCCCAGCTGTGCCTGACTTTTGTTATCGACATCAAGGGCTGGTTCGGGGTAGCCAGGCAGAAGATGAAGCTGCCGCAGTTTATCGGGATCGGGATGATGATCCTGGGTGTGGTTGTGCTGAAGTTCTGATGATTAGGTCAAGCGGAGGTGAACCTGTGCGATGAAGGAAATTCAAGATTCCGGGCGGCTGCAGGCATATCTGCAGAAGCACCAGCTCGATCATATTTTCACAGAGCCGCTTAAACAGCTCTTGTCGCTGCTAAGCTACGATCCGGGAGAGCATATCTGCTCCAAAGGAGACCCTTCAAGCACACTCTATGTGCTGGTCAAAGGGAAGCTTAAGATTTACACGACCTCGGCAGAGGGCAGAACACTAATCATCTCATTCAAAACACCGCTGGAGCTTATCGGCGATGTTGAATATATTCAGGGTACGGAAATGCTCAATACGGTAGAGGCGGTATCACCGGTTCACATGATTGCGGTGCCGTACCGCTGGCTGAATAAATATGCGAAGGATCATCCGCCGCTGCTGCATTTTATGCTGGAGATCATCACTCAGAAGTTCTACCGGAAGTCCAGCTTCCTCAGTCTTAATCTGATGCATCCGGTGGATGTGCGGCTGGCCAGCTACCTGCTGTCCATCTCCTACGACGAATCGGATCCGCAATTTACCGGCCAGCTGAATACGATTAATCTGGTGGATACCGCGAATTTCATCGGCACCAGCTACAGGCATTTGAACAGAGTGATCCGGAAGTTCTGCCAGGAAGGGCTGACCGAGCGCAGCTCAGGGGCAATTATCGTCAAGGACAGGGAAGGGCTCTCAGCTCTGGCCAGCCGCAATATTTACGAATAAAACCAGGCAATAAGGCAATACAAATCAGCATATAAGGGAGCAACAGATATGTTAGCAGGAATACTACTCGCGCTGATCGCGGGTGCACTGGTTAGTCTACAGAATATTTTCAATGCCAAGGTCAATGAGCATACAGGCTCCTGGACAACCACCACACTGGTGCTGGGTATGGGATTCGCAGCTTCACTGATTATGGGGCTGATTATGGAAGGGAAGAACATGTTCACGCTGCAGCATATGCAGCCCTGGTACTGGTTCAGCGGTATGATCGGTGTAGGCGTCGTCATCTGTCTGGTCCAGGCCACCCGAATTCTTGGCGCAACGTATGCCATCTCGATCGTCCTGACTGCGCAGCTCGGCTTCGCCTTATTATGGGATTCCTTGGGCTGGCTGGGGCTGGAGAAGGTTCCGTTCTCGTTTAACCAGCTAATCGGCGTGCTCATCATCGTTGGAGGCATTCTGGTGTTCAAATTAGGCGGCAAAAGCGATTCTAAAGACTCCGCCGGAGCCATCGAGCGCCGCAGTGCGCTGCATACGGATTGAATTAAATGAGAGGCGCGCACCCGTTCAAAAACGGACTGCGTGCTTTTTTTTCGCCAGACAAGAATTTATTTGCTTCACACTAGCTGAAAAAATACTGTCTTTATAGGGATGGGTAAGCCGCCGTTTCAGGAGAGATGCGGATAAGTGGAGGGCTTGCTAAGAACGGGTACTGGTGGGGCTGAAGGTACTGGTGGAGCTGGTGGAGTTGGTGGTGCTGGTGGAACTGGTAATGCTGGTGTGTTGGAGGTGCTGGAACTGAAGCTGGCGATGGTGATGTTCGAATAAGTGAAGAAGCGGACTGATATTCCTCTATTTCATGTAAAAAGCTTCTATTGGTGCGTACGCGGACTGAGATTCCGTTATCCTGTACATTCGGACATAAAATAAGCGTGTTTCGGACACTTAACGGAATCTGAGTCCGCGTGTCATGCGATTTCGCCATAATTGCTGAAATAACGGAATCTCAGTCCTCGACATTAGCGAATGAGTCGTGTAGAACCCCGGTATGCTCCCGCAGAAAAAGTGCCTGATTGCCGGTACTCCCGCAAAGCAAAGCAACACCATGCTGCAGCCCGGCGCTTAAGCGCGCGCAAATAGCAGACCGCAATACGGTCTGCCGCCCCTATATACGCCTGCAAAGCAGGCTACACCTGCCCGAGAGAGGCTGCTGTGCTGCCTTGCATGGCGCTTTTCCATTTCGCATACGTGTTCCACGCCTGGCCGTTATCCAGCAGATGCTTGCAGGTATAGACGCCTTCCTCAATAGAGTTGACCCTGCCGGCGGCATGGAGCCTGGCTGCACCATTCAGCAGTGTCTGATTGTAGAACGCCAGATGTCCGCCGCCCTGCAGCACTTCCTCGGCGGTACGCAGCTGTCTTTCGGCTGTCCAATCGACCTCCGGAACGGGCACATCCAGTCCGAGCGACTCCGGATCAATGATATCCAGCTCCGCCGCTCCATCCTGAATGCGGTATACGCGGTTCGGCCGGTCGATATACAGATCCTCCGAGCCTTCCACGCCTTGAACAACCAGTCCCCGCTGATAGCCGAGCTTCACAATCAGCCGGGAGATGCGGTCGAATACCGTATTATGAAAAATGCCGAAGACGATATAAGGTGAACAGGAATAATCAATCAGCTTCTCGGCTGTGTTGAAAATCGTGCGCAGCCCAATGTCTTCACGCAGGCCGCGCAGAGCACCCAGCGGCGGGCACCACTGCTCCGCTTTCGCAAACAGCACACCGCTGGCCTCCGCCGCCTCAATGGCGGCACTGCGGCTCAGACCGGCAATATCAATTCCGGATGCATGAATGATATCCTGCAGCGTAATTCCCCACTTCGGAGGCAAGCCTGCGGAGCCATGCAGGGTAACCGGCAGACCGGCGGCAGACAGCAGAAAGGCAGTAGGGAACGTGGCGATAAAGGAATGCACCTTGCCGTCATAGGGTCCGGCACAATCGATCCCCTGTTGGACAGGTTCCCTTGAGGCATATTTGCGGCAGACCGCAACGAAGGCTTCCAGCTCTTCCAGGCTCTCCAGCTTCATACGTTCGGCGATCAGGAAAGCGCCAATCTGCACCGGAGAAGCAGTCTGTCCGAGAATGGCTTCCGCCGCATATTCCGCTTCCCTGTAGTTTAAATCCTTGGCACCGCGTTTGCCGCGGGCCACTTCTTTCAGAATATTAATCATATGGAAGTCTCCTTAAGTTTGATCCTGCAGCATCTGGTACACCTTGACGATGGAAGTAGCGACATCGACCATCCGTTTCCGTTCGTTCATGGCCTGCTTGCGCAGCAGGTCGTAAGCTTCGGATTCGCTGATGTTCCTGGCTTTGGAGAGAATACCTTTGGCCATGTCGATCCATTTACGCTCCTCAAGCCGGGATAACAGCTGTTCCCGTTCCTTGAGCCATTGCTGGCGCTCGAAGCATTGCCTGGAGCTGAAGTGAAGAATCCAGTGGATCTCCTGGGGCTGCATCGCCGGAGACAATATTCCGTCCACCATAATATCATCTCCACAGGCAGAGACGGATAACGTTGCGGTCCGCGGGGTACACCACCAGAGTACCGGGGCAACCTTGTGCTGAACCAGAATACTTCTCCAATAGCTGATCTCAGTAACGGGGAGATGGAGAATGAAGGCATCCGTGTCACCGATCAGCGGAAAGACCTGATCTTCCGAAGCAGCCGTCCCGATCACATAACCACAGGAACTGAGGATACTGTCAGGAGTTGGGGAGGAGCGTTCTTCTGCGGAATTCTCTGTTCTGCCCGGATCTATAACTAACAGGGAATGCATAGTTGACGACGCTCCTTTTACATATAATAAGGGGATAAGTCTGCACACCAGTGTAGAATAAGTACAGTCGGAATAAAGATGATGTAATATTATATAACACAGTTCAGGTAATTTTGTCGATGAATTAAAATAATAAAATTTTATATGTCATAATTATTGACGTAATTAGGATGGCTGTAGTATAGTCGTTTTAACAAATTCATCAATTCTGCGAATACAACGATGTATTCGGTTGAAGCGGCAATGGCGCCTGCTTTCACTTAAATCGCAACGGAAGAAGTATGTTTCCGGGCGGAGTGAAGCGGGCTATTTCTGTTGTTTACCTGGAGAGGAGAGAGAGACATGTCAGCAATTCGCAAAAAACTGATATTAGTCGGTAACGGAATGGCAGGGGTACGGGCGATTGAGCATCTGCTCAAATTAGCGCCGGAGGCTTATGACATTACAATCTTTGGTTCGGAGCCGCATCCGAATTATAACCGGATCATGTTGTCTTCTGTTCTTGCAGGCGGTGCAAGCCTTGATGAGATCGTAATCAACGACCTGGAGTGGTACCGGAGCTTCAATATTCAGCTGTATACGGGACACACCGTAACCTCCATTGATCCTGTAGAGCGCAAAGTCCATACGGATAAAGGAATTACTGCAAGTTATGATGAGCTGATTCTGGCAACCGGCTCCAACCCCTTCATGCTGCCGATCCCAGGTGCCGAGAAGGAGGGCGTCATTGCCTTCCGGGATATCAAGGATACACAAATCATGCAGGAGGTATCGCAAAAATATGGCAAAGCGCTGGTGATCGGCGGCGGTCTGCTCGGACTGGAGGCGGCAAGAGGGCTGCTGCATCTGGGGATGGAGGTATCGGTAGTCCACATCCATGAATATATTATGGAGCGCCAGCTGGACGAGTCCGCCTCCGTAATGCTGCGCAAGGAACTGGAAGCCCAGGGAATGAAGTTCCTGCTGAAGAAGCAGTCCGAAGCGGTTCTTGGCAAAAAGCGGGTCAAAGGCCTTTTGTTCGCAGATGGCAGCATTGAAGACGCGGATCTGATTGTGATGGCTGTCGGCATCAAGCCGAATGTAGAGCTTGCCCGCAGCAGCGGGATTGAAGTCAACCGCGGGATTATTGTGAACGATTATATGGAGAGCAGTCTGCCCGGCATTTATGCCGTCGGGGAGTGCGCGGAACACCGGGGTATTGCCTACGGGCTTGTCGCCCCGCTATATGAACAAGGCGCTGTCCTGGCTAAAAGGCTGGCAGGTGTAACAACAGAAGGCTACGCTGGTTCGGTTACCTCTACCAAGCTGAAAGTATCCGGCGTTGATGTATTCTCGGCTGGACAATTCACCGAACAGCCCGGCACCAAGGCGCTGCGGTTCCAGGATGAGACCGATGGTGTGTATAAAAAGCTGGTCATTCACGGTGATAAACTGATTGGAGCCGTGCTGTTCGGAGATACAGGTGACGGGGCGCAGCTGTTCTCGATGATTAAGAAGGGCGAGAATATTAAGGGGAGAGAGAAAGAGCTGCTGCTTGGAATATCTGCTGATGCGCTGGCACCCAAAGGGAACCGGCTTGAAGGAATGGTGGATGATGAGATCATCTGCGGCTGCAATGGAGTCTCGAAAGGGGCGATTGCCGAGGCGATTACCTCCGGCGGCTGTACCAGTGTAGGGCAGATCAAAGCCTGCACCAAAGCATCGGCTTCCTGCGGCGGCTGCAAGCCGCTGGTGGAAGGACTGCTGCAGCTATATGCCGGCGAGGCTGCCGTAACGGTCAAAGAAGGAATCTGCGGCTGCACCACGCTCGGGCGGGATGAGATCGTCGCCGAAATCAAGCGGATGAAGCTGATGACCGTCAAGGAAGTCATGAATGTCCTGGAGTGGGGCAACGAAGAAGGGTGCGCCAAATGCCGTCCATCCCTGAACTACTATCTGGGGATGCTCTATCCTGAAGAATATATTGATGAGAATGAATCGAGATTCACCAATGAGCGCTACCATGCCAATATCCAAAAGGACGGTACGTATTCCGTGGTACCGAGAATCTACGGCGGTGTTACCTCTCCAGCTGAACTGATCAAGATTGCACAGGTTGCGGTGAAGTTCGATGTCCCGCTGGTCAAGTTCACCGGCGGACAACGGCTCGATCTGCTTGGGGTGAAGAAGGAGGACCTGCCGAAGATGTGGGAAGAGCTGGATATGCCCTCCGGCCATGCCTACGGCAAGACACTGCGTACAGTGAAAACCTGTGTCGGCTCCACCTATTGCCGGTTCGGCACGCAGGATGCCCTTGGAATGGGTATCCGGCTGGAACAGGCCTTTGAACGGCTGAACACACCGGGCAAAGTGAAGCTGGCCGTATCCGGTTGCCCGCGCAACTGTGCGGAAGCGACGATTAAGGACTTCGGTGTCGTAGCCATTGACGGCGGCTGGGAGCTGCATATCGGCGGTAACGGCGGCGTTCATGTCCGGGCCACGGAACTGCTCTGCGTGGTGAAGACCGATGATGAGGTGATGGAGTGGGCCAGTGCGTTCCTGCAATATTACCGTGAGAATGCCGGGTGGAATGAACGGACTGCCCAGTGGGTGGAACGTGTCGGGCTTGACAGCATCAAGCAGGCGCTGGAGTCCCGCGAGGCACGATTGGCGCTGCAGGAGAGAATTCAGAAGACGCTTAGTCTTACCACCGATCCATGGAAGCAAATTGTGAATACACCGGAGCTGCGCAAAAATTTCGAACCGATCTCCTTGCCGGAGACAGTCTAAGGGGGCTTACAAATGACAATGACCAAGATGCTCATTGGTAACTTGAACGATATTGACATCAAGGGATCGCGTAAGTTACGGGTGGGAGATACCGAGATTGCCTTGTTCCGGTTAAGCAGCGGTGAGGTGCTGGCAGTGGAGAATAAATGCCCGCATAAAGGCGGAGTCTTATCCGAAGGAATGGTCTGCGGTTCCAAGGTGCATTGTCCGCTCCATGACTGGCGGATCGATCTCCATAGCGGTGACGTGCAGGCACCGGATACAGGGCATGTGACAACCTATGAGGTGGAGGTTGATCACACCAGCGGCAGCTTGTACCTAACGATATAATTCATCCGAGTATATAAGGGGGATTCCTAATGGACTATGTCAAACCAAGTGAAGTATTGACCTCAATGATTGAAGCCGGCAAGACCAAAGCGGAACTGGGCATTATGCAGCTGATTGTCCGCGGCAGCCTTGGGGGTGCCATACTGGCCTGTGCCACAACACTGGCCTTTACCGCCACCGCCCAGACCAAGATCCCGATGGTTGGTGCACTTCTGTTTCCTGTAGGTTTTGTGATGATCATTCTGCTTGGGCTAGAACTCGTCACCGGCAGCTTTGCCCTGGTCCCGCTGGCTGTGCTGGAGAAGCGGACAACAATAAAACGGATGCTGGGCAATTTCTTCTGGGTTATTATCGGGCATCTGATTGGATGCGCAGTATACGCAGCTCTGTATGGACTCACAATTACGAAGATGGGGACGGATATGTCGAATCCGCTGATCCAGACATTAATTTCGACCAGTGAGGCTAAGACTACAGCATACAAGAGCATGGGGGCTGAGGGGATGACCCTTGTCTTCATCAAAGCGATGCTCTGCAACTGGATGGTTACGCTGGGTGCGGTAATGGCTATGACCTCGAAGTCCACATCCGGTAAAATCTTCGCCATGTGGCTGCCGATCCTGACCTTCTTCGGGCAAGGCTTCGAGCATACGGTTGTCAACTTCTTCGTTATTCCTGCCGGAATGATGCTTGGCGCGAATGTCAGCTTCGCGGACTGGTGGATCTGGAACGGCATTCCTGTTCTGATCGGCAATTTCGCCGGAGGCCTGCTGTTCACAGGCATTCTTCTCTATCTGTCGCAAAAAAGCTTCAAACCCGGAGCCTCTTCTGAAGCCGGATTGACGCCGGGACGCGATACAGTAATCTCAGCCACAGCCGCCCTGGAGAAAAGCCTATGAAGCAGGGCAGCATATCCATTGTCGGTGCAGGCCCCGGTGATCCCGAGCTGATTACAGTCAAGGCACTGCGGCGTATTCAGAGTGCAGATGTGATTCTGTATGACCGCCTGGTGAATGAAGAGCTGCTGGGCTATGCCAAAAGCGATGTTCTGCGCATCTACTGCGGCAAAGCGCCCGGACTTCACTCGATGCCGCAGGAATCCACCCAGCAGCTGATGATCAACTATGCTGCAGGCGGATGTCACGTGGTACGCCTGAAAGGCGGAGACCCGTTTGTCTTCGGACGCGGCGGAGAGGAAGCGCTGGAAGCCGCTGCAGCGGGAATCCCATACGAAGTGATTCCCGGGATCACCTCGGCGATCGGCGCAGCCGCTTCCGCGGGAATCCCGCTGACCCATCGCGGATTGGCGGCTTCATTCGCTATCGTGACGGGCAGCCGCTGCCATGATCAGGACTCTCCGGTACGATGGGATGCACTTGCCCATAGTGTGGACACCCTTGTCATCTATATGGGAGTCAGCAAACTGGGCGAGATTTGTGATCAGCTGCTTAAGCATGGCAAAGATCCGCTGACACCTATTGCCCTGATTGAGAACGGGACAACAGTGCGCGAACGGACAGTGACCGGAACGCTCGGCAGTATCGGCAAACTGGCAGCGGCGATGAGAATCAGCAATCCGGCCATCATCATTATTGGCGAAGTGGTTAAGGTAAGAGAGGAACTGCTCAGCCTGGAAAAGACAGTGCGCTCACAGATCGGCTAGGATATAGTATATCCCTAATCAGGCGTTGATATGTCCCAAGTACAGGCTTGGGCACGTCAACGCCTGATGATATGTTATATTAATGTCATACCCAAAGTGACTGCTGTCACAGGAGTCCGGGCAAAATACACACTATACTGGACACCTGATCGAATTCGCAGGCATTTTGCCCTACAAAGGAGAGAAATATCTGATGCAAATACAACTAAACCCGCTCACCGAAGAACGGCTTGCGCAGAGCCTTGCCGGCCAGCCCGGTAAATTCAAAATGTTCTATGATACAGAGGATTGCGGCTGCAATGGCGTGCTGGTCATCAGGATTGTAAACGGGCCTTCCCCGACGGATATCGTATTTCAAACCGAACCCTTCACCTTTCTGTGTGACCGGCAGCAGGAATCCCTATTCGATGATGTGATGCGTCTGGAAGCAGAGGCAGGCTACCCAGCCTACAAACTGACAAGCGATTCGACATTGTTCGGGAGTAATATCAGGGTGCAGGATGCACGCAACTAACAACGGTATGTAATAAGGCCATCAACCGTGAATAACGGGAGATGGCCTTTCTTTTGAAGCAGCGCAGACTTTTAATAAGCAGTCCATCCGCCATCAGCCGTTACCACCGCTCCATTAATAAAGCTTGCTTCGTCTGAGCCGAGGAACAGGGCAAGCTGCGCGATTTCCTCCGGTTTGCCTGTGCGCGGGTTAAGAGCCAATCCCGGCTGCGTACGTCCCATACCGAATTCATTAATATGCGTCATGGTAGATCCGATATTGGTCTCCACCCCGCCCGGAGCAATCGCATTGCAGCGGATGCCCTGAGGAGCATACATGAATCCGGTATTCTTGGTGAATCCGACAACCGCATGCTTGGAGGCTGTGTAAGCTGCACCTGCCCGGGCACCAAAAAGTCCGCCTGCGGATGCTACGTTAATGATCACCCCTTGCTGTTTAGCCAAGAAGATAGGGAGTACTTTACGTGTAGCACGCATTACGGATGTAGTATTGACGGCAAAGATGCGGTTCCAGCTGTCATCCTCAATGTCACCTGCCGGTTCAAAGTTATCCATAATCCCCGCGTTGTTCACCAGGATATCTACGGTTCCGTAGGTTTTTACTGTAGTGTCGATCAGGTTCTGGATATCAGATTCATCAGCAACATTTGCTTTCACCGCGAGGGCTTCACCGCCGCCGGACTTAATCTCCCCGGCCACCGTCTCCGCAGCCTCCAAGTGAATATCCGCCACTACTACCTTAGCACCTTCTTTGGCATAGAGAGCCGCAATCGCTTTGCCCATACCGGATGCCGCGCCGGTTACTATTGCCACTTTGTTCTGAAGTCTCACATGTACGCCTCCCGCTTGAATTTATACTTTGTCTGGTCTAGTATCATTTGATCCATGGGGTTTTATGCGCCGGGTTGACGCTATACTTCGTGAAGGCTTACCATATAGGCTATATGAACGGAAAGAGGATGAAGTACATGATCATGATCGGACTGGATATCGGAACCACCTCAATTTCCGGATTGCTCTACGATTTGGAGACACGAACCGTCCTGCATACGATTACTGAGGAACAAACAAGTAAACCATCCAGCCGGAATCATGAATGGGAACGTCTGCAGGAGCCGGGGATTATTCTGCAGCAGGCTGAACGTATCCTTGGTCTCCTGCTGTCAAGGGAGCCGGAAGCAGCAGGAATCGGCCTGACCGGGCAGATGCACGGGATTCTATATATAGACCAGAGCGGCAATCCTCTGGGCCCGCTCTATACCTGGCAGGATGGGAGAGGCGGCCAGCCTTGTGTGGAGGACAGCAGTTACACTTATGCGCAGAAACTAAGCGTACTTGCCGGATATCATATAGCTCCAGGCTACGGACTGGCCACTCATTATTATAATTTGCAGCATCAGCTGGTGCCTGGGAATGCGGTCCGATTCTGCACGATTGCGGATTACATCGCGATGAGGCTGGCAAACAGCGCGGTACCTTTAATTGATGCAACACAGGCAGCCGGCATTGGTGGCTTCAGTTTACAGACGGGCGATTTTGATCAAATAGCACTCATTCAGGCCGGAATCGATGTGGCGATATTGCCGCCGGTCGTCCCTTCAGGGACTGCAATCGGTGCTACACCGCAGGGAATACCTGTGTACACCTCACTCGGGGACAATCAGGCCAGCTTCCTGGGCAGCGTGCCGCAGCCCGCCGGTTCATTGCTGCTGAACATCGGCACGGGCAGCCAGCTATCGGCCTGGCTTCCTGAATACACCCCTGCTCCTTCAGCAATGGAGGTGCGCCCTTATCCGGGCGGTGGAGTACTCATGGTAGGGGCTGCGCTTAGCGGCGGCAGATCCTATGCTCTGCTGGAAGGCTTCATCCGGCAGCTGATCACAGCTTACACAGGAGAAGCACCTGCAGATATCTATTCTCTGCTGGCTCAATTGCTTACGGAAGAGCCATCTGGTGGAAAGAACACTGGCCTAAAGGTGAATACACAGTTTCTGGGTACAAGAGCTGAGCCGGGCAATCGCGGTAGCATCGAGGGAATCACACTAGATAACTTCACACCTGCCGGACTGGCCCATGCTTTTCTCCAGGGGATGATTGATGAATTATACGGCTTCCTGAAGGATCTGGAGCAGCAGGGGGCGAAGGGGTTCACCCGCCTCATAGGTTCCGGTAATGCATTGCGGAGTAATCCTGTGCTGTGTGCCAAGGCTGAAGCAGCATTCGGAGTGCCGCTCACAGCCGGTGCGCAAACTGAAGAGGCTGCTGTAGGAGCAGCGCTCTGTGCAGCTGTCGGCAGCGGGGTGATCTCCAGTTTCAGGGAAGCTGGTGCTTTTCTTGGAGAATTTTATCATTGACAAAATATATTAATTATGCTATAATTTACATATTAATAGTTTGTGTATATAATAAGATTCTCCCGGCCGGGGGAATCTTATTTTTATATGGGAGGATACACGTTTGAAGCAGAATGAGTCCAGTTTGACTTCCAAAGTAGCAGCGTTTGGCCGAGCCTATCACAGTAAATATGACACACCCAAGATTTTCGATGATTATTTGGCCCAAGACTTGATTTCACCGCAGGAGTTTTCAGACATCCGCAAGAATATGGTGCAGGGCATCTCTTTTTTCAACACAGACATTGCAAATCAACATAAGGATGATCCGGACGCCATTCTGAAATGGATTACACATGTACAGCTGTCTCCGACACCGCTCGCGCGTGCTGCTTACTGTGAGGCCCTATTGCTGCATGAGCTAACCTTAGGACTGAAGCAGTATGTCATCCTTGGAGCCGGACTTGATACCTTTGGCTACCGTCATCCTGAATTGAAAGACCTGCTGGAGATATTTGAAGTGGACTATCCGGCTACACAGGAGTTCAAGCAGCAGAGGCTCAGTGACGCCGGGTTGGAAGTTCCGGTCAATCTTCACTTTGTACCCATGGACTTCACCAGGGAATTCTCTTCTTCCAATCTGGTTGGGCAAGGATTTGATTCACAAGCCAAGACCTTCTTCAGCCTGCTGGGTGTGTCCTATTACCTCACGAAAGAGGAGAATGCCAGACTGATTACTGAAGTATTCGCCGGTCTCCCGGCAGGTAGCTCTATCGTGCTGGATTATGCGGATGAGCGGCTTTTTGAAGAGAAGGGACTGTCCGGCCGGGTGGAAAAGATGCTACAGATGGCTGCCGTCAGCGGTGAGCCGATGAAATCCTGTTTCGCTTATCATGAAATGGAGCAGCTGCTGGAGCAAGCAGGCCTGCTGATTTATGAGCACTTGTCACCGGCGGAGATCAATGACAGGTTCTTCAGCAACCGGAGTGATGCTTTGACCGCTTTTGAGACGATTCATTATATTCATGCGATAAAACAATAATAAATATTCGAATTACAAAGGAACCTCTCAGTCTATTATTATAGGCGGGAGGTTCTTTTCGATAAGGAATGCGGAGGAAGATGCCTCCCCGTAAATAAAAGCTTCCACAGCCGCAGCAGCAACGTTCCTGTCCGGATGGGAATTATCGATCTGTGCCACCTGCGAAGCCGGAAGCGGCCATGCCACGGTGCGGCTGCCCAGGGAAGCGCTGAACTCATCCCAGTGTGCGAACTTCCAGGCGTCCAGAGGGGACTGTCTGCCCTCAAGCCGTTCACGGAACGCTGCCGCATCTGGAAGACTGACCATGACAACTTTGACCTCGACCTCCGCCAGTGTACGTCCGATTCGCGACAGTTCACGCCCGATCCATTCCGGGTCGGCCGCCTCCTTGGTGAAGGGACCTACGACGAATATATCGCTTTGAAGGCCGATATTGTCCAGTGCAGCGTCCATTGTAATCCGGTACCCCAGGTCCCGGCATAAGCTTTTATATTCATCCGAATCCCTGTCATCGGGGTCCAGTCCATGCATAGTCATGATCGCGGTAGCTGCCGGACGCAGCAGAATATCCATATCGAATACAGAGGCCGGGCGCCGGGCTGCTATGGTTTTGGCGAGTGTTGTTTTGCCGGCCCCGCCCGGACCGAGGAAAAATACAAGTTTGTTCATTAGACGCTCTCCTTGAAATGTGCAGCATTCTCTTGCAGCTCGCGGATGAAGCGCTTGGTCGCTGCACACATGTATTTTTCTTTGCGGAACACAACGCCTATCCGGCGTGTCGGCGAAGGATTAATAATCGGAAGCACCCGTACCGAATCCTTCTGCAGATGCTCCATTAAGCTGCGGGGCAGAACCGTACAGCCCATGCCGCTCTCCGCCATATGGACAAGTGCCTCTATCGTGGTCATCTCCAGAAAAGGCTTAATTGTGAATCCTAATGATTCACTGTAGTCATTCAACAGCTGCCGGATGAAGAAGTTGTCCGGCAGGAGAACGAGGGGAAGCTCCGCAAGCTGCTTCATAGGGATGCCGTCCTGCCAGGCTTCATAAGCAGCTCGTCGATCGCATTTTTGGATTGATTTAATTCGTAGAAGATATTTTGGCTGTGATGCTTGAGTATTTTTCCCGCTTCGGTCAACGCGATCTTCTTGCCGATCCGGTCGAACAGCGGGGTGCCGACCTCATACTCCAGATTCCGGATCTGCTGGCTAAGCGAAGGCTGCGATATCCGGACCTTGTCCGTTGCGCGGGTAAAATGCATTTCTTCACACACGGCCAAGAAATACTCCAGCTGCTTCATTTCCATGAGGATTCACTTCATTCCTTTGTTTAATTTGCATTGGCTGAAACTATGATAATGATAGCCTATTCTGAATAGAAAAAGCACCTGCCATTCTCTAAAATAAGAGTTGTCAGAAACAACAAAACTTAGAAAAGAGAAATTACAAGGGCAAAAGCGGTGTTTTATCATGCAGGCAGGAGTGAAATCCGTTCCGGCACTTGTCCTGGATGGATGGGTCTATCCTATTAATTTCGGAGCCAGCATGGAGGATGTCAAAAAGTAATCAAAGTATAATCTTTTAGATATTGAGCTGCAAAT
The DNA here is from genome assembly GCF_038000235.1 of Paenibacillus sp. FSL R10-2199. Classification (NCBI taxonomy): domain Bacteria; kingdom Bacillati; phylum Bacillota; class Bacilli; order Caryophanales; family Paenibacillaceae; genus Paenibacillus; species Paenibacillus sp. FSL R10-2199. Next base: position 5,424,433 of record NZ_JBBOBO010000001.1, on the reverse strand, counting down.
ACATCCTATTCTACAGGTATGAAGGGATGTGTTTGCGGCTTTTTGCGATTTTGTGGAGTAGGAAGTCTGCTGTTATGATAAAGTGAATAGGATAACGGGACATAGCCCGGAAGAATGGCGGGAGGCTTAACAGAATGATGAATATCAGATACATAGAGCGCAGAGATAATGCGGCTATTGAAGGGATTATCCGGGAATGTCTGATTGAATTCGGGGGCAACCGTGACGGTCTCGCCTGGGCTGATGACAGCATGCATGACCTATACACCTATTACAATAGTGCTGCGAACAGGGCTTACTGGATTGTTGAAGAAGATGGGGAGGTGCTTGGCGGCTGCGGAATTGCACCTTTTGATGAGGAGAACGGGATCTGTGAGCTGCAGAAAATGTATCTGTCATCCGCCATCCGCGGCCAAGGAGCTGCTGCAGATTTATTAGGGACGGCACTGGAATTCGCCAGGCAACATTACAACAGATGTTATCTGGAGACGCTGCAGACCATGCAGGCCGCAGGCCGTTTCTATCTCAAACATGGTTTCGGGCTGCTGGATGCTCCGCTTGCCGGTTCAGAGCATTATGCCTGCGACGCCTGGTATATCAAAGAGTTGTCTTAGAAATTCAAACCATTGCATCCACAATCCCCCTTGAAGATTCAGGGGGATTATTTTCATTTTTCAAATTACGCGTCCTTGTGATAAATGACTCTGACAAAAGCTCTCCATTTTGAAATAGTGTATGTACACGATAAATACAACAGGAGGAGAATAATCTATGACAACAACCGGAGACCCTTCTTCACCCATTATCCGCGGTTCTAGTGTCTGCAGCTGTATTAATCTGCGGAGGGCTTCCTCAGCAGTCACAGGAATATATGACGGATTTCTGTCTTCAAGCGGTTTAAATATCAGCCAGTTTTCTTTACTGAAGCATATTTACTCCCTAGGACCGGCAAGTGTCAGCGACCTGGCGCTTGAGATGAGACTGGACCGGACCACTATTGTCCGCAATCTCAAGGCACTGGAACAGATTGGCTATGTGGAGGATATTTCTGCGCAGGGAAGCCGGAACCGCCTGCTGATCCTGTCGGAGAGCGGGAAAGTGAAATATATAGCTGCCGGGAACCAATGGGAGCAGGCACAGAGTTTTTTGCAGGAGGCATTGGGCGATGAAGATATGAAAGTACTTACTACCCTTTTATCCAAAGTGGAAAAACTGATGGCCTGAGCATAATCTCGACTCTTGGTTCATCAAACTTTACGCAGTAATGACGCAACAGCAGTTGCTTATCGCCAATACGTGTATATACACGTTAACTTCCGGATAGAAAGAGTACACTCAAGAGGAGGGAAGACCATGCACCCAGACAGTACTGCAATTAATGAAAGAGCGGAAGAGGAACAGAAGCAGCTCATTATTGAAGTGATGAAAGCCTTTGTTAAGGAGAGCCCATTGAACTGGTCAGATGTACTTCAGGGACCTTATTATGATGAGCCTATCATTCAATTTGCTTCAGCTGACGATCCTTTGTTTGAGGAGTATAAAAGCATTATTGGTCCCGGCCATGCAACGCCAAAAGAGGTAATAGAGCGTTCATTCGGTTCAGGGACCTACAATGGAGGTTCGGTGATCAGCATAGTGCTGCCCATTCATGAATCCATCAGGAAGGCCAACCGCCAGCAAAAGGAAAGAGCTTCACGGGAGTGGGCCCTGCTGCGTACGTTCGGGGATGAGTATTTCTTGAAGGCGGCCCGCCTTTATCTGACAGATTATTTAAAAAAACTTGGCCGCCTTGCGGCTGCGCCGCTGGATACGGATTGGTACGGGATCTCCAGTTCAGAAACAGGCCCAATCTCCAATTGGTCAGAACGTCATGTTGCTTATGCTGCCGGGCTGGGCACCTTCAGTCTTAATGATGGATTCATTTCGGAGAAGGGAATTGCCATACGGCTGCTGTCGGTAGTAACGGATTTGCAGTTCCCGTCTAATCCAAGATCCGCGGCTACTCATACGGGAAATTGTTTGTTATGCAGCAAAGGGAACTGTGGCGTCTGCATTACCCGCTGCCCGGTGCAGGCGATCAGCACAAACGGCCATGACAAAATCGCCTGCATGAAATTTGTGTATGGCCAGGGTTCACGGGAGTGGGCGGCCCAAAGCGGCGGGGAGGCTACATCAGGAGCTGGCTGCGGATTATGCCAGACCAAGGTGCCCTGTGAGAGCAGAAATCCGATGCGAAATATAAGTGAAGTACGAAGCACTTCCCTGGCGGAGGTGCTTTTTTGTCTATTCAGGATGTTTCGGGCTGACCCGCTGCTGCAAATCATCACGATCATTGAATCGCCTATCTTTTCCGTAGAATTAGCTATTATAGATTGCACTGCGTTAAAACTATAATGAGTGTGTATTGCAGTGAGAGGGGGCTGGGCAGAACTATCGCAAGCCGGTTGAGTAGAGGCAATATCAGTAGAGTGGCACCTGCACGTTGGAAGCAAATGATGGATTGGTAAGGATTTAATTTTTTGTAATCGCTATCATTCTAGTACTTCAGAAAATTCTATGTACCGTTCTAACATCAGATTAAGGAGGATTATAATGCGCAACAAGTATGTCGTATGGTCGCTTGTAGTAACGCTGCTAATCTCAACTCTGTTTATGGCCGCCGGACCGCTGACACATTCATCAGCTGCCGGTGGACAGAATCTGACACTTAACAAAACCATTACTTCCAGCGGCCAATCGCAAACGTATACGCCTGACAATGTCAAGGACAGCAACCAGAGCACCTATTGGGAAAGCACAAATGATGCTTTTCCCCAGTGGATTCAGGTTGACCTGGGTGCGCTTACCAGTATTGACCAGCTTGTGCTAAAGATTCCTGCAGGCTGGGAGACACGCACGCAGACGCTGGCCGTACAAGGGAGTACGAACGGTTCCACATTTACAGATATCGTGGCTTCGGCAGCCTATGTATTTAATCCATCGGCTGCTGGCAACAGTGTCACGGTTAACTTTGCAACAGCCAGTACGCGTTATGTGCGCCTGCTCGTAACCGCGAACACCGGATGGCCGGCAGCCCAGTTCTCTGAGCTTGAAATTTACGGCTCCAGCAGCCCAACGGCCACGCCTGCAGTCACTCCTGCTGCAACACCGGTTCCAGCCGGTACCTATGAAGCAGAATCCGCTGCACTCTCCGGCGGGGCGAAAGTGAACACAGATCATGCGGGTTACTCCGGTACGGGTTTTGTTGACGGTTATCTGACCCAAGGACCGGCAACTACCTTCACGGTGAGTGTAGCTGCAGCGGGTTCGCGGAATGTTACGCTGAAGTACGCTAACGCGAGCGGAAGCGATAAGACCCTCAGCATCTATGTGAACGGAGTCAAAATCCGCCAGTCCACCTTGCCGAATCTGGCGAACTGGGATACCTGGAGCACGAAGGCCGAGCTCCTGACGCTGAACTCCGGCAGTAATACCATCGCCTACAAATATGATGCCGGTGATACGGGTAACGTCAATCTGGATCAGATTGTAGTAGCGGCAGCAGTGACCGCCACGCCGACACCTTCACCTACAATAGCTCCAACAACGGCTCCATCACCAACACCGGTACCTACGGCTACGGTGGCGCCTACTTCCACAACTACACCTGCGCCTACCGCAACTCCAGTTCCGACGGCATCTCCAACGCCGACCGCCACACCGGTTCCAACGCCAACGGCGTCCCCTGGAGGGAACATTGCCATTGGTAAGGCGATCAGCGCATCCTCCAGCACACAGAATTTCGTTGCCGGTAATGCCAACGACAACAATACGGCTACTTACTGGGAAGGAAGCGGCAATCCAAGTTCGCTCACGCTTGATCTCGGCGCCAATCATAACATCACTTCGATTGTACTGAAGCTGAACCAGGCCACGGAATGGGGGACACGGACTCAGAATATTCAAGTACTAGGACATAATCAGAGCACGACAACCTTCAGCAATCTGGTCTCCGCTCAGGCGTATACGTTCAACCCAGCCAGCGGAAATACGGTGACCATTCCCGTTACGGCAACCGTCAAGCGTGTCCAGATCAATATTGCTTCCAATTCAGGTGCCCCTGCGGGACAGATTGCCGAGTTCCAGGTCTATGGAACACCTGCACCGAACCCTGACCTGACGATTACAGGCATGTCATGGACTCCGGCTTCTCCCGTTGAGACGAATGAGATTACATTGAATGCCATCGTGAAGAATAGCGGCAGTGCCGCAGCAGCGGCCACGACAGTCAATTTCTATCTGAACAATGAGCTGGCAGGCTCGGCCCCGGTAGCAGCTCTTGCAGCGGGTTCTTCGGCAACCGTGTCATTGAATGCCGGTACCCGAACAGCTGCCACCTATCCGCTCAGTGCCAAGGTAGATGAGACTAATCAGATCATTGAACAGAATGACAGCAACAACAGCTACAGCAGTCCTTCATCACTTGTTGTTGCTCCTGTATCAAGCTCTGACCTTGTAGGTACGACATCCTGGACACCGGGCAATCCGGTAGCTGGTAATAGCGTATCCTTTGCAGTCAATCTCAAGAATCAGGGGACGATTGCTTCCGCAGGAGGTGCGCATGGAATCACTGTAGTATTGAAGAATTCAGCTGGCTCCACCGTGCAGACCTTCACCGGATCCTACAGCGGGGCGATTGCTGCCGGTGCTTCTGTGAATGTCTCCATCCCGGGGACATGGAGCGCTGTCAACGGCAATTACACCGTCACCACAACAATTGCTGCAGATGCGAATGAAGTTACGACCAAGCAGGCTAATAATGTGAATACCGTTAATCTGGTTGTATATGCCCTGCGCGGAGCAAGCGTGCCCTATGCCCGCTATGATACGCAGGATGCGACCCGTGGCGGATCTGCTGCACTGAAATCTGCTCCAAACTTCGATCAGACGCTGATTGCTTCAGAAGCATCGGGTCAGAGTTACGTAGCGCTTCCTTCGAATGGCTCTTATGCCCAGTGGACCGTCCGTTCAGGTCAAGGCGGCGCCGGGGTCGCGATGAGATTCACCATGCCGGATTCGGCTGACGGTATGGGTCTTACCGGAGCGCTGGATGTATACGTAAACGGCACCAAAGCCAAAACAATCCCGCTTACATCCTATTACTCCTGGCAATATTTCTCCGGCGACCAGCCCGGTGATGCACCAAGTGCCGGACGTCCGTTGTTCCGCTTCGATGAAGTACACTGGAAGATGGATACACCGCTTCAGCCGGGCGATACGATCCGTATTCAGAAGAATAACGGGGACAGTCTGGAATACGGGGTAGACTTCCTGGAAATCGAGCCTGTCCCGACAGCGATTGCCCGACCGGCCAACTCGGTATCGGTAACCGAATACGGTGCAGTTGCGGGTGATGGACAGGATGATCTTGCAGCCTTCAACAGCGCGGTTACAGCAGCAGTCGCAGGCGGCAAATCACTCTATATTCCAGCCGGAACCTTCAATCTAAGCAGCATGTGGGTGATTGGCTCTGTCAGCAATATGATCAATAACTTTACGGTTACTGGTGCTGGTTACTGGCATACCAACCTGCAGTTCACCAATCCTAATGCTGCGGGCGGCGGGATCTCGCTCCGCATCCTGGGTAAGCTTGATTTCAGCAGTGTCTATATGAATTCGAACCTGAGATCACGTTACAACCAGAATGCCATCTACAAAGGCTTCATGGATAACTTCGGCAATAACTCTATCATCCATGATGTCTGGGTAGAGCATTTTGAATGCGGCATGTGGGTGGGGGATTATGCACGGACCCCGGCAATCTTCGCGAACAATCTGCTTGTGGAGAACAGCCGCATCCGCAACAATCTGGCTGACGGCATCAACTACTCCCAGGGTACCAGCAACTCGACCGTCCGCAACACCAATGTGCGCAATAACGGAGACGATGGTCTGGCCGTGTGGCCGAGCAACACTTTCGGTGCTCCGGATGGGGTGAATAATACCTTCTCGTACAATACAATCGAGAATAACTGGCGTGCCGGCGGTATTGCCTTCTTCGGAGGCAGCGGCCACAAGGCGGATCATAACTACATTATCGACACGGTAGGCGGTTCCGGCATCCGACTGAACACGACCTTCCCGGGTGCGCATTTCAACAACAACACGGGCATTCTTTTCTCGGATACCACGATTATCAACAGCGGCACCAGCCGTGACTTGTATGACGGGGAACGCGGCGCGATTGACCTCGAAGCTTCGAGTGACCCGATCAAGAACGTAACGTTCACTAACATCGATATCATCAACACCCAGCGCGATGCGATCCAGTTCGGATACGGAGGCGGATTCTCCAATATCGTATTCAACAACATCAACATTAACGGCACAGGGCTCGATGGAGTAACGACCTCACGCTTCTCCGGCGCCCATAAGGGAGCTGCGATCTACACGTATACCGGCAATGGCTCGGCTACATTCAATAACCTGACGACCAGCAATATTGATTATCCAAGCCTGTATTATATCCAGACCGGCTTTGGGCTGCTGATACAGTAGACAGGGATAGTAAGGGGAGGGGCTCAAGCGGGCTCCTCTTTTTTTTATTGAATATAATCCATGATCTTCGATAAATTACGACAGCGTAATATCTGCCCTCCATGCTATCCTATTACTAATACATAATGGCTTTACAAAGGGGAAACGTTGATGAAAAGGTTGCTTCATATCATTTTGGCAGTAAGTTTAATGATGAGTGTAACGCTCACGGGAGAGACGGGCAGTTCATATGCTGCACAAGCTAATAAGGTATTGCGTATTGGTCTGGGAAGTCTTCCAGAGGTACTTGACCCGGCGTCATCGGCAGATAAAAGTACAAATACGGCTGTCAAAGGGTTGTTTGAAGGTCTGGTCCGTTTGAACGAGGCCGGTATTGCTGTGCCTGGAACGGCTAAATCCTGGACACTCTCCAGTGATGGCAGAACGTATACATTTACATTACGTGCTGATGCGAAATGGAGCAATGGGCAGCAAGTGCTGGCCTCGGACTTCGAGTATGCCTGGAAGCGGGCGCTCGCTCCGGAAGCAAAGCATGTCTACGCTTTTAATATGTACATGATTAATAATGCGCAGAACTACAACGAGGGAATTCTCAAGGATGCTGCCAAAATCGGCGTAAAGGCATTGAGTAAAACTACTCTTCAAGTCACATTAAAGGAGAAGAGCTCCTATTTCATCCAGCTGCTCGCGGAGAGCATCTATTTGCCGGTGTACCCGAAGACCGCAAAGGCCAACAGCAAATGGGCAACAGACATCAAATCAATGGTAACTAATGGTCCATTTAAGCTGAAGCAGTGGTCCTACAAAGAAATTATTCTAGGTAAGAATCCGGATTATTATGCGGCCAAAGAAATCAAGCTGTCTGAGGTACGCTTGCTTCTGCCAAAAGCCGGAACCGCAAATCCGACGGCTGCTTTCGTCAATAAAGAGGTGGATTGGGTTGGAGGGGGAGGACAAGAGATTCTGGATTCATCTTCTATAGATTACAGAACCTCCAAGCTTACTTATGAAGCACCTTATGCATCTAATTATTACTATCAATTCAATCTGAATAAGGCTCCTTTCAAGAATCTGAAAATACGTAAGGCATTGGCTATGGCCGTTGACCGCGAAGGACTGCGTTACGGTACTCCTGCATTTGGAGTTGTTCCCCCAAGCATTCACGGGGCGAAGCTGAATTTCAGGTCAGAGGTCTCCGACAAAGCCTATTTTAAAGAAGATGCTACAATGGCCAAGGCGCTGCTGGAAGAAGGGCTGCGTGAAGAAGGTTTGACTACCCTTCCAGAATTTAAAATTATTATGAATGATGAAGGCGACCATGCTTCCATTGCAGAGTCTGTCATTTCAGATTGGAAGGAGAAGCTTGGTATTCAGGCAAGCATTGAGGTACAGAGCTGGCCGGAACTGATGGATAACCGGGTGAATCAGAATTTCTCGGTGGCTAGAGCTGGTTGGGGCGCTGATTTCAATGATCCGGCATCTATGCTGGAGCTGTTCACCTCCTGGAGTCCGGATAATGATTCAGGCTGGAGCGATGAATGGTATGACGCTTATATAAAGGAAGCCCGGCAAACGGCAGATCCTGTTATACGCATGCAAATCTATACGAAAGCTGAAAAAATGCTTATCGACCAAATGGTGATTCTCCCGCTGTTTTATTGTGTTTCCGGTGTACTGCATAATCCTTCAATCCAAAATGTATACGTCGACTATGACGGCTCTATAGCATTTACAAGAGGGTTTTGGATGTAAATTTATACAGGAGAATCTATACAGGAGCTCGGTATCTTACCGCAGCTCCTTTTTTGCACCTGAACGCATCGGCAAGACAAGGTATGAATAGAAGTGGTAAAATTTACTCAACTGATTTCACAGGAGGCAAATGATGATGCGGATTGAACCCAGAGAGCTCAGCTACAAAGCATTCCCTGCATCGGAAGCGACAGCGGCGGGGATGAAAGTACTGTCTATGAATCCTGACGCGGTCTATTGCACGGTGCTGCACAATCATACCTATTGCGAGAGGGACGGTCGGCCCCTGCATATGCATCTGATATTACCCTCCCAGCATGAACGTCCGGATGCTACCTGGCCGCTGCTGGTGTTCGTGCAAGGTTCGGCATGGAGACAGCAGCATCTGGATGCGAATCTCGCACCGCTGTCCTGGATATCCAGACAAGGCTATGCTGTTGCAATCGTGGAATACCGCCCGTCAGACCTGGCGCCGTTCCCCGCGCAGATCCAGGATGCCAAGACAGCTATACGGTATCTGCGGAAGAATGCCGGGCAGTTTAGAATTGATCCGGAGCAAATCGTAATTTGGGGAGACTCCTCCGGCGGTCATACGGCAGTGATGACGGGGATAACTCCGCATGACAAGACGCTCGATACGGATGTGTACGACGGATTATCCTGCGAAGTGAAGGGAATCATCGACTACTACGGTCCTGCAGATATTACCCGGATGAATGAGGCGCACTCAACGATGGACCATGCCGGAGCAGATTCTCCCGAAGGCCTGCTGATCGGAGGTCTGAATGTCCTGGAGAATCCGGTGCAGGCGGAACCAACCATTATTATGAATCATATTTCGCAGGAAGTGGACATTCCACCTATACTGATTATCCATGGCAATAAGGATCGCCTGGTTCCTTTTGAGCAAAGTGTGCTGCTGTACAACGACCTGAAACAAAAGGGCAAGGATGTTGAGTTCTTCAAAATAGAGGGAGCCGATCATGGCGGCCCGGACTTCTGGTCTGATGATGTGCTCGGTATTGTTCATGCTTTTATTACAAGACTATACGGGGCGGTCTAGATATGAAACTACTATCCTATATTCAAGAAGGCGTTACCCGCGTTGGAGTACACACGGAAGCCGGCATACTGGATGTTGAACATGCTTTGACAGCATCAGGTTACCTGAAAGGAACAAGCTCCGTAACACTGCAGAACGTGATTGCCGGAGGGCTGGAAATGCTATCTCATCTTAACGGACTTGCCGGGCAGGCAGTAAGCGGAACTGTGCCAGAATCAGATGCCGTAGTTCTGCTCGACGAATCCACGCTGCAGCTTGCCCCCTGTGTTCCCAGGCCCGGTAAAATTATCTGTGTCGGACTCAATTACCGCAAGCACGCAGAAGAAACGAATGCTCCTATACCGCAGACGCCAATTCTCTTCAGCAAATTCAATAATGCGCTGGCAGCTCATCTGGAGCCGGTACCGCTGCCTGCTGCCTCGCAGACAGTGGACTATGAGGCCGAGCTTGTAATCGTGATGGGCCGGACGGCCCGGAATGTCTCCAGGGAGGAAGCCTATAAGTATGTTTATGGATATTGCTGCGGCAATGACCTCTCCGCCCGCGATCTGCAGATGCGGACCCAGCAGTGGCTCCTGGGCAAAACCTGTGATAAATTCGCTCCGGTCGGCCCTTATCTCGTAACTGCGGATGAAGTGGGGGACCCGAACCAGCTTGCGATTTCGTGTACTGTTAACGGCGAGCTTCGCCAGTCATCCAATACAGCCGATATGATCTTTAAGTGTGATGAGATTATCAGCTATATTTCACAGAATTTCACACTGGAGCCGGGAGATATGATTATGACAGGTACTCCGGAAGGCGTTATGCTGGGGTATCCGCCGGAGCAGCAGGTATATCTGCAAGCCGGGGATACAATAACCGTAGAGATCGAGAAGCTGGGACGGTTGACGAATACGATGACAATTTAGTATGGATTAATCCCGGTTAAGTACTATACGGGCATGATGAGGTCATAAGCGGATAACGCTTTGTGGCCTTTTTAACATGCCGGACGGGAAAGCATAAAAAAGTAGCAGGTCTTCACTAATCGTTCAAGATCACGCTATATCCGGCCAGACAATGGGGCATATCTATGTTATTATATGAAATGAATGAATATAAATATATTCATTCATAAAGATTCGAAATGAAAGTATGATCTCATCACTACTCTGGAGGGACAGTCATGAAGAAAGTCACCGCAATCATTGGTAATCAGCAAAAGCATGCCACGTACAAGGCAGTCTGCGAATTTGAAGCTCGGCTAAGGACATACGGGGAGATTGAGTTTGAGTACATTTTCCTGAAGGATTACAGACTTGAATTCTGCCGGGGCTGCAAGGTATGCTTCAGTAAAGGCGAAGAATTTTGTCCGCTCAAAGATGACCGGGATGTGCTGATCGGGAAAATGGAGAACTCCGACGGCGTTATTATGGCCACTCCGAATTATGCATTCCATGTATCGGCATCGATGAAGAACCTGCTGGACCGGCTGGCTTATGTATTCCATCGGCCGCAATTCTTCGGCAAGACTTATACAGCGGTCGTCAACCAGGGCATTCACGGCGGTAAGGGTATCGTCAAATATCTTAGCAGTATGGGGGAGAATCTGGGCTTCCAGGTAACCCGTGGATGTGTGCTTCATACGATGGAGCCGATAACACAAGCTGCCCGGGAGAAAAATTCACAGGAAATCCGCAAGGCCGCCGCCAGATTCTACAAAGGGCTTATGCGTTCGTCACCTCCGGCGCCCACGTTGTTCAGACTGATGCTGTTCCGCTTGTCACGGACCAGTATTCATAACATGCTGGATGACAAATCCAAAGATTACCGGCATTACAAGGCTAACGGCTGGTTTGAGTCGGCGTATTATTACACGGCATCTCTAGGGCCATTCAAAAGGCTGGCCGGACGTATATTTGATCTAATCGGAAGAAGAATGGCCAAGAATGCAAAATAATGAATGAATACAGTTATATTCATTCATAAGAGGTGATGTAAGTGAAACCAAAGTGGAAACGCAACCTGCTCATAATGTGCATTTCTGTAATTATAATTGTATTGGTTGGACTTGCTGCAGGCTGGCTGTTCACGGAGAAAGAGCGGCGTGAAGCCCGGAATGTTCAAATCGGTGAAGTGGATTTCAAACAGCTGCATGCAGGCAATTATGTTGGTGAATACGCAGGCGGGATGTATAAATGGAGGGCGAATAAGGTTCAGGTAACTATTGCAGCGCAGAAAGTAACAGCGATTAAGCTACTGGAGCACGCGGAGAATCAGCCTGCGGCTTCTACGGAAAAGCTGTTCGGCAGAGTGATCCAGGCTCAATCGCTGCAGGTAGACAGTATCAGCGGCGCTACGCTTACGAGCAAAGCTTATCTCAAAGCGATAGAAGATGCACTTGATCAAGCACAGCGGTAACAAGCATAAATCAGTGCTCGGGATCGCTGACTTGGCTGAGACTGCTTCAATAACACGATTAAGAAGCTTCCGCCGCCGGTAGGATACGGGTTTGGGCCGGGGCTTTGGCCGGAGCAGCGAAGCGGCTTTTGAACAAATGAATCATGAAGGACAGGATGACAATCGAAAGAACGGAGTAGAGTCCCTTGAACAGCCCGATGGAGTAGAACGACCCGGTGATGATCAGACCGTCAAGCACGAACATAACTTTCCCCGGATTCCAGCCGAACTTTTTATGGAAAATTAGAACCAGGATATTGCTCCCCCCCAGCGATGAGCCGTTCAGGAACAAGTAGGACATCCCGAGACCCATGACAGAGCCGCCGATTGCTGCTCCGAACCAGCCCGGAAGTACGAATTCAGGCAAGCGGGCAGCTGCAGCCGACATCAGGCTTAATGAAGAGACAGCGAACAGCGTGGATACGGTGAATTTCCAGCCCATTTTGAACAGGGACAGCACGTAAAAGGGGATGTTGACCAGAAGATACGTAACGGAGAAAGAAGTACCCAACCAATAGGATAAACTGAGCGACAAACCGACGGTTCCACCGGTGATGATCTCGGAATGCTTGAGGATAAGTACACCAATGCTCACGATAAGTGTGCCCAGCAGCACCTTGAGGATTTGCAGTATTCCTTGTTGTAATCTCTGGCTGGCCCTGATATTTCTTTGCTCAGTGAACTCCAGTTGAATTGTATTCATGTCAGGTTTACTCACTCCATCTCTATATTGAATCAATGTTATGATTATAAAGGGAGTTCGGAAATCCGGCAAAAACATGCGTTGCTGCGCGTCCGCTTGTTCGCGAATCTACTTTAAAAGGATAAAGTACCGCTTGATACGTTTAGTTTTTTAGCTTTTTATATTGGGCTGGCAGTGCAGTCTTGTCGCCAATTCTCGAAACAGAGGCTGTTATTAAACAAGAACATGCATGTTATATTTACTAACTTCTGTTTCTTCTTAGATCAGAGCATCATGAATTTTACTCACAAAAAAGAGCTAAGCCTCCTGCCACAGCAGAGGTCCTAGCTCTTCAAGATTCATGCGAGAAATCAGCTGTTCAGCAGCTCGGATTTCTTCCGGTCGAATTCCTCTTGGGTAATTGCGCCCATATCCAGCAGCTGCTTGAATTTCAGCAGTTCATCCGCGGCACTAAATTTCTCCGGTCTTGCAGCAGCAGTTGTTGCCGGCTCTGGCTTCGAATCAAACCCTAAGTCAAAAAATTCACCTTCAATTACATTAATCTCCGAATCTGCAACCGCACGCTGCACCTTATCCCTGTCCTGCGCCAGTTGAGCTTCCGAATAATGATCGCAAGCATCATACAAAGCTTCCCGCAGGCGGTGCCCCATAGGCTTCATGGAGAAATAGGTCATCCCGCCGGAGAGAAGTCCGCCCAGAACAGGTATGAACTTGGATGCGCCTTGGGCAAAGGTTTTCTTGGTGATTTTAATCCCGATATAAGAGGAGATTTTCTTCAGCAGCGGGTAATACATCGTTTGGGCCAAGTCTTGCCGGGTCTGCTCATTCAGCAGCTGCTGGGAATTAGGTGCGTTCAGAATTCGCAGCATCGGAGCAGAGCCGGCCACTCCGAACATCACTCCCAGATATAATGTAAGCTCACGGCTAACCTGCTCCGAGTCCGGGGTGTTGCCTTGCCACAGATCCGCGCCCCCATACAGGTAGGCTAATTCCTGGGACAAGCGCATGGCTACGCCAAAAAACTGCAGGGTGTCTGCCGGAATGGTCGCCGCCATGGCTAATCCTCCCGGAAGGCCGGCTGCTGTGGAAGCTGCTGTACTTAAGATAGTACGCTTTTCAATTAGCGTCTTGGCTAGTTTGTCAATGACCGATAGGCTGATTCCGGCCTCAAGTGGTCCTCGCTCCAGAATAGTACTCATATTTCCATAAGTATCATATTTGGCAAACTGCTGTGCAAGGAATTCACTCCGGTCTACTTGTACCCCGGGAAGCTTCACTGCACCAGCCAAAATCATCTCCATCGTCCCTTGTCCGGATTGCTGTTCGTTTGTCATATCAGATCTCCTTAGAATCGGTATGTTGAAATTTGCTACTCTACAATATTCGGCACCGCCTGCGGATCACCTCCTAAATACTGCCATCCCTCCCCTCATCTTAATGCAATCTTAATGCCACAGCCAATTCCATAATGTCATGCTGATTGTGCACATGATATACTGACGCTATCATTAAGAGTACGAACGCACGGCATGATGCCATATAGGAAGGACCAATCGAATGGCAGGATACACAACGGATGAGAAGCAGCGGGGCAGGCTGAAAATATTCTTCGGATACGCACCCGGGGCAGGTAAGACCTGTGCTATGCTCTATGCCGCCCATGAAGAACAAAAGGAAGGTATTCAGGTGGCCGCAGGCTTTATCGAGTCTCATAACAGAGCAGATACGGCGGAGCTGCTGTCAGGGCTTGAGCGTCTTCCACCGCTGGAAATATCTATTCACGGGGAAATAGTCCGGGAGTTTGACATTGACCTCGCGATCCGCAGAAGGCCGGAGCTGATCCTGGTTGATGATCTCGCCCACACCAATGCTCCGGGAGGCCGACACAAAAGAAGATATCAGGATGTGGAGGAGCTGCTGCGGGCTGGAATTAACGTATACACCACGGTAAATGTTGAACATATAGAGAGTCTGACCGATGTCGTGACCTCCATTACGGGTATTCCTGTGCTGGAGCGTATTCCGGACAGCGTATTTGACCGTGCGGATCTGGTGGAGTTTGTTGATGTCGGACCCGGCGATCTGATCGACCGTTTAAATAAAGGCCGGATATATCCGGATGAACAGCTGCAGCAGAGGCATGCCGGTTTCTTTATTCCCGAAAAGCTGATTGCCCTGCGGGAAATTGCACTGCGTTATACAGCGGACCAGCTGAACAGAATTGCCGTACAGCTCGGGGAGAAGGCGGCCAGTGCTACCTTTTATACGAAGGATCATATACTGGTCTGCCTGTCCTCGGCAATCTCCAGCAAGAAGGTGATCCGCACTGCGGCCAGAATGGCCGACGCCCTGCATGGAACGTTCACGGCACTGTATGTGGAAACGTCGAGGACAAAAGAATTAACCGCCAAGAACAAGGCAGAGCTGCGTGAGAATCTGAGGCTGGCAGAGCAGCTCGGGGCACAGGTTGCGACCGTATATGGGGAGGATGTTCCCGGACAAATTGCCGAATACGCCAAAACAAGCCGGGTCTCCAAGATCGTTCTGGGACGTTCGCAGCACAAAACCCGCTGGCCGGCCAAATCTAACATTGTCGACAAGCTGACGGCGTCCGCTCCGAATATTGATATTTACATTATTCCGGATAATGGGCCTTCCTTGTACAAAAAGTTCCCGCAATATGCCAAATCTCCGCATCTGACGCTGGCTGATACAGGCAAAACTATAGGCATCCTGGCGGTTTGTACTTTAATCGGGTTGTGGTTCAAGCATCTCGGCTTCAGTGAAGCTAATATTATTACCGTATATATTCTTGGTGTTCTGCTGGATGCGATGGTTACAAAAGGGCGGTTGTACAGCGGGGTAACTTCGATTTTGAGTGTGCTTGTCTTTAATTATTTTTTCACTGCGCCTTTTTTCTCTCTGCAGGCCTATGATTCCGGTTACCCGGTGACTTTTCTGGTGATGTTCTCAGCCTCGTTCATTACGAGCACCTTGACTTTGCGGGTGAAGGAGCAAGCCCGGGAATCCGCGCAGAAGGCTTACCGTACCGAAGTTCTGCTCGAGACAAGCCGGAAGCTGCAGCAGGCCAAGGATACTCCGGCAATCATCAACGAAACGGCACTGCAGATGGTCAAGCTGCTGGACCGGAGCATTATAGTCTATGAGGTAGTGGAGGGGGAGCTTGCCGAACCGCTGATTTTTGCCAAGGAGGAAGCTGCAGTTGATCCCCAGAGCTATATCTTCGATGATGAACGCAAGGTTGCGGAATGGGTGCTGCAGAATAATAAACGGGCAGGAGCTTCTACAGATACGTTCTCGGCAGCTCATTGTCTGTATCATGCGGTACGCGGAGGGGATACGGTCTTTGCGGTGGCGGGCATTGTAATGGAGCAGGAAGAACCGCTGGAGGTTTTTGAGAAAAGCCTGATGATTGCCATGCTGGGTGAATGTGCCCTTGCCCTGGAGAAAGATAAGCTGAATGAAAAGCAGAAGGAAATCTCTCTGCAAATCCAGCAGGAACAGCTGCGTACCAATCTGCTGCGGGGCATTTCACATGATCTGCGCACACCGCTTACGAGTATTTCCGGCAATGCGGGCATACTGATCGGCAACTCGATGGTCCTGAATGAAGAGCAGAAGAAGGAACTGTATAACGATATCTACGATGATTCCATGTGGCTGATCAATCTGGTGGAGAATCTGCTGTCTATTACCCGTATCGATAACGGCGCCCTTCACCTGAATTTTCAGGCGGAGCTGCTGGAGGAAGTGATAGCCGAAGCGCTGCTGCATGTAAACCGCAATAAGGATGAGCATCACATTGAGATCCGGCTGGAGGATGAGCTGCTCATGGCCAGAATGGATTCACGGCTGATTATTCAGGTCATCATCAATCTGGTGGATAACGCGATCAAATATACTCAATCCGGGTCACATATAACGGTATCCGCCAGACGCGAGGCGGGCTGGGTAGTGGTGGAGGTTGCTGATGATGGCCCCGGCATTTCAGCTGAAGCCAAAGCCAAGGTGTTCGAGATGTTCTACACGGCAGACAACGTGCGCGGCGACGGCAGGCGCGGATTAGGCCTAGGGCTGGCACTCTGCAAGTCGATTATCCACGCCCATGGCGGCAATATTGAATTACGAGATCACGCACCGCAGGGGACGGTATTCAGCTTCACCCTGCAGGCAGAAGAGGTGAATGTCCATGAATAAACCCTTGATACTTGTGGTAGAGGATGACAAACCTATCCGCAAGCTGATTACGACAACACTGGAGACCCAAGGCTATAAATATCATACGGCGGAGACAGGGGAAGCTTCGATTCTGGAGGCCGTGTCCAGTCAGCCGGATATCATGATTCTGGATTTGGGACTGCCCGATATGGACGGTGTCGATATTATCCGGAAGGTCCGGGCCTGGTCCAATATTCCGATTATTGTGGTCAGTGCGCGCAGTGAAGACCGGGACAAGATTGAAGCGCTCGATGCGGGGGCAGATGATTATCTGACCAAGCCGTTTAGCGTGGAGGAGCTGCTGGCCAGGCTACGGGTCAGTCTGCGCCGGATCCGGGGGGACAGCGAGAAGCTGATGAAGGATTCGTCTGTTTTTACCAACGGGAATTTACGGATCGATTACTCGGCAGGCTGTGTCTGGCTGGAGGATGACGAAATCCATCTGACACCGATTGAATATAAGCTGCTGTGCCTGCTGGCCAAGAATGTGGGTAAGGTATTGACCCATAATTACATCCTGCATGAAATCTGGGGCAGCCATACGTATGATATTCCGGCACTGCGTGTATTTATGGCTACGCTCCGGAAGAAGATCGAGAGTACACCCTCCCAGCCGAAGATTATCCAGACACATATTGGTGTCGGTTACCGGATGCTTCAGGCGGGAGACGACAGCAAGGTGATCTGAACTGGCTGGCGGAATCCGCATAGCTCCGGTTCCAAATAACCATGTCCTTAACGGACATGGTTATTTGTCGTTCCAGCTATGGAGGCGGCTAACTGGAGCGGCTGCGCTACCGGCATTTTAACGAAATCTTAATTCGCTGAAGCAAACCCTAATCCTGAACTAATGGCGGGAGTGGTAAGCTGAACCGGAAGTGAAACACAGAAGAAAGAAGGCAATATTCATGGATCTGATGTTTAGAAATATCGGTCTGCTCACGGTCATAACAACATTACTGGTGCTGATCAAAAAGAGATACGACTGGATCGGCCTGCAGCAGGAAGGCTGCTATGAGAACTGTGATGTATATAAAGCAGCGGACCGGTTCGCTAATGGAGCGTCTCCAGAGGAGGTTCGGGCGATTCTCACAGACAGCTTCGAGTTCGATCCGAAGGGGACGGAACAGATTCTTGCCCGGGCGCTGCCCCGCAGAATGGAACCGGACGGGGGCCATCAGGCTTTTATCCAGGCGGTCAATCAGGTGCTGGGAGAGGATATTTACCGCTCTTAATGTCATCTTAATACGCCTGCTGAAACCCTAACCCTGAACTAACGGGAGAAATGTTACGCTAGACCGGAAGTTACAAGAGAGAGATTCTTATAAATTCGGATGAGGAGTGGCAAAGACAATGATGGATGTGTATATGACGGTGGCCTTGGCAGCGGTATTCGCTTTGTTCTACGCATTTGTGCAATGGTGCGGTCATGTGGTGGATGAACAAGGGGGGAATGAGTGATGGCGGTAGTCCTTGCGGCAACGTTACTCCTGTTTCTGTATCTGGTTTATGCTTTGATTCATCCGGAGAAATTTTAAAAAGGGGGCTGTAAAAGCTGAAAGAGAATCTAAACTTATGGATTAGCCATGACTGCGGTGAACATTTGGACTTCCGGCCGCTGTTGTCATCAGATTTCTTGATTTATACCGCTGATCGCGGTGGAAATCCGCTGACAAAGGCGGTCGCTAACGCTCCTACAGTTCCAAATTTCCCCTCCGTCACTTTACCCATATAGGTAAATTCAAAATTCAGCTTGTACAGGAAAGAGGAAGCAGAAGAGACAAAGGCAATATGCTATTTTTTATATTGAGGAGGGTCATCCGTGGGTATTGTGCAAATTGTAGCAGTCATTCTAATTCTGGTGCTGCTGGTGAAACCGGCAGGAACTTATCTATATCATGTATTCTCGGGAGAACCGAACCGGACAGACCGGATCTTCGGCGGGACGGAGAGAGGCATTTACCGTCTGATCGGGCTGAAACAACGGGGTGGGATGTCCTGGAAGAAATATGCAGTCAGCTTTATTGTAACGAATATTGCCCTGGTAACATTCAGTTACATCCTTCTGCGGCTGCAGAAGGGGCTTCCGCTCAACCCGGGCGGGATTGGCAATATGGAAGAGACGCTCACCTTCAATACGGTGATTAGCTTCATCACCAATACGAATCTTCAGCATTACAGCGGGGAGACAGGCGTGTCCTACTTCTCGCAGATGGCTGTAATGACGATGCTGATGTTCACTTCGGCGGCCAGCGGATTCTCGGTAGCTGTCGCTTTTGTCAGAGGGATTACAGGCCGCAGCTCGGTGGGGAACTTCTTCGAAGACTTCGTCAAAGCGCATATCCGGGTCTTCATTCCGCTCGCGCTGCTTGTAACACTGGCGCTCGTTGCGCTTCATGTGCCGCAGACACTGAAACCTGCACTTGAGGTTACGACGCTCGAGGGGCAGAGCCAGCAGATTGCGATCGGGCCGATTGCCTCACTGGAATCCATTAAGCATATCGGAACGAACGGCGGGGGCTTTTTCGGAGCGAACTCGGCGCATCCTTTTGAGAATCCCAGCCCGCTGAGCAATGTGCTGGAGATTCTCTCCATGTGGCTGCTTCCCGCTTCCCTGCCGTACATGTACGGGAAGTTTGCCAGGAACAAACGCCAGGGCTGGATGATTTTTGGTGCGATGATGACGTTGTTCGTCGTGCTGCTGGGACTGAATTATGCTGCTGAAAGTGCGGGTAATCCGGCGGTTAACGCGATGGGCATTGATGCCTCGCAAGGCAGTATGGAAGGGAAAGAGGTGCGGTTCGGGATTGCGCAGTCCGCTCTGTTCACAACAGTTACTACAGCCGCCACAACCGGCAGTGTGAATAATATGCATGATACGCTGACGCCGCTCGGCAGCATTACGCCTCTAACGCTGATGATGCTGAATAACGTGTTTGGCGGTAAAGGTGTCGGGCTGGTCAATATGCTGATGTATGCAATACTCGGAGTCTTCCTATGCGGGCTGATGGTCGGCCGGACGCCGGAATTCCTCGGACGGAAGATTGAAGCGAGGGAAATGAAGCTGATTGCCATAGCCATTCTGATTCATCCGCTGATTATTCTGGTGCCGACCGCCGCTGCTTTTCTGACCGACCTTGGTCAAGGCAGCATCAGCAACCCCGGATTCCACGGAATGACCCAGGTCCTGTATGAATATGTCTCCTCTGCCGCCAATAACGGCTCGGGCTTTGAAGGATTGGCGGATAATACTTCCTTCTGGAATATAACGACCGGTATCGTCATGCTGCTGGGACGCTATGTTTCGATTATCGCCATGCTGGCAGTCGCCGGCTCCCTGCTGCGCAAGAAGCCGGTGCCGGAGACGATTGGCACCTTCCGTACGGATAACGGACTGTTCACCGGAATACTGATTGGTACGGTGCTGATTATCGGCGCGCTGACCTTCTTGCCGGTCATTGTCCTCGGTCCAATTGCAGAATATTTGACTTTACGGTAGGGAGAGGGAGAGAAGAGAATGAGTACTGTACAAAGAAAAAAACTGCTGACAGGTCCTATCCTACTAAGTGCGGCGAAGGACAGTGTAGTGAAGCTTAATCCGGTTACCTTAATGAAGAATCCGGTCATGTTCGTAGTTGAGGTTGGCACGGTAATCGTACTTCTTATGGTGCTGGCACCAGGCTACTTCAATGCGGAGCATTCGGTAGGTTTCAATATTTCGGTATTCTTCATCCTGCTGTTCACGGTGATGTTCGCTAACTTCGCCGAAGCACTGGCTGAGGGGCGCGGCAAAGCGCAAGCCGATTCGCTCAAAAAAACGAAGCAGGACATTACAGCCAATAAGCTGGCTGGATCAGCGATCAAGCAGGTTCCGGCTTCCGAGCTGCGCAAAGGCGACGTTGTTCTTGTCAGTCAGGGGGAAATGATTCCCGGTGACGGTGAGGTGATTGAAGGCTTGGCCTCTGTCGATGAATCAGCTATTACCGGAGAATCGGCGCCTGTCATTAAGGAAGCCGGCGGGGACTTCGGCTCAGTTACAGGCGGCACCCGTGTAGTCAGCGATCAGATCAAGGTGCGGATTACGAGTGATCCGGGCGAATCCTTCCTGGACCGGATGATCTCGCTGGTTGAAGGGGCGAAACGACAGAAAACACCGAATGAAATTGCCCTGAACACGCTGCTGATCAGCTTGACGATTATATTCCTGATCGTTGTAGTTACGCTGCGTCCAATCGCTGATTACATCGGCGTTCAGCTGGAGATTCCCGTGATGATTGCTCTCCTGGTCTGTCTGATCCCGACTACAATCGGCGGACTGCTGTCAGCTATCGGGATTGCCGGGATGGACCGTGTTACCCAGTTCAATGTGCTGGCAATGTCAGGTAAAGCGGTGGAAGCCGCCGGGGATATCAACACAATGATCCTTGATAAAACCGGGACGATCACCTTCGGCAACCGGATGGCGAGCGAATTCGTCACGGCAGGCGGTGAGTCAGGCACTGAGCTGGCCGCCTGGGCGGCGGTCAGCTCGCTGAAGGATGAGACGCCGGAAGGGCGCTCCGTACTGGAGCTGGCCAAGAAGCTGGAGCTCAGCTATGACGGCAGTCTTGCCGAAGGAGGAGTATTCGTCGAGTTCAAGGCTGAGACCCGGATGAGCGGTATCGATCTGCGCGACGGACGCCTGGTGCGTAAGGGAGCCGTGGATTCCGTGAAGAAATGGGTGCTGTCCCAGGGCGGTGCAGTACCGGCCGATCTGGACAGCAACTCGGATGCGATTGCCCGGTTAGGCGGCACACCGCTTGCGGTTGCAGTAGATAACCGGATCTACGGGCTGATCTATCTGAAGGACACGGTTAAACCCGGCATGAAGGAACGCTTCGATGAACTGCGCAGCATGGGGATCAAGACCATCATGTGCACAGGCGATAATCCGCTGACGGCGGCTACCATTGCCCGTGAAGCCGGAGTCGATGACTTCATTGCCGAGAGTACACCGGAGGACAAGATTGCGGTTATCCGCCGCGAGCAGAATGAAGGCAAGCTGGTAGCCATGACCGGTGACGGAACCAACGATGCGCCTGCACTGGCACAAGCCGATGTGGGGCTTGCGATGAACAGCGGCACGACCGCTGCCAAGGAAGCCGCGAACATGGTCGATCTGGATTCTGATCCCTCCAAGATCATTGAGGTTGTAGCAATCGGGAAGCAGCTGCTGATGACCCGCGGGGCGTTGACTACCTTCAGTATCGCTAACGACATTGCCAAGTATTTCGCGATTATCCCGGCGATGTTCACATTGGCGATTCCGGAGATGGAAGCCCTCAATGTGATGGGACTCGGCTCTCCAAGCTCTGCCATTATCTCGGCGCTGATCTTCAACGCCATCATTATCCCGCTGCTGATTCCGCTAGCTATGCGCGGTGTCTCCTATAAGCCGATGAGCTCTACGAAGCTGCTGGCGCGGAATATTGTCATCTACGGTCTTGGCGGCGTCGTTGTTCCGTTCGCAGGGATCAAGCTGATTGATATGATCGTAAGGATATGGATTTAGTGAACTAGCACACGATTGAATTATTAAGGAGGCAATACCATCATGGCCAATTTCAATAAAGAGACTGCCGAAGAGCAGCTGTCTCCTTCAAAAGCTGCCTATATCTTCACAATTATACGGCTAAGCGCAGTATTCATTGTACTCTGCGGAATCATATATCCGCTGGCGTCTACCGCACTCGCCCAAGTGTTAATGCCTTCGCAGGCCAACGGGAGCCTGCTGAAGAATTCAGCGGGGCAGGTGGTCGGTTCCACACTGATCGGGCAAAATTTCACGGATCAGGCGTTGTTCCAGGGCCGTGTATCCAGCATTGAGTATAAGGCTGAAGCCTCGGGTTCGAACAACTATGGACCATCAAATCCTGATATGCTGCAGCGCACAAGCGATTCAATTACCCAGTGGAAGCTGGATAATCCCGGTGTACCCGTTAGTGAGCTGCCAATTGATCTGGTCACGAACTCCGGTTCAGGTCTCGATCCTCATATTTCACCGGTTGCAGCGATTGTGCAGATTCCCAGAATCAGCAATCTGAGCGGAATTCCTCCAGAGACACTTACAGCCTTGGTGTCTGAGTATACCGAAGACCGGGATCTGGGACTGTTCGGTGAAAAGCGTGTCAATGTACTGAAGCTGAATCTGGCATTAACGGAACTCAAAGCGAAGTAATACCGGTCTGAACCCTGCCCGTAAGCTATACGGACAGGGTCATTTCCGGTTAGTGCCGCAAGAAAGGAGGTTAACTTATGGCACCATATAAACGCAAGTCACCGGAGGAAATCCTCTATTCCATCTATCAGCTGCAGCGAGGGCGGCTGAAGATTATTATCGGCTCGGTCAGCGGATCGGGCAAAACCTACCATATGCTGGAGGAAGGCAAGCTCCTGAAGCATCAGGGCATTGATGTGGTGATCAGTGCGGTATCAACCATGGGCCGGGCGGAAACCGTTCAGCAGCTTGGCGATTTGGAACGGGTTCCCAGCATCCACTGGTGGAAGGACGGGAAGGAAGAGAAGGATCTTCCGCTGGAAGCATTGCTGGAGCGTAATCCCGAGGTGCTGCTGGTCGATGGCCTGGCGCACCGCAACCGTGAAGGCGCCCGGTTCCCGACACGGCTGGAGGACATCCGTTATCTGATGGATCAGGGGATCAGCGTGATTACTACCATTAATGTCTATGAGCTTGCAGGAATGGGTGAGAGAATCTATGAGATGACCGGTATCCGTGCGGAAGATACCGTACCGCTGAACACACTGGAATTCGCGGATGAGGTACGGCTGATCGATGTCTCTCCGGAAACGATTCTGAAGCGGATGGAGGAAGGGGTGCTTGGAGAAGGGGCACATCCCGCCCTCTCCCGCCGGGGGAATCTTGGCGTGCTCCGCGAGCTGTCTCTGCGGTTGATGGCAGAAGGGGTCAATGATTCTCTGGAGAAACACCGGGAAGCCGAGGGGCTGATCGGACCTTCCGGTGCAACGGAGCGGATTCTTGTCTCTGCGCAGTATCACTGGAATGGGTCACTCTATATCCGGAGGGGGCAGCAAATTGCCAAACGGCTGAACGGTGACCTGATTATTGTTACATTTCTCGTGCGCGGCCGCCCGCTGACCAAGGATCAGCAGGTCTTCAAGCGTTCCATTCTCAAGCTGACGGAACGGATCAATGCCAGGTTTGAAGAGTTAGAGTTGCTCCGCTTAAGGCTGCTTCCTTCGCTGCTCGTGCGTTATGCGATTCAGAATAATGTCACACGGATAGTCATGGGCCATTCGCAGAAAAGCCGTTGGCAGGAGAAGTGGCATGGCTCCATCGCCAGCCGTGTCCTGCGGCGGACGAGGAACATCGATGTGTTCCTGATGGCAGACCGCGCTGAACGGGACGGGGAGCGGATTCTGCCGGTCCGCTCGGCCCCTAAGGGAACAGAGGAGCCCTTCCACCGCTTAACCAGCCAAGAGCTGGAGCAGCGGATTGAGAAGATCCGCCGTGGTACCTTCAAGGTCTATATCGGCGCAGCCCCAGGCGTGGGCAAAACCTACAAAATGCTGCAGGAAGGCAATCTGCTGCTGAACAGAGGGATTGATGTTGTAGTCGGTCTGCTGGAAACTCATGGCAGGCTGGAAACGAAGGGGCAGGTGGGCGGATTAACGACGATCCCCAGAGCACAGATCCACTACCAGTCTGCTGAACTTACGGAGATGGATACGGAGGCGATCCTTGCCCGGCATCCCGAGGTGGTGCTGGTGGATGAGCTTGCCCATACCAATGTTCCCGGAAGCCAGACCAAGAAACGTTACGAGGATGTAATCAGACTGCTGGAGAATGGGATCTCCGTCATTACCACAGTCAATGTGCAGCATCTGGAGAGCTTGAATGATGCCGTGGAACAGTTAACGGGAGTGCGTGTCCGCGAGACTGTGCCGGATGCGATCCTGCGTATGGCGAGTGAGGTGGAGCTCATCGACGTTACCCCGCAGATGCTGCAGCAGCGGATGCGGGAAGGGAAGATATACGCTGCCGAGAAGGTCAATCAGGCGCTGGAGTCTTTCTTCAAGATCGGCAATCTGATCGCGCTGCGTGAGCTGGCTCTGCGCGAAATTGCCGATGATGTGGATGAACGCCTGGAAGCGTGGGACCGCGAGCCCTCCCTCCGGGGTCCCTGGAGCAGACGGGAAGTGATCTTCGTCTGTGTGGACACCGGCCCGCAGGCCGAACGGTTAATCCGCCGCGGTTTCCGCATAGCGCACCGCCTCAAGGCCGAGTGGCATGTGCATTATGTTCATTGTACCCGCATACGGACAATAGAAGAGCAGAAGCGGCTTGATACGCTGAAACATCTGACGGAGCGGCTGGGCGGCGTCATGGATATTACCGAGGCCGTCAGCCGCAAGCATCTGCATAAGCATCTGCTGCAGCGGATGAATGAAATGCAGACTACACAGCTGATCATCGGCCAGTCACGCAGACCTCTATGGCGTGCTTTGTTCAAAGAAAGCTTCGTCCATTACCTGCTCCGGCATGCCCGGCATATGGATATGCTGATCGTAGCGGTTCACACCCCGATTGTGGAATGAAGAAGAACCGCCGGGCCTGGGCTCAAGCTTATTAATAGACAATCACCTGCCCTATGTTCATAAATGTACAGACATGCCTGCATTGGCAATTGCGCAACATCCCCTCTGCTGATAATCTAATGAACAGATGTTCATAAAAGAACAAATGTTTGAAGATGAGAGGGGATTAATATGCGGATATTAGTTATTGGAGCAGGTGTACTCGGCAGTTATTTAGCACATGTGCTGGTGCGGGGCGGCAATGACGTAACGGTGCTCGCCCGGGCGAAGAGAGCGGCCCAGCTGCAGCAGGACGGGCTGGTGATCCGGCATTATTTTCAGCGTAAAACGACTGTAGATCAGGTGAAGGTCATTTCTGAACTGCGGACGGATGATATCTATGATCTGATCTTCGTAGTGATGAAGTACAATGATTTCCCGGCGGTGCTGCCGATTCTGGCGGACAACCTGAGCACCAATATTGTTCTGGTCGGCAATAACGGAGATACTCATGGCATGCTGCGTTTCTTCAAGGAGAACAGCCGGACTCCACAGAATATAGTGTTCGGGTTTCAGCTTAGCGGAGGGATCAGGGAGAAGAATGGCCGTGTGATCAGCATCCGTATGGGCGTTCAAATGGTGCTGGGCAGCCTGGAAGGGGAGGTTCCCTTCAAGCCCGAGCTTGCGCAGGCCTTCCGGCAGACGAAATACAAGCTTGATTATCCGGAGGATATCAACGCATGGCTGCTGAGCCATATTGTTCCAATTGTAGCTATCACTTCAGTCAGTTATCTTCATAACGGCGACTTGGCAAAAGCAACAAAGGATAACGCCCGCTGGAAACAAGCCGTTGCGTTGATCGATGAAGGGTTCAGCGTACTTGACAAGCTTGGCATTAAGACAAATCCGGCAGCACTTGTCAAAGGGGTTAAGCGGCATCCAACGATGCTCTACCAAGGAATGAAGTATGTTCATAAATTGCCTTTCATGAAGCTGGTCGATGGCTCCTTCAGCGAGATTTCTGCACTCTATCAAGCGTTTGAGCCGCTTAAACAGCAAGCGGGTCTATCCACTCCGGCCTGGGATGATTTCAAGCAGCAAACGTTCACGAAATATGCCCTGGAGCAGAAATGACGAACCAATTTGTAACGGATACCGTTTAATTGCACTATCCAGAAACAACTCATGAAGAGACCGCTGCTGCGGAACTTTTTGAGTTGTTTTTGTTGATTAGGCAATTATGATATTCGTCAGTTATAGACAAAATGCTTCCGCAAAGGTAACCGGACCAAATGTATATGGAAAATCGAATACAATGAGCTGCTTTGAGGATAACCAGGCCAAATGTATGCGAAAAATCGAATACAATGAGCTGCTGTGAAGGTAACCAGGCCAAATGTATGCGAAAAATCGAACACAATGAGCTGCTGTGAAGGTAATCAGGCCAAATGTATATGAAAAATCGAATACATTGATTGGCCCATGAGTAGTCTGGATGGAGCAATGAGAGAGGTACCTATAAAATCTGCATAAGCTGCAAAGGCGCATAAGCTCAAGCTTGATTCACCTGTTAGGGTGATTTTCTGCTTATGCAGCTTGACAATTCCCTGAATAAGGGTATACATTTGTATACAAGTAATAATCGTATACATATGTATACAACGGAAGGAGGAGAGTATCATGCGCGAAGGAAAACATGAACATAAAGGGCACAAAGAGCACAGAGAGAACTGTGGCCATCCCCATGATGACAGCAAGAGGAATTTCCAGAGCGCCCAAACCTTTCGCCGCGGCCGGGCGATTGCTTTTCTGGACCGGCTCCATGTCAAACGCTCAACCTTAATGCAGCAGCTGGACCAGCCGGAATTCGAAGCTATCAGACAGGTGATCAGCGGTGAGCTGAAAGCAACGGATGGAATCATCCAGGAATTCATCCAGGCCTTCGAGCTGCGTGAAGTACTGGCAGAACAAGAGAATACAACTGAAGGAGTGGACATAAACCATGACAATCATTGATACCATCCAGACCCGCAGAACAATTAAGGCTTTCAAACCTGACGCTATCAGCGAGAAGGATCTGAACACATGGCTGGAGGCGGCAAGCTATGCTCCGAACCACCGGATGAACGAGCCTTGGGAGCTGCTGTTTATTGGACCCGAGACAAGAGCCGCGCTGAACCATAAGACAGATTTCGGCGGTGCTCCATTGTTAATTGGCGTTCTCTCCAAGCCAGCCGCCAGCCCGATGGAACGCGATGAGAACGTTATGGCCGTCTCCTGCTATATTCAGAATTTCATGCTGGCTGCCCATGAAGCAGGCGCAGGCGTGTTCTGGTCGTCCCTGGGCGCTTCGGTCCGGGGCCGTGAGATTCTAGGCGTGCCGCAGGAGCATGATGTGATTGCTGTACTCGCTGTAGGCTATCCGGCGGAAATCCCTGCTGCCAAGCAGAGAACGCCAATTGCTGATAAAATCACTTACTTGCCGTAAACGGACGACTGATGAGATGAAGGTGACCTGAATGTGGAAACTCAGGGGGTTCATGAAGCCGTACGTACTCTGGTGCGTGCTCGCCCCGCTGTTAATGGTAGTTGAGGTTGTTATGGACCTGCTGCAGCCGGCACTGATGGCCAGCATCGTGGACAAGGGCCTGATGATGAATGATCTGCCGCATATTATTTCAACAGGCGGGATCATGCTTGGGGTTGCAATTATAGGTATGATCGGCGGTGTAGGCTGTACTGTTTTTTCAAGTATCGCTTCACAGAATTTCGGAAATGATCTGCGGATCAGGCTGTTTGAGCATATCCAGACCTTCTCTAACCGGAATCTGGACCGGCTGAAGACCGGATCGCTGATCACCCGTTTAACGAATGATGTGGTGCAGCTGCAGACTTTCATGCAGATGATATTACGGATGTTTGTACGGTCTCCACTGCTGCTGATCGGCAGTCTGGTGATGGCGATCCGGATCAGCCCGTCGCTGGCGCTAATCCTGCTGGCTGCGGTGCCGCTGCTGTTCATTCTGCTATACGTGCTGATCCGTCTATCTTTTCCTTTGTTTGCAAGAATGCAGGAGAAGCTGGATGGGGTAAGCAATGTGCTGCAGGAGAACCTGTCCGGCATCCGCGTAATCAAAGCTTTTGTCCGCGCGGGACATGAGCAGAAGCGGTTCGATGCCGCTAACACAGACTATACCAATACCGGAATTAGAGCCATTCGCCTAATGGCGCTCAACATGCCGCTGATGATGCTTATCCTGAACGCAAGTATTATTGCCGTTCTCTGGTTCGGCGGTCTGCAGAACTGGAGCGGCAAGCTGCCGGTGGGTGAGCTGATCGCATTCATTAACTATGTAACCCAGCTGCTGATGTCCATGATGATGCTGAGCAATATGCTCGCGTTCGTATCACGGGCTAAGGTGTCAGGAGACCGGGTGAATGAAGTGTTCGCAACCACAAGCGAGATTTCAGATGCTTCTTCGGCGATTAGTGATGTAATTACACATGGCCGGATCGAATTCAACCATGTCTCGTTCGCCTATAACCGGGCAGATGAGAATCTTGTGCTGGAGGATATCAGCTTTGTTGCGAACCCCGGCGAGACAGTTGCTATTCTTGGGGCCACCGGTGCCGGCAAATCGACTCTGGTCAGCCTGATTCCACGGTTCTACGAGGTGTTGTCCGGAGCTATTGCCATTGACGGAACAGACATCCGGCAGATTGGCATTGATCATCTGCGCAGCCGGATCGGCTTCGTAATGCAGCAGTCGCTGCTGTTCAGCGGCAGCATCAGGGACAATATCCGCTACGGCCGTCCGGAAGCAACAGATGCAGAGGTAGAGCAGGCAGCTATAGCCGCCGAAGCACATGGATTTATCAATACGCTGCCGCAAGGCTATGATACCTTGCTCGGGCAGCGCGGCGTTAATCTGTCCGGCGGACAGAAGCAGCGGCTGTCCATCGCGCGTGCGCTGCTGATTCAGCCCGCCGTTCTGATTATGGATGACAGCACCAGCGCGCTGGATGCGGTAACGGATGCGCGGATTCGTCTGCTTCTGAAGACTCAGCTGCGGAACTGCACCATAGTGATGATTGCCCAGCGTGTATCGTCAATCATTGATGCGGACCGGATCCTGATCCTGGAGAATGGCCGGATTGCTGCCCAGGGCACCCATAAAGAACTGATGGCAGACAGCGAGATTTACCGGGATATCCGGGAGTCGCAGCTGAAGGGAGAGGAGGAGCCTTATGTCCAGTCATCCTAATCAGGCACAGGCCCCCGTTCGACCAGGCGGGTTCGGCGGGGGTCCACCCGGCGGCCGCGGAGCTGTGGTGCCGAAGGTTCGCGCGAAGAACCGTATGGCTACGATCAAGCGTATCTGGTCCTATCTGAACCGTCAGCGTACGGGACTCATTATGGTCTATATATTTACAATTCTTAATGCCTTAGTAGCACTAATCGGGCCTTACCTGCTCGGAAAAGCAATAGACTCGGCAATTATTCCCCATGATTATGGGCTGCTCGTCCGGTTCTGCATCATGCTGGGCGGTGTTTACCTGCTCGGCAGCGCCGTCTCCTGGGTACAGGCCTATGTAATGACTTCCGTGTCACAGAGAACGGTGTTCGAGCTGCGGCGTGATCTGTTCGCTAAATATCAGGAGCTGCCTATAGGCTTCTTCGATACGCGTGCCAATGGCGAGCTGATGAGCCGGGCAACCAATGACATCGACAACGTATCGAACTCATTGAATCAAAGTGTTACCCAGCTGCTGAACAGTCTCATCACATTAAGCGGCTCGCTGGTCATTATGCTGATGCTGAACGTTCCGCTGACGGTTATCGCATTGGTGACGATCCCGCTGGTCCTGCTGGCCAGCCGTAAGATTACAGGCTTGAGCCGGATCTATTTCAAGAACCAGCAACAGCATCTGGGGGAACTCAACGGCTTCATTGAAGAAGCGATCAGCGGCCAGAAGGTGATTAAGCAGTACCGCAGAGAAGAAGCGGAAACGGCAAGATTCCGCGGAATGAGCAGTGAACTCAATAAGGTCAGCATTAAGGCGCAGATTGTATCCGGGCTGGTCGGTCCGGTCATGAACCTGATTAACAATCTGGATTTCGCGCTGATTGCCAGTGTGGGCGGATGGATGGCATTTAAAGGCCTGGCTACGGTTGGTGTTATTGTCAGTATGCTGAACTACGCCAAGCAGTTCAGCCGGCCGATATCCGAGCTTGCGAACCAGTACAATCTGATCCAGTCGGCAATTGCCGGAGCGGAGCGTGTATTCGAAGTGATGGATATGCCTTCGGAGTACACCGGCGAGCAGCCGCAAGAGCTGCCCCGGGTGCACGGGGAAGTGATTTTCCGTGATGTGGTCTTCGGCTATCAGGCGGATGCTCCGATCTTAAGCGGTGTAAGCTTCGAAGCGAAGCCTGGCGAGAAGATCGCACTCGTCGGCCCGACCGGGGCAGGGAAGACCACTATTGTTAACCTGCTGACCCGCTTCTACGAAATTAACAGCGGGGAGCTGCTGATCGACGGACGAGATATCCGCGAGCTGAACAAAAATGAGCTGCGCAGCCAGTTAGGTATGGTACTGCAGGACGCGCATGTATTCTCAGGAACAATTCGTGAGAATATCCGGTTCGGCCGTCTGGACGCTACCGACCGCGAGGTTGAAGAAGCTGCGAGCCTGGCTAATGTCAACGGATTCATCGCAAGATTGCCGCAGGGATATGATACGATGCTGGGTACAGAAGGAACGACACTCAGCCACGGCCAGCGTCAGCTGCTGACGATTGCCCGTGCCATCCTTGCGGATCCGGCTATCCTTATTCTCGATGAGGCGACCAGCAGCGTCGATACCCGGACTGAAATGCATATCCAGCAAGCGATGCGGACCCTGATGAAGGGCCGGACCAGCTTCGTGATTGCCCACAGGCTCAGTACGATCCAGGATGCCGACCGGATTCTCGTCATCCAGGGCGGTCAGATCGCCGAGCAGGGCAGTCACGAGCAGCTGCTTGCCCTTAAAGGTGTATACCATGAACTGTATAACAGCCAGTTCAAACATGCGGTTCAGGCAGGGTAAGGCAGCAACAGTACATTTGATAGTTACTTTTCAGGAGGGCAGCGCAATGCGCTGCTTCTTTTTTTGGGAAAATTTGAACCAGGGCACATAAAGGACATAACACTCGACTATGCTGAGTGGTATAAACGGGCGGAAAGCGGGGACTACATTGAAGAAAAAATTGCTGCTCGTCGAGGATGAGCTGCGTATCCGTGAACTGGTATGTGATTATTTCATCCAGAACGGCTGGGAAGTGCGCGAAGCCGATAACGGACAGGATGCGCTCCTCTGGTTCGATTCACTTCTGCCGGATCTGCTGATTCTGGATATCATGATGCCCAAGATGAATGGATTTGAGGTCTGCCGGGAAATCCGCAGGCAATCAGCGATCCCCATTATTCTGCTGACCGCCAAGTCTGCAGATGACGACAAAATATACGGCTTTGAATTAGGTGCAGATGATTATGTAACCAAGCCCTTCAGTCCCAAAGTGCTGGTGGCCCGGGCAAACGCGCTGATGAAACGGGCCCAAGGCACACATCTGCCGGATTCGGGCATTGTGAAGTTTGGTTCGGCCATCTTCAACACGCTGGCACACCGTCTGGAGGTAGAGGGTGCAGAAGTCGAGCTTACCCCGAAGGAATATGATCTCTTATGGCTGCTGATCCGCAATAAGGGGATTGTGATTTCCCGGGATACGATCCTCAGCCGGGTCTGGGGAATTGAATTTGAAGGAGACTCCCGTGTCGTGGATAGCCATATCAAGAAACTGCGCAGCAAGCTGGGTTATGAATCCCGCTATATCCGTACGGTCATCGGTACAGGGTACAGGTTTGAGGTTGAGGAATGAGAAGACGCGGAATTACCTTTAAGCTGTTTGTGATGACCGTGATCTTTTTTGTATGTTTTTACGGGATGGTGATCTTGAGCCAGCTGCTGTTCTTCGACAGCTTCTACCAGAGCCAGAAGGAGAACAGGGTGGAAAAGCATCTTAAGAGCTTCGGGACGGGCTATACGAAAGAATCCTGGGGGCGGAGCCGTACTTCCCGCGAACTGGTCCGCTTCATGCTGCGCAATAAGACTCAAATGGTCATTCTGAAGCTGGATGGCCGAATGAAGTCTGAGGATCCGTTCCGGATGAAGGTGATGGATGGAGACGGCAAGATTCAGGTGATTCCGATGTCCCTGTTCATGAACGAGTACGGGGATCCGCTTAGGGCAGCCAATCTCAAGGAAAATGATCAAGTCACCGTCCTGGGAGAACGTCTCGAGGAAGACAATGACCCCGGGAATCTGATCTATCCGCTCACGATTACGAAGCAAGGCGGTCCGCAGATCGGCGAGGAGCCCGATGATGGGATGAGCACTATTTCCGGGACAATCACTGAACTTGTATTACCGGATCTGAAAGTCTGGAACCCGCGGCAGGGCATCCTCTTCGAAGCCTTGGAGGACTGGTTTCCTCTGACACTTGATCAGAATGAAGAACTCCGTAATCTGAACATAGTGAAAGAGGAGTGGACCGCTCCTTGGAGCGGTATCCGGAATTCTATCATCATCCTTCCGGTCAAGCAGGCGAACGGGGAAGTGGAGCTCTTATTCACGGTCACCTCCCTGCAGGATGTTAAGGATTCGAATGTGGCGCTGCGCTGGTTCTTTTTATATCTGGGGATCGGCGGGTTTGTTCTGATATTGGTCCTGTCGCTGTTCTATTCCAAGATGGTTACCCGGCCGCTGATTAAGCTCAATAATATCGCCAAACGGATGGTGTCGCTCGATTTCACAGGTCATTCTTCGATCCGTCAAAAGGATGAGCTGGGCAGCTTGTCCAAAAGCATGTTCACTTTGTCGCAAAGTCTGGATGCTGCACTGGGTGAGCTTCGTGAGGCGAATCAGCAGCTGGTTGAGGATATGGAGCAGAAGAAGAAAATGGAGCAGATGCAGCAGGACTTTTTTGCGAGCGCCTCTCACGAATTGAAGACTCCTCTCAGTATTATCAAGGGTTTCGCCGAAGGTCTGGAGGATGGGGTAAGCGCCGGCAAACAGGATCATTATATCAAGGTCATTATCGAGGAAGCTGACAAGATGGAGTTTCTCGTCAAAGATATGCTGGATTTAGCCAAGCTGGAGTCCGGAACCATCAAACTCCGCAAAAGCTCCTTTATGCTGAGTGAAATGACCGAGAAGGTGACGGACAAGCTAATACATTCACTCGGTGACAAGCAGCTGAATGTGGTAATTATTCCGGCGAACGAGCGGCCGCTTTATGCCGATGCGTCCTGGATTGAGCAGGTAATCAGCAACCTGTTGACCAATGCGATCAGACATGCGGAGCATGGCAGTACAATAACCGTTGCCGTGGAGGGTCAAGAGAAATCACTTTCATTCAACATACACAATAAGGGTGAGAATATCCCCGAAGATCAGCTGGAGCAGATCTGGGAGCGCTTCTACCGGGCGGAGGCTTCACGCAGCCGTCTGACAGGGGGAACCGGACTCGGGCTGTCGATTACGAAGCAGATACTCGATATGCACGGCTGCCGGTATGCAGTGATAAACACAACGGACGGCGTCTGTTTTAGTGTGACCTTTGAAGGCTGAACGGACTTATTACAACCTGTCAAGAATTCTTATATTTGAGAAAGGAGTGAAACAGCATGAAATGGAACTGGCTGCCTTCAATGTGCACACTGGGAAACCTGGGACTTGGATCAGTTTCCTTGCTTTTCACCATTCAAGAACGTTACAATCTCGCCTTACTAATGATACTGCTTGCGGCAATATGTGATGTGATGGACGGATTACTGGCAAGAATGCTCAATTGTACCAGCGATTTCGGCAAACAACTGGACTCTCTGGCAGATATTATTTCCTTTGGGCTTGCTCCAACCTTCCTCATATTGTTGTACAGGCTGGAGAATATGCAGTGGCTTGGACCTGTTGCAGCGATTGCATTCCTGATCTGCGGGGCGCTGCGCCTGGCCAGATTTAATCTGTCTGCGCCTTCGAAGGGGTTCACGGGGATGCCGATTACGGCTGCAGGCGTTATTTTATCAATGATTGCATTGGTGGATGAACGGATGAAGCCGGAGCTGGTCATCGCCGTAATGGGGCTGCTGTCACTGCTCATGGTAAGCCGGATTCCATTCCCGTCGTTCAAAAAATTCGTCAACAGGAAGTGAAGCCTTATGCCCTGGATCATGGAGATGATCTCGCAATACGGATATATAGCTATATTTGCACTGCTCGCGCTGGGACTTCTTGGACTCCCCGTTCCCGATGAGCTGCTGATGCTGTTCGTGGGCTATCTATCTTCTACCATGGTGCTGAATTTCTCAGTTTCGGTGCTGGTGTGCTTCATCGGCTCAATAACAGGTATGCTGATCAGCTATACGATCGGTCTGAGACTCGGGCAGCCGGTGGTAGACAAATACGGGAAATGGATAGGGCTTACGCCGAAGCGGTTCGCGAGTGTGAAACGATGGTTCTTCCGGTTCGGAAACTGGACGGTCTTCATCGCTTATTTCGTCCCGGGCCTTAGACATGTTACCAGCTATATCTCCGGAATCAGTGCAATGTCTTTCAGGAAATATCTGGTTGTCACCGTTGCCGGTGCATTTATCTGGTCGCTCCTGTTTGTCTCTATCGGGTATCTGGTGGGTGCAAGGTTATCCTTTGCATAGCTATTTCATTGTTTTGCAATGACCGGAGCGGGCAGGGTATGATGATAGCTATAGGTAATAATCTTTTATAATCAAAGAAGATATTACTATGGTTAAACCTTCTATTATATACTGTAAAAAACATCCACTTAACTGCCGTGTGTGTACATTGCATTAGGTGCGAACCTATAGTGATGTGAGGAGGGAATACCGTAATGCCGGAAACACAGGAAATAGTTATTGAAGAATACGTGCCTGCCAAACATGCCGCGTCCATTGCCGAGATGTGGAATCG
Organism: Paenibacillus sp. FSL R10-2199; assembly: GCF_038000235.1. NCBI lineage: Bacteria > Bacillati > Bacillota > Bacilli > Caryophanales > Paenibacillaceae > Paenibacillus > Paenibacillus sp. FSL R10-2199. The sequence goes on along the minus strand of NZ_JBBOBO010000001.1, from coordinate 5,389,073 downwards.
GAGCTTTGAGAGCTGGGGCGGGGACAATACTTACCGGACAGAGGAAAGTGTACTCCGTGAACACGAGAACAGCACGCTGCTCAAGGTATTTCTGGCCGTTGCGGGCGGAGAGGTTATCGGATATTGCAGCTTCTCCCACTACAAAGAGGATACAGGCGCGCTTTATATTCCACTGCTCAATGTCAGACCGGATTTCCATGGACGTAAGGTTGGCAAGAGACTGGTAAGACAAGCTGTCGAGGAGACCATCCGGCTTGGCTGGCCCCGGCTCGATTTGTACACCTGGGCAGGGAACGTCAAGGCGGTTCCTACCTATAAGAAAAGCGGTTTTTTCTGGGAGAAACGGGACGACACCACCCACCTGATGAACTTTATCCCTTCAGTGCTGCAGACCGGAGCGGTGAAGTCTTATTTCGGGAAGATCGACTGGTATAACGATAGCATCCGCGAGATCAACGTTCAGCCTGACGGCCAGGGGGATAACGGATTTGACTATTTTACATATGAATGGCTGAAAGACGGCCTGCAGCTGAAAATGCAGTATGAGCGGAGCGGCCGCGGCCTGCGCCTGATTGAGACGGAGGATTACCGGATACAGGCAACGATTCCTGACCGGCATGAGCTGCCTTTTGGAGCCCGATACCCCATTGTCTATGAAGCTGTGAATAAAAGCGGAAAGCCTTTGGCTCTGGAGATTAAGGGTATAAGCAATCCGCAAATCAGCTTTGAGCTGAACGGAACGCAGGAGATTGAATCCGAGGCACGGATCGAAGGCAGCTTCTTCATCCATCCGGCAGAAGAGGAACAGAGTATCTATCAGACCCATCCGGTTGTTGAGGCCGAACTGCTCATTAATGGCCTGCCCGCCGTATTCAAAATCGGGGTTGAACCCAAATTCCCGGTCAAAGTACAGCTGCAGCTGCCGGACAAAATAGCTTATATAGGCGAAGAGCTTGAAATTGATGTGATTGTCGAAAATGAATACAACGCAGATACGGTGTTCGTCTTCGACCTGCCTGATGATGCTATACTCGCTTTCGGGCAGTCTGCACTTAAAGTCGAAGTTCCGGCAAAGGGCCGGAGAACGGTTACTGTACAAGCGCGGCTGCAAGCCTACGGCATTTGGCATCATAATGTGAAGATCCTTAATGGGGGCAGCAGTCCGGAGGAGGCCGCTTCATTAATTCTCCAGCAGGAGATGAGCCTGGTCTTCCCTGGGGCAGATGCTGCCTTTGGCGGCAAAACGGAGAAGGAATGGATCATCAGCAGCGGAAGATATTCGGCAGTCCTGGAGAAATCCGGCAATACGCTGAAGCTATATGATGGCCGTAAGAATGTCGTTAGCCTGCCTTATCCGAAGTTCGGTCTGCCGTATACCAATGAGTTCAAGAAGGTATCGCCTGTTGAAGTGCAGTATGATACAGATGATGGAGCCATTGTGCTTGAAGCCGTCTATGAACTGACTGCAAGAAAGGGCATGCTGCTGACCATGGTGGTGAAACTGAACAGCAATGGGCTCATCTCCCGGCATTTCAGGATTCATAATCCGCTGGACACGGATCAGGAGGAAGAATTGGTCCTTAAGGACAGCTTCGAGTTCAGCCTTAGGGGAGGCGTTATTCCTTATAACGGCAAGTATCTGGATTTGAAATTAGGCGCAGAAGCTTCCAGCCCGGACTACTGGGATGTGCAGAAGTTTACAGAGAACTGGATGTTCGCTTCCCATGGGGCAATCTCGCGGGGAATCAGCTGGCCGGCAGAATTAGAGCTTATCCAGGAGTCGTGGCTGCATGCAGTTGAGCATTCGCTGGGCCGGATTCCGGCTGGAGGCAAGCTGGAGACAGGTCCGCTGCGGATTGCGCTGGGGACCTGGAATACCTGGCAGGATTTCCGTTCGTTCGCACTGCAGTGCAGCAACACGCGCGATCTCAATTCTGCGCAACAACTGGAAGTGAAGCTTAATCAGGGTAACCCGTTCATCAGCGGTCAGCTTACACTCTCCATTCTGGAGCAGAAGAAGAGTTATTTGGACGGCGAGATCACTGTTTCTTCTCGTGCAGGCAGCATTGAGGAGACATCGATTACGGTACAAGGTGAACACAAGCTCTCGGAAATCAGCCTTCCGCTGACCCGTTCATCAGGCTCTGAGCCCGATCTCCTTACGCTGCAGCTGAATATGGATATTTATGAGAGCTCCAGAGCTTTCCTTGTCCTTCCTGTGTCGGATCAGGTTCTCCGCCGTCAGACTCTGGAGATTGAGCAGTCCCAGGTGCTTGCCGTAGACAACGGAATTCTGCGGATACAGGCCAGCAGCCATTTTGCCCCGGGATTATTCTCGCTGGAGTATCAGGGCCAGGAGTGGCTGGATTCCTCTTTTCCACAGCCCATAGCTAAATCCTGGTGGAATCCCTGGGTGGGTGGGATTTTAACTTCGGTCACTGACATGTCATTACGCAGCTTCATGGAAGAGCCGCGGACCGCTGAGTTCGCTGAGCTCACGGACAACAAGGGTAACCGCTGGTCGGGCATACGCATGAGCGTTACCATTCAGCAGAATGATAAATACAGAGGGCTTATCCTGCATCAGTATTTCATGATGCTTCCGGGTGTGCCTGTGCTTGCTTCTACTGTACACATTGAACAGAATACAGGCACGCCGTTATATCCGCTCGAGCTTGAAACCTCGTCCCATTACCGTGCGGCCGCCGATCTTAAGGACAGCAGAGGGTATCTGAAGAACAGCAGCGGTGAAGAGCTTGTGTATAAGGCAGGAAGAGTCCAGCTGGGGGTTAGAAGTACTAACGGAATCCTTCAAGTGGGCTCCACAGAACGTAAACAGCGTCTGACTCTAGTTACTGCACCGGATCTTACTTCTACAGCCTTGATGGCCAACACTCATGCGGCACTGTCTTATGCCATAGACCCGCTGTATCTTCAAGACGGGGAAGAGCGGTTCAGCAAGCCACAATTCTATCTTATCTCGGATCTGAAGATTCCTGAGCAGGCCTACGCCGATCTGCTGACAATCCGGTTCAACAAATGAGCTGAAGAAAGGAAGCACCCATGAAAATCATTGACGCACATGTACATTATTCGAATATTGATACCTTTCACGAGACAGCCCGGACTTTAGCGCATATCGATTATACCGGCAAAGGACTCCTGGAGGAGTTCCGCCGTTCCGGTGTTGTCGCCGGAGTCGGTATGGGCGTAACGGAGACGGCCGCCGGTGCTTTTCCGGATTCCGAAGCGCTTAATCCCATGCTGCTTGATCTTAGCGGGACACTTCCGGACAATTTGTTTACCTGTGCCGGAATTAATCCGCTGACCCTCCATCTGGACGGGCAGCTGGAGGCGCTGGAACAATCGCTGCAACAGAAGGATGTCGTTGGAATCAAGCTCTATGCTGGGTATTATCACTTCAATGTGGGGGATGAGATCTACGATCCGGTCTACAAGCTGGCCTCTGCTTACGGACTGCCGGTCGTTATTCATGGAGGGCTAACTTACTCTGACCGGGGACTGTTGAAATATTCGCATCCGCTGTCTATGGAAGAGACGTTCCTGAAGCACCGGGATATTACCTTTATGCTCTGCCATCTGGGCGATCCCTGGGTTATGGACACAGCGGCGCTTTTGGAGAAGAATCCGAATCTCTATACCGACCTGTCCGGCTGGATCGTCGGTGACAAGGCTAAGGTGGACCGTCTGCTGACCGAGCAGACCTACACCGATCATTTCCGCCGGGCGATTGTGTTCGCCGAGAAATATGACCGGCTCGTCTTCGGTACCGACTGGCCGCTGGTTCCGCTGGATGCCTACATTACATTCGTGAAGCATCTGATCCCGGAAGCGCACTGGGAGGATGTCTTCTATAATAATGCGCTCCGCGTGTTCCCTAAGCTGGAGGAGCGGATTAGAGAACTGGACAACATTTAACCGCAGAAGCACTTTTATCCATGTGAGACGTAGAACAGTGATCCCCCTCTAACCGGGGAATTACTGTTCTTTTTGTTTTTGCGTGAAATGGGTTGGGGCCAGGGTTTACTCCCGCCTGATGCTTGATGAGGCAACCTGTGCTAAGCTGTTAAGGGTCAGAGTTAACGAAATATAATTATTCCTGCAGATGGAGGGTTAGTTTCATGCCTCATGTGAAAGTTAAAGATCTGGAATTGTTTTATGAAAAAATGGGTACAGGAGAGCCAGTTATTTTTCTGCATAGTAGTTATTCGCGCGGATTATTGGCCTTTTCTAGTCAAATTCTGGATTTCCAAAATAAGTACACCTGTTATTTCCCTGATTTCCGGGGCCATGGCAGAACCAGGTGTGAAAGTCTCGAATGGTCTACGCCTCAGCTGGCGGATGATATCGCAGCCTTCATGGATAGCATGGGTATTGAAAAAGCGCATCTGACCGGCTACAGCATGGGTGCAAATGTCGGACTGTACCTCGCAGTAAATGATCCGGCAAAAGTTGCTACGCTAACTACAATTGGAACCGGCGGATTCTGTGATCCGGCTGGTGCTGAAGACTTTGAGCCGGAGCGTCTGCTGGAGCTTGAGCAACAGGGCATCATCAGTCAGATGAAAGAGAGGCATGAAGAAGCGCATCAAGGGAACTGGCAGGAATTCATGCGGCAATCTGCTAATGACTGGCGTAGATACCCGGACCTGAGCGAAGCACAGTTAAGCAGTATCGGCTGTCCGGTTCTAATCATTGCAGGAGAGCACGATACATACGCTGCAGCGGATAAGATCATTCAGCTAGTCTCGCTGATCAAAGGATCACAATGCCTGATCGTCCCTGGTGCCGGCCACCGGCCGCATATGGGTAGAGAACAGCCGGTGCTGGTGAACGATACGATCCTTGAATTTCTTGCGAAGAATTCTAACCTCAAGTGAAAGGGCTGTACATATCTTATGAAGAAAGTCATCGTAATTGGAGCAGGGATTCTCGGGGCGTCTACAGCCTACCAGCTGACAAAAATGGGGGCAGAGGTGCTGATTGTCGACCGTAAAGATCAAGGACAAGCCACGGATGCTGCCGCAGGCATCATCTGTCCCTGGCTGTCCCAGCGGCGCAATCAGACCTGGTACCGGCTGGCAAAGGCTGGTGCACGATATTATCCTCAGCTGATCGCGGAATTAGAGCATGGAGGCGAAACCCATACGGGCTATGCCCGGGTAGGTGCGCTTAGTATTCATACGGATGATGGCAAGCTGGACAAAATAGAAGAGCGGGCGCGTCTGCGGCTGGCGGATGCACCGGAAATCGGAGAAATTACGCGGCTTACGGCTGAAGAAACCCGTGAACGGTTCCCGCTGCTTGCTGAAGGTTATGCCTCTGTTCATATCAGCGGGGCTGCACGGGTAGATGGACGCGCCCTGCGGGATGCGTTACTTCACGCTGCGCAGCAGCAGGGTACCACCAGAATTACCGGAGATGCGGCGCTTCAATATGAGCCAGGCCGGGTGACCGGGATTACTGTAGGTGCAGAGTGTTACGCGGCGGATGAAGTTATTGTGTGCGCAGGCGCATGGGCGAACCCGCTGCTCCAGCCGCTTGGCATTGATTTCAAAGTCAGCTACCAAAAAGGGCAAATCATGCACTTGCAGGTTTCCGGTCATCAGGAGACGGAAGCATGGCCGGTAGTCATCCCGCCGAGTGATCAATATCTGCTCGCTTTTGACCAGCAGCATATTGTAATCGGGGCAACTCATGAGAATGATGTAAAAGGATATAATACCAGAGTGACCGCAGGCGGCATGCAGGAGATTCTGAATAAGGGGCTGGAAGTGGCACCTGAACTGGCAAACAGCACTTTGGGTGAAGTGAGGGTAGGGTTCCGCCCGTTTACACCAGGCTTCCTCCCGGTCTTAGGTGCTGTCCCTGAATGGAAGGGGCTTCTCGCAGCCAATGGACTGGGAGCTTCAGGACTCACAATGGGCCCGTTTATCGGCAGCCAGCTGGCGAAGCTGGCACTAGGCAGAGAGACCGATATGGATATTAGCGCTTATGACCTCCAGGCAGCGATGGAGAGCAGATGATTACGAATTCATTTCCTGCAATGGAAGGATTAGATTCAATTCTGCCGCTCAATTGAACTTTTGTTTGACAGAAGAAGATGTGTAATCCATAATACAATCCATACTAAACATATATGATTTATATAGGAAGGGTGGATCACACGTGACCAAGTTAAATGCAAAATTTAGAAAAACGATTGGAATGGGGACACTGACAGTAATGTTTGTAATGCTGCTGGCAGGCTGCTCCGGTTCCAACAACAATGCGGACACCAGTAATGGCGCTCAGGCAAGTGCGAGTCCAGCCGCAACGGAAAGCACAAGCACAGCAGAACCTGCTGCAGGAGGTACTTTTACCTATGGCCGGCCGGCTTCAGTAACCTCGTTTGATCTGCATAACCAGATCACGTCGAATAATGCGTTTGCGATTGATAAAGTGTTTGAATCACTGGTCGCTTTTGACAGCAAGGGTGAAATTAAGGACTTTCTTGCCCAGTCTCACACGATCAGCGAAGATGGCTTAACGTATACCTTCGTGTTGCGTGACGGTCTGAAATTCTCGAACGGAACGCCAGTCACAGCAGAGGATGCCGTGTTCTCCCTGAACCGTCATTTGACGGTTGAAGGTCCGCTGGCCATCTCCGCGACGGTCGAATCCTTCAAGGCACAGGATGACAAGACACTGGTAATTAAGCTAAAAGAACCCTACACACCCTTCATCTCTGAGCTGTCGAACTTCTCCAACGGGATCATCCCGAATAACTTCGGCGGCGTCAGTGAAGAAGAGTTCTTCAAGAAACCGGTAGGCACGGGCCCTTTCGTAGTTGAAACCTGGGACCCTGCTGGTGATGTTACCTTCACCAAGAACACAAACTACTGGCAGGAAGGCAAGCCTTATATCGATAAGCTTGTCTATAAACTCATTGAAGACGACAGTCAGGCGATCAACCAGCTGAAGGCAGGAGAAGTGGATGCAGTAGAAGCGCTGTCCCTTCAGAATGCAGGTGAGATTAAGGACGGCACAGACACTACTGTCGTAACGAACGGCAGCTGGGTGACGGAGCAATTGTTCTTCAACACGCTGGATGAGCATTTCTCCGATGTGCATGTCCGCCGTGCACTGGCGCTGGCGCTGGACCGTGACGGTCTGACCAAAGCATTAACCTTCGGCTATGCACAGACCGCCAATTCTTTGCTGCCGACAACGATTCCATACAACGCCAATGATACCCTTAAGTCATTGAACTTCGATGCCGCCGCAGCCAAGGAAGAGCTTGCCAAATCTGCATTCCCTAACGGATTCTCAACCAAGCTGCTTATCGCTTCCGGCAACAGCACAAGAGCCCAGGAAGCACAGATTATTCAGGCAGCAGGCCAGGCCATCGGAATCAAGATTGAGATCGAATCCGTTGAACTTGCCACCTTCCGTGAACGCTTCTTCGCCTATGATTTCGCGGCGATGCTGAACAGCGGTCAAGCCGACTCTCCGGAAGCGAACTCGATCCTGGCGTTCCAGACCGATCCGGAAGGCTTCAGCAAGTCGTACTGGACGCATTACACGAACGATAATGTAACCAAGCTGCTGTATGAGGGCCAAAAAACAGCAGACGGCGATGCCCGCGCAGCCATCTATACCGAGCTGCTGCAGACGCTTGCAGATGAAGTGCCTTACATTCCGCTCTACTACCCGGATATCCTGATTGGTGCCCGTTCTTCGGTGGATGGACTGGTTGTTCTGCCTAACGGCAGTATCCGTCTGGAAGATGTGCGCTTAAGCAAATGATGAATTCCAGGCAAACCTTAACCGGTGCGCAAGGAAACAATGGTTCTTACAAGTGGCTGGGGATAGCACTTGTAAGAGCCTTAATTGTTATCCTCTGCGTGATGACGGCAGTCTTTTTCCTCATACGTATTGTACCCGGCGACCCTGCCAAAATGATTCTCGGAGAATATAGTACGCCCGAAGCGCTTAAGAATATGCATCACACCCTGGGGCTGGATCTCCCGCTATGGGAACAATTCATCCGGTTTATGAAGACCTTGTTCACGCAAGGGGATACCGGCAATTCCATTATTATGGGCACCTCGGCACGAGAGCTGATTATGCAGCGGGCTCCTGTAACTTTGCTGCTTATCCTGATTGCCTGTGTGCTTGCAATTATTACTGCACTTCTGCTTGCTACTGCTGCAGCCACACATAAGGATAAACTGCTGGATCACCTGATCCGCATCTTTCCTGCGATCACTCTCGGTATGCCAATCTTCTGGGTTGGCATCCTTTTGATTCTGCTCTTTAGTGTCCGGCTGGGCTGGTTCCCTGTCGGAGGAGTAGGTGAAGGCTTCACAGGGACGCTGCGAAGCCTGGCGCTGCCGGCGATAACGGTTGCTTTTTCACAGATTCCTACACTGGTCCGCTCGCTCAGGGCGCAAATGCTGGAGGTACTCGAATCCGACTTTGTCGTCACGCTGAGAGCAGCGGGTATACCCTCCAGAGTTATTCTGTTTAAGCATGTCCTGCGCAACTCTGCGCTGCCGACACTGATGCTGCTGGGAGTTAACATCTCTTATCTCATCGGGGGTACACTCGTCGTCGAGCAGGTATTCGGCATCAAAGGGATCGGCAGCCTGCTGTTCACTTCAATTTCGAATCGGGATTTCCCTGTCATCCAAGGAATAGCCCTTTATTGCGCGCTATCTGTAGTGATCATCAGTCTGCTGATTGAAATCATCTCCTGGTGGCTGGATCCCAGAACGAAGGGGAAACAATGACAACTACAACGCCAGATATACAATTGCCAGAGGGCAAGAAGAAAGTAAACGGGCTGAGACGGATATGGAATACCCCGTCCCTGCTGATCGGAATCATAATGTTTGCAGTGCTTATTCTGCTGGCTCTGTTCATCCCTTATTTAAGTCCGTATCATCCGACGGAGCAGAACTTGAGCGCCTTCCTGCAGCCGCCGTCTTCCACCCACTGGCTGGGTACCGATCAGCTGGGGCGTGATTTGTTTACCAGACTGATCTATGCAGCACGGACGGATCTGACTATCATGGTTCTGGCCGAGATCATTCCTTTCTGTACCGGTGTATTATTGGGAATGCTGTCAGGGTATTACGGCAAATGGACCGATAGAATTATTGCACTGATTACAGATACATTTATCGCTTTCCCGTTCTATCTGATCGTAATTATCGTGGCCTTCGCCAGCGGTGCCGGGGAGCGGGGGATTTATATCACTTTCATTCTCGTGGGCTGGATTGTATTCGCCCGTGTGGTCAGAGGTCTTAGCGCATCCTTCCGGGAACAGGAATGGGTGGCTTCTGCCCAGACCCTGGGACTGCCCGGCAGCCGCATTATTCTGCGCCATCTCCTGCCTAATGTATTGCCGCAAGCCGTTGTCGTGCTGATGACAGATATGGTCGGGCTGCTTGTAGCCATTGTTACACTGGGTTATCTGGGTATCGGTATCGCACCGCCTACACCGGACTGGGGGACAATGATCTCAGACGGACAACCCTTCATTACCACCGCCTGGTGGCTGTCAGCAGTTCCGGGATTCGCCGTGGTATATACGGGGATAGCGTTGTCTCTGTTAGGGGATGGCCTGGCCGATATTTGGAGGAAAAAATAATGTCAACTGAACCTGTGCTCGAAATAGAATCATTGACACTTGCAGCCAAGTCGAAAGAAATTCTCGTCAATAATATCAGCTTCTCGCTTGCACGCGGGGAGAGTCTCGGGCTGGTAGGGGAATCTGGCTCGGGCAAGTCGCTTACGCTGCGGGCAATACTCGGCCTCCTTCCACGAGGGGTGGAGCAGACTGGAGGGAGCGTCCGGAGTAAGGTAAGCAGTGCGATGGTATTCCAGGACCCGAGAGGTGCGCTGGACCCGCTCTGTCCGGTTGTGAAGCAGCTGGCAGAAGTTGTGTATTACAGACAACAAGTCAGCCGGAGAGCTGCACGGACGATTGCGCTGGAGCTGCTTGAAAGACTGGGTCTTCCGGATTCTTTGAGAAAAAAGGACCGCTATCCCAGCCAGCTGTCAGGCGGCCAGTGTCAGCGTGTTGTTATCGCATTGGCTCTTGCCTGTAAGCCCGGCATTCTGCTCTGCGATGAGCCGACAACCGCCCTGGACGTCACCGTTCAGCGGCAGATCATCGACACGATCACCAGTCTGCAGCGAGAGCTGGGCTTCGCCATGGTCTTCGTTACACACAATCTGGCAATTGCCGCTAACCTCTGCTCCAGATTGTATGTCATGAAGCAGGGGCAGATTGTCGAGCACGGTGAGACGCTTAGTCTATTGCAGCATCCGGCTGATCCCTATACGCAGATGCTGATCGATTCGGTGCTTCCGTTGCCGGAGCTTGAGCTTGAAGGGAGCGGACAATAATGGATTTAGCTTTGCAGGTGCGGGATTTAACGGTCCGTTACGGCGGATTTACCGCGCTCGACCACATTCAGCTGGATTTGGAGCAGCATACGACGCTTGGACTTGTCGGAGAGTCCGGTTCAGGAAAGTCTACGCTGGCGCGGGTCATTGCCGGGCTGATCGCTCCGGATGGAGGGCAGATTCTGCTGGGTTCCCAGGAATTGCACAAGAAGAGAAGCAGGGAGCAGCATAAGAAGATTCAGATGATCTTTCAGAATCCGGATGCCTCGCTGAATCCCAAGCATTCTATCCGGCAGATTCTGTCTGAAGCCCTGCTGTTTCACCGGATTGTCCACCGTTCCCAAGTGGAGACAAGAAGCAAAGAGCTCCTTAGCCGGGTGCAGCTGGAAGCCAGGTCGCTGGACAAATATCCGCATGAATTCTCCGGCGGCCAGCGCCAGCGGATTGCCATTGCACGCGCTCTAAGTGTGGAGCCGAGCCTGCTGATCGCCGATGAGCCCACAAGTGCACTCGATGTATCCGTGCAGCGGAGCGTATTGGAGCTGTTCCACACGCTCAAGGCTGAGCTTAATCTTACCGTGTTATTCATTTCTCACGATCTCGCGGTTATTCATGCGGTCAGCGATACCGTTGCCGTCATGCGGCAGGGGAAGCTGGTAGAGATCAATACCAAGGATCAGTTCTTCATCCGTCCGGAGCATGAATATAGCCGCGAGCTATTATCGGCGGTTCCGAAGATGCCACAATGAAATCAATTACATCAGGAGGTCTATATGAACCGAGAACCACAAGGATTTGTCCCGCTGTCCCTGTCTGAGTTCAATACATTGACAGGACAGGTCTCTGATCTCTTATCCACCCAGTACCCTCCGGTGATCATTCCGGGGGAAGCCATATTGGGCATTGAAGCGGTAGCTGCAGGAATTGCTGCACCCGGCCGGACCATTCTAAATGTAGTGACTGGACCTTACGGCAGTTTGTTTGGACAATGGCTGGAGCGCGGTGGAGCGACGGTGATTGAAGTGAAAGTTTCATTTGATGAAGTCATTACTGTGGAAGAGGTGGCGTCTGCGGTTGAGCGGTTCCATCCGGTTGCTATTTCTTTCGTACAGGCAGAAGTAGTTACAGGCGGCTCTAATCCTGCGAAGGAAATCTTCGGGCTTGCACGCAAGCATAATCTTATTACGGTAACGGATTCCGTATCAGCAGTAGGCGGAGAGGCTCTGTTAGTCGATGAGTGGTCCGTGGACTTTGCCGTAATGGGTGCGCAAAAAGCACTCGCCGGACCTAACGGCGTCAGCGCAGTCAGCATTTCACCACGTGGCTGGGCATTCCTGGAGTCGAATGAAAGAGCGCCCCGCAATTCCATTCTATCCTTGCTCGATCTGAAGCCGGCACCGGACGGCACGCCGCCGCTTCGCGTCCCGCCAAATATTCCAACACTGGAGGCCAGAGCTCTGATCGTAGCCTTGACGACTGTTGCCGATGAGGGACTGGTTCAAGTGATTAAGCGCCATAAAATTGCAGCAGCTTCTGCCATAGCGGGGATCACAGCTCTGGGTCTTGAACCCTGGCAGAAGAATAGCCGGCATTATTCCACATTGACGACCACGGTTCGAGTGAACGGGGAGCAGAAGCTGCTGATCAAGCAGCCTATCGGCATCGTGGCTCCCGGAGACGGCGAATTATCCGGCCAGCTGCTGCGGATTAACCATTTCGGGGCAAATGCCAACCGGGAAGGTGTTGAAGGCGCAGTGCGGACGCTTGCCGGATTACTGAAGCAGGATGCAGAGCAGGCAGTACAAGCTGCCCGTCAGGTTTGGGGTGAAGCCCTATGATTCTCAAGCATCCGCAATTCCAGGCGTACAGCAGTATCCATATCGCAGGTATCGAAGGCAAACCGTTCGATATTGAAATTCAGAATGGCCGGTTCACTTCTGTTAAGGAAGCAGAACCGCGCCATGTACAGGCGGAACAACCTCAGCAGAAGCTATGGATCAGTCCGGGTATCATTGATCTGCATACACATCTGGCCTGGACAGATTTCGATCATGCCGACCAGCTGAACCGGGACAGCCGGGAGGTTGAAGTGATGCAGGCAGAGGCCTTCGCAGCCACCTTACGGACTGGCGTAACTACTGCGCGTGATGCCGGCGGCATTCTGCCAAGCACCATCCGTCATCTCGTGAAGTATTATCAGCAGCCGCTCCGGGTGCAGACCAGCAGTGAAATGCTGGGCGCAGCGGATGCCAAGGGGGTTAAGCATCTGGAGGGCCGTCTGGCAGAAATCTACGCCACCGGAGCAGGCTGGATCAAAATCATGGCAACAGGCGGTCTAGGCGCGCCTACCGAGAAGGTAACGGAGCCGAACTTCTCGGAGGAAGAGTTCGCCTTCATCGTCCGTCATGCACACGCGAACCGGAAGAAGGTTCTGGTACATACCTGGGGCGGCGTGACAATTGACTGGTCCATCCAGGCCGGAGTGGAATCCATAGAGCATGGGATGTTCCTGACCTGGGATCAGGCAGGCAGACTGGCCGAGTCCGGCGTAGCCTTCGTGCCGACAACTTCGATCTACCGGATCGCAGCTGACCCCAAAGGTGTACTGGCGCTAAGTCCGGTCATCTGTGAACGGGCCGCCCGTGCAGCCGATGCTCATGCCACGGCCATTGGATATGCCAAGCGGGCGGGAATACGTCTTGGATTCGGTACGGATTATGCAACTCCTTCACTGCATGGCTACAACCTGCAGGAATTCGATACGCTGTTGGATTACGGCCTGAACCGGGCAGAAGCATGGAAGTCCGCTACGCAAGATGCAGCAGAGATTCTTGGGAGCGGTCATGAGCTGGGGCGGATTGCCGAGGGCTACATTGCCGATGCGGTCATCTATGCTGCCGATCCCTATCAGGCACAGAATGCAGATCAGCTGCGGAAGAGCATCATCTCGGTGGTTACCGGGGCGGATGAAGCGGGATTAATATAATTATTGAACAAGTAATAGTCGCTCCTTACTGAAATGGCAAGTGGTATTCCATTTCAATAAGGGCGATTTTTTTGTGCTTTCATATCAGATTTGATTAATACATTTTTGTGAATATAAATCATTTATGGATACAAAAAAGTCGGGAAGCGGATATTATTCAAGGCGACTTGGCGGCGGTGTACCTGCAATTATCAGCTTCGTCCCAGGCCGTACGAATTGGCAAGTTGAAGGAGGAACAAGTTCGAATGTTACGCAAATTCATCTCGATATTGCTGCTGGTATCCTTGGTCAGTCCCCACCTGGTGGCGCCTGTCCAGGCAGCACCAACGAATCCTGTTGATCCCGTACTGGCCAAACAGGCAATGAATGTTTATGTGACCATTCTAAAGAGAAAGCAGCAGAAGATTTTTAACCGGGAAGTTGTAAAGAGTGCCAAAGTGCTTAAGGTAATGGAGATACCCAAAGATCAACTTAAAGCGGTGAAGGAAGCCAGCTACCTGAACAATAAAAAATACAGATTTGTATATGCCGCTATCGAATATGACATGGAGCGGGAAAGCAAGTACATGCTGAACGGCATCAACTTCATGCTGGCGGTCATTCAACCGCTCGGTAGAGAATGGGAGGTCGTCGGAGATGAGTACGAGATTGCCCCGGTTCCCTATTTTCTTGAGAACGGCATAGGCTTCGGGAAGAGTATTAACAATGAGGAGGACCGGAGGATAGCCGCAGCCGAAATCCAAATGGCATCAATCCTGAAGAAGCACCAGGATGGCATCTACGTGGATTATGAGGGTAAGACTGTGCCGGATTACAGCATGCATAATATAGCCACCCCCAGTCAACTAAAAGAAGAGATGTCCGGCAGCGCAGCAGCCTTTGGCGCATTATCCGAAGAGTCCCCAGGGGAGATTAATGCCAGTTACAAACGTCCCCGCTATATTCGGGTTATCATGAAGGATGAGCGGAATTTGAAGTATTACGGCTGCGCCGGGGATGACCAATGCGTCAAGGTTCTTGATTTCCTGGATTACTGCAAGCATGTGCTTCCCAACGAATGGGATGAGCATGCACCTGATGAATCGTTAAAGACAGGGGCTATGGCAGTGAAAATGTATGCATGGTACAAGGTGGCTGTCACTCCTTCAGCCCAGGTTGGAGAAGCCGATGTATATGACAGTACGAGGGATCAAAAATTCTTGGCTGATTTGTCGACGATTGGAAAGAAGCCGGAGGATATTCCCATATGCAAAGCATGTTTCATGTGGATGACATAGCCGGTGCCGGATTCAAGGATAATATGGGGAATCTGATTCTTGCGGAGTATCGTGCAGAGAGCTCTGGTAAGGCAAGTGGATTAGTGTCACAGAAGTACTCTACCAATTTGGCCAAGCAGGGAATGCATTTCGATGAGATTCTGCGTTATTACTTCGACAAATCACCCAAGACTATGGACAAGGGAACCATCAATTTTTTCCATTACACCCGATAATGAATGGTGAAGGAGTATAGACTATTATGAAACGAATCAGTTTGTGTATGATGATAGTGTTCTTGATGGTGTGTTCAATACCGGCCGGTATACCTGGCGCCTATCTCACTCAAGGAGCGGCAGCCGTGGGAATGGAAGAACCGGCTGACCCGAATATTCTGACTGAGGATATGATGAAGAATCTTATAGCTAAGCATATCCAGAGCTTCGAGCAAGAAGCATGGGAAAGCGGCGGAGAGCGGACGATGCTCTCCTTCAATGTCAAGGCGGTGAAGCCGATTGATGTTGAAATGGCGCGGAATTTCCTCACGGTGGCGCCCTATGAATTGTCCGGAATGCCTTTCTTAGTGGCATATGCAGCTGTGGAATATAACCTGAAGCAAGAGAGCGAGCAAGGCCTGAACGGCTTGAACTTCCGGATAATCATATTCACGAAGCCGAATGGCGGCTGGAAGATCGCTTCCTATTCCATAGCCCCTGTAACCCAAATTGTGGGCACCCCCTATGCGTTTCAAATTCCCGAAGAAACCCGAATGGTGGAGATTGAAAAGAAGCGGCGGGAGGGAATCCTTGAGAATTATGCAGGTAAGGTAATCGGTTATGTGAACCGTGCTTCAGAGGATCAACTCAAACAAGAGATGACAGGCGGCAATCCGTCGCTGCGGTTGAAGAAATCCGCTTGGCAGAACCGGCTTCCAGACGCGGTTAACCCGTATTACCCACGGCCCGCCAAGATTGCTGTCCACATGAAACTCAAAGAGAACAAGGACTTCTATCCGGGATGTGCGGATGCGCAGGTCTGCATACAGGAGATTGACTTCCTGGAGTACCTGGAAAAGTCATTCCCCCATGTCTGGAAAGGCGATATGAATACTGAAGCCATTAAGGCCGGAGCCCTCGCCTGGAAAATGCGGGCCTGGTACGCCGTGTCCGTCAATCCTCTGACTAAGCAGCCGTCAGCAAGAGTGGATGATACGGATGAACAGGGCAACATCATCTTTTACGCGGATTATAAGCCGAAGAATGACGAGGAGAAGCAGCGGATCGCGAGGCTTGAAGAAGTCTTCCATTCGCCGGGTGTAGCAGGGGTAGGCTTCAAGGACGGCATCTCGGAAGGATTGTTCCTGCCCGGATTTGCCCAGAGCTCCGGTTATGCAGCAGGAGACACAGCTAAGACAGCTGCATCCGGTATATTTTATATGGCGGATACGAAGGAACTGGTCAAGAAGAAGAATGCGGCTCAGCTGATCCAGCATTATTTCAAAGGATCTCCGCAAATGACCAATACTGCATCGGTTACTTTTTTCCGCTATACCGCAGAATAGAACCGGTAGAAGTAGCAAGGGGCATTAACAAAGGGTATTAGCAAAGGCAGGCTGTTGGAGGCGAACTCCTTCAGCCCGCCTTTTTTAGGCTTTTTAGCCGGAGTTAACAACCCTGTCTCCCGGGTAGCTTTAATAAGGAGGCTGGTGGCACCGTTTTCCAAGTGTCTTCCTAGCGGCTAACCGGAGCATCAAGGAATGTTAGTGTATAAATCCCCCAAAAAGTTCTTGACATGTAATGCGTTTCACAAATTATATTGCAGAGGCAGGATACAAAAGGGGAGGCACAACAGTATGAGTCAGAACAGCAGAAAAATAGTCTTCATCGACATTGACGGAACACTTCTCACAGAGAATGGAATCATACCGGAATCGGCGCAGCAGGCGTGCAGACAGGCGAGGGAGAACGGGCATTTGCTCTACCTGTGTACCGGCCGCTCGAAGGCTGAGATCTATGATTCCATCTGGAATATTGGCTTCGACGGCTTGATTGGAGCCGCAGGCGGGTATGTAGAGAGCGGCAATGAAATGCTTTATCATAAAAAAGTAACCCCGGAAGATGCCAAACATCTGATCGATTATTTCCACGCCAATGAGGTGGATTTCATTCTGGAGTCCAACACTGCCCTATACGGAAGCCGGAATTTACAGCCGCATCTGGAACGCAGAATTTATGGTGATCTGCTGAATGATCCTGCAGCGCAGGAGAGAAAACGGCTGTCTCCGCATCCTTATATCGCAACACTGACCTATGGGAACGAAGAATTATATTTGGATGATGTCAACAAAATTTGTTTTCTGGAGAGCAGTCTGCCCTTTCATCAGATCCAGGAGGCATTAGAAGGAAGGTTCACAGCACTCCAGAGTTCTATCCCCCTGTTTGGAGAGAACAGCGGGGAGCTGATGATTCCGGGTGTCCACAAGGCTTCGGCTATTGCCGATGTACTGAAACATCTGGATATCCCCCGTGAAGACAGTATGGCGCTCGGCGATGGGCTTAATGATCTGGAGATGCTGGAATATGTCCAGGTGGGGGTTGCTATGGGTAATGCCAGAGAGCAGCTCAAAGAGATTGCCGATGATATCACCGACCACATTGAGGAAGACGGACTGTATAACTGTTTCCTGAAATACGGCCTGATCTCAGCTTAAATACACACTGTATGCATACGGACCGGGTTGATATCCAATAAAGCACATGGTAAAATGCACTTAATTAAACGATTGGAGTTGAATAGTATAGTGTAGGATTCTCTTGCGGTATTAAACAATAAAACAGCTTTATAGTACATGATCTTAAGAATGGCTACATTTTCATTCATAAGTTCATCTTATAAGGGCGTTATTTCGTGCGCGCGTTTTATTCTTTATATGCAAGAAGGGTCTGCATCTTTTCACTCAATCAATATATCCTTATTCAAGTCCGTCAGGGCTGAATTTGCTGTATTTATTTGAGCTGTAAGAAGATAACCTTCTTGCAGCTTTTATTATTTTATACAGGAGGATATTGTATGTCATTAATCAATGTGAGCAATCTGACGTTTGCCTATGAGGGCACTTACGATAATATTTTTGAGCAGGTGAATTTCCAGCTGGATACCGATTGGAAACTGGGCTTTACCGGGCGCAACGGCCGGGGCAAAACCACCTTTCTGAACCTGCTGCTCGGCAAATATGAATACAGCGGGACGATATCCGCACAAGTAAGCTTTGAATACTTCCCGTTTCCGGTTGCGGACCCCACAAGTCAGACCCTGGATGTAATCAGTGAAATTGACCCGGAATATGTTCACTGGAAATTGATGCGGGAGCTGAACCTGCTGAAGGTGGCGGAGGATGTGCTGTACCGGCCCTTCAATTCATTGTCGAACGGGGAGCAGACGAAGGTGCTGCTGGCAGCCCTTTTCATCAAGGAGAATAGCTTCCTGCTCATTGATGAACCCACCAACCATCTGGATATGAAGGCTCGTAAACTGGTCAGTGACTATCTCAGCACGAAGAGCGGCTATATTCTGGTCTCCCATGACAGAGCCTTCTTAGACAACTGTGTAGACCATATCCTGTCGATCAACAAAACCAACATTGAGATCCAGAAGGGGAACTTCAGCAGCTGGTGGGAGAATAAGACGAGGCAGGATAACTTCGAGCTGGCGGAAGACGAGAAGCTGCGCCGGGACATTAAGCGGTTATCAGCTTCCGCCAAACGGACGGGCGGCTGGGCCCATGAGGTCGAGAAGTCCAAGAACGGCACCCGGAACTCCGGCTCCAAATTAGATAAGGGCTATGTCGGCCACAAGGCTGCAAAAATGATGAAACGCTCGAAATCGATCCAGCAGCGGCAGGAATCTGCGATCACCGATAAATCCAAGCTGCTGCGGAACATTGAAAGCTCGGACAGTCTGGAAATATCACAGCTTCCGTATCATAAGCAACAGCTGGCCGAGCTGGATGAGGTTTCAGTCTTTTACGGGGACAAAAGTGTTTGTTCAGAGGTGAGCTTCACGATTGAGCAGGGCGACCGGATTGCACTCACCGGCAGCAACGGCTCCGGGAAATCGAGTATTCTCAAGTTGATCTGCGGGGAGGAGATTCATCATACTGGTGTCATACGGAAGGACAGCCAGCTTGCCATCTCTTATGTATCCCAGGACACCTCGCATCTGCAGGGCAGTCTGAGTGAATATGCCAGAGAGCACGGGATCGATGAAAGTCTGTTCAAATCGATTCTGCGCAAGCTTGATTTCTCGCGGATCCAATTCGAGAAGGATCTGTCCACTTACAGCGGCGGCCAAAAGAAGAAAGTACTGATTGCCCGCAGCCTCAGTGAGAAGGTGCATCTGCATATCTGGGATGAACCGCTTAACTTCATTGACGTGATCTCCCGGATGCAGATTGAAGAGCTGCTGATGGAACATACGCCGACAATCCTGTTTGTGGAGCACGACCGGGAATTCTGCACGAATATTGCTACCAAGATCGTAGCTATGGATTAAGATGACAAGCCTCTGCGAGCGGCAGGGGCTTTTTTTCTGCGTGTAAATGGAGTGTGAATGCATTCCGGAAGGTAGGACTGTAATATTTGGCGTAATATGCTAAGCTTATTCAGGAAGAATAGCAAGCAACCAGTACCCTACCGCAGAAGTAAAGAGATTACCATGATTAGGAGTGAGGATTTTGCAGACAAAGATCAGCCTCGAAGGCGAATGGAAGTTGCAGTTAGATGAGAGTAAGCAAGGACTCGTATTACCTTACACAGATGTAATCACACTGCCGGGAACAACCTCCCATGCCCGCAAAGGACCGAAGAATGAGGAGTTTCTGGTAAGCGCTCTAACGGATGAATATCTGTTCGAAGGATCCGTCTGGTACTCCAGGGAGATTGACATTCCAGAGGAGCTGGCCGGCAAGAGCAGTTATCTATATTTGGAACGTACACGGCTTACAACGCTGTGGGTGGACGGGCAGGAGATTGGCAGCCGTGACAGTCTGAACACCGCCCATGTATACGAGCTCCCGCAGCTGTTGCCGGGAACGCATACAATCACGATCCGCGTAGATAACACGGGTTACCCGACCAAAGGCGGACATCTGACTTCGCCGGATACCCAGACGAACTGGAACGGAATTACCGGCCGTATGGAGCTGCAATTCTACGGAGAGTCACAGCTTAGCGGCATCCGCCTGGATTCGGAGCTGGCTGCACGTTCCGTCCGCATCACAGCAAATCTGGAGAGTAAGAGCGAGACTACTCTTGTGGTATCTGCCAAGAGCTTCAATAGTGAGGATTCACACACGGTAGAAGAGCAGGAGTACATAGTATCACCAGGTAAGTTCTCAGTAGACTATGCACTCGGTCAAAAGGCGCTGCTCTGGAGTGAATCCGCTCCCAATCTATATAATATCCTCCTGGTTCTGAAGGATAGCGAAGGCAATGCCATCGACCGGCAGGAGGTTATCTTCGGACTGAAGGAATTCCGGGCAGAAGGCGACAAGTTCACGATTAACGGGGAGAAGACTTTCCTCCGCGGCAAACATGACGGACTGATCTTCCCGCTGACCGGCTATGCTCCTACAGATGTTGAAGAATGGGTCAGAATTCTTGGCATCGCCAAGTCTTACGGGATCAATCATTACCGTTTCCATACCTGCTGTCCGCCGGAGGCTGCTTTTACCGCTGCAGATATGCTTGGGATCTACATGCAGCCGGAGCTTCCGTTCTGGGGTACGATTACGGTAGAAACGGACGAAGGGCATGATCAGGCAGAGCAGGATTACCTGATCAGCGAAGGCTATGCCATTCTGCGGGACTTTGGCAATCATCCATCCTTCGTAATGATGTCTCTCGGCAACGAGCTGTGGGGCAGCAAAGAGAAGATTGATTCCTTCCTGAAGGACTACAAAGCGTTCGATGACCGGCCTTTATACACCCAAGGCTCCAATAACCACCAATGGGTACCGGAGGTTCTGGAGCATGACGACTTCTTCAGCGGGGTGCGTTTTACCCGCGACCGCCTGTTCAGAGGCTCTTATGCAATGTGCGATGCTCCGCTGGGCCATGTCCAGACGGCTGTGCCAGGCACGATGAAGGATTATGACGACCAGATCGTTCCTCCGGACTTCCTGAATGGAGGAGGACAGGCTGCTGCTGCCGGCGGCGAGATCCAGATCCAGTATGGCACCGAAGCCAAAACGGTGCAGGCTGGCGGAGAATCCGGCGAATGGATTCCGCAGGTTCCGGTAGTCTCGCATGAGATCGGACAATACGCTACATTCCCTAATTTCGAAGAAATTACGAAATACACGGGTTCGATCAAAGCTGAGAACTTTGTGATTTTCCGTGAACGGCTGGAGAGTAAGGGACTGGGTCATCTGGCATCGAAATACTTTGAAGCCTCCGGCCAGCTTGCGGTAGCCTGTTATAAGGAAGAACTTGAGGCTGCCTTCCGCTCGCGGCGGCTGGCCGGCTTCCAGCTGCTGGACCTGCAGGATTTCAGCGGTCAGGGAACTGCGCTGGTTGGCGTGCTTGATGCCTTCATGGATTCCAAGGGACTGGTCAGTGCCGAGGAATGGCGTACGTTCTGCAATGATGCGGTGCTGATGGCACGATTCCCTAAGTATAATTATACTGCGGGTGAATTGTTCGCTGCCCATGTGGAGCTTAGCTGCTTCCGCAGCGGTATGCCGGATTCCGCTCAGCTGCTATGGCAGCTTGCAGCAGACGGTAATGTAATTGCTGAAGGATCAACCTTAGCGGCCATTCCGGCCGGAAGCCATTATATCGACATCTGCGATCTGGCGGTAACTCTTCCTGTCGTAGAGCGGATGAGTAAGATCGTATTATCCCTTTCCATCCAGGGAACGGATATCCGCAAGAGCTACGACCTGTGGGTATACCCTGAGCAGAGCAGCAACCCGCTTGAGGACATACATGTATTCACGAAGCTGTCCGAAGAGGCGCTTGCACAGCTGGAGAAGGGAGGAAATGTGCTGCTGATGCCAGAGCCGGAATCCCTGAAGAATGCAATTGAAGGGTATTACTGCACTGATTTCTGGTGTTATCCGATGTTCCGCTCCATCTCGGAGAGCATGAACCGGCCTGTACCTGTCGGTACAATGGGTCTGCTGATTGATAACAGTCACCCGGTACTTCGTGAGTTCCCGGGTGAGGAGCATTCGACCTATCCATGGTGGAGCATTGTGGAGAATTCGAAATCGCTGATCATGGATGATGCGGACCGCAGCTGGAATCCCGTTGTGCAGACCATTGATAATTTCGAACGTAATCATAAGCTTAGCTTCCTTACGGAGTGCCGTGTAGGCAACGGTAATCTGCTGGTATGTGCACTGGATGCAGGCAAGGTGAGCGAGACCCCTGAAGGCAGACAGTTCTTGACCAGCGTGGCTAATTATATGAAGTCTGCTGAATTCAAACCGCAATACCAGGCAACTGTTGCCGAGCTTCAGGCGCTGATTCAATAGCAGTAACGAACGAATAACACAAAGGAGCGATTCTCCATCGGGAGAGCCGCTCCTTTGTGTTATTTTCAGGATTGTAGGACTTCATCTATTCAGACTTCAGTCCTACCTGCTGAATATAATCCAGAAACCGTCTGGAGGCAGGAGACAGGTAACGGTCATGACGCCATTTCAAGCCGACCTCCCATTCCCAGCCCTCTTCCTCAATCGGAATCCAGACCAGGCCGTCCAGCAGCAAGCCCAGTGTCTGCGGCAGTACAGAGACTCCAAGCCCGGCTTTGATGAAGCCGGCTACCGTAATCAGGTCCTCTGCTTCATAGGTCGAGGCCAGCTCGAAATGGGTGTTTTTGAATAGCGAGCTAATCGTAGCTTTGAGTCCGCAGTTCGTTTTCAAGCCGACAAAGGGTTCACCGGACAGCTCAAACAAACTCAGACTGGAGCGTGAAGCAAACCGGTGCTGAGTGGATACCACAATAAAGATCGGCATGCGCCGGATAATCATCCATTCGTCATCGTTCATTGTGGTTTCTCTGGAAGTGATCAGCATATCAGAAGTGCCGGTCTCCAGAGCTTCATCGATATCCCCGTGATTTCCCTGATACAAATCAAACCGGACCTTGGGGTTGCCCGCCTGATAATCCCTGATCAGTGAAGGCACCAGATCAACACCGAGAATATTCAGATATGAGATGTGTACCACGCCTGTCTCCGCATTCGAACATTCATCAATTTCACGAATACCGTTACCGATGTTCTTCATGGCTTCTTCCACCCATTTGCTGAACGTTACCCCATACCGGTTCAACTGAACGCCCCGTCCATTCCGCTCAAATAAAGGAACGCCCAGCTCATTCTCCAGTTTGGAGATGGCATGACTCAGCGCGGGCTGGGTAATTCTAAGCGCCTTGGATGCCGAAGTCATATGCTCAAGCCGGGCCACAGTCAGGAAATACTCCAATTGCGTTAGCTCCATTTCAGGACCCCTCTTATATTAATATTTGTAATGGATTTAATGAAAATAATAAATTAGACGCATGAGTAAATCAAGCATAAGATTAAAGAATCAAATGATGAAAAGGGGAACCAAACCATGACAATTACTTATGCAAATCCAATGACTGAATATGAAGGCCAAAAAATACTCGTAACAGGCGGAACTAAAGGTATGGGGGAGGCCATCGTAAACCGGTTTAAGGCTGCCGGTGCTACAGTGATGACTACTGCCCGCACACTCCCGTCCGGATTGACAGATGCTGACTTGTTCGTACAAGCAGATCTGTCTGCCAAAGAAGGCGTGGAGAAAGTGATTGCTGCGGTTAAGGAACGCTTAGGCAGCATCGATATCGTAGTGAATAACATTGGCGGCAGTACTACACCTCCCGGCGGGTTCCTGGCGGCAAACGATGAGCACTGGATGGATGCGCTGAACTTGAATCTGCTTGCAGCCGTCCGGCTCGACCGGGGCCTGATCCCCTTGATGCTGGAACAGGGTAAGGGTGTAATTATCCACATTTCTTCTATTCAAAGAGTACTGCCGCTGATCGAATCCACCATTCCCTATGCTGCCGCCAAGGCTGCGTTAAGCAATTACAGTAAAAGCCTCTCCAAAGAATTCTCCCCGCAAGGCATCCGTGTAAACCGCGTAGCTCCGGGATTCATTCAAACGACAGCGGCAGATGCCATGATGGAGAATATCGCCAAGGTTACGGGCAGTGCGGAAAGCGCGCTGCAGTCTGTAATGGATGCGCTGGGCGGGATTCCGCTGGGCCGTCCCGGCTTCCCCGAGGAAGTAGGCGAGCTGGTGGCATTCCTGGCCTCCGACCGTGCAGCTTCCATTACGGGGGCCGAATATGTGATTGACGGAGGAACCGTGCCTACGGTCTAAGCTGCAGCCTTACTTTCACTTTCACTGGCAATACAGGATCGATTCTGCGCTAAAATATAAAGAACAGACCGGCAAGCCACTTAATGGCTGCTCCAGGCTGTTCTTTTTGTCTGTTTCAGGATATCATTCTTAAGATTAGCAGCTTTAATCTTTAGCTTTTCTTTAGATTTGGTTTAGACTGGATTAAGATTGGCAGGCTATAGTTACAGTTAGCGCAGCTTGCATGACTAGATAGAGGGGGATTTCACCATGTATACCATTCTCATAGCGGATGATGAATCGGAGATTGTAGAGCTTCTGCAGCTGTATCTGGAGAAGGAATACAATATTCTGCAAGCACAGAACGGGATTGAGGCGTTGAAGCAGATGCAGAATAACAAGATAGATCTGGCCATTCTGGATATTATGATGCCGGGGATGGACGGGCTGCAGCTGCTGAAGCGGATTCGTGAGCATGAGCATTTCCCGGTGCTGTTCCTGTCAGCCAAGAGCCAGCATCATGATAAAATCCTCGGTCTTGAGCTGGGAGCAGACGATTATATCTCCAAGCCCTTCAATCCGCTGGAGATCGTTGCCCGTGTCGGGGCCCTGCTGCGGCGGGTGCACCAGTTCGATGCCAAGGCTGTAGAAGAAGAGCAGACGAAGGAACAGATTGTGCTCGGACGGTTAACGCTTGACCGGAGCAGCTGTCAGGTTGAGGTGGCCGGCGAACCGGTAGCTCTGACTTCTACGGAGTACAAAATCCTCGAACTGCTGATGGAGCAGCCGGGCCGGGTATTTACGCGCAAGAAGATTTATGAGGCCGTCTGGGAAGATTTCTATGTCTATGAGGATAACAGCATCATGGTGCATATCAGCAATATCCGCGATAAGATCGAGCGCGATTCCAAGAAACCGGAATACCTGAAGACGATCAGGGGATTGGGGTACAAAATTGAAGCACCCGTGGAAAAGTAGAGATAACCGCCCGCTGCAAACGTCGCTGACGATCGACTTTCTGCTGTTCAACTGTATGCTGGTGATGCTTGTACTGGTGGTCTATCTGTTCATCCAGAATGATATCACTCACGTCATCATGGAGAAGCTGATCCCCGATCCGGATCTGTCGGTCGAAGCCGGAGATTACCGTAACGAGCTGGGCCAGGGACCGGAGAGCGACCGGCTGCTGCAAAGCGGAGGGTGGCTGGAGCTGCTCGATTCGGGCAAGCAGGTCATCCGCGTTATTGGAGATAAGCAGGATCAGACCCTGGGCTATGATGAGAACAGTCTGTTCCAGGGGCTAGAGAACCGCAGCGATCAGCCCTATTACTACTCCATTTCTCAAGTGGATAGTGACAGCGGAGTGGCCTGGCTGCTGCTCAAGATTCCCCGCGATGTGGTCAGCGTATCCATTAACAACGAAATGCTGTTGGCCTATCTAAACCATTCGGTGTTCTTTTATGTGTTTGTGGTCAGCGGGCTGATTCTGATGCTGATCTTTGTATATAGCTACTGGGTCTCCAGACGGATCAAGAAGCCCCTGCGGGTTCTAAATCTGGGGATGAACCGTATGATGGAAGGGCACTACAATACACGGATTGCCCTCTATGCGGAGACGGAGTTTCTGCGGATTGGCAATAGCTTCAACTATATGGCGGATGTCATTGAGCGGACTACGGAGGAGAAGCGGCAGGCCGAGAAGAGCAAGCAGCGGCTGATGGTCGATCTGTCACATGATCTGAAGACACCGATTACCAGTATTCAGGGTTATGCACAGGCGCTGGTCGAAGGACGGGTTACGGACCCTGAACGGCAGACCAAATACCTGAATTACATTTATACCAAATCCGTACAGGTGACGAAGCTGATTCAGCATATGCTGGACCTGCTCAAGCTGGATT
Source organism: Paenibacillus sp. FSL R10-2199 (assembly GCF_038000235.1). Taxonomy (NCBI): domain Bacteria; kingdom Bacillati; phylum Bacillota; class Bacilli; order Caryophanales; family Paenibacillaceae; genus Paenibacillus; species Paenibacillus sp. FSL R10-2199. The sequence continues at coordinate 5,363,113 of NZ_JBBOBO010000001.1, read as the reverse complement.
CACCGGATTTCATTCTTCGCGTGGAGCGGCTGGAGCTGGGAGATCAGCTGCGGGAGATTATTGCCGACACTTACGGGGAAATTGAGCAAAAAGAGTTCCAGCTGCAGCTGCAGCTGCCTGAAGAGCAGGTGTATGCCCATTATGATCCGGAGCTGTTCGCAAGCGTGATCAACAATCTGATCTCCAATGCGCTGGCCTATAATCCTGAAGGGACACGCATCCGTGTGACGGTCATTCCGGAGGACACGACTGTCCGGATTGAGATTGCCGATAATGGAGTGGGCATTCCCAAGGAGCTCTGGTCCACGATCTTCGATCCGTTTGTGCGGGGGGATGAAGCCCGGACGACAGCAAGCGGTGGGACAGGTCTCGGATTATCCATTGCCAAGAAGAACGTAGAGAAGATGGGCGGTTCCCTGATGCTGGAGAGCCGGGAAGGGGAGCCGACGGTGTTCATGATCCGGATTCCCAGATAAATAACTTTCAGGAGGAATAATAATGAAGCAGGATACGTTCAAGGGGCTTGTGGAGATTTCTGACCGGGTAATTTCAAGTATAATCCGCTATGCAGTTACCGAAACACCGGGCATTGCCGGAATGTCCGGCAACCCGGTCAGCGGAACTCTGGCCCGGCGACTAAGCGGTAAGATTGGCACCAATGGATTATCAGTGGATGTTACGGATGAAGCCGTGGCGATTCAGCTGGATATCATTATTAACTACGGATACAAGATTCCTGAGGTATGCCAGATTCTTAAGGATAACGTCCATCAGGCCGTTGAGCATATGCTGGGTCTGTCTCCGCCTATCGTGAATATCAAGGTCGATAAGCTCGCTTTTCCCAACCTATAGATCTGTCTTCACGTCATTGGTATAGAAATCCTTCACGACCTGCCGGGCAGCCAGCTTGTTCTTCGAGTAGTTGATTCTATAGATGCAGGAATAGATGACATTTAGGACATATTCAAAGGCTATCTGCGATGAAAAGGTGCCAATCTTGGCATGCTTCACTTCATCCTCAGGCACTTGGATACACAGTGTGCTGAGCTTGGCCAATTCCGTACCGTGAGCTGCGGTGATGGTGATAAAGGGAATGCTGTTGCGCGTGAAGTACTTTGCCGCCTGCAAATTATTCGCTGATAACCCGTGATAGGTTAAGAAAATGGCACAGTCCTGCTGCGTAAGATTAACCGTATGATATTCCCACTCAGACAGCTCCGTCGCAATCACGGCGTATTTATTGATTTTGATTAATTTATTCTGGAAGCTCTTCGCCCGGATCTCGGAATCGCCCAGCGCATAGATGAATATCTTGCCGGCCCGGTCCAGGATTTCAGCAGCCTCGGCTAACTGGGCATTCTCCAGAAAAGCAAAATTCTTCTCGATGGTTGCCTTCATTACTTCCGCAATTTCTTTGGCTACCTGAATGGGCGTTTCACCATGCTCAAACGGATAATTGACATCCACATTAGAAATGCTATGGACATCCAGCTGGAACTCCCGGGCCAGCTTTAGAATGAATTCCTTATAGCCTGCAAGTCCGAGTTTATGGGTTAGGCGGTTAATCGCAGAATGCGAGGTATAGGTAGCTTTGGCCAGCTCCTGTATGGACATCGGCAGCATACTTTCCTTATGGGTCAGGATATAGGCAGCAATGCTTCGTTCGTTGGGGGTAAAATGGTTCATTTCCTTTAATTGCAGCAGCAGCTTCATGACTAAGGTTCACCTCAAGAATTGAATTTCTAAGCTATAACAGACCCGGCTCTGAACATAATGTTCAAGGATTTACACCGGTAATTACATATGAACGGATAATTGTACCGTTATGCCTGCTAAGTCTTCACGGCGGGTCTTTTTTTTCTATAATTAATGAAAGAGAAGAGAATAGGAGGAATTATGATGTTAACACTCGGCTATATCGGCAACGGCAAAAGCACCAACCGCTACCACCTTCCATTTTCCATGAACCGCGATCACTTGAAGGTCAAGACGATCTATGCCCGCGCGCTTACGAAAGCGGAATGGCCCAGAGTACCCGGGATTGAATACACGGACGATCTTGAATCAATGATGAATGACCCGGAGATTCAGCTGATTGTAGTATGCACCAACACCGATTCCCACTATCATTATGCCAAAATGGCGCTGGATCACGGCAAGCATGTTCTGGTGGAGAAGCCTTTCATGCTGACGGAAGAAGAAGCGGTCTCTATCTTTCAGTACGCCAAAGAGCGGAATCTTGTCATTCAGTGCTACCAGAACAGACGTTATGACTCGGATTTCCTCACCGCACAGCAGGTCATAGAATCCGGTAAGCTTGGAGATCTGCTGGAAGTGGAAATGCACTTTGATTACTACCGTCCTGAGGTTCCGGCTTCAACTCCATTCTCTAAGTACTACAGTTACTTGTATGGACATGGATGTCATACCATTGATCAGGTGTTGTCATACTTCGGCAAACCGGATACCATTCATTACGACGTCCGCCAATTGCTGGGACCGCAGCAGATGAATGATTACTTCGATCTGGATTTCTTCTACCCTTCGCTAAAAGTATCGGTTAAATCCAGCTACTTCCGGCTCAAAGAGCGGCCAAGCTTCGTACTCTACGGTAAAAAAGGTGTGTTCGTCAAGCAGACGAAGGACCGTCAGGAGGAGCATTTGAAGTTATTTTACCTGCCTGAGGGTCACAGTGACTTCGGTATTGACCTGCCGGAGCATTATGGTATTCTAACGTATCTCGATGATGAGGGCAAGTACCATGAAGAGAAGGTCACCTCAGCCAAAGGCGATTATGCCAGGGTGTATGACGGGATCTATGATGCCATCGTTCTTGGCACAGATAAGGTAATTAAGGATGAAGAGACCATAGGCGTTATGCAGATTCTGGAGCAGGGAATGAAGGGGTGCCGCTAAATGAACTTGGGAATAGCCGGAGCCGGAATGATTGTCAAGGATCTGCTCAGCTTCATCGGAGAGATTCCGGGAATATCACTGACAGCCGTGTTCGCCAGACCCGGCAGGGAAGACGCTCTGCAGGAGCTGCAGAACCAGTACGGGATAGCCAGGCTCTATACAGATTACAGCGCCATGCTTCAGGATGCAGACGTTGATACTATATATGTGGCATTGCCGAATCACCTGCATTATGCCTTCACCAAGGAGGCGCTGCTTAGCGGCAAGCATGTTATCTGCGAGAAGCCGTTCACCTCTAATCTGGCGGAGTTTCTGGAGCTGAAAGAGATCGCTGAGCGAAGGGAGCTTATCCTGGTTGAAGCCATCTCGAATCAATATTTGAACAATGTCGTGGCGGTGAAGGAGCAGCTGGCTGGTCTCGGTTCCATTAAAATGGTGACGTGCAATTATTCGCAGTATTCTTCCCGTTATGATGCTTTCAAACGCGGTGAGATTCTGCCTGCATTCAATCCGGAGATGTCCGGCGGCGCCTTGATGGACATTAATATCTACAACATCCATCTGGTCCTCGGATTCTTCGGAAGTCCACTGTACGTGGAATACCGGGCGAACATGGAACGGGGAATCGATACGTCGGGGATGCTGCTGCTGGACTATGGTGATTTCAAATGCGTCTGCATTGGTGCCAAAGACAGCACAGCTCCTGGTGCAGTGAACATTCAGGGGACGGAAGGGTACATTCAGATCAATGGTTCTGCGAATGGATGCGACTCCTATGATTACGTCCTTAACCGGGAGAAGCCCGTCCGCGTGGATCGCAAGGATCACCCCCACCGGATGTATGACGAATTCCTTCACTTCGAACGATTCATCCGAGAGCAAGACAGAAAGACGGCCGCGGAAATGCTCGCACACAGTGAGCGGGTGATGCGGGTTATTGAACAGGCGAAGGCCAGCGCCGGGCTTGTGTTTGGATCAGATCGCGGATAATAAAGAGCAGGGCTTCTTCCGGTTGGGGGAAGCTCTGTTCTTTTGTTTATCTTTTCAGAGGAATGATATACAATTATTAACAAATGCCTAAAGGATGTGGACATAATGAATCTGGACAGAATTAGTGAAATTGCTCTTAACACAATGAGTCAACGGAAATCTCATCTGCAGAGAGAGACGGGGTTCGTCTATTATCATTGTCAGCGGGTAGCCAAGATTGCTCTAAGCTTAAGAAAAGAATTGTTCCCGGATGAAGGTACAATGGACGATATCATGTATGTTGCCTCAATCTTCCATGACGTTACCAAAGGAATTGAACCCCACCAGGAGACCGGCTCTGTTCTGGTCAAGTCACTGCTGAAGGATGAATGCTCCCCGGAGCAGCTGGAATTCATATCTGATATTATTGCATTACATAATATTCGCAATCATGAGGAGCTCCCGTACTACATAAAGCTTGTACAAGATGCTGATATGCTGGATCATTTCGGAACCATGGATATATGGATGAAATTCTTCCATAGTGCGCATGAAGAGGAGAATGTATGGGATACTATCCGGTTCTGGGAGAGTGAAGAGTTCGATAATTATCTTAAGAAGTCACGAGGTCAGCTGAATTTCGACCGCTCGAAGCAAATTTTTGATACTAAGCTGAAGTTTGAGCTGCAGTTCCAGGAACGTTTCAAGGCAGAGTGCAATGGAGAAGTAGATTTCAACTAACGAAGCAGATAAAACAGCAGGTACCCCGGAAAATTTTCCACAGGTGCCTGCTTTTTTATGGCTGTAGACAACAATGTTGTATGTTTTACAACTTTGATTCATGGGTAACCGTGGGTTTGGAAAGATTGTTGTATAAAATACAAGAATAATCCTGCTAAGTCGCTTAAATAGGGTGAAATCCTGCCTTTTATACAACAATTTTGGATTTGGGCTGATATTACGAGGAAAATGTTGTATTCTGTGCAGGATTTTATAAAAGTCACCAGATCTCTGCTACAGAAAGTCGATGATTCAAGGAATTTTGCAGGAAATAATTAACTTATTGCCGAATTTACTGGTTTGGGCTAATCCGGCGTACAGCCAGGGGCAGCTTACATACAATGGGGGAAGGAATTCGAACATATGAAAAAGATTGTATTACTGCTCATCACGCTGTTGCTCATGATTGGGCTGGGGTATCCGGGAGGCACCGGACAGGCAGCGGCAGCCGCAGCACCGAAGTACACGGAGATTTCCACATTTGTGGACGGGACACTTATGATCTCGGCATCCAAGTCTGTACTCGTCAATGGTTTGGCTTATGTACCTGTGAAGCTGCTGAATCAGATTCCCGGCTTTACCGTTGCTACCGCAGCCTCTGTTGTGACCCTCACCGGAAGTAAGGGAAGCGCAAAGTTGAACAAGGACAACTCCATACTCTACAAAAACTCCAACTATGTCGCGTTCAAAACACTGCTTAAGCTTGGAGCCATAGACGGCAAATATGCCACCAGTTCGTATTCGCTGTTCATCTGGAGTACGGAAGAAGGCAAAATAAAGAGCAACAGTATGCTCTACGCCATCAGCAAGCTGCCAGGAACAATGGGCCAGGCTGTGGGCAAGAAGGTCTATCTATATGCACATCCCGGCAGCCACTGGGTGACAGATGTTCAATACGAGGATGATACCAATACTTCTACGTTCACCATGCTGAGCGAAGCTGGACTAACCTGGACGCTGGATCTGGACGACAGTGAGATCGACACGTTGTACACGGAAGAGAATCTCTTTGCTTTCAAAGAGAATTTCAACGGTGATTCGGCATGGGCTGTAAATGCAAAGATTCCGGACAGCCCTTTTAACAAAAAGTTGTCAGAATTCCCCCACTTCTAAAGTGGCTGGATTAATGACAACGGTTTGGACTTGGATTTTAAAGGGATTTCGGTTATGCTAGGGAAAGCGAATGTATGTTCCTGTAATGGTCTTGTCCGATTTGTTCGTGGATTGCGTCCATGGTTGATTTGGCCAGCCGGAACTTTGTTCTATTTTGCGGACTCGCCTTCGGGTTGAACAGCAAATCGAAGGCGCACCACGTACATAGGAGGCATTCTTGTGCTCAAAGCATTCAAATATCGCCTGGAACCCACAACACAGCAGGCGGAACTATTCGCCAAAACCTTCGGCTGCGTACGCAAAGTCTACAATCTCATGCTCCATGACCGCATCGAATCGTACCAAAAGCATCAAGAAACTGGTGAGAAAATCAAGTTCAAGGCACCCGCGCAATACAAAAATGAATTTCCCTTTCTTAAAGAAGTCGATAGTTTAGCTCTGGCTAATGCGCAACTCCACCTGAATACCGCCTACCGCCACTTTTTCCAGCAGCCCGCCTCTGGTTTCCCCAAGTGGAAATCCCGCAAAAATCCCGTTCAATCCTACACCACGAATAATCAAAAAGGAACGATTGCAATTCAGGCGGGTCGCTATCTGAAGCTGCCCAAAATGAAGCCGGTACGTATCAAACTACATCGACAACCGGAAGGGGTGATCAAGTCAGCGACGATCTCCCGCACCGCATCCGGCAAGTACTTTGTCTCCCTGCTGTGCGAAACGGACATTCCGCCCAAACCCCAAACGGGTTCGGTGATCGGGATTGATCTCGGTCTTGCGCATTTTGCAATTTTCTCGGATGGAACAAAGGTACCGAATCCGAGAGTTCTCGCCCAAACCGCCGCTACCCTAGCGAAAGCGCAGCGCAAACTATCGCGCCGGGCGCAGCAGGCGAAGAAGGACGGACATCTGCTCAGCGAGAGCCGCAACTACCAGAAGCAGCGAATTCTGGTCGCCAAGCTGCATGAAAAAGTGGCCAACCAACGAAATGACTTTCTGAACAAACTCAGCACGGATCTCGTCAACAACCACGATGTGATCAGTGTGGAGTCGCTGAATGTCAAAGGGTTGGTTCGGAATCGCAGACTTGCCCGGTCGCTTCATGACGTCTCGTGGTCAAGCTTTCTATCCAAACTGACCTATAAAGCGGCGTGGTACGGCAAACAAGTCGTACAGGTGGACCGCTGGTTTCCTTCGAGCCAGCTGTGCTCGGCTTGTGGGCATCCAGGCGGGAAGAAGGCGCTCCACATCCGGGAATGGAGCTGCCCCAGCTGCGGTGTCCACCATGACCGTGACGTCAATGCGAGCTTGAACATTCGAACCGAAGGGCTTCGCCTGCTGCAAGGCACAGGAGTGCGTTAACTGGACCCCGAACCGCAGGGACTGCGGGGATCGCTTGGGTAGGGCGCTGAGCAGATGCGAAGGGAGGGGAAAAGCCGCTCCCTCCATTTGCTTAAGCGCGCAATAAATCTGACCGCTGCTCACGGATGTACGCCGTTTGAGCAAGTCCGGGTTGTTTCCAAGAAGCCGCCACCTCTATAGGTGGGGGTAGTTCACGAATCCTAGAACAGCTTATCCCAGCAGTGATGCCGTATGGGCTGCTATCCGGGATGAGCGGATCATTACCGACATGACGTTTGAACAAGTCTATCTGTCATGGGGAGAGCCCGACAGCTATAATGAAGATTTGGGATATATTGTTTACGGCCATCAATATCTGTATTTCGTTAATAACAAGCTGAAATATTATTATGAGCTGTAGATGATTGCGCCTAAGTCATTCGTAAATGGTACTACACTGAAAAAGCCTCACCGTTGAGGCTTTTTCTTTTGTAATATAAAACTAAGAATTCTGCAGGGACTGGTTGAATTTCAACCTTTGTTCATACCCGTGAATATAGTTGAAGCCTGAGTGAGTTAACTCACCTGAATTAGCATAACCGGCTTCGTGAATATGGGTCAGGGTAATCTTGAAATCTCTTTCGTCCATACCTATTTGGTTGAAGCGGGGTTCCTTCTCTTCTTCAAGCAACTTCAGAATCTGATATACCGGGTCCGTACGTAGCAATTCATTCAGCTTCCTTCCTGTAAGCAATATGGCTTTAGCATATGCATAAGGAGGGATGTTGGTGACCAACTAATTCTAAGAAGGGGGAAAATAAATAAATGAATGATTCGTTCACTCTATTGCCAAGAGACAAACACGATTTTGAGCGGGTACACGATCTGAAGAAGCTGGATAAAAAGGACCTCATCCCATTCATCCCGGAGTTGTTACAATGGCTGCAGGATATAAACTGGCCTATAGCAGAAGAAATCTCCAATTTGTTACTGACGGTTCCTAAAGAGACGGTTCCATACATAGAGGAGGTTCTAAACGGAGGAGATGACATATGGAAGACATGGTGCCTAGAGTGTTATGTTAGCCAATTGCCTGAGGAATTCAGACATCCATTAGAGAAGCAGATTCAGCGAATAGCCTATAACCCAACCAAGGGTGAGGAACTTGAAGAAGTCCATATTACAGCAAGAGAATTGCTCAAGGATTTCAGCTGAATTCCTTGAGCAATTGTAATTATTGCATACCGTGGCCCGTAATCGTCTTTGTCTCCAGACATTCCGCAATACCATATTCCCCGTATTCTCTGCCAAGCCCTGACTGTTTGTAACCGCCGAAGGGGGCTTTCATTTCCGGGCTGGCACCATTAATGCTCACAACACCTGCAGCAATTCTGGAGGCAACCCGGTTGGCCTGATCCAGGTCCGTGGAATGCACATAGGCCCCAAGCCCATAGTTGGTGTTATTGGCGATAGCAATCGCTTCTTCCACGGTCTTATAGGTGAGAACCACTAATACGGGTCCGAAGATTTCCTCTCTGGCAATCGTCATGTCCTCCGTAACATTTACGAACAAGGTAGGTTTAACGAAATAACCATGTTCTAACCCCGCAGGCCGGCCGGTGCCTCCGGTCACCAATTCTGCGCCTTCATCAATACCCGTCTGAATATAGCGCTGTACGTTCAGGAACTGCTTCTCCGTAACAATAGGGCCAAGCACCGTGTCTTCCTCCCAGGGATTGCCGATCTTCACTGCCCCGATAGCTGATTGTGCCAGCTGCTTCACTTCCTGGAGACGATGCTCCGGGACAAGAAGGCGTGTACCTGCTACGCAAGCCTGCCCATTATTCATAAATCCTTGAGCTACCGCTACTGGAATCACTTTGGTGTAATCGACATCATCCAGAATTATGTTAGGTGACTTACCGCCGAGTTCCAACGTAACCCGTTTCAGCGTTTCTGCTGCACCTTTCAGGATTTCTTTGCCGACACGGGTCGATCCGGTAAAAGAAATAAGCGCAACATCCGGATTGCGGGTGAATTCAGCACCCACGGTATGACCGTAACCATTCACGACATTAATGACTCCTTTGGGGAGTCCTGCATGGTGGAAGGCTTCCGTAATTCTTTCGGTCTGCAGGGCACTAAGCTCACTCGGCTTGATGACAACCGTACATCCCGCAGCAATGGCAGCCGCAAGCTTCGCCGTGATTTGTGAATAACTTGCATTCCAGGGCGTAATGATCCCGACGACACCGGCAGGCTCAGAGACTACCTTGGCAGAAGCGATATAACGGACAAACTCAAAGTTGTCCAGCGCCTGCTTCGTATCGAGGAAATTAGCGGCAGCCAGCTTCACGCGGCCGATGGCTGATTTTGTCGGGGCGCCATATTCCATAATATTCGCTTCCGCCATTGCATCCATATTCGCCAGTACAGCATCATGCAGCCGCTGTAGCATTTCACTACGCTCTTCCACAGAAGTCCGAGAGAAGGTTGCAAAAGCTTCCTTAGCCGCAGCAATAGCCAGTCGGGCATCCTCTTCATTACCGAGTACAACCTGACCTATCACTTTTTGGGTAGCCGGGTTGATCAGCCGCTGAATCTCCTTCCCTTGCGGTTCGATATACTCGCCATTCACATACATGCGATCCAATGTAAACATGTAGACATTCTCCTGTTCTTAAGATGGGATAGTATGAAGACGAGGAAATAATATCACGATAAGTAATCAAAGTAAACAATAAGCGCATAAAGTGTCTATAATGTTTATTTTGTTTCTTGCTATGAGATTTTCATGTATAATGGGTTCACTGGCCAACAGGAGGAAAAAACAGTATGTCCTTAGACCCAAAGAAGTCCCAGGCGCAAAGCAAGCTATTGAAAAAAATCATTCCAGCCGTTATGAAGGATGGCTTCCAGCAGCTGAAAATGGAAGAAATCGCGAAGCTGATGGATGTCAGCCGTGCGACTATGTACAAGCATTTCTCCTCCAAAGAAGAGGTCATTACTGGTGTAGTGTACATTTTTGTGGACTACATAGATCAATTGAAGCTTCCTTCCGTGCAGGTGGAGGAAGAATTCCTCGGGGTTTCTTTTCAGCAGCTGTTTGAGCAGTCAATTTCGCTCGCCGGTAAAATATCTGAGGTGTTCCTGAAGGAGCTGCAGAGCGCTTACCCGGAGCTGTCCGACAGCCTGAGGTCGGCATTATTGCAGCGCGAGCAGCAATCGCTGGAATTCTACCGCCATGGTATAGACAAAGGCATATTCCAGCCGCTCAACGAAAGGTTCATTCTGCTTCAAGATGAGCTGCTGCTGCGCGAGATTATGAATACGAAATATTTACTGCAGAATCAGACCTCCATTCAGCAGGTGCTGACGGACTATTATCACTTCAAGAAAATCCAGCTGTTCCGCCCGGAGAAGATGGGGCTCATCGATGATCATCTGATCATTCCGGTCATTAATCATGTCGCAGAGAAATACAATCGTACACTGTAGGAGGACAATATGCAGCTAATTCACCCAAAAGATATCCAAACTCAAATCGACCGGTTCACCGGTCAGGACCTTTATATACACCTGGAGCTCACAACTGGTGCTTATGCCAGTCACATTGACAGTTCGCGTCCGCCGGGATCGGCGTTCATCAGTAATGCACTTACCCGCTACACGCACGGCTCAATTTCGGGAACAGGTCCTTACCGGGTCGGCCTGAAGACAGAGCAGGGCTGGATTTATGCGGAAGGGCTTACCCATGTGGATGAGAACGAAACTGAGCGGCTAATCCTGGCCGGACATGATAATCAGGGCAAGCTGATTGTGGCATTGCAGCTTAGCCGGAACCCTTTTTAATGCAAATGGAGGATCAAGCAGCCGTGAATAGCAGACCTATGCGAAATAAGAAGATCTTAGTTGTACTTCCCCATCCCGATGATGAGGCGTACTTTGTATCCGGAACCTTGGCTATGTACATTGAAGAAGGGGCTGAGGTTACTTATGCTTGTCTGACCCTCGGCGAGATGGGCCGCAACATGGGGGTTCCATTAATAGCGAACCGGGTTACCCTGCCGGTGATCCGTAAGGAGGAGCTCGCTGCGTCCTGTCAAGCAATAGGAATTCAGGACTTAAGAATGCTCGGCTTCCATGATAAAATGATCGAGTTCGAAGACCCGGATCTGCTGGATAGTCAGCTTATGAAGCTGATTCAGGAACTGGCTCCTTCGCTAGTCATTACCTTTTATCCGGGGTACAGCGTTCATCCTGATCATGATGCCACCGGCGCTGCTGTTATTCGGACCATTGACCGGTTACCTCTGACAGAAAGGCCAGTTGTACATTGCTCCGCTTTCTCTAACAATCATGAGAAGATGATCGGGAAAGCGGATGTAACTATAGATGTGACCTCATTCCTCGCTGTGAAGATTAAGTCCATTCTATCGCACAGCTCCCAGTTCCAGGAGGACAAGCTTCTTGGCGGACGCGATATAACAGATGCTGTAATCCGCAGCAAATTCGGCACTGAACGCTTCTGGACCTATTCATTCGAGGAGCATGATACGACTAACTGGATTGGAGAATTGCTGTGTGCGCAGACATAAGTGCTAAGTACATAGAACAAGTTTCCGTTACCGAACCGGACTATATAGCCGTTAATCTCGAAGACGCAGTGAATTATGTGATGAATTTAGCTGGATAGGAGTGTTACTGATGACAGAACAACAAGTGTACATACGGTTTCCTGAGGATACAGATGCTGTTGAGCTGATGGCGATGTACAAGCGCAACCGGGAGTTTTTTGAAGAGCATTCGCCGGACGTTCCTGATGAGTTCTATACAGAAGAGTACCAGCGCGACAAGATTGCACAGTATAAGGAAGACAGGGCAGAGGACGAAAGATACGATTTTCTGGTATGTCACAAGGCAGATCACCGGATTATCGGCACCGTAGGGTTGTCTTTTGTGGTGCGGGGACCGCTGCAGAGCTGCATGATCGGGTACAGCCTGGATAAGGATTATAACGGAAAAGGCTACATGACTGAGGCTGTGAAGCAAGTAGTGGACTATGCCTTCGAGGAGCTGAAGTTCCACCGGATCACAGGGGAAGCTTCCCCCGCAAATCCCGGATCGATCCGTGTGCTGGAGAATGCCGGGTTCCACAAGGAAGGAATTGCCCAGCGCAACGTGAAAATCAGGGGAGTATGGGAGGATCATCAGATTCTGGCCATTCTCAATCCGTCAGATCTGATCTAACAGAAGTTATGCAGTCATAGCATTCATATTCTTAATTTCGGAGGTTCATCTATGAGTCAGCGTTTGCGTATCACCCGTTCGATGCAGGAAGGCAATGCAGAGCAAGCCATTACTTTGGAAGAGTGCACACAGTATTTTGCAGACAAACCCGATTTCTCGTATTCACAAGTCTTAACCGTAAAAGGACCCGAGAGCACGATGTCCATTGATGGTGACTTTTTCATGTGGAGCTATGAAGGGATGGAGTTTCCTTTCCGGTTGTACATGGGAGATCTGTACGTAGCCCTTTCCACAGAAGCCATAGTTCCTGTAATGCTCGAGGTTGCCACCGCCCTGCGGGCTGACGTAGTTGAAGGGTAGCTTAGGGAAAGTTCAGGTTAATCTGTTTATTACACATTAAGTAACCCCTGGTGATGTTATATTTATCCAATGAATACGGCACATTTAGGGGGCAATTGTATGAATACCTATCGGACGATCGAAAGTGCGTTGCACGCGATGTTAAGCGAATTTATTGAGAATGGACCGTTTACGGGATTAGCTATAGGAATTGTTAAAGATAACGAGGTTATCTTCACAGGTGAGTATGGAACAGCCAATGTGGCGACAGGCGAGCCAGTGGATAGCAGCACTTTATTTCACCAAGCTTCTGTCTCCAAAACATTCGTAGTTACGGCTGTTATGCAGCTGGTGGAACGCGGACAGTTAGAGCTGGATTCGCCCGTCAAGAACTATCTTCCTTATTTCAAAATGGAGGATGAACGTTATCTTCAGATTACTGTAGGGCAGCTGCTCAACCATACCTCCGGCATGCCGGATGAAGAGGATTATGCCTGGGACCGGCCTGAATACGATGAAGAGAGTCTCGAACGGTACGTGAAAAGCGTCAGCCGTCACAAGCTGCTGAGCGAACCCGGCACTCATTTTGCTTATAGTAATATCGCTTATGAGATTCTGGGAGATTTGATCGCCAAGGTCAGCGGTCTGAGCTTTGAGCAGTATATGAATGAGCATATTCTTGAACCGGCGGGGATGACATCCAGTTCATTTCTGAAGCAGGAGGTGGAAACGGCTCTGGCCGCTCCTCATGTGCTGAACAATTCAGCAGGGTACGGCCCCGGCGTAAGTGAGGTGTTTCCATACAACAGGGCGCATGCCCCCAGTTCCACGCTGTATACCAACGCCCAAGATATGTGCCATTATATGCTGATGCAGCTGAGCCAGGGGAAGGCCAAGGACCGGTATAATGCCTTACAGCCCGGCAGCTATGATCAGATGTGGAATCCTACTATGGCTACAGGCTGGGGACCTGAGCATGAGCAGGTCGGGCTGGGATGGTTCCTGGGCCAATATAAAGGGTTCCGGATTCTCTCGCATTCCGGATGGGATACCGGCTTTCTGAGTGACCTGATCCTGTTCCCGGATGACAATATAGGCATCTCTATAATGACCAACTGTGACTATGTATGGCTGGGCAGCGTAACCTACCCAATCCTTGATCTGCTGCTGGGTTCAGATATTAGTCAGCTCAAGCAGTCGATGGCACATTTCGTTGCCAAGGTTGCTGTAACCAATGGAGTCGATAAAGCACTTGAAGAATACCAGCGTATCAATAGTTTGGAGCAAGATAAGTATTATTATGTTGATTTTGAATTTGTTCGCGTTTCGGATACTTTAAGCTGGAGGGGCCACCGTGAAGAAGCTATCCGTGTTCTTACCTGTGCCGCCGCAATCTTCCCTGATAGTGAATCTGTTTCAGGCAGGCTGAAGGAGCTTATGGCAGAAGTGTAGACATTTGCAGATACTTAATAAGAACCTATCAAGGCCCCTCCTACAGCCACAAGGACTGCGGAGGAGCCTTTTTATAAGATTCTATAGTTGCTGCACTGAATCCATACGCCGCCAGCCCATGTACACCAGAGACAGGGCAACAACGGTGAGGATGATCCCCAGTACCCGGAATCCTTCGAAGCTGAACTGATTCCCCATCACGATGCCGATCAGCAACGAAGAGAGGATGGTCCCGAAGTATCTGGACGTACTGAATAATCCGGAGGATACGCCGATAATGTCTTTGGGGGAACTGTTGAACAAGGCGGCTTGCATCGCGACATTGTTCAATCCGTTACTGATTCCGAAGGCCGCCAGAGCGAGGCATATGCTGATCAACGGAGATGACGGATTCAACATCACGATCCATACTGACCCGAGTGTCATAAGGATTGCGGATACTACCATGGCTGGCCTTGGACCTGACACATCAATCCATTTCCCAGCCAGCGGAGAGACAACCAGTGAGCATAAACCCAGACTTAACATAAGAATTCCCGTGTGGAACTCGCTGACATGACGAACCAGCTGCAGGTAAGACGGCAAGCCGAAAAAGACAGAATAAAACAGAAGATTAACCAGCATGAACTGGAGATTGACCCAGGTCAGCGCCGGATAGCTCGCGAAAGTCCGCAGCGGAATAAAGGGTGATTTGGCGAAGAGCTCATGCCGCACGAAGACTGCAAGGAGAACTAGTCCGGCCAGGCCGGCTATAACATTGAATAAGGAGACATGTCCGGAGGATTTGGCAGACAGCAGTTGAGCTAGCAGGGCAACCAGACCTACAGAGAATAGCAGAATACCAGCTACATCCATACGGTTCATCCATTGGCGTACAGACAGCTTATTGGCAGCGGCCGCCAGCGGCTGGTCCTTCGGAATAGTCCTCCAGGCTAACACGAAGCTTGCCGTCACAAAGGGAACATTGATGAAGAAGATGGACGACCAGCCCCATAAGTGAATCAGTACCCCTCCGATAAAAGGCCCAATGGCTGCGGCTCCCGATGTGAACATAGACAGAACAGACAGCGCGGTAGCCTGCTTCTCCGTAATATGCACCCGTACAATGGCCATTCCTACCGCCACCACCATACTGGTTCCAACGGATTGTACAATCCGGAATACGATTAGCCACCCGAAGCCCGGGGCCAACGGAGCTAATATTGAAGCAACGAAGACGATAACCAGCCCGGTAAGAAAGATGGTCCTGCGTCCGAATATATCACTGGCTTTGCCCATGACAGGTTGAGCAACCGCGCTGGCAATATAGAATGAGAAGATAATCCAGGAGACTACGGTGTAATCAAGCTGGAAATGATGCTGTAATCGTGGTATAGCCACAGAAACCATTGAAGAGTTGAGCGGGTTTAGCAGGATTCCCAGCCCGACGGATATCATTAACCACCAGCTGCGGGTATTCATTGTAATTTCCCCCTATCATTGCGTTAGGGATATCGTACTTGAAATGGGTTATTTACTCCAACGCATTTTATGTTATGATTTCATAGACTTGAGGGAATGAATGGAGGCGGGTTATGGAACTTCTTCAATTGCAATATTTCATCGCAGTGGCCCGTTTGGAGCATATGACCGAAGCTGCGCTTACGTTGCATGTGACTCAGTCCTCACTCAGCAAGACCATCCAGCGCCTGGAAGAGGATCTTGGGGTTCCCTTGTTTGACCGGACCGGGAGGAAGCTGCGCTTAAATGAGTCCGGCTGCAGATTTCTTCCGCGTGCGGAGAAGGCCTTGTTTGAATTGGAGCAGGGGAGGCAGGAGCTTAGAGATCTGTCCAGTCTGGAGCCGGATACACTTGAATTAGCCGTCACTACCGCGAGCACATTGCCTAATATCCTCCGGGAATTCCGCAAAAAGCTGCCGGCTGTCCATTTTCACGTACAAATGCTGTCCATGCAGGAGATGATTACCCTTCTTCGAAGGGGAGAGGTCGATTTCTGTTTGTCCTCACCTCCGGTATGGGGAGAAGATATGGAGTGTCAAATCGTCTGCACCGACCCGATCTATGTTGCCGTTCCAGCGGGACACCGTTTGGCAGGCCGCCAGAGCTTATCGCTAATAGAGCTTAAGGATGAATGGTTTGCCGGTGTGAAAAAGGGCTACGGGATTCGTGATTTGGTGGACTCCGTATGCCAATCCGCAGGATTTACCCCACAGTATGTGTATGAAGGGGATGAACCGGCAAGGCTCGTCGCCCTGGTGGAAGCCGGGATCGGCTTAGCCTTCATACCCGGCACGGCCAAGAATGCCCAGGATAATATAGTGTTGATCCCTGTTGAGGATCAGGGACTGGTCAGGGAGATCGCCTTGTTATGGCATAAGAGCCGCTACATTTCACAGGCTGGACGGATATTCCGTGACGTCGTTATTGAATATTTTGATGGAAACAATGAAGAATGAAGGGGGCTGTGAGCCATGGATATTAATCAAGCTGAACATAAGCGCGTGCTAGTTGTATTTCCGCATCCCGATGATGAAGCCTTCGCTGCTGCAGGGACCCTGGCAAAGTACATAGACAGTGGTGCCGGGGTGACCTATGCCTGTCTGACCTTAGGGGAGATGGGACGGAACATGGGAATCCCGCCATTCGCGAACCGGGTTACTTTGCCGGAGATCCGCAAGGAAGAATTGATAGCCTCCTGCCGTGCGATTGGCATACAAGATTTAAGAATGCTTGGTTTCCACGATAAAATGATCGAATTCGAAGACCCGCAGCTCCTGGATAATACACTGCTGGTACTGCTCGAGGAATTGACCCCGTCACTCGTCATTACCTTTTATCCCGGCTATAGTGTCCATCCCGATCACGATGCCACCGGAGCCGCTGTCATCCGGGCGGTCGGCAGGCTCCCGTCTGCGAAGCGGCCAATAGTTCACTGCATTGCGTTCTCCAGCAACCATGAGCAGATGATCGGCCCGGCGGATGTGAACGTAGACGTGACTGCATTCCTAACGAAGAAAATGGCCTCGATTCAGGCCCACCGTTCGCAATATCAAGCGGCGGAGCTTGTGGGAAGCCGGGAGCTGACTGCGGAGGAGATTCAAACCCGGTTCGGACGGGAATCCTTTTGGACCTACCGGATGGAATAAGTGCTACAATAATAATGTTAATGCACTAAGGCGTCGGGAGGGCAGGCCATGAACAAAGAAGAACAGGTCCTGATGAATTTCAGGGATTTATTTAACAAGCTGAGCTGGCTGAATAAATCCAAGATGGAAGAGAGTCTTAAGGGGTACAAGCCCTCTGAGGTACATTGCATCGAATATATCGGGCAAAATGCGGATTCCAACGTGACCATACTTGCGGAGCATTTTTATATGACTAGAAGTGCTATAAGCAAAATAACCAAGAAGCTCATGGAAAAGGGCTATATCGAAAGCTACCAGAAGCCGGATAATAAGAAAGAAATCTATTTCAGGCTTACGAAGCAAGGGGAAGCGGTCAGCAAAGTCCATGAGGAGCTGCACCAGGAATTCCGCGAGCGGGATAAAGCTGTATTCGAGCAGGTAACCGAGGAGCAATATGACAACATGCTTGGCTTCATTGAGAAGTATAGCAGGCATTTGGATGCAGAAATCACAAAACTCGGTACAGATTTGAAATCGGAATGAATTGAATACTGATAATGAAACCTCAGGCAGCCGGGCTCTTTCGAGAACGGTTGTCTTTTTTATTGTATTTTTGTTGACGAGGAAACAAAAATGCAGTAGGATGATTATGTTTCCTAGGAAACATAATCATGACGTTTGAGGGGAGAATTACATGTTCAAATCCAGATCACACTCTACACAGAACACAGAACAAACCGTAGACAGACACGCTTTAATCTTCGGCCTTATCTCTGTATTTCTGTGCGGAATAGGCTTCACTATCATAGCGCCTGTCGTTCCATTCTTAGTGCAGCCGTATACCGATAATCCGGGAGAACAAGCGGTAATGGTTACGCTGCTGACCTCCGTTTATGCATTTTGCGTATTTTTTGCGGCCCCGGTACTTGGAGCACTAAGCGACAAATACGGCCGCCGTCCATTGCTCTTAATATGCCTGTTAGGTTCTGCGATCGGGTACTTTATTTTTGGTATAGGAGGAGCCCTGTGGGTACTGTTCGCCGGTCGGATCATAGAAGGTATAACAGGCGGGAGCATCAGCACGATCTTTGCCTATTTTGCAGACATTATTCCACCGGAGCAAAGAACCAAATACTTTGGCTGGGTGAGTGCGGTCGTAGGTGCAGGCACCATCATTGGCCCGAGTGTAGGCGGATTACTTGCCAAGTTTGGCTATGCTGTACCGATGTATTTTGGAGCGGCCATTACTTTATTGAATGTTATCTACGGATTCTTCTACATGCCGGAGAGTCTGAGCAAGAATAATAGACTGCAAGAGATTACCTTTGTTAGACTGAATCCATTCTCACAGCTGGCCAGTCTGCTCTCCATGAAAAACTTGAACAGGCTGCTTATTTCCGCCTTCCTGCTCTGGATACCTAATGGATCTATGCAGGCTGTGTTCTCACAATTCACAATGGATTCCTTCAGCTGGAAACCGGCAATCATCGGACTAATGTTCTCCATTATGGGTTTTCAGGATATCCTGTCGCAAGGCTTCATCATGCCCAAGCTTCTGAAGAAATTAAGTGATCAGCAGATCGCCGTACTTGGAATGGTCTCGGAGATTATAGGCTATGGGTTCATTGCCGTCTCGTCACTCTTAGCGTTCTATCCGCTTTTCATCGTTGGAATGTTCATCTTCGGCTTTGGTGATTCGATCTTCGGGCCTTCGTTCAACGGGATGCTATCCAAGTCTGTCGATTCGAGTGAACAAGGGAGGATTCAAGGCGGCAGCCAATCGATTCAGGCGTTGGCCAGGATGATCGGGCCTCTCATTGGGGGGCAAATCTATGTATCGCTTGGTCATTCTGCGCCTGCTGTTATGGGGATCATCCTAATCGCAGCGGCAATACCGGTTCTATACAAGAGAACGCATGTAACAATGTAAAATGTCTTGCAGCCCCGCCAATCAGTGGGGCTCTTGTTCTTCCTATATAATTATGGTATAACTTATTATAAGTCATTTAATAAGTGGTGATTGAGGTGCAGGTCGGCCGATTACTCTACAAGAAAAGGCAGGAACAAACAATGAACCAGAAAGAAAGAATGCTTGCAGGTCTCCCTTATAAAGCTTGGCTGGATGGATTAACGGAAGAGAGAACAGCTGCCAGACTGATGGTCCATCAGTTCAATCTGCTCCGTCCTGATGAAGAAGAGGAGAGAGCAGCACTGATCCGGAAGATTATCGGCAAGACAGGAGAGGTAATTCATATCGAAGCGCCCTTCCACTGCGATTATGGAACCAACATCTCTGTGGGGAATAATTTCTATGCTAATTTCAACTGTACTATTCTTGATGTCGGCAGAGTCGTCATCGGTGATAATGTCATGTTTGCTCCGAATGTATCGCTCTATACCGCAGGACATCCCGTCCATCCCGATTCCCGGAATTCAGGCTATGAATATGGGATCGCTATAACGATCGGCAATAATGTCTGGATCGGCGGCAACGTGATCGTGAATCCGGGCGTAACCATAGGTAACAATGTAGTGATCGGGGCTGGCAGCGTGGTGACCAAGGACATTCCCGATAACGTGATAGCAGTAGGCAGCCCATGCAGAATTATCCGTGAGATCACCGAGGAAGACCGGAAATTTTATTATAAGGATAGAGAATTTGATGTTACGGATTACTAAATAAGCACATAGGTAGCTCTCAGCGGTCCATGCACACCCACCACGAGTTTCATTTCGATATCGGCGGAATTGGAGGGGCCGGAGATGAAATTAATTGATGAGCCCACCGGCTCACCGGCTTGAATTCTCCGGTTAAACGCTGCTGCTGCCTGAGTAGAACGGAGCACAAGCCTCTGCCGCTCAATCACCGCAATATAATGGGCAGGCAGGAAGTGAAGGGAGCGGCCCTGATCCGGGCGGCTCTCTACCACAACCGTTCCGGACTCAGCCAGCGCACAGTCGGCGAAGATAATCGCTGTATTCGCTGATTCAGCCCGCATAACATTCTCCTCTCTTCCTGCTGCTTCCTCCCACACGGCGGCATCCGGGAACTCCAGCCCGTATTCGGCAAACCGGGGATCTCCGGAAGTCATAACCAGCCCGCCGCCCTTCGCTTCTATAAGATCATCCAAGGTCCGCTGCAGAATCTCCGGATTCGATTCAATCACTTGAGTGTGAATGAAGAAACACTGCTCCTTAAGAATCTCTACCAGATCATCGTTAGTTAGCTCGCCATAGTTGTCCGGAATCAAGTCCTGTATAACAGGCCGCTGAACATTAGTCTTACGTTCCCGGCCCAGCTTAGCGGCAATTGTATTCAGAAAAGCCTCCTTATTCGAGGATACTGTCATTGCTCTGACCCTCCTTTACGTTTCTCCATCCATGCCCGGAAGCTGTCCTGCTGCTTGACGGGCTGCTTGAGGTCGCGGGCATGAATCCAGCCGTGAATCAAGGCTGGTCCTCTTACGATTCGCCCCTGTTTACTCATCAATCGGCTGGCGGAGTGTGCTAACCGCAGGGTCCGGCCGAATAGGGCAGGGGAGGACAGCAGCCGGCTGGCCGCTTTCATCTGAAGCCTGTCTGCGGCGCCGGTTCTTCGCTGCCCGACAATGTTCTGCCGGTGCATGATCAGCTGCTCATGCAGCGGAATCTTCACCGGGCAGACATCTGTACAAGCACCGCAGAGACTGGAGGCAAACGGCAGCTCCTTATAGTCATCGTACCCGCCAAGCAGCGGAGTGATTACCGCACCGATCGGGCCCGGATAGATTGATCCGTAGGCATGCCCGCCGATATGGCGGTAGATCGGGCAGACATTAAGGCAAGCACCGCAGCGGATACACTGCAACGCCTCGTTAAATTCACTTCCCAGAATATCGGACCGGCCGTTGTCGACAACAACCAGGTGGAATTCCTCGGGACCATCTGTCTCTCCGGCTGCAGAAGGCCCCAATACGGTAATGTAGCTGGTTAATTTCTGTCCGACGGCACTGCGGCAGAGCAGGTTATCCAGAACCTCCATTTCCTCCATGGTCGGGACAATCCGTTCCATACCCATCACCGCAATATGGGTCTTCGGAATGGCAGCCGTAAGATCACCATTGCCCTCATTGGTCACCAGATTGATCGCTCCCAGATTAGCTATGGCGAAGTTGCAGCCCGTAATCCCGACTTCAGCTTCCAGGAACTTCTGCCGCAGAACCGTCCGGGCGAATCCGGCCAGATTCTCCGGGGTTTCATCTCCCGTATATCCGAGCTTCTCTGAGAACACCCGCCGGATTTGTCTCCGGTCTTTATGCAATGCGGGAGCGACGATATGCGAGGGCGGGTCCCAATCATCCATTTGGAGGATATACTCCCCAAGATCCGTCTCAATCAGCTCACAGCCGGCTTCGATCAGGACATGGTTCAGCTCAATTTCCTCCGTGACCATAGATTTGGATTTTACAACCTTTTTAGCCTGCTTGCGGACGATCACATCTCTTATATAACTGCTGGCTTCTTCTTTGGTAGCTGCAAAATAAATATGGCCGCCTTGTCGCTCAACATTATCTGCGAGCTGGCCGAGATAATAATCCAGATTCTGCAGGGTATGCTGGCGGATAAGCTGGCCTGCGTTACGCCACTGCTCCCAATCCCCTAGTGCGGTGGCGGCAGACAGACGTCTAGTCTTGAGACTGTCCTGCGCAGAACCGACAGCATTTCGCATGAATGAATCCCCAAGACCTTCTGTAGTCCGTTCGCTGAAATTACGTTTATCGGTTTGCAGGCTCAAGTCCGGCTTCCTCCTCTGCTAACAACAGGCTGATGCTGATTCAGCACTTCAGCAATATGCATAATCTTGACAGGCTCACCCTTGCGGGACAGACGACCCCCGATATTCAGCAGGCAGCCCATATCTGCACTAATCAGAATATCAGCTCCGGTATCCTTGATACAGCCGCATTTCTCGTCCACCATCTGCTCGGAAATCTCGGGCATTTTGACCGAAAAGGTTCCGCCAAAACCGCAGCAGTTATCGCTGTTCTTAAGCGGCTCCAGCTGCAGTCCTCTGACGTGTTCAAGCAGCTGATATGGAGTTTCCTTCTCACCCAGCAGTCTTGTCATATGGCAGGAACGGTGGTAGGTGGCGGTTCCTTCAAGGCTTGCACCAACATCAGTGACGCCAAGCACCCTGACGATGAACTGCGTGAACTCATAGGATTTCTCCTTCAAAGCAACCGCTTTCAATTCCCACTGCGGATCACCTTTGAAGATCTTCGGGTATTCATGGAACATAGCAATGCAGGAGCCGGAAGGACCCACGACATATTCGGAGTTCTCGAAGGCAAGCATCATATTCTGCATGGCGAGCTTCGAATCCTTCAGATAGCCGCTGTTGTAAGTGGGCTGCCCGCAGCAGACCTGCGAAGCCGGGAAATCGATCTCACAACCCAGCCGCTCAAGGACTTCAACCATAGCAATACCGACCTCCGGGGTCATAAGGTCTACTAAACAAGTAGAGAAAATACTGACTTTCACAGCCGATCCCTCCAATCAATGTAACCCTATATTCATAGCTTAACTCAAGAAGTCAATGAAAAACAACATAAAAACAAATAGTAAATGTGAATCTTATTGACAATAAATATTGATAGCGTTTACACTATGGTTGGCAATTGTAATAATCTACCTTGAGGGGGAGAAACAGTGACCAAGCATTTGATGTATATCGATGGCCAATTTACGGAATCCGAAGGCAAAGAATGGATCGAAGTAACCAACCCGGCAACAGATGAAGTAATCTCACAGGTTCCCAAGGCTACAAGGAATGATGTCATACGTGCCATTAATGCAGCGGAAGAAGCCCAATTAGCCTGGGAGGAATCTCCGGCCGTCGAGAGAGGCAGATATTTGCATGCCATTGCAGACGGGATACGCGCGGAGGCGGACAGCATCGCCAGGCTGATCTCGGAAGAAGTAGGCAAGACATTGGAATTATCTGCGGTAGAGGTTAACTTTACAGCGGATTATTTGGATTATATGGCGGAATGGGCACGGCGTTATGAAGGGGAGATCGTTCAGAGCGACCGTGATAATGAGAATATTTTTGTGTTTAAACGGGCAATTGGTGTAACGACAGGCATCCTGCCCTGGAATTTCCCGTTCTTCCTGATCGCGAGAAAGATGGCTCCGGCGCTGATTACCGGCAATACGATTGTCGTCAAGCCAAGTGCGGAATCCCCGAACAATGCCGTGGCCTTCAGCCGTATTGTTGATAAAGCCGGCCTGCCCAAAGGGGTATTCAACCTGGTAACAGGCAGAGGCGGAGAAGTAGGCCATGAACTGGCCAGTAACCCGAAGGTCGGAATGGTCAGTCTTACAGGCAGTGTACCCGCCGGACAAAAGGTGATGGAGGCGGCCGCCGAGAATATCATCAAGGTCAGTCTGGAGCTGGGCGGCAAGGCACCGGCGATTGTCATGAAGGATGCCGATCTGGACCTGGCGATCAAAGCGATCGTAGATTCCCGGGTGATTAATACAGGCCAAGTCTGTAACTGTGCAGAGCGCGTCTATGTACATGAGGGCATTAAGGATGAATTCACCTCCCGCCTGGTTGAAGCTATGAAGGCAGTGAAATACGGAGACCCGCTCAAGGATAAGGATATTCATATGGGGCCGCTGATTAATAAGGCCGCACAGGAATCGGTTCAACAGAAGGTAGACCGTGCAGTACAAGAGGGGGCTACAATTGCTCTTGGCGGTAAAAAGGTAGAAGGTGCAGGCAGTTTCTTCGAGCCGACGGTCATCACGAATGCCACCAACGACATGGAGATTGTGCAGGATGAAATCTTCGGACCGGTTATCCCGGTCATTTCGTTCTCCACCCTGGATGAAGCGATCGCGCTTGCCAACGACAGTGAATTCGGCTTAACCTCGTCCTTATATACCCAGAATTTGAATGTCGCTATGAAAGTAATCAAACGTCTGAAATACGGAGAGACCTACATTAACCGCGAGAATTTTGAAGCGATGCAGGGCTTCCACGCAGGCTGGAGAAAGTCCGGGATCGGCGGTGCCGACGGCAAACATGGACTGAACGAATACCTGCAGACGCACGTAGTCTATCTACAGTATGACAAGTCAGTTAACTAAATGAACTCATAATTCTCGCAGATATAATAAATGCTCCCAGGCAGTGTGGGAGCATTTTTGCGTGGTTATTCAAGACTTTTCTTCAAATAATATTTCGTCTGGCCTTCCTGGGGACAATTATGGATCTCCCCGAAGACCTCGTACCCCAGCTTCTGATAAAAGTGCGGAGCCTGCCAGCTCATGGTAGTTAATTCACTCACCTTACAGCCGTGCGACCGGGCTCTGTCTTCCAGCTCCTTGAGCAGTATTCCGCCTAGTCCGTTGCCTCTATAGGCGGGATCGACGGCCAGCAGGTGAACATTTAGAATCTTCCAGACCATATCACCGGTAATGCCTCCTACATATGTATCACCTTCATAAGCTGCCAGCGAGATCACTTCGCGCTCATAAGGCGGAATGCTGTCATCCATCCGCCGGCTATGCTCCTCCAGTAATCCCGATATTTCCTGACTGTTCTGCTCCAGGTTCAAATCTGCGATTCTCAACCCAATCACTCCTTCTGCTGAAATTGTAACACAAATTTAAATTATTATTGACAATTTGCCCGCAGTTAAATATATTGTTCATAAGACTAAATGTTTCCCGCAGGAAACAATTATGTATTCAGAACTTATTGTTTCATTCAGGAAACAAAGAATATTCAGACTCATAATTACGTCATATTTCAGACAGCTATTAGCAGATAAGGAGTTAGCATATGATCGAGATTAAAGACCTAAATGTTGATTATTTCGGCAGTTCAGCACTGGAGAATGTGAATCTCGAGATCCCGTTCGGGCATACGGTGGGGATCATCGGACCGAATGGCGCAGGGAAATCAACACTGATTAAGGCATTATTAGAAGTGATTAAGAAGAGAACTGGCTCGGTCAGGGTTGAGGGCAGGGATATTTCGGAGTACAAACGGAAGATTGCCTACGTGCCGCAAAAAAATGATATTGATCTCACGTTTCCGATCACGGTGAAGGATACGGTGTTGACTGGAACCTACCCGAACCTGAGAATCTTCCAGCGCCCCGGCAAAAAAGACCGGGAACGGGCCGAGGAATGTATGGCGATGGTGGATATAAGCGATCTTGCGAATAAACAAATCAGCAATTTATCCGGCGGACAGCTGCAAAGGGTCTTTATTGCCAGGGCACTCGCCCAGGGAGCGGACGTTTTTTTCCTGGATGAACCGTTTGTCGGGATCGACATGGTCAGTGAGAAGATTATCGTGAATCTGCTTAAGCATCTTCGTGAAGAGGGCAAAACCATTCTCGTCGTTCACCATGATCTGCATGAGGTGGAAGAGTATTTTGACAAAATTATTATCCTGAATAAAAAACTGATCGCCTTTGGAGATGTGAAAGATACCTTCACTACCGACAATATCCGCGCAGCATATGGTGCCTCCTTGGGCAATGTGATCATCAAAGGGGCAGGAGGGACCGAATATGATTAATTATATGTCAGACTTGTTCAACATCCCGGTCTATGCGCTTAACGCCGGCTTATCCGCCATCATCCTGGGCATTGTATCGGGGGCGCTGGGCAGCTTCATTGTTCTCCGGAAGATGTCGCTGATGGGCGATGCTTTATCTCATGCTGTACTGCCTGGTGTAGCCTTGTCCTACATACTGGGGATCAACATCCTGCTGGGCGCATCCCTGTTTGGCCTGCTGGCCGCAATCCTTATCCAATTCATTACAAGCCGCAGTACGATCAAAAGCGACACCTCTATCGGCATTATACTCAGTTCATTTTTCGCCCTGGGGATTGTCCTCATTACTTTTGCCAAAAGCGGTCTGGATCTGACTCATATTCTGTTCGGGAATATCCTCGCCGTTCCGCAGTCTGAGTTAACGCAATCTTTCATCATCATGCTCGTTGTGATTGCCATTATTGTATTGCTGTATAAAGAGCTGCTGATCAGCTCGTTCGATCCGGTAGTTGCCAAGGCTTATGGTTTAAAAACAGGCTTCTATCATTATCTGCTGATGATGCTGCTGTCTGTAGTTACGGTATCCTCGTTATCGCAAGTGGGGATTGTGCTTGTCATTGCGATGCTGGTGATCCCGGCAGCCACCTCCTATTTATGGACCCATACGCTGATCCACATGATTGTATTAGCCTCTGCGGTGGGGGCGGTATCGGGAATTGTAGGTGTGTATCTCAGCTTTGGCTTTAATCTCCCGACAAGTGCCACGATAGTACTGGTGGGTGTGAGCCTGTTCGCGGTCTCCTTCATACTGTCACCCAAAAATAATTTCTTAAGGAAAGGGCTGAAGCAAGGATGAAACAACTCAAATGGCTATCCTCTATCGTACTGATCTCACTGCTCGCTGCTTGTTCTAATACTAATGAGGGGGAAGCGGGTGAGGATAAGCTGCAGATTGTTGCCACGTACTCCATCATCGCAGATATGACCGAGAATATTGTCGGGGACAAAGCTGAAGTATACAGTATGGTTCCCATCGGAACAGACCCCCATATGTATGATCCATTACCTGCCGATACGGGCAAGGTGTCCAGCGCAGATTTGATTTTCTATAACGGCCTGAATCTGGAGACGGGAAAAGGATGGTTCCAGGACCTGCTGAAGGTGACGAACAAGAATGAGGTTGCCTTTGCTGTCTCCGATGAAGTGACCCCGATGTATCTGACTGAGAAAGGCAAGGAAACGCAAGTGGACCCCCATGCCTGGCTGGATATCCAGAATTCCATTAAGTACGTGGATGTGATCACCAAACGTGTAATTGAACAGGATCCGGACAACAAGGAGTATTATCTTAACAATCAGACAGCCTACGTGAAGAAACTGAATGAGCTGGACCAATACGCCAAAGAGGAAGTAAATAAGATCCCGCAGGAACAGCGGATTCTTGTTACCAGCGAAGGGGCATTCAAGTATTTCTCGAAGGCTTACGGCTTCGAATCTGCTTTCATCTGGGAGATTAATACGGACAGCCAGGGGACGCCGGAGCAAATGAAACGGATCATTAGTATTATTGAAGAGAATCAGGTGCCTGCGTTATTCCTGGAGACGAGCGTGAATCCCAAGACGATGGAGACCATCTCTAATGAGACAGGAGTGCCCATACATTCTAAGATCTTCACTGATTCTTTAGCTAAAAAAGGGGAAGACGGCGACACCTACATTAAGATGATTCAATGGAATATCGACAAGGTCATCGAAGGGTTGTCACCTGATAAATGAAGGTAAGGCACATGAAGAGTGTCCAAAAAGCGGAATCCGCTGCTTGGAACACTCTTTTTAGGTTTCATGGTTTGCTGCGGATGCCCGCTTTGCGAGGTGTTTTGCGGACATTATTACATGAACTGCAAGCATTCCGTTATGGATATGCCACGCCTAGTCTCGTATAATCAACTGGTGTACTGCATTTTACTTACGAGAAATCGGGCAGGAGGTGAGCCTGTTGGAGAGTCGATGGGCTATAGTTACGGGTGCTGACCGGGGCGTTGGGCTGAGTCTGGTTAAGGCACTGCTGGAGCAGGGTTATCATGTGTTGGCCGGGCAGTATCTGCAGGAGAGCAATGAACACTTGGAACAGCTGAAGGCAAGCTATGAAGAGCAGCTGCAGGTGCTGAACCTGGATATAAGCAACGCAGAAAGTGTACAACAAGCGGTCGCGGCTATTGCAGCTTACACGGACCGGGTGGACATACTGATTAACAACGGGGCGATTCTGGGTGATATGAGCAAGACGATTCAGGATACGCTGGATTTTGATGAAATGGAGCAGGTCTTCCGGGTGAACACGCTAGGCTCGCTGCGGATGTCGAATGGCTTAATTGATTCTATTCTCCGGAGTGACAGCAAGCTGATCGTTAACATTTCATCAGAAGCAGGCAGTATTGGAACCTGCTGGCGCAACAGCTGGTACGCTTACTGCATGTCCAAGGCCGCGCTAAATATGCAGTCTCAATTAATTCAGAATCAGATTGCGGCGCAGGGCGGCAAGGTTATGGTTCTCCATCCGGGTCATGTCCAGACTTATATGCAAGGAAAGCTGGATATAACCGGAAGCCTCACCGCTGATGAATCAGCCGGGTCTATTCTGCAGCAGATCGCGAATCGCCTGAAGTCGGATTACAAGCAGCAAGAGCTTACTCTGATTGACTATGCCGGTAATACGCTGCCCTGGTAAGTGGTGAAGATCCAATTTCATTTTAAAATCCTGCACAAATTGCAACAATGTGCTCATTTTTCCGGCACCAATCCGCCATTGTTGTATGAAATGCAGCATTTCTTCGCTTCCCAGCGGCTAATTATAGAAGAAACTTGCCTGAAGTTTAGCTTTCGGGCTTTTTTAATGGGATCGTATAATATGAAGCTGAGAGCCCGTCAGCAATTATATGTGGAGGTGTGTGTAATGGCAGAACAGAAGTACAGGCCGGAGGTAAGCATTGAACCTTGGGATGCCGGAGATTTCGGATTGCTGCAGCAATTGAATTCTCCCGAGATGACAGTGTTCCTTGGAGGACCGGAGACGGAGGAGAAGCTCCTGTCCCGTCATAAACGTTACTGTGAGATTGCCGGAACTGGAACAGGGAGAATGTTCAAGATCCTGTTGCAGCCAGAGCTAGAAGTAGCCGGCAGTGTAGGTTACTGGGATCAGACTTGGCATGGGGAACCGGTGTATGAGATCGGATGGAGCGTGTTAACTGCTTTTCAAGGGCAAGGTATAGCTGCAGAAGCAACCGTTAAGGCCCTAGCTAGGATCCATTCAGAGCAGAAGCACAAGTATATTCATGCTTTCCCCAAAATCAGCCATCCTGCTTCTAACGCCATTTGCAGTAAGCTTGGCTTCACATTTATGGGTGAATGTGATTTTGAATATCCTTTAGGCACGATGATCCGGTGTAACGACTGGAGAATAGCTCCGGACCTGAAAGTTAATTTTAATAGACATTTTCGTTAAAATAGTACATTACTGTACTTTTTAGGCGAAATCATAAATTGTATTATAAAGAGACTCAAGTATAATAATAGACATGAATTCATTTAAATAAAGGGTTAGCCAACTTGTTTGGTTGACCCTTTTTGGCGGAAGAATAATAAGCGTCCAGAAATAATCAGGAGGAGTACACAATGGAGATTACAGATGCCGCAAAGAAATACCACGAAAGAATGTTTCCGGGCTACGAATCCAAGCTTCAAGTAACCGATCCCGAGTTTATCGAGCGGTTTGATAATTTTGCATTTGATGAAGTGGTTCATCAGGATGATTTGGATGACCGGACCCGTATGATGGCCATTCTATCTGTATTAATCGGCTGTCAGGGAATCGATGAGTTCAAAGCTATGCTGCCCGCAGCCCTGAACTTTGGCGTTACACCGGTAGAAGCCAAGGAAATAGTCTATCAGTCCGTCGCTTATCTCGGTATTGGCAGAGTTCTTCCTTTCCTGCATGTCCTGAATGATGTATTGACTGCGGGAGGTGTGGAGCTTCCTCTACCGGGGCAGGCCACAACCACTATGGAAACGCGTCTTAAAGCGGGGATTCAGGCGCAGGTGGATATTTTTGGCGAGAGCATGCAGGAGTTCTGGAAATCAGGACCGGAGGAGAGCCGGCACATCAATCAATGGCTTGCGGCTAATTGCTTCGGCGACTACTATACCCGGCAAGGACTGGATCTCAAACAAAGAGAGATGATTACGTTCTGCTTCCTGTATGCCCAAGGCGGTTGTGAACCGCAGGCGACCAGTCATGCCGCAGCCAATATGAGGCTTGGAAATGATAAGGAGTTCTTGATCAAGGTCATTTCTCAATGCCTGCCTTACATCGGTTATCCGCGCAGTCTGAATGCGCTGCGGTGTGTGAACGAAGCAGCAGCGAAATCATAGTTAACAGGAGGATAGAATGATTATGCACAAAAGAACATGGCTGATTACAGGTGTCAGCAGCGGGTTTGGTTATGTGATGACGCAGCAGCTCCTTGAGCAAGGGGACAAGGTAATCCTATGGCGGACAGGTTGCCTTCCCGGGCAATTCAATGTACCATGCTACCAAATTCGGCATTGAAGGCTTCTGTGAATCTGTGGCCCAGGAGGTCGCTGCTTTTAACATCGGGATTACACTCGTAGAACCGGGAGGAGCCCGTACCGAATTCCGCTATGGCAGCGCACAGGTTGCTTCATTAATGCCAGAATATGAGGGGAATCCTGCGCACGGCTTTTTGAGCATGCTGGACGGTTCGAATGGACTGGCTCCCGGCGATCCGGCGCGTATGGCTGCCCGTATTATCGAGAGTGTGAACGTAGAGCCTGCACCGATGCGTATGGTGTTAGGCTCCCAGGCATTGGCCGCCACCCTGTCGACCCTTATTAAGCGTGTTGCTGATTTTGAGAAGCAGACCGACTAGGCTGCCTCAACGGACTTTCCGGCTGGTGAATAACCGGCACTAATCAGACGGGGTTAAAATCACTTGTAACTATTAACTTTGGAGGAATTACAAATGGAGTATGTAACGTTAAACAACGGAGTACAAATGCCGATTCTGGGCTATGGAGTCTATCAGATTTCAGATCACGCGGAATGTGAGAAATGTGTGCTGGATGCCCTAAGCGTAGGCTACCGTTCCATTGATACCGCACAAGCTTACCGGAATGAGGAAGCCGTTGGCCGTGCTATTAAGAAGAGCGGAGTTCCCCGGGAAGAATTGTTTATCACAACCAAAGTATGGATCTCTAATGCAGGCAATGAACAAGCTAAAGCTTCTATTGAAGAATCCCTGCGAAAGCTGCAGCTGGATTATTTGGATCTGGTCCTGATTCATCAGCCGTTTGGGGATTACTACGGAACGTACCGTGCATTAGAAGAGCTGTATAAGGCCGGTACCCTCAGAGCAATTGGTGTAAGTAATTTCTATCCGGACCGATATATCGACCTTGTGCAGTTTACTGAAGTAGTGCCGGCTGTAAATCAGGTGGAGACCCATGTCTTCAACCAGCAGGTCAAAGCTCAGGAAATCATGGAGAAATACCATACGCAGATTGAATCCTGGGGTCCTTTTGCCGAAGGGAAAAATAATTTGTTCACCAACACCACCTTACAAACGGTGGCTGATCAATATCATAAATCCACGGCCCAGGTGGCGTTGCGCTATCTGATTCAGAGAGGCGTGGTAGTCATTCCCAAAACAGTTAGCCGAAACAGAATGGAAGAAAACATGAATGTATTTGACTTCGGACTGACGCCGGAGGACATGGCTAAGATCGCTGCACTCGATACAGGCGAAAGCGCATTTTTCTCCCACTACGATCCGCAAGTCGTTGAGAACCTCACTGGCTACGGGAAACAGGGTCTAGAATAAAACGCAGATCCAGTATAGATAGCCAGACATGGGCAGTTAAAAGAGAAGGGCAGCTTCTTAACGGGAAGCTGCCCTTCT
The DNA here is from genome assembly GCF_038000235.1 of Paenibacillus sp. FSL R10-2199. Taxonomy (NCBI): domain Bacteria; kingdom Bacillati; phylum Bacillota; class Bacilli; order Caryophanales; family Paenibacillaceae; genus Paenibacillus; species Paenibacillus sp. FSL R10-2199. Next base: position 5,331,299 of record NZ_JBBOBO010000001.1, on the reverse strand, counting down.
TTTAGTACGCCCAGCATGGGCGTCATCTTTAGGGTGAAAGTCCCGAACGGGGGCTGGCGAGCGCCTACCGTTAGCCAAGGGCAAGGGTGTCCACCGTGAGGTGGAATCTGAAGGAAGCCGGAGGCAAAAGCACGGGCCAAGGTACACGAACTGGATTTGAGGCTGTGTCAGTCGGATGAGTCACCTAAACATGACGAAATCCAAAGCCGCCAAGGGCTGGCGCGGTATACTCCAGTGGTCGCGGGCAGACAGATGACGTTCTTATCTGGGGAGACCTGTCAGATAAGCAAGAAAAAAAAACTTGTAACCGTAGCTGAGAGGCTGCGCTGAACTGGCAGGAGTCAGCAGAAGCCATAGTACGTAAGCTGTTGCAACAATTTACGGAAGGGCTGAACCGAAAGGAGAGAGGAAAGCGATGCGTTCGCATGAAGAGCAACGACAGCAGAATATCTCGCAAGGGAGCTTGCGGCAAAGAGAAGCGGTGAAGCCGTCAGGGTATGCCGGAGCGCCGAGTTCTTCGTCGGCACAAGTCGTCCCTTCCTCTCGCGAAGACCAGAACAACTTGCTGGAGCAAATGCTCAAAGGAGATAACCTTCGACTCGCTTACAAACGAGTGGTGCAAAATGGAGGAGCGCCCGGTGTGGACGGTGTAACGGTAGCGAATCTACAAGTTTACCTGAATACGCACTGGACATCGGTGAAAACTGAACTTCTGACGGGAACTTACAGACCTGCGCCAGTCAAACGGGTGGAAATCCCCAAACCTGGAGGCGGTGTACGGCAGCTAGGCATCCCGACTGTGATGGACCGTTTCCTCCAGCAAGCACTTTTACAAGTCATGAACCCGATCTTTGACGCACAATTCTCGTGGTACAGCTACGGCTTTCGGCCGGGGAAGAGCGCGCATGACGCCGTTAAACAAGCCCAAAGATATATCCAAGGCGGCCTCAGATGGGTCGTGGATTTGGATCTGGAGAAATTCTTTGACAAGGTAAACCACGACATGCTAATGGCAAGAGTGGCGCGGAAAGTGGAGGACAAAAGAGTGCTGACGCTAATCCGTGCTTACTTAAACGCCGGAGTTATGGTGGATGGAAAATGGGAGCGTAGCCGGGAGGGAACGCCACAAGGCGGTCCGCTTAGTCCGCTTCTAGCAAACATTCTATTGGATGATCTGGACAAGGAACTGACCGGGCGAGGTTTGCGATTCGTACGCTACGCGGACGACTGTAATATCTTTGTGGCGAGTAAACGAGCAGGCGAGCGTGTCATGGAATCGGTAAGTCGGTTTGTAGAAGGAAAGCTAAAACTGAAAGTAAACGGGGAGAAAAGTGCGGTAGCGAGACCTTGGCACCGAAAGTTCTTAGGATTCAGTTTCCTGAGCCAGAAACAGGCAACGATTCGGATTGCTCCGAAGAGTCTCGCAGCTTTTAAAGGGAGAATTCGAGAGCTAACGAAACGTACCTGGTCCATTTCCATGGAAGAAAGGATTTACCGACTGAACCGCTATCTGATGGGTTGGCTCGGTTATTTCCGTCTAGCCTCGGCGAAGACACACTTCCAAACACTGGACCAGTGGATTCGGAGGAGACTTCGAATGTGTCTGTGGAAACAGTGGAAACGAGTACGTACACGAATCCGCGAGCTTCGAGCACTCGGGGTTCCAAAGTGGGCTTGTTTTAAGATGGCCAACTCGCGGCGAGGCGCGTGGGAAATGTCCCGGAACACGAATAACGCCCTTTCGACTTCCTATTGGGAAGCAAAAGGGCTGAAGAGTTTACTTTCACGCTATCTGGAACTTTGTTAACCTTTTGGAACCGCCGTATGCGGACCCGCATGTACGGTGGTGTGAGAGGACGGGGGCTTGCCGCCCCCTCCTACTCGATTATTTCTTTTGAAATCACAATTTTTCCCCGTCTGGGTTGTTTCTCGCTTGTGCGGTACGCTTCAAATAAACCTTGAGTGGTAAATGGATACCTATGATCTACATGAATGTTGAGCTTCCCCTCCTGCATGTGAGTGGAAATTACATTAAGATCATCCCGGTTTGGACGGGCACGGAAAAATAGCGAGTCAATATTGCGAACGCCTGGATAGGTTCCAATACCGAAAGAGGTTATGGAAATATATTTCCCGCCATCCTTTAATATGTCATAGCTATAATCCCCGAACTCGCCTGGAAGTCCAGTTTCTAATTCTTTTTTCCCTAGCATAGCTGTATCAAGAACCATATCTACAGGTGCGGATAACCTTGTCACGAAATCCGGTTGTGAATAATAGTCAATGACTTCATCTGCGCCTAAACCCAGGACAAAGCCATGATTATGCTCTCTTGCAGTTGCAATTACATAAGCACCATAATGTCTGGCTAATTGAATGGCCGCATGTCCAACACCACCGGCACCCCCATGAATGAGAATACGCTGACCTGGCTGAAGCTTACCATGCTCAAAAAGTGCCTGCCAGGCCGTCAAGGCTACCGTAGGCGCAGCAGCGGCTTCTTCGAAGGATACATTGTCCGGTATCATCGTTAAGGTATCCTCATCGGCAGCCACTTGATCCATATAAGAGCCTCCACGGACCATCCCCATAACGCGGTCACCTGCTTTAAAGTGCTGTACCCCCGTACCCACACCTCTTACAACACCGGCAACATCACCTCCAAGAAAATACGGGAATTGAATGGAAAATTGCCCGCCTACCGGGCTCTGTAATAGCTCACCCGAACGTAAATGATTATCTCCAGGGTTAATTGAGGAGGCATACACCTCCACCAGTACTTGTGTCTCTTTAATTGCAGGAACAGCTAGTTCATACTCTTCAAAAGACTCAGGGATTCCAAAGCCGGTTATACCCATTGCTTTCATAGCGCAGCCTCCATTTGTATTATTGAACATTCGTTGAAAAACCAACGTTTGTTTGTTAAAATCACATTACAAAAAAGCAGAGAATTGTACAATCCCCAAAGCGATCCCTTATGTTGATTAATCAACACACACCTTAGAAATGTTCAATTCTGACTCATGAAGGAGAAATATATGGATAGACGTATACAGAAATCCAAACAGGCTATTATGGATGCTTTTTTAGCATTAATGTCGGAAACAGATATTGAAAATATCACTGTAAATAAAATTGCTGAGCTGGCCAATGTTAACCGTGGAACGGTTTATTTACATTTTCTAGATAAATATGATCTGCTTGATCATTGTTTGGAAGAACAAATTAACCGCTTAATCGACAAATGCGCGCCTGACAGTGAGGTTACCGGTAAATTCACTTCGAAATCCACATTGCTTCGGGTTTTTGAATATTTGGAACAGAATTCCGGGTTGTATTCTAAGATGCTGAGAAACCGGGGAGTACCTGCTTTTAGAAATCGTTTGCTTGTCGTTGTCCGGGAAAGTCTTAGCAGACAATTCGATTTAATCGCTGCCGGGCCAAATTTCAACAAGGAAATAACCGTACAGTTTCTAGCTTCTGCGGTAATAACCTCTTTCGAATGGTGGATTAGCAATTCTATGCCTTATCCAGCTTCAGTGATGGCTGAACAGATATGGGCATTATTAGACCGGACGATGATTAGTTTGCCCCTGTCTAACCAAAATTCCGGATCTGTGATATAATCCTACTCTAAAATAAACGAGCAAAATTACTTCAAGAGGTGCAATCATGCGGTTTCATGAATTTTATATCGGACAAGTATTTAGAACCAAATCTCTAACCTTATCGAAAGAGGATATCACCAGATTTGCCGGCGAATTTGATCCGCAGTATATGCATCTGGATGAAGAGAAGGCAGCGCAAGGCCGATTCAACGGAATCATTGCTTCAGGAATTCAGACCCTGGCTGTGTCGTTTAAGCTGTGGGTGGAGACAGGCAGTTATGGGGATGAGGTTATTGCCGGAACTGCGATGAACAACATTAAATTCATGCGCCCCGTCTATCCGGGTGATGAATTATATACCATGGTTGAAGTGACCGGGGTAGAAGAGAAGCGGAATGGAACAGGCCTGGTTACGGTGTTATTATCAACGTTCACCAGCTCAGACGATCAGGTTTTTGAGGGCGAGTTGTCTGTGCTGGTGAAACAGTGAAATCTTTTATCCTCTTAATGCTCTGAAGAATTCACGGATGTCTTCAGCCAGAGGCGCGGGATCTTCCATGGCTGTGAAATGTCCGCCGCGGGGCATGGTTGTCCAGCGGGTGATATTCAGATTGCGGTCAGCCCATTCCCGGGGCGGCAAGGCGACATCTCCCGGGAAAATAGCTATTCCGGCGGGCACCTCAATGCGCCCCAGAGGCGGCAGTGAATGTGTGTTCTCGTAATAGATATTCGCTGTTGACCCTGCTGTATGGGTAACCCAATAGATCATAATATTCGTAAGCAGTTCATCCTCGCTAAAGCTGTTCCTTAGGTCACCCTTGCAATCACTCCATGCATGGAATTTCTCAATAATCCAAGCTGCCAATCCTACAGGTGAGTCGTTCAGTCCGTAGGCAAGCGTCTGTGGCTTCGTCGATTGAATCGACATGTACCCGCCTTCATCAGCCATCCATTGCGAAGTATTCTTGATGTACAGGAGCTCTTCTTCAGACAGCCCTGACTTATCCTGCACAGCCAGAAGATTCCGGATGATGCCGATGTCGGTAAGATGTATGCCGGTCAGAAGTTCAGGATGATTGAATGCCAGATACCGTGTAACACCAGAGCCGATATCTCCGCCTGCCGCAGCGAATTTCGGGTAGCCCAGATGTTCGGTCATTAGTCTGGCCCACAGCTCAGCAACATAGGCATTATTCACACCAGCGCGTTTCAGGCCATTAGAGAAGCCGAATCCGGGCACGGAAGGGACAATGACATCGAAGGAGTCTTCGGGATTCCCGCCATAACGTTCAGGGTCCGTAAGCATAGGGATAATCTTCTCGTATCGCACAAAGCTGTCCGGCCATCCGTGCGTAAGGATAATTGGCTGCGGATTAGGCCCTTTGCCGCGCTCGTGCACGAAATGCACATCGATTCCATCGACGTTACAGCGAAAATGTGACAAGCGGTTCAACTCGGCTTCTCTGGCACGCCAGTCAAACTGCTCCCGCCAATACGTAACGAGCGACCGTAAATAACTCTGATCCGAACCCCGTTCCCAGTCAGAACCCTCTAATGGATCGGGCCAGCGGACATGATCCAGTCTGTATTTCAGATCTTCAAGGATTTCATCAGACACATGGATTTGAAACCGTTCAATCGGCATATTGCTCTCTCCTTAAGTGTATTAGCTACAGCAACGATATAACTATAATATATCTTTTCAAAATCATGAGGCAATGCCGTAAACAAAAGCTAAGGATAATAGAAACAAAAGAAATCTATACCACCTGGAGGGATGCTAAGCATGAACGAAATGAATCAGGAGTATATCGTGATATCCGGTGCAAGGGAGAACAATCTTAAGAACGTATCCTTGCGTATCCCGAAACGAAAAATTACCATCTTCACCGGAGTATCCGGCTCCGGCAAGTCATCCATCGTCTTCGATACGATTGCTGCTGAATCCACGCGGCTGCTGAACGAGAACTTCAGCATGTTCGTGCGAACCTTCCTTCCGCGTTATCCGCAGCCGGATACAGACGGGATCGAGAACCTGAGCATGGCTGTTATCGTAGATCAGAAGCGGCTGGGCGGCGGTTCTCATTCCACGATGGGTACGATAACCGACATCTCGCCTATTCTCCGTCTGCTGTACTCCAGGGTGGGACAGCCCCATGTAGGCGGAGTGAACATGTTCTCGTTCAACGATCCGCAAGGGATGTGTCCCGAATGTAACGGGATCGGCCGCAAGCTGGGGGTCGATATGAGCCGGGCCGTGGACATGTCCAAGTCGTTGAATGATGGAGCCCTCATGCTGCCGGATTATGCAGTCGGCGGCTGGGATTGGAACATGATCGTGCAGGCGGGTGACTTCGATCTGGACAAGAAGCTAAGCGAATATTCAGATGCGGAGCTGGAACAGCTGCTGCACGGCAAGGCCAGGAAAGTGAAGATGGATTTTGCCGGGAAGGCAACTAACATTACGGTAGAAGGTGTTATTGAGAAGTTCACGGGCAAGTATATCAAACAGGATGTGAAGACCAAATCTGAGCGTACGCAAAAAATGGTCGCCCCGTTCATCACCGAAGGCACCTGCTCCAGCTGCCATGGAGCAAGACTTAGCCAGGCTGCGCTCAGCTGCCGGATCAATGGAAGGAACATTGCGGAGCTGTCCGCTATGGAAGTCGGGCAGCTTATCCGCACCATCCGGGAGATAGAGGAACCTGCCGCAGCTCCGGTCGTCAAGTCGCTGGCGGAGCGGCTGCAGCATCTGGTCGATATCGGGCTGGACTACCTGACGCTGGACCGTGAGACCGATACGCTATCCGGCGGAGAATCACAGCGCGTCAAGATGGTGAAGCATCTAAGCGGCAGCCTGGTGGATGTCACCTACATCTTCGATGAGCCCAGCGTAGGTCTGCACCCGCGGGATGTCCACCGGTTAAATGAGCTGCTGGAGAAGCTTCGCGACAAAGGGAATACCGTCATTGTCGTTGAACATGATCCCGATGTTATCAAGCTGGCGGATCATATTGTCGATGTCGGGCCTCACGCCGGCAGCCGGGGCGGTAATATTGTTTATGAAGGCAGCTTCCAGGGGTTGCTGGAATCAGGAACGCTGACAGGCACTCATATGAAACGTCCGCTTCAGCTGAAGCAGGATTGCAGGGCGTCTTCCGGCAGGCTGTCCATCCAGAATGCCTCTCTGCACAACTTGCAGAATGTAAGTGTGGATATTCCTACAGGAGTACTTACAGTGGTAACAGGTGTCGCAGGCTCGGGCAAAAGTACGCTGATTAATGATGTCTTCCTCAGTCAGCATCCGGATACGATCGTTATTGACCAATCGGCGATTGGCGTCTCAACACGCTCCAATCCCGCTACCTACACGGGGATTATGGATGATGTCCGCAAGGCTTTTGCCGCAGCCAATAAGGTAAATCAAGGGCTGTTCAGCTTCAACTCCAAGGGCGCCTGCGAGAATTGCCAGGGACTTGGTGTCGTGTACACAGACCTTGGTTTCCTCGACAGCGTGAAGCTGCCCTGCGAAGTGTGCGGAGGCAGACGGTTCAAGGAGGAAGTGCTTGCCTACAAGCTGAACGGCAAATCCATTGCCGAGGTGCTGGAGATGACTGTTGAACAGGCTCTTGAGTTCTTCCAGCTCAAAGAGGTGGTGCGCAAGCTTCAGGCTATGAGTGATGTGGGGCTAAACTATATTACACTCGGCCAGCCGCTCAGCACGCTCTCGGGCGGAGAATGCCAGCGCATTAAGCTGGCCAGCGAGCTGCATAAGAAAGGCAGCATCTATGTGATGGATGAGCCGACGACCGGCCTGCATATGTCCGACATCGGCCACCTCATGGAGATCATGAACCGGCTGGTGGATGCCGGCAATACGGTGATCGTCATCGAGCATAATCTCGATGTGATCAGCCAGGCAGACTGGATCATTGATATGGGACCGGACGGAGGCAGTAAAGGCGGCGAGGTCATATTCGAGGGCACACCTTCGCAGATTGTTCTTGCGGAGCATTCGATTACGGGAAGATATTTGGCGTAGTTATCGTCTGGAACCCGCATATAATGCGGGTTTTTCTTTATAATGCTATAAATTATTATAGATAACCCCATCTTAAGAGCCAGAAATGAGATTGACCGTAGATAAATAGAAAGATACCATAGAGTTGATGCAATCACCTTTTCTTGGAAATGTGGTTATGTTAGACGTTAACACATGAAGTATAATTCTATTTCACTAAATAAATCGAACTTAAAAATGTCCTGCTCTTTAGAAGCCTACGCCTTCAAATCTATTGAGAGTAAGTAACTAATGTGGAGTCCATAGCAAATAACTGTACTTCGTACAGTTAAATCATGGAGATAAACCTGATTTGACGGTTTAATTGTATTCTGTACAACTAAAAATAGCGGAAAGTCTTCTCTTACGAAATATGATGATTCTAATTGTAGAAAATACAATTAAAACACTCTCAACGCAATAATCGATCGCTTTAGTTGTACATAATACAGTTAAAGCTTACGTGCATGCTCGTTACGGCCAGCCTGCAGTTCAAGCAGGGAATAGGAGGAGTGATAATGTCTAATTACATTGTAAAAATCATACCAAAGCATGAGAAAACCATCCCCGGCGAAAAAGAGAGAAATGCAATTAAAAATCAAATGAGATTAATGACCGTTAACAAAGAAATAAGTGAACAGCTATATAATGAAGTAACATTTATAGATAGTGGATCGAATTTTGAAGGGATTAGATGCAATCATTGTATGACGTATTTACAACCCGATTGGTGGGCTGAGCAAATGGATACAAAAAGCTCCAACCAGTTTAATGATTTATCAATAATTTCACCTTGCTGCGCCTCGGCCTTATCATTAAATGAATTGTATTATATTTGGCCAATGGGTTTTGCAAAATATGTTATTGAGATCATGAATCCCGAAGAAGATGAAGTGATTAGGATTGAACAATTCATAGAAAATATAAACTACAAATTAATAAGAGCGCATTACTAGAAATCCCAAAGTAAATATAGAGGCGATACAACATTAAACTACTCTTTATCTGCAGCCGGAATAAGTGGCGCAGTTTGACTGCTGAGAAGATTTTTGACGGATATAACGGTTACGAAGCAAGGTCGGCAGGCACGGAAGAAGGAGCAAGAATACAGGTGACCGAAGGACATATCGGATGGTCGGATCTGATATTCGTAATGGAGAAGAAGCATACAAGAAGGCTAAGGGACAAATTTGCAGACTCCCTAAGGAACAAACAGGTAATCTGTCTTGATATCCCGGACGACTATAGATTTATGGATGAAGAACTAATAGAAATCCTGAAATCCAGAGTATCCGAATATATTGAAGTTCCTGAATAAAGCAAATACAGAATGAAGTGGAATCGTTGAAAGCGTAAGGTGAACCAATGGACAGAATAGCCAACATCAGATCCGAAGAGAAGAAATATCATGATGACTGTTACGATACATACGACTTATTCAAGCCAGGGTCCTGGCTTCACAGGCCTGTTAAGACGGTGATCAGCCTTTTAGAGGAATATAAGGAGCGGGAATACTTAAGTGTGCTGGATTTGGGATCGGGGATCGGCCGGAACAGCATTCCTATCGCTGAATCTTTGAAGCACAGAAATGGTAAAGTGGTATGCGTTGACCTGCTGGAATCGGCTATAGATAAACTATATCATTACAGTAAGGAATTTGGAGTTGAGCAATACATAGTGGCAAGGTTATCCGATATTGAACAGTTCACCATTGAACCAGATGAGTATGATATTATCGTAGCCGTATCTTCTTTAGAGCATATCAGTTCAGAGCAGGCACTGGAGCGGAAACTGCAGGAAATGAATGCCGGTACGAAACAAAATGGAGCGAATTGTATTATTATCGCGTCGAACATTCATGAAGTTAACCTCGCACAAGCGGAAGAACTCGATCCCATGTTTGAAGTGAATCTAACTACGGCAAGAATGTTCGAGCTGCTGGATCAGCAGTATGCCGGCTGGGAAGTTGAGCAACGCTTCGTAAAACCGCTGGAATATGAAATCAGCAGAAAAGGTGAACCTGTCAGGCTGACTTCGGATTGTATAACGTTTGTGGCTAAGAAGAGCTGATCTCATGGGGATTGGCTTTTTATTTTGAACGCTGACTTGCAAGAGAAATTTCATTATTTCTGTCCAACTGTGACCATACGCACCACCCCTTCTGTTCAATCGTCTACATTAAAAGTATACGGTTGAGTTGTTTCATAAACTTCCGGAATTTGATTTGAATCCTCCTTTTTGTACGGCAGCCGTAATAGAATGAGGTTGCTGATAAGGATTATCAATCAAACATTGGAGGTTAACAAAATGAGTACACAATTCAAACAAATCGCCGGGGATACTTACTGGGTAGGCAAAATAGATAACCGTCAGGTTCCGTTCCACCGCCTGATTCTGGCTAAAGGAACAACCTATAATTCCTATCTGTTAAAAACGGGCAAGCCGACCGTGATTGATACGGTAGATATGGAGTTCGGCCGTGAATATGCCGAGTGTCTCGCCGGTATGATTGACCTCATGGATATTCATTACATCGTAATTAACCATACGGAGCCCGACCATTCCGGCGGCCTGGCAGCCCTTGCATCCCAGGCGCTAAATGCCACGATCGTGTGCACGGAAATCGCTGTGCCGGAACTGCAGGAAATGTATAAGCTGCACAGCCGGAACTTCCTGGTCGTTAAAGATGGCGATACGCTGGATATCGGCGGGAAAACTCTGCTGTTCAAAGAAACGCCGTACCTTCATACTGCCGAGACGATGATCACGTATTGTATCGAGGATCAGATCCTGTTCCCCTGCGATATCTTCAGTACACATGTAGCTGTGGAGAATCTGTTCAGTGATGAAGCGGGATTTGATATCACCGAAGATTACAAGGGCTATTATGCCGCCATTATTCATCCGCACAGAAGATATGTAAGAACACTGCTGGAAGCGGTCAAGGATCTGGATATCCGCATGATTGCCCCATCCCATGGATTCCTGATCCGGGAGGATATCCGTAAATTCATTGATCTGTACGCCACGATGAGCCGCGAAACAACTCAGGGTAAAAAAGCAGTCATTGTATATACCACCATCAAGAACAGCACGAAGAAAATGGCCAAAATCATTCAGGATTGCCTGCAGGAGAATAATATTGGAACAGAAGTCTGGGATGCGGATAAAAGCAGCACTGCGGATATTCTGAACAGCATTGCTTCTGCAGACGCGGTCTTTATCGGCAGCTCTACTAAATATGCGGACATGATCGGTAACCTGGAGGATGTGCTGAAGGAGCTGCAGCATATGAATCTGGAAGGCAAGCTTGCGGCATCTTTTGGCTCGTACGGCTGGAGTGGAGAAGCCATCGAGGTCATTCAGGACTATCTGAACGGAACGAATATGACCGTGCAAAGCACTTCGGAGGTCATCAAAACCACCGGCATGACACATGTTGAATTCCCGGTTAGAGTAAGATTCTCCCCTAAAGAGCCAGAGAAGGTCCAGAAAATTAAAAATGCGGCTGAATTTGTATCGGATCTGCTGCTGAGCTCAATTTAGGGAGGAGGAACAACTTATGACGAAGCATTATGTAATTGTTGGCGGCGGCGTATCCGCCGTCCATGCAGCCAAAGCAATCCGCGATCAGGACGCGGAAGCAGAAATATCGATTCTAGGTGAGGAAAGCGGGCTACCGTATAACCGGATTAAGCTGACCAAAGGCCTGTTCACCGACCTGCACAGCGAGAAGGTGCTGATCAAGAAAGAGAAGTGGTACCGGGATAACCGTATAAACGTCAAGACCTCAACCCGGATCACCTCGATCCAGCCGGATCGCCGGATGGTAGAGACAGAAGACGGCCAGCGGGTGGAGTATCATAAGCTGCTGTTGTGTATGGGCGCGAAGAACCGCGCACTCTCTATCGAAGGTGCCGGACTTCACAATGTCCATACTATCAGAGACATGAACGATGCGGACCGGTTAAAAGATAGTCTGCAGGATGGAAGCCGCGTAGCCGTAATTGGCGGAGGTGTCCAAGGCATCGAGACGGCTTGGGCCTTGTTCGAAGCAGGTTACGAGGTAACCGTGATCGAAGCAGCCCCGTCCCTGATGGGCAGACAGCTGGACGGGCACTCCTCCAGCCTGCTTAAGGAGACTCTGGAACAATCCGGAGTGAAGGTGATTCTGCAAGCAGGAGTAACCTCTATTACGGGTACAGACTATGTTACCGGGATTACGCTGGACGATGGTTCTAATCTCCCGTGTGACCATGTTGTATACTCTATCGGAATTGTCCCGAACACGGCGCTTGTAAGCGGATCGGCTATACAAGTCCGGAACGGCATTATTGTAAACGAACAATTGCAAACCAGCGATCCGAACATCTTTGCTGCCGGTGATGTTGCTGAAATTAACGGGCATGTTGAAGGACTATGGGGCGGTGCAATAGAACAGGGAAGGATTGCCGGCAGCAACATGGCTGACAGTCTGACCATTTACCGCCGAGCGGTTCCGGTTACTTTGTTTAATGCTTTTGGGATTTCTCTGTTCTCCATTGGCAACACAGATGAACGGCAATGCGATGTGGCGGTCAGCGGAGAAGAGAATGGCGCCTATACGCGGATCTATGTGAAAGTTAATACAATCACCGGTGCGTTATCCTGGCAAGGAGCCGCCGCCTCCCTGGCGTATAAGTCGGCTGTAGAACAGGGGATCAGCCTGACCGGAATTCATCTTGCCGGCAATAACATAGAAGCCATTATGGCTGAAGTACAAACCCGATTGAACTAAAAACAAACTATTAGGAGCTGAGAAGAATGAAGAAATACATCTGTACACCCTGCGGCTATATCTATGACCCGGCAATAGGCGATCCTGATGAGGACGTAGCCGCCGGCACCGCGTTTGAAGATTTGCCTGAAGACTGGGTATGTCCGGTCTGCGGAGAGGATACAAGTCACTTCGTAGCAGTTGAAGATAAGAAATCTGTTACTCATTAGAGTAAACAGCTTCTAAATACTACATTTCAGGGGGAACGGTATGAAAGAGCACTCCTGCCAGCACGCCGCAGAACCTTGTACACGCAAGGTACCGATTTTTGCTGCATTGACGGACGATGACCTCACCAGAATTAGCGCCATGATTAAGCACCGCAAGTTTACCAAAGGTCAGCCGTTAATTCTTGAAGGGGCGCCGTCAGATACGCTGTACATTATTCAACAGGGGCATGTGAAGCTATCCAAAATGACTCCTGAAGGCAAGGAACAAATCCTGCACATTCTGACGAATGGGGATTTCTTCGGAGAGCTCAGTATTTTTAACAGTGATGAGCTTAGTAATTTTAACGCATATGCCCTGAAAGACACTAATATTTGTATGCTGACCCGGAATGATATGGAGCATTTAATGACGGATAATCCGGAGATCTCTCTACGGCTGCTGAAAAGTGTAACCAAAAGACTCGCCCATACGGAGAATCTGGCGCAGAGCCTGGCGACCAAAGATCCGGAGATCCGGATTGCCTGCATGATCATGGAACTCAGTGACAAATACGGCAAGCGGCATGGAAGCCGTATTCATATTGATCTTCCGCTGTCCCGTGAAGAGCTGGCTAGTTATGTCGGGGTGACCCGCGAGACCATTAGCAGGAAGTTCTCCAGGTTTGAGGATTCGGGCCTGATCAAGCTGATTGGTAATAAACAGATGGTGCTCATGGATCCGGCCGGTGTGGAGAAGTATATGGGAAATTGAATCATAATAAAAGCGGCATTTCCACCAGTAGATAATGGGGAGATGCCGCTTTTTAAGCATGAAATAGTTAGGATGTAGTCTGCTGCAACAATTGTCCATCCCCAAACGCTATGTCCAGCAGCATAATCTCTGCTCTTCTGCTGACAGCCTGATTCCCCAGCTTAACATCAATGATGAAGTCATTGCTCAGCATCTGGCGGTACCGGGCGATAATGTCCTCTTCCGGCAATTCAGCCATCTGTTTCGTTTCCGGCGGGATGACCTGTATTCCGGACTGCTCAACTTGCCTAATATTGCGTTTAATATCAGCAGCAAGCTTGCTCAATGTACTGTCGCTTCTTGCAGTCTCCAAATCCACCATACCCGTACCATCCTCCGTATAAAAGTGCTTGTTGACTGCTGCCAGGGCAGCGTGTGAGATATGGAAGGCCTTTATATCCGGTTCGATTATATTAGTTAGACCTGCCTGATCAAGTAGTCCGGCAAGACGATTCACTCTTTCGGTCGTCTGTCCATTGATTTCACCAAATATAGTCCCTTGCCCAGGCTCCGTTCCAAACTGGGCGTAGAGCACACCGTCTTTGAGGTCTCCGCCAGCACCAGGGAAGCCTGGGAGCAGCCGCTCGCCTACGATTTCAAGCCAGGATTCATAACCTACCGTGTTGGTCAACGTAATAATGGTTTGGCTTCTGTTATTCTTAATCGCCTCAAGAGCAGACTCCGCCTGATCATACCGGACCGGAACAAAGATGAAATCATAGATGTCATCGTTATCGAGCTCCGCAATTACCTTCACCGGAATTTGCTGTATCGTGCCTTTCTCATTGTATTGCAGACCCTTCTTCTGGAGGGCATTCAGCCGCTTGCCCCGGGCCAGTAAGGTAACGTCAAGTCCTGACCGTGCGAACCGGAGTGCGTACACACTGCCAATCACTCCAGCGCCAACGATTAATATTCTGTCTGATTGTATATTCAAGTTCATCTGTCCTTTCAATTAGGTAACACACATTGTTTAAACAACACATGTCTGATACGATTGATGATAGTCCGGCATCCTGTTGAATTCAATCGGCAGACTCGGGGATAAGTCGGTTAAACAACATAGATTAAGATTTGATGTCTAAGAGGGGAAGTTAGCGATGGTTAACCAGATAGATCCAAGGGTTGTGCGCACAGGGCAGCTGATCAGAGAAGCCTTCCGTGAGTTGCTGCGGCTGAGAAGCTTCGATACAATCACCATCAAAGATATCGCAGAGAGAGCTACCATTAACCGCGCCACATTTTACACTCATTACGAGGATAAATATGCGTTGCTGGATGAAATCATCGAACAGGCTTTCCGCAAGATGATTCCCGGACCCGTGGAGCATGCGCTGGAGTTCACAGATGAAATATGTAACGAGCTGATCCTTATGACTTACCGGTACATTTTGGATTTTTATGAGATCTGCCGGATGGATTCCAAATCGATTGCTACGCTGGTGGACGAGAAGATCAAGCAGCTGCTGCAGCAGATTATTGAGCGCATTTTTGTAAAAGGAGATCATCCCCATACAGCAGACCCCAATCAGACAACAATCCTGGCGGCCATGACAGGGTCAGCGATCTATAGCGCAGCGTATCAATGGTTCAAAGCCGGGGAGAAGGAACGGACGGATCTGCTTGTTGATCTGGTACGCCCCTATGTGATGAACGGTCTGGGCCTACATTATATATAACAATAAGCTGCTCGTGTTCAGGCACAGGGACTACCCGCAAGCTGGTGTGCAGGTTCCTGCCGGGACTGTAGAATCGGGCGAGAGTGTAGTAACGGCATTATTCCGGGAGATACTGGAGGAATCAGGAATAACGAAGGATGAGCTGCGGCTAGTCAAGCATTTGAAGACGTATCTGTACTACGCGGCGTATAAACAACAACATCATGAAAGACATGTGTATCAGTTAGAGTTAATTCAAGAGCGCCCGGCCCGGTGGGAACATACTATAGAAGCATCCGGAGAAGATTCGGGTCTAACCTTTGAATATTTCTGGATTCCGGTACATGAAGATGAACTCGCCGGCGGGCAGGGAGACGGTTTAGAATTATGCTGTTAGATTGCGCTGTAATTAAAAATGTGGATTTCAATGACCCTAACTGTTAATATAATAATATTTGCAAAAGTTAAGGTTACAGGAAAATGAGGACGACGGAATGAAGAAGATTGTCAGCCATAAAGCTTATTTTATCGGAATGCATGTACTAATATTTATCCTCTTATTTACAACACTGTACGCTTCCTTCCCGGCCATCCGGGTTAAAGTGAAAGAAATCATCGATCCGGCGGAAAAAGTATATACGATCGCCCACCGTGGTGCGTCCGGATATGCTCCGGAGAACACGATGCCGGCCTTCGAGCTGGCGCGTGAAATGGATTCCGACTCGATTGAGCTGGATATCCACCTGACCAAGGATCAGATTCCTGTTGTCATCCATGATGATACAGTCAACCGCACGACCAATAGCAAAGGGTATGTAAGGAACATGACGCTGGAGCAGATCAAACAGCTGGATGCCGGATCGTGGTTCAATAAGGCGTATCCGATGTTTGCCAGAGAAATATATGCAGGGACCACCATCCCCACCCTCGATGAGGTATTCGAAACCTTTGGCAAAGAGATCAGCTATGTTCTTGAAATCAAGGAATCAACGCCGAAGATTAATATTGAAGTCCTCTTGAATGAATACATTAAGAAATATGATCTGGAAAAAGTAGTGGCCATACACTCTTTCAGCGCAGCCAGTCTGCGGAAGTTCCATTCCATCAACCCGGATATTCCGTTGTACCAGCTCGTATGGAATGATTATACCTCGGTAAGACTTACTGAAGCTTATCTGGCAGATGTGAAGTCCTATGCTGTCGGCATCAGCCCGAATTTCCAGGGGACCAGCGCGTCTTATGTGGCGCAGATAAAGCGGGCGGGACTTAAGGTCATGCCCTATACCATTAATTATCAGCTCAATATGGATAAAGCTTATTCTTGGGGTGTAGATGGAGTCTATACCAATTTTCCTGACCGTTTCCATGAAGTCATTGAGACGAACAGGAAGAACGCGAACTGGTAACTTAGCAGAGCGTGTGGAGAGAGCGTAGTGAAAATGCGAATTTCTCATTTCATAGCACAGGGTCCAATTCTTGTTCTTAACGGAGCAAGAGTTGGACCCTGTGTGTATATTGGACAAGAAGAGCAGGTTTCTTACAACGAACTAAACACAATATTACGCAGCTTGCGAGTGACCGGCAGTGTGCCGGCATCTTTTTTCTGGATCATGAACAGGAAGGTCAGGCCGTCCTGCGGACTGTTGGTGAAATAAGCTCCCAGCCAGCCGTCCCAGCCGTATTCACCCTGGCCGCCGATCACTCCGGCTTTTCCGGTGTCTTTCAGGATACGCATCTGGTTGCCATAGCTATACCCCTGCAGGGAATGCCAGGTATCGAAGCCTTTTTGCTGCCCATCGCTTAGAACAGCTGTAGTCATATATTGAACGGTTCTAGGCTTGAGCAGCTGAACGCCGTTCAAGCTGCCCTGGTTCATCAGCATGGTGGTGAACTTGGCAGCATCGTCAATCGTTGAGACCAGGCCCGCTCCGCCTGACTCGTAGGCCGGTTCCCGGTCCATATGATGGTAGATGCCCAGATGGCTCTCCGCATACAGCTTCAAGCCGCCTTCGCCGTCCTCCTGGTAGACTCTGGCCAGGCGGTTTCCTTTGTCTTCAGGCAGCCAGAAGCCGGTATCCTGCATTTGCAGCGGGCTGAATATTTCCTTCTGCAAAAATTCTCCGTACCGCATGCCGCTAACCGCTTCCACAATGGCTCCCAGAACATCCGCTGAGGTCCCGTACTGCCAGAACGAACCCGGCTCGAACGAAAGCGGGCCTTCACCCAGACGGGTGGCGAATTCCATGGTGCTCATCCGGTTATCGCCGTGCAAGCGGCTGTCCAGCTCCTGGAACAAAGCCTCCGTATGCAGAGCGGCTTTGTCTGTTCCTCCTCCGTATACCAGTCCCGAGGTCATATTCAGCAGATCATGAATGACAACCTCCCGGCTGACAGGCACCAGTTCTCCGTTCTTTTCGACCAGCTGGTTCTTGAACCCTGGAATATAACGGCTTACCGGATCGAACAAATCGATCTGTCCGCGCTCAAGCAGCAGCATGATGGCGGCAGATGTAACCGGTTTCGTCATCGAGTATAGACGGAAGATCGAATCCCGGGTGATAGGACGTCCCGCTTCGACATCGGCTAAGCCGTCTTCGTGATAGAACACCTCGCGGCCGTCCTTGATGACCATCAGGTTCGCACCTGCAATTTCCTGGTTACCGATACTTGCACTCAATGTTTTTTTCAATAGGCTGGTTGTGTTTGAATCTAGCATGTTTCTAAAGTCTCCTTTTCCGGATAAGTTCCCTGAAGCCAAATAAGATATTGTCATTACACTCCTTGAAAATTTTAAACTCTTTTGGACAGGTTGTATAGAGGCCAGAATTTCAATCTGAATATCCGGTACATTTGGTGGCACACTGATTATAGGTATAATAAACGCAGTCTCTCTTTTAACCCTTTCCAGATTTCCTCCGGCGCTTCCTTAAGTCTGATATCCCCGCCCAGGAAAAGCAGCCAGTTTATGATTTCCGCCAGTTCGTCGGGCATATCCGCATGGATATACGTCTTGAGAATGGCTGTGCTCTGGTAAGGATTCGTATAGGAGAGCGATACCTTCAATGGATGATATTTTTTGAATTGGGCAATCGCCTTGGGGCCGAGTTCAAGAACGAGGTTGACTTCTTCTTCCTGACTCTTCAGTTTTTCCAGGATCTTTTTCCTGCTTAATCTTTTTTTATCCGGATTTAGGACAACATCGGTGACTTGGTCCACAGGAATAATCCGCTTCCTTTCATCGTTTAAGTCGAAGGCCTCGATCAGCCACTGGCTTTTCTCACGATAGAGGCGCAAAAGATAAACGGGATAAGCTTGGATGATCCTCGCTACTTCGCTGGAAATCAGCAAATAGCGGTCCACCAGCAGGATCTGGATCAGCTTCTCCAGCATGGGGTGGGGGAGATCAGACAGATCAAGCAGGTCAGGATTGTTCGGGTTGGTCCCTTCAAACAGCAGAATTTGATTCAGAAGAAACAGGTCCTCCTGCTGGTTCTCCGAGACGAGTCCGAGTAATTTTTCCGTTAGAGACTGACGGCTCTTGAGATAAGGGAGCTGCCCGTTTCTTGTGGCCATGAAGGCAATGAACAGGGCTTTGAGCTCATTATCTGTAAACCGGACCACGGGAAGGACAGAATTGCGCATCACAGAATACCCGCCATCCCGTCCAACTTCAGCGACAAGCGGCATCCCCAGCGCCTCGATTTCCCGGATATCCCGAATCGCAGTCGAACGGGAGATATTAAATTCCTGCATGATTTCAGTAATAGTAAAGTGGGCCCGGTTGTTAATATACCGCATGATCACATTTACCCGTTCAACTTTTTTCATCGCGTCTCCTAAACAGTTTCATTTTATGACATGATTTAAGACTATCATATACATATCAAGACAAGAAGACAAATTTCAAATACAAAGGATGGTTGCAGACATGGCAAATTACACGTTAGAGGAAAAAGACAGCTTCATCGTTATCGGCTTGGGCACGGAGCTTAAGAGCGATTACACGGACTATGCAGGTATTAACAAAGAAAAGTCAGACTTCTGGCAGGCCGTCAGTGAAGATGGAAGGCTCGATAAGTTGAAGGCGATGGCCGTGAACGACTATATTTTTGCCGTGAGTGAAGCGGTGAACAACAAAATGATGTATTATGCGGGTGTCATGACCGAAGCAGCTGCGCCGGAAGAGGCCAGAGTTATCCAGTTTCCTAAGGGTAAATACCTGGTGGTTAGAGGGGAAGCGGCAACGGCTGATGAACTGAATAATAAGCTCGCCGGAGTTGCTTTTGGTCAAGCTCTGCCGGAAGCGAAGGATGTCGCCTATGTGGGCGGGCCCAATACATCGGTTGAGATGGGGCAGCAGGATGGACAGGTTGTAGGTGAAATGTGGATTCCTGTTGTAAGTAAATAACGGGTTAGCCGAGGAGGAAGTGCAATGTCTTATATCGTTGATTTCAAAGAGGTGTCTACGGCCGGCTTGGAGTCGTCACCTGTAGTGGATGCACTTGCAGGATTGCGTGCGAATGAAGCGCGTTACTTCATGAATAAGTACAAGCATGAGTTCACGGTTGTCCCGGCCAGCGAAAGCCAGGAGACCCTGGATTATGTGAATGGAATTCTGAAAAAAGAACGTGATCTTGAATTTTCGGCCAAGCCTTTGGAGACCTCGCGGTTTCAGGTAGAGAATATCCGGTTTGCTTACGTCTTTTATGAGGACGGACTGGCGCTTAACGTGATGTATACCGTGGATGATCCCAAGAAGCGGGCTGTCGGATTCAAGCTCTCTGAGGGCATGGAGATTCCCAAGGAGCTGGAGACAAAGTTCAAATTCGCCAGGCAGAAGTCTAAGCTGGCCGGAACGATCCGGGGCTCGTTCTTCGTCATCAAAGGCGAATACTGAACCAGCTGATAAAGCTGTGACTGAACCGTTAAAGATAGGTTTTCGCCTAATCGGGTTAATAATAGGTACGCATTTGGATATCCTATTCCCATAACCCGGAAGAAACGAGGCGATAAGCATGTCAACTTTGGATAAAAGTCATCAGGAAGCTGTCGAGACGGTCAGAGACCTTATCAAAGGGATTGATACAGCGATGTTCACGACGATCTCACCCGAAGGCCTGGTATCCCGTCCCATGAAGACACAGGAAGTCGAGTTTGACGGAGACCTGTGGTTCCTGACCAAGAAGGACACCAGCAAGTTCGATGAGATCCTCCATGATCCGAGGGTTAATGTTGTGTATGCTGACAAATCCTATGTCTCCATCCGCGGAACCGCCAGGATTGTCGAGGATCTGGAGAAGAAAAAAGAATTCTGGAGTGCAGGCTATAACACGTTCCTGAAGACCACCTATGATGACCCGAACGTGATCCTGATTCAGGTTCATGCCGAAGCTGCTGAATACTGGAAGAGCGGTAATCTGGCCGAGATGGCGACTTATATGTTCAAACGAATCACCAATCGGGACACAGAGAAGTCGGATCTGAACAAGACGGTTGAATTGGAATAACGGAATCAGCGGAATCCGTCAATTCCCCACCTCGACCACACATTTTTTAAAGTTGAAGGCTATTAATACTTCAGACTAAAAGAAGGAAGCTCATAATGAGTTTCCTTCTTTTGTAATCTCTATTTTAAACGGCTCTAATTTCCCATTAACAAATGCATATCTAATGATTGCATCCCCTAAATAATTACCTGTTGAAATCTGAATGGGTAGCTCCGCAATAAGCTGATTATCCTTTATTCCAAATCTCAATATATTCTGAACCGTCGGTTGCTCAAACCAATCGTTTGAATCGCTCTCACTGAATTCAAATAAGTGCTCCTGACCATCAACTGAAACTGTATACTGTCGAATTTCCTTATCTGTTTTTAGATCAACGTTAAGATTGCTTAGAACGAATTCTCTTGGATCTGAAACTGATATTTCTGTAAAATCTGATTTAAGCACATGCACTTCCGAATCATGTACTCCAGTCCCTGCGCCTTTTGTCAGAACAATGACAATTTCATCTTCTCCATCTGCATCTAAATCAATGACCGATATTTGAGGATAGAAGGAGGGGTTCGTTACATTGATCCAATTGAATGTTTTCGTTTCTCCATTTATTACAACATCTAATGACGAAAATATGTCTTTTTGTGATTTTTCTTGAACACCATAAATAGCAATTTTCTTATCTAAAGTCTCGGATAGTAGTGTATTGGGAATTGATGTAGCTGGTGTTGACGCATTTCCATCAATCTTTACCGGACTTGAAGACTGATTATTTGCCCCACATCCGGATAACAAAATAGCTCCTACCATTGTGACAATCATGATTTTTTTCAAAAATATATCCTCCATTTACATTTTTTTAAGTATATACATTCTTATAATTCAATAAGTTTAAAAAATGTATTTTGTTTTTTAAAAAAAAGTAACATTTCAATTTACGCTTACTTGTAATTGCCAGAAAAGATGGCTGTTTTTCCGCCTTAGAGCCGGTAGGTAAAAAGAAAAAGACTTTCCCCTGAAGGAAAGTCCTTTTAGTGTGTACGATAGAGAATCTAACCTCAAGCCCCAACCGACACCATGCCCCATTGTGGTAAGTGTAGTCATAATAGGAGTCGCAACAACTGATTCTATACCGGTGAATGGGGAGTCTTAGGTAAGGAAGGAAGAAGTAAGGAAGTAAGGAAGAAGTAAGGAAGTAAGGAAGAAGTAAGGAAGTACTGTAAGCATAAATGTTGTACGTTTTACAACTTTGATTCCTGGATTGCCGGGTGTTCGGGAGGATTGTTGTATGAAATACAAGAATATTCCACCAAGGTTGCTTGAAAAAGGAAATATGTTGTATTTTGTACAACAATCTTGGTTTTGAGCCGATTTATCCAAGAAAATGTTGTATTCTGTGCAGGATTTGATAGCACTCGCTCCCTCCTAACGTAAATCAAGGTGATCTATCTACCGTGTGCGCGACAACCTTCACCATTCAGCGATTATGTATCTCGATATTGCCCCACAACGTCGGCTCAATATAAACAGCGGCAGCCCAGGACATGATTTTCACGTCCGAGGCTGCCGCTGATTTTACACCTGGGCCAGTCTGATTAGGAAACTTGCGGATTGAACATGGGGAATCCGCCCGTGATCAGCGGCATGACCCGCTCCGCAAGTTCGGAGGGAGACTCCGCTCTTCCTTCCACATTCCAGCGGTAGGTTACGCCGTATAAGGACCAGCTTAGCAGGGTGGCCGCAGTGGCAAGCGGCTTCGAATCTGCAGCTGAGTCTGATTCGCAAATAAGCTGCAGGATAAGCTTCTCAAGATGCAGCTTGATATTCTCCTCAAGCAGGAGCGCTACGGAATCATATCTTTTGAAGCAGCGGTGGCTGGTTTCATGATAGTTACATAAGGCTACGATGAGCTCCTGAAGCGTCTTTTCGGTCAACGGTCCTGTTGCATCGACTTTATGGAGGACCATATTCGTAAAGGCGTCTAACAAAAAGGCTTCGAACAGCGCATATTTATCCTGGAAATGTGCATAAAAGGTGGTCCGGTTAATAGTGGCTGCTTTGGTAATATCGCCGACGGTTATCGAATTGAAGTCCATGATATTCAATTGCCGGATGAAGGCATCCAGAATTAATTGACGGGTCCGAATCACCCGCGGGTCGTTCGGGTTGGGGGGGAGTATGCCAGCCATCCAAGGAACACCCCTTTCAGTAGAGAGTAGAATCCCTTTATTATAATCACCTTATTGGCAGACAACAAATAGGATCTGCCAATACGACAGTTTTTCCGGCTTCTAGCTTAAGCAACAACTTGGGCAGATTGTTGGTTGAAAGGGGGACTGGAGCTTGTTACTATTGCATTCATACCCCGCTTTGAGAATAATCATACAATCTACAGGAGGCGTTAACCATGGCTAAACAGCAGGAGCAAATTCATTCACTGGAGACCTTATTTGAACCTTATACGGTTCAACAATTAAATATACCCAACCGGATCGTAATGTCACCGATGGCGCGTGCTTTTGCACCTGAGGGTATTCCAGGGGAGGATATGGCAGCGTATTACCGCCGCCGCGCTGAGAATGGGGTGGGGCTGATCATCACCGTTGGTATGATTGACCATCCGGCGGCGAGCAGTGATCCGGGACTTCCTAATCTGTTTGGCGAAGCCGCTCTGAGCGGCTGGCGTGAAGTCGTCAGACAGGTTCATGAGGCCGGCGGGATTATTTTTCCACAATTGTCACATATGGGAATGATTCGTTCCACAGGTTCCCAGCCTTACCCGGATGCACCATCGATCGGGCCATCAGGCCTCGATATGCAAGGGAACAAGATAAGCGAGCCGATGACAGAAGAAGAAATTGCCGGCGTCATTCAAGCCTATGCCGATGCGGCAGTGAATGCACAGCAGGCTGGCTTCGACGGGATAGAGCTTTCCGGCGGCCACGGCTTGTTGATTGACCAATTCTTCTGGGAACAAACCAATCAGCGGACGGACCGCTATGGCGGCGATTTCCTGAAGCGCACCACATTCGCAGCCGAAGTTGTCGCGGCCGTCCGCGCTGCAGTCGGACCGGATTATCCGATTTCCATCCGGTTGTCCCAGTGGAAAATGACTGATTACACGGCGAATCTGGTAGATACACCCGAGCAGCTGAAGCAATTCCTGGATGTGCTGGTACAGGCCGGCGTGGATATTTTCCATATCTCGACCCGCCGGTTCTGGGACCCGGAATTCGCGGGCTCGGAGCTGGGTCTCGCCGGATGGGTGAAGAAGCTCACCGGGAAGACAACGATTGCTGTTGGTTCCGTAGGCATGGACAATGATCCCGCTGAAGGCGGGGAAGCGGATCATCAAGGGATGGATGAACTGCTGAAGCGGCTGGACAATCAGGAGTTCGAT
Organism: Paenibacillus sp. FSL R10-2199; assembly: GCF_038000235.1. Taxonomy (NCBI): domain Bacteria; kingdom Bacillati; phylum Bacillota; class Bacilli; order Caryophanales; family Paenibacillaceae; genus Paenibacillus; species Paenibacillus sp. FSL R10-2199. The sequence continues at coordinate 5,307,299 of NZ_JBBOBO010000001.1, read as the reverse complement.
CTGGTAGCCGTCGGACGCGCGCTGCTGGGTGATCCGGCATGGGCAAAGAAAATCCGCGAGGGCAGGGTGGAGGAGATTCAAGCCTTTACTCCTGAGGCGGCTGCCCAACTGTATTGAAGCATAGAGTGTCTATAAACGCACAAATAAGGCTGCCCTTGGGCAGCCTTAACTTTATTTTATTTAGACCATTATCTACAGGTGAATAATTTCCAATATCAGCTCTCTATTACCCTTTCTCCGCCATATAGGTCTTCTGCGTCCGGAGGACCGGGAAGAGCCAATACATCCAGACAACGGTGATGACGAGTGTACCAAGCCCGCCAATAACTGTCGCTGGTACGGCACCGACCAGACCGGCCATCGTACCGGACTCGAATTCGCCCAGCTGGTTCGAGGTGCCGATGAACAGGGAGTTGACGGCGTTGACCCGGCCCTGCATCTCTTGCGGTGTGTTGACCTGAACCAGCGTGGAACGGATTACGACGCTTACGACGTCGGAGGCGCCGATGAGGAACAGCGCGAAGAGCGAGAGCCAGAAGCTGTGGGACACCCCGAACAGAATCGTCGCCAAGGCGAATACAACGAGGGAGGCGAACAATGTCTTGCCGATTGCTTTCTCCACCGAATATCGGGTTAGAATCAGCGAGACAAGGATCGCCCCGACCGCTGGCGCAGATCGCAGCAGCCCCAGACCGAGTGAGCCGGTCTTCAGGATATCCTCGGCGAAGATCGGCAGCAGAGCAGTCGCACCGCCAAGCAGCACGGCGAACAGATCAAGCGAGATAGTGCCGAGAATGATTTTGCGGGCAAAGACAAACTTCAAGCCGCTGAGGAACGTGTCCATATTGACGGCGTCCAGCTTCTTCACGAAGTGAACGGTCTTGACGAAGAAGATGAGCACGGTCGAGATCAGCAGCGCTGCCAGTGAGGCAATGTAGGCAGCGGCAGTACCCCAAACGACAAGCACTCCTCCAAGTGACGGGCCGACGATCATCGCGGTCTGCATTGCGGAGGCAGACCAGGCTGCGGCCTTCGGCAGCTGTTCCCGGTCCACGATGTCCGGCACAAGCGCAGCAGAGGCTGGGCCTTCGAAGGTACGGCAGGCGCCGAGAATGGCGGCGGCGACCAGCAGATGAAGCGAGCCCAGCCAGCCTTGCAGACTGCCGAGGACGAGCAGCAGGACAACTACGCTCTCCATCAGCTGGCAGAGGTAGACGATGGTCCGGCGGTCGTACCGGTCAGCGGTCTGTCCGGCCGGCAGTGTCAGCAGGAGCATCGGCAGGAATTGCGCCAGGCCGACAAGACCCAGCTGGAAGGCGCTGTCAGTCAGCGCGTACATCTGCCAGCCAATGGCGACAGACAGCATCTGAAAAGCGCTGGTCGAGAATATCCGTGCGATCCACAGGTGCAGGAACGAGCGGTTATGTAGTACGGACGAGCCTTTTGTATTCAAAACATGTCATCCTTTCTAATTCACAGGTATACATTAAATTCATTACATGCCGGAGTTCTTCGCATGCATCTCGGGATGCTCCCGCCGGATCAGTGCATAATCCTTCCCGTACCGGTCCTCCAGCTCACTGGCAAAATCTTTCTCGATCCGCATCATCACAACATCGTGGAAGTACGAGGTCTGCAGTACGTTCAGCACCGCCGGGTGGTTGCTCTCCAGCGCCGATACCGGCGCGTGCCGGCTGAAGCTACCGATGACCGCCGTTTCCTTATCCAGCAGCATGGAGAAATTGCGTGTCCGGTGCGGTCCCCCCGGCGGCACACTATGTACGATGACATGTTCAAGCTCTGTCGGCGTTTCACCGATGACCATGAGATGAACGGCGGTACCCCGGTGCTCGGCTGAGAGCAGCGATTCCTCGACCCAGTGCAGATCCTCTGCCCAAAGATCGACCAGAATCTCCTCTCTGGCATTGGCGGCGAGGCGGCGGATCGCCAGATCCACCTGCTGATCTCCTTTCCAGTTACTGAAGAAGGGCGGCGTATCCGGCAGGGTAGTCAGCTCACTCTCCAGTAAGCGGGCAGTGCGTTCGAACTCCGATTGCAGCAGCTTCACAACTTGCCCGATTGGGATTGCAGCGAAGGTAATCGGATCACCTTCCTCAGCACGACAGACACCTTTCTCTACAAGGCCGCGCAGCGCAGCATAGACATTGGAGCGCGATACTGACACTTGCTTAGAGACTTCGTAGCCTGAAGAAGGGGGCTGACCGTGCAGCGCCAGATAACAGCGGGCTTCAAGATCGGACAAGCCGAGTTTCCTTAGAGCATCAATCATAGGGGGCCTCCTTAGTATTCGATGATCTTCCAGGAACGTTAGAAGTATTCCAAAATACTACTCCTGACTTGAGTAGCTGTCAAGACTGCCGCATCATAATTTTGCCAGCCCCATTCATCCTCAAGCTCCGTTGGGGATGATTAGAAACTCTGAGGGCCGCTGGTTGACAACGCAGGTAGTGAGCAGGTATATTGATTAAATAGTAATTATTACGATTAAATAGATGTCACTATAAAGTATTAACTGCACCGGATATGTAAACTCATGCTACATTTAAGGAGCTTCCAGACAACAATGAATAAAAACAGCAGCAATCAGCGTCTTCCCAGAGCGAAGGGTATAGATATGGGGACTTATTACACACCAAAAGAATGTGCCAGAAAAATAAAGCATCTCGTGCTGCCCCCGATGAACCGGAAGATTGTTGAGGAGTTCATTACAATACTTGGGATGCGGGCGACATTCGAAGAACACAACGTACCCATTCCCAATAAAGTGGTCATGTATGGTCCGCCAGGCACCGGGAAAACATTGACCGCATTCTATATGGCTCAGATGCTGGAGCTTCCGCTTATTCTGGTTCGGCTGGATGCGGTTATTCATAGCCATTTGGGGGAGACCGGCAGCAATATCCGCAAAATATTCGAATATGCCAAAGCAACACCCTGCGTCCTCTTTCTGGATGAATTTGATGCGATTGCAAGAACACGCGAGAGCAATGATGAAGTCAAAGAGATGGCACGCGCGGTAAATACCCTGCTGCAATGTCTGGATGACTTTGGCGACAGCAGTATTTTTGTAGCGGCAACGAATCTGGAGAATGAACTGGACCGGGCGATCTGGAGAAGATTTGATACGAAGATGACTTATTCGCTGCCGGATGAATCCAGCAGGCGTCAATATATCGAGCTATTGATCAATGGATTCGAAGGGGAAGCGGGGTTGACGGAAGAGGTATGCGGGCGCCTTGACGGATGCAGCTTCGCAGATATTGAACAAATTGTCTTGAAGGCCAAACGCAAGGCGGTCATAGAGCATAGCCCGCTAACACACGAACATATTGTGCTATCCTATGAGGAATATAGTCCGTCCTTATAAAAAATAGAGTGTAATTTGAACGTCCCGGATGATGCTTGTATAGATCAACGGGACGTTTTGATTTGTGAGCGAGAACAGCCCGTTTCGTGATATGTTGGATGCAATACGTCGCAGGACGATAACCACTGTAAGTTCTATCACATCTTATTTACATAAAATGAAATCCGGAGGTTGAATGATCGTGCCCAAATTAACCGGAGCAGCAGCAGTGATTGTAGAATCTGACGGTAAAATATTATTAGTGAAGCATAGCTACGGCAAAAACAACTGGGAATTGCCCGGCGGAAAAGGGGAGGACAATGAGTCCGCAGAGGAAACCGCGCAAAGAGAGGTGTTTGAAGAGGTGGGGCTGGAGGTTAGGATTGAAGAGTTGACCGGGGTGTATTATGAAGCGGTGCATGATATGCATCATTTTGTTTTTATAGCAGATAACGTCAATCATCAAGTGCCACAGCCCACTTCTCCGGAGATTCTAGAATGCGGCTTCTACTCCAAAGATGAACTGCCCAAACCGATCAGCGATTTTACTTGTAACCGTATTGAGCATGCTCTGAATCCTGATCGGAAACAACTATTTCATACGGTGGGGCCTAGACAATGGTTTGAATAATACAGAATACTACAGTGCATGAGAAAAGGAGTACATTGCAACGGCAATCTGCTCCTTTTCTCATGCTCACAAGTAAGCGTTAGTGGAATCCACTTTAGCAAATCGCTTGCTAAGGGTTTGAAGTGACCCAACTATGGGATATGCCGGGAGTATGCGGTATGCTTAATTGCACTCTGTACAACTAAATCAACTGATTTACAACCGATTCTCCGTTTAGTTGTATTTCGTACAATTAAACTGCCATTGTACCTCGGTTCTCAGCCATTGGGGCAGATTTAGTTGTACAGAATACAGTTATAAGAGGAAAGCCTCCCTTTTCGCTATTTTTAATTGCACAAAATACAACTATCACTGAATTCCTGCCTGATACTGAATACATCAATTGCTGCATTGTTGAATAACTCACTTCTATGCGCTGATGTTGTACTAATCTCCCAAGAAAACCATGCTTTTCGCAGGATCGTACATTTCCTTTAGCTGCTTCACATCGGATCTCGGGGGAGAGCCAAACATCCGCGAGTATTCACGGCTGAACTGGGAGGCACTCTCATAACCTACACGGAATGCGACTTCCGCAGCTTCTGCAGATTCTGAGAGCAATACACGCCGTGCTTCCTGCAGCCTAAGCTGCTTCTGGAATTGAATCGGGCTCATACCAGTCACTTCCTTAAAGTTGCGATGGAAGGAGGAGAGACTCATATTCGCGGCTTCGGCAAGCTCTTCAACACGCATAGATTGAGTGAAGTGGGTAGTAATCTGATCAATGGCTTCCCTGATCCGGTATGCATTGCTGCCTTCCATTGCGATTTGGCCTAAGGTAACCCCGTAAGGACCTTTTAGAAGAGTATATAGAATCTCCTTAGTGATCAGTGGAGCAAGGAAAGGGATGTCCTCCGGACGGTTCTGCAATTCTACGAGTCTTAATGTTGCATCCATTAAAGCATGCTCCATATCACCTACAAATAAGGCGCGTTTGGCATTGTCATTCGGTACGATCCGGATGTTAGCCTCGTTAATCACCTCTAAAATTTGGTCATGCGTAAATTCTAATTTTAAACTCAGATATGGAATCTCGGCTGAAGCCTTTATAATCTGGCCGACCACAGGCAGATTCATCGAAGAGATCAAATAGTTGGCTGACCCGTATTCGAATCGTTCCTGAGCCAGAAAAACCTCTTTGGAGCCTTGGGCAATCACACAAAAAGCGGGCTTGTACACCCTGTACGCAGGTTCGGAGATTTCTGAATATCTAATAATGAACAGATGGGGAATTGCTGTTTCAAGTACACCATCCGCTGGTGAGAAGTGTTGAATAAGCTTTGCCAATTCTTTTTGTTGTTTGAAGATGGCCTCCAGCATGACGATTCCTCCAGATTTCTATCAGATATCCAGTTTACGGCTGGCAAGCCACTTGACCATTTCAGGATCACGGTGGGAGAAGAACAGGCTCTCTTTCGTATCCAGCGCCGTAATGGAGTTCATATCCCCGCTGCTCAATTCAAAGTCAAAAATATTGAAGTTCTCGGCCATTCTTTCCTTGCGGACCGACTTGGGAATCACGACAACATCTCTTTGAGTCAGCCAGCGCAGAACGACCTGCGCAACGGATTTATGATGCTTGTCAGCGATTGAGGATAGCAGTTCATTCTGGAACAAGTTATTCTTCCCTTCGGCAAAAGGCGCCCAGGACTCGATCTGAACCTTGTTCTCATTCATGAAGGCTGCACTTTCGACCTGCTGATTGAATGGATGTGTCTCCACCTGATTCACGGCAGGGACGATTTCATTATGAAGAATCAGATCGATCAGACGGTCCATATGGAAATTACTGACTCCGATCGCCCGGATTTTCCCTTCACGGTTCAGCTCCTCCATCGCCCGCCAGGAACCATACACATCACCAAACGGCTGATGGATTAGATATAAATCGAGATAATCGAGCTGCAGCCGCTTCAAAGAGTTCTCCACCGCCTGCTTGGTCTTCGCATAACCAGTGTCCTGCACCCAAAGCTTCGTAGTAATAAATAACTCGTCTCTGGCTACGCCGCTGCGTCTGATGGCTTTGCCTACCGCTTCTTCATTCAGATAGGAGGCAGCTGTATCTATCAGCCGGTAACCTGTTGAGATCGCGTCAAGCACGCTTTGTTCACACTGGCTTTGATCGGCAATCTGATAGACTCCGAACCCTAGCACCGGCATTTCCACACCATTGTTAAGAATGACTTGCCGCATATAATTACCTCCATAGGTTGTGAAATATTGTCTCTCTATCGGGACAAGCTGTCCGTTACCTACTTATTATGCTGCAGATCACAAGAGAAGCGTTAGACCAATCCTGCCATATGATTGCCTAATCCTCTTATTGAATACGTTTTGCTGGTGATAGGATTAGGCAATCATTTAGCATTTATGATCTAACGCCTGCACTTTTATTTATAGGATAATAGAAATTGGGGGAAATTGGGGAGGGAGGCGCCACGAAATATTGAACTTATTTACTACTCACAGATTCTATCCAGCAAGGCTCCCAGCTGATCTGCCAATACCAGATAAGATACAGGTCTGTCGTTCATGAACCACCACTCGACAACGCCAACATACGAGGCGGCCACAAAATTCACGACCAGATCCTGATTTAATCCTTCATTCTTTCCTTTGGTGTTGTCCACCTCATCCTGGAACTCATCCACCAGAAACTCCATGAACCGGCTGCGGAAGAACGGAGCCCCTTTACTGGCCAGCATCGTGGAGAAAAAAGCATAATGGGACTCGAAATATTCCGTCCACAATACAGACCCGGTTGCAAAATCCAGATCTGCAGCGGCTGCACATCTTACCCGTAACTCGTCAATATGAGTCTCAATCAGTTTATCCAGCAGGTCGTATTTATCCATGTAGTGCAGGTATATCGTTCCGCGGCTGACGTTAGCCCGATCCGAAAGATCCTGAATGGTAATATCGTCGAAACTCTTTTCCTTCATCAGGTCAATGATTGCAGCCTTTAAGGCTTCCTGGGTTTTAAGGATTCTCCTGTCGATCTTGGTCATATCATTCACCGGGCTTTCTAATATTTATACTTGGTTATAATTATAAACAATTGTATATTATTTTATCAAACGAATTCTTACGATACTGAACAAATTCCTGCATTCGTTTCAGTATTGTACAAAAACGGCGAAATCAACAATTGGAAAGTTACTGAAGGTTGTTATAATAATAGACGTGAGTACATTAACGTAAGTTGTCACAATCATAATAAATGAAAGAAGGAATCTACGATGGAAAATGAACACCTTAGCAGCAGCACCATTTTCCCGCTAGGCAACAAGGTTGAAGCTAATTTCACAGGCGATGCTTACCTGCAGATGATATTTACAGATCCGGCACCGCTGAATACGGCAATCGGTAATGTGACCTTTGCTCCAGGCGCCCGCAATAACTGGCACGCACATCAGGCCGGACAAGTTCTGCTAGTTACCGGCGGCAACGGCTGGTATCAGGAAGAAGGCCAACCGGCCCGGCTTCTCCAGACAGGTGATGTAGTTAACATCCCGGCTAACGTGAGACATTGGCATGGTGCAACCAAGGACAGCTGGTTTGTACATCTGGCTATGACCCCGGGACCAACAGACTGGTTCGAAGCTGTTCATGAAGAATGGTATGCTGAATTGAAATAGATAATTATAGGAAACGGAGGGTTTGGCTATGGAATATATTAAGTTCGGAAATACAGGGATGGATGTGTCGCGGATTTGTCTGGGTTGTATGAGCTTTGGTGAGGTGCTGCCGGGAGGCCATCAGTGGGTTCTGGATGAAGAGCACAGCCGGCCGATTATCAAAAGAGCCCTGGAGCTCGGGATCAACTTTTTTGATACAGCGAACGTTTACGCGAATGGAACAAGTGAAGAGATTACCGGACGCGCGCTGAAGGAATATGCGAACCGGGATGAACTGGTTCTCGCTACGAAGGTCTGGGGACGTATGCATGAAGGTCCGAATGGTGCAGGGTTGTCCCGGAAATCCATCATGAGTGAAATCGATAAAAGCTTAAAGCGGCTGGGAACGGATTATGTAGATCTCTACATCATTCACCGCTGGGATTACAACACGCCGATTGAAGAAACGATGGAAGCTATGCATGATGTAGTGAAGGCCGGAAAAGCCCGGTATATCGGCGCATCGGCAATGTTCGCCTGGCAGTTCCAAAAGGCCCAGCATGTGGCCGAGAAGAATGGCTGGACAAGGTTCGTCTCGATGCAGAATCACCTGAATCTCATCTACCGTGAAGAGGAAAGGGAGATGATGCCGCTCTGCGCGGATCAGAAAATTGCGGTCACTCCTTACAGCCCCCTGGCTTCAGGCAGACTGATCCGCGACTGGTCTGAAAGCACTCACCGGTCCGAGACCGACCATGTCCAGAAATGGAAATACGACTCTACAGCTGATGCTGACCGTCTGATCGTTCAGCGTGTGGCGTCTCTGGCCGAAGAGCGCGGTGTACCGCGCATCCATATCGCACTAGCCTGGCTGCTGCAGAAAGAATCTGTAGCTGCCCCAATTATAGGCGCAACGAAGCTGTCGCAGCTCGAAGATGCTGCCGGTGCACTGCAGGTGAAATTAACAGCTGAGGAGATTAATTTCCTTGAAGAGCTGTATGTTCCGCACAACGTAGTTGGAGCCCAGTAATTACAATAGGGCGGATAATTTAAGTGAAAAGGTGGAACTTAGAAATGAAAGCAAATATTATGTACGCTGCCGGTGATGTACGCGTAGAAGAGCTGCCCCTTCCGGAATTGAAACTACCAACGGATGCGATTATTAAGGTAGTGGCCGCCTGTATTTGCGGAAGCGACCTGCATCCTTATCACAGCATGCATGCCCATGAGCATGGCGAAGGTGATGCCATGGGGCATGAAGTGATTGGACGTATTCAGGAAATGGGTTCGGAGGTTTCCGGCTTCAAACAAGGCGATTTGGTTATTGTGCCATTTGCCGTCGGAGATAACACCTGTCCCTTCTGTCTGGAAGGACTGATGACCTCCTGTGTGCATGGAAGCTTCATGACCGGCTGTCAGGCAGAATATGTCCGGGTGCCGCAAGCACAGGGAAGCATGTTCAAGCTGCCGGATGAAATTAAGGATGACTCTCCTTTATTGCCGTCTCTGCTGACCTTGTCTGACGTATACGGTACCGGCTATCATGCGGCGGTGATGGGACGCGTGAATGAGAATACGACGGTAACCGTAATCGGTGATGGCGCTGTGGGACTGCTGGCCGTTCTGTCGGCGAAGAAGCTGGGAGCCAAGCAGATCATTCTGATGGGCCGTCACAAAGTGCGGACAGACCTCGGAATAGAATTCGGAGCCACAGATGTTGTTCCAGAACGCGGAGAAGAAGGCGTTGCAAGAGTACGGGCGCTGACGAACGGGGAAGGGACACATGTTGTTCTGGAATGCGTCGGGCTGATGCCTGCTTACGAGATGAGTATTGGAGCGGTCCGGGCCGGAGGCGTGATCAGCCGTGTAGGTGTTCCGCAGTATGAGGAGGCTCCTGTCGGTTTTGCCAGCTTGTTCGGACGCAATATTACGCTTACCGGCGGGCCGGCACCCACTCGTGCATACATGGAAGAATTGTTGCCGGATATACTTGACGGTACCCTTGAACCTGGACGTGTCTTCGACGTAACCGTTGATTTGGACGGGGTTCCGGAAGGTTACCGCGCGATGGACAACAGGGAAGCCCTTAAAGTACTGATCAGACCTTAAGGTGAGCAGAGAATATTTAATGACATAGTGTAGTTGAACTTAAGCTGCCATGATTCTGAACAATTAGGATCAGGGCAGCTTTTTGTGTTGAATGATGTTCTTTGTCGGCAGTTTATCATCGGCGAAATCTTCTTTTTGCTAGGTTGGCCCGGTAATGATTAGTAAGTGGCAGTTACAGGTAATAAGTCTAGAGGCAGTTGATTCCAGCCGGATCTGTGAAGTATGCTAACTACTATACCAAACCGACAGGATGAGGACTTATGAAAAAAGCAATAATAACGACACTGTTGATCTCCAGTCTGCTGTTAAGCGGCTGCGGCAATAATGAGGCCGGCAACGGCAATGCAGCGGCTCCTGAGCAGACCGGGGTGGAAACTTCTGCAGCGCCGGAGATAACACCCGCAGCGACAGCGGTTGCTACTGTGCAGCCCACTCCCGAAGCTACAACGACGGCAGCTCCCTCGCCGGAGACTACTGCTGAAGCTACTCCGGAGCCGGAGGAGTCCACGCGTCAGGCCTATTTTGACAAACTGGATGAGATTGAAGAGGGGTTGTCAGACCTGAAGGCTATATCGGATAAAGGCACAACGCTTGCAATGTCAACAGCGGCCGTTCAGGAGAACGAACGGTGGGACAAAGCGCTGAATGAGATCTACCAGGTGCTCAAACAGCAGCTCCCCGAAGCAGAAATGGCTAAGCTGAAAGAGGAACAGCGGAACTGGATTACACTCCGCGATGAGACGGCGGCCAAGGAGGCAGCCAAATACGAAGGAGGGACAGCGGAGGGACTGGAGTATGCCATCACGCTGGCCAGTGTTACCCGTGACCGCTGTTATAAGCTGGTTGAGTTGTATATGGATTGATGAAGGAGCTGTCAGAGGGGTACAAGGATAGGTAATAACATTTCAGAAATCTCGGTAGGCGGTTGCCTATCGGGATTTCTTTTTTTGTGCCTGTAAGAATGATTTATAACGTGAACTATATAAATCCTTATATTTTAAAATAGTCGATTCTGGGTTGAAAGTGCTTTTTTTTGAGCAGAATTGAATCCCATTATTTGATACACTTGTGCATATTTGGTGGGACCTAATGAAAGGGGATGATAACCTCTGGCTGAGCGGGTATAGCATATTGAGATTAAGAGGACTGCAGCAGGTGTGTTAAATGACAACTATGATGTGAACGTACAAGTTTCCCCCGACTTCTAAATGAGTTTAGAATAATAGGAGGAGTTAAGTACATGGGCAAAAAAGTAATTTTCGTCAAAAAATCAGTGTTCGCATTCTTATTATCATTACTACTGGTTCTCCCGCTTGCCATTCCGGCATCTCCGGTACATGCAGAATCAACGGGCAGCCTTCCCGCACGTCAGGCAGAATATCTGAACCGGGGGTTAGTAGCGGTCCTGGTTGATAACGGTGTCTACTTGAGCTGGAGGTACTTGAATACGGATTCAGATGAAATCGCTTTCAATGTATATAAAAACGGATATAAAGTAAACTCAGCTCCGATCAGCGGCTCCACCAATTACGTGGACGCCACAGGCGCAGACAGTTCCCAGTATCAGATTTCTACCGTCATTGCCGGTAAGGAAGAGATGCAGGCGGAGACCGTACCGGTGCTGCACAACGGTTATATGCCCATCCCGCTGGATAAACCGGCTGACGGCCGTACCAAAGACGGAGGCACCTATTCCTACTACGCCGGAGATGCTTCTGTAGGAGATTTGGATGGCGACGGTGATTATGAAATCGTTTTCTTGTGGAGCCCGAGCAATTCCAAGGACAATTCACAGGCAGGGTATACCGGCAACGTCTATATCGATGCGATTGAAATGGACGGTACGAAGCTATGGAGAATCGACCTGGGTGTTAACATTCGCGCAGGAGCCCATTACACACAGCTGATGGTGTATGATCTGGACGACAACGGCAAAGCTGAAGTCGTCGTCAAAACAGCGGACGGCACGAAGGACGGCCAAGGCACAGTTATCGGTGACGGCACGAAGGATTACCGCAATGAGAGCGGATATATCCTCTCCGGAGCAGAATATCTGACGCTGTTTGACGGTCAGACCGGAGCAGCCGTATCCACCGTGAATTACGACCCTCCAAGAGGAGAGGTAAGTGCGTGGGGGGACGGATACGGCAACCGCGTAGACCGCTTCCTGGCGGGGATTGCCTATCTGGATGGCGTGAAGCCAAGCGTAGTCATGGCCCGCGGCTACTATACACGAACGACTCTCACAGCTTACGACTATGTTGGCGGCGAGCTGGTGAAGCGCTGGAACTTTGATACCAATGAAGCCGGATCGCAATATGAAGGACAAGGAAATCACAATCTAAGCGTGCTTGATGTTGACAGTGACGGTAAAGACGAAATCATGTACGGATCCCTGGCGATTGACGATGATGGAACCCTAATCTATAGCACCGGACTCGGCCATGGCGATGCGATGCATGCCGGCAAGCTCGATCCGGGCCGGGAAGGTTACCAGATCGTGAGTGTGCATGAGCATACGAACGCTGAATACGGGCTGGAGATGCGTGATGCTGCAACAGGTGAGATTATCTGGGGCCAGTATACCGGTAAGGATACCGGACGCGGAATGTCTGCGGATATTGATCCGAACTACCCGGGATATGAATCATGGGCAGCCACGATTGTCGATGGTCAGATGGACCCTTTATCCCGCGGATATGCGGCTAATGGAGAGGTTATTTATGAACAGAATGAAGTGCCGCGAAGCGCCAACTTTGCGATCTGGTGGGACGGGGATCTTCAGCGGGAGCTGTTCGACCATGAATGGAATAACACTACAGCGAAAGGCATTCCGCTCGTTTACAAGTGGGATTATGAGAATAAGCAACTGAAGGAGATTTTCCGGGCAACCGGTACCTTGACCAATAATCATACTAAAGGCAACCCTGCCCTTCAGGCGGATATCCTGGGTGACTGGCGTGAAGAGCTGCTGCTGCGCAGCGAAGACAGCTCGGAGTACAGACTCTATACAACAACGATTCCCACAAGCTACAAGATTCCTGCGCTGATGCAGGATCCCGTATACCGTTTAGGGATAGCCTGGCAGAATGTCGCCTACAACCAGCCGCCGCACACCGGATTCTATCTCGGAGCGGAAGCGACCGAATTCCCTAAAGCGAATGTCACTCTAACCGGAGCACAAGAAACACCTCAGCAGGTTTATTACTTTGATTTCGGCACGGACCCGGCTGCCGGAGCAACAGCAGTTCAGGATACACCTTACACAGAGGCAACCGGATACGGCTTTGAGAGTACAAGCGGAATTACTCTGGACGCAAATCATGTTTCGCTTCCGGACAACACAAAGTTTGCTGTTGACCTGCCGAGTGCCAATTACAAGGTAACGCTCAAGCTTGGTGCTGATGCCCGGGATTCCAATATCGGCGTCAATTCTGAATTTGTTCAAAAGCTGGCCGTCACTGGTGTAAGCGCGGGAGCACCTCTGGTCTACTCGTATGATATTGCGGTGGTAGACGGTCAGCTGGAGCTCATTTTCTCCGGCACAGCCATTGACGTGCAGGAGATTATTATCGAGAAGTACCCGGAGAAGACGCAGGGAGCTGCAAAGACGATCTATATGGCCGGCGATTCCACGATGCAGTCTTATAGCAGTGCACAGGCTCCCCAGGAAGGGTGGGGCCAGCAATTCGGACGGTATTTTGCGAATGGTGCGGTGGTCAAGAACGATTCGATCGGCGGCAGAAGCAGCAAATCATTCATGGTTGACGGCCGTCTCGATACGATATTGCAGCGGATCAAACCGGGAGACTTCTTCTTCATTTCTTTCGGACATAACGATGCCAGCATAGGAATTCCTGACCGCTATGCCTCCCCGGCGGATTATAAAACCTACCTGGCCCGTTATGTGAACGGAGCCAAGCAGCGCGGTGCGACCCCTGTCCTGCTCACGCCGGTAGGACGAAGAGACTTCAATACAGTCACTCAGGAATTTAACGTAAGTTTCCCCGAATATGTGAAGGCGGCCAAAGAAGTAGCAGTAGAGCTGAATGTACCGCTGATCGATTTGAGCCAGTTAAGCATTGCGGATTACAATCGTATCGGCCTGGCGGCTACGGAGAAAATCTTCCTGTACGCTAATCCCGGCGAATATCCGAAGTACCCGAACGGCGTCGGCGATAATACGCATTTCAGCAGCTACGGTGCGCAGGTTATTGCCGGTCTGGTAGCGGGAGCAGTGAAAGATATGGGACTCAGCATATCACCCTTAGTCATCGATCCGGATATTACGGAACCGGAGCCAGAACCGGAGGTTCAGGTCTATGAGGAGAACTTTGAGGGTGATCCGGCGGCCGCTCAATATTCAATGGTGAATGCCACGGGTATAGCCGGGACAATGACAGGCACGGTCACCGAGCAAAGCGGAAACAAGGTGATGTCGGTTACCGGTTCCGGCTCCGGGAATCGCGCGAAAGTGTTCCGGTTGTTCGATGCGGTGAACGGGGACATCGTTAATGTTAATTTCAACTGGCATTCCGGCAACGTAGGTGCTACCCCGTCAGAAGGACATCTGACCTTGCAGGATGCAAACGAGAATATCATTCTCACACTGTTAACAAAAACAGGAACAACCAGTCCCGGTACAAAAATCCATTATTTTGTGGGCCCGTACACACCTGACTACGGAACCGGCACCACAGCTGTTCCGGATGGCGGAATTACGACGGACATTCTGAAGAACCAGTGGGTCAATGCCAATGTGAAGATTAATTTTGCCGAGAAGAAGATTGATCTGACATTGACGAGTCTGGCTGACCCCACTGTCACTCAGACGATCAAGGATATCCCGATGAGTCCCGGCGTTTATGCCAATAACGTAAGGGGATTCCGGTTCCTGGGAACGAGAAAGGGAGGCGGCGGCACGCTGAGCTGGACCACGCAGATCGATAATGTGAAGCTCGAAGGCAAGATGCTTCCACCGGTTGCAGGCGATCAGGCGGCATTGATTGCGCTGCATCAAGAAGTGAAAGCCTTGGATCTGTCAGCCTATACGGACGCATCCGTAGCAGTGCTGAATAAAGCGTTGGCGTCTGTGGAAGCAGTGCTGCGTACAGATGCCACACAGGCTCAAGTCGACCATGCAGTGAACCTGCTGACAGTCGCGAGGGAATCACTGACCAGTAGCCCGGCTGGTGATATCAGCGTATACAAATTTGATTTCGGCTCCGGAAGCGCTGAACAAGGCTACACCAGAGTAGATTCCAAAAGAGCTTATATTGAAGGGAATGGCTACGGCTTTACGGATACCGCGCTGGTACAGGATGAGAACCGCGAAACCGGAAATGCGCTGACAGAGGATTTCATCCGCATGAACGGCAGCAGCTTCCTGGTGGAAATGAAGCCGGCTAATTACCGTGTAACCATGACCATTGGCGATGCAGAGGAAGCGACTAACGCTGCTGTGGTTGTCGAACAGATGACCAAAGTTCCGGTTACAACCGTAGCCAAGGGCCAGTTTACCGAAGTAACCTATGATATTGCCCTGATTGACGGTGTCTTTGACTTTACGTTCTCCGGCAATTCGCCGAAGATCAATGCGCTGAAGATCGAGCGCCTGCCGGAGACCGGCGTAGCTGACCAGCCGACCCTCTATCTGGCAAGCGATTCCACGGTCGCCAATTATGCAGAAAGCTATCGCCCGCAGGCTGGATGGGGTGAGACGCTAGGCGGTTATTTCGATCTGGAGCAGATTCGTATTGACAACCGTGCTGTCAGCGGTTTAAGCAGTAAGACCTTCCTGGTTGGCGGATATCTTAACGACATTCTGCTGGGTATTCATGAAGGTGACTATCTGTTCATGCAGTGGTCGCATAATGATTCCACACCGTCCCGGCCGGAACGTTATCTTACACCGGAGCAGTTCAAGGTGTATCTGAAAGATTACATTAACGGTACTGTGCAGAGAGGCGCAATTCCGGTGCTGGTCACGCCGGTGAACCGGCGCGATTTCACCGGAGAAGTATTGAACAAGAGCTTCCCGGAATATGTGCAGGCGATGAAAGAAACGGCACAGGAGACTGGAGCCCTGCTGATTGATCTGAATCAAGCCAGCTGGGAATATTTCCAGGAGCTTGGGCCGGAAGGTACCAAATCCATATTTATGTGGGTGGGTACAACCGAGGACAACACACATCTTCAGATGAACGGTGCGGTAAAGGTATCCGGGATGGTAGCTAAGCTCGTGCAAAAGCTGGACATTCCGCTCTCTAGTCTGGTTACCCTTGAAGAAGAACCTTCGGACCAGACAGCGCCGCATACTACTGCGGCTATGGCAGGAGAGTTGCAGAATAACTGGTATACTTCAGCGGTAGAAGTAACGTTTACCGCAACGGATGAAGCTTCCGGAGTCGATTCGACTTACTATCAAATCGACGGCGGGGAGATCCAGACCGGCACGAAGCTGACGATAAGTGATGAGGGCAAACACACCGTCACTTACTGGAGCGTTGACCTGAACGACAATAAGGAGGCTGAACAGACACTTGCAGTACCTGTGGATCTCGCCCCTCCGGTCATCGATATTCAGGGCCAGACAGAATACACGATTGACCAGCAGGTAGAGATTATATATACAGCTTCCGATACCGTGTCCGGTGTAGCAGAACCAAGCGGCGTGCTGTTGAACGCTCCTGCTTATACGCTGGAGCCTGGCTTGCATGAGGTAACAGCTACGGTCTCCGACTTGGCGGGCCGGGAAACGAGTGTGGATTACAGTTTCGGCATTTCGGCTACCTTTGCAAGTTTGGCTGAGCTGACACGTACCTTCGCAGCGGCTTCGGATGATCCGAACGCCGGGGCACTTGCCGAACAGCTGGGAGGCAAACTGCAGCTGGCAGAACTAGCAGCGGGTGCACATGAAGGTGCGAAGGCACGACAGCTGCTCGCATCCTATGGCAATGATGTCAATGCCGGCAGGAATACGGTATTTACAGCGGAACAGGCAGATGTACTGGGTAAGTGGGCCGCATGGATCAGCCAGGGCACACCACTTGCGGACAGTGCCCCCGGCACTCCTGTATTGTCCGACAACAACGGCCATGATACTGGGCTGAGAGACGGAGATTACACCATCACCATGAATCTCTGGTGGGGTAACAACGGCACAAAGTTCAAGCTGTATGAGAACGGTGAGCTGATCCAAGAAGTGTCTCTGGCAGACCAGTCCCCTTCCGCCCAGTCTGTACAGATCGATATTACCGGCAAACGGAATGGTACGTATATCTATACAGGTGAACTGAGCAATTCATACGGTACAACGAAGAGTGCCCCGCTGAGTGTAACAGT
Organism: Paenibacillus sp. FSL R10-2199; assembly: GCF_038000235.1. Classification (NCBI taxonomy): domain Bacteria; kingdom Bacillati; phylum Bacillota; class Bacilli; order Caryophanales; family Paenibacillaceae; genus Paenibacillus; species Paenibacillus sp. FSL R10-2199. Next base: position 5,290,192 of record NZ_JBBOBO010000001.1, on the reverse strand, counting down.
CACGGATGCCTCTCCAGGGCAAGCCGTATTGTCTAACGACAACTGGGACGGGGACGGCAGCTATAATGTAAGTATGAATCTGTGGTGGGGTACGAATGCTACCGGATATGATCTCTATGAGAATGGAATTCTGGTAGATACCCAAACCCTGCAGGCACAGACACCAGGTGCACAATCGGCAGTCACTGCAATTTCCGGCAAAGCTCCGGGGACCTATGAATACGAGGTGGTGTTACGCAACCCGGCGGGTGAAACCAGAACGCCGAAGATGATCGTCACGGTACGGAAATAGACCGGTCAGGCTGATAGCCTGGCAGATGCTTAAGCTTCACATTCAGGAAAGTCCGGGTCGCGGACTTTCCTTTTTTATTGCATAGGAAATGATGCTACGCGTGAGCTGTGGACAATCGGTTACTTTGGAATTCGGAGCAGAGCAGATCTGGCAAAAGGACGAATGTGTTATTGTATCCGGAATCCCGCTGAATCCCCGGAAGTCGGGCCAAAGGAGGGACAATGTATGCGAAAAATCGAACAGATTGTGCTTGCGTGGAGGTAACTGGACCAAATGTATGCGAAAAATCGAATACAATGTGCATCCATGGAGGTAACTGGACCAAATGTATGCGAAAAATCGAACACATTGTGCATGCGTGGAGGTAACCGGACCATATGTATGCGAAAAACCGAATACATTGTGTTTTCCCGGAAGGAAGAAGATTATATCACTGGATGCTGCTCATGTCTGAATGGAGTAATGTATGGTAACCTTTGAATCTGCATCAGGTGCAAAGGCGCTTAAGCTCCAGCTTGATTCACCCGATAGGGTGATTTTGTCATGTTGAATTTTCTATCCTCGTACACAGTAATCTTGCAAAAGTACAGTAACAAATCCCGCTTCCGCGTGCTATTCTTGGTCAGAAATACTTGAAAGATCCTAGGAAGGAGGTACACCGGACAAAATTGAATGCGTTTACATTAGTGGATGGATGATTGAATGAATACTGCACTTTGTAAGAAGCATTTATCTGAAGGAGGCGGAAGGGTTGAAGAAAATTAAACAATGGAAGCTCGGACTCATGATGACAGTGCTGATGCTGATGCTGCCAGCAGGAACAGGTAGCGCAGCCGCTGTGTTGGAAGAGGTTCCATTTCCGATGGATTCCAGCAATCAGGCCGGATGGTGGTCTCCCCTTGCCACGTATGGACTGGGTTATGAGTATGCGTACATGGCCTATAATGCACCGGGAGCTATTGCCGGTAAACATACCGTAGCCATTGCCAGACGGGATAACGATGGGATCTGGAGCAAGCTGCCGCTCATGAACGGTACCGCACCTGCAGAGTATCTCGACGATCTGGGGCATAATCAGCCGTCGATGGCCAGAGACGGGAGCGGCCGGTTTCACGTATTTGCCTCCATGCACAGCAATCCGTGGCAGTACTTCCGCTCGGATACGGTAGGAGGGATTCCGCAGAATCACTCCGATGAGCTGCCTCAAGGCATGACGGTAACCTATCCGGTATTGGCGACAGCCCCGAACGGGGATTTGTATCTGATGGTGCGTGCTGACAAAGATCAGGCAGGCAAAAGAGAGGCCGTTCTGTTCCGCTGGAATAATACCGAATCTGTGTGGAGCCAGGTCAAGGTGATTGCCGCGCACCTTAACCGGTCTGTCTACCCTGACGATCTGGTCTTTGATGCCAGGGGAGATCTTCATATCTTGTTCGAGTGGGCGTATTTCGCTGCCAGCCCGCTGCGCCACCAGCTGTCTTATCTGAAATATAGTCCTTCCACGGGGGGATTCTCCAAAGCAGACGGAACGCCTGTGTCAGCTCCGGTCTCACTGACTACCGCAGATATTGTACAGCCTATGGCTCCTGGTGAAGCCTATGTACAGAGCGGCAGCGATCCCGGCGGACCGGGCGTTCAGAGCGCCAAGATGACGCTCGATACTCTCGGCCGCCCGGTTATTGCGTACCGCTATCGTGAAGAAGGCGCTACGAGCTTCTCGGTTAAGCAGGCCACTTATGGCACAGGGGGATGGGTGCTGCAGACGGTCTATAATGCAGCTCCGACTACAGCCGCGATTGATGTGACCTGGGCAGGCAATGCCGCAAGAATCTATTACGTGAAAAGCAGCGGCAGCGATCGTGCATTCATGGCCGTAAATACGGGCGCAGGCTGGACCGAAACATCGCTTGCGCCGGGTATCCCGGTCGAGCGGCTGGCGGTTGACCGCAGTCCCAAAGGTATCGATATCCTGTATCTGGTGGATGTGACAAACCTGAAGCTCTACTACGGGCGTAACGAATAGACGAATAGAGGAGGACTCAGATTCCTTTATTTGTGTTAATCAGGCGTTATTCGCGGAATCTCAGTCCGCTTCAATATAACTTCCCATACGTCAAAAAAAAGAACCTGAGCAGCAGCTCAGGTTCTTCATATTGCATATATACATACAGGATGATATAATCACTTCACAACTGTTTTTATTTGAAATAACAAAGTTAATGCATCTTATATATTTAATATAACATGCCGGAAATTTCTTGTCAAATTTTTTTTCAACTCAATAGTTAGGGGAGATATGGAATGGATGCTTTGGTTCTGGGTTTTGAGGAAATGGATAATACGCAGCTGCTGCTGGTTGGCGGCAAAGGGTTAAATCTGGGGATGTTATCAGGAATAGAAGGCATCCAAGTCCCCGAAGGCTTCTGTGTTACAACCGCAGCTTATCAGGAAGCAATCGTGCATAACGAAACCTATCATGTTCTACTGAATCGGCTAACCACACTGCGAGCGGACAACCGGGAGCAGATTAGAGAAATCAGCAGGGAGATCCGCCGGATGATTACGGAAGCAGAAATTCCGTCCGGGGTTGTAACAGCAGTTACACAGGTTCTCTCCCGGCTGGGGAGTGAACAGGCTTACGCGGTACGTTCCAGTGCGACTGCTGAGGATCTGCCGCATGCCTCTTTTGCCGGCCAGCAAGACACCTACTTAAATATTATCGGCGTTGATGCCATCCTCCAGCATATCAGCAAATGTTGGGCCTCACTATTCACGGACCGCGCGGTAATCTACCGGCTGCAGAATGGTTTTGACCACACTCAGGTCTATTTGTCAGTTATCGTTCAAAGAATGGTCTTCCCGCAGGCTTCGGGCATTCTGTTTACCGCTGATCCGGTAACAAATAACCGTAAGCTGCTGTCCATCGACGCCAGCTTTGGACTTGGAGAAGCATTGGTCTCAGGCCTGGTGTCTCCCGATTGTTATAAGGTGAAAGACGGGGAGATCGTCGATAAGCGGATTGCAGCCAAAAAACTGGCTATTTACGGACTGCCGCAAGGCGGTACTGAAACCCGGCAGCTTGATTCCGGCCAGCAACAAGCGCAGACGCTTACTGAAATGCAGATTTTGCAGCTCGCACATATCGGCAGACAAATCGAGACTTATTTTGGCTCACCCCAGGATATTGAATGGTGTCTGGCTGATGATACCTTCTATATTGTGCAGAGCCGGCCCATCACCACGCTATTCCCGATCCCTGAAGCCAGTGATCAAGAGAACCGCGCTTATGTATCTGTGGGTCATGGGCAAATGATGACAGATGCTATGAAGCCGCTGGGCCTGTCTTTTCACCTGTTAATAACTCCTGCTCCCATGCGTATAGCCGGCGGAAGACTGTTTGTCGATGTCACCTCCTATTTGGCTTCGCCCGCCAGAATGATGATCATTGATACCTTGGGGAAATCCGATCCGCTCGTCAAAGACGCGCTTATGACTATCGTGGAGCGGGGAGATTTCATACCCATCTCACCGCAAGCTGAAGCGGCCGCGCAGTCCGGCAAAAGCAATCCAGGTAAGCCGCCCGTTGGCGATCAAACACCTGCCGGCAGCGATCCGGCCATCGTTACGGAGCTGATCAAGAGTAATGCGGCATCGGTAGATGAGCTGAAACACAACATCAAGACGAAATCAGGCTCGGCTCTATTCGAGTTCATCCTTGAAGATATCCAGGAACTGAAGAGGGTTCTATTCGACCCGCAGAGTACGGCAGTGTTCATGGCCGCAATGGATTCTTCCGCATGGATTAACGAAAAAATGAACGAGTGGTTAGGTGAAATTAACGCGGCTGATACCCTTTCGCAATCAGTGCAGAACAATATTACTTCGGAAATGGGTCTGGAACTGATGGATGTCGCAGATGTGATTCGTCCTTACCCGCAGGTCATTGATTATTTGCAGCAAGTACAAGAGGAGGACTTCCTGGACGGACTGATTAAGATAGAGGGCGGGCAAGAAACGTATGACGCTCTTAATAATTATCTCAGCAAATACGGAATGCGCTGTACCGGAGAAATCGATATTACCAGAACCCGCTGGAGCGAGAAACCGGCGATACTGATCCCCATGATTCTTAGCAACATCAGAAACTTTGCACCGGATGTCAGCAGACAGAAATTTGAGCAGGGGCGGCAGGAAGCTTGGGAGAAAGAACAGGAGCTGTTAGACCGCTTGAAGCAGTTACCGGATGGAGAACACAAAGCCGAAGAAACCAAAGTAAGAATTGACCTGGTCCGGAATTTCATCGGTTACCGGGAATATCCTAAATACGGCATGGTTAGCCGTTACCTGGTGTATAAGCAGGCGTTACTGAAGGAAGCCGGACGCCTCGTTCAAGCAGGTGTTATCCACGACAAAGAAGATATATACTACCTCAATTTTGAAGAGCTTCACGAAGCCGTCCGCACGAATACAACCGATTACCAGCTCATCAATAAGCGTAAAGAGGACTATAAATTATATGTCAAGCTCACTCCCCCGCGTGTGATTACCTCTGACGGTGAAATCCTGTCCGGCCAATACAAACGGGATCATCTCCCGGCTGGGGCTATTGCAGGTCTGCCTGTTTCTTCCGGAATGGTAGAAGGCAGGGCACGTGTGATCCTCAACATGGAAGAGGCTAATCTGGAGGAGGGGGATATTCTGGTCACCTTGTTTACTGACCCCAGCTGGACCCCGTTGTTCGTCTCCATCAAAGGCCTAATTACCGAAGTCGGCGGACTGATGACCCATGGCGCAGTGATCGCACGGGAATACGGCTTACCGGCAGTTGTCGGAGTGGAGAATGCCACCAGACTCATCCAGGACGGGCAACGCATCCGTGTGCATGGAACCGAAGGGTATGTTGAAATATTGTGAGAAGAAAAATATTGACTTCGTGTGCACACGAAGCCCTAGACTAACTTTTAGGGTGAAACATGAGCCTTTGATGCTGAATGGATATGTTCCGGTATATCATATTTCTCACCGCATTCCGGATTATTGTTAACCGGATTCCAGGTGTCGTTCAATTGGCCAGCCAAGACACTATTGTAATAAGCCTTCTTTTCTTTAATGTGCATTAATTGAAGGTTGTACGCATGGATCTTTGCCTCTAGTTCTTTTTCTTGCTTTGCAACAAGCTCAGCCCTGTCAGGAATCGTCTCATCACCTTGTAAACACATAGCAATGTAATGTTTGACTTCTGAAATCGGCAATCCTGAAATACGAAAGGAGTGAACCATTCGTAGCCAATCCAGATCATGGTCAGAGAATAAACGGTTGTTTCTGCCATCTCTTGAAACGAAAGGAATTAATTGTTGGTCATCGTAGTAACGGATTGTATGTTTGGTAAGTCCGGTGATTTCTGCTACATCTTTAATCGTATATTTGGGTTCATGTAATGACTGATTCAAAATTTCGTACCTCCATGATATTGACTTCGAGTAACTCGAATACTTAATGAAGTTATTGTAACAATGTCGTTGCCGCTCATCAACTGGTAAGTTTAGAAATGAACTAATTAGAAAGAGGTAAGAAAATGAACACAAAATATAACAGCCTGTTCGAATCTTTCACATTCAAAAATGGGATTTCTCTTAGAAATAGGGTAGTAATGTCGCCTATGACCACCTGGGCCAGCAATGACGATTACACAATTTCAGATGGTGAAGTGAACTATTACAGAAGAAGAGTAACAGGTGTAGGTCTGGTTATAACAGGGTGTACACATGTTCAGCCTAATGGGATTGGTTTTACGAATGAATTTGCAGCCTATGACGATAAATTCATTCCAAGTTTACGTAGATTGGCGGATGCGGCAAAAAGCGGCGGAGCTGCTGCTGTGCTTCAAATTTTTCACGCAGGCAGCAAAGCACTCCCGGATCTTACCCCAAATAGAGATGTAGTTAGTTCAAGTGCTGTTGAGACGGAAGCTACAGGATTTGCTCCTTCCGTTATGCCGAGAGAGCTTTCGCACGATGAAGTATGGGAAGTCATTCATGCATTTGGAGAAACAACAAGACGAGCGATAGAAGCAGGGTTCGACGGGGTTGAAATTCATGGTGCACACGGATTTTTAGTTCAAAACTTTTTCTCTCCCTACTTCAACAGACGTGAGGATGATTGGGGAGGATCACTTGAGAACCGCCTTCGTTTTCCACTGGCAATCGTTAAGGAAATGAAAAGGGTTATTGAAAAGCATGCTGTTAAACCGTTTATTCTCGGTTACCGGATTTCTCCTGATGAACATCAAGAAGGCGGTATAAGGATGAAAGATACTTATGTATTGATTGACCGTCTGATTGAAGCAGAAGTTGATTATGTGCATGCTTCACTAGCTGATGCTCTATCCTCTAAGCCAGTTGATAGCCAAGATGATAGGACTTATCTTGAGTTGATCGTTGAACATGTGAATAGCCGGATTTCCCTACTGGCTGCGGGTTCTATGGTAACGCCCGATGATGCTGCAAAAGGATTAGATAAAGGACTTAACCTAGCTGTGATCGGACATGCGTTAATTACAGATCCAGATTGGATTGACAAGGTTCAAAGCGGACAGGAATCAGATATTCAAACAGCTATCAAGGCTTCCAATATTAATACCATTGATCTTCCGGAAAAACTATGGGCTGTCCTTCAAGCTTCAGGTCCGTGGTTTAAAATCGAAAATTAAACATGTTAAAACAACATTCCCTGTCTGAACAGTCTCGCTTTTCCAAACTTTTTGCCGCTCTACACATCGGGAAAGTCTTACGGCACGCGGGCATTTTCCACATTCTTTGGTCTTTCGAATATAAATGCCATTTCCTAATCATCAGCACGGGTAAAGAAGCTAAGGGGAACTTCGAAGAGCTGGAGAAGAATCCGGTATGGCAAAATCTAAAAGCTGTTAAAAACAATCATGTCTACCTCTTGGATGGACAAAAATGGCTCGATTACTCCTCCATTGGCCAAAGCATGGCGCTTGATGATGCTGAACATTTATTCAGCAAATAGCCCTATCACAAAAGATACTCCATCAGACAATATGTTTGATGGAGTATCTTTTTTTGTGGGCAAAAGCACACAGACTGATGGCTGGAGATGGTTTATTAGGCTATTTTATATAACCGAATTCAAACGAGTACACTTTCTCATGGGTAATATAGTCTTACTTTATTTAAACAAGAGGGGATTCAATCAATGTCGCAAAATTAAATGGATGTCTATGACCATCGTTTACTGTCGTTTGGCCCATTACAAAGTGTACATGTTTACCATTCCCCACTGGAATAGCCGGTCCTGTTCTAATCTTTTTCAGATTATGAAAATGGTTCAGAAAATCAGTTTTGTTGAGATCAATTTCATGAACATGACTGCTTCCTACCCGGATGGCTTGCCCGGTCACGCCTGCGAAGCGATGGTTATGGCGGTCTGCACCTGCTTCAGCCAGTTTTGTACTCCCCTCAAATTCATGCACATGTCTCTGCGCCCGTGTGGAGTACAGTACTTTCTTCACCAATTTAGGATTCTTCTTCTGCATCCGTTACCAGCCTCCTTAGGATTCTTCACTTCATAACATCCTATTAAGGGAAGCGAATGTACGTGCTAGGCAACTTTCAGAGAATATAATGAATATTACAGATGGTCACCAAAAAGCCAAAGTGGGAATATGCTATCCCCATAGAAATTACAGGAAGGATGTTGCACGGATTGATAAGCGCTGACCCTGTGTATCAAATTTTGAAATTGCTTGGAGCAGAAAAAGAATCTCGTTTTCAGGAGCTAGGGATGGATCAGAGAGATATTACTATTGTATTAAATCATATTCACCAAGCCCGTTATGCAACCGAAAGTGGATTAACTCAAGCCGGCCTTGATTACATTGTTCTCGCTCTTAAAAGAGGAATTTAACAAGAACAAAGACCAAAATCAGCGCCCCTGTAAATGTCATTATATTCGCTTGCTTATTTTTACTTTTCAGATAGTTATATCCTCGATTAAAAATCAATGTACCGCATAACATTACCATCGACCATTAGCGTCTGGCTTGATCAACTGCACTATAGTCATTCGTCAATAAAGACAAGCTTAGGCCAAGAGTTGCTGCAGCGAACGTATACTAAGCGTTCTAAACATTTTCTTCAAGCTATTTTCGACCACCTTCACATTTAAGTCTATCTGACTCAATTTTCGCAGAGTCAAAATCGAGTTGACCCCATACTGGGGTTAAGGTGGAGCATGTTTAAGTAAGGGTCTTGCCACCATAGAAAAACACTAATTCATTTGGTAAAGTGAGAGTGTCGAAGCTTCCACTAAACCACAGAAGATGTGTCCTACCCATGATAAAGCAAAAGCTGTCTCTAGATCAACTCCCGCCTGAAATGAGGCCTGCTTTTCAGGAGCTCGGTGTACTGAAGCACCTGAGAAAATCAGGATTCAAAAAGGCTTTCGGCTATACCTGTTCCCATCTGTTCCTGCTCGTTTTCGTGCTACTCTTCCATCAGAAAAACTGGTTTCGCCTGCTGGAAAGTGCCAAAGGTGAAATCTTTCCTGGCAAAGATACGGTCTATCGGTTTCTCAATCATAGCGGCTTCGCTTGGCGGCGCTTCTTGACTTCGCTCAGCAGTGACACTGTGTAGCGGGTCGAAACCCTGACTTCCGTCACGAGAACCTCCGTGTTCATTGTGGACGATTCCATGTTTGAACGAAATCGGAGCAAAACTGTAGAATTGTTGGCTCGTTTCAAGGATCACGCGACGGGTGCTTACTATAAAGGGTTTCGTATGCTGACTTTGGGCTGGTCGGACGGCCATACGTTTCTCCCTTTGGACTTCGCTTTGCTGAGTTCCATAAAGGCCGGACTTACCGGCATGAATCCGGGAATCGACAAGTGCTCCTGCGGGTACAAACGCCGGAAGGAAGCATTACTTTCTGCCCCACATCTGGTTTCCGAACTGCTGGATCGGGCCATCGATTCCGGGGTTTCTGCAGCTTACGAACTTATGGATATCTGGTTCACGCATACCCCCTAATCGGGCGGATTGTAGACTGAGATCTTCATATCATTGGTATGGTAAAAAACGAGTGGCTAGCTATTCTATCGACGGATCTGACGCTAACGGCACCGGAAATGATTAAAATCTACGCTCTTCACTGGGACATCGAAGTCTTTTTTAAATGCGCTAAATCCTTGTTACGTCTGCAAAAGAGTTTCAAGGTCGCTCCTACGGTTTGCTAATTAGCCATACAACGATTGTCTTTTCCCGCTATATTCTGCTGGTCTGGCAGCATCGGCAAAGTACCGATCAACGGACGCTCGGCGGACTGTTTTATTTGCTTTGTGATGAAGTCGGCACTTTGGACTGGGCCCTTGCTTTACAACAACTGGTGGAATTGATGAACGAAATCGCCAATCAACTCGGCAAGAAACTATTCGCCATGATTAAAAGTCAACTCCAGCACTGGATCTCCGCTCTGCCCAATTCAAAAAGGCGATAACGGATTCATTAGGCTGTCGCCTTTTTTGCGCATGGAATCAACGTTATGTTTAATTATTCTTAGGATTTTGCTAATGTCGAATCCAAATAGAATTTTTCTTGACCTTGAAGTATACATCAACCCTTATAATGCAAATACAGTAATCATTCAGCATGACAGGAGGGGGAACGATGAGTGTACAAGTATATACAAAAAAACGTTCAACTAAGAGTTTTCTGTTTGAGAAGTATTTAGCTTTACGAAACACAAAAAAAGGCTTTTCAAGTATTGAAAACACGACCCAGTTTGTAAAACGGGTAGGCCTAGAAAACAGTAAACCCTATATAATTGCTGATGTTAAATTCATCAGCGGAATTACGGAGGAAGTGTTTGAGGGAATTAAGGTTTTTACAATAAATGACCAACAATCCTTGACGCAAAAAGTAATTCTCTATATCCATGGCGGTGCTTGGGTCAACCAGCCTTTAAGCTTTCACTGGATGTTCATGGATAGAATGGCACAGTCGCTTAATGCGAAAATAATTGCCCCTATTTATCCTAAAATTCCTAACTTTAATTATAAGAATACCTATCCGAAGCTCCTTAACCTGTATAAAGATATTCTGGGAACCGTTCAAAGTCCGGAACAATTGACGATTATGGGCGATTCAGCAGGCGGAAACATCTCACTGGGTCTGGCCCATCTGCTCCAAATGAATGATATTCCCCAGCCCAAGGACATCATTCTATTGTCTGCCTGTGTGGATATGGGGCTTACTAACCCGCTTATTCCTGAATATGAAAAGAAGGACCCGATGCTGTCGGTGGGTGGAATGGAAGTCATTACAAGGATCTGGGCGGATGATAAAAGCTTAAGCGATCCTATAATCAGTCCCATCTACGGGGACTTTGAAGGCCTCGGAAGAATCACTCACTTTATCGGAACGCACGAAGGGCTATATCCCGATGCCATGAAACTGGATGACAAGCTAACCGGGCAGGGAATTGAAATCAATACCTTTGTATATCCCAAAATGAACCATGTGTTTGTGATCATGCCCATCCCCGAAGCGATAGATGCCCAGCGGAAGATTATTGAGATTATTAAGAGCTAGGAGATTGTTATTGCAGACTTAGTGTTGACTTCTATATTATGGTATATTTACCCCTATAGATCACCAGCTGGATAATGGCATTCTGGAGAGGGTTGTATATGAGACTAGCTAAATATTTGAAGTTATCAATGATTGTCTTATTCGTTCTAATGATTGGTTCAGCATGCCAAAACAACCAGGAAGGAGGGCTGGACGGTTATATTTCATTAGATGAATTAACGGATTTATCGGAAAAGGGCAACACATTGGATTGGAGCGATTTGAACAAATATTCTTTTGAAGATACCGGTTCAGGATTATATATAAGGAATTATCCCATTGAAGGAGGGCGCCAGCTTGTACTTACGGGTAGAAGCCTGGAAAGTCCGCCGGAGAGAGTATATGTGATTAATCAAAGCGGCAAGGAGTTAGATTTCAATCCAGACAACCTGAGCGAATGGAGTCGTTGAACTAAAATTCATCATAAGCAAAGAAGCCTCTCCTATAGCGTCCTATAGGGGGGCTTCTTTGCTTATAGCGATAAAACAAATTTCACCTTTTATTGATAGTCAGGCAGCCAGTCACCGTGGGCAGCGATCAGCTCATCACACATATTAATGATATCATCCATCGATAGCTCTGCTGAAGTATGCGGATCCAGCATGGCTGCGTGGTAGATATGCTCTTTCTTGCGTGTCATGGCGGCCTCAATCGTTAGCAGTTGTGTATTGATATTCGTCCGGTTCAGTGCGGCACATTGCGGAGGCAAATCGCCTACGTAGGTCGGAGTTACTCCACTGCGGTCAACCAGACAAGGGACCTCGACACAGGCTTCTTTGGGCAGATTAGGAATCAGTCCTGTGTTCATAACGTTGCCGCCGATCTTAAACGGCACATTAGTCTCCATCGCTTCCAGAATATAAGAGGCGTATTCATGTGAACGTTCATGCGCAAGCTCCTGATTATTCACCAGCTCCTCACGCATCTGTTCCCAGCGACTAATCTGTTCTACACAGCGGCGCGGATATTCGTCTAGAGGGATCTGGAACCGCTCAATCAGCTCGGGATAATTTCTTTTGATGAAATACGGATGGTATTCGGCATTATGCTCGGAGGATTCTGTAATGTAATAGCCGAATTTCAGCATCATCTCATAGCGGACCATATCACCGTGAGGCTCAAGCTGCTTCTCTGCAGCGAGGCGTTTGATCTCCGGGTACAAGTCCTTGCCGTCCTTGGTAACCTTGAGCAGCCAGGCCATGTGGTTGATACCGGCAATCGTCGCCTGTACACCTTCCTGTTCTATCCCGAGGTGACTGAATAATCCGGGGATACATTGCTGCACGCTGTGGCATAATCCCACCGTATTCACTCCGCCGTAAGTGTTCATCACATTCGTTAGAACGGCCATCGGGTTCGTGTAGTTCAGGAACAGCGCATCCGGACAGACCTCACGAATATCCGCAGCGAAATCGAGCATGACCGGAATCGTGCGCAAATTGCGGAATAATCCTCCGATGCCTGCAGTGTCCGCAATAGTCTGACGCAAGCCGTATTTCTTCGGAATTTCAAAATCTGTAATGGTGCATGGATCATATCCCCCGACCTGAATGGCATTGATTACATATTTGGCGCCGCGCAGCGCTTCTTTGCGGTCGGTATAGGCGATGATGGTACAGGTGCTGCCGCCGCTGTTCTTCAGATTCGTGAGCATATTCTCGGAGTCTTTGAGCCGCTGAAGGTCAATATCATACAAGGCAAGCTCGAACCCCTGCAGGGCAGGTGTAGCCATGATATCCCCCAGGACGTTTTTGGCAAAAACCGTGCTGCCGGCACCGATAAATGTAATTTTGGACATTAGAAATTAGCCTCCTGTAAGTTGCGGAATACGCTTCATTCATTTGGGAATATGAATCTTAATCCGAATGATAATCGTTGGTTTAGAAGCTTTTTCCGCTGTTTTCTTCTATAATCACTATAGAATAGAACCGAAGGCACGACTATGGAGAAAGACAAGATGAATATGGAGGAATGTTGCATATGAATCCGGACCATTATGATTTCACTTTAGGGATTAATCTTACACCTGAGGAGCAGGATCTGTCTGTCCTGTTCAGCGGGGAGGCAAGGCCTTATCCCGGCCATAAAATTGGACCTTCCGTTCACGATTTTTATTTGATACATACTGTCCTGGAAGGGGAGGGCCTGTTTCAAAGCGGGACGTTCTCTGCCGAGTGCAGGAGTGGGGACACCTTCGTTATTTTCCCGGGTGCGCTCTTCAGTTATCAGGCAGATGGGGATATCCCATGGCATTATGCGTGGGTAGCCTTACAGGGGATAGGCGTTCAAGAACTTCTATCGGCTGTAGGCATTACAAGGGAACAGCCCTTCATGCATTCCGGTAATGTCACAGAGCTTCACAGCTTGTACGAACGTATCCGGCATGCCTTCCAGCAGTCTGCTTACCCGCGGCTGGAGAGTCTGGAGGCTTCAGGCTGGGCACGGCTGCTGCTTCATCAATTCGGGCTGGGTAATTTAAGCGCGCTGCCCCTGCACCCTGCCGAAATGCCCGAGATTATTGACCGGCAGATTGACCAGGCTATCCGCTGGATTTCGCTGCAGTTCCACCAGCAGATTAGTATTGATCACCTGGCATCCTCACTCGGCTACCACCGGGTGCATCTGTCCAAAGCCTTCAAGCAGCGAACCGGCTTCTCGCCCAAACAGTTTCTGCTCAAAAAGCGGATGGACAAGGCCAGACAACTACTCGGGTCTCCCCTGACCATTGAGCAGGTGGCTTCGTCCGTGGGCTTCAATGATGCGCTGTATTTCTCCAAGCAATTCCGCAAGCACACCGGCATGCCGCCGAGCGAGTACCGGGCGGGTCTGAGAAGTGGGGAATAGCTGGGGCAAGGTAGAGATTGGTGGTGTTTGAGTATGAAAAACAGAGATTGGTTATTCGCAGAAGAGAATCGAATTCATAATTTCCGGAGCTCCGGAGTTTTGCTTCATGAGGGTAAAATTCAAACGGATGAATCCAGATTGATATTCCAGTGGGTTGATATCAACGAATTACTGGACTATAAGGTTTACCCTGAGTTTCTTAAGAATAAAATCTCGAATTTAGCAGATGGGGTGGAGCACTTTGTAACCCGTGACTAAGTAAAAGGGATAAGCCGTATACAAGTACCAAATACCTGCCGAGCCTTATGCTTGGCGGGTTATTTTGTTTTTTCACACGCAAATCCGGAAGCTGTTCAGAAATTGTTCATATGTCAGGTTTACAGTTACTTAAACTGCTGTCGGCGCAGTTCTCCCACAAGTTGCGCAGGCAATGGCATGAAGCTTCAAACACAATCGATGACGAAAAAGGAGGAAGTATTCATCAATGAAAATGAAAAAGATTAGCATTTGGCTCGTACTTATTCTATTGGTTACCCAATGGACAACAAGCTTTGGCTCTTTCACTGAACGTGCTCATGCAGAACCCAGTAAAATTACGGAAAATTTGATCACCAGCGTTTCTCTGGCCGTGTATACGGATGAGCACTACTCAGAGACAGTCACCGGAAATGTATATCAGCTGGATTCCTATTCCGAACTGAATTACACGTGGTCATTAGCAGACGGGCACGGTTATGAAGCAGGCTCCACTTTTGAATTTAATATACCCGATCCGTTTGAGCTTTATAGTGATTTGGATGGGGATCTTCTATTTGGTGGAGATACAGTAGGCACCTATCATGTCGATAAAGGTAATAATCATGTTGTCTTTACGTTTAATGAATTTATTGAACAATATGATAAAGTGCAGGGGACCTTTACTGTCCGTTCACTGCTTAGTTCTAAAAAAATAAAAGGGTCGACCACACAGCTTGTGGAGTTCCCGATCAATGGCGGCACCCAGGTAATTGAACTTCATTTCAAGCCTAACGTCAGTTCAACTGTAGAGAAGAAAGGTACTCCATTGCCTCAATTCTACAATCCGACGCAAATCGGCTGGACCGTCGATGTCAACAAGGTCTTGGAAAGTGTGGGCAACGCTGCTGTTACCGATGCGATTCCGGACGGGTTGACGCTTGATACAAGCTCCATTGTTGTCCGTGAACTTGAAGTGAAGCTGGACGGTACAGTTATAGCAGGTGACATTGTTCCGGGTAGCAGTTATGATGCCTCCGGGTCCACACCGGCGAAGCTGGAATTAAAATTTAAACAGAGCCCGATCACCAAGGCGTATCGTGTAGAATTCACCACCGATATTACAGCCAGCGGTGAGGATGCGGTCAGCTATGAGAATACAGCTATTTTTACGGGAGACAACGGATTATCTAAAGAATCGAAGACTACCGTAACCGTAGGACGGGGCAAGCCGCTTACCAAAGTAACAAACGGCTACGATCCTGCAACCCAGACTCTTGGCTGGGCAATTGAATTCAATTACAATGAAAAGTTTATTTCGGCAAACGACGCGGTTCTGAAGGATACCATTGACCTCAAACAGGAACTCATTCCAGATTCGCTGAAGGTGTACCCGGTGACTATTGCGGCCGATGGTAAAGGGGTCAAAGATGCCCAGCCTCTTCCGGATAATAAATACACGGTTACAGATTCAGTGGTAGATGGTAAATATCATTTTGAACTCAAATTCAATGATGATATTGATTCTGCTTACCGCATCGAATATAAAACTAAAGCGCCGGAACGTGTTTTTGAAAATGGCAAGGTCACTAATACAGTGACTTACGGTGAACATTCGGACTCAGCTTCCCAGAATATCACCCAACAAATATTGGTCAAGGGTAACAGCGAAAAAGATTATCTGAACAAGACAGTACGTTGGACAATTACGATCAACAAAGATTCAAAGACGATGGAAAATCTGAAAGTAACGGATACCTTCGTTAACGCAGGACTCAAGCTGGTAACGGGAAGCCTTACGATTAAACCGGTCGCTGGAGGTCCCGCAGTCGCCACTGAGGTTGTTTATACCGACCATGATCCTGTGGCGGTGAACGACGGGTTCACGATTACTTTTAAAGCTCCGATCTCTGAACCGTATACCATCACATACCTCACTAAGTTTAACTTTGATTGGTTGGCGGAGGATAAAAACCAGTTTGTCAATCAGGCATTGCTGGAATGGGTGGAGAATGGTCAGAGTCGGACCATCAAGACAACATCAACATTCGATCCAAGAGCAGAAGTGAAGAATAATGGACTCAAAAACGGATCGTACGATGCCATCAACAAAGAGATTACCTGGAATGTCGGGGCCAACTATAATATGAAAACCCTGACTAATGCTAAATTGGTGGACACGATTACCAGCGGTCAAGTTGTGGATCTGGATTCCGTTAAGGTATTCAAATGGATCTATGGCTCGAATGGTAACCCTTCAGAGGACGTAAACGTCGATGAAAAGGACTACAACGTAACTCTGAACGACGGGAAGCTTGAGGTAAGCTTTAACAAACCGATCAATTATGCATTTTACGTTACCTTTAAGACTACTTTCGCTGATAAGGTTATTGACGTAAAGACTGTCGATAATACAGCAGTACTATATGATGGTACCACCAAGGAATCCGCAGACCTGAATGCTTCGGTCAACATTCCTAATGGAGGCGAATATATCGCCAAGACAGGCGCACAAAACAACAATAAGATTGACTGGACGGTGTATATCAACCGTAATCAATCCGTTGTGAGGGATGCAGTAGTAACAGATATTCCTAGTGAGAATCAAATTCTGCTCACTAATACTTATCATCTCTACAAGACTAATGTTGCAGACAACGGGACGATAACACCCACTAGCGAGGAACTGACACGAGACACTGATTATACGCTGGACTTCTTGAAAGACAGTGAAGGCAAAGAAAGCTTCGAACTGAAGTTTACCAAAGAAATCTCGGAAGCTTATATTCTTCAGTACCAATCTGTGATCACTGCACAAAATAATGAAACAGTCAGCAACGAGGTAGAGCTCACAGGTAAGAATGTGAAAGAGGTTACCAAAGAAACCAATTCTGAAGTTAAAGTTCAGCTCTCGAGCGGTTCAGGCACAGGCAGTGGTGTCAGAGGCACGCTCAGCATTGAAAAGATTGATGCCAGTGATCCTAGCAATACGCTCAAAGGAGCTGCCTTTGACTTATTCCGCGTCATCGGCAATGAGCAGATTTGGATTAATGAGGGAGTAACAGATGATGCAGGTAAGCTTGAATTCACGAAACTACTTGGTGGCGATTATGCAGTAGTTGAAAAAATTGCACCTGCAGGTTATCTGTTAGATACGACACCTCATGCAGTTAAAATTAATTCAACTACAGCCATAGATCTGCAAATAAAAAACAAAACATCAGCGACGCCAACACCATCGCCATCGGCCACACCGACACCGACTGTTGCGCCAACACCATCGCCGACAGCGACACCAACAGTAGCGCCAACACCATCACCAACAGCAACACCATCGCCAACAGCAACAGCAACACCAACAGCAACGCCAACACCATCACCGACGGCAACGCCGACTGTTGCGCCAACACCATCGCCAACAGTGGCACCGACACCATCGCCGACAGCAACACCAACAGTAGCGCCAACATCATCACCAACAGCAACACCGACGGCAACGCCGACTGTTGCGCCAACACCAGTGCCAACCGTAACACCAACAGTAGCGCCAACAACAGTACCAACAACAACACCGACGGTTGCGCCAACACCAGTACCAACGACAACACCGACTGTTGCACCAACACCAGTGCCAACAGCAACGCCGACTGTTGCACCAACAGCAACGCCAGCTCCAACAGAACCAACGGCGCCAACAGCAACACCATATGTGCCGTCAACGCCGTCATCAACGCCAACAACTCCTTCAATACCAGGAGTCATAGTCACTCCGGGTCCAACAGTTGTTCCAACGGTGACACCATCAGTTTCACCATCGGCTTCACCAGAACCTACAAGTGAACCGACAAATGCACCGACAGCAACACCTGTAATTAGCAGTCCTCCAAGTCCACAGCCAACAGCTGTCAACACAATAGAGGACATTCCGGTCGAGGGTGAAATCCCGCTTGGGGGAATTCCTAGCCTTGGTGATGAGCCTGAACATGGAACCGTCGTGATTACACCAGACGGGAAATGGAAGTACACACCTGACCCTGGCTATACCGGAAAAGACAAGTTCACTATTATCGTTAGCGATAATGGAGAGGACCAGGAGATCGAGATCGAAGTAGTGGTAGATGAAGTGCCTAAAGGAACAATAGATGAACCTTCACAAAATGAACCAACGAATCAAGGCGGTCTGCCGGGTAAGCTGCCTCAGACCGGTGAAGAAAGTCCGATAGGCATGTACCTAGCCGGAATGGGTCTGATCATCCTTGGTTTCGTGCTCTCGAAGAGATTTAAGACACGCAAGTAGAAACGGCTTTGCAATCCTTTTTAAAGAACAGTTTTCAAAAAAAATAATGGTATCGAGTAGGAGGGGGCGGCAAGCCCCCGTCCTCTCACACCACCGTACATGCGGGTCCGCATACGGCGGTTCCAAAAGGTTAACAAAGTTCCAGATAGCGTGAAAGTAAACTCTTCAGCCCTTTTGCTTCCCAATAGGAAGTCGAAAGGGCGTTATTCGTGTTCCGGGACATTTCCCACGCGCCTCGCCGCGAGTTGGCCATCTTAAAACAAGCCCACTTTGGAACCCCGAGTGCTCGAAGCTCGCGGATTCGTGTACGTACTCGTTTCCACTGTTTCCACAGACACATTCGAAGTCTCCTCCGAATCCACTGGTCCAGTGTTTGGAAGTGTGTCTTCGCCGAGGCTAGACGGAAATAACCGAGCCAACCCATCAGATAGCGGTTCAGTCGGTAAATCCTTTCTTCCATGGAAATGGACCAGGTACGTTTCGTTAGCTCTCGAATTCTCCCTTTAAAAGCTGCGAGACTCTTCGGAGCAATCCGAATCGTTGCCTGTTTCTGGCTCAGGAAACTGAATCCTAAGAACTTTCGGTGCCAAGGTCTCGCTACCGCACTTTTCTCCCCGTTTACTTTCAGTTTTAGCTTTCCTTCTACAAACCGACTTACCGATTCCATGACACGCTCGCCTGCTCGTTTACTCGCCACAAAGATATTACAGTCGTCCGCGTAGCGTACGAATCGCAAACCTCGCCCGGTCAGTTCCTTGTCCAGATCATCCAATAGAATGTTTGCTAGAAGCGGACTAAGCGGACCGCCTTGTGGCGTTCCCTCCCGGCTACGCTCCCATTTTCCATCCACCATAACTCCGGCGTTTAAGTAAGCACGGATTAGCGTCAGCACTCTTTTGTCCTCCACTTTCCGCGCCACTCTTGCCATTAGCATGTCGTGGTTTACCTTGTCAAAGAATTTCTCCAGATCCAAATCCACGACCCATCTGAGGCCGCCTTGGATATATCTTTGGGCTTGTTTAACGGCGTCATGCGCGCTCTTCCCCGGCCGAAAGCCGTAGCTGTACCACGAGAATTGTGCGTCAAAGATCGGGTTCATGACTTGTAAAAGTGCTTGCTGGAGGAAACGGTCCATCACAGTCGGGATGCCTAGCTGCCGTACACCGCCTCCAGGTTTGGGGATTTCCACCCGTTTGACTGGCGCAGGTCTGTAAGTTCCCGTCAGAAGTTCAGTTTTCACCGATGCCCAGTGCGTATTCAGGTAAACTTGTAGATTCGCTACCGTTACACCGTCCACACCGGGCGCTCCTCCATTTTGCACCACTCGTTTGTAAGCGAGTCGAAGGTTATCTCCTTTGAGCATTTGCTCCAGCAAGTTGTTCTGGTCTTCGCGAGAGGAAGGGACGACTTGTGCCGACGAAGAACTCGGCGCTCCGGCATACCCTGACGGCTTCACCGCTTCTCTTTGCCGCAAGCTCCCTTGCGAGATATTCTGCTGTCGTTGCTCTTCATGCGAACGCATCGCTTTCCTCTCTCCTTTCGGTTCAGCCCTTCCGTAAATTGTTGCAACAGCTTACGTACTATGGCTTCTGCTGACTCCTGCCAGTTCAGCGCAGCCTCTCAGCTACGGTTACAAGTTTTTTTTTCTTGCTTATCTGACAGGTCTCCCCAGATAAGAACGTCATCTGTCTGCCCGCGACCACTGGAGTATACCGCGCCAGCCCTTGGCGGCTTTGGATTTCGTCATGTTTAGGTGACTCATCCGACTGACACAGCCTCAAATCCAGTTCGTGTACCTTGGCCCGTGCTTTTGCCTCCGGCTTCCTTCAGATTCCACCTCACGGTGGACACCCTTGCCCTTGGCTAACGGTAGGCGCTCGCCAGCCCCCGTTCGGGACTTTCACCCTAAAGATGACGCCCATGCTGGGCGTACAAACAAAAGACCGCCGCTTCTAATTGAAGCGGCGGTCTTTCAGGTCTTTCAGGTCACTCCGTTCGCTTACCGTACGTTTTCTTCCAATAGTCCAGCCATTGCGGATAAGCGGTTCTTTTTATCTCGTTCAATGTTTTTCCATCTATTGAATACTCTCCGCCCGCCATGATTAGATTTTTGATTTTACTTCTTGGACCGGAGGTTCCGCCTATAACATCACCGTCTACAAGCATGACAACCACAGAAATAAAGTAATCTTCCGGGCTAAACAACTTTTCCAGCGGATGATCCTTTACAAGAAAATCATAAGAGACGATTTCTTTCCCGAAATAGGCAGAAGGTTCTTTCTCCTGAACTGCCCAGAGCAGCATATAATCCAGGTTTTCAAGCATATTCTGCTCCAAGGTATATTTTGCGACCTCTCCTTCATCCGCAACAATTGTGTAACCAAGAGCTTGAAGATAATCGGCGGCGATTTGTTCGTGGGTCTTTCCCGCCGCGGAATCTTCATTGTTGCATCCTATCATTGTTATCAGCACAAGGCATAGAAGAGGGAATACCCATCCTTTTCGTCTCATTATATTCGGACCATTCTCATTCCAATGTGCCTGAGGCTCTTCTTCTTTGAGTCGGTATGGCTATTAGTGGAACAGCAAAGGCAAGAGATAATCCGAATAAAATAATTGGCAGAAGCAAAGAGGTCTGATTGTCAGAAGGAGAGACATTGGGGCCGCCACCGACTAAAATCACTCCGTCATTTGAATTTCGATTCAAATTATTAAGAGAATCCACAGACTCGCTGATAATATTCAGGATCTCTGCAGGACTTATACTCTCATCATTTGTTAAATTGATATATTCCTCATTAATCGTACTATTAGTATAGACATAATTTAGATTATAACGTTTATCATCAATAAGCTCGAATTTACCGTTTCCAGCATACTCAGCTTCGATCCGTTTAATTGCACTGTCAAAATCATCATGGTTACTGATGTTGAAAATTTTCCAGGCACCTGATTCAAAAGTGGCATCGACCACCGCAACCTGAGTTCCCTCTAAATAAAGCGGGAATTTATAACCAGTCAATTCATGTGAAAGTGAATCTCCGTGGACATTCACTTGATAATAGGCAACTCCTTCTCCCAAAGTTGCTTCATGAAAGCTTGCTTTGTCGCTGCCGTGAAAGCTAGTCTTCTGGGCTTCAAGAGTATCAGCATAATACTCTGTATATTCCCTAGCAATCGCCCCCTTGATATCTGCCCCAGCTGTCTCCAGACTTGAATCTGCATACACAACATTTCCCAATGTGAATAGAGCAAATAAAATAGTTAATATAATGGCGCGAATTTTCAAAAAAAACCCTCCTTAATTGATAGTGATTATTTTACAGTTAATTCACTTTTATATTGTTTACTGTATTGACCCAAGTATAGATAGAATTGCTCTTGAAAGTTGAGAAGCTTTGAATATTACTGGAAGCATCTGCTGGATCAATATAGTATAAGTTCTGAGTGCTGGTATCAGTGTTATAGTAGTAACCTTTAATCAAAAAGGCATGACCAAGCGTTGCTCCCGTTTTACTCATAAATGCGAGAACATTAGAGTTACGATTGATGTTACTCGTTATATTGTCGTAAGTTGGCACAGTTACAAGTGCAGTCGAACTTACACCATATGCTGCAAGACCTTTTTGGGCATCGTATACAGATCCGGCAGTGTCCATGTATAATCCTTTAGCGGCTGTTACTATGTTATACTGAGTCGCATTGGATTTCCCTAAGTATTGTCCTGCCATACTGGATACGGCCGCCCAGCATAAATAGCCTCCCTGTTGTTTCTGGGCACTTACGTCATGAATGCTAATGCCAGAAGCGGCGTATACACTTGCTGTAAAAAGTGAAGCAGAGATAATCGAACAAAAAAATATTGAAAGCGATCTCAATTTTATTTTTTTCACTTTTCTCAAACCCTTCATAAGAATTGAGCTCTCGGCCGAAAGGACTATAGATGATATTATCATAAAATACTTTATATGGAAGTATGGTAATTAAAGGATTTACCTTGAAAATTACAGATATCATTTTAAGAAACATAATCATTTCCGGTATCAATTAACGATTGATCATCAGACAGATACCCCCAACCGATTTGAACGGTAAATCAAGATACGGTAATATTTAATGTACATAATTTTAGAGTGGGCATGAACAACTTCACTGCCGATATCGCTGTGTAAAGGAGCATGTAATAGACATGGATTATACGCTGGAAGCAATTCTTGAAGAAATGAAAATGGAAATAGACAAGTGGCTCATCTATATCAGTGATAAAGAAGCAGAGAAAATTGTAAAACGGACCACCCTGCAGGCAGGCATTCACGGGTATGCTCTCCTCGAATATGCGGATGGCAGAGTGGATGTGACAGATAAATTGCTTGATTTAAACGAACCGGGTAAAAGCAAGCAGACTACCCCTGAGCAGCTGACAGAGGTACAAGTGCGGGAGCAGATCATCCCTGAGCTTGCTTCGTATATGCAGAACAAATTAAATGCATTGCCGCCGGCAGTTCTGGATTACCGGTTCAGGTTTGACGGGAAATTCAAGGTGAATGAAGGTGTTGTCCATGTGCACATTCTTGAATACGTAGATGAGGCGAAGAAGCAACAACTGCTGGAACAGATCCGCCTCTATACCTTAAACAAGCTAGATGCCGGCAAATATCCGACCAAGCCGCTGGAAACTTTTTTCCTGGCCCGGCATCTCCTGGATGAAGGACTGTATCCCGTCTTGGATTCCGGCAGAATCACCGCTGTGTATGACAAGATACAAGAGCTGAACAAGGGGAACAAGCATCTGGCTGAGCATCGCAATACTATCACCGTAGCACTCAGGAACTGGGTAGAAGATCATTGGTTGCCGCGTTATTTCGAGAACACAGGAACCCAGTGGCAGATGGGGTTTACGAAGAGGAACGATGCTGTGCTGGAAAATGTCGGGCAAGAAACGGTTGGGCTCGTGATCTATGCTGCAGTTTGCATCCTTAAATATGAGCCTTCCTACAGCAGAAGTACGGGGCTTGCCTTCCTGCAATGCGCGCTCGAACTCGGCAGTGTCCAGGCTGCACGGCTAATTAATTATGGCAGCGGTGCCTTTGCTGAAGAGGTTACGAGATTACGCAATGATCAGGTGGAATGTAGCGCTAATGATGTATTTGCCGAGGTACGCATCCGTATTAATCAGGAGTCAGAGGAGAGTTATGCGTTTGCGCTCCGGTATCTGACGAATCTGCTGAAGTCGGGCTTTCCAAAAAGCTATCAGATCAAGCTAACCTCCTCAGTTAAGCACTGGCTGCCGCTCAAAGGACTCGCCAAAACGGGCACGCACCGTTTCTTTGCGAATGCGCTTGAATACCCGAAGATACACCCGTTGCTTGAAGAATATGCCATCGCAGCGATGGAAACCGTCGAATGGTATACGGATGCAGAAGCGGAGAAATGCTGCATGCCGGGCAGCTATGCGGTCTTTGGACTGGGTCTCACAGATCAGGCATATTTCCCGCTGGTCCTTCAATATATGGAGAAGGTAGATGTTGAACATCAGTCTGTCCAGAATAGATTCACAGCTGCGTTAATCGAACAATACGGCATTAACAAAGAGATGCTTCCCGTGCTGTTGACGTGTATGCTGTACTGTACAGATTCATTAAAGCTGAAGATGACGCGAGAGTTGGAGAATGTGGGACTGCTTAGACTGCTGCTCGATCAGGTACACGGCCTGCATTACTACCAGGTGGAACATCTTGTCTACCTGATCTGGGGCGGGAAGAACAAGCTGCAGAAGCTTGCTGACAAAGCTGAGGGAGAGCAGAAGCAATACCTTGCCGGACTGATCCAAGCGGCCAATCGGAGCTGATACCACCACTGAAAGATAATATTAATTTAAAAATAATCATTGCAAAATAGTAATAAACCATCTATTGTGGACAAAGAAGCTCTTTGATATCTGTTTTATCGGGTCAAACAAGAAGTCCCAGGCTTCTTGCGGTATAATTGTAGACATTTCGAATCTATGAAGGAGGCTATTCATTATGGAGAAACAATATGTTGATGTGGCAATTATCGGCGGCGGACCGGCGGGTCTGAATGCCTCTTTGGTATTGGCGAGGGCGAAGAAAAAGGTAGCGGTGATTGATGAGGGGCGTCCACGCAATGCTGTAACTGGCGCGGTTCACGGGTTTATTACCCGTGATGGGATCACTCCGAAGGAGTTCCGGCGAATCGCACAAGAAGAGATTCTGGCCTATCCCACGGCATCATTCGTAGCGGATACAGTGATATCGATCGCAGGCACCAACGGTCAGTTTGAATTGAGCACGATGGAAGGACAAATGATAACAAGTAAAAAAATATTATTCGCTATCGGCATGAAGGATCAGCCCTTTTCTATTCCGGGCCTTAAGGAGGTATACGGAAAAAGTGCTTTCGTCTGCCCGTATTGTGACGGGTGGGAATTAAGGGATCAGCCGCTTGTCGTCATATCGAAGGGGACAGTCCTAATGCATTTCGCTCCGGTTGTTTCCGGATGGACAAGCCGGCTTACGGTTTGTACGAATGGTCCGGATGAACTGACCGAGGCTCAGCGCCAGGAGTTCCAGCACAATGATATTCCCTTGTTCGATTCACCGATCCGGCATATCGACTCGAAGGATGGTATCGTTCAACAAGTTGTATTGGAAGACGGGACGGTGATTCCAGCCAGGGGAATCTTTTTCAAACCTGAGCTGGCGATGGGCTCTGACCTTCCACGCACCATCGGATGCGAATTCACAGAAACAGGAGTACTCGCCGTTAATGAATCCGGACAAACAAATATCCCGGGCATTTATAGCGCCGGGGATGCAGCATCTATGATGCATCAGGCAATTGCTTCGGCTTCGGCCGGCTCATTTGTGGCTGCAGTCATGAATAATGAGCTGAATACAGAAGCTTGGCGGAGAAATATCAAAGAAGTCCGGTAGCGGATTTAGCACCCAGTCCGAGCAACCACTGTACCAGATCAGGGGAGGCACTGCGCTGAGCAGCATCCAAGGGAGTGAGGCCGTCCCACACAGAAGGCCAGTTTATATCCGCCTTGTGGCCGAGCAGGTATTCGGCTGCGTGTCGTTGTCCGCCGTGGCAAGCGCACCAGAAAGCGACGTTCACCTCGTCCGGAGGCGATGAGTGTCCAGCTCCCCAAGGGTATTGCTGTGAGAGCGGGTCTCCGGCAAAATGAGCTTTCATAGCATCTACCAGACCCAACGCGGCTGCATGCCAGAGAGAAGCTTTGGCTCCACGCTCAATTAATCTATGTGCTGCCCGCCATTGCGCGAATGCCACTGCGTCGTCGAGCGGCGTTCCGCCGGCTATGACGGCACCGGAAGCCTCGATGTCAGCACCGGCATCGAGAAGGAGGTCAAGCACTTCGACATCATTGCAGCTTGCAGCCCAATGAAGCGGGGTCTCGCTGTGCGGTCCAGTAAACCGGGCATTCACCTCCGCACCGGCATCAATCAACAGTGCAATTGTTACTGTATTGTTAGGGAAATGTCCGGGCCAATCAGTTGCAATATGCAGCATGGAACGCAATTCTCCGTTCCTTACAATTTTTGAGGCGGCCAACCCGGGATTCTCTTCAAGCAGCAGCTTCAGCAACGGGATATCGCCGGTATGAATCGCTGTAATTACCGAAATACCCAGCGAATGATCCTCTGGAAAGTAAGCTATGTTCTTCTCATCACTCATGATTAGAATGCCTCCCGTTCATAGGTATATCGCAATGGACTCCTTCACTAATCATACTTCATACGTATAGCCAACTTCAAAAAGATACTTGTTATTCCCGTGCCGATGTTTTATATTGACATAACAGCAGGTCAAAAATAAAAAAGGTGGATGGACGAGATGACTCCACGCACGAAGGAACAAAATGAGGATATCCGGCTGCGCCGGCTGGCGCAGATCCGCAAAGCCGCAGCCGATGTGTTTTTGGATAAAGGGCCATTACTGGAGATCCGCGATGTGGCCGCGCAGGCGGGACTCGGGTATGGTACGGTATATCACTATTACAGCAATAAAGGCGATTTGCTCAACGATCTGCTATGGGACGCACTGGACCGGGCCGGGGGATGGATGGGTGCTCAGCGGAAGGCTCCAAGGAAAATCCCATTGGAGGTCCTACGCGATTCTACTTCAGTGGAAGCAACGGCGGGTAGACATATGGGGTTGGCTGCTGTGGCAGATACCGTGAGCACGGGAGCCCCGGATTCCTTAAGCGGCAGCGGTGAAACGGCCGGTGCCGTAGAGTTTGACCCCGCCACCGCCAGCATCCGGCTGCTGCAGCTTTGGGCGGAGGACCACTCCGTATACCTGCTTTATAAGCTGGCGGGTGAGGGTTTTGCCTCGCTGCCTGAAGGGCGTTCTTCCCCGCTCTCGAACGCTTTCCGCCAGGAGGTGCTCACGCCGTTTGCCGCACTGCTGGAAACCGGAAGCGCGGCGGAGGGGGCTGCCGCTTCCGGCGGAAACGCAGCGGAATCACCGGATAAGCTGCAGCGAGCGGAAATGCTGCTGGCCGCGATGACCGGGTGCGCCTCACTTTCGCTTCGCCGCGGGAAACTGCACGAGGAGGCCGGGGATATCGCCCGGCTTCTGAAATTCTAGCAAGCATAAGGAGCGAATAAACCAAAGATGATTATTCTAAAATCCCCCCGAGAAATCGAAGAAATGAAACAGGCGGGTCAAATCGTGGCGGATTGCTACCGCGCGGTGGCCAACCTGATCGAACCTGGGATCACCACCCAAGAAATCAATGACTTTGTAGCCAGGCACATTACCAAGCTGGGCGGCAAGCAGTTCACGAAAGGTTATAACGGGTTCCCCGCAGAAACCTGTATTTCGATTAACGATGTAGTGGCACACGGCATTCCTTCGAATCGGGCGGTCATGGACGGAGACTTGCTGAAGCTCGACATCGTCGCGGAATACGGCGGATGGTTCGGCGATTCGTGCGTGAGCTATGCGGTGGGCAACATCCGGCCGGAGGCGCAGCAATTAATGAAGGTGACGAAGGAATGTCTGGACCTGGGGATCGCCCGGGCGGTTTCCGGAGGCCGGCTCGGCGATATCACATCGGCGATTCAACAACACGCGGAAGCGAACGGTTATTCCGTTGTGCGTGATCTGCTGGCGCACGGGATCGGGCGGAGCCTGCACGAAGAGCCGAGCTATGAGCATATCGGCATCGCCGGCAAAGGCATCCGGTTAAAGGAAGGCATGGTATTTACCATCGAACCCATGATCAACGAAGGTACGTACCGCATCACGATTGACGATGATGAGTGGACGGCAAGAACAGCAGACGGCAAGCTGTCGGCGCAATATGAGCATACGATCGCAATCACGGCGGACGGACCGCTGATTCTGACTGCCCAGTAAGTGTTATTAGAACTTAATAACCGATTAACGTTAATCAGGGTGAACTTGTACTATGCCCAAAGAAACTACAGGAGAGTGTTATTATTTCAAAATACGTCGAAATCGGTTACCCGATTTATGCTGGAATGCCGGTTTTTCCAGGGCTGCCAGAAGTGAAATTAGATCCTCGTGAGCGCTTGAGTAAAGGAGACGAATGGAACGGAAGTGTATTAACCATTTATCTTCATGCGGGTACCCATGTTGATGCACCGTGGCATCATTTGAATAACGGTAAGGGCATAGATGCTGTTCCAATTGAAGACTTCATCTACAGAAGCCCGCTATTAATTGACTGCCCGCTGGGCGCTGACGGTTTCATTACAACCGCTATGCTTGAGGCGTACGAAGAGCTTCATGAAGCAGATATTCTAATCTTCAATACGGGCTATTGGAAATACAGGGATACGGATTTCGAGCAATACGCGAATCATTTCCCGGCCGTCTCTCCCGAAGCTGCCGAATACATCCGGACGAAGCTGCCAAACTGCAAAGCCGTAGCTATTGATACCTTAAGCATTGAAAATATGACGGAAGCCAAAAGAACCGGATTTTTTGTCCACCATGCCTTTTTAGACCATGAGAAGTATAAAGAGCCGACGATGCTAATTTATGAAGATATTAATCCAGCGCCGTTAATTGATAAAAAACTCATTTCCGCCTTCGCGGCACCCCTTCGTATTAAAGACCATGACGCTTCGATTATTAATATCATTGTTGAAGTAGAAGCTTGATCGATTATGAAAAACTGGTGAAGCTTACTGCTAAAATAAAGACTGTATACTCGTAAATGAGTTGCAGTCTTTATTTTGTTTACCGAGGAACTTGGGATTCTCAAAAACCGTTAAGTCTGAATATTAATATATCAATCACTCAGCTTGTATTTATGTAGAGTTGACCTGACCAGACCCTAGCAACAGTAATTGTGGCAAATGGTTGAGTGATGAATGGCAGTAACGCAATGCAGACTGGTTTCAGCTGAACTGGTATTCAACGAAATATTTGAATGAAATAAATAACCTGGCCCGGCAGGTTTTACCGGTCCTACCGGCATGACTGGACTTACCGGCGTACCGGGTCACGAAGAGATACAAATATGTAGAAGATTACTTATACCGACTGACTGGTCTGAGGTGATGGGGACGACTGTGGAGCCTGGATGTCGAGGCTGCGCAGATGATGATTGGTCAGCCCGATGATCAGACAAACGGCGAACAAGGCAGCGGCAAGACCGAAGCATACTTCCACGCCGATTCTGTCAGCCAGAATACCTACTCCGCCATAGGTTAACGGGATGGAGATGTTAAAGGCCATGGAGCTGATGCTGTTGACACGCCCCCGAAGCGGAGACGGAACCAGCAGCTGGAACAAGGTGCTCATCGGGATCACCGTGACTGTTACGCCAAAGCCCAGGATCAAGTTGCCGAAGCAAGCCGGCCAGAGAGCGGAAGATAAGGCGATCACACACATGCCAAGGCCTTGAACCCCAAGGCCGCAGGAGAACCAGACACCAATTCTCCGGGGAGACCTGCTGCCGACGAACAGTCCGCCCAGAAGCAGCCCCACAGCTATAGCTGCATTGAAAATACCAAGCTCGCCGGAACCGCCTTCCAGCAGCTCACCGATCAGCATGGGGGGAAGCACATTGCTTGGCCCTAAGGCAATATTGCTGAGTGTACCGAGAAGGATAAGCACGAGCATGGCCGTTTGTCCCCGCAGCCATTGCCAGCCCTCGCCGATTTCCGCGAAGATGGACAAGCCGGTGGCGGCACGGGAATTCATCCCGGCCTTGCCGCGTTGCTTAATTTGCTGGATCAGAGCAAGCGAGATGATAAAGGTTACCGCATCCACAATCACAGCCCCTGAATTTCCGATAGAGGCCACCAATATTCCACCCGCAACTGTTCCGAGAATACGGGTGATTTGCAGGGAAACGGACAGCAGTGAATTGGCTGAGATGAGATAGGTTTTATCCGCGATGAGCTCAGGCAGGAAGGAGCTCTGCGAGGTAGCAAACAGATTGCCCATAATCGATAAGCCAACTGTGATCAGATAGATATGCAGCAGCTGAAGCTGCCCGGTGAGCATGAGTACAGCAAGGGTTACGGTGAGCAGAGCCTGAGCGGCATCGGCGATCTGCATCAGAATCTTTTTGTTCAAGCGGTCTACCCAGGCGCCAATGAATAAACCTAGTATCATTTCCGGCAGGAACTTGGCAACAATGACCAGCCCCACCTGGAGCGAGGAGCCGGTCATCGAGTACACGAGCCAGCTGATAGCCAGATTGTATAAGGAATCCCCGAAGACGGAGCTGGCACGGGCCAGCCATAGATAGCGGAAATCGGCATTATGTTTTAACAGGAGTCTGTAATTAGGTTTGCTGGTTGCGGGGTTCAAGGAATAGCACACCTCCTTCATAAAGCGATCTTCAAGCTTCTGCTGCCGGTAACCGTTTCAGCCGCAGAAACCGGTTCGAGATACAGTGTTGCCATAGCTCAGTATGGAACTCATGCTGCGCCGATTGCTGCAGCAGCTCTGTCAAACTTAAGCCAGGCACGAAATTCCGCAAAAACTCGATCATGGGTACAGGAAACGGAAAAAGAGTGCCATCCCGCCGGACGAACAGCTGCTGCTCTTTGGGCTGCGGGTAACTGGAGCAATCCGGGTTCCATTGCCCGAGAAGTTCTGTTATATTTTGCGCGGTGACTGCCTTACCTTCGCATTCGGATCTGTCAAGGATGTTATCCAGGTTCTTTTTGTTAAAAAGCTTGTGGACCGGAAGGTAATAATGTCCCTCTAGAAGGTGTCCGTTTAATTCCAAAATTGAGTTCTCGTTAGCTGCCGTCTGAGTTGTCCCCCTGATGACCTGGAGGACCTTGTTCCCAAACCGGTCGTGATAGAACATCGAATGCGCAGTATCCACTCCCCCCACCCAGGGACGGTCAAAAAGGTTGCTTCTGAGGGATGCTTTGGCCTCTGTCAGCTCCTTCGGTCCCCAACGGGAAGTGTTGGCAAGCAAGTGCGTTTGCTCACTGTAAAACAGCCTCCAGGCGACATCTTCGCCCTCAAAAGGCCGGAGATCCTGAATGCCGAAGCGCTCCGGTTCTTTGGCAATAATGGCACCTTTGGTTAACACGAACTGGCCAAGCCCGCCAAAAGTCCAGTGCCTGCTGTTATGCTGCAAAAAATCAACTGAACTCAGGGCATCGTCAACCGTTTCCGTAGGAAATCCGGTAAATCCCATAATTTGTACGCCGATGCCGGCTTCGCTGAACATTTGGATTGTTTCCTGCAGCCGGTCCACCTTGGTTCCTTTATTAATCAGATTCAATATCCGCTGGTTGCCGGATTCAAATCCGACCGAGATGGCGGTACATCCGCTTTGCTGAAGCAACGCGCAGCGTTCCGGTGTCCAGTATTCCTCTAACCGGATCTCCGCTCCCCAGCGGATGTCGAGTCCTTCTTCCAGAATCGCTGCCGCCAGCTTAAGCAGCAGGGCCGGAGATAACACGTCCACTGAGAAGTAGATATATTTGTAGGTGACGGCGAGCGTCCTCAAATCTTCCATAATCTTATCCAGCGGGAATTGCCGCCAGGGACTGGTAGGCGAATCGGTATTGAGGCCGTAATCACAAAAGGTGCACCGGTTCCAATAACATCCCCGTGAAGGAGAATAGTAAATGAACGGAAAGGGGGATAAGTATTTCTCCCAGGGCAGCTTGCTGTACTCCGGCACCGGAAAGGAGCAGATATCTTCGTATTTGATTTCCAGAGCGGAGGCACCATGCACCGCCTGGTACCGGGGATGCAGTGCAATATTCGGTGACGCAGGCAGCGGCTTATGGTGCTTCAATGCCTGGAGGATAGAGACCAGTGCACTTTCACCTTCGCCGATAATGCAGGCATCTGCAGAGTCAAATACAGCATAGAAATCGCTTATGTTCAAAATATATTTCCAGTAATCTGAGACGGCAGTCCCGCCAAATATAATCCGGGTTTCCGGGCAGCTCTCCCGGATGTGCTGCGCCATGCTGAGCGCGAAAGGAAGCTGGGCGACATAGGTGATGCTGATCCCGACGAGGGAATAACCGCCAGTGATGATGCCGGGAATCAATTCGTTCCTGAAATAGTCGGTGAAAGGTCCGGAGATCACTCCGGTAATTCGGGTATCGCGCATATCCAGGGAGTTAAATACATTGAAGAATCCGCTGGTGGCTAAGCTGAACCCTCTGAACTGCCCCGGGAAGCCCTTTAGAGATAAGGCATCCATCCAGAGCATTACAGTCTCAACGGCGCTGGTATACAGCCTGTAGTCAAAAAATTCTGTTTCATCACGGAAAGTATGCAGCGCGGCTGGCAGCGCCCCGGCAAAATTCATGCCTTGTACTTTGAGCGCGTAATAAAGCTCCATCTGTTCAATGGGCGTAGGTTGTTCCAGTGCCTGAAGCTGCGCGGTCCGTTCATTTATATATTGCATTGTTCTTCCGATTTGCCCAGGCGTTACGGTATACAGCCAAGAGTCTATATTACTATCAATAATATCAATATCTTCAAAGCCGAATTGCCGCGCATAGCCCGCCAAGCAACATAGGCTGTGATAACCTGAAGTAGGATCGCTGACCGGAGGGTATATTAGCGCAGTTTTTACCATTCCAAAACCTCCATTATGAAGAGAATTCCTCCTCATTGGAAGATTCAATGAGGAGGATGGGCTGCGGAGAGTTACTTAGTGAATGTTATTGACGTTGTTCTGGCGTGTAACATCGTTATCAGATGCTTCGGTAACTTCCAAAATCGCTGCAAGCAGCTCTTTTTCTTCCTTTTTCATGTAAATTCACCTCCTTTAGCTAATTAAAGAGATTATATGCTATAAAATACCACTAGACCTATGAGTTAGCAGATTGACGATGAAATTAATTACAGATAAACTATTAAATTGGGTATTTCTGTGTAAAATCGCTCAAGCCTAAATGAATACTCACTCTGCTGTTACGGGAAGAATGTATGCAAGAGAATGTCTGGAAGGAGTGAGCTCTAGATGAAAGTTGCAATCATGGGGGCAGGAATATCGGGGCTTGCCTGTGCCATTACACTTGAGAAGCATGGAATAGAACCCGTAATTTTTGAGAGCCGCAGTATGATTGGAGACCGGTTTGTGAATGCCGAAGTGCTGCTCTCCATGTTCACCCGTCCCGTTAACGACAGTATCGCTTACTTATCGGAGCAATACGGTATATATCTTCATCCGGCTGCCGGCATTTCAAAGTTTACATTTTATTCGAAGCATGAGCAGGCTATTCTGGAAGGGCAGCTAGGCTTCACGAACATTCGTGGAAGACATAAGAATTCTTATGAAGCACAGCTGGGGAGGCAGGTTAAGTCAAAAATCCATTATAGATCTGACAAAACATATGAGGAACTGCTTGCAGACTATACGCATGTGGTGCTTGCAACGGGGGACAGCGATTACGCGAAGAAAACCCGCAATTTCAGGGAAGATCTGACGGTTTCGGTCAAAGGAGCAACGGTTGAGGGCCAATTCGATCCGTATGAGGTTAAGGCTTGGCTGGATTACGACCTCGCACCTTTCGGATACGGATACCTGATTCCATTCTCGGAGAAAGAGGCTAACCTTGTCATTGCCATTCCTGATCTCCCTGAGATGAATACCGGTATAGAAACTCTATGGGAGCGTTATTATCTCAAGGTACAAGCGGAACTCCAGCAAGCGCTGCCCATCACAGACCAATTCCAAATCACCGGTTACCCCCTAGGGGTATGTCACTCCGGCAGGATCGGCAATACATTTTATGTCGGTAATTGCTTTGGGGCAATGATGCCGTTCATGGGGTTCGGACAGCATGCCTCCTGGATGACAGGGATTTATGCCGCCCGGGATTTATGCGGTTTGGGTGATTATGAGGAGCTTACCAAGCCGATCAGAGAGAGTTATGAGAACTCGATTGTTCTGCGCAGGACGATGGAGCATCTCTCGGATGAGACCCTGGATCTAATTATCCGTAATCTCGACAGCTACTTGGGCAAAAAATTGCTAACAAGCCCAAACCTTAATCCTTTAAAAATAGCAAGTTATCTGCTTCGTCCCTATATTAAGCTGAAGAGCTAACTTTTTGGCTTAAGAGCTTCAATAAATCGTTCCTCAGCTGCACAATTTCCCTGTTTGCACTATCCGCGTAATCCGGCAGCAGCATATCCCGTACCATATTAGTCCGCAGCCATAGCATAAAGAAAAAATCCAAAATCAGGTTTGGGCATAAAAGCATAAATTTAAATACAGATGGATGAATAGCAACACCAGCTTGTTGGATGGCCCTTAAATACGTTTTTAAGGTGACTGTTATTTGGTGTGCCGTTTGTCTGGTTCTGACTGTTTTTTCGTCAATAATCTTATGGTCAGAGTGTAAACTACTAAGCAATGCAATGTCCGATACGGAATGTGTTATGAGATAAGCTCTCATATCCTTATTCATTTTGTAAGGAAGCTTTGCTGTTTTAAATAATTGTGCGAGGTTTTCTACACGTTCTGTCACTGAACCGTTGATTTCTCCAAATGTAGTAGCGAATAGCATCTTTGGCGGAAACCGGGCATACAAAATCCCCTCTTTAATCTGTCCGCCAGCCCCGGGAAAAGCCGGTAAAAGTCTGTCTCCCACAATATCCAGCCACGAAGCAAATCCAATTGAATTATTAGTCATGGTAACAATATTTTTGCTTTGATTGTCTTTGAGTGCTAACAACGCAGATTCGGCTTGATCGTAACGAACGGTTACCAAAATAAAATCATATACATCATCATTTTCAAGCTTATCGATGACTTTTACCTGTACCGCTTTAACGGCACCTTTCTCATTATATTGCAGGCCTTTCTCTATCAAGGCTGTAAACCGGTTAGAACGTGCAAACAGAGTAACATCCACCCCTGCTTCCAAGAATTTGATTGCATACGCGCTCCCTATAACACCTGCACCAAAAATCAAAATTCTTTTTTGTTTTACTGGCATAATAATCCCCCTATTATTTTAACATTCCGGTATTGACTATCCAACAGCGTGTTGTATGATGTGATCATAAATCTTTAGTCTTCCCTCATCAACCATCAGTTTTTCAGGATGTGTCGGATGATAATCTTGTCTGCGAAGGAGTATGGAATGAATAAACAGCCCGAAATCACGGAAAAAACGAGACAAAATTTCATAGATGTTTTTTGTGAGCTGTATAGCCAAAAGCCGATTGAAAAAATCTCGGTGCAAGAGATTGCGAAGAAGTCGGGATATAACCGCAGCACCTTTTATCAATACTTCACTGATATTTACGAATTGTTGGACTCTGTTGAGAATGATTTGTTGAATTACATCAAAGAAGAGTTGGCGAATAAAAAGCTGGCTGCCTATACTGTTCAGGATGCGCTTCATTGTCTGGAAAACCAGGAATATCTCTCGGTCCTCAAGGCCCTCCTGGGTGATTATGGCAGTATCCATTTTATTGAACGCTTGAAAAGAGAAATGATCCTGGATAGATTGGATTTAAACGTTCCGCACAACGATTCCTTAAAGCCATACCTGATTGAGTTTCAGATCTCAACCTCACTTTCTCTGCTTCGTCTATGGCTTCAGCGGGAAAAGGATTTACCGCCGGAAGAATTCCACAGGTTAGTGGACAACCTATATACTGCGGGGGTAACGGCCTATTCTCAGAACTGAAACCATGCCGATTTCTCAGCATTATTCGACTTGTTCAAATTTTAATAGCGCTTACATTAGGATATTCATAGGGTCCTTCGCTCCCCGTCATTATAATGAAGGTGCAATTACCTTAAAGATGAGGTGAGGTGGGGTTAATAATGAAGAGGAAGTCCGTTGTGTCATTGCTGCTTGTCTGGATGCTGATTGTCGCAGTCGTTCCGTCTTATGCAGGTGCAGATCCGGTACCGGGTCCGGTTAGTATTGTGCTGGGAGAGACGAATACAGAGAATGGAATAACGGCCTGGAACGGGGACGGTCCGGGAGGGGTCATCAAAGAGACGGTCCAGGGCAAATCCGGCTGGCGGACAGACCCGGCCGGGGGCGGGAAATATATTTACCTGAACGTGTCGGATGCCTTCATCCATGGCGGAACTAATGCGGTGACGGTCACATTCGAATATTATGATATGGCCGGCAGCGCAGACAACATCTTCGGATTCTCCTACGACTCCGTATCAAGTGCATGGGATTATAACGTACCTAAGACGTATCTGACAGGCAGCAACACCTGGAAGACCGTCACCTACACCTTAAAGGACGCTAACTTTGCGAATAGGGAGAATGGGGCTGATCTCCGGATTGACACCTCTGTCCCTGTCCTGTTCGGGAGCATCACTGTCGCGAAGAGTGCGGTAACTTCTGCAGCAACGGGGCTTCAGGCAGTTCCGGCTGCCGTAAGTCTGCCCATCGGATCAACCCGTACGATTGCTGCCGCTGTACTGGACCAGAACGGGTTCCTGATGAACAAGCTGACCCTCAGCTACACCAGCAGCAACGCTGCCATCGCCAAGGTTGACAGCACCGGCAAGATCACGGCCATGCAGCTGGGAAGCGCCGTTGTCACAGCGAAGTACGGCACCCTCACCACGAACATTCCCGTGACTGTAACCAAGGTGACCGGACCTGTAAGCGTTATCATGGGATCGGTTACACAGGAGAACGGATTGACGCCGTTTGCCGGAGATTCGAATGCTAAGACGATCCAGACTTACAATGGCATTACCGGCTGGCAGACGAATCCTGCCGCCAGCGCGCATTATATCTATTTCAAGGTAACCGATAATTACATTTATGGCGGCAAAAACACGGTCAAGGTAACGGTAGACTACTACGACAGCGCCGTGAGCGGAGAGAAAGGCTTCAAGCTTGCCTATGATTCATCACAGACGCAGTACGCTTACACAGACTTGACCGTACTGACCGGCAGCAATACCTGGAAGCAGGCGACTTACATCATCGAGGATGCCCAGTTCAGCAACCGTCTGAATAATGGCTCCGACTTCCGGATTGAGACCAGTATACCGGTCTGCTTCGCCAAGGTAACCGCTGAACTCATCCCCACCGTGTCGATGCGCGGGGCACAAGTCAAGACAGGCAGTGTTTTCAAGGAGACGGAAGCATCGGGCGTCAACCTGGTTTTTGACAATCAGTTCGAATCCGGCAGGGCCCTGCATGTGAAGTACAGTCTTCTTGACTATTCGAATATCACGGTGGATGAAGGTGAGTTCGATGTCAGCCTGAATCCGGAGCAGAAGGGCTTCATCAAGCCGCTGAATTTCGGTATTCTGAACAAAGGGACGTATACCATATCCGTAGACGCCGCCAGTGCAGATGGGACGATTCAGCTTCATGAAGACCTGCATCTCGGAACAATCACCGATCTGACGGGTAAACCTGTCCAATCGTTCCTGGGCATGAACACCCATTTCAGCAAAGCCTATGGAGGCTCAGATATCCGGCTTCCGCTGGCTGTCCAGGCGGGCGCTGTATCGATCCGGGATGGCTACAATCCGGGCAACCCAACGACTTACATTGATAACGCAGCCGCAAACGGATTAAGCACATTCATCGTGACAAGCACAGATCCTGTTGTCATAGAACAGACGGTGACTAGTCTGCAGGGCAAGGTGAACGCTTTTGAAATCGGCAATGAACTTAGTACCCAGCTGACACCCGCGCAATATCTGGCGATTCTGCAGAACGCGTATACGATTATCAAAGGCGTGAATCCAAGCCTCAAGGTAGTCGGCGGTGTCACCTTGAACTATGATGAGCCTTGGCTGAAGCAGCTGGTCGATCTTGGGGCCACGCAATATCTGGATGTGATGTCCTTCCATGTGTACCCTTCCTACAATCCTGAACAAGGGGAGACGCTTGCTGAATTTCAGGATCTGGACAGTTATATTAAAGCTTATCAGAGTAGTCATGGGCTCACCAAGGATATTGAATTATGGCTGACCGAGATTGGCTGGCCGACAATGGATCAGAAATGGGGAGGGGTAACGGAGCTTGATTCGGCTTCTTATGCGGTTCAATTGTATGTAGCCAATCTGGCGAATAATAAGCTGATCGATCGAATTTACTGGTACGATTTCCTGAACGACTGTACCGACAGCACCTTCTATGAATGCAGCCAAGGTGTGCTGTACGTCGATAATTCGCCGAAACCTTCGTTCGTCGGGTTCAATGCCGTCTCGGAGCTGCTGGGCGGAGCCGCCTTCGTTCAGGCTTACAGTCTGACGGACAATGATGTAAGAGCCTATAAGTTCCACCGTGCGTCCGACAACCAGGATATCACTGTAATCTGGTCAAACACCGATAAGCAGATTGGTCTGCATACGGGTACCGCCGAGGTAGAGCTGAGAGATCTATTCGGTAATGCCCGTTCCTTCGATACGATCGGCGGCACGACGACATTCACGGCTTCGCAGGAACCCGTCTACATCGTCGGCAATCTCGCCGCGGCTCCAGTGCTGGATACGCCGACCTTTCAGGCGGACACTTCTGCTATAACGGCGGCACCGGGGGAAGAAGTTCAGATACAGGTCACGCGGGCAGGCGGGGCAGAATCACTCTCTGGAACTTACAGTCTGGCCCTTCCGGCCGGCTGGCAGCTGGTATCAGGAAGCTCCTTCAGTGCGGGATCGCCAACGGATACTTTAACCGTCAGAGCCCCGGGAACCCCCTCCACCGGCAGCGCACGCATCTACCCGACCGGTGCGTCCGGCGAACAGTACGGCAGTCTGACGCTGGAAGTTCTCATGAAGGAAGCTGACGCTGTGCATGTCTCTCCGGTCGTGAACGCAGCCGGAGACGGCTGGGATCTGGCGGTCACGATTGACAACCAGAATGCACTCGGGCCAATGGATGGGGGAACAGTCACCGTGCTGGAACCCTCAGATATGGCCGGAACGCTACCTTTTGCGCCTGTTGCGCCTCATTCGAGTACAACTCTTGTCATTCCGGCTCCGTCGCTAAGCAAGGACGTTCCATTGTCTGTCAAGATCAAGGTAGACCGGGATGACGGGTTCTCGCAGCTCATCGAACGGAATATCAGCGCTCTGACAGCGGTCAAGTCGAACCAGCCTATTACGGTAGACGGAGTTATCGGTGCAGCGGAGTGGAGCCACGCGGAGTCATTCGTATTGGATCAGGCCTCGCAGGTCCGGCTCATGACGGATTGGGGAGGATTAGAAGATCTAAGTGCCACCGCCTATACCAAGTGGGACGCAGAGCAGCTCTACCTGGCGGTTCAGGTGACAGATAATACCCATATTAACAACAATCCTCCGGGCGATGCCTGGAAGGGAGATTCCATCCAGTTCGCAATCGATCCGGGCCGTCCCGTCGAGCCGGGTAAACTGGGCTGGAGTGAGAACATCGTCGCCTTGAATCCGGAGACACAAGCAATCATGAAAAGAGGCGGCATCGGCGGCAATAACCTGCAGAATTCATCCGTCGCGATCCACCGGGAAGGCACCCAAACCGTCTACGAGCTGGCGGTTAAATGGTCAGATGTGCTTCCCGCCGGAATGACGCCGTCTGCGGCGAACTCCATCGGGTTCTCTCTGCTCGTGAATGATAATGACGGAACAGGCAGACGGGGATGGATGGAGTATATGAGCGGGATCGGCTTCAGCAAGAATCCGAATCTCTTCGGGGATCTAATCTTAACAGACCGGACGAAGCTTGGAGCAGACCTCCCCGGACCGGCTTCGATTACGGTC
Source organism: Paenibacillus sp. FSL R10-2199 (assembly GCF_038000235.1). Taxonomy (NCBI): domain Bacteria; kingdom Bacillati; phylum Bacillota; class Bacilli; order Caryophanales; family Paenibacillaceae; genus Paenibacillus; species Paenibacillus sp. FSL R10-2199. The sequence continues at coordinate 5,250,665 of NZ_JBBOBO010000001.1, read as the reverse complement.
GATCAGACCGAAGTCCAGATGCCTGTCGGGGGTACGTTTTCTGTAACGGCTGCAGTCTATGATCAGAATAACACGGTCATGAGCGGTGTCCAGGTTGCCTGGTCGAGCAGCAATCCGGCAGTAGCTTCCGTCGATGCGGCAGGGGTGATTACCGGGGTGTCGGCCGGAACATCTGTGGTCCAAGCCACGTATGAGGGCTTAACCGCAAATGTGGCGGTGAATGTTGAGGCAGTCACCTTGATCTCCGACGGATTCAGCGGAAGCAACGGAAGCGTGATTTCCGGAAGAGCACCGGACACGGCTAATCTTCCAGGAGGGACTTGGTCGCTGGCAAGCTTCCCTTCGAACGGCAATTTCTCCGCTTATGTGAATAACAGCCAGGGAAATCCGTTGCCGCAGGCACAGATCAATGCGGCCGGCAATTCCCGGGGCGCAATGGCCATTCCAATCGTCAGCTCCGGAGCCTACCAGAAGCCGGGGAAGATGCGTATTGAGGCGGATCTCTCCTTCCCGGTGAAAGCTACCGAGCATGTGGGACTCGGATTCTACGCCGCACTTCCCTCACAGAGCAGCGGGGAGCTTGCGGAGACTTATTTTACCGGCCTGAGCATCGACAACCGGACGGGCGCCATCACGCTTAAGGTGAACGGGCAATCTGCCGGGTCCGAGATTGCGTATACCGGAACCTGGAATCCGGAGAGCGGCTTCCTGCATCTGGCCTATACGGTTGATACCTCCACGGGCGCGATCTCAAATATAACCTTTACGGGGAGTACCAGCAATTACAGCTTCCAGACAGACGGATTTAACGGAAACGCCACTGCTTATGCGGCCGTCCTGATCGGGTCGACTTCCCAGCGGGATCACCGCGTGTATCTGGATAATTTCAAAATTAGCGGTTTATAGAACCAAGCAGGACAACAGCGGTGCGGGGAGTAGTCTCCGTACCGCTGTTTGGCATGGCCGTTTAAATTTTCATAGCGAGGAAGTATAGATATTCCATTCCCGCTCTTAGCGAAACTCTATACAATTACGCTGAGTCTACCGAAGAAACGACAAGGGGAGTGCCGCAATGAATAACATTGTACATGTCATATCCCATACACATTGGGACCGGGAATGGTATATGCCGTTTGAGAAGCATCACGTGAGACTGGTCGCTTTGATGGATGAATTGCTGGACGTGCTGGAACGGGATGCGGAATTCCGCAGCTTCCATCTCGACGGGCAGACGATCATCCTGGACGATTATTTACAAGTGCGTCCTGATCGCAGGGAAGAGCTTGAGCAGCGTATAAGAGAGGGCCGTATCCTGATCGGCCCCTGGTATATCCTGCAGGATGAGTTCCTGACCAGTCCGGAAGCCAATGTGCGGAACCTGCTGGCCGGCTGGCAGGCCGCGAAGCCCTATGGCCGCTGGACGAGGATCGGTTATTTCCCTGATTCCTTCGGGAATATCGGGCAGGCGCCGCAGCTGATTGCGCAAGCGGGCATGACAGCGGCGGTATTCGGTAGAGGGGTGAAGCCGACAGGTTTCAATAATTACACCCAGCAATCAGGCAGCTACGAATCGCCTTATTCCGAGATGTACTGGGAGTCGCCTGACGGCACGAAAGTCCTGGGCATCTTATTCGCGAACTGGTACAACAACGGGATGGAGATACCGGTCCGGAACGAAGAGGCTACGGCCTATTGGGACGAACGCATAGCAGCGGCAGGGCAGTATGCCTCGACACCTCACCTGCTGCTCATGAACGGCTGCGACCATCAGCCGGTCCAGGCCGATCTGTCCGCAGCGCTTGCGGCCGCACGCCGGTTATATCCGGATACCCGGTTCGTACATTCTGACTTCGAATTATATATCGAACAAGTCCGGGCTGCGGCACCGGAGAAGCTTAACATCATCCAAGGAGAACTGCGAAGCTTACGCAGTGACGGCTGGTATACACTAGTCAACACGGCTTCAAGCCGGATTCATCTGAAGCGGCAGAATGCCCTGGGCCAATCAGAGCTGGAGCGTGTTGCAGAGCCGCTCGCAGCCTTCGCATACCTGCAGGGGGATGCCTACCCGCATCACTTGCTTGCTTATGCGTGGAAGACGCTGATGCAGAATCATCCTCACGACAGCATCTGCGGCTGCAGTGTTGATGAGGTTCACCGGGAGATGGTAACACGGTTCGACAAAAGTCTTCAGGTGGCGGAATCGATCGCCCTGGACAGCGCGGAGGCACTGGCGGGCAGGGTGGATACCTCTTGCTTCGCAGCATACGGTAACGCCTTGCCGTTCGTCGTATTCAACACGTCCGGCTGGCCCAAGCACGGTGTCGTCACGGTGGAACTGGAGACCCAGCGGTTGTATCTGGCTGAAGGCAAGCCGGCTGAGCTGAAGCAAAGACTCAGCAGCCTGCCCTTCCGGCCGGGATACGTCATTACGGATTCGGGCGGGAACCTTGACGCGCAGGTGGAGGACCTCGGCGTCCGCTTCGGCTACAAGCTGCCGAAGGACCGGTTCCGCGAGCCTTATTACGCCCGTATCATCCGCTTGACCTTCTTAGCCGGCCAAATTCCGGCTCTCGGATACCGGACATTCGCCTGGGCAACGGATACGCTGCCAGCTGCATCTTTCCCGCCGTCTTCGCTGGTTACAGGTCCGCGATCAATGGAGAATGAATGGATTCGGGTGGATATTGCAGATAACGGAACGTTCACTTTGCTGGATAAGGCATCGCAGACAACCTATCCCGAACTAGGCTATTTCGAGGATACGGGCGATATCGGCAATGAATACGTATATACCGCACCACAGGGACATTCTGCGCTGACGACGGAAGACAGCCCGGTGTCTTCCTGCGAACTGGTGGAGAATTGGGCCGGTGCAGCCACGTTCGAAATCGTTCACCGGTGGGCTGTTCCGGCAGAAGCGGATTCGCTGCTGCAGGAAGAGATCGATGCGATGGTTCCATTCATGAATCGGCAAGCCCAACGCGGCAAGCGCGAGATTCCGCTCATCCTCAGGATGAAGGTGACGCTGGAGCGGGGAGCGAGAAGCTTGAAGCTATCGGTCCATTACGACAATCAGGCGAAGGATCACCGGCTGCGTATCTGCTTCCCGGCCGGCATTCAGGCGGACAGCCATTACGCGGAGTCAGTCTTCGAGATTGCGGAGCGCAGTAATATACCCGACCCCGAATGGGTCAATCCGAGCTACTGCCATCCTCAGCAATCATTCTCCGGCATCGATTCAGTGGAGGCCGGTCTGATGGCGGCTGGCCTCGGGCTGCACGAGTATGAAGTGCTGCAGGACGGCCGTAACACGCTTGCCGTCACGCTGCTTCGGGCCGTGGGCGAATTAGGGGACTGGGGCGTGTTCCGCACACCGGAGGCACAGTGCCTGGGAACGCATACGGCCCAGCTCAGCCTCATTCCGTATTCGGGTAAGCCGTTCCGGACTGAAGCGGCGGCGGAAGCCTATCGCCAGTCGGTTCCCTTTATGGTAATTCCAACCGGGTTGAAATCCGGAGAACTTCCCCCTACCCATTCTTGGCTGCAATGGGAGGGAGACGGATTGTTACTAACCTCGGTCAAGGTTTCGGAAGAAACCGGCGATCTCGCCGTCCGCTGGTTCAATGCGTCTATGCAGCCTGCGGTCTTATTGCTGGATGCACCTCCGGGAGGCGGGGGCGTATGGAACAAAAGCAACATTATGGAGGAACGTCTGCATAGGCTGACCCAAGGGCAGGATGGACGGGTTCGGTTGCCGGTCCGGCCTGCCGAAATTGTGACGGTGGTTTATGAGAGAGACGGTCAGGAAGGACTCCCTTTAGCGTAATAATCGGATTATAATGAATTATGGGAAAAATTATGATCTGGGGGCGATGGCCATACTCTCGTTAATCCATTCGGTCACAAAGGGGATTATGGCTGTATTCGGCTATTTTTCACGCTCCCTTTTCCGTAAAATGCTGCTCGCCTTATTCGCGATCATCACGATTACGGTATCAACGCTTGGCTTATATACCTACGATCATACTTCCTCCGATATCAAGCAGCGCGAGATCCAGAATATGGAGCTCTTCAGTTCGCAATCAGCCACCAACCTGGAGACGCAGATGGTCAATATCAAGAGTACCGCATGGAATTACTTCTCTGACCCGAGATTCCAAAGCTTCGTGCAGACGTTAGGCTCCGATCCGCTGGCTTATAGTGAATTCTCCGGCAACTTCAGTCAATTCGTGACCGATCATTCCGCAGTCGAATTCATCGTGGTTACACAGCTTGAGGGCAATCGCTTGATCAAAGGAAATCTCAATAACACGGATGTAGTCGATTTCGAAGATTTGAAGGAGATCGCGGTGGCGAATAACGGCAAAGGCGTCTGGGTCCCCTCGATAGCTTTTGACCGGCGTACAGGGCAGGAGGTTAGCACGCTGACTTTCGTACAGGCAGTCAAGAATATCAGCACGCTATCCAAGTTCCCCATTATCGGTGTCCTGATGGTCCAGCTGTCTTATGAGTATCTGAAGCAATGGCTCTCAGGACTTGGTGAGACGGAAGGCGTGGACTTTCTGCTGGTGGATGCAAGGGAAGAGACGGTCCGGATCTCTGCCGATTCCTCACTGCCCGGTAAACCGCTGGAGCGCCGTAATGATTCGGAAGTGCTGTACGTTTCCCAGCCTTTGGCGAATACGTCATGGGTACTGGTGGGCATCGTTAATGTCCGTACTCTGCTCAAAGAGGTGAACGGATTGGCGCGGGATACGATCTTGATCGGAATTGCCTGCTTATTGGGAGCCATGCTGGTGGCAATTTTGCTGTCCTCACGAATTCTTACTCCTCTCAAAGAGCTGAAGAAAGGCATTCTGGCCGTTGAGAAGGGCGATTACGATATTATTCTGCCTATCCGCACCAAAGATGAAACCGGTTACATCATTCACCGTTTTAACCACATGACTGAGGAGATCAAGTCGCTGATCCGGAAAGTGTACGAGGCAGACTTAGTCCGTAAAGAAGCGGAAATCAAGGCGCTGCAATCGCAGATCAATCCTCACTTTCTCTACAATACACTAGGCATAATCGATAGCCTTGCTACCCTGCATGATGACGACCGTATTAGCCTGATCAGCAGATCACTGGCAAAGATGTTCCGTTACAACATAAGTGCTGCCCGGACGTCAACGATACAGCTTGAGCTGCGGCAGATCGAATTGTACCTCTATATTCAGCAGCAACGGTACGGGAACCGGTTCAAATATACGATCGAAGTGGAGGATTCAATATACGGCTTCTCCATTCCGAAGCTGCTGATACAGCCCTTGGTGGAGAATTGCTTCGTGCATGTCTTCGACAGAATGTCTGCGCAATGCGAGCTGCGAATCCGGGGCTGGAGACTGTCCGATCAGGAAATCTATCTCAATGTATGGAACAACGGCCCGCCGATTGCAGCGTCAAGACTGGCGGAGCTCAACATGCTGCTGAGTCAGGATATCCAGCAGCGGCGTGACGAGCTGCCGCCATCCTCCATCGGACTGATGAACGTGCAGAACCGGATCAAGCTGCTGTATGGAAATGAATATGGTCTTACCATTACCAGTGAGCAGGAGCAAGGCACTGAAGCCGTTATTCATCTAAGAAAACTGGGAGAGGAGGAGTAGTGGGATGAAACTGCTCCTGATTGAAGATGAGCCTATCTTACGGCAAGGCCTGATCCGGATCATCGAACGGATGGGGCTGCCGATCGGGGAGATTGGCGAAGCCGCGAATGGTATTGAAGGCTTGCAGCGTCTGGCTGAGCTCCGGCCGGATATCGTCATTACGGATATCCGGATGCCGGAGATGAACGGGCTGGATTTCATCCGCGAGGCCAAGGAGGTCGACGATAAACTGCAATTTATCCTGGTCAGCGGCTATGAAGAATTCGAGTTCGCCAAAAGAGGCATCCAATACGGGGTTGCCGACTATCTGCTGAAGCCGGTCGAACCCGAAGAGCTTCGGGACTGCCTGATCCGGATCATGGCGAAGATCGAGCAGGACCGACGGCATTCCACGCTCGGCGATGAGCTCCAGCTGCTTCAGCAAAGAAGCGAGGAGACTTCGCGTGAGCGGCTGTTGACCCAGCTGATCCAGCAGGGAGACGAGGGCTTTGCCTTCGAGCAGGACAGGGAGCTGGCTTCCATGAACACTTCTTGCCGCGAGTTCGTAATCGTCCTGTTCGAAGTCACACGGCCCGACTTGCCCTATAGCTCTTTCCTCCAGGGAGACGAAGCTCTGCTTGGATTTGCAATCTCCAATGTCATCTCCCAGCTGATTGAATCCAGGGAGCGGGAAGGGATGTTATTCCGCCATTCCATCTATCACAAAGAGCTTGTCTACCTCCTTGGAGACGGCAATTCCATCGGCCTCACCTCTATAAAGCATGAGCTTGAAGGGGTGATGACGGGGATTCACCGCTATCTTAAGCTTGAGGTGACCATCGGCTTCGGCCTGCCGGTGCGGAATATCCGCCAGATCCATCAGTCCTATCAGCAAGCCAAGCAAGCGCTGCGGGACCGGATTATCCACGGACGGAATAAAGTATACGGCTTGACACCGGCAGCCGGCGGTCAGGGTAACGGGAGCTCGGTTCTTGCGGAAGAGGATGAGCGTTTTGTATTCCGCCTTTTGAACGATGGCAATGCCGCAGCCTTAATCAAGTGGCTCGGCCCCCGTATCGAAGCACTCGTGGAGTACGAAGCTTCCAGCTTCAATCAGCTGGAGAGCTTCTGCATTGATCTCCATCTTCTCTACCGCAAATATCTGCTGCTTAAGACAAGTATCCCGGAATGGATCATCGGTGAGGTCGGCGATCTCCTGAGCTGGCTTCACGGGGTGGAGAGCTGGACGGAGATTGAGGTCAAGCTTGCCGCTATGACCCATAATATGATGGATCACTTAAACAGGATGCGGCATTCCTCGAATCCCGATCTTATGGATGAAATCAAGCTCTATATAGACAATAATCTGCATGAGCCGATCAGTCTCCAGGTCATTGCTGACCGCTTCTATATCCACCCGAATTATTTCTCCAGACGGTTCAAAGAACGGTTTAAAAGCAGCTTCATCAGCTACTTGACTGAAGAACGAATCCGCAAGGCCGGACAGCTCTTGAAGAAGACGGAGCTGCAGATCCAGGAAATTGCCGTTCTGGTTGGCTTTCCCGATGCGGCTTATTTCAGCAGCGTGTTCCGGAAATCGACTGGTACGACTCCGGTTCAGTACCGCTTGAACATGTCGGCTGCTTCAGAGTAAGGCCGATGAGTGTTGACAAGGGGGGACAAGGGTTCGATGAAGATCATGGAACATACATTGCAAGCTCACTATAAGACAATAATCTGCGGAGCGACTTGCAGCGGAATCGGAGCAGCGTTAGCGGCACCGGAGTCGACTCTGGTCGTCGAGCGGTCGGCAGCAGTAGGGCAAGAGTATATCGAGAGCTTCAACCCTGGACGGAACGATGGGCCGATTCCGCTGTCCTCATTCGGACGCTCGTTCGTGCTGGAGCTCCGTCAGCGCAATTTGACCGAGGCCGCCTTAGAGCCGGTGCACCTTCCGGGCCTTCATCCTGTTCTGTGCCGGAGACTGCTGGATGCCCGGGTTCAGGTGCTGCTCCTGACAGAGATTATTGAGATCCGGCAGCTCCCCGCAGGCTTCGAGGTTGATCTATTCAATGCATCCGGTCTACATACGGTAACGGCCGACCGCATAATAGATACGACTACATGCCGGGTATCCCGTCCGGCAGAGATCCGTCCGGCCGGGCGCAGCCTTAATGCGTATATTCACACAGGAATTGCAGATCAGGGCCTGCCTGCTGCCAGCGATCCCGGGGTGGAGTTCGTTCAAGGTCGTTTCAGCGCAGAGCATATCGTCAAATGGACGCTTGCAGCAGACGACGATTGGCCTGCTGCAAGAAACGGTCTATTAAGCTATTGGCATACCCGTCCAACTGTACTTCTCCCCTGGACAATTGCCGCCATCGCCTCCGTCTTCGATTGTGAAGTGCAGCGAGGCTTGCAGCTCGTCACGGACAGCTGGTTCTGGCTCCCGTCAAAAGGGTATGGGCACCCGGTTGAAGCTATCGATCAAGGCTATGTTCAACAAAAGAGATGGGAGGGAGCATCAGATGGAGTGCGCAGAAAGGTATAGCGGCGGCGTGGTCAACCATTCGTCCTTCGGGGGAGCTTATGCGGGACGCTATGATGTCATTGTAGCAGGGCTGGGAACAGCAGGAGCGATTGCGGCGATCACGGCGGCCAGGCAAGGGCTGAAGGTTCTTGGCGTAGAGCGTCTGCATGGCATGGGCGGTACAGGAACGGCCGGGGCTGTATGGAGCTATTATTACGGGTCGAGGGGCGGTATATCCGAGCCTCTGGATGAGCAGGTGCTAACGCTTGCTGCCGGATGCTTCACACCTTCGCAAGGCGTGAACGGAGAAGCCAAAATGATCGTAATGGAGCAGGAAGTGATTCAGCTTGGCGCAGACCTCCGGTATGAGAGCACAATCACAAGAGTCCTTAGACGGGGCAAACGCGTATGCGGAATCGAATGGATATCCCCGGAAGGCCGATTCACGGCGGACAGTGAAGTCGTGATTGATTGTACGGGAGACGCGCATGTGTGCGCGCATGCAGGAGCGGGCATGTACTGCGGCCGTAAGATGGACGGCCAGCTGCAGCCGTTCTCGAACGTATGGCTGCAGCTGGAGAACGGACAGGTTAACTGCCGGCATACCGACTCGGGTTATGCCGATCCGGGAGATGCGTTAGCTCTGTCGCAAGCAATCCTCACGTCCGCAACCGTCTCTACGCACCTGAAGGATACATATACTGAGCGGGACGGCTGGCTCCGCCTTGCACCACTGACCGGAATCAGGGAAGGACGGCTGATCGAAGGGGAAGCACAGGTGACACTCGAATGCGTCCTCAATGACATTCATACAACGGAGCCCTTGTATTACGCGTATGCGCATGTTGATCTGCACAGCAAGGATACCGCCTTCGAGAGCGAGGTGCTGCAGAAATGGACCGTTGCCTGCAGCATGTGGGGACACAAACTCTCCGTTCCGGTCCCGCTCGGCGCGCTCATTCCCAGAGGAATGGAGGGGCTGCTCGTCGCGGGCAGATGTCTGGCCGTCGATCATGACTTGGCCACCTGTGTACGGATGAAACGGGATATGCAAAAAGCAGGGGAGGCTGCCGCCTATGCCGCCTATCTCTCCATAACCAGGAAAGTACCGCTCCGGGAGGTTCCTTATCCGGAGCTATCCGCGCTGCTCACCGCAACAGGCTGCTTGCAGGCAAGCGGGCACAATACGGGTCCGGCTTGGCTCGGTCAGTCGGAGACCATCAGGGAAGGTATGTCCAGCGCGCATCCGGGGCTTTCGATCTGGTCGGCGGTTAGAATGGGTGGATCTATTCAAGCTGCATTAAGAGCCTGGATGACACAGGTTCCTGAGTCTGACCTCAGTAAGCATAGTGCATTCGCACTTGCATTGCTTGGGGATGCCTCGTCCGCACCTGTGCTGAGAAAGCTCGCGCGCGTGAAGGACCCCTTCGTACCACAGACCCGCCTCGTCCATAAGCGCAGCCATGGACGGGGCTATTCGGCGATTCTCCTGCTGGGACTGCTTGCGGACAAGGATGCGGCTGACTTGCTGTATACCCTATTGGAAGAACCTGTAGCAGCTTTCCCGAACCCGGATGCAAGTGAAGCGTCGGAGACGCCTGCCGAAGTACACTTCCAATACGTCTCGTTCGCCGTGGCTGCCTTGGCCAGAATCGGGGACCGCCACTCGGATACGCGGAGTCCAACGGCCGAAGCTTATTGTAAGCTGCTGCACAGGAAAGACCTCGGATTCGAGGTCGCCCTGCCCGGTGCGCCTCACATTCCGTACGACATGCTCCCTAAAATCCGGTTGTGCATAGAACAAACAATCCTCCGCTGGGACATCGGACCGCTGTCCTGGAGGTGAAATATTCATATTTAGCCGGTTAATTATTTCTATTTAGTAAGCGGTTGCAACCCTTTATGATGAAGGGGTACAGCAACCACACTTCACGGGGGGATTATGAAATGAAGCGTTATAAAGGGTCTACACACAAGCGGGCTGCGCTGTTAACCATGTCGCTCGCCTTCGGCCTGCTGACGGCGTGCGGTTCCGGCAACGGGAACGATCCGGCAGCCGAATCGGCGGCAACGCCGGCGGGAAATACGCCTGCGGCGGAGAATACAGCAGGGCCTTCCAAGGAAGCAGCTATCGTCGAGATTACCGTTTGGGATAAGCCGGCGCCGGATGCCGCAACGAAAGCGGTCGCCGAAGAACTGCAGGCAAAGTTCGATGCTGCTTATCCGAACATCAAGGTCACACACGAGGATGAGACGCAGACGCCCGAGAAATTCCTGGCAGCGGTTGCGGGCGGAGAGCAGCCTGATGTGTTCCGGCCGTCGTTCCCCAAGATGCAGGAATACGTTCAAGCGGGCATTGTAGCGGATATTACCGATTTGATCAACGCTTCCCCTGATAAGGACCGTTTTATCGACGGCGCCTTCAACATGGCTACACGGGACGGTAAAATCTATGGCGTACCTCTCTCAATGTATTCGACGGGCGTCTATTACAACAAAAAGCTGTTCGAAACTGCCGGAATCACGAGCCTTCCCGCCACATGGGATGAATTCGCTGCTACGGCCAAGACCGTACAAGAGAAGAATCCGGGCACTATCGGTTTCGATATTCTCGGCATGGACTGGGGCGACTGGCACTTCGAGTATTACGTCTGGCAAGCCGGCGGAGATTTGACGGAGCTGCAGCCGGACGGAACGGTCAAGCTTAACTTCACTTCTGAGGCTACCGTCAAAGCCTTGCAGTATTACAAGGATTTGAAATGGACGCATAAGGTCGTTCAGAGCAATGTTCTCCAGTCTTTTGAAGAGAATAACAAGGACTTCTACAGCGGGAAGTCGGCGATGATCCTCGGAGCATCCGATGCCTATAACACCTTCGTCGGACAGGGTATGGACCCGAGCGTAATCGGCTTCATGCCATACCCGGTCGGTCCTGCGGGTGTAGGCCCATCCCAGGTGGGCGGCAGCTTCTGGGCAATCAGCCCGTCGGCAACTCCGGAGAAGCGGCAGGCGGCTTTTGATTACATTATGTTCATGTCCTCCAAGGAAGCCTTCGAGACCCGGCTGCAGTTCAATAAAGACAACGGGCTGGGAGTCAACCCGTTTACCGTCGTCAAAGACGTAGACACATCCAATTATGTTGAAGGCATGCCCGCTGATTTCTTAAGTGCCATCCGTAAGGCGGCCGAAACGCAGCAATTGGAATATTATTTGAAGTCGAGTCTGAGCCCCTATGTGGTGAAGCCGATTCAGAAGGTGCTGCTCGATCAGAATGCTGATCCTTTGACGGAGCTCAAGGCGGCGGAACAATTGGCGCAGAAGGAAGTTATCGATAAATATAACGCAGATATCCTGAGTAAATCCGGCAAATAACCACAGATTACTGTTAAGCTGCCCGGGGTTTCCGGCAAGGGGATCCCGGCATCTATTCTTGTGCAGGCGGTGAAAAGATGAAGCTCGAATCCAGTCCTCCCCTGAAGGCCCTTCCCGCCCCCCGGACCCGTTTCCGTATCCGGTGGACGCCGGTCTTGTTTCTACTGCCATCCATTATCGTCTTCATCGTGTTTAAGTATTATCTGATCTTCTCGGCCGTGCAAATCAGTCTATTTAACTACGATATCGTGAATCCGCCCGGCAGGTTCGTCGGGTTAGAGAATTACTTCGTCTTTTTGCAGACATCGACGTTCTGGCTTGCGCTCAAGAACACTTTTATCATCTTCCTCCTGTCCGTCGCGTTAACCTTCTGGGTGCCGATCGTTCAAGCCATCTTCCTGAGCGAGATCCGCAAGGCGAACGGAGTGTACCGGGTGCTGTATCAGATTCCGAGCATTCTGCCGGTCGTGGCAGGCGCGCTGCTGTGGAAGTGGATGTACAACCCCGACAGCGGGCTGTTCAATTACTTGCTCGGCAAAATCGGCCTTGGTCCCTACGGCTGGCTCAACGATATTAACATGACTAAGTTCGCCATTGTCCTGCCGGGGTTTTTCGCCAGCGGCGGAATCGGAGTGCTGCTCTACTATGCTGCGATCAAATCGATCCCTGCAGAATTATTCGAATCGGCCAAAATCGATGGTTGTGGCCCCTGGCGCCGAATCCGGTCCCTGGTGCTGCCTAACATCCGCTTCGTAATCCTGATCCAGTTCATCTCGTTCATGTCCGGTGCACTGCTTGCATTCGATAATATCTTCATTCTGACGAAGGGCGGTCCTGCAGATGCTTCACTGGTCGTTTCCTTGCTCATTCAGCGTTCTGCCTTCGAACAATCGAACTTCGGGATGTCGGCTGCCCTGTCATTCTTCATGTTTCTGGTAATTGCCTTGCTGACGGTCATTCAATTCAAGCTGCAGAAGGAGGAGAACTGATCCTTATGAAATCTAACCGCATCTCTGAGCGAGGTGAGAAGGGACTAAAGTTCACCTCCTATGCTGTGACGATATTGTTTCTCCTGTTCGGTACGCTGCCACTCGTATGGCTGTGCCTTACTTCCATCATGGACAACGAGTCGATTCAATCGGCTACGCCCAAATTCATTCCGGACGTGCCTCACACGATTACTGTTACATTAGATTTCACGGGTGCAGCCAGCGGGGATGAGACCTTCTATAAGAAAGAAGCAATGGAGGCGATCTGGTTCCCCTGGGCATCCTTAATCCGCAACAATATCGGCGAGATTATCGTGAACGGGACGAGGGACGGCCAGCAGCTGTTCCGGGCCAAGGCCACTTCGGCGCAATTCTATGTGGGCCAGATGTCGATTGTGCCTACCCGCGTCGTCAACGATCAGGTGATGAAGCTTAAGCTGCCCACCATCGCAGAGCGGAAACTGAGTGATTTCGAATGGTACGGACCGGCCTCTAAGCCGGCCAAGGCTACGGCACCCTCCTCTGACCATGAGGTGGCGAAGCTTTACCGCGATTTCTTCGTGTCCCATGACGTGTTAGCCGGAACAATAACGAGTGTAGAGCATTCCCGCAATAAGCTAAGGCTGTTCGACAGCTTCGCCAGCCTGCAGCACATAGCGCTTGGGAAAGCCGGGGATCTCGGGTTCTACCGTTACTTCATCAACAGCGGAATGGTCACGTTCACCGTCATCATCTGGCAGCTGGTCTTCGCGGGTATCGGCAGTTATGCCTTGTCCCAGCTCATCCGCAGCAGCCGCCTCAGATTCTTCCTGTTGATGTTCTTCCTGGCGACAATTATGATTCCCGGGGTATCGATCCTGATCCCGCAATATATTCTGATCAAGAACCTGCATCTAAGTGACTCCCTGTGGGCCATCATCCTGCCGCATTTCGCCTGGGGCTTCGTAATCTTCCTGTTCAAAGGCTTCTTCGATCAGCTGCCCAAGGAATTGCTTCAGGCGGCCCGGATTGACGGTGCTGGTGAATTCAGAACCTTCTTGAAGATTGTCGTTCCCATGTCGATCCCTGTGTTCACCATCGTGGCGGTCATGACCTTCGTGCCTGTATGGAATGAATTCATGTGGCCCTACATCGTAACGAAATCGCCGGAGCATTGGACCTTCCCGGTCGCGATGAACGATATGCAGCAGACGACCAACCGCAATACCATCGTCCGGCCGAACCTGATCAGTGCGAGCGGCGTCCTCTCGCTGATTCCGCTGCTGATCTTGTTCATATCCACACAGCGTTTCGTGGAGAAAGGGATTAATTTCACAGGAATTAAGGGCTAATAACCACTTGAAGGAGCAGAGGATAAATGGAAAGCTATGAGGTTGTCATATACGGAGCAACACCCGGCGGAATCGGTGCAGCGCTCGGAGCGGCGAGGCAGGGCCGGCGGACCTTGCTTCTGGAACCGACAGATCATCTGGGAGGAATGCTGACCAGCGGACTAGGCAGAACCGATATTCTCTCTCTTGAAGCCTCCGGCGCCGTATTCCGTGAATTTGCCGGCCGCGTACATGCTTATTATCGTGACCGGTACGGCGAAGAATCCGCGCAGGTCCAGGATTGCAATAACGGATTATTCTTCGAGCCGTCCGTCGCTCAGCATATCCTGCAGGAGATGACAGGCAAGGAAACGCTGCTTCACATTCAGCTGTGTGCGGAGCTGAAGGGTGTCCGGGTAGAAGGCACTCAACTGCTGGCGATTCGGGTACAGACGGATGCTGGCGAACAGGAATTGGTCGGCAACGTATTCGTGGACGGGACTTACGAGGGTGATCTGGCGGCGATGGCAGGTGTGCCTTACCGGCTGGGGCGCGAATCCCGGGAAGAGTGGAACGAGGAGTATGCCGGCAGGCTCTATATGAACTTCGATGAATCGAAGGAAGTGTATCCCGGCAGCACCGGCGAAGGGGATGACCGGATACAAGCGTATAATTACAGGCTGTGCCTAACCCGGAACCGGGATAATTTCATTGCTTGTACCAGACCGCCGGGGTATAACCGTGACGAATATGCCCTGCTGGCAACTGATGTAGCGGAGCAGCGTATCAAGTCCATTGGCGACATGCTTAATATGCTGGCCGTGCCGAACGGTAAGACAGACAGCAATAACCACCATTACTGCATGTGCTCGACGGATCTTCCGGAGGAGAATACGGCTTATGCCGATGGGGACCGCAGGACAAGGGAGCTATTCGCGAAACGCCAGAAGGAGTATATTCAGGGGCTGCTGTGGTTTATTCAGCACGATGAGGAGCTGCCGGAGGACTTTCGCAAGGATGCGCAGAGCTGGGGGTATGCGGCGGATGAATTTACCGCTTACGATTATTTCCCGCCGCAGTTATATGTGCGTGAAGCCAGAAGGATACAGGGAGAGTACACGTTTACAGAAAATGATGCAAGACTGGCTCCGGGCCTTGGGCGTGCGCCGATTCAATTGGACAGCATCGCGATCGGGGATTACCCCATTGATTCTCATGCCGTGAAGAAACGGGAGCCCGAAGGTCAAAACAAAGCGCTTGAGGGCTTCCTCGGCCTCAACTGGCTGTCTGAAATCTATCAGATTCCCTACGGTGTTATAGTTCCTCAAGCTATTGACGGATTGCTGGTACCGGTCGCCGTGTCCGCCAGCCATATGGGCTTCGGCACCCTCCGGATGGAGCCATGCTGGATGCAGCTCGGCTTTGCGGCCGGCATAGCCGCAGACCTTGCCATCACTAGGAACACAGATGTGCGTCTTGTGCCTGTCGATGCATTGCAGATCAGCTTGCTTGATCGGGAGCAGCGGATTACTTACTTCGAAGATGTTGCCTGGGATCATCCGGCAAGGCAGGCCGCGGAATACTTGGGAACAAAGGGGTTCTTCACTGCTTATGCTGCCGGATTAGACGATCCAATGCCGTTATCCGAAGCCTCCAGACTGATTGCATGGGCACGCAGTTTACCCGGATGCCGCAGCCTGCCTGTACTTCCGGCGACAGACAACCTAATTCCGGTTGGTACAGATATGGGGCCAAGGCTGCCCCTGGAGGAAGCCGGACCGCGGGAGTACTGGCGTGAACGGCCGCTGCTAACCGGGGCGATGGCGGCGAATTGGATACAGGTTGCATTAAGAGGGCTTGGCCTCTCCGCCCGGGAGGACCCGCTTATAGAGCTTAGCCGGGAATCCAGCATCACAAGAGGGACGTTTGTGTCCAAGCTGTATGAGCTTATCCGTGAGGTTCAGCAAATGTAGTGAGGGGGTGTGTTTTTGAGAGCATCTGGCCGATGGGCAGGCAAAAGCTGGGGCACGCTTGGCGACAGCATCAGCGCGGCGGGTGGTTATCAGCCGCTGGTGTGTGCAGAAGTTGGTTTCGGAACAATGGTCAACCTCGCAGTCAGCGGTTGTCCTATGGCAGCGGGCGGAGACCGTGACTACGGGGCGACAGTACATGCGGGCCGTTCCTTAACTGAGATCCCTGACTGTGTTACTATTTTGGCCGGAACCAACGATTTCAGGCTCGATAAGCCGCTGGGAAGTATGGAAGGGCGGGACATTCATACGTTTTACGGTGCCTACGCCACTTTGATTGAGGACCTGTTAACCCGCAGACCGGATGCCCGTCTGAATCTGTGGACTCCGCTTCAGCGGGATAAGGACGGATGGGATACTGCCTTCATTAACGGCGCAGGCTTCCGCCTGCCGGAATACGCTGAAGCGGTCCGCAGGATCGGGGCTTATTATGCCTTGCCCGTACTGGACTTATATGCCGAAAGCGGGATTACCGGGTTAACCCTGAACTTTTTCACCGTTGACGGCCTTCATCCGAATGAGGCAGGCTTTCAGCGGATTGCAGAGCTGGCCATCCCTTTTCTGGAGCGGATTTGAACAGTCAGTGATTTGGCCAATGAAGAAATGCCGCTTCCGTCATACGGTGTGGTTCATGAGCAAATTCCAATTCACCCAGAACAGGTTGATCAATAGTTTTCATCCGGTTCTCCTCCGTTTTGACGTCATGCATGGACCACCATAGATCAATTTCTGCTAAATGTTGTACGTTTTACAACTCTAATCCATGGATAGCCAGGTGATCGGAAGGATTGTTGTATGAAATACAAGAATAATACTGCTGAGCTGCTTGAATAAGGTGAAATGCTGCAATTTGTACAACAATTTTGGATTTGGGCCGATATGAGGAGGGAAATGTTGTATTTTGGGCATGATTTTATACAAAGTTTCTGGATCTCTGCCACAGAAAGCGGATGAATCTATAACATCCTGTCCGCGCAGCGTCCACTCAAGTGCACACGTTGATCCTACTACACAAGCAGCAAACGGTACCGTCCTTTTTAGGGACGGTACCGTTTTTGCGAGAAATAGAAGGAGGAGCTGTCCCAAGCAGCTATTTCTTAGCTTGGGACAGCCCCGTATGCAGCGGGCTTATTAGCTACCCCAACCAACTATAGGGCCGAGCAGAACCTCTGTACTTATGGCATCCGTAAACGTATCGGTGGTGTGGAAGTAGTAGGAATGCTGGCCGGGAGGCAGCTTGGTCGTGTATTGATAGACTCTGCCGTCAACATAGTTAGTATCACCCGGATTAGCAGGCTGCATGGTCCGGACAACGCCGTCCACGACCAGCTCCATGGCAAATGGGGCCTGATTGTCCGCATCGGTATAAGTGACTGTGAAAGTAAACTCGGTTTGCGGCGTGCCTTCTGTATGATTTACGCCTCCTGAAGTTAACGTTGGCGCACTTCCGCTGACCTGATTGGTCGCCTTAATTTCATCAATCAGCATTTCTCCGGCAGTGACTGTATTTTGTTTCAGCCAAATGGACATCTTCAGCGCCTTTTTATCAATGGCCGGACTAAGTGCATTCAGATCAAATTGCAGAACGCTCCAGTCCGCTGGAACCTCTACCCAGCCTCCGGTCAGATTGTACGTTCTTTTGCCGTCATTAATTTCAATCCGGGTTCTGAGGTCAGGCGAGGCCGGATTCTTAAGCGTAATATTCAAATACCGGTAGCCGCTCAGATCGACCACATCGTTCCACGGCTGGAATTTAGCCGCTGAAGTCACACTTGCCGGAGTCTGGGCGAATTTGCCGGCTGAACGTCCGTCTACTGTAAGCTTGGTGAACGTTCCCGTGCCGCCATTCTGATTATACCAGTTGACCCAGGTCGTGTTGGCCGCAGAACCACCCCAGAATCCGCCTCCTCCAAAATCATCATATAACAGCGGAGTGGAGGGGTCCGGCAACGCGGGAGCAACGGTGTAATGAGTCGAGCTGTAGGTGTATCCGCCGGAAGAGTCCTTCGCACGAACATCTACTCTCCGGCTTACGTAGGGCAAGGATTGGCTCTCATCGATAACCGCAGCGTACACCGCACCGCTTACAGTTGAATATACATTACCGGAAACCGTCATCGGCTGATAAGGCAATCCGGCTGCCGCATACTCTACCTGGCTCAGACCATCCCCGGCCTCAGCAAAAACAGTTACATCTCCGCGGACCCATTCTCCAATCACCGGAGAGAGTAGCGGCAAGGCGGGCGGCTTCGCTGTGTTGTCTGCACCTGTTCCCGGAGTTGCACTAAGTCCCATAACTGTATATAGGAGTCCTGCCTGAATACTGATACTGAACTCGTTATACCGCCACTGATTCGTATCATCCAGATAGAGGGACCGGTCCTCGTACCAGGGGCTTATACTGGTTCGATTCTTAGGATCTTTCATATTCGGTCCGCTGACCATGGCGCCGGGGAAGATAATCCCGGTATCACCCGCAGTATTGGAATCCTCATTGTAGCGGGTATGCGGGAACATTACATGATGGGTGCCAATGCCGGAGACCCAGCTGATATTCCACGGATTTTCTCCGAACAGCCAATACATACCTTGTACCACCGCCTCCAGTGCTGCCGGGTCACCGAATAATTCATAGTACCGCAGCAGGTCCCCCAAATAAGAAGCATGAGGTTCGTTTACGCCGAAGTTTTTGAACTGGTTCAGTACACCATACGGGGTATCATCTGAAGTGGAGAGGAAGAAATCCGCTTGCCCTTTTAACAAACTGTGAATATGAGACTGTGTTGAGGCATCGGCCACCGGGTAGAACTCGGCCATGGACATTGGACTCATATCCCAATAGTTCGTGGATGAAATGTCACTCAGCGTTAAGGCGTTGATTGTAGTTGAAGCTGCATTCCTATACTGGTTATCGCCGGTCAGCAAGTACAGCTCCACATCAGCGAGCAGCTTGGAATTGGGGATGCCTCCTCTGGTGGAGTAGGAGCCTATTGGACCGTCAGGATGGGCAACCACATAATCATAAAAGATTACAGCTGCGCTCTCGCATTGGTCGGCAAAATCCGTGAGTTCTGCAATCCGGGCTGACGAGATGTCGCCTTCGTTAACCGCTGTGCGGATCGCGCGCGCTGTGGCTGCCAGTGTACCCGCTGACTTGGCTGAGCCGCCGACGCTTAAATCGGTCAGCTTCCGGTCATCCGCTGTGCCGGAGATGTTGTCGGTAGATTTCTCCGGGTGTACAAAAGAAGCATTGTTCCTGAGACTATACATTTCCCCGCCAAGCTGATCCGCGAACTTGATGAGATATTCGCTGCCGAAGACAGCTTCATCTACCAGGTCCGGGATGCCATTGCTGTCGTTATCGTACTTCACGCTGTCTTTGTCCGCATAACGCGTATAAGCAAGTGCAATCTCTGCGCCGACCCATTGGTTACCGCCATATTTGCCGTAATCCCCAGCATCGTACCAGCTGCCTGTCAGATCATAATGGGTCAGGCCGTCCGCAGACTGGGCATCATCCAGGTGTCCCGCGGCATGGTAGAGCTTAGCGGAAGGAGCTACACTGCTGTAACCCTCAGGATAAGCATCACTGGTGGCTACTGAGGCACGCAGAAGACGGTAGAAGGCTGTCATTTCATCCTTGTATTGATTCCACAGGTTAGGCGTGATTTCAAAAGGATAGGAATACTGCTGATTACTTCGCACCCTGTAGTTGTTCCCGGCATCCGTGACGGAGGAGAAACCGATAGAATAGACATGCTTATTCCAATAGAAGCCCTCGTAAGTCATGGTGCCTGATGACACGACATTAGATCCATCCAAGATTTCATAAGTAGCGTCTGTGACGGTTGTGGTTGAGATGAAATTGGCGTTCTTGATATCGTCCGCACTGTAGCCGGCTTGGCTCACTACAATATCAACCACAGAAGAGGAATTGATTACGATCAAATTGTGAATTCCGGTCTTGACTTCATTCGAAGTCGTATCTGTGGTGCGGAAATAGTAGGAATGGGCTCCCGCCGGAAGCTTGGTCATGAACCTGTAATCTTTTCCATCCGTGTAGGTTACATCGGCTTGATCGGTTTCGCGCATAGTATAAGCCGTGTCATCAATGATCACCTGGACGGCATAAGGCGCCTCGTTATCCCGGTCGGTATAAGTGGCATCGAAGGTAAAATTAGTGTTCTGGTTATAGCTGCCATCTGTATCCGCACTCATCACAGCCGGGCTTAACTGAGGCGCGGTACCACCGGAGGCCGTGGTAAACACGATATCATCGATCAGCATTTCCCCGTAAGTCCCGCCGGCTTGTCTAAGCCACACCTCCAATTTGACTTTCTCCTTCTGAATCTTGGGCGACAGGGCATCCAGATCAAACTGCAGGCTGGTCCAGGTATTCGTTGCAGGTACGTAACCACCGGTAAGATTGTAATTGGTGATGCCATCGCTTATGACAACACGAATGAGTGACTGGGCATAACCTGCATTTTGCAGAGACAGATTCATGTAACGGTAGCCCGAGAGGTCAAAGGTCTCGTTCATCGGCTGAAACTTGGCCCAGGAGGTGGAGGAGCCTGGGGTTTGTGTGAACTTTCCAATCGTACGGGTGCCTTGGACCGTCTTGGTGAAAGTGCCGCTACCCCCGTTCTGATTGTACCAGTTCGTCCAATTTTGTTTGAACAGCCCGCCGCCGGCAAAATCATCATACAGAAGAGGGTGGCCGGGTCCCGGCAAGGGGTTAACCGCTGCTGCGGCAGGCCGGGGAGACAGAGCGACAGTACTTATGATCAACAACAGACTGAGGCATACCGGTAATAACTTTTTGAGTCTCCCGGGGAATAGGCATGATCTGAACATCTGTTTAACCTCCTCATAGTCGGATAGTGTGAACCCTAATCTCCTTTCCTTATTTATGTAAACGCTTGCAAAAAGAGCATAAAAGAGTTACTATCACTAATCGATGATGAATTACGGGAAATATGTGATCTATACTAGGGCTGTAACGGCTTCAAACCTATGAAACAGAGATCTTTCAAAGCCTGGCGGTCAACAATCCTGATATAGATCACACAAAAGATGAAATAGATCATCTACCGGAATTTGCAGCGAGTGTACTGTGATACAAAAGGGGGGAGCATCATGTATAAAATTCTCGTGGTAGACGATGAGCCGAGAGTGAGTGCGGGAATCAAGAACTTCCTGCTCGCTTCGGATATGAACATCACTTATGTTGAAACGGCAATCAATGGGTTCGAAGCGATTGATTATTTGCGGA
This sequence comes from Paenibacillus sp. FSL R10-2199, assembly GCF_038000235.1. Lineage (NCBI taxonomy): Bacteria > Bacillati > Bacillota > Bacilli > Caryophanales > Paenibacillaceae > Paenibacillus > Paenibacillus sp. FSL R10-2199. The sequence continues at coordinate 5,229,529 of NZ_JBBOBO010000001.1, read as the reverse complement.
TGGACCGCTTTGATCTGGTGCTGACCGATATACAGATGGGCCGGATGAGCGGAATTGAATTAATGGAGAATATCTATATGGAGCAGTGGAATGTCCCGGTGATTGTCATTTCCGCCCATGAGAAGTTTGATTTTGCCAAAAAATCACTCCGGCTGGGGGCAAAGGATTATCTGGTTAAGCCGGTAGAGCGAACAGAGCTGCTGCGGGTAGTCCGCAAAGCGTTAACCCAGAAAGAGCTTCCGGGGAAGAGTCTTGAGGCGGAAAGCAGGCCGGTACAGGACCAGTCCAGGCGCAATGAGTGGCTGATGGAGCTGGTTACAGAGCGGAATCTGACCCGGAAGGATATTGAAGATGTGACCAGTGAGGTGGGAGAGCTATTACAAGGACAATTCTTCGGCGTGATCTCCAGCCGCATTGATTATAGCCAGGCCGGCTTCAGCCAACAGAAGGTCACTCTGCATGACCGCAAATTATTGAAATATGCGGCGATCAATATTATGAATGAAACCTTAATGGAGTGGAATGGTTTGACCTTCAACGGCTTCGGCCATTCGATCATCAGCATTATCCAGTTATCTGCCGAAGAAATGGGCGATCCCCGGGTTAGAGTACACTCGCAGATCCATATGATCGGGCAGATGATCGCCATGAATATGAAGCAGTATCTGAATGTGGAGGCAACGATCGGCCTCAGCACTTTAGGCGGAGATGTATTAATGCTCCCCGGGCTGATGGAAGAAGCAGACACTGCGGCGGAGTGGACCAAAGTCCATCCCGGACAAAGGGTCTTCTATTATCACGATATAGCCGTGCAGGACAATCTGAGTATGGTGGTCTGGATGAGCAAGGTCAGTGAATTCATGGAGCAGATGAAATCAGCGGTAGAATCCGCCGGGGACGTGAATCCGCAAAGCATCCTTGGCCAGCTGCCGGTGTCTGAACAGTCACAGGAGGTCACGAACAGCTATTGCGGGATGCTGATCTACCGGATTTACGGGCTGCTGGTCGAATACGGACAGGGGAACGGGGTTTCCCTCTATGATTTCAACCCGGATATGGTGTTCCAGGGGCTTAGCGGACAGCAGAAGCTGGAACGGCTGCACCGGTACATTGAAGATTCGGTTGCTTTTTTGCAGCAGCTCTCTAAGGCCAGAGATCAGAACGTCATCTCGCGGATTACCAGCTACATCCAGAAGAATTACCGTAATCCGGCGCTGAAAATCCAGGATATTTCCGAGGAGGTTCATTTCAGCGCAGCTCACTTGGGTTATATTTTCAAACGTGATATGAAAACCAACCTCTGGGATTATGTGACGGCCCTGCGGATGGAAGAGGCCCGGCGGCTGATGATTACCACGGACAAGAAACGGTATGAAATCGCCTTTGCGGTAGGGTATGAGTCGCCTGAGCACTTCAGCCGGATGTTCAAGAGAATGCTGGGGCTCACACCGGCAGAATTCCGCAAGCAAGCCAGAGGAGGGAACCGGACTGAAGCTGAAACTGAAACTGAAGCATAAAGTCACCCTGGCATTCCTCGTATTGATTGTCCTGCCCTTTATAGTAGTAGGCTGGATTTCAGCTTATGTGGCTGTAGACACCATCAAGGAAGAAGTCGGCAGTACAACACTCCAGCTGGTTAAACAAAATCATGTGACGATAGACAAAACCATATCCGCGATCAATGACAGGACGGTCACACTGCTGGATAATCACTTTTTCAGTAATCCGGCGGGGTACAGCTTCTGGACCGGAATTGACACATTGAATGAAATCCAGCAGGCCGATAATATTCTGGAGAGCTGGTCTACCGGGGGCACGGAATATGCAATTTATATGAGAAATATTGAGCGTAGAGATACGCCCTTTGATCTTTCCCATAAGACGAAGGGATTCAAGTATTTGGATAATGACTCCGGCGTGTTGCCTGACGCTATGGTAAGCAACATGGATGTCAGCGGCGGCGGGGCACTGCGCATTACGCATGCAGAGACCGGTGAGCAAACAATCTCGTTCATGCGCAGTATCCTCAATCCCCGGGATTATAATGAGGCCATCGGCCTGCTGGTGGTCAACAAGGTAGAGGTGCTTTTAACCCGGGATATGGTATCTGTTGAGGTGCCGTCTGCTGCCGGTATCTTTTTATTCAACGACAAGGATGAGCTGTTAATGTCCGCAGGTTCAGGCAGCATTTCACTGGCCGAGATTGACAAGAATATCGGACCTGCGGGGCCTTACGGCTTCACTTTTGCGGAAGAAGGCGGGGAAGAGTGGCTCTATGCCTATTCGGACAGCCCGAAATTCCACACCAGATTATTGTACAAAATCCCCTTAGCGTCCATTACCGGTAAACAAATCTGGCTGCAAAATATGCTCGTCATTATCTCCGTCGTTTTTTTAGCATTTGTCCTCACGTTTGTTCTCTATTTAGTGCGGCTTGTCGTCAAGCCCGTAGTGAAGCTCGTCTCGGTTATGAAAATATATGAACCCGGCAAAACGCTGTCATGGACGGAGGAGCCGCTCAGGCATGACGAGTTCGGCATTCTGTATGGATCATTTGTGAAAATGACCAAAAGGCTGGATTATTCAATTGAAGAAAATTATGTGATGCAGCTGAAACAAAAGGAGTATGAGCTGCTGATGCTTCAATCCCAGATCACCCCCCATTATCTGTACAATACCCTGGACTCGATTTACTGGTACGCGCTGGATAGCGGAAATACCGAGGTAGGCGAAATGGTCCGTGACTTATCCATGCTGCTGCGTATTGGGCTAAGCAAAGGCCGTAAAATGATTACAGCCGGGGAAGAGCTGGAGCATGCCCAGGCCTATACACGGCTGCAAGAGAAACGTTATCCTGACACCTTCGGGGTCTGCTGGCAGATCGATGAAACATTGAGCGGCTATGAAACTCCCAAAGTCATTATTCAGCCTCTGATCGAAAATGCCATTATTCATGGCGTGCGCGGAATGGATGGGGAAGGAGAGATACGGGTAACTGCCGTTCAAAGTGAAGATACCCTACGCTTCATCGTAGAGGACAACGGACATCTGCCTGTAGATCCGGATGAACTCTCAGCCATTATGCAGGCAGAGCATAGTCCGAAGGGGTACGGCATCAGAAATGTGCATCAGCGGGTCCAGCTCCATTACGGGGAGGCGTATGGTTTAACCTATGAACGAAGTGTGGACGGGTGGACACGGGCAATCATCACCCTGCCTTTGCGCAGGCCTGAATGAAGGACTACCGGCTATGGGCGTTTAAAAGATCACGTTTTTACGGGAATGCATCATCGTAGCCGTGTAGAGATGGTTCTATAATAAGTCCATGAAAGGAGTAATGGACATGACTAGAGCCACTGGATTCTCAAGATTTATCCATGCCATGTGGAAGTACAAGGCGCTGACACTAATGATGCTGCCGGCCGTTCTTGTCCTTCTGGCGCACAGCTATCTGCCGATGTTCGGTATATTCATTGCGTTCAAGAATGTGAATTACATTGACGGAATTTGGGGGAGTCCATGGGTAGGATTTGATAATTTCAAATTCCTGTTCTCTTCGGGAGATATGTGGAGAATTGTAAGAAACACGCTCCTGTACAGCTTAACCTTTATGATGCTGAACCTAGTGCTGTCAGTATCGATCGCGGTGGCCATCAATGAGATCCGGAGGCGGTTTCTGGCAAAAGCTTACCAAAGCTTCATTATCCTGCCGCACTTCCTGTCGATGGTCGTGGTGAGTTATCTCGTATACGCTTTCCTGCAGCCGGATCATGGCTTCATTAATGCCACCGTCCTCAAAGCCTTCGGGCAGGATGCGGTGTTCTGGTATTCGGAGAAGGAATACTGGCCTTATATCCTGGTGTTTGTGAACGCCTGGAAGCATGCCGGCTTCGGTGCTGTAATCTACATTGCGGCGATCGCCGGAATTGACCCCGAATACTATGAGGCTGCTCTCATCGACGGGGCTTCCAAGTGGAAGCAGATTACGAACATAACGATCCCTTTTATCCGGCCGGTCATTATCATTATGACGATTCTGTCGATGGGAAGTATCTTCAGTTCAGACTTCGGGCTGTTCTTCCAGGTGCCCATGAACTCAGGGGCATTGTATCCGGTTACGGATACCGTGGATACGTATGTATACCGGGCCTTGATGCAATTAAATGATATCGGGATGTCCTCGGCCACGGCGCTTGTTCAATCGGTGGTTGGGTTCATCATGGTGATCGCAACCAATAGCGCGGTCAGACAAATTGACCGGGAACAGGCATTATTCTAAATAAAGGAGAACAATCATGGCCAATGACTCCGGCAACCGCATCGGCGGAATTTCTGTAGCTTCCAGTTTAATTTTAAACATTGCTTTTGTAATCCTCTCATTAATCTGCTTTTTGCCTGTTCTGCTAGTCATTATTGTATCCTTCACAGACGGACAGTCCATTCTGACTCAAGGGTATAGCTTTGTTCCGGATAAATGGTCGTTGATTGCGTACGAATCCATCTTTAAGGATTTTCAGACGATTCTGTCGGGCTACCGGGTGAGCTTTACCATAACTATTCTTGGCACAGCGCTCAGTGTACTGCTCATGGCACTGTATGCCTATCCCATTTCACGTGCGGATTATCCGTTCCGTAATGCATTTACATTCTTTTTGTTCTTCACGATGCTGTTTAATGGCGGGATGGTCAGCAGATATTTAATTTACACACAGGTGCTGCATATCAAGGATTCCTATATGGCGCTGATCCTGCCCATGCTGATTGTACCATTCAACGTAATTATTATGCGGACCTTTTTCCAGACGACCATTCATCCTGCAGTGATTGAATCGGCAAGAATTGACGGTGCGGGTGAGCTTAGAATCTTCCTGCGGATCGTTCTGCCGCTCTCGTTGCCTGTCCTGGCGACCATGGCTTTGTTCAGCACTATAGGTTATTGGAACGACTGGTTCAATGCGCTGCTGTATATCAGCAGTGAGGACAAATATCCGCTCCAGTATTTGATGATGCGTGTCCTCAATGACGTGCAGTATCTGCGCAATAACGTAGAGCTGGCCGCCCAGAATCCAACGATGATGAAGAACCTGCCGAATGAATCCTTACAGATGGCAATGGCCGTCATAGGGATGGGGCCGATTCTGATCGCGTACCCTTTCTTTCAGAAATATTTTGTCAAAGGCCTCACAGTAGGGGCTGTTAAGGGCTAAAGCAGCGGTGGAGCCGGCAAGCAGCATATTCTGTCTGCCGTTCTATATATAAGCTTAATCATTTAGGGAGGGTTAATATGAAAAAGTTAAAAGGGCGCAAACCGCTATTCACGGCGATTGTTCTGGTTCTTGCGTTAGCCTTGCAGGCATGCTCTGGCGGTAATAACGGGGGTACTTCTGAACCGGCAGCATCAAAAGGCACGGAGAGCACGAGTACTGCGGCACCTGCTGACAGTCCGGAATCACTGAAGCCTTACGAGGTGTCGATTATCTACTTCGGTGCGCCGCAGCGGGATGATGCGCTGGTCGAAGCCAAGCTCAGTGAATATTTCAAAGAGAAATTTAATGCCACTGTTGATCTTCAGCCGATCGCCTCCAGCGAATACAAGCAGAAGACCGAGCTGATGTTAAATGCCGGTGAGCCGATGGATCTTGTATTCACAGCCTCTTGGCTTAATTTCTTCGGCAACGTCTCTAAGGGCGCCTTCCTGGATCTTGATGATCTGCTGGCCAAATACGGGCAGGGCATCTCGGAGAACCTGAACCCGATCTACCTGGAGGCTCCGCGCTACAAAGGGAAGCTGTATGGGATTCCCACAAACAAAGAGATTACCCAGGGCAAGGCCTACACTTACCGGAAAGATATAGTCGACAAATATAGTATCCCTATTGAGGATATTAAGACGATGTCAGACTTTGAACCCTGGTTCAAGCTGCTGAAGGAGAAAGAGCCGGCATTGATTCTGGATTTCATTAAGGAGTCGGGTGAAGGCATGATGTATGAGACCCGCTCGAACTTCCGCGTTATCGGGCCAACGCCTAACAAGATTCCTTTGTTCTTATATGACTATACGAATACAGATAACATCCAGATAAAGTCGGTTGTTGATCCGGAAATCTCATCGATTGCCAAAGCGGAGTATGAGCTGAACCGCAGCTATTATGAGAAGGGCTACATCAATAGCGATGCAGCTACAACAACGACTGACATCGGTGATTTAAGAAAACAGGGTAAAATCTGGATGCAGCAGGCCGTCTGGAAGCCGGGGGCTGATATTGAACTGAAAATTGCCACAGACAATAAATATGATTTTGTCTCTAAGGTTATCGAAGAGCCTATTGTAACAACGGACCTTGCCGCCGGATCGATGTTCTCCATCTCCCGCACCTCCAAAGATCCGGAGCGGGCCATGATGGTATTAAATGCGCTGCATACCGATCCTTACGCCGTGAACCTGTTCGTTAACGGAATTGAAGGCACCCACTATAAGAAGATTAGCGAGAACCGCATCGAGCCGATTGCCGATTCCGGATATGGCACCAGCGCCTTGTTCTGGGTGATCGGTAATCAGCTCATCAATTATCTCAAGCCGGGTCAGCCTGATGATTTGTATTCAAGCTGGAAGGAATTCAACAATGAGGCCAAACGTTCACCGCTGTTAGGGTTCGTATTCGATGAGTCGTCTGTCAAAAACGAGATTACTCAGCTTACCTCGGTCATTGGCGAGTACCGGGCCGCAAGCACGGGGGCTATTCCTGACCCTGCCAAAATGCTTGAGGAAAGAAATGAGAAATTAAAGAAGGCCGGCATTGAGAAGGTCCAAACAGAATTGCAAAGCCAAATTGATGCCTGGAAAGCAGCTCAATAATTAACGGATTGAAGCATGGCAGGAGGTCTGTTGTTTCAGGGCGTCCTGCCACTTAACTCTACAAGAGAAAAGGAGACCATACACGATGGAGACTTGGATCAATGAGGCCTGGGATTATTCCCTGGGCAAATTAAGCACCACGCGCCACAGAATCGGAGCAACCTTCCCTAATGCCTCTTACGGCGGAAAATATGATGCGCGTGACCCCGATTGCTGGACCAACGGGTTCTGGCCCGGAATCCTGTGGCTGGCTTATCGTGCTACCGGCGATGAGGAATACCGGAGGATCGCCGAGAACTGTGAGGAGCAGCTGGATGCGCCTCTTCAGGAATACGAACAGCTGCATCATGATAACGGATTCCTCTGGAGCTTGTCAGCGGTAGCCGACTACAAGCTTACCGGCAATATGCTGTCCAGAAGAAGAGGGCTGATCGCTGCCAGCCATTTAGCCAGCCGCTTTAATCTTAAAGGGCATTTCATCCGTGCCTGGCTGTATGAGGGCAGTGAAGGCCTGGCTATTATAGATTGCATGATGAATCTTGGCTTACTGTACTGGGCCAGCGAAGAGCTTAAGGACCCGCGGTACCGGCATATAGCCGCTGCACATTCTGAAATGGCGCTGCGGGAATTCATCCGTCAGGATGGCTCGGTGCACCATATCGTCCGCTTCGATCCCGGAACGGGAGAGCGGATAGAAGCGCTTGGCGGACAAGGGTATAGTCCGGATTCCGCCTGGTCCCGCGGATCGGCCTGGGCGATTTACGGATTCGCTATAGGGTACCGCTATACGCGCGACATCCGGTTTTTGGATGCGGCCAAAGCGGCTGCGGATTATTTCGCCGCACAATTGCCGGAGGATCTTGTGCCACCGTGGGATTTCCGGGCACCTGCAGAACAGCTATGGGCCAAAGATTCAACAGCTGCGGCCTGCGCAGCCAGCGGAATGCTGGAAATTGCCTTTCTGCTGGAAGGCGAAGAAGCAGCGCGCTACCGGAAGCTCGGCGCGGCAATAACGGAAGCGCTGTTCCGTCATTACACGCCGGAGGACCCGGCGGAAGAAGCGTTGATTACCAAGGGGACCGGCAGCTTCCCGTCCAATGCCGAAGTAGAGGTGCCAATCATTTACGGCGACTTTTACTTTCTGGAAGCCTTGCTGAAGTTAAAGGGCGAGAGCGAAATCTTTTGGTAGAGGGAAGGCTTTACCGGCAATGAAGGAGGTACAACGTTGATGAGAAGAAGAGTGGATTATGTCGATCCGTTTATAGGTGTGGATGGGGAAAACAATTGTCTGTGCGGGCCTTATCTGCCGGGCAGCATCGTAAGGCTTGGCCCGGATACGCTGCCGCCGCAGCTATCCCACGGCTACAACAGTTCGAGGCCGATTATCCGATTCAGCCATACGCATGTCAGCGGAACGGGAGGCGGAGGCCGTTACGGCAATGTGGGCTTCACCCCTTATACCGGCATGCAGCGGTTCCATATTGATCCTTACCTTAAGGAGAATGAGCAGGCCGAAGCAGGATATTACAGCGTGCGATTAATGCCCGCTGCCATACAGGCTGAATTGACCAGCACAGCGCGCACAGGCATCCACCGTTACAGCTTCAAGGCCGGGGATGCTGCCAACCTGCTGATTGATGCCGGAGCAGTAATTCAGGTAGGCGGAGATGAGCCGGGGAAGACTACCGGCGTCTCCACGGGCGGTTACCTTGAAGTAATATCGGAGTACGAGATTGCAGGCCGTTCCGACCTGCGCGGGGGCTGGGGGCATGAGTTCCCTTATTCCGTCTACTTCTTTATCCGCTTCGATCAGCCGATGAAGAGCAGCCTGCTGGCAGACGCCGGCGGAGTACGGCGCAGCCCGTCTGTGGATGGCCCGAATTGTAAGGCTTCCCTTAGCTTCGGTGACTGCGGAGTTCTGGTGGCGAAGACAGGCATTTCTTATGTAAGTGTCGGCAAGGCCAGAGCCAGTGTGGACCGGGAAGCGTCCGCCGGATTCGATGAAATCCGGCAAGCGTCCGGCGGCATCTGGGAAGATAAACTGAGCAGAGTCACGCTTGAAGGCGGAAGTGAGGAGCATACGCGGCTGTTCTATACTCTGATGACCCGGCTGTTCTGTATGCCGAGTGACTTGGGGGTAGACGATGAGAACTTCGCCTGGGAATCCGGGGTCCGGCACTTCACTGATCTGTATGCACTGTGGGACAGCGTCCGAAATGCCAACTCGTTGATTACACTGCTCGACCCGCAGCTTGAAGCGGATATCCTCAATTGTCTGCTGGATATCGCGGATCATACCGGCTGGCTGCCGGACGCCTGGATTATGGGACATAGCGCGATGATTCAAGGGGGAAGCTCCGCAGATGTGCTGTTCTGTGAAGCGGCGCTTAAGAAGCTGGAGGGAATAGATTATGTTAAAGCCCTGAAGCAAATGCGCAAGAATAATGAGGTTCCGTCTCCGGACACCTGGCTCTATGGCCGTCACCTGAAGGATTACCATTCCCTGGGGTACTTGTCGACGGATGTGAAGAAGAACTGTGTATCCCGTCATATGGAGTATACCTATCAGGACTGGTGTATCGGCCAATTGGCCGAAGTTCTTGGTGAGGAGGAGGCGGCAGAAGAATATTATCAAAGCTCGGAGAAGCTATGGAATTTATGGCGGGAGGATCTCAAATGCTTCGCGCCCCGGCTTCCGGGCGGGGAATGGGCAGAGTCCTTCGACCCCTTATCCTGCCTGCCGGATTCATGGAATGATCCTTACTTCTACGAAGGAACCAGCCTGCAATGGTCGTTCAGCACGCATCATGACTTTCATGGACTGGTCGAACGGCATGGGGGGACAGAAGCTTTTATCAGGCATTTAGACGATTTCTTTGACGGCGGATTCTATAACTCCAAGGAAACTATGCTGCATATTCCTTATTTATATATTTATGCGGGAAGACCCGACCGGTCGGCTGACCGGGTCCGGGAATGTCTGGAGACATACTTCAGGGCTGAACGTGACGGATTGGGTGATAACGAGGATATGGGCTGTCAGAGTGCCTTTTTCATCTGTTCAGCTATGGGGTTGTACCCTTTGATGGGTCAGGACATCTATTTCCTCGTCCCGCCGTTGTTCAATAAGGTAACCTTGCTGCTGGGAGCGAAGAAGATTCCCGTTCCTCTGACGATCGAGACTCAGGGTGAATGCAGCGGGTCCGGCAACCGGTATATCCTGTCTGCTTCCATCAACGGCAAGGAATTGAACCGTGCCTGGGTCCGTCATGAAGAAATCGCCGGAGGAGGCACGCTTCTGCTGGAGCTTGGCTCTGAAGCCGGAGAGTGGGGAAGCATGATTCCACCTTCCCCGCTCAAGGAATGGGAACAGCGCACAAAGTCATAAAGGGCGAACCGGTGGTTGAAGGAGAGAATTCCCATGCAGAACTTAAAAAACAAATGGCTGCAATATATCTCGGGAGATACGCTGAGTCATGAATTTCTGCAAAGTGTCAGGCATGATCAGGATACGATGCTCTATCACCAGGAGTTGCTATGGGCTGATGTTCCTTATGCTGAGAACGCTTCGGATGTATTTGTGATCATTGGCCGTTTAAGAGCGATGGCGGTTGCTCTGAAGTCATCACGGTCTGCTTGTTATCTGGACTCTACATTAAGGCAACAGGTGATTTATGGATTGGGATGGCTATATGCAGAGAGATACAACGAAAGCTCCCGTCCCTATGGAAACTGGTGGTATTGGGAGATTGGCGTGCCGATAGCTCTGCTGGAAACCCTGCTGCTCATGGAGGAGCTGCCGGATACAGAACTTGTAGAGCGTCTACTCCTCCCCATAGACAAATATGTCGGCGATCCGGCGTTTCATGCACAGTGGTTCGTGGCTAAGGCTCCGCCGTCCACCGGAGCGAATCTGGTCTGGAAGTCTACGGCAGTTGCTCTTGCTGCCGTTATTCAGGGCGACGGGCAGAAGCTGTCCGCCGCCCTTAGTGCGCTGCTTCCGGTATTCAAGAATGTTAGCGAAGGGGACGGCTTCTATGAGGATGGCTCCTTTGTTCAGCATGATAAATACGCGTACACCGGCGGATATGGGGTCTCACTGCTGCAGGATGTGGTCCGCCTGATGGTGTGGCTGCATGATACTCCTTGGGAATTGCCGGGTGAAGCCCGCGATTTGACAGCCAAGTGGATTGAAGATTCCTTTGTGCCCCTTATGTTCAAGGGGTCCCTGCTGGATATGGCGGGCGGAAGGGAAATCTCGCGGGCGGATTCGCAGAATCATGAGAGCGGGCATTCGGTGATCACCTCCTGCTTACGCTTCTCGCGCATACTGGATGAAGCGGAGCAGGTACGTCTGCTCTCCAGAGCGAAAGGGTGGATTGTGGCTGACACGTATAAATCCTATACAGCCGGTGCACCGCCGGATACTGCGGCTCAAGCCAAAGCTCTGCTGGACAATGAATTCGTGCAGCCTGCCCGGGAAGAGTCCTTCTGCAAGCTGTTTGCGCATATGGACCGGGCGGTGCTGCAGGGTTCGGGTTTTGCCTACTCCATTAGTATGTTCTCCAGCCGGATCTATAGCTATGAATCTATTAATGGGGAAAATCTAAAGGGCTCGTATACTTCGTATGGCATGGGTCATCTGTATAATAGTGACTTGGGGCAATATGCCGATGCTTACTGGCCGACCGTTGATCCCTGCCGCCTGCCCGGAACTACAGTAACAAACAAGCGTCAGGAGGATGGAGCCGGGCAAGGGCGTTTAAGCAACCGGGATTTTGTCGGTGGGGCCGTTTTTCATAACCAATACGGCGCCATTGCCATGGAATTGGAGGATGTAGTTAACGAGGCCGATGGACTGACAGCGCTCAAAAGCTGGTTTTTGCTCGGAACCCGCATCGTTGCCTTAGGTTCGGATATTAAGAGCCGTAATTCCGCTAAAGTGGAGACGATCATCGATAACCGGAAATTGAAATCGTTAGGAGACCATGCGATTACCGCAGACGGAAGAAGAATCTGCCGGAAGCCTGGATATGCCGTGACAGAGACCCTTCACCCCAAATGGATTCATATAGCGGGCGGTGAGCGGGGAGCGGATGTTGGCTTCTTTTTTCCTGAACAATGCCGTGTACATGCCTTGCGTGAACAGCGCCAGGGGAGCTGGAAGGAAATCAACGATGCCGGTTCACCTGAGAAGATGGAACGGTTCTATCAGACGTTGTGGTTCGTTCATGGAGAAGCCCCGGCGGGGGATACCTATGCATATGTGCTTCTGCCTGGCTACAGTGAGCAAGAGACTGCTTGTTTCGCTGAGGAACCCAGGGTGAGAATCCTGGAATTGAATGCTCAGGTGCATGCGGTTGAAGATTCTGAACTGGGAATTACAGCAGCGCATTTCTGGAAGGCAGGCTGGTATACAAGCGGGGGGATTGCTTGCAGCAGTCAAGCCTCCATTGTGCTGCAAAGGAATCCTGCAGGCTGGAGCCTGGCTATAGCCGATCCGACACAAAGGCAGCGCAGTCTGATCGAAATCAGGATTGAATTCAATCACCCTGGTACCCGAGTGAAGAACAAGTCAGACCGGATAACGGTAGAACACAGTGAAACCGGCAAGGTGAGACTGTGGTTTGACCCGGATGGTGCCGGGGGAGCCTCGTTTCACGTTGAGCTTGGGACCTAGCGAATCTATGAAATGTATTGGCCGCCAGAGTTGCGGCTTTCTTCTTAAAGAATGAGAGGGTGAAATCAGGGGCACCAGCGCCTTTATTCCGCCCGAAGCGGGCTAAATGGGGAAATGAAAGGTAACCTTTCAAGATCGCTCGAAATTTCATACCTTTTCTCGAATTCACATAGTTTCTTTAGCTGTCATTCCATATCATACTATTAAATGTAAGCGCTTCATCGTAAGGCGGAATTACAGGCGCGGTAAAGAAAGAATTATGTCGGGAAAAAGAAGTGTTTGGATTACGAAAACGAAGCAAACGAAGCAATGAATGAAAAAAGGAGGATTATGGATGAGAAGAATGCTAATGAAAAGCTGCATGGTTATGTTAATTCTGCTCCTGACTGTCGGCAGCTTTGAAGGAATAATGGGTATGCAGCGTGCCCGCGCAGCGGATGAATTCGACGGAATGAGGGAGCACCGCAAGGTTATGCTGACCGGAGGAGCCTCCCTGAATACTGCGGATACGGATATAGCCGCTGCAATTACCAGGCTGACCACTGAAGCGAATGGTTATTGGCAGACAATGAATACCTCGCCCAGCCGTACCTATCTGTGGAGCGATAATCCCGGCACCGGGAATTCGATTCACATCCGGGTGACCTATGAACGTCTATACACCATGGCGCTCGCTTATGCCACCACTGGTTCGGCGTTGTACCAGGATAGTCAGCTTGAGACCGACATCGTTGCTGCACTCGATTATATGTATGCAACCAGATACCATGAGGCGGTAACGACGACCGCCAGCGGAACCAGCAATTGGTGGGATTGGCAGATCGGCATACCGATGCAGCTGAACGATACAGCAGTGCTGATGTATGACTCCCTAAGTCCGGCTCAAATTACGAATTATATGAAAGCCGTGGAACGTTTCTCGCCAACCGTCACCTTAACAGGAGCCAACCGCTCGTGGAAAGCGATCGTCGTAGGCGTTCGGGGAATCCTCGTCAAAGATGGTGCCAAGATTGCCGCTGCGCGTGACGGGCTATCTTCGATTTTTAATTACACGGTTAGCGGAGACGGCTTCTATCGAGATGGTTCATTCATTCAGCATGGCAATATCCCCTATACCGGAGGGTATGGACTCAGTCTGCTGCTGGCTGTAAGCGATCTGATGGGAATGCTCCACGGTTCAACATGGCAGGTCACCGATCCTAACCAGTCCAATGTCTGGGATTGGGTATACAACACCTATCAGCCGCTGATGTACAAAGGCGCCATGATGGATATGGTTCGCGGCAGGGAAATCTCCAGAAATTACAGTCAGGATCATGACGCGGGACATACAGCGATGCAAGGTATCCTGCTGTTGTCCGGGATCGCGCCGCCCGCACAAGCGGCTGACTTCAAGCAGATGCTTAAGGGCTGGATAATGTCGGATACCTTCAAGTCCTTCTATTCCAGTGCACCGATCCCATCCATCGTACTGGCCAAGAGCATAAGCGCGGACCCGTTGATTGAGCCGGCGGAAGAGCTTAAGGTCTATAAGCAATTCTCGGCGATGGACCGGGCAGTCCAGCACCGGCCTGAATATAGCATCGGACTTGCTATGTATTCGAAGCGCATCAGCAGCTTTGAAGCGATCAACAGCGAGAACGCCAAAGCCTGGTACACCTCAGCCGGGATGACCAGCTTGTATAACAGCGATCTCGGACAATACAGCAATGATTTCTGGCCAACCGTCGATAATTACCGCCTGCCGGGAACAACCGTGTTGTCCCAGACCCCGTCAAGCAGCCATACCAGTGCAAATACGTGGACTGGCGGCACCGACATTCAGAACTTATACGGCAGCTCAGGTATGGATTTGCAGTATGCGGATCATACGCTTGGCGCCCGGAAATCCTGGTTCATGTTTGACGGCGAAATCGTCTCCCTGGGTGCAGGCATCACCAGCACGGACAATATTGCCGTTGAAACCATCGTGGAGAACCGGAAGCTGAACACGGCGGGCAGTAATACACTCACTGTGAATGGCGAAGTACAGCCTTCAGCTTTAGGGTGGTCGGAAACCCTAGACCAGGTAGCCTGGGCTCACCTGTCCGGTAGCACAGCTGGTGCCGATACCGGATATTATTTTCCCCAGAATGTATCGCTTACCGCCAAGAGAGAGGCCAGAACAGGGAACTGGAAGCAGATCAACCCACGTCCGGTAACCCCGTCCACACCGATAACCCGCAATTATATGACCTTATGGCTGAATCATGGCGTGAATCCGGGTGGCGGGGAATATCAATATGTCCTGCTGCCGGGCAAGACCGCTGCTCAAGTGGCTGCTTATGCCGCAGCGCCTGATATTGAAGTGCTGTCAAACTCCTCCTCTGTTCAAGCGGTAAAAGAAACGAAGCTGGGCATCATTGGGGCGAATTTCTGGGAAGATGGGGCCAGCTCCGTCGATCTGATCTCAGTGAACAAGAAAGCATCAGTGATGACCAGAGAAGCCGAAGATGGCACTTTGGAACTATCGGTCAGCGATCCGACACAGTTAAATACCGGTGTTATTGAGGTTGAACTGGACCGTTCGGCAAGCGGATATACTGCGGACCCCGGAATTACAGTGACGCAGCTCAGCCCGACCATCAAATTAACAGTCAATGTCAACGCAGCCAAAGGCAAGACGTTCAAGGCCTCCTTTGAACCGGGCAGCGGTACGCCGCCAACCCTCCCTGGAGAAGAGGTTATTGTGGACAATAATGACACCACAGGTGTGCTAAAGACGGGAAGCTGGAAGACCTCTGCGGTACAGACAGACCGGTACGGAATCAACTATGTACATGATGACAACAGCGGCAAAGGCAGCAAAAGTATTACGTATACACCCGAGTTGCCCGTCACCGCCACTTATAGCGTCTATATGATGTGGCCGGAGCATTTTAACCGCTCCACTGCGATCCCAATTGAAGTCGTTCATGCCGGCGGGACGGCAACACTTACCATAGACCAGACCTCAAACGGCGGGGTATGGAACTTAATCGGAACGTACACCTTCACTGCCGGCACCTCCGGCAGTGTGACGATCCGCAATAACGGAACCAGCGGATATGTTGCTGCCGATGCGGTCAGATTTGTGCGTAACCCGTAACTGGCAGCTAAGTGAATAAAGGTTGCATCAAGAGACACTAACGGGAAAGGAGAATTTATTTGAAGCAATCCGCCAGATGGGCAGGTAAAAGCTGGGCCACGCTTGGAGACAGCATCAGCGCGGCGGGTGGCTATCAGCCGCTGGGAGCATTGAAGGCGGGACATTCATACCTTTCGCGGTGGCTACGCCACATTGATTGATTACCCGGTTAACCCTGGATTATTTCACCCTCGACGGTCTTCACCCGAACGCGGCTGGCTTTCAGCGGATTGCAGGGCTGGCTGTTCCTTTTCTGGAGCGGCTTTGAGCCGTGTATAGATAACAGCATTGTCGGACAAGAACATATACGCACAGAAAGCCGCCCATCCGGCGGCTTTCTGTGTTTTCAGAGAGGTTTCAATCAGGAATTCAAATGCAGCTGCCGGTATTCCGTCGGCGTCATGCCATAGTATTTCTTGAAATTGCGCAGAAAGCTGGAGA
The DNA here is from genome assembly GCF_038000235.1 of Paenibacillus sp. FSL R10-2199. NCBI lineage: Bacteria > Bacillati > Bacillota > Bacilli > Caryophanales > Paenibacillaceae > Paenibacillus > Paenibacillus sp. FSL R10-2199. Next base: position 5,213,386 of record NZ_JBBOBO010000001.1, on the reverse strand, counting down.
AGTTGGTGTAGCCGACCTGCTCGGCAATATCATTCAGCTTCATGGGGGTTTCCAGCAGCAGCCGGTGGGCGGCCTTCATGCGTACTTCAATCAGATAGTCGACAAAATTGCTGAAGGTATATTCCTTGAACAGCTTGCTTAAATAATTGGGGCTGATGCTGAACCGGTCAGCCAAATAATTAACGGAAATGTCGCTCTGGGCATAGTGCTCTGTGATATAAGAGAGAACGCTTTCAATCAATTCGCCGCTTTTTTTCTTACTGCTACGTTTCTCCTGCAGAGACTGAATCAGTTCGGTCATCAGCGAGCTTAGAACCATCCGCATCTCGTACAATGTCTCACATTGCTGAAGGCGTATGAACACCGCTTCATGCTCCGTCTGAAATTGTTCATTCAGGCTGGAGTCAGCTGCGGTCCGCAGCGCTTTTAGAATGACCTGCAGGCAGAGCTGGACCATCATCTCTTTGGACAGATTGCATCGCGCCGCCCGTTTGAACAGCTCCTCCAGCACGATTCCGGTTTTCTCCGCGTTCACCTGCTTGACCGTTTCCTGCACAGCATCAACGGACTCAAAGACCTCAAGCAGCCTGCCGCTGTCCCATGCACCAACATCGTTTGAGGTGATGAGCGCATTATGTCCCATGAGGATTTTACAGGAAATCAGCCCTGCCGACTCCAGATAAGACTTGCGGATATCTTGAAAATGATCATAATACTCACCCATGCTGACGGAAATCGTCCGTCTGAACTGCACCTCAACATAGGCCATGAAATCCTCTCCGAATGATCTGGCTTCCATTGTATTCTCCGCACGACCTGCATCCCTGAAGCTCAGAATCATTACCGCCTGATCATCGTTCATCTGAATCGCAGCCCCTTTGACCTTGTCCTGCCGGGAGCGGATCATCTCTTCAGCTACATTACACAGCGCGTACAGGTACAGATTCATGTCTCCAACCTTCTCCAGCATAGCCTTATTATCGAATTCAATGGTGAGGACGATATAATGCTGCGGATACAATTCAATGCCCACATGATTAAGCATAGGCTCAGCGGAGGCGAATTTCGTCCGGTTGCCGGTCAGAATATCGAACATAATCTGCAGCTTCAGCGCCGGAATGCTCTCGTGGAGCTTCTTTTCTGCATTGGAATAACCGGTGAATACCTGCTCTATTCTGTTATGCAGATCATTATAGGAGAGTGCCTGTGAAGAAGGTAAGCTCTGGAAACCAGAGGGAGTGCGCACAGTAATCTCCTCCAGCCTTGCAATGAAAAACTCCATGGGAGCAAACCAGCGGTGATTGACGAAGCGGCTTGCGGAAACCGCGATGACAACCATCAGCACGGCCATGGCGATCAGAATATAGCGCACTGTAAGCGAAAGCGTACTGAGCTGCTGCTGGGATACGATGTAAATCAGCTTCCAGCCGGTATAAGCAGAGTTATCGTAGAATACGAGATTTTTCCCGGTGGCTGTTTTCTCTACCACGTACCCCCGCCCTTCGCGTGCAAGTACCCGGGAAGCGTAGCTGTTGTCCAGAATGCTCTGATGAATCAGCTTGGGGTCCTTATGGGACAGCACATTCCCGTTCCGGTCGACCAGAAATACATTGTAGCTGTCGCTGAATTGCAGATCGCCGAACATCTTCGAGATACTCTTTTCATTAATTCGCGTGACCATTACACCGCTTCTGTCTTTGGGTCCGGCGGTAAAAGGGTAATTGCGGACAAGCAGGAAATCGCTGCTCTCTGCTGCCGGAGGAGAGGCATTCCATTTGCCGGTCTTGCCGCTGTCGGTGAAGGACTTGATCCAGCCCATGGAAGGCGCTGATTCCAGCGGGTAATAGTCGGAAGCAGAGAGGAGCTTGCCACTTTTCTCCGAATACAGATAGATCGCCTTCATATTAAAATTGGCTGCGAGATTGTTGCCCAGCTGATCCTGGAGCATAGAGAGGCCCAGTAAATACTGTGCAGAATCCGGACCGGAGTCCTCAAAAAAAGACCGGGTATCATTACTCCGCAGCAGATTGATGGTGGTCAAATCGATTTCCTGAAGTGTGCTGTCAACCCGTTTGCTGATCTGGCTCAGCACATTCTGATTCGAACCAATCACCTGCCTTTCTAACTGGCGGATAGAGCTGAAATAGCTGATCGCCACTGTCATCAGGATAATCAGGATGAATAATGCGGTATACATGAGCTGTACTTTGGCAGAAATTCTTCTCTTCACTTGCTATCGCTCCTTAACCGGCGGATGTTCACTTCATTATATGACATAATGCAGCGGTAAGCGGGTGTCACTTTCCATTATGATGTAGCGTTATCTACAAATATCCGCCGGACAGCGGGAGATGAGAGTTCATTGTAGGTTCTGCAACTATTCAGTCTGCCGGATAGCCCGCTATAGTTAGGTGGAGGCCAGGCGCCAGGCTTCACCGTCTTAGCAAGACATGATCTGCCCAACATCACAAGTCCATTGGAGGTCAAAAGAATGTACAGAAACAGAAAGCTCACCCCCGCGCTTCTCGCGGTGCTGCTGCTAGGAACGGCGGCTTTGTCCGCATGCGGCAACAGTAACGGAAACGCCGGCACGTCCGCAGGGCCATCCCCGGCCGCTGCCTCACAGGCGCCAAGCGCAGATCCCTATGCTTCGCTGCCCAAGGAAATATCCGGTTCCATTTATGACAGGGGGCAGGTGGCAACGGGAGAAGGCTCTTATGAAGAGAACCGCTGGACAAAGTATATCAATGAGAATTCCGGAGTGAAGGTGAATTGGGTGCCGATTCCGCGCAATCAGGAGGCGGATAAATTCAATGTGCTGATTGCTTCCGATCAGGCGCCGGATATGATGACTACCTTCAACCGCGACTTTATTGTCCGCTGGGCCGATGAAGGAGCCATTCAACCGCTGGATGAGTATATCGACAAGTACAGCACCAGCTACAAAAAATATCTGCAGGAGCATCCCGAGCTGAAGCCGTACCTGACGCTGGATGACGGTAAAATCTATGCCATCGCCAGCATGCGGCCTGCCCGTGCCAATACCGCTATCTTCATCCGGCAGGACTGGCTGGATAAACTCGGGCTGGCTATGCCGACTTCGGTGGATGAGCTGGTGGAGGTCGCCAAAGCCTTCCGGGACAAAGACCCTGACGGCAACGGTGCGGCCGATACCATTCCAATGGCGATGTCAACGGCCTACACGGCGATTACCGACGACTGGTATATGGCGCGCAGTGCGGCCTGGTTCGTGGAGGACGGAAAGCTCACCCAGAGCTTCTTCACCGAACGGTATAAAGATGCGCTTGCTTTCCGCCAGCTTGCTTACCATGAGAGTCTCGTTGACAAGGAATTTGCGACAGATAAGGAATTTTCGCGGCAGAAGCAGCTGTGGACCACGGGTCGCTCCGGCATCTATTTCAGTAACCTGAACATGGACAATACCATTACCGAGCTGCGGAAAAATAATCCGGAGGCCACACTGGCCGCAGTTCCGCCTCTGTCCACGAAATATGGAACGAATGGCTATGAGGTCGAAGTCCCTAACCATCTGCTGACCGCTTTTAACAAAAACATGAAAAATCCGCAGGCCGCGATGGAATTTATCGACTGGATGCTGGATTCAGGCTGGGAGCCGCTGACCTATGGAACTGAAGGCGTACATTATCAGTTGAAGGACAGCATTCCGGTCACAACCGATTTTGACAAATGGAAGACAGAGGTCGGCTACGCTTCGGAATACCGGCTGGTTCAGCAGGAGCAGCAGACACCGGATTATTTGGTCACCCGGGCAGGGGACAGCAAGGATGATCAGGATATGGCTGCCCTCAAAAGTACGATTATTAAGAACAGTGAGACCTATACCTTCCGCAAGGATCTGCCATATATCCCGCCAGTTGCGGAATACGCCTCCATCGCCGGCCAGTTTGAAACCAAATGGAAGGAAATTAACACCCGTATGGCGATGAGCAATCAGACACCGGATGAAGCGGTCGAAGAGCTGCGCCAAGCCTGGAACAGCCTGGACGGAGACAGTGTAACCGCCAAGGTTCAGGCCTGGTACGACGCGAACAAAGACAAGCTGAAGTAACCCATACGATTCTTGGATATAAGGGAGCTGCGGAATGAACGCTATTCCAGGCTCCCGAAATTTATAGAGGAGTGAGAAAGAGCTATATGCCAAAAACATTGCACCAGCCCTCCGGTCCGGCGGCCATACGCTCCAAAGGCCTGAACAAGCCGGGGCGGGGCCTGCTATTTTATCTCTACCGGGACCGTTATCTGTACTTGTTCCTTATTCCGGCCATGTCCTATTTCTTCCTGTTCAAATTTGTCACCCTGTACGGCGAGCTGATCGCCTTCAAGGATTTCCGCCTGCTGGACGGAGTTTGGGGCAGCCCCTGGGTGGGGCTTAAGCATTTTCATACCTTGTTTGGAAGCTCAGACTTCTGGAATGTGCTGCGCAACACCCTGCTGCTGAATTTATACAATCTTGTTTTTGCCTTCCCGGCTCCGATCCTGCTGGCCCTGCTGCTGAATGAGCTGCGGGTGAACTGGTTCAAACGGGCCGTGCAGAACATGCTGTATTTGCCTTTTTTCATCTCATGGGTAGTTCTGGCGGGGATCATTGTCTCCTTGCTGTCACCTTCCACCGGAGTAGTGAACGCGGCCCTGCGCCTGTTCGGGATTGATCCGGTTTACTTCATGACCAGCACCTTATGGTGGCCTGTGGTGTTCATTGTCTCCACCATCTGGCAAAGCGCGGGCTGGGGTACGATTATCTATATGGCCGCCATCTCATCTATTGACCCCGGCTTATACGAAGCGGCCAAAATCGACGGAGCCACCAAGCTGCGCCAGATCTGGCATATTACGCTGCCGGGTATCCGCGGGACCATTGGTGTCCTGCTGGTTCTGCAGATGGGGAAGATGATGGATGTGGGCTTCGAGCATATCTTTAATCTGCAGAATGCCGCTGTCTTCAGTGTATCCGATGTCATCAGCACGTTCGTGTACCGCACAGGGCTGCAGAACGCGCAATACAGTCTGGCAACGGCTGTGGGATTATTTCAGGCGCTGATCGGGCTGATTCTGGTGCTGACGGTCAACAAAATTGTGAAAAAGCTGGGAGAAGGCGGATTATGGTAAACCGACTGAAAAGTATGCCGCTGTATTTGTTTCTGGCCCTGTGTGCGTTCATAACGGTATTTCCGATTCTGAATATTCTGGCGATGTCGCTGAGCAGCAGCCGGGCGATCATCTCGGGCGAAGTGGTATTGTGGCCGGTAGAAATTACCGTTCAGGCCTATAAACAGCTGTTCATCGACGGGCAGCTGCTCATCGCTCTCAAGAATACAGTGATCATCACAGCCGTAGGTACTGTACTCCAGATGATTGCAACTACGCTGGCCGCATACACGCTTTCGAAGCGGAGATTGAAAGGACGGCAGATCTTTACGTTTATGGTGATGTTCAGCATGCTGTTCGGTACCGGGCTGATCCCGCTGTTCCTGCTGGTTAAGCAGCTGCACCTGATCAATACCTTCTGGGCGATCTGGCTGCCCGGGCTGGTAAGTGCTTACAATCTGTTTGTGATGAAATCATTTTTTGAAGGCCTGCCGGCCGAGCTGGAAGAATCAGCGACGATTGACGGTGCAACGGATCTGACGGTGTTCTTCAAGCTGACGCTGCCTTTATCCAAGCCTATCTTGGCTGCGATTTCGCTGTTCTATGCGGTTGCTCTGTGGAACACGTATTCCAATGCCTTGTATTTCATCAGCAAATCGCAGCTGCTGCCTGTAACAGTCAAGCTGTACCAGATGCTGCAGACGCCGATTGATTCCCTGCTTGCAGGCGGTGATTCCTCCCAGTACATTCAGCCAGAGGGTCTGAAGGCCGCGGCGATCATCATCACGGTGCTGCCAATCCTCTGCGTTTATCCGTTTTTGCAAAAGCATTTTATCAAAGGGGTTCTGCTGGGCTCGGTGAAGGGCTGAAGTACAGAATTCCATTTCCGGAGGGAACACATGAAGGTGACTACAAACTATACACTCGGTTCATTTGCGTTTGATTTACGGAAAAGTCTGGCACCTGCTGAACATCTCTGGGTGAGCAGCGGTTATAGTACTGCGGCGCCGTCCGCACGAACGGTCAGCGGCGTTCAAGGCTGCTATTCGCCTCCTTATGCCGCCAAGGATCTGGCCGTTAAACTTCATATAACAGCGGACGGACATCCTGTCCGGGATAACGGAGACTTAGGCAAAGGGGACTGTGGCGTACTGTATGCGAAGGGCGTATGGCAGCCCGATCAGATCAAAAGACAAGGAACATACCATCATCTGGTGGACGGAAACCTGTTATCACTGGCGGTGTCCAGTGAATTGACGCCTCTGGCGGATACCCATGGCTTCCTCCTGACTCAGCGGATCAAGAACCGCAGTCTTAGAACGGTAACGGTTGCTGTTCTACCGGAGCTGGTGCCGGGAAGCCCGGCCATGGTTCCGCTGGACGATTGGGACTATGGAGCACCGCTGACCTCTGCCGGTCCTGCGCTGCAGATTGAGGAAGGAATCTGGGAGAACGAACAGGTCCGTATTACACTGCTTCGGGAAGGGGATCGGGAGCTGAGCCTTGGAGAAGGGGAGGAGGCCGTGTTCCGGCTGGCTGCGGTTCTGACTCCTGCCGGACAAGAGTTCCGTTGGGAAGAAGGGCAGACCCTGAAAGAGCTGGGGGGGCGGACAACCGTAGTCTGGGAACGCCGGCTTGAGGAAGCCTGCCGTGAATTGCCGGTGCTGCAATCGGATATTCCGGGACTGGAAGACTATTACCGCCGCTCATTGATCAGCGGGATGGTCTGTCTGTGGGAGAACCCGGAATTCGCCATTCAGCCTTTTCCCGCCGTCTCCGGCTTGGAAGGTGCAGGAATCTGCTGTTATCCATGGGATGCGGGGGGATACGGTGCAAGAACGCTGGCGCTGATGCTGGGGAAGGACAAAGCGGCAGAGCTGGCTAGTCTGATGGCAGCCAGCGGCATTGAACGGCACTCCCGGTTTGCTCCCAGCGGACAAGGGGCCCATGTGCCCTATTCGTATAGCTTATGGTCGTTTCTGAACTTTGCCTGGTCGATCTTTGTGCTGCATGGGGGAGAGGCAGAGCTGTTCCCGACCATGCGGACGCTGGCCTTATATGACGATAGCCGGTTGCCGGAGTGGAATGAGCTGCTGGATTACGGCCTTCAACCGAACCTGCTGGAAATGCGGGGTGCAGGCTATGAACATATCGTAGCCAGTCCGAATGCCGAGCGGGCATGGAGTTATGACCGCTTGGCCGATCTGGCGCAGCATCTGGATCTGGCGGCGGATCAGCCCGCACAGGAATGGCGGGACAAGGCGGAGCGTATCCGCCAGTCGATCCGCACCCATCTGTGGGATGAGGACAAAGCCTGGTTCAAGGCCATATATCCCGAAGGCCATGCGGAATCGATCTATTCGATTCAATATTATGACGCGCTGCGCTTCGGGGCCTGCACCGAGGAGATGAAGGAGGGAATGTTCGCACAGGTTAGGGATGGGGCATTTCTCGGCAAATACGGCGTAAGCAGTATCTCGGCCGAAGATGAGCTGCATTATGAGCAGAATGATCCGGATTGGTCGGGAGGCGGAGCCTATACCGGGGATGGGCCGATGCTTGCGCTGACGCTGTGGGAATCCGGCCGCGATGAGCTGGCCTGGGATACATTGAAGCGCCACTTCTGGATGGGGCAGCATCTGCCGTATTATCCGCAGGAGCATTACTGTGACCGCCCGGCTGTTCCCGTGCATAAGCGGGCGAATGTGGTCGCAGGCTTGGCCGGCGCGGAAGCAATACTGTTTGGCCTGGCCGGTCTCGATCCCCGCCTGGACGGCAGCTTATGGATTCATCCCCGCCCGCCCGCTGAAGGAAAGGTCTCTCTTTCGGGATTCACATTCCGGTGCCATGCCATTGATGTGCGGATGAGCCCGGAATGGTGCGAAATCATCTGCGATGACAAGGTAATCTACAGCGGTGTCCCCAGCCTCCGTGAGGTTGTTCAGTCCCCCGGGAGCCGGAGGAATTGAAGAGAGAGAAGGGAGCGGACGCTATGAAGGGAAACTGGAATTTCGAGCTTGTGGTGGTAGGAGCAGGAGTCGGCGGGATCAGCGCAGCCCTGGCTGCTGCGAGGTTGTTCCGGCGGGTGCTGCTGATTGAGGCGGGGCCTGAAGTCGGCGGCACCGGCGTCTTCTCCAGCGTCTCGCTGATCTGCAATTTCCGCGACAGTATGGGACGCCCGGTTACAAGCGGCATTCACCGCGAGCTGTTCCCGGCGGCGTATACCCATTACAACGAACAGCGGGTGCCGACCTATGATGAGCAGTTTCTGAAGTCCACCTATCAGCAGCTCCTGGAAGCTGAGCCAACGCTAACTGTGTGGACCGGGTGCTCGGTGAATGAGGTTGATGTGGAGAAGGGTCGGATTCAGCGACTTCACCTTCAGGGCAATCAGGCTGGAACGGTTGCCGCAGAGGTATTTCTGGATGCCACGGCGGACGGTAATCTGTCCGCAATGGCAGGGATGCAGTACGAAATCGGCCGTGAAGGTGACGGCAAGCTGCAATCAGCCACCGCCACCTTTCGTGTGAGCGGCTTCGATCCCATGAAGCTGAAGAATCCGGATATCCAGACCTGGCCGGCGATCCATTCCCTGCGGCTTGAGCTGCTGCCGTATTATCAGGAGCTTAAGGACAAGGGGGAGACCGCTAATCCAAGGCAGAGCATCACCTGCTTTCCTTATCCGGACGGCAAGTCGCTGCTCTTCAACTCCACCTCTGTGCTGGGAGTGGACCCTACCCGTCCGGATTCAGTAAGACTGGGCATGGAGGAGGGTACCCGGCAAGCCAATGAATTGTTCGGGGCCATCTGCAGGCATCCGGCATTCCGGCAGGCCAGGCTGGATTATATCGCGCCGCGACTCGGTGTCAGGGAAGGCCGGCGGATCACTGGTGAGTATGTCCTGACAGCCGACGATTGCCTGAACAACCGGCATTTCGGGGATATGATTGCAGCTTGCGCCTACTCACTGGACATTCACAGCCCGGATGGAGGAGCGACCCGGCTGGAGCGCATTCCCGGGGACGGATATTATCATATTCCTTATCGTTCACTGATCCCCGTGGGCTGCTCCAATCTCCTGCTCGCCTCCCGCTGCATCAGCGGAACCCATGAGGCGCACAGCTCTTACCGGATCATGGCGTCGGTCAGCGCCATCGGTGAAGCGGCGGGGGTTGCTGCCTCGCTGGCCGTGATTCAGGGGAAGGCGGATGTAAGGGAGGTGATGCCTGCACATATCCGTTATGTGCTGCAGCTGCGGGGGCAATTCACAGAAGGTGAAGTGGAGCGGATCCCGCTTCCGGCCAGTCCGCAGCAGGAACAGCCTGGATCATTGGAACCGAACTTCAAGTCAAGTCATGACTGACCATTCAGAAGGGAGGAATACGCAACGATGAATAGGAGAAGCAGCAAGCAAGCCGTATGGGCGTTGATCATCGTGCTGGTATTCTCCATGGCGGCAGAGGGGTTCCCCTCTGCTGTCTACGGAGAACAATTGAGAGCGATTGCATCACCTGGGGGGATCATACCGCCGGATGCTCCGGGCACTCCCGCCAGCGTAACTGAGTCCGTCTATGAAGAACCGGCTTCACCGGTCATTACAGACTGGGAAGATGATTTCCGCAGTAGCTTCGGTAAGCATACGCACGCTTTGGCTCTGGAAGCGGAGGACATCGTCATTGACGGGGTAGTGGACGAATGGGATCGCTACGCAGAGATCCGGCTTCCGGAGGCTGCCGGGCAGGTGCTGGTCGAAGGCTGGGGAGGACCTGCGGATGTATCCGCCAGCGTCTATCTCGCTTATGACCAGAGCTACTTCTACTGGACGGCGAAGGTGACGGATAATGTGCATGCTCCTGTCTCCGACAGCACTATGTGGAGAGGGGACAGCATCCAGTTCGCCTTCAGTCCCGGCGGCAGCTACGGGCCGGAATACGCCATCAATTATATGGACGGGCAAGCGCATGTCTGGCAGTTCAGCGAAGGCGGAGCCGCAGCAGGAGCGGAAGTGATCACGGCTGCAGCCAGCCGGACCGGACAGGAGACCTTCTATGAGGTACGGATGCCGTGGTCTGCTATCTCCACGGGTATGCCGGAGAACGGGGAGCTTCCGTTCACGCTGCTGTTCAACGACAATGACGGCGCGGGCCGCCGGGGCTGGCTGGAATGGACACCGGGCATCGGCAAAGCCAAAAGTCCGGCCGATCATGCAGTGATTCATCTGGTCCCTTCCGCCGACCCTTGGAGCTTCTGGGTGGAAGGTCCCCGGGAGATCAATGTGAATACGACTGTCTCTTATTCGGTGTACGCTGTGAACACGACCAGTGAACCGCATAACCTCCATCTGTCATCCAGCCTGCCGGGTGTTGAAGCGGATTTCACGCTGCCTGCCGGCTCGGCCGCCGGATGGAGCCTGCCGTTCACCACGGCGGACCCCGGAGAGCAGCTGCTTGAATTCACGCTTGCGCAGCAAGGGAGTACTGCCGGCAAGCGGCAGGAGCTGAAGGTGACTGCGGTGCTCGATCCCGCAGAGATTGAGGCCATGCTGGATAGTGTGAATGCACAACTGCCCGGTCTGGAGCAGTTGCTGCTGCAATGTGAGGCACAAGGACTGTCCACAGATTATGAGCGGATTGATTATACCGTAATCAAGGACTTCATTGGTTACGGCAAGGAGGATATCGTGCAGGGGCGGCTCGGCAGAGCGCAGTATGTGGCGGCTGAGCTGGAGACGATGCTTGCAGGCAGCAAGCAGCAGCTGGAAGGGTATCTGGATGGCAGCCTGACCCCGCAGTCCGCCCCCCGGTATGTCTCCGGACGCCCGGAGATTTCCGGATATTCCTTCGTGGGTGACACCATCGTGAGGAGTACGGGCGTCACCGAAGAACGGCCAATCTTCTTCACGGGCTACGGTCACTTCAACCAGGTGAAGCGGGATATTCCGAAGCTTCAGGATCTCGGAGCGAACGTAATCCAGATTGAGCTGGGGCCAAGGGATGTCATTCTGGACAAACAAGATTTCGTAAACCGCTACACCGTCAACCGCTCCGGTGCGGTGTCTGCTACAGCAGCAATTACAGAAGGGATAAGCCATTCCGGCAATCATTCCCTGAAGATTGCCAATGCATCGCCGCGGCAGCCGAATGTATTCATCAATGTCGCCCAGACCTTAGCAGTAGAGCCGGAGACTACCTATGAATTCAAGGTATGGGTGAAGGGTGACAATGCCAGGAACGTCTGGTTCCCGGGCGGAACGGGCTGGAAGCAGCGTCAGCCGTTGCCCGGCGGAACCTATGACTGGACGGAGGTGACGTTCGAATATACCACAGCGAAGGGGGAGGTATCCTACCCGCTGGTTATTTTATCCGAGAATACAGGTACGGTCTGGGTGGATGACTTAAGTGTTGTCAAGGCCGGGAGCACGGTGAATCTGATTCAGAATCCCGGCTTTGAGGAGCTGGGAGGTTATTCCCCAGACAAGGAATACGTTGTCTCCACCCGCAAAATCCAATCGGATCTGTTACCGGCGCTGCAGCGGGCTGAGGATTATGATGTTGCGGTCAATCTCCTGATTTCCCCGCATTATTTTCCGGACTGGGTACTCGCAAAGTGGCCCGAGCTGAAGGTGGAGAATAACGGCTCTATCAAATTCTCCCTGTTTCAGCCGATGGCCCAATTCATTATAGAGGATTATCTGCGGGCCTTGATTCCTGCCATCAAGGATTATGATTCGCTGCAGAGTCTTACGCTCACCAACGAATCGGTCTATATGGCCAATAAGGATGCCTATGCGCTGCCTGCCTGGCAGGAGTATCTTGAAGGCATCTATGACGGCGATATCGGGCAGCTGAACGGCGTCTATCAAACAGCCTATAGCTCATTTAGCGAAGTGCCTATGCCTGAGAATATTACAGCTTCTCCGGCGTCTTATGACTATGTGCTGTTCAACCAGGATTACTTCGCCAGCTGGCATGAATGGATGGCCGGAATTATCCATGAGCTTGCTCCTGAGCTGCCTGTGCAGGCGAAAATCATGGGTGATCCCCGGGGCAGCCTGTCCTGGGGCGTGGATATCGAGCGCTTCTCGGAGTTCAGCCAGATCAACGGCAATGACAACTGGAATTATATCAACGAAGGCCCGAAGGGCTTCATGGAAGAACTCAGCTTCTATGATTTGCAGGCTTCCTTCAAAGAAGCCCCGGTCTTTAATTCTGAGCATCATCTGATCGCAGACGGGGACAAAATGTATACGCCGGAACAGGCAAAGCATGTCCGCTCCGTACTGTGGCAGAGTGCGATTCACGGCAGGGGCGGCTCGGCCATCTGGGTCTGGGAGCGGACATACAATGAAACGGCCAGTACCGAGGGCAGCATTCTGCACCGGCCGGATGTTGTAGCTCAGGCGGGACGAACCAATCTGGACCTGAACCGGCTGGCCGGCCAGGTTACCGCCTTCCAGAACGAGCAGCCACAGGTTGCGATTCTGTATTCTACAGCCTCAGGCGTCTTCTCCGGTGATTATTCGGCAGTCTCACTCCGCTCTTATGAAGCGTTGTCTTACAGCGGCTACAAGGCTGGATATGTTTCTGAAGGGCAGGTAGACAATGGCGGGTTGGACGATTATAAGCTGCTGATTGTGCCAAACGCTTCAAGAGTCAATCCGGAGACGCTGAGCGGAATCAGACAGTTTATGGAGCAGGGCGGACGGGTGCTGCTGATCGGCTCCCACGCTTTGGAGCTTACGCCGCACGGCGCGGCGCTCTCTGCCGCAGACAGAAGTTATGTGCTCGCCCATGCGGACAAAATATCTGCAACGGACTGGACCGCAGGCCAAATCAGAGATTACTTGTTACCGGTCCTGCAGACTGTAAATCCGGGGCAGCTGCTGCTGCTTGATCCGGCAGACAATGCTCCCGTATACAATGTCGAGTGGAGAACCGTTGAATACGGGGGACACACACTCATGAATGTGGTTAACTATGGCCCGGAACCCGTGGCGGTCAAAGCAGTCCGCAACGGATTAACGGCAAACGGCTTCATGGATCTGATTACAGATCAAAGCACTGCGGGCCAGACTATAGAGCTTCAGCCGCTGACCCCCTATTTGTTCAGTCTGGACTTTCCGGCTGAGACAGATAACTGAGGGTAGTGCACGGCTGCGATGCAAAAACTGGAACTCAATTTAAGAGCTAACTTTAGGAGGCGCACGTAATTGGACAAGAAGCGTTATGTACAGGTAGGCATTGGCGGCAGGGCGCAATTTTTCTATGAAGCTATCGCGAAGGAGTACAGGGATTCTGCGGAGCTTACCGCTTTTTGCGATGTGAATCAGACACGTATGGATTACGCCAACAAGCTGTTGTCGGAGACACACGGGTATCTGCAGGTGAACACCTACCTGGCTGAGCAGTTTGACACCATGATCGAGACAGAGAAACCGGATATTGTCATTGTCACCAGTGTCGACCGGACCCATCACAGATATATTATCCGCGCGCTTGAGCTTGGCTGTGATGTGATCACAGAGAAGCCCATGACCGTTGATGTGGAGAAATGCAAGGAGATTTACGAAGCGGTGGAGCGTACCGGACGCAAGGTCAGGGTTACCTTCAATTACCGCTATGCCCCCCATCATACGAAAGCCCGCGAGCTGATTGCCTCCGGGGTAATCGGGGAAGTGCATTCCATTCATTTCGAATGGCTGCTGAATACGGAGCATGGGGCGGATTATTTCCGCCGCTGGCACCGGGACAAGCGCAACAGCGGGGGACTGCTCGTTCACAAATCCACTCATCACTTCGATCTGGTCAACTTCTGGATCGGTGCGGAGCCGGAAACGGTGTTTGCCTTCGGCGACCTGCGATTCTATGGCCGGGAGAATGCCGAGAACCGCGGCGTAACTTCATTCTATCAGCGTGCCACCGGAAATCCGGCTGCCAAGGACGATCCCTTTGCCCTGCAGCTGGATGAGAATCCCGTTCTGAAGGAGATGTACCTGGATGCAGAAGCAGAGGACGGCTATCAGCGGGATCAAAGCGTGTTCGGCGACGGAATCAGTATTGAGGACACCATGGGAGTAATGGTCCGGTACAGCAATAAGGCGATTCTTACGTATTCATTGAACGCCTACATGCCTTGGGAGGGTTACCGGATAGCTTTTAACGGCTCCAAGGGCCGAATCGAAATGAGCATCGTGGAAAAATCCTATGTCAATGCCGGAGGTGACCGTGCCCTGGAGGGAGCTGTGGAGGGTAAGCATATTGTGGTGCATCCCATGTTTGGAGCGCCTTATGAAGTTCAGGTGGATGAAGGAACGGGAGGCCACGGCGGCGGAGATCCTGTGCTGCTGAACGATCTGTTCGGAACGCCGGACGAGGATATTTACCACCGTGCGGCCGACCACCGGGACGGAGCCCGCTCCATCATGACCGGAATCGCCGCCAATCAGGCCATGCGGACCGGACTACCGGTCCGGATCAAGGATCTGATTACCATCTAAATTATTGAAGAAGGCTGGCGTAGGCTGCTACGTCGGGAAGAGCAGGTTTTGAATACAGTTGTGTGCTTATAAGAGGCATCCCCATCAGTTAATGATGTATGGGGATGCCTCTACTTATAACAGCAGCTTCCCTGAGGAAATATAAATAACTCTTTCCATAAAATCCTGCACATAATACAACATTCCCCTCATCCTGTCGGCCCAAATTCAAAATTGTTGTATAAAATGCAGGATTTCACCTTTTTCAAGCGGCTTAGCAGGTTTATTCTTGTATTTCATACAACAATCTTCCCGAATACCAGGCTATTAATAAATCAAAGTTGCAAAACGTACAACAATGATGCCTAAAGGGCTTACTACCGATGGGGACAGCTATTCATTCTGGAAAAAGAAGCAGAAACAGTCTATCATAAAAACATAGATTTCAGAAATGACAGC
Source organism: Paenibacillus sp. FSL R10-2199 (assembly GCF_038000235.1). Taxonomy (NCBI): domain Bacteria; kingdom Bacillati; phylum Bacillota; class Bacilli; order Caryophanales; family Paenibacillaceae; genus Paenibacillus; species Paenibacillus sp. FSL R10-2199. Next base: position 5,198,325 of record NZ_JBBOBO010000001.1, on the reverse strand, counting down.
CAATTAAGGAAATACAAGGAGATACGATGAATAATTCGATACATATTCTTGTAGCCGAGGATGATAGCGATATCAGCCGGCTGCTGTGCAGTATTATACGAAAAAGCGGTTATGTACCCCAGCCGGCCTTCTCCGGAACCGAAGCGTTACTCTATCTGCAGCAACGGGAATGGAGCATGGTATTGCTGGATTTAATGCTGCCCGGAATGACCGGGGAGGAGCTGCTGGATTGGATCCGTTCACGGGGAGATGTGCCGGTCCTTATCATTTCGGCTAAAGGTGAACAGCATACCAAAGTATCCGCGCTGCGCGGAGGTGCAGACGACTTCATTACGAAGCCCTTTGATCTCGAGGAGGTGTCCGCACGAATCGATTTGCATCTGCGCAGGTATGCACAAATTGCGGCTCCGCCTGTATCGCGCATCATGCAGCATAAAGGACTCCTGCTTGAATCCGACTCTAGAACGGTGACTGCAGAAGGGATGAAGGTTGCACTGACCGCCAGGGAATACAAAATTCTAAGCTTGCTCCTGTCGGCACCCCAAAAAGTATTCACCAAAGCAAATCTATACGAAAGCGTATGGGATGAGCCCTACCATGGTGATGACAATACGGTCAACGTACATATGAGCAATTTGCGGAACAAACTTGTGAAGGCTGCACCGGGAAGCGAATATATCGAGACCGTATGGGGCATGGGCTATCGGCTAAAGCCTTAAGACATTCTTAAGATTCGGCTTTAGACTCTCTTAAGTTATTGTTTCTATACTTGGTCTAAGACAGAAGGAGGCCAAGAGACTATGAATGAAGTTATTTTGCAAACGAATCAATTGTCCAAGAAGTTCCAAGGCGGTGTAGCACTGGATAAAGTAAATTTAACGATCCGCAAAGGTGCTATCTATGGCTTTATCGGGCAGAATGGAGCAGGAAAATCAACACTGATGCGCATCATAACCGGACTTGCTTTTCCAACCGGAGGATCAATTGAATTATTTGGCGCCGGCGACGAGAAGTCGTTAACCCGGGCACGCAAGCGAATGGGGTTGATTATTGAGAGCCCCGCATTGTTCCCGCACATGACTGCCGGAGAGAATCTGGAGGTGAACCGGCTCCTCAGGGGCATTCCCGGTAAAGATAGCGTCGTACGTATGCTGGAGCTGGTCGGGCTACAGGATACAGGCAGGAAGAAAGTAAAGAATTTCTCGCTTGGCATGAAGCAGCGGCTGGGCCTGGCAATCGCCATGCTGAGCGATCCCGAATTTCTGATTCTGGATGAGCCGACCAACGGGCTGGATCCGATGAGCGTCATCGAAATGCGCGAACTGCTCAAGCGGCTTAACCATGAACGGGGATTAACGATTCTGATCTCCAGCCACATTCTGAGCGAACTGCATCTGCTCGCCAGCCACTATGGCATCATTCATCAGGGAAAGCTGCTGGAACAGCTCACCGCCCGGGAATTAAATGATAAATGCCAGCAATATTTGTTCATTAAATCGGATAATCCGGACAAAGCAGTAACGGTCATTCAGAACGAGCTAAATACCCATGATTTCGAAGTGATGCCGGATGGGGCCATTAAGCTGTTCGGCCGTTTCGGGCAACCCGCGGAAATATCTTCGGCGTTATTCTCTGCAGGTGTACAGATTGAGCAGTTCATGCCCATGGGAGAAGATCTGGAGAGCTATTTCATGAAGCGGATCGGAGGTGCCGGCTATGTATAATCTGATTAGATCCGAGTTGTTCAAGCTGCGCAAGGACCGATCCTTCCGCGTGCTGCTGCTTATAACCGCCGCTCTTTCACTGGCCTACCCGCTGCTCTACTATTTTGATAACAAGTCCAGTGGAGCGCCGCAGTTCACGGGAGCAGAATTCCTGATTACTTTTATTGCAAGCAATGCTTATGTGATCAAATTGGGCGTAGCAGCCCTGGCAGGATTCTTCATCGCCAATGAATATTCAACAGGTGTAATGAAGTCGATCGCATCATCAGGCCACACCAGAGGCAGGCTATTCGCTGCCAAGCTGATTGGATTCTCTATCGGAACCATGGCTATTTCTCTGGTATTCCCGGTCATAAGCACAGCAGAGGTCTCGCTGCTTGCAGGTTTCGGCCACCTGCCGGAGGGTGTAGATTCGTCCTTCATATTACGGGTTCTTGGACTAACGCTGCTGTATACTTCAGGCTACGCGGCAATCGGAGCCCTGTTCACTGCCCTATTCACCGACAGCGGCAAATCAATCGGCTTCTCGATTATTTTCTTTCTATTGATTGATTCCGTTCTGGGCGGCTTGGTTGAATACATTCCTTCCTTAACCAAGGTATATGAATATTCGATCTTCAAGCTTATGGGGGATATCGGCAAGCCCAGAATGGATAGCCATGATCTGCCGGCGCTCCTGCTTGTGCCCATACTGACGATCGCCGTATCCGGGCTGCTCGGTATTCTTGTGTACCGCAGAAAGGAAATCAAATAGATATGAAAGGGGCGGAAGAGTCTTGCTTATCCTGACGCTTATACTAACTGCGGCGGCAGCTCTTCTGCTTGCCTATCTGCTGCTGCTCAGGCGGGAGCTAAAGCGTATGACACAGCAATTGTACCTTTACAACAAGGGAACTACCGGTAAAAAAATTGAAGTCACCTTATTCGACAACCGGCTGGAAGCGCTAGCGAGTCAAATTAACCGCCAGTCCGGACTTGTCGTCGAGGCAGAAGCACGCAGAAGACGGAGCGAGCAGGAGCTGCGGCAGGCAGTTGCGAACATTTCCCATGACATCCGTACTCCGCTGACCTCCATATCAGGTTATGTTCAACTGCTTGGAGCGGAGCCGGTTACGGATGAGGAGAAGCAGGAATACCTCTCGATCATTCATAACCGGACGAAGCGTCTGCAGGCGTTGTTGAATGATTTCTTCGAGCTGTCCCTCATTGAGTCCCCCGATTATCAGCTCAAGACGGAGCGAATCGGAATGACTGTACTCCTTTCAGAAATACTGGTTGGTTTCTACGACCGTTTCAATGAACAGAACATTATACCGGATATCCGGCTGCCAGAGGAAGACGTGGTTATCTATGCCGATGAATCAGCTATACGCAGGGTGGTTGAGAATTTGCTCATCAATACTGTCAAACATGCAAGTGGAGAGGTGAACATTTGCCTCCAAAAGAGGGACGGGTTTGCCGAGTTGAGGATCGTTAACGAGGCGAAGGCATTATCAAGTGACGAGGTAAGGTTGATATTCGACCGTTTCTACACAGTCGACCGCACACGTTCTGCCCAAGGATCCGGACTAGGACTCTCGATTGCCAAAAGTCTTATGGACAAGATGGACGGAACTCTGACAGCCGAGATGCACCAGGATCATTTGATGATGACTTGCCGTTGGAAGATCAAATAGCTCTCATGCAGTGCTTGATATACGAAGCCCCGAACCCTGTCAGTTATCTGCGGCAATGGAATTCCTTGCCTGAATGTTAACTGTAACTTTTACAGCGCTCTGATATTAAGCGAATAAAAGCTCTGTAACATAGAGTCTAGGACCAGCAGGAAGACAAGCTGGCAGCTGCAAGCTATAAGTGAAGGGAGGATGCTTACTTGAAGCATAACCCCATTATTGCTTCGATCACCGAGGAGTCACAGATTGATCAGGCGGTTGCCTGCGGTGTGAAGCGTGTGAATCTGATGACCGGCAACATTAATAACCTGGGGCAGATTGTGAAGCCGCTGCAGCATGCAGGCAAGCAGGTATTCGTCCATGTAGAGATGGTCGGCGGGATTGGCAGAGATGCGGCGGCGATTCAGTATTTGGCTGAAGCCTTCCGGATCGACGGGATCATTACCACCAAGAGCAATGCCATCGCCACAGCCAGAGCCCACGGGCTCGCCAGTATCCAGCGCTTCTTCGCCATTGATACGGCAGCGATAGAAACCGCGCTTCGGATGATCAAGACCTGTAATCCCGATGAGGTCGAGCTCATGCCCGGACTGATGCCGAGAATCATCAAAGATATGAAGCAGCGCATTAAGCAGCCGCTGATCGTAGGCGGACTGATCCGGGAAAAGCAGGAAATCAGCAGTGCGCTGGACAGCGGCGCCGATTATGTCTCCATTGGGGACGCGGCCCTGTGGCAGTGGAAGCGTGAAATAAGTGAATAACGTACCCCGGGGTGGAGACGATGAGAAAACCCAGCGGTCAGTTATTAGCATTCGATGGAGCCTTACGAGGCTGTAATCGGAGGCTTAATTTCTGGAGCTGGTTTTTTTGTGCGGAAATTCCGGCGCGGAGAACCAGTGAACCTGAATGAAAAGGAGCAAGCGCTGATGGACATCGCTTCATATGAAGCCTACTGCTTTGATTTGGATGGGACCGTGCTGATTGGCGATCAGCTGCTTGCGGGTGTGGTGGACACGGTTGCGGAGCTGCGGCGAAGGGGCCGGAGAGTTCTTTTTCTGACCAACAGCTCGGTCCATACTCCCCGGGATTGCCAGCGCAGACTGGAGCACATGGGGCTGGCCTGCGGGGAAGAGGAAATCTTGACGGCACTCTATGTCAGCGGCAGGTACTTCGCACGGGAAGAGCCGGAAGCCAGGGTGTATCTGGTTGGAGAAGCGGTGATGCGAAGGCAAATGGAGGAGTCCGGAGTGGCCGTCACCGGGAACCCGGAGGCAGCGACCCATGTGCTGGTAGGCATGGACCGCGAATTCAATTATGAGAAGCTGGTGCTCGGAATGAGAGCGGCAAGAGGGGGCGCCAGGCTGGTGGCGGTCAATCCCGATCCGGCCTGCCCGGTGCCCGGAGGTTATATCCCGGATACGTGGGCGATTGTCAAAGCGCTGGAAACTGCGGCCGGGACAGAGGCTGAGCTGATTATAGGCAAGCCTTCTCCCTATTATGCGCAGGAGGCGCTTCGGCTGCTGGCCTGTCCCCCGGAGCAATGCCTGATGGTGGGTGACCGGCTGGAGACAGACATTCTAATGGGTAACGGCAGCGGCATGCAGACGGCCCTTGTCCTTACCGGAGTGAGCACAAGAGCGGATATCACGCGACAGCAGATTCTTCCGGGTTATGTTCTGAACTCCCTGGCCGATCTGTTCAACAAGCAAGCCGAACCCCAATAACAGGAGGATGAGAAACTATGCAGGATTGTAAAATACTCGCCCACCGCGGCGCAAGCGCCTATGCACCGGAGAATACACTGGAAGCCTTCAGGCTCGCAGTGCAGCAGCAGGCCGACGGTCTGGAAATCGACATTCACCTGACCAAAGACGGAGAGATCGTGGTGATTCATGATGATACGATCGACCGCACCTCTAACGGCAAAGGGGATATTATGTCCTACACGCTGGCTGAGCTTAAGGCCTTCCGCTTCAATAAGGGCTTCGAGGAGCAATACCCGGAAGCACAGATTCCTTCCCTCCGTGAAGTGCTGGAATTGGTGAAGGAGCATGATCTGTACCTGAACATCGAAGTGAAAGATATCCTCTCGAAGTCGGAGCTGTATAACGGACTCGGGAAAGAGGCAGGCAAGCTGGTTGAGGAGTATGGCCTCAGCGGACAAGTGATCTTTTCTTCCTTCAATCATACCTCTATGGTAAGGCTCAAGGAATCTTGCCCGGAGATGCGGACAGCGCTGCTCTATATCGCGGGGCTATACGAGGGCGGGAAATATGCGCAAATGACCGGAGCCGATGCTCTGCATCCCTTGTACATCGGGGTTAACCGCGAACTGGTAGAAGAAGCCCACTCGGCAGGAGTTCAGGTCAACGCCTGGACAGTAAATGATCCGGAGCATATCCACATGATGCTGGAGGCCGGTGTAGACGCGATCATCACTGACCGTCCGGATGTCTGCTATCAGCTTAGAGAGGTACGCGCATGAAGCAGACCCAGATACTGGCTCACCGGGGAGCAAGCGCCTATGCACCGGAGAATACGATGGCCGCATTCGGGCTGGCTCTCGACATGGGGGCGCACGGCATTGAACTGGACGTGCAGCTGACTCGGGACGGGAAGCTGGTGGTGATCCACGATCTGTCCATTGACCGGACTTCGAACGGGACCGGTCTGGTCGGAGAACTGACGCTCGAAGAGCTGCGGCAGTATGATTTCTCGTATGCTTTTGCCGGGAAATACGGAACGGACGGAAGCCGCCTGCCGGAGCTTGGCGAGGTGATGGAGTTCGCCATGAAGCACGGGCTGTACATCAACATCGAGACCAAGGATTATTCCCGGCCTTACGGTGAAGTGAATATGCGGACAGCGGAGCTGGTGCGCCGTTATGGCTACACAGAGAATACGCTGATCTCTTCGATTAATCACAATGCCGTGGCCCGGCTGAAGCGCGATTACCCGGAGCTCAAGACGGCGATTGCGTTCATGGAAAGCTTCTACCGGCTGGAGGCATATGCGGCGAATTGCCGGGCGGATGTACTGCATCCGTATTATCTGGGGGTAGATGAAGCCTTCATGGTGCTGGCGGACCGCAGCCGGTTCGAGGTTAATCCCTGGACAGTGGACGATGAGGCAGAGATGATCCGCTTGCGGAATCTGGGGGTTACGCGGATTATGACCAATAAACCAGACCTTGCACGGGAGTGCCTGAAGAACTGAGAGACGAAAGGAAGCAGGCGGAAGACCACTGCTGGAGGAGGAGAATATGAGCGGCATCGTTCTGGAGAAGGTAACCAAGAAATACGGCGACAAGCTGATTATTGAGGATTTGAATCTGACGATTGAGAGCGGCAGCTTCACGGTGCTGGTCGGCCCTTCCGGGTGCGGCAAGTCTACAACGCTAAGAATGATTGCCGGACTGGAGCATTCCACGGAAGGCTCGATTCACATCGGCGGGATAAGCATGAATCAGGTAGAGCCGGGCAAACGGAATCTGGCGATGGTATTTCAGAATTATGCCTTGTACCCGACCATGACGGTCGAGAAGAACATCGAATACGGGCTGAAGAATAACAAAGTGCCGAAGGAGGAACGCCAGCGGCTGATTACTGAAATTGCGGAGACCGTTGGACTGACCAGGCATTTGCATAAAAAGCCGGAGTTTCTCTCCGGCGGTGAACGCCAACGGGTCGCCTTGGCGCGGGCCATGGTGAAGAAGCCTGCCGTGTTCCTGATGGACGAGCCGCTGTCCAATCTGGATGCCAAGCTGAGGCAGCAGATGCGGGCGGAGCTGATCGAGCTGCATAAGAAGCTGGGTGCGACCTTTGTCTACGTAACCCATGACCAGGTGGAGGCGATGAGCATGGGCACCCGGATCGTGCTGATGGATAGCGGGAAGGTCATGCAGGAGGATAACCCGCACAACCTGTATTACGATCCGGCCAACCTGTTCTCCAGCCGTTTCATCGGCACCCCGCCGATGAATATTCTCGCCCTTGACCGCTGCGGGGAAGACATCCATAAGCTGGCTCCGCAGCAGGCCCGGTATCTCGGCTTCCGGCCGGAGAAAGCGAAGTTTACCCTGGAGCCGGGAATGGAGCCGGACAATACCGTTAGCCTGACGGGTACGCTCAGCGGCCGGGAGCTGCTCGGGTCGGAGATTATCTACAAAGTGCAGCTGGAGAACGGGCTGATCATTTCGGTGAAATGCTTCGACCGTCCGGAACGCGAGCTGGAAGCAGTGAGACTCTACGTGAAGAAGGAGCATCTGGCATTCTTCGATGCGCAGGAGCAGCGGGTCCGGGAAGCTGCACAGTCCGGAATCAGCACTGCCGGAAGCACCGGTGATTCGGCATGAAGCGGCTGCGCCCGTCCGTGAAGCTGCTTCCCTATCTGCTGGTTGCTCCGGCAGTGATCATCCTGACCGTATTTTATCTCTATCCGATTCTGTACAACATCTATTTGAGCTTCTTCACCTGGAATATGCGCGGGCCGATGAAGTTCGCCGGACTCAGCAACTACGCAGAGCTGTTCAGCGGCCGGGATTTCCTCCATACCCTGCTCAATACGCTGCTGTACATGGTGATGGACGTTGGGCTGGTGATGGTGCTGGCGATGGGGCTGGCGCTCTTTTTACAGAAAAACACGCCGCTGAACCGCTTCATCCAGACGCTGAGCTTCACGCCCAATATCATCTCGCTGGTATCCGTATCGCTGATCTGGATGTGGCTGATGAACACGGATACGGGGCTGTTCAATTATCTGCTGTCTGTGCTGGGAGCAGCGCCGGTGGGCTGGCTGACCGATAAGGATGTGGCGCTGTTCTCGCTGGTGCTGGTCTCGGTCTGGAAATCCGTCGGGTTCAATGCACTGATCATTTGCTCCGCCTTGGGCTCTATTCCGGGTTACCTCTATGAGGCCGCTGCTCTGGACAATGCGTCCAAGCGTTCCGTTTTCTTTCAAATTACGCTGAAGATGATCTCACCGACCTTGTTCTTCCTGATCCTGATGAATATCATCGGCTCCTTCCAGGTGTTCGAGACGATCAATATCATGACACAGGGTGGTCCATCCAACGCCACGAACACGCTGATCTTCAGCATTTATAAGCAGAGCTTCGAATATTACCGGGTCGGCTACGCTTCCGCAATGGCGGTCGTGCTGATGGGTATCGTGGGTCTGATTACGATTTTCTACTTCAAAGCACTGAATAATCGGGTTCATTACCGCTAAAGGGGTGAAACAATGAGAGTTTGGCTCCGGCTGCCGGGCGCAGGACTGCGGATCATTGTATCTGTTCTGCTGATCGTGATCTTCCTGATGCCGTTCTATTGGATGATCCTCACCGCGTTCAAGACGCTGGGCGAGGTGCTCCGGATGCCGCCGAAATTCTGGGTGGACTCGCTGCAGTGGCAGAACTTCCGGGATGCTTTTACGAGGATTAACTTTCTGCATTATACCCGGAATTCCCTGATCATTACACTCGGGACGATGCTCGGCCAGCTGGTCGTTGTTGTGCCGGCAGCCTATGCATTCGCAAGATATCAATTCAAGGGTAAAAACGCGCTGTTCGGCATCGTGCTCGCCACCATGATGATTCCGGGCCAGCTGATCTTTCTGCCAATCTTCGTGATGTTTGCGAAGTCCGGACTGCTGAACACTTATGTATCGCTCATCGTGCCCTTCATTGCCAGCGGTACGGCCATCTTCATGCTGCGGCAGACCTTCATGCAGGTGCCGGATTCCCAGCTGGAGGCAGCCCGTCTGGATAATGCCAGTGAATTTAAAATCATATACACGATCATGATGCCTGCCGCTGTGCCCACCTTGTCCACACTCGCGCTGCTGACGTTCATCGGGACGTGGAACAGTTACTTTTTCCCGCTCGTATGGACCACAACGGATGCTGTCCGGACCTTGCCGCTTGGAATTCAGAAGCTTCAGGATGTGGAGGGGCTCAGCCCGCAGATCGTGATGGCCGGGAATATGATGCTGATCGTGCCGATTCTGCTGGTCTTCCTGATTGCACGCAAGCAGATTATCAAAGCGTTCACCTACATGGGAGTGAAGTAGCGGGAATACCCTGCGGCCTTGCATGTTGAATACCAAATACAGCAGTTCATGGAGGAGAAACGAATAATGAAGGTATGGGGAAAAAGAGTAACTCCGCTGCTCGCCACTGTTGCACTGACCGCCGTTCTTGCAGGCTGTGCCACCACCGAAGCCGAATCCAGTGTAGCGGCCTATGAGAAAGGGGATTCCGTTACCGAGTTGAACTTCTGGACCTCCGCCGTGGAAGATGTAAATCAGAATCTGGTGGACCAGTTCAACGAGACCAAGGGAGCCGAGCTGAATATCCATGTGAATGCTGAATATCAAGGCGATTACTGGGAAATGCAGCAGAAGATCAACGCCGCAGCCATAGCGGGTACGCTGCCGAATGTTTTTATTGATGAAGTGGCAATGACTAAGGGCTTTGCCGACAGTGACATTATTGCCAATCTGGAACCGTTCATGGAAACGGACAAATTCGACACCTCGGATTTCAAAATCGGCGACCTCGGCAACCTGTATCTGGGCGAGGATCTGTATGCCTTTCCGCATATGCGGAGTGTTCCCGTAATGTATGTAAACAAGACGCTCGCCGCTAAAGAGGGACTGGATCCGAACGGTCCGGCGACCTTTGCCGAACTGGAGGCCTATCTGCAGACCGCATATGATGCTACCGGCCAGCCGCCGATGTACCTGTTCAACTATGACTTCTGGGTGATGGAGGCACTGCTGCATTCGTACTCGGATACCAATGTGGTCAATGAGGATGAGACGAAATCCAACATCAACAGCGAAGGTGCAGTGAAGCTGATCTCCTTCATTGAAGATCTGGAATCCAAGGGTCTGATCAAAGTGCTCGGGGTCACGGACAAGGATGCCTACTATGCCTCCATTGCCAATCCGGCCACTGCGCTGATCTTCTCCAGTGTCGGCGGCTACAAAACGTTCGCCGGCATGGCCGCAGAGAGTGGAATTGATCTCGGCGTATCCATGATTCCTGCCGGAGAAGACGGCAAACGGGGCGTCCCGGTCGGCGGATCGAATACGTATCTGGCGAATACGGGAACGGATAATGAGAAGGCGGCCGCTTTCGAATTCATGAAATGGCTGTCGGATACCGAGCAGGCGGCGTATGCTTCTGCCAATACCGGATATCTTCCGACCCGTCTTACTTCCCTGGACACAGACTTGATGAAAGAGACCATAGCTGCTTTCCCTGGCTACAAGGTCGCTTCCGAAGAGCTGGAATTCAGCAAAATGCGTCCGATGACCGGTACGTACCATGAGATTGAAGATCTGATGGGCACACGCATCAACGATATCTGGCTGGAGAACCTGCCAATTCAGGACAGCCTGGACACGCTCGCCAAAGAGGTGGATGACATCCTGAACCGCTGATTATAGATGATGTTTAAAGCAAGCAGAGCAGTGAGTCTCCGGTAACGGGAGAATCGCTGCTCTGCTTTTTGGGTTCACTGCGGCTGGTTTCTGCGCGTGTTGGGCAAATTCACCTAAGCTATTCATTCATAGACGAATATGGGCTATACTGAAGTTTCTGTTAATCTATATCCGCAAAAATATATGTAATCGCTGAGTTCCGTAATGGAAGCGGGGAAACCAAGTTTTCTGGGGTGAATCTCGAGGAATCGAGTAGGGCTACTCTTCAAGCCCGAATCCGGCAGCTAACTCCGTAAGCGACATGAGAGGATGCACAGGTAATGCCGTATATTGACGTCAATGGAACTACCCTCTATTACGAGGTGTCGGGCAGTGGTCTGCCCATTGTTTTTATTCATGATTATTCGACTTCACATCATCTGTTCGAGCCTCAGGCGGAGTATTTCAGCAAGCGGGCGAAAGTGATCTTGTTTGACCTAAGAGGGAATGGGCAATCCGGTAAAATGGATGTGGAGATCAGCCGGATTGTAGACACGCAGTGTGAAGATCTGAAGGGATTATTGGATGGACTGTCCGTAGAACGGGCCGTCATCGTAGCTTGTTCCAGCGGTGCTGTGCTTGCCCAGAAATTCGCCTATCTGAATCCTGAACGGGTAATTAATCTGGTGTTGGTGGACAATTACATCCTAGGAGATTGTACGTCCAAAGGCAGCAAAGTGCTGGAGCTCTTTCAAATCTGCGCATGGGCCGCCCATTATCTTCCGGCTGAAATGTTCATCCGTTCTTTGCGCATTACATATAACAAATGGCTGTCTGCGTATCATATTCTGAGAAGAGAGCTTGTCCATGAACGGACAACAGAATTGATTAAACAGCGTCTGGCACTAAGACATACGGACAGCTACGGGTTTGCACTAAGGCTGCAGGTTCCCGTTCTTTGTGTATCAGGCAATCAGAATGAGCGGGTTCTGGAGCAGGTGAGACAAACAGCGGCCAAATATCCGCTCGCCACGCTGGCAATACTGGAAGATGCCATGTATCCCAGCCATTTATGTCAGCCGCAGCACTTCAACCGGCTACTGCTTGATTACCTGAAAGACCAGCAATGCTTCCAGCGGAAAATTTATTAACGGCACCTGTAGAAAATCTTTGACAAGTATAACAGGTACCGTTATAATAAATTCAACAGGTACCGTTACATTGATTGACAGGTACCGTAAATATATCCCTGGGAGGATTCATAATGAATATGAATGCTGAATTGTACGACAAGCTCGCCAAGCTGCAATGGCTGTTGCAGAGACAGCATCTGAAGAACCACGCCGCTGTTGGCCCTATGGCAGATACGTCACGGGGACAAGGCAGGATCATGGCGTTTCTCCGGATGAAGGACGGAATCAGCACGAAGGATTTATCCTATATGCTGGACATTCGTGTATCCTCGCTCAATGAATTGCTGGCCAAACTGGAGAAGGCCGAATATATCACCCGTCAGCCTTCCGAGACAGATAAACGCATCATGCTGATTTATCTGACGGCGAAAGGGCGGGAGGAAGAGGGCCAGGAGGTTGAGGGCGGCAGCATATTTTCAGTCCTGTCTCCAGAAGAACAGGCAGCCTTCGGTGAATACCTGGTCCGCGTCATTACAGCCTTAGAAGAAGAACTAGGAACAGATGCAGACCGTGATGTAATGGCTATGTGGATGGAGGCCGCTAAGGAGCGCATAGGATCAGCGGAATTCGACAAGCTGATGGCTATGCGCGGACAAATGAGCAGAATGTGGGGAAATATGGATGACGGACGCTTTAGCGGAAGATTCCCCGGATTTGGCCGGGAAGGTCAAGGCGGCGGCATGAACGGCTTCGGCTGGCCTTCCAGAGATGGTAGAGACGGCTCGAAGGACAACTCCAGTGATTCGGATGACAAGTAAGTAAAGCATTTCCTATTAGCAGCAGCGCTGTCTTTCCCGAAGAACTGAAGGCAAAGGCAGCGCAATAAAGATTTTACCAAATACAGTCTGAAACTGACGATTAGTCAACACCCGCTCACGAGACCCGTATTGTCATTTGTTACGGGTTTGTTTGGTGCGGCACAAAGTTCGCAATCAATTTATAGTTAGAATTCTAACTAATATAGAGACTAACATACAGGAAGAAAGTGGTGAACCGCATGGATACAGAAAACCTCCATTACTTTGAAAAAGCACCGGTTGCAAAAGCCGTAGCGCACTTCGCAATACCAATGATGCTTGGAACGTCAATGAGTGTCATCTATTCCATCCTGAATGCATTTTTCATTGGAACGTTAAATAACACTGCCATGTTAACCGCACTTGCCTTAACCTTACCGTTATTCGCGGTCATTATGGCGCTGGGTAACCTGATTGGTGTCGGCAGCAGCGCCTTCATTTCCCGTTTGCTGGGAGAGAAAAATACGGCTGATGTTAAGCATGTGTCTGCATTCGCCTTTTACAGCAGCCTGGTTCTCGGTCTTATCGCGATGGCCGTCGGCCTGCCGCTCATTAATTCTATCGTACATGGCCTCGGGGCAACGCCTGACTCCTTCGGATTTACCAAGGACTACGTCACCATTATGCTTATTGGCTCACCCTTCGTTGTATTATTCTTCACATTGGAGAGTATTGTCCGCTCGGAGGGAGCCGCGATAACATCTATGATTGGTATGCTGCTTAGTGTGGCCGTGAATATAATTCTCGATGCGCTGGTCATCTTCGTCTTCCACTGGGATGTAATCGGTGTTGCGTCTGCCACGGTCATTTCTAACATGGTTGCGAGTGCTTATTACGCCTATCATATAGGATTTAAGAGTCGATTCTTAACAGTCTCACTGAAACAATTCAAGGCCACTAAGGTCATTCTAAGAAATGTATTCAAAATCGGAGTTCCCGTCTTTGTAATGAGTCTCTTCATGGGTGCCATGTCGCTTATCTTTAACCGTTTTCTGGTTGAGTATGGGGAGCAGGCTATTGCGGGCTTCGGAATTTCCTCACGATTGCTGCAATTTCCCGAGTTAATCCTGATGGGCTTAAGTGAGGGCGTCGTGCCGCTTATTGCGTTCTCTTTTGCAGCGAACCGATTGCGCATGAAGCATACCATTCAATTCACCATTAAAACAATTCTGGCGTTAGCCATCTTGTTCGGCGTTATCGTCTACCTGGTCTCTGACCACTTAATTGGTCTATTCACCAATGATCCGCAATTAATTGAAATGGGCAGCTACATTCTGCATGTCACGTTCTTGTCCTTGTTCATTACAGGTATGACGACGCTATTCACGGGGATCTTCCAGGCAACAGCACAAGGGACCGCCGCCTTCATTATGTCAGTTATTCAAGGAATTACTCTGATTCCTGTGCTCTACATTGCCAACCGCATGAACGGATTCCATGGGGTGGTCTGGTCGCTGGTCATTTCCGATGTCGTGGCGTTCCTGGTCGGGGCCATCATGCTGTATGTTCTGCGGAACAAATTACAGCCGGACTTGGTGAGTTTAGCACAGTAGGATCTGGATTCGGCTCTTGATAAGACAGCCAAGGATAGATACTCTAGAGGGAGCCGCAATAATACCGAAGTCTTCAATGAAGGAGCGAGATTCATGAATGTGTTGGAACGTGTGCCTTCCATAGCAGCTGGGTACCGTCATACTGTCCTGCTTAGGCCGGATGGGGCAGTAATGGCAGCGGGCGACAATAAATATGGTCAATGTGACGTAAGCGGCTGGCAGGATATGGTGGCAATTGCTGCAGCTAATGCCCATACAGGGAATTCACATACCCTCGGACTCAGACCGGACGGTACGGTGGCCGCTGTGGGCTGGAATATGCATAATCAATGCGAGGTAAGCGGCTGGCAGGGTATCGTGGCGGTTGCTGCGGGTTGGCGCCGTTCGGTTGGCATTCAATCGGATGGCACGGTAGTGGCCGTTGGCCGGAATAATGAAGGTCAATGCGATGTACACAGCTGGCGTGATATTATAGCGGTTGCAGCTGGCGACTGGCATACCGCCGGACTGAAACGGGACGGCACGGTGACAATTACGGGGAATAACCGGTATGGCCAATCCAATGTTAGCAGCTGGCGCGATATCGTGGCGATAGGGGCAGGTTATCTTCATACCGCCGGCCTTAGAGCAGATGGCACGGTGGTGGCTGCAGGCCGGAATCATGAAGGTCAATGCGAGGTAAGCGGCTGGCATGATATCGTTGCGATAGCGGCTGGCAGTCATCACACCATCTGTCTTAAGGCAGACGGTACAGTGGAAGCTCAAGGCTGGAATAAACACGGCGAATGCAATATAAGTGACTGGCGCGATATCGTGGCGGTTGCGGCAGGCTGCGCTCATAGCGTTGGCCTTAAGTCAGATGGCACGGTGATAGCTGCGGGTGATGATACATATGGTCAATGCGAGGTGAGCAGTTGGCCTTTCGGACAGCTGGAGGACTATTGAGAGCAGGATGAAATACGAATAAATCATACGAATAAGGGCATTGTAATCAATGGAAAAGTTGATAAAAGATGATCGTAAATCGCGGCATTTTGAATTTCCCGGGAGGTTAAGACAATGACAAATCAGGATCCGAAGGAGCTTCTTCGTCTAAAGCACGAGCAAGATGAGCACAAAAAGCAGTTCACCAATTTTGCCCGGAGTGTCAGCGCCCATGGCGAGGCAGAAGCCGGCCAGGAATTTAGTGTTGACCGTGTGCCTGACGATCAGAACCGTATGAAATCTGTAGAGAACAAACGGGATTAACTTAAAAAGTTAAATGAAGCCGGTCCCTTTCGGGACCGGCTTACTCATTATTTGCTTTGCAGATAATAATCAATGATCACCCTGGCGGTTTCCCGGGCATGCTCCGCAGGCTTGGGATCGGTCTGCAGCATGGCTGCAGTAATCGCGCCTTCCACTAACAGAGACAGACCGCTGGATAAGGCTTCGCGATTCACAGACGGACATTCATTAAGAACAGAATCGATGTATTTTTTCATAAAAGCTTTGTAATTACGGGCTGCTTCATAGTAAGGATGGGAGTGATCCATGAATTCCGCTGCCGTCTTAATGTACACGCAGCCATTAAATTCCGGCTCCCCGAACCATTCTCCGAGCATATCGAATACAGCCAGTAATTTGTCTCTGGGCGTTTTTGCGCTCTTGTTGACTGAGTCTTCGAACCGTTTTCTCCACTCGTCATCGTACTTCATGAGATAAGCAAGGACAAGCTCATCCTTGGAACGGAAATGATTGTAGAGCGTCATTTTGGCTATGTTCGATTCAGAGACAACCTGGTCTACACCGGTAGCCCGGATTCCCTGTTTATTAAATAAGTCGGAGGCGACAGTTAGGATATGTTCTTTTTTACTTTTATTAGCCACAGGATTCCCTCCGGTTCACAGTATTTCAAAAGTATACAGATCAGTCTATCTATTATAAATGGCTCACGGTTACTACGCAAATGATAAATCTAAAAAAAATAACTTGAAACTATACAGACCTGTATGTATACTATTGAGTATCGGAACAGGTAAGCTGGTTACCGGTAACAATGGGGAGGTTGGTTCAATGACTATACAATACAGCTATGCACAAGTTGAAGGTTTGAATATTTTTTACCGCGAGGCAGGGAGCAGGGAGAAGCCAACACTTCTTCTGCTGCATGGATTTCCTTCTTCATCGCATATGTACAGAAACCTTATTCGTGAACTCGAAGGCGATTACCATATCGTAGCTCCGGACTATCCCGGTTTCGGGAACAGCGATCAGCCGTCAACTTCAGAATTCACGTATACCTTCGACAATCTTGCCGTGCTGATCAATGCATTCGTTGAACAATTGAACCTGAACCAATATATCCTGTATGTTCATGATTACGGTGCTCCGGTAGGCTTCCGTTTGGCCCGTATGCATCCGGAACGCGTTCAAGCCATTATTTCACAGAACGGAAATGCTTATGAAGAAGGAATCGGAGAGTCCTGGGCACCGATGCGTGCCTTTTGGAATGATCCAGGGAATCCGGCCAGTCTTGAAGGTATGCTCAATCTGTTGACACCGGAACTGACGAAGTTTCAGTATGTGAATGGAACCCGTAATCCTGAGGCCATAAGCCCTGATAACTGGAATATGGACCAAATTGCCCTGGATCGTCCGGGGAATCAAGACATTCAACTGGCTCTCTCTTACGATTATCAGAATAATTTGAAACAATATCCGGTCTGGCAGGAATACTTCCGGAACTCTCAGCCGCCTTTACTCGCTGCGTGGGGTAAAAACGACTTTTTCTTTGGACCGGAGGGAGCCTTAGCCTTTCAAAAGGATTTAAAAGATGTGGAGGTTCATTTGTTAGATACGGGGCATTTCCCGCTCGAAGAAGATCTGGAACTCAGTGTGAGCCTCATCCGCAGTTTTCTTAAAAAAGAGTTAAAATAGCATATCGCCATACTATTTCTTGTTTTTAGCGTGGAAATTAATCCGAGTGCCTACGCTTTGGAGCTGTCTTCTTCCAAAACTACGAGGAGATTGGTAAGGAATTTCTGAAGGAATATTATTATTTCATTGATATGAAGCAAGACATGAATGTGTCCAAATATATTAAGGACGAAAATGTGCTCCAATATGTCGATTTGAAGCATGATATTATCAAAAACAGAAATGTTCGTTTCGATATTGATGTATCCAGCTTTTCGTTGGAGGTAAGTGTCTATGACTATCAGGTATTAGATAATAACGTAGTCATAACTTATAATACCAGCTTGATTACAGTAAAAAACCAAATGAAATCTTAGAAACTAAATTAAGCAATGAAAATAATTTTTTTGATAAGCTGGATTCTGAAGTTTCGCTCTACAAGACGGATGCAATGAATCCTAATGCTGCAACCCCTAATTCCGCCAGTCTTGCAAGTGTAAGCAGTACTGCCAGAAGCAATATTGTTACATATGCAATTGTTAACAGCAGCAAAACGGAGCCAAGCTCAGGAAATTCAAGCTACGCACCTTATTATGATTTCAGCGCCATTGCAAATGATTGTACAAATTTTATTTCCCATAGTTTGTTAGCAGGAGGAGCCAAAGAAAACCGCACTAGCTGGTATTATGATTCATTATCCGCACGTACCCCGTCATGGGCAGGTGTGAATGAATTTCACGATCCGAATCCAAACCGTTGGCCTACGCCTGCCCGCCTCAATATGTTAGCTGGGAGAATGGGGATATTATTCAGATTAAGTATTCAGTTTACGGATACCCAGGGTTTGGTCATTCTACCATCGTTACTGGTTCCTATGCTCCTAGCTATAACACTCAATATCCAATAATCACATCCAGAACAGGTGATTATTCGTATAATACAAATGAAATTCTTACTAACGTATACCCAATTGATGGAGCAGACGTACTGGCTTACAGACTAATCCATCTAACTGCTGTACAATAAGTTCACTAATTGTTATATAAGCATGTTTAGCCTGGAGGCCAAATGAATAGAAAAACAGGATTACTCTCCTGTATTACTGTTGTTGCTTGCGTTGTGGTTATCATGCTTTTCTTGCATTATTATGATCGGGATAAAGCCGCTTCAACCCAGGCTGCCGCAAATCAAAATGAAGTTATTATTCCAGAGATTGACTTACAGAAAATTGATGATTTCTTTATTGGCTCTGAGCCTCCGCACCTTATTTATGCAGATAGAGATAAGGTAATATTTGAAACCACGGGCGGAGTGTATGTTTATGATATGAAGGGTAAGTCTCTTCTCAGATCCTTCGATACCGCCTCATTCGCATCAGAAAGATACTCGAACGTACTACGGAGTGCTTTTGCTACGCAAGACGGGAAGCAGCTTATTTTAACTTTAGTAAAGGACCCGGATATGTTGCTGCCTACCGTTATTCCTTGGAAGATAAGTTTATGAGTGAATTAACCGGGAAGGAATACGCAGAGTATCTTAAAAAAAGATTTGAATACAGCTATCTCGATCCCAGTGATGAACTGTATCAAAAATCCTCAGGCCTCATAATCACAATTTCCGGCTCAGAATATGTTTATTTAACGTTTCAGGACTGGAAAGTGAGTACAATCAACGTGGTTTATGTGCAGAATGATAAGGAAACAGTCTACAGCGTGTTTACCAGCAAATAATAAGCACCATTCCTGACAAGCGAGTCCTCCGTGACTCGCTTTTTTGATGTGAAATAGATTCAGAAAAACGGTTGAATTCGTCTTAATTAGCAGGTGTGCATGAATTATCCAGCTTCGGCCAAAATAAGGGTTACGATCAGAGGGGGTGTTTGTGTTGTGGAAGAGCATTACGGGTTACATTCCCGGCTGGAGTGTGTGCATGCAGGCACTTATTATTTTTATTGTTCCGGTCATTTTGACAAGATGCATGCTGTGGCTTCGCGCTAAGGAAGGCAAGGCAAGTACCCGGGGAAGACGGGCTGAAGGGCAGAAGGGCGGAGGCGTGCCAAGCTCCGAGGATACCGGTGAAGCAGAGCAAACCAGTGAAGCTGTGAAAAATAATAAGATTGTTCCTTCAACTACTTCGCAGAATAATCAGCAGCCAACGTTAACCTATACCGGACAATTTCAGCAGGATCTACAGACCTTTAGGGAGATCAGTGCGGATATGTCGGATGTTAATGTACGGGAGCTACGTGTAGGGACCCTGAAATTGAAGGCAGCGCTGTTCTTTCTGGACGGCCTCACCGACAAGGATGGAATGGACCGCAATATCCTAAGGCCGCTGATGAATGCAGCACGTCCATTTGAAGGGCTGGACACTCCGCCTGATCCGGCGAGCCTGAAAGAAATCATTGTTCATCAGGTGGTGCTGGTCTCGGAAGTTGAATTCACCAATCAGCTGGACATGTCGCTCAAAAAGGTGTTATTCGGCTCTGCGGTGCTGCTGATCGAAGGAATGAGCGAGGTCTTCATCCTGGGGACGTCTAAAGGGAATACAAGAAGTGTAGAGGAACCGATCTCGGAAGCGCTGCTGCGCGGCCCGCGAATCGGCTTCACGGAAGCGCTGAGCGACAATACGGCCATGCTGCGCAGGCACGGACAGAACACCGATCTTGCGATGATTTCTTTTACGGTCGGAGAAAGAGTCGAGAAAGAGCTGATACTAACCTACATTAAAGGGATAGCTAATGATGAACTGATTGCAGAAGTCACCCGGAGAATTCATACGATTAATATCGATGATGTGCAGGAATCCGGTTATATCGAACAGCTGGTAGAGGACAATTATCTCAGCCCTTTCCAGCAGATTCAGAATACGGAACGGCCGGACCGGGTGATGGCCGCACTGCTGGAGGGAAGGGCTGCCATTTTGCTTGACGGCACGCCGTTTGCGTTGATCATGCCGGTGACGTTCGGGATGCTGCTGCAATCCCCCGAGGATTATTATGACCGCTGGTTCTCCGGCTCCCTGCTGCGGATGCTGCGCTTCTTCGCCGCCTCCGTATCACTGTTTGCTCCGGCGCTCTATATTTCCTTCCTCTCCTTCCATCCCGGTCTGGTTCCGACCAAGCTGGCGATTTCGATCATGAGCTCACGCCAGGGAGTTCCATTCCCGACCTTAATCGAAGCGCTCATTATGGAGATTTCGATCGAAATCCTGCGTGAGGCGGGTCTGCGTCTGCCTAAGCCGATTGGCCCGGCCATGGGTATCGTCGGCGGTCTGATCATCGGCCAAGCGGCGGTAGAAGCGGGGATTGTCAGCCCGATTCTGGTCATTGTCGTTGCCGTTACGGCGATTTCTTCCTTCTCGGTGCCGATGTACAGTGCAGGGATCACCCTGCGGTTTCTCCGCTTCTTCGCGATGTTCTTCGCCGCTACCTTCGGGCTGTACGGTGTAGTACTGTTCTTCCTCCTGCTGAGCAGTCATCTGATTAAGCTGAAGAGCTTCGGTGTGCCTTATCTGAGCATGATCACCCCTAACCGGATGAGTGACCTTCGCGACTTTATTGTCCGGGTACCGCTGCAGTTGATGAAGCGCCGTCCTTCACTTTTGGAGCCAAAGGATAAGCTGCGTAAAAGATAAGCTTAAGTGAAAGGGAGGTGAGCCAATGATCACTAAAGCCCATGACAAAATTACAACGAGTCAGGCGACCATTATTATGGTAAATTACATTCTCGTAGCCGGGATATTCAGCCTTCCCCGGACAACCGTACAGGCTGCAGGCACGCCCGATGTGTGGATTTCAGTAATACTGGGGTCGCTCTGTTCAATGGCAGCAGGTGTAATTATCGTCAGACTCAGCCAGAGGTTTCCGGGCCAGACCTTTTTTCAATACAGTACCCAAATTACCGGTAAACCGGTCGCCGTATTGCTCGGGCTGGTGATCATCGGGTATTTCCTCGCGGTGTCCGGCTACGAGCTGCGTACTATGCAGGAGGTAACTATGTTTTTCCTCCTGGAAGGTACCCCTCCATGGGCAGTAGCCGGCATGTTCCTGTGGGTCGCCCTTTATCTGTGCAGAGGGGGAATCAATGCCTTATCACGGCTAAGCAGACTCGTTGCTCCTATGGCCGGTGCCATATTCTTCGGCGTCTGCCTGCTCAGCCTGAAGGTGTTCGATCTGGACAATCTGCGGCCTGTACTTGGAGAAGGCCTCGCTCCGGTCTGGAGAGGAATTAAGCCAACGGCCCTAACCTATACAGCGGGCGAAGCACTGCTGTTTCTTGTTGCTTTTATGGACAAGCCCAAACGGGCCGGCAGAGTTCTCGTAATCGGAACCCTGATCTCAATGGTTTTTTATTTGCTGGCGGTTATACTGACGATCGGGGCATTTTCTGTAGAAGGAGTGGTTACCCGGACTTGGCCATTCATTGACCTGATCCGCAGCTTTGAAGTGAATCTTCTGTTCGAACGGTTTGAGTCGCTGCTGCTGGTAATCTGGATTATGCAGATTTTCTGTACATTCTGTATCTCTTTTTACGGCGCTGCACTGGGAGTCTCGCATATCTTCAACCTCAAACTGGATCATTGTTTATTCCTGCTGCTGCCGGTTGCTTATCTCATCACGGAAGCGCCGCACAACATTAATAATTTATTTGCCTTTGGCACAGGGCTTGGCAATGGGGCGATTGTGCTCTTCGGTCTGATCCCGCTGCCGCTGCTGCTCATTGCTTATTTCCGGAGAGCCGGTTCATGAAGCGCTGCATTCTGCTGATTGTGTCGTTTGCTCAGATAATGCTGTTAACGGCCTGCTGGAGCAGTGCACCGATTGAGAATTTGAATATGGAAGTAGCGGTAGCGCTGGACGCGGCTGATGAGACTGCCATTGAAAAGAAGTTCGAAGGTGAAGGAGGAGACTATCCTAAACGCGAACGGATATCAGCGACCTATCAATTTATTGTGCCGCAAGGCGCTGTAGGCTCCAAAAAAGAAGGGGCTGCTTCAAGAAATTTCTACAATATGACCGAGACCGGCGATTCTATCTTTGAGGCCATCCGTGAGCTCTCGCTGCGCACAAACCGCCAGCCGATCGGGCACCACTTAAAGGTAATTGTTATTGGCGAGAAGCTGGCCCGTTCCACGAAGCTGTCGGAGCTGATTGATTTCTTCAGCCGGGATAATGATATCCGCCCGAGCGTGCTGGTCCTGGTCAGCAAGGGGAAAGCCAAGGATGTACTGAACAATGTGCTGCCCGGCCAGACACCGGCCTTTGTGCTCGAAGGCATCTTCGGCAACCGTGACCGGAGCCTGCGCATCTGGGACCCGGTAACCATTACCAAGATTGTTGGACCTTTGCACAGCAAGAAGAGCTTTCTGCTGCAGAATGTTATTGCTGCGGAGAATGAAATGAAGTTTGCCGGAGCCGGAATCATTGACGGTGAGTCAGGCAAGCTCAGCGGTTTTTTGAGCGAGAAGGAGCTGGAGGGTGTAGTCTGGCTGACAGGCAAGGGTAAAGGCGGTGTACTCAAAACCCACAAGGATGACACCGGCCGGCTGATCACCTATGAGGTGAAAGCGATGAGCAGCAAGATCAAGGCGGTTGTGGAGGAGGGGCAGATTTCGTTCCATGTAAAGATCGAATCGAAAGGCCGGTACGCCGAAACCTTCTCAACAGACGGGGACCGATTGGATGCGGCTTTTATGAGACGGGATGCCATGGAGCTGGAGAAGGAGGTAAAGGAGCTGGTAAAGACCGTAATTGATAAAATGCAGCATGAGCTGCATGCCGACGTCGGCGGATTCGGTAAAACCCTGAGAATTCAGCATCCTGAGGTATGGCGGAAAGTGAAAGAGCATTGGGATCAGACGTTCACCAGTCTTCCGGTACACCTTGAGGTTAAGCTTCAAATCGAAGAGTATGGTGCTTCCGGTACAGCGACGGACTGACCTAAATACATTGGAGGATTCGGAGGCCGGGAATCTCCCAAGTCCGGAAACTCAGGCAAGCCATGACAAAGTATAATGAGGAATTAGTTAAGGCAGGTGTACGGGTTGCAGCAAAAGGACTTCATCCAAGCTCAAACGGGATTCGCCTTTCGTATCCGGCAGCAGGGGGAGACCCGGTAATTACAGACGGCCCCTTCACGGAATCGGAAGACTTGATTGCCGGATTCATTCTGATTGATGTGAAATCGAGGGAAGAAGCCCTCGCGTGGGCTATGCGCATGCCGGACCCGCAAGGGCATGGTGAAGGCCAGGTTGAATTACGCCAGGTATTTGATTAACAGGACAATGACCAGCTAAATAGGCTGAACTTTAGAACTTAAGAACTTAAGATTTTAACATACAACCAAATCCTTCAACCGTGAATAATGTGGCATCCGGGCTCCGGGCGGCTACAGTTGCCGCAGGAATTTCCCGGTTCATCTTTTTTTCTGGGGCTTAAGACGAAGTTCTGTAGCTTTTCATAAAATCCTGCACATAATACAACATTCCCCTTTCCATATCGGCTCAAATCCAAAATTGTTGTAAAAAATGCAGCATTTCATCTGTTTCAAGCGGCGTAGACGGATTATTCTTGTATTTCATACAACAATCCTTACGAATACCCTGCTGTTTACGAATCAAAGTTGTAAAACGTACAACTTTTATGTCTACCTCTACACGCGATCTATGCAGATGTCTCTCGAATTGTACGCACACAGATCCTATCCGGGTCTGTTTTTTGCTATATAGCCCTTTTATTGCCTTTTATATAGAATACGCTTCTCTTGGTTTGTCTTGATTAGGGTAATCAATTATGATAATCAATGGAATGAATTTCCGCAATTATATAGAAGTGTAGTTGAGAGGACGGCGAATATGCTTAGAAACTTCCGGCGATCCGCCATTTTACTTTGTTTGCTTATGATCTGGGGATGTTCCGGCAGCCAGTATCCACCGCTGCCGGATACAACCTCACCAATCTCTTCCATTCCGCCCATCTCACCAGCTTCGCCAACTGTAAATACAGATCCGGAGGATGCCGCTAATATCTACTACGTATCTATAGCTGGAGATAACACTAACCCGGGGACGATAGATTCACCCTGGAAGACACTCCAGTATGCTGCCGATCATGCCGGTCCGGGTAGTTACGTCTATATTCGCGGAGGCGTGTATCATCAGAAGCTGCGCATCTCAAGAGGAGGCTCAGCGGCGGCGGGACCTATCGTGTTCGCCGGTTATCCCAATGAGACAGCAGTCCTTGACGGGGAAGGTCTGCCAGTTAACGGGCTGGAAGGACTTATCGAGATCGGTCAGGCGGGCTATGTAACCATAAGGGAACTGGAAATTCGCAATTATAAGACGTCAACCAGAGGTGAAGTGCCTGCAGGCATCTATATTCACGGCTCAGGGAAGAACATCTCGTTACTGAATAACCGCATTCATTCCATCGCCAATACCGCCATTCCTGAGGGGGACGAGCTTTCCGGCAGAGATGCCCACGGGATAGCGGTGTACGGTACTGAAACAGACGCAGCCCTGGTTGGCCTGACCATTGACGGCAATGAAGTGTATGATTTGGTCCTCGGTTCCAGTGAAGCGCTGGCTGTGAATGGCAATGTGGATGCTTTTGCGATTACGAACAATATCATTCATGACAATGACAACATCGGGATTGACCTGATCGGCTATGAAGGTACGGCCGGAGACATGGCGGTAGACCAGGCAAGGAACGGAACGGTTCGGGGCAATGTAGTCTACGGGATTTCATCCAATACTAATCCGTCATACGGCGCTTCTGTGCCGAACGGCAGCAATGCAGCGGGCGGAATATACATCGACGGGGGCAGGTCAATCCTTGTCGCGGAGAATCGCGTATACGACAATGACATTGGGATTGAGCTTGCTTCCGAGCATAAGGGACGGCTAACCAGCGGCATCACGGTACAAGACAACCTGATCTACCGCAATCGACTGACCGGCATTGCAATGGGCGGTTATGACGGAGGACGCGGCGGCACTAGCGATAGTACGGTTGTATCCAATACGCTGTACAAGAATGACCTCTTGGGCGACGGCAACGGACAATTGTATCTGCAAGCGAACTTAAGCGGCAATACGATTAGTAAGAATATTATTGTAGCTGGGGATTCCAGCGTCTTCATCAGCAACGAATACAAGAGCAACCGGAATAACACGGTGGATGGTAATCTTTATTACGCTGAGGCTGGAGCGGATGAGGCGTTCTGGGTCTGGAAAAAGAAACCTTACACCGGCTTCGCCGCTTACCAGCGCGGCTCAGGCAATGATTCCGGCTCACGATTTGCCGAGCCGCAGTTCAAAGATGCCGCCCGTGATGACTTCCGGCTGGAGCCGGGGTCTCCGGGAGCCGATGGCGGAGCTACAGAGGAAGGAGCACAGCCATGATTTATTTGCGGAGCTTTAAGCTGTCTGATGAAATCGAGCGTAATCCCAACATCTACCCTGACCATGTATTTAAACATATCGCCGGGGAGGTGCTGTTGTTTGACCGGATCACAGTGCTCTATGGCAATAATGGCAGCGGTAAATCCACGTTACTTAATGTAATTTCGGGCAAGCTGGGGATTCCGGGAGCCGAAAGAATGACCAGCTATGGGCATAGTATTTATGCTCAGCGGTTTGTGGAGAGGAGCAGCTATCAGCTCGGGCAGGATGAGCAAGAGCGTACAATCAGGCGGCTTCCAGAAGGAAGCCGGTATCTGAAATCAGAGGATATTCTATATGAGGTCAAGAAGATCCAACAAGCCTCCGTCCTGCGTGAGGGACTGTTATATGAGCAGATGAACAAAGGAATGAGCAAAGAACAGGCAGCAGAATATGAAGCAACCTATGCGTTCAAAAAAAAGCTGGACGACATTCAGTTCTCACAAGAGAAATACTCGAATGGCGAAACATCCATGCAGTTTTTCGAGGAATATCTGCTGCCCGGGCAATTGTACTTACTGGACGAGCCGGAAACATCACTGTCTCCAGCCAATCAGATAAAAATGGCCGAGCAATCAATGAGCTGGCGCGTTATTTGGACAGCCAATTCATCATTGCTACTCATTCACCCTATGTTCTAGGCACACTGCAGGCAAAAATATACAACCTCGATGCAAAACCTCTTCAGACAGCAGAATGGTTTGAGCTGGACAATGTCCAATTCTTTTATCAGTTTTTCAATAAGCATAAGCAGTTGTTTGAATGAGAGTGGAATGTAATGACGGTCTGCTTCACCTGAACGGCTGCTCATGCGCCTTGCATCTTCAGTCCGGCCATAACAAGTGTTTGCTCCAGCCGGTCCAAATTCACCGTGAAGTCTGCAAGTCCCGGAAACCGCTCCTGTGCTGTACCGTCATCTTGTCCGTACATCATGTAGTAGTCAAGTTTGTTGTGGTTGCTGATCATCCAGTAAGTAGGCACTACATGCCGGATATGAAAAATTTCGATAACAACGGTTCCCTTCATGCAGAAAGCAAGATTGGCCAGTCCCGCACCATGCGGGGAAACTATCGCTTTGGCACAAGCAAAGAGCTGAACCTGCTGGGCCACGGTCCAATCCTCCAGACAAACGGGAACGAATCCGTACGCCTCCAAATGCCGGATGACTTCGTTCTCGTTAGTGAACCGGCGGGCAGATGCTTGGCCCCGGGAAATCAAAATACGGCTTGGTGAATGGTGGAGTGTGACGTGTCCGGGCAGCATAAACCTCCGGAGGGTAGCAGTGGTCCAAGGCGGATAATGGGAATTCATCATCAGGGAAGGAACCACCAGCCGCTCGGCCTGAATTTCCCGGTCATTGGCGGCGTGAATTACGGACGATTCCGGTACGTCAAACATGGCTAACGTCTCTTCCACGAAAGCCCCATAAGGATTCGGGTTCATAATGAGGGTATGAAACGAGAGATTTAGAGTCCTAAGCATCCCCAGCCGCGGCAGCACATCATATAACCAGTGAAAATAGTTATGGCTCCCGCAAAAAGTTAATACAGCAGCCGTTCCAGGGACCTCCTGATGCTCCAAGGCCTCCCGCCGCTGCAACGCCGGGTGTTCTTCCAGTGTCAGCATTCTGTGCAGTTGTCCATCGTATTCGGGGGATAGGTCATAGATCAGTTTGTTGTCTGATGTCAGGACCGCCCCAGATCGTCCCCATACACGCCCGCTCGGAATACATGCCACATATCCGACTCCGGGGTGAAGAGTATAGGGTTGCAGGTACGGGTGAACTTCCGGTTCAAGTGTGTTGGGGGCCTTATATTCAGCGGCTCCACCAAAGTCAAAAGGTACAACTCTTTCCCTGGCTCCAGAGGGAACGGAAGCCTCCCATTCCCACACATCACGGTAGAACCCGGACTCTCTCAGGCTTGTGCCACCCGGCTTATCGTTTCCGCAGATTTCATCCACTGATCATCCCGCCATTCCGTTTAATCTCATGAAGTTATTTTATGCGGGCCTAGCTTAACGGGCACGAAGACAGAAAAAAAAGGCGGACATTCCCAAAGAAAAGTGTAGGAATATTTGCGTAAACGTTTTTACAAATTCACAGCCCTGAATGCCTCCCGCTTGAATTTTATATTTCACAAAATCCGTTCCAACCCATTCATCAAAATTGAACGCTCTAAAAATATCAAATGTTATGTTATCTAACATATAAAACAGATTATTTCCATTATAAAGAAATTAAAAACCGAATACATAACGCAATAATGTCATAAATAACAGTTGTAAGCGTTTTTATTTTTAAATTTTAAGTATTTCCTATTGTAATTCATGAATTCCTATACTAAAATAAACCTAGAAATTGCGAAAACGTTTTTGCAAATAAATCCAAACTCACTGATTATAACGTTGATATAGAAGTCTAATTCTTGCGTAAACGTTATGACAGAAAGGAAAATTATGGCGGATAAAGAGCTTACCATCAAAGATGTGGCCAGACTTGCGGGCGTCTCGGTGGCAACTGTCTCAAGAGTAATGAATGGCCGGGATCGTGTAAGTGATGCAACCCGCAAAAAAATCCTGAAGATGATCGAGGAGCTTAATTTCGTTCCGAATACGATGGCTGCGTCTATGGTCAACAAGAAAACCCATATGATTGCAGTCGTTGTTCCGGAGATTCAGAATCCATTCTATACCGCCGTCATTGGCGGAACCGTGGAAGCGGCTAAGAAAGAGGGATTCTCCACACTCGTTGTCTCTACATATAACGATGAGGCGGAGGAGGAAGAGTTCTTCGAAGGTTTTCTGGGACGCAATGTTGACGGAATTATTCTTATCGGTACGCACAAAGAGGCCGCATTCTACCGCAACATCCGCAAGCCTACAATCCTGGTGGACCGGTTTATCAACGATTGCGGGCATGACGGTGTTCTGATTGATAACTTCCGGGGGGCCTACGAGGCGGTCAGACATTTTGTGGACTATGGCCATGAACGTATCGCAATTATCGACGGAGCACATGACTTCAATGACGGCAAAGACAGATATTGGGGTTATCATCAGGCTCTGCATGAGAATGGTATTACGCCGGATTCCAATTATCATAAGCAGGGCCGGTGGCTTGAGGAAGACGGATACAGGTTTACGATAGAGCTTATGCAGGCTGAACAGCCGCCCACAGCAATTTTTGCTACCAATAATGTGATCTGTACAGGGGCTATTAAAGCCATCCGGGACTTGAATCTGCGGATAGGTGAAGATATATCTTTAATTGGTTTTGACGAGAACGAACTCGCCCAGTTTGTCCAGCCCCAAGTGACTGTTGTGGGCAGACCGATGAGAGAGATGGGGCTGCACGCGACGGAAATGCTTATTCAGAAGATCAAGGTGCCCACAAACGGGTCTTCACCAAAGCTAAAAAAAGTGATACTGGATGTGGAGCTGATCAAGCGGGGTTCCGTTAAAAAGCTAAAGTAGAGTAGCACGGGAGGAAGAGGTATGGCTAACATTCTTGTCGTAGGCAGCATGAATATGGATATTGTGACCCGGGTAGACCGGCTTCCTGTTCCCGGTGAAACGTTACATGGTCTGGGTACTGGCTTTCATGCAGGAGGGAAAGGAGGCAATCAGGCCTGTGCCGCAGCGCGATCCGGGGCCAAGGTAGCGATGGCGGGAGGAGTAGGCACCGACGCTTTTGGCATAGAGATATGCCGGAAGCTTGAAGATGAGGGGATCGATACCACAGCCATTGCCCGCAAGCCGGAAACGACCGGGATCGCACTCATTACCACTGATTCCTCAGGGGAGAACAATATTATCCTGTCGCCGGGAGCCAACTATAGTTATGGCGGAGACGATCTGGAAGCGCTGGTGCTGTCCCCATACGATGTCATCCTCCTGCAGAATGAAATTCCAGGCTCTGTGAATCGCAGGATAATTGATAGGGCCGTAGCTGCAGGCGTCCCCGTATGCATGAACCCGGCTCCGGTGACCGGATTTGACCGTGACCAGCTCAGAGGAATACGCTTACTGATCATGAACGAAACCGAAGCGGAGGCACTGAGCGGGATGCGGATTGTAAGCTTCAAGGAGGCGTGCAGCGCGGGCCGGTTGTTATTGGAGGATGGAATTCCGCAATTGATTATTACACTGGGCAGCCAAGGGGCTGTATACATGGATGGTGACGGGAATATCATCGAGATTCCCGCCTATCCTGTGGAAGCCGTGGACACTACAGCTGCAGGGGATACATTTATCGGAGCCTTCGCTTCAGCCTACTATGCAGGCAAGGAACTGGCAGACAGTCTGCAATATGCTTCCGCTGCAGCCGCGATAACCGTCTCCGCTCCTGGAGCTCAAAGCTCTATACCCGTGATAGAGCAGGTTAATACTTTTCTTGAACAGGCTGGTTCCTAGCCGTAGAAATTCATAACTTACCATAGAAATATCAGTTTCCTTCGTGAAAAAGAGGTTTCTTCACCCAAACACTTTCGCAAATTAACGCTTTTAATTATTAAAGTAACTATAAAACCATGTTTCAATAGCGAATGAAAAAGGGGGTCACAGAATGACTCAACCAGTATTGACCATGGAGGGTATTCGCAAAGAATTCCCGGGTGTAAAAGCTTTGACCGATGTCGGTTTCGAGCTGTATCCGGGTGAGGTCCACGCACTAATGGGCGAGAACGGTGCCGGCAAATCAACGCTGATGAAGATCCTTTCCGGTGTGTATCCGCCAACAGGGGGAACCGTCAGGTTAAAAGGCAAGGAAGCGGTCTTCCGCAGTCCGCTGGATGCCCAGCGCCAAGGTGTGTCGATTATCCATCAGGAGTTCAACCTGTTTACGAATCTGTCCGCAGCGGAGAATATCTTCATCGACCGTCCGGAAATGGCTGGCGGGTTCGGCCGGATCAAGTGGTCCAGAATGGTTGCAGAGGCCCAAGCGCTGGTCGACTCCATCGGAGGGGGTGACATCGATGTCCGTGAAGAGGTGCGGCACCTCGGTGTGCATAGCCAGCAGGTGGTCGAGATTGCCAAGGCGCTGTCCTTCAAGGCCGATGTGCTGATTATGGACGAGCCGTCAGCGGCATTGCCCGAGAATGAAGTCAAGAAGATGTTTGAAGTCATCCGCCGGCTGCGGTCACAGGGTGTAGCCATCGTGTATGTCTCTCACCGGATGAAGGAAATCTTCGAGATTGCTGACAAGGTCACCGTTCTAAGAGACGGCCACAAGGTTGCTACTCAGCCTATTAGCGAAGTCACCGAGCAGAGCCTAATTCAGATGATGGTAGGTAAAGAGGTTCAGCAGTTGTATCCGGTCCGCAAGCAGCCGCATGGGAAAGAGGTAGTGCTTAAGGTAAGGGACCTGTCACTGGATGCCAGCCACAAGATCTCATTTGAGCTGAGAAGAGGAGAAATTGCCGGGCTGTTCGGTATTCCGGGCTCCGGATCGCATACGGTTGCCGAGCGTCTGTTCGGCCTGAAGCGGGGAAGCGGGGAGATCGAGATTAATGGACAGCCTGTCAAGATTACAAATCCCAGTGAGGCCAAAGCTAAAAAGCTGGCCTATGTCCCCCCTGACCGGCACCGCCAGGGCATCATTAAGCCGATGTCCATCAGGCAAAATATCACCTTCGCCATGCTGCCCGAGCTGTCCAAAGGACTAGTGCTGGACCGGAATGCCATTCAGCATGTGAGCGCGGAATATATGAAGAAGCTGCGGATCAAGGCGCCGGATGATGGCCAGACCGTGGATTTCTTAAGCGGAGGCAATCAGCAGAAGGTGGTCATCGGCAAATGGCTTGCAGCCCAACCCGATATTCTCATACTTGAAGAACCCACGCGTGGCGTGGATGTGGGTGCCAAAGCGGAAATTTACAGCATTATTCACGAGCTCGCCCGGGAGGGATTAAGCATACTGCTTATTTCTTCGGAAATGCCGGAGGTTATAGGACTCAGTGACCGGGTGCTGGTGATGTACCAGGGTGATATTGTACATGAATTTGCCCATGGCGAAGCTGATCAGGAGCAGCTGCTGCAGCGGGCCTCACATCCGCGCGGGAAGGGAGGCACCTTATGAAACGCATTTCAAATATACATGAAGCACCTATCATGATATTCACGATCCTAGTCATCGTACTTTTCTCCATCATCACACCGGACTTCTTCGCCCTTACTAATCTCAAGCTTATTCTGGATCAGAATACGACCATGTTTATTGTGGCAATCGGGATGACCATGGTCATTCTGCTGGGCGGCATGGATTTATCCGTAGGCTCTGTCCTGGCAGTGACGGCAACTTCAGTCGGGCTGTTTCTCAGTAAAGGAGTTTCCCCCGTCATAGCGGCTTTGCTCGGAGTCGTTATCGGTGTCCTTTGCGGAGTGGTGAACGGATATTTTATCGCTGTAAGGAAAATCCCGGATATCATCGTCACTTTAGCTACCATGTATATCTTCCGGGGGGTTGCCGTCGGGATAAGCGGCGGAACATGGATGAACAATTTCCCGGACAGCTTCCGCTTTTTCGGTCAAGGGATGGTGCTGGGGATTTCGTTTCCGCTGATCATAGCCCTGCTCCTGATTGCGATCTTCATCTACTTGCTGAAATACACCCGGGGAGGCAGAAGAATATACTCCGTCGGAGGCAACAGCTCTGCAGCCAAGCTGGCGGGCATCAATGTGGCCAGAACCAAGTTCCTGGTATATGTGTTAACCGGAATGCTGGTAGGAATCGCCTCCGTTATCTTTGCAGCCAAGGTAGGCAGTGTTCAGGCATCGACCGCAGGCAACAGCCTGTCCTTTGAAGTCATGGCTGCGGTTCTGATCGGTGGAGGCAGCATCTTTGGCGGCGTAGGCACCATCGGCGGAACGATGCTCGGCGTACTCTTTATGGGCATCGTCAAGAACGGCCTGATTATTGCGAAGGTCTCCCCGTTCTGGGTGGATGCAACCACCGGGTTTCTGATTATCCTGGCTATCGTCATCAATACGCTCCAGCGGGCACGCCAAAATAAAGGGAAAGAAGGGGATCTGGTATGAAAGCCTGGACAAGCCGTCTGCCGCTCAAATCGAATACGCTGCTCGTTCAGCTGTCACTGCTGCTGTTCATCCTAATCCTGTTCAGCTTCCTCTCCCCCTATTTCTTATCCGTTACGAACTTTATGAATGTACTGAACCAGATGGTTGAAGTCGGGCTTATCGCTATACCCATGACGCTGATCATCATTTCCGGTGCGATGGACCTGTCAGTCGGATCAATCCTAGCTTTCTCCGCTGTATCTATGGGGGTCGCCTTTGAACGGGGCTTCAACATCTGGATATGCGTCATTTTCGGCCTTGTGGCGGGTCTGATGTGCGGGGCCGTTAACGGTTATCTTATTGCAAGGCATAGGATGCAGGCGATTGTCGTCACCATCGGAATGCTGGTTATGCTCCGGGGCCTGGTCTATGTCATCAATGAAGGCAGACCGATCAGCGGCTACCCGGATTCCTTCTACTTCCTTGGACAGCATTACATTGCAGGAATTCCATTTAATGCAATCGTACTGGTCGTGTTGTTCCTGATTGCCAGCTTCGTCATGAAGAAAACGAAATTCGGCACCTATATTTACGGGATCGGCAATAACGAAGAGGTCGTACGTTATTCCGGCATTTCGGTAGTCCGTATTCGTTTCGCACTCTTTATGCTTAGCGGTTTGTTCTCTGCACTGGCGGGTGTATTCCTGGTGTCACGGCTGGCAAGCGCCGAAGCGACATCGGGTACCAATATAGAGCTGGATGTCATCACAGCTACTCTGATAGGCGGCACTCATATTTTTGGAGGGAGGGGAAGTCTTACCGGCACCTTTGTCGGTCTGCTGATTATTGTGTTCTTGCGTAATGGTCTGAATTTGCTGGGCGTTTCGGTGCTGTATCAGGCAGTCATTTTAGGAGCCCTGCTGCTGCTTGCGGTAGGAAATAAAAAAATTAGTGGAGAGTGAACCCTATGAAAAAAATGACATTAGCGTTACTGACTGGCGTACTTGCTTTGAGCTTGACTGCTTGTGGAAATGCGGGGAATTCTCAGGCGGACACCGGCTCCCAGACTAATAACGGGGCTGCCGCTTCCGGCACTAGAACCTACTTCATCAACCCGAAATCGATCGGGCCTGCTTACTGGGCTGCTGCGGAGAAGGGAGCCAAGCAGGCGGCCGGGGATATGGGTGTTAAGGTTGTATTCAATGCACCAACCGAGGCGGATTCATCCAAACAGATCAACATGATTCAGGACATGCTGACCCGCAAGGTAAGCGGAATCGGTGTATCTCCGAACGATGCCAAGGCGGTAGGACCTGTCTTCAAAAAAGCTGCCGACCAGGATGTGAAGATCGTCACCTGGGACAGCGATGCACCGGATACCGACCGTCAATATTATGTAGCCCCGGCCACTGACGAAGAAGTCGGAGAATTGCTGGCTAAGACAATCGGTGAAGAGATGGGCGGCAAGGGGCAGGTTGCCTTCATGGTGGCAGGTCTCGGCTCCCAGAATCAGATTGCCAAGTCTGATGCGGCCAAAGCCTATTTTGCAGCTAACTATCCTGACATCGAGCTGGTAACGACCGTATCGAGCGACGATGACCAGCAGAAGGCTTATGCCAATGCCCAGAACTTAATCCAGACTTATCCGGATCTCAAAGGGATTATCGGGTTTGCGGGCGGTGAGCCGCCGGCAGCGGCTGAGGTCGTTGAACAGGCGGTGAAGGCGGGCACGATTGAGCAGGGGCAGATCGCCATTACAGGGATTGCCGTTCCAAGCGTTGTGAAGAACTATATCGCCAACGGCACGATCAAAACGGATATTATCTGGGACCCGGGCAAGCTTGCATATACTACAGTTTACATTCTGGACCAGCTGGCCCAGGGGAATGAAATTAAAGACGGGATGGAAATTCCGACCGTGGGCGCTGTCAAGGTTGACGGACAGAACGTATTCATCGGCACTCTTGAAGTCACCAGTGAGAATGTGGACAGCTTTGACTTCTAGTCAAAGCTGGAAAGGAGGCAGCTTATATGGAACATAGAGTCATCATAGAAGATTTGACGGGAACCGCATTTGCCCCGTATGGCAAAGTCATTGATCTGCCGGCAACCGAGCCATCCAAGACAGGTGACGGCTGGGACTGCTGGAGCTATATTCAGATGCTGGATGTGTCGGAGCCCATCGGCTTCGGCTTGGTGGAAACACAGCAGCGCGCGTTCGTGGTTACTGCGATGGAACGGCATGTAAGCCGCGAGGAGCTGCTGCTCACCTTCGACCGGGAGATCATTCAGCCCGTTGCCTGCTGCAACGACATCGAAGACCCGGAGGAGCAGCCTGATCCCCTGACTGTGAAATGCTTCCGCATCAAGCCGGGACAAGCCATTGTCATCGGCCGCGGAGTCTGGCACAGCCCGGCTTATCCGGCGTCTGAAGATGCCCGGTATCTCTTTGCCATTGAGAAGAAGAAGGACAAGTTCGGAGATGAGATGATTAATCCGTGGGTGGATTTCATTGGTGGAGACACCATCCGGTTTGATTAAAGGTTAGACTACAGCGGGCGCCGTTACACCGGGATGCAAGCCCGGTGCAGACGGCCGAGAAGGAGCAGAGATGATGAATCAGGAACAGCAAGTCATGGAATGGATTGAAGATCATCAGGAGGAAATCCTGGAATTTTTGCAGCAGCTGATCCAGATTCCCAGCGTCAACCCGTGGTTCTTCGATGAACCGGGTCCTTCCAAGGAGAAGGAGGTTCAGGAATTTATCTCCCGTAAACTTGAGGGCCTCGGCGCTGAGATCGAGATGTGGGAGCCGAATGCGGATGACCTGAAGCCGTATGAAGGAATGGCGGGTTATTACCCGGGACGCGATTTCACCGGCAGACCCAATCTGGCAGCAACCTTCGGAAAAGACGCTCCCGGTAAGTCCTTATTATTGTTCGGTCATATCGATGTTGTCATGGCGGGCTCGAAATGGACGGTTGATCCGTTCGAAGGCACGATCATGGACGGCAAAATGTACGGCCGCGGCACTGTAGACATGAAGGGCGGCGTTGCCGCAATGATTATGGCTGTGGAGGCGGTTCTGGGCAGTGGACTTAAGCTGAAGGGGCCCGTTGTAGTGGGAACCGTGGTGGATGAGGAAGCCGGAGGCATGGGGGCACTCGATTTCATTCACCACGGATACCGGGCCGATGCCTGTATATTGACCGAACCAACCTCGCTGACGATTGCTCCGCTGTGCAGAGGGATTCTGTGGGGCAAAATCAAGATTCAGGGCCGGAGCGGCCATATCGAAATGCCGCAGGCGGACTGGAAAGACGGCGGCGCAGTAGACTCCATCAAGAAAGCACGCTATATCCTGGATGCGTTCGACCGGTTGAATGAGCAGTGGGCCGTAAGCAAGACTCACCCTTATTTATCGATTCCCTGCCAGGTGCATGTGGCCCAGCTTAACGCCGGTGAATACCCGACCTCATTTGCGAATGAGGCAGAGATTGTCTTTAATGCGCAGTACCTGCCGTCCGAGCGTGATGAGAAGCTGGTCGGAGGGAACGTGAAGAAGGAATTGACAGACTTCCTGCGCCAGGCTGCTCTGCAAGATCCATGGCTAAGTGAGCATCTGCCGGAAATCGAGTGGATGGTCGACGCGGATTGTGCAGAAACCGATGTGGCCCATCCGTTTGTGCAGACCTGTGTCCAGTCCCTGCAGGCGATTGGCGAGGCAGGCACCATCGAAGGGCTTGGCTTCCACACGGACATGGGCTGGCCGGTTAATGTAGGCATTCCGACGATTAACTTCGGTCCCGGTGACCCGAGCCTGGCTCATCACAGCGATGAATTCACACCCGTACATGAAGTGATCCAGGCTGTGAAAATGATCGCCAAGACGATTATCGACTGGTGCGGGACAGAGAAGGCTTAAGCTAGCGATCAACCGGCCGTGCAGGCCTTAATGACCATATATGGAATACGGAATACGGAGGGCTATGATAATATGAAAATTTTGTTTATTGGAGAATCCTGGGTAGTGCATATGATTCATACCAAGGGGTATGACAGCTTTACATCCACGAAGTATGAAGAAGGGGCCACTTATCTGCTGTCCTGTCTGCGCAAAGAGGGGATTGAGGTAACCTATATGCCTGCCCATGAGGTCCAGGTCCGGTTTCCCCAGTCGCTTGAAGAGCTTAAAGCGTATGATGCCATAGTCATCAGTGATGTAGGAGCGAATACGTTCCTGCTGCAGAACCCGACTTTCTACCAGATGCAAATCATACCCAACGCTCTGGACAATATTAAGCAGTATGTAGAGGAAGGCGGCGGTCTGCTGATGGTCGGCGGCTACCTGACGTTTATGGGAATTGAGGGTAAGGCGAATTACACGAATACGGTACTGGCCGAGGTGCTGCCGGTTATTATGCAGAACGGAGATGACCGGGTGGAGATGCCTTCAGGGTTCTCTCCTGCAATCGCCAAAGAACATCCGCTTGCAGGCTACGGCGAGTGGCCGAAGCTGCTTGGATACAACAAGCTGGCGGCCAAGACGGAGGCCGAGGAGCTGCTGAGCCATAACGGTGATGCCATTCTTACCGTTGGCACTTACGGCAAAGGCAGAACCGCAGCCTTTGCCAGCGACTGCTCACCGCACTGGGGCTCCACGGAATTCATGGAATGGGAGCACTATTCAGCATTCTGGGCTAACCTCGTCAAGTCGTTGAAGCAGGGTTGACATCAGATTTTGACGAGAGAATTCAATGTACAGCAAGAACAGCGTCTTCCGTAACCGGAGGATGCTGTTCTTTTTATATTACTTTTAGCCTTTTAAGTTATTACCAAATTCATTTAAGGGATTACATTTTCTTATTTTCCCCGGAAGCTATAATGAAGGACATGAGAGCTCCTTAATACAGCCGGAGGGATGAGAGAAATGAAAGCGGTTTTATTCAATCAGCGAAATCGTGTCGGAATAAATAAGAGAAATACTTTTTGGTTCAGAATAAAAAGAGATGCCATCCTCTATACCCTTTTACTGGTGCCTCTGTCGTACATTGCCATTTTTAAATATGCTCCCATCTATGGCTTGATTATGGCATTCCAGGATTACAACATCTTCGCAGGAATAAGGGGGAGCGAGTGGGTTGGACTCGATGTGTTCCGGTTTATTTTCCAGCAGGACAGCTTCTATCGTGCACTCAAGAATACGCTGGTTCTGAATGTTCTGGATTTGATCGCGGGATTTCCGGCACCGATTCTGCTGGCCATTCTTCTGAATGAAGTAAGGCAGGCCAGATTCAAGAAATTAACCCAGACGGTCCTGTATCTGCCGCACTTTATGTCCTGGGTGATCATTGGGGGGATTGTATACCTGATGTTCTCGAACAGCGGGATGGTCAATCATTTCATCGCTGCCCTCGGGCTAGAGAAGATTGAGTTCCTGTCGCAGAAAGTCCCCTGGCTGATCACCTACATCTTCGTTGGAGTCTGGCAGAATATCGGCTGGGGGACGATCATTTATCTGGCGGCGATCACCGGAATCAATAAGGAATTGTATGAGGCCTCCGATATGGACGGGTGCAGCAGGCTCCGCAAAATGTGGCATATTACTCTGCCCGGCATTAAGCCGACCATCAATATTCTGCTGATCCTTCAGATTGGCCGGATGGTGTCCATCGGGTTCGACCGCCCCTTCGTGATGGGGAATTCACTGGTCAGTGAATATTCCGATGTAATCAGTACGTTCGTGTACAGAGTGGGGATTAGTTCGGGAGATTTCTCCCAGGCTACAGCAGTAGGCTTGTTCCAATCCGTGGTCGGTCTGACCCTGCTCATAGGCGCCAACTACATCGCGAAGAAATTAGGGGAGGATGGAATATGGTGAAGCTGATGAAGAACGTGCGTCCAGGGAAAAAAATGAGTGTAGCCGATATTGCGATTATTGTATTTATCGTGGCCTTATCCTTCACATGTATTGTTCCATTCCTTTATATGATAGCGCTTTCCCTCAGCTCCAATGAAGCGATCGTTTCCCAAAAAGTAGGACTGTGGCCGGTAGGCTTCACAATAGAGACTTACAAAACCATTCTGAGCGATATGGATATGCTGTACACGCTGGGATATAGTATTGTGCTTACCATTTTCTTCACCGTCGTGTGCATGTTCCTGACCATTTGCGCGGCATATCCGTTAACGAAGAAGCGGCTGTGGGGAAGAAATTTCATTCTGTCAGCCCTCGTCTTCACGATGTATTTCAGCGGCGGACTGATTCCTTCCTATATTCTGGTTAAAAACCTCGGTATGATGAACACGGTATGGAGTCTAATTCTGCCGGGCGCCATGAGTGTCTTCAACCTGATCATCCTGAAAACGTTCTTCACCTCGCTTCCTGAGAGTCTGGAGGAATCAGCGTCCATTGACGGGTGTTCGGATCTGGGCATTCTCATCCGGATTGTGCTTCCGCTCTCGCTGCCTTCCATTGCCACATTAAGCCTTTTCTATGCTGTGGACCGGTGGAATGGCTTCCAGGATGCCTTGTTCTATATTACGAAGAAGGAGCTGTACCCTATGCAGCTCAAGCTGTACCAGATCATTTCGGCCAATCAGCAGCTGGATAGCCAGCAGGGGGGAGAAGGAAGTATAGGCTCCTTCATTGTGCCTGAATCCCTGAAAGCAGCCAGTGTCATGTTTACAACGATCCCAATTCTACTGATCTATCCCAAACTGCAGAAGTATTTCGTAGACGGTGTGATGACCGGGGCGATCAAGGGCTGAGGATAGGCGGATCATAATGAAGGGGGGGATTCCCGGGCTGGTGGACGGCGGCTGATGGATGAAAGATGCAAGGGATTTGCAGATTGGATGATTTCAATAAACAGAGGCATGAAAGGGTGGTTTCTAGTGAAGACGGGCATGAAGAAAATAGCAGCAGTTCTGTGTAGTACAGCTCTTCTGGCCAGTGTTGCCGCAGGCTGTGGAGGCAATGGCAACAAGAGCGGGGAGACATCATCGTCAGAGGCATCAACGACTGCATCTGGCGCCCCTTCCGGTGCTCCGGCAACCTTGACGGTAGAAGTGTTCGACCGCGGGGTTCAGGGACAGCCGGATTTGAACAACAACAAATGGACCCAATACGTTAATGAGAAATTCGGCAAGCCCAATAACGCCATTGTAGAATTTGTTCCTGTCCCCCGCTCCCAGGAAGTCGACAAGCTGAATGTGTTAATGGCCGCGAACCAGGCTCCTGATATTTCCTTCACCTACGACGGGACCCTGGTCACCCGCTTCGCCAAAAGCAAGGGACTCTATACGCTGGACGAATTGCTGGAACAGCACGGCCAGCAATTGAAGTCGTACCTGGGTGAGAAGGTGCTCTCCTACGGAAAATATGACGGCAAACAGGTCTCCATCCCGGGCAAGCGGACCCTGCTGGCCTGGAACGGAATGTTCATCCGCAAGGATTGGCTGGATAAGCTGGGCCTGCCGGTTCCGACGAACCGGGACGAATTGTATGAGACGCTGGTAGCCTTCCGTGACAAGAACCCCGGTAATGTTGACGGCGTCATCCCTTGGGCTACAGCGGCTGCCGGGATGAACTATACCTTCGGCAACCTGGTGCAATCGTTCTGGAAGTCCATGCCGGAGGAGGAATTCATCACCACGTCGAACTGGCTGAAGCCCGGTAACAAGGAGGCTTACCAATGGCTGAACAAGCTGTACAATGAGAAGCTGATCAGCCCCGATTTTGCCCTGGACAAAACAACCAAGCAGGCGGATGCTGATGTAACCAACGGCAAGGTAGGCTTCTATGCCGCCAACTGGGATTATCCGATGACACAAAAAATCCGTGTTCCGCTGAAGCAAAATTCGCCGGAGGCCAACTATGTTCCGATTGATACCTTCAAGAATGACGAAGGCAAATACCTCAAAGAGGTATATAATGAGAATGGTATATTCTCCTTCATTCCCAAGAGCAGCAAGAACGCGGAGCTGGCGATTAAATATCTGAACTGGATGGCTGATCCGGAAGTGATGTTCTTCCTGCAGTTCGGTGATGAAGGCGTTAACCACAAGATGGTAGACGGCATCCCTCACGGGATTGCACAGACCGGCGAGAAAATGCAAATGAGCAATTTGAATATGGATTATACGATGATTGTTAACGGCGCTGAGCTGGGCGATACCGAAAAGAATGTCAGAACCTATGCGGCAGCGCTGGCAGCCGGGGACAAGAGTTATGAGAAGCTGGCGATTGACTCCTATGCAATCAATACAACGGACGGCTATAGCAGCTACAACTATGGCATACCGAACGAAGCCAATATCAAGTACGGCAAAACGCTGGGCGACATGAACAAGCAAATGATTGACAGGCTGATCGTTGCCAAGCCTTCAGAGTTCGACGCCCTGTACGAGAAGCTGGTGAAAGAATATATGGACGCCGGCGGTAAAGCTGTTCAAGAGGAGAATGTGAAGAATTACAGAGAGAGCCAAGCCGCCAAAAAATAATCTCATCATATTCGGATAAGCCATTGAGAGTTTATCATCATGGTTTATCCGAATTTCGGTTGCTATTCCCGGACAATTTCACTATTATTCAGAGGAATCCATAGGTTCAGGAGGCTACCCATGTACAAGGTCATGATTGTAGATGATGAGTCATGGGCGATAAGAGGAATTCAGAACGCCTTTGACTGGGAGAAATACGGTTTTGAAATCACGGGACAATTTACAAGCGCTTACAAAGCGTGGGAGGCCATGTGTACACAACAGCCGGACTTGGTGTTTACGGATATCCGGATGCCGGATATCTCCGGGCTGGATCTGATGAAGCGGGCCAAAGCTCAAGGGCTGAACACCGAGTTTGTCATCGTAAGCGGATATGGGGAATTTGAATACGCCCAGGAAGCGATACGCCACGGGGCGCTCGATTATTTCCTGAAGCCTCTGGATGTCGATATGGCAGATACATTCATTGCGAAGCTGGCCGCTCACTTCTCCCGGAGAAGCGCAACGCGCAATCACCTTCTTCTGGATGCGCTGACCTCGGGGGATGAGACCGAGATCAGGCGCTTCCTGCCGCTTCCGGCCAGTATGGCTGTATGCTATTACCAAGTGTTTGCGGTCTATTTGCGGAGTGAACTTAAGGGTATCAGGAAGCTGTTGTCTCCGGAGGGCAGGAACATAACTGCCGTGGAGGTTGAAGCCGGGTCCCGGAAGCTGCTGGTCGTGCGGATGGCTGAGCATCTGAGCAGCTTGGAGTGGACCCCGGATGAAGGGGTGCTGAAAGAGACGGGAATCCAAAGTGTGGGCATCAGCAGCATCAGCAGCCAGCTTCAGCAGGTGAGCAAACTGATCAAAGAAGCTGACCTGTCCGCCTCGCATATTTTTCTGGAGCAGACTTCAGCAGCCGTTCACTATGAGCCGAAGCTTCATCTCGTGAAACCTTGCATTGATGAACTCGATACGATCATTCACGTGAATTCGCTTGATGATATGAATGTGTACATTGCAGGGCTGCAGGAATATTTCAGGCTTCATCATCTGGGCATGGGCGAGGTGGTCTATTTATGGAATCAGGCCGTCGGGATGCTTATGAACGCGTACGCGGAGGAACTGAGGGACATGGAGCTGGAATTCCTCAATTATTCCGAGATCAAGGAACGGTTCGAAGACTTTGCATCTCTGTGCAGCTTCTTGCATGACGTCCTTACGGTCATCCGGCAAGGCAGCAGCCGTTCCTTACAGGAAGGGGATATTCAATCCTGCTTCAACCGGATGGTCGCCTATATCGACCGGAACTTTGAGCAGAAGCTGTATCTGAAGGATCTGTCTGTCCAGTTCTTCATTAATCAGGTGTATTGCTGCCAGTTGTTCAAGAACAATCTGGGCAGAACCTTCTCTGAATATGTGGCAGAGCTGAGGATCAGGAAAGCCCGGGAGCTGCTGAAGCAGACGGACCTGTCCATTGAGCAAATTGCCGTTAAGTCCGGGTATGTCGATTATTATTATTTCAATAAAGTATTCAAGAAGCATTGCGGGATGACGCCCACCAAATTCAGAAAAAGCTAATCGGATCGGAGCGGTAAGCCATGAAGACCAGTAAAGTGAAATTAAAACATCAGATATGGCTTATCTTTTTTTTCTCGATCGTTATATTTACCGTCATGGAGATCTATTTCTTCCATAGCTTCTCTAATTTAACCCAGAAACGGGCTGCCACTTACGGCAACCAGATGATCGAACAGACCCGCCGCAAGATTGATACAGTGTTCAATGATATCCGGGTCAGCACCGGCATTGCAGTCAACAGCAAGCTGATTCAGGAATTCTCCGTGGAGGTTGATGACTACAAAAGAGCGTTCGACAGCGGTCCGTACGCACTGGATCTTATGGAATATATGAGATCCTTCAATTCCTATGTGAACGGCATCGTCATTAACGACATCAAGGGAAGGCGGCTGCACAGTCTGGACTCGGCAAGCGGTGATATTTTTTTCATCAACCCCTATGAAACTTTTATTCAGAAATATAAGGATGACCCCATGCTGCGGGAGCGGGGCAGGTTCACCACGATTCTGAAAGACGTACGGACAGGTACGGAACAGTTCTTCTATATCGCGCCGATTGTGGAGAATATTGGGGGAGTCTATTTCTCCCAGATTACAGGTTACTGCACGGTGATGGTCAATATGGACAAGATGCAGGGGCTGGTAGAAGATACGGAATTCACGCAGAGCTCCACCTTGTATATTCTGAATAACAGGGACGAGGTGATTGCCTCCACGAATTCCAGTGCACGGGGCACGTTGTTCCGGGAAATTCTGTCTATGGACAAGGACAGTCTGCTTAACGGCGTAAAGACTACCATTGACGGAGAAGAGATTCTCGTTCAGGTCAAGGGTCTGGAGCAGGCAGACGGGTGGCGGGTTGTTAGTATGATTCCGGTACAGGAGCTTACTGCAGATATGGTTCC
The DNA here is from genome assembly GCF_038000235.1 of Paenibacillus sp. FSL R10-2199. Taxonomy (NCBI): domain Bacteria; kingdom Bacillati; phylum Bacillota; class Bacilli; order Caryophanales; family Paenibacillaceae; genus Paenibacillus; species Paenibacillus sp. FSL R10-2199. The sequence goes on along the minus strand of NZ_JBBOBO010000001.1, from coordinate 5,154,631 downwards.
CATGCGGAAGGTCAGCATTATTGTGGGCATCGGTATTATTCTGACTATGCTCGTAATCGGCAGCTTCTTCATGAACAGTCTGATGCGTCCGCTGATGGGACTTGTTATGGATATGAAGAGGGTCGGACGGCGGGATATGGGCTTCCGCATCAAGGTCCGGTTCACCAATGAGGTGGGCCTGCTGGCCCGCGACATTAACCGGATGATGGATGAGATGGATGAGATGGCCCGGGATATGTTCGGTACCCAGGCCAGATTATATGAGTCCGAGCTGAGCCAGAAGCAGGCGGAGTTCTCCGCCCTGCAGAGCCAGATTAATCCCCATTTCCTCTATAATACGCTGAATTGTATCAGCAGCATCGGATTGGAATACGGAAGCAGGGAGATTGCCCAGATTACCTTCTGCATGTCCAAGATTTTCAGGTACAGCATCAAGAAGGATAATCTTGTACAGATCCGGGAAGAAGTGGACTGTATTCAGGCGTATATGAAGATTATCTTAATCCGCTACGAGAATAAATTCTCCATGGAGCTTGATGTGGAGGAGAGGCTGCTATCTATGAAGACTCCTAAGATGATCCTCCAGCCTATTGTGGAGAACTCCGTATATCACGGACTGGAGCGGATGGACGAAGGCGGCCGGCTTCTGGTTACCGGAAGGATGGATGAACATGGAGATGTGTGCTTCTGTATTACAGATACAGGGAAAGGAATGGAACCGGAAGTACTAGCCGCCCTCCAGCTCAAGCTGGACACGGATTCCCCGGAGCGTGCGCCAGACGGCCAACCGGCACAAGGCATTGGGATCACCAATATCCATAACAGGCTCCGGCTGCTGTTCGGAGAAGGTTACGGGATCACTATAGAAAGCCGATTCGGGCATGGAACAACAGTGACCGTGAAGATTCCGCAGCTGACGTACGACCGCGATACGATTGAAGAGTTTAGACAATCTGAGAGAATGTGAGCTAAGACGACGCCGATCCTGCGGACAGAATAATCTCGTCTGTAATTCGTAAGAACCGGGTGAATTCTCAAGGCTCCCTGGATCACATCAATCAGATCGTTACCGGGAAGGGCAGATAGCCTAATCGTATGTGCAACCAGGACACTTCCTTTAATCGGGAGGTGTCTTTTTGGATTGCATAGCTTCAGAAGCTGGCAACAGTATGGACAAGGATGTGGTAGCGCCTGTCGCCGGAAATAGCAGTTGGATTAACTACACTTGCTCATGAACAGAGGTGTCCTTCACAGGGAACAGTTGGAAAAATAGCACTTAATAGGCGGCAAATCGAGCAGAGTAGAGGAAATCCATGAAATTAAATGACGTTTTTCCAACTAATTCTCTCAGACGCTGCAAAGCATTCAAATTAAGATACGTTTATCCAACTAATCATTTATTCCATATAAGAGGCACTAAAGAGATAAACAAAAAGCAAAAGAAACGGAGGGGAAATTTGGAACTGTAGGAGCGGTAGCGACCGCCTGAAAGCTTTCCGCAGGAAAGCTAGCATCGGAAGCAGCAGCAGTCACCGGATTTCCACCGCGAAGAGCCGTATTAATCAAGAAATCTGGTGACAACAGCGGCGGAAGTCAAATGTTCACCGCAGTGACGACGAAGCTTCAAGTTCAATACTTAAGTGCCTCTTATATAACCTCAGATTCACCCTCCGGTTGATTTTATGGTTTCCTGCCACAGTGAAGGCACTTTTTCTAAAACGGTTACAAAAACCATTTAAGATAGTACATTTTTTAAAAGTTCTCCAGAAGGTAGAATGAGGACGCTAACCTGAAAAATCTAAACAAGAGGGAGATGAAAAAATGAAAGCGTTTTTATCTATCGAAGAAGGGCTACACATGCCTGGCAAAAAATCCAGAGTGCTGCTGCTGTGTCTCGCACTGCTGCTGATGCTGCCACAATGGGGCGGGGTGGCTGCTGCGGAAGAGTCAACGCCGGCTTCACCGGGGCCGGCCGCTGTACAAGGAGGGAATAACGTGTCCGATTTCTACAATGTTATTATGCAGACGGGAGCCGATCCTTGGGTATACCAGCATACGGACGGCTATTATTACAACGTATTCGTCAATGCCAGCGGGATCATGATCCGCAGGGCGAAGACCATCACCGGCATTGAAGCGGGTGAGCGGAGCCTGGCCTGGACACCGGTTAAGGGGACGCAGTATAGCTCCAATGTGTGGGCGCCGGAAATGCACTATCTCAAAGATACGGACGGAGCGTACAAATGGTACATCTACTTCGCAGCCGACAACGGAACCAACGCCAACCACCGTATGTACGTGCTGGAGAACGCCAGTGCAGATCCGCTAAGCGGAACCTGGGAGTTCAAAGGTAAAATCACCGATCCCACCGACCGCTGGGCGATCGACGGAACGGTGCTGACGGTGGGTGAGCAACACTATTTCATCTGGTCCGGCTGGGAAGATACGGACGGAAGCTTCCAGAATCTATACATCGCCCGGATGAGCGATCCGCGGACCATAAGCTCGCAGCGGGTACTGATATCTACGCCTGAACATGATTGGGAGACGTCCCCGGGCAGAATCAATGAAGGTCCGCAGATCACTATAAAGGGGGACACTATTAATCTGATCTATTCTGCCAATGGAAGCTGGACAGACAGCTACTGCCTTGGGCTGATTACCGCCAAGCTCAGTGATGATCCGCTGAACCCAGGCTCCTGGATCAAGCGCGATCAGCCGGTCTTCTCCAGTGCGAATGGCGTCTACGGCCCGGGCCACCACAGTATCGTCACCTCTCCAGACGGTACAGAGGACTGGATTATCTACCATACCGCCCGCTGGCCGGGCTCAGGCTGGACCCGCAATGTCCGTGCGCAGAGGTTCACCTGGAATGCAGACCATACGCCGAACCTGGGAGAACCCGCCGATCCGAACAGTCCGCTTGCAGTGCCTTCGGGTGAGCCGGTGCGGACGCGTTATGAAGCAGAAGCAGCGATACTGGTGAAAGATCCGGCTGGTGAATCTTTCCCGGCTGTCCGGCGGGAAGCCTCCGCTTCCGGCGGGATGAAAGTCGCCAACATCAGGAACGACAATGATTATGCCCGGTTTACAGTTAACGTGCCGGAGGCGGGCTTTTATATGCTGTCTGTACGTAATGCCAATGGCTCACCGGATGCGGGAGAGGCCTCCCATATCTTGTCGGTCAACGGCGGTTCCGGTGCCAATCTGAACATTGTCTATTCGGGATTGAACCGCTGGGGGGCTTCCACGGCGAAGGTCTATCTTGAACAAGGCAGCAACACCATCAGCTTCTACAAGGGGAAAAATGTTGCCGAAATCGACAGTATGGATGTGTTCCGGCTGAATACGTCAGAGCTTCTATTTGAAGCTCCAGGGTTCACGCTGGGCTTGGGGGAAACCCGCAGTTTGCCCCTGTATTCGGTAACAGGCACTACTTATTCCACTGTTAATACAGGAGCGGTCTTCAGTTCTTCTGATACGAAGGTGGCCGTTATTACAGGGAATCTGATTGAGGCTCTAAAGGCAGGCAGTGTCACTATCACCGCTGCCTACAACGGGAAAACAACAACGGCCGCGGTTACCGTAACTGCAGAGCCTAAATCGGTGCAGTCTGTTGTGATGAAGGGATTGTCCCCTATACTGACCAGCGGGCAGACCAGCTCGCCCCTTCAGCTAACAGCACATTATAACAACTATGAAGTTCGAAAGGTGACAGGCGATGCCCAGTATACCAGCAGCGATCCCGAGGTAGCCAGGATGGAGTCCGGTTCGGTTGGCCAATCGGTGTATGCGGTTAAACCGGGCACAGCTCTTATAACAGCCGCGTATAGCGGTAAGCAGGCGGAATACAACCTGACCGTCATCGCAGCTTCTGAGGTGGTTCAAGTGGTAACTGCGGTGAGGACTCCTTCTGGTGTAAGCCCCAAGCTGCCCGGCATTGTGGATGTCGTTTACAATAATAAGCCGAAGCAGGCCGCTGTCGTCAGCCGGGAGCTGACAGGACTTGATTTCAGTTCGATTGGCACAGTTCAGGTGCCTGTTACCCTGAAGCTGGCCGGACGTGAGTTCTTCTCCACCGTTTCCGTAGAAGTTGTTCCGGGTTATGGTCTGGATGAGATTGTGAACCAGCTCCGCGGCAAGCTGGTCAATTTCTCCTATCCTTTGGGAGACGGGCTAGGTAACTATAGTCAATCGAAGTATAACGCCTTCGTGGCAGAAGTGGATCACGCGGAGGAACTGGCCGGGAACGCGAATTTGACCAAAGAGCAGTTTGACAGGGAGCTTAATAAGCTTGCTGAAGCAGAGGCCGCCCTGTTAGCTTCGCTTAACACTACACAGGATGGCGTGTTCTATAACGCTTACCGGGATTTCTCCGGCGACACGGAAGGCAAATACCCTTACGGTATTGTCAGCGAAGCTCTCACTGGCGGCGCTACCACCACTGTGCAGGAGGAAGGCGGGAATAAATTCCTCCGGCTGACGACTACCGCTACAGCGGGCAAGGCCAATCTGTTCCTGCCATATACAGGTGAGGTCAAAGCTGAGGCGGATGAACGTATCGTCATCGAATATCGCGTCAGATTGAACAGTAGCTTCCCGTACGCCAATGGCGCCATGGTGAGGAACGACAGCGGAAACGGCAATTATTCCATGGTCACGGCGTTTGATACAGGTAAAATCATCGTGCAGAATGGAGCCTCCAATAAGGTTAAGGTTAAAGACTTCAGTCTGAGCACATGGTACAAAATCAAAATGGTCGCTAACTGGGACGCCAAGACTTATACCGTCTATATTAACGATGCTCCTGCTCCGGTGGCCACGGACTTCAGCTTCCGCCATACCGGCGGCAGCAAGCTGACCGGCCAGCTGTTCGGCATCGACGGCTACGCCAACGCCTCCATCGACTACGACGACTTTAAGGTTAGCATGATTAATATTAATACTGATGCCGATACTGCCCACCAGGAATCGAAGGATCAATCTGCAGAAGCAGAGGGGGCTATGGAGGAATAGATATGGCTACTCCCGCATACGAGAAATTTGAGCCTTTACGAAATGCGCAGCTTGTTCTGGGGTATCTGACATCCATGGTGGATGAGAAAGCGGATAACCTTCCGTATTGGCTTGTGCTCCCTCATAAGAAGCCTGCGGAAGCTGCTCATTGCCGGGTAGACGACGCGGAGCTGGTCGGCTCCTGGTACGAAGCCATTGACGCCGTCCGGAAAATGCTGAAGACCGAAGAGGGAGCTGAGGTTCAGTTATCCTTTTACCGCCATCTTATGAAGTCTTGGGGAGAGCACGGGCTGCGCTTTCATGAGCCATACTCCTGGACACATACGAATCACAGCTCCTTTCACGAAATGGGCTATATTCTTCCGGCACTGAACAGGATGGTGGAGAATAACCCTTTGGACCCGGAACCGGAAAAGAAGGCTTCCGAGCTTGTAAGAGGGCTACGCTCCCTTGTCATCGAAAGGAAGGTAAGAACCTTCTGGTCAGGTGATTATGAGGAAAAGGAGCCGGTATATGAATTCCCCAATGACGTATATTTGAAAGACGGCGGATTCGATCTGTCCAGGCACACCGGACGGGGGGAGCAGGGAATTCGCAATGCGATTATGCTTCACTCCCTGGTGCGCAGATATGAGATCACCGGAGACGGGGTGGCGCTTGATCTGGCTGTTGGCATTGCCAACCACCTCCTGGGACCCTCGCGTTATTTTAATTACAAAATGGAGTTTTTCGGCCATATCCATTCGGCAGGCTGGGTTGCCTCCGGACTCGTCCGTCTTGGACGCATCACAGGCGCCGGGCGGTATATTACCGCGGGTAAAGGGATCTATGATTATATCCGTTCCTTGTCCTCCTCCTTCGGCTGGGTACCGGAATATGCCCAGTGGCATCCGCAGCATGAGGAGCACTGTGAAACCTGCTGCATTAAGGATATGATCGAATGCGCGAATGAGTTAATTCTGGCCGGGTACGAGGAATATTGGAACGATATGACCCTGTTTGCACGGAACCAGCTGGTGGAGAATCAGCTCAAGGTGGCATCTTATGTAGTGACAGACAATACCTTACCTGATGGGCAGGGGGTCACCTACAGGGAGATTGACAAGAGAATGATTGGCGGCTTCACCGGCGGCTCCCTCGTCAACTCCATCTCATTGTCCAAGTTCCGCTCCATTGCGGGCTGCTGCGTCGGCATGGCTCCGGTGGCCCTGGAGATCATATGGAACCGGGCGGTGGAATACCGCGGTGGAATGGTTCTCGTTAATATCCCTGTCGATAAAGAAACAGAGGAAGCCACGGTGAGCATGAATTACCCCGATACAGGCTATATTTCCATCAAGCCCAAGCAGACATATGATGTTGCAGTACGGGTGTACGACTGGATGGGGCAGAACCTCGAAGGGAGGATTAATGGAATAGCCTGTGCACCCTCAAGAGAGGGAAATCTGGTGGTATTCCGCAATGTTAAGGCAGGGGATATAGTGGAGCTGGAGCATCCTGTGGAGACGGCGGTGGTACAAGAAACGGTGCGCGGCGAACAATATTCGGTATCCTGGAGAGGCTGTGATGTCGTCGATATTGTTCCGCGCGGAGAGCACTTAAGACTGTACCAGCGGGATTTACAGGTCCCGAAATACTATCCGTCGGCGGATGATGTTCACTTCACCGGAGCCGCCAATTATGGTCCTACCCAGCAGGCACAGGGGAAAAAGTAACGGCAGATACGGATACAGACCCTTCAAATACAGACCCAAACAGAAACCATAACCCGCAAAAGTAACTTTGCGGGTTATGGTTTTTCAGCTCCTGTACATTGTTATAATAGAAGATACAGGATTGAAGCGCTCTCAGTAGCAGGGTGGCTTTTTCTTTTATATAAGATGGTTAAGATTGAGGAATCTGAAGAGATGAGGAGCGATAGAGCTTGAACAGAACAGCCATACTGGAGCGCCTTCAATCACAACTGCATGAGGGTAATCATGTCATTGGTGTCTCGACAGGTACGGGGATTACAGCCAAGGTTGCCGCCCAGAGCGGAGCGGACTTTATATTAATGCTGAACTCCGGCAAGTTCCGCCAGATGGGGAGAAGCTCTCTGGCAGGCTTTTTACCGTTCTGCAACAGCAATGATATGGTGATGGACTTCGGGTCAAGGGAAATTGTGCCGCTGGTGAGGCATACTCCCGTGCTCTTCGGGCTGAATGCGAATGATCCCACCAGAGAAATAGCCGGTTATATAATGGATATCAAGGAAAAAGGCTTTGCGGGAGTCAATAATTATCCGACAGTCGGCCTGATAGACGGATTATTCAGAGAGGCTCTGGAGGAAGACGGAATCAGCTATGACAAAGAGGTTGAGGCCATACGACTGGCCCACCGGCAGGAGCTGTTTACGGTGGCCTTCGTATTTGACGAGTCCCAGGCGGTCCAGATGCTCGAGGCGGGGGCAGATGTAATCTGTGCTCATCTCGGCCTGACCGAAGGCGGATTAGTAGGGGCGCGGAAGGTTGTCTCCTTAGAGGCAGCCAAAGCAAGGGCACTGCGCATTTTTGCTGCCTGCGGGCAACTTAAGCCAGATGTGATTAAGATGATTTACGGCGGTCCGGTGAAGACACCCGTCGACGTCCAGTACATGTACAGCAATAACACAGATATTATGGGCTACATTGGCGGCTCTGCCTTTGAACGGATTCCATCCGAGCAGTCGATTACGGCAATTACCCGCGATTTCAAGCGACTGGGCAAGCTGAATGAGGATGATTTCATGGTCAAAATGCTCAGCGGCATCACGAGGCATTATGATTACGTTGAGTTTGTCAAAGAGTATGTCGCACATAACTACAGCGATGAAGTTGTTTTTGCGGATTTGGCAAAGGTAGCTCATGTATCGCGCAGTTACTTAAGCAGCTTGTTTAAAAAAGAGGTGGGCTGCAGCTTTCAGAGCTACCTGGTGAGCTTCCGCATCAATAAAGCTGCAACGCTGCTCCAGGCACCGCAGCTTCAATTATCCGAGGTGGCCGCGATGGCAGGGTATCCGGATTATGCCCAATTCAGCAAAATGTTTAAAAAGCTGAAGGGCTGCTCTCCCAAGCAGTACAGATCTAACCTAAACACAAAAACATAGTACATAAAAGCGTTTTCATTCTTAAGCAAGCCCCGTATGATTAGTCTATAGCGCTCGGCTACCGGGATTGAGCACTGTTCCAGATGATCCATATGAGGAGGCTGCAGAATGAAGACCATCGCAATAGCTGGAACGTTTGATACGAAAGGTGAGGAGTATCTATACATCAAGAGGATTGCCGAAGAGCTTGGGCTGGGGACCCTAATGATCCATACGGGCGTGTTCGAGCCGGCCTTTATTCCGGATGTGTCTAACCGGGAGGTCGCGTACGCTGCTGGTAAGGACATAGAGGAGCTTGCAGCAAGGAAGGACCGGGCTTTGGCTACAGAGCTGCTATCCCAAGGATTGGAGAAGCTGATCCCCCAGTTGTACAAGCAGGGGAAATTTGACGGTATCATATCTTTTGGGGGTACCGGCGGAACCTCACTGGTCGCGCCGGCTATGAGAGCCCTGCCAATTGGCGTTCCGAAGGTATTGGTATCAACGGTTGCATCCGGAAATACAGCTCCATACGTAGGCATAAGCGATATCATCATGATTCCCTCTGTGGTGGATGTCGCAGGCTTGAATTCGATTTCCACAGCAATATTTACAAACGCAATATTTGCGATGGCGGGAATGCTTAAATTTGAGCATACGCATATACCGGAGAAGAAGCCGCTAGTGGCAGCCACGATGTTCGGAGTAACAACGCCCTGTGTGACAGCGGCAAGAAAATATCTGGAGGAACGGGGCTACGAGGTGCTTGTGTTCCACGCCACAGGCATCGGGGGACAATCAATGGAGGCGCTGATCGAGGCAGGTTTCATTGAAGGGGTACTCGACTTGACGACGACCGAGTGGGCGGATGAGATCATCGGCGGAGTCTTGAATGCGGGGCCGCACCGCCTGGAGGCTGCAGGACGCAAGCGCATTCCGCAGGTAGTCTCCGTGGGCGCTTTGGATATGTGCAATTTTGGACCGGCAGATACCGTGCCGGAGAAATTCAAGGATCATACCTTTTATCAGCATAATCCGACCGTTACCCTGATGAGAACGACAGTGGCGGAGAATGAACAGATCGGAAGGAAACTGGCAGAGAAGCTGAACATGGCCGAAGAGAGCACCGTGCTGATGCTGCCGCTTAGGGGCATTTCCGCGATTGATGTGGAGGGGCAGCCCTTCTACGGACCGGAGAAGGACCGGATGTTATTCGATACCCTGCGCCAGCATGTTGACCGCACAAGGGTTGAAGTCATTGAGATGGATTGCGCCATCAACGATCCGGCCTTTGCAGAGGCTGCAGCACTCAAGCTGATCGAACTCATGCATGCACATCGATCTCCTGAATAACAATAAGGAGGATATACGAATGAACAAGCTAAGCAGAACAGAAATTATGGCCAAATTCAAGAATGAGGTGGATCTGGGCAAGATTCTCCTCGGTGTCGGGGCCGGCACAGGGATTACCGCCAAGAGCAGTGAAGCAGGCGGAGCGGATATGCTGATTATATATAATTCCGGCCGTTACAGAATGGCAGGCCGTGGTTCACTGGCGGGCTTGCTGTCCTATGGGGATGCCAATCAGATCGTCATTGAGATGGGCGCAGAGGTGCTGCCCGTTGTCAAGCATACTCCTGTTCTGGCAGGGGTATGCGGCACAGACCCGTTCCGGGTGATGGAGGTATATCTGAAGCAATTGAAGGAGCAGGGCTTCAGCGGTGTCCAGAACTTCCCTACAGTAGGCTTGATTGATGGGGTATTTAGACAAAATCTGGAGGAAACCGGTATGGGGTACGACCTGGAAGTTGAAATGATCCGTATCGCCCATGAGCTGGATTTACTAACCACCCCGTATGTCTTTGATCCTGTGCAGGCCAAAGCCATGGCGGAGGCGGGTGCTGATATTCTGGTTGCCCACATGGGCTTGACGACGAAGGGCACGATCGGTGCCAGAACAGCACTGACCCTGGACGACTGTGTAGAACGAATTGAAGCGATTATTGAAGCCGGGCGGGCTGTGAACCCGGACATCATGATTATTTGCCACGGCGGACCGATTGCAGAGCCGGAGGATGCCGCTTATGTCATTCAGAGAACGAAGGGCATCGATGGGTTCTTCGGCGCGTCGAGCATTGAGCGCTTTGCGGCAGAGAAGGGCATTACACAGCAGACCGAGTCTTTCAAATCGATTTCGAAATAACTACGGGAAACAGGTCATTGCCTTAAGGGGCTGTCCCAAAAACTACAAAAAGTGAGCAGAGCAGCGATTCTCCCGTTATTGGAGCATCGCTGCTCTGCGTTTTTGGTCATTGGTGGCTTGCTTCAGCAGATTATGAGTAAGCAAAAGCCAACCGATCTCAAGCGTCACTTTTTCCATGCCGCGAAGCAGAAAGCGCCGGAAGCCCCGGTTATTCTTCAGTTGTCCAAATACACTTTCCGGTTCCGTCATGACGTTTCCGAATTGCCTGAATCTTATCCTTTTTCAGGTAGGCGTAGTTTTCTTAACTGCCGTAGCCTGCATCCGCAATCACCGTTCTGGGAAATTCCCCACGATCGGCCGCGCCTTTTCCATGATGGTATCGTCAAGCCGATTAACGGCTGCGTTAACGAGCGCGATCGAGGAGGTTTTCTGGAATGTCTTCTTCCAAGTCCATTGGCAAGCAAAGTTGGTCCATGGACTATTGAATGTACAAAGAAATCGCTCCTTTTGGTAAAGCGGAAGCGTTCGCCTTGGTCTCCGGATTTTCACCGCTAAGGGAAATGAAAAAAATCTGGAGAGCACAGCGATTGGAACAACGGTCCGTTCTCGGAGCATCGCACGTTGAACCTACTCAAAAAAACCAAGGCTGCCTTTTGGGACAGCCCTTATTGAGGTGAGAAACTGCTCCTATTTATTTACTTAAGCCTTTATAGATCCGGGTCTGGTCCGTATAATAAGGATGGGAAAGGAGACCCTTGCCTATCATTAAGGGAAGTATATTTATGGATCAATAGGAGGTATAAAGACTGATGAGGCCTGAAACAAGCGCAAACCCGCCGAGCCTGTTCCGTAACCGGTTCCTGCAGACAATTCTTTTATCAAGCGTGCTGCTGCAGATTGGCATCTGGGTGCGTAATTTTGCTATTCTTCTCTATGTTGCAGACAGAACCAACAATGATCCCTACGCTATTTCCCTGATTAGCGTAGCTGAATTCGCGCCTATTTTTGTGTTTTCATTCATCGGAGGTACGTTTGCCGACCGGTGGCGGCCGAAGCGGACTATGATCTGGTGCGATTCACTATCCGCAGTATCGGTGTTCGCCGTTCTGATGAGCATTCACTTCGGTTCTTGGGAATCCGTGTACCTGGTCGCCTTCATCTCGGCTATTCTTTCCCAGTTCTCACAGCCTTCCAGCATGCGGTTATTTAAATACCATGTGCCTGAAGAACAGCTTCAGCAGGGCATGGCGCTCTTCCAATCGCTGATGGCCATCTTCATGGTGCTTGGGCCCATGCTGGGCACTTTCGTTTATAGCACCTTTGGCCTGGAAACCTCAATCGCTGTAATGGGTGTGGTTTTTCTGCTGTCTGCGCTCGTCCTTGTTCGTCTGCCCGAGGATCAGATGCAATCCCAAACGGTCAAGGTAAAAGGGCAATTCCGTAAAGATTTCATCGAAGGCTTTCGTTATGTCTGGCAGAGCCAGGTGCTGCGTATGCTCGGACTCGCATTTATTCTGGCTGGACTTTCGGTTGGAGTAGCCCAAGCGCTCAATCTGTTTATCGTAACAGAGCGGCTGGGCCGAAGTGAGGAGTTCCTGCAATATATGCTTATGGTGAATGGAGCAGCCATGCTGATCGGGGGAGGGATTGTAGCCGTCTTTGCCAAAAGAGTACCGCCCCAGCTTCTCCTGGCTATAGGCATGCTGACAGGCGCCGTTTGTACCACGATTGTCGGGTTTTCGACAAGCATTCCGCTCACGCTTAGCATCCAGTTTCTAAATGGGCTTGTTTTCCCTTGCATTCATATCGGGATCAGTACGATGATTCTGAAATGGTCACATACATCCATTGTCGGCCGGGTCAACGGAGTGCTGAATCCGATGTTTGTCGGGATGATGGTCGTTTCCATGTCCTTTGCCGGCGCGCTTAAGAACGCTTTTTCACTGAGTACGATCTTTAGCGGAGCAGGGATATTATTCCTCCTCGGCGCAATGGTGATGTTGCCGATCATGAATCAAAAAGCGCCGGATCATACCTCTGCTGCACAAGAAATATAATCTCACGGATAAAGATGGTGTACTTACTTTATTCCCTTCTGATATTGTGTGCAAGATGCGAAGCAGCATTCCCCGTTATCGGAGAATCGCTGCTTCATTGACGTTTTACGGGTGCTGCATAAACAGTTCTTAATGGGCTGTAATGCCTGTCAGGGTTCAACCTACTCCTTAACGGCACCAAGCACGATACCCTTGACGAAAAAGCGCTGGAGAAAAGGATAGACCAGCAGGATGGGCAGCATGGCGATGAAAATCTGCGCGGATTTGACGCTCCGGTTGGAGAGCGTTTGCAGATCCTCGAAGCGGATACCGGTCTTGCTGAAGTCCTGCACAACGACGATGGTCTGCAGCAGCGTGGCGAGGGGCCAGCGGTCGGGCGAGGTCATGTAGAGCATGCCGTCAAACCAGGCATTCCAATGGCCCACAAGGGTGAACAGGGACAGGGTGGCGATGGCCGGGAGCGATACGGGCAGATAAATTCTGGACATAATCTGGAAGGAGGTTGCACCGTCCATAATCGCGGCTTCATCCAAGTCTCGCGGCAATGCCCGGAAGAAATTCATCATCAGGATGATATTCCAGACATTGACCAGACCCGGGAGGATGAAGATCCAGAAGGAATTGATCAGGTTGATCTTCTCCATCAGGATATAATGCGGGACCAGCCCGGCGTCAAAGATCATAATAATTAGAAAGAACCATACATAGAAGCTGCGTCCGCGGAATTCCTTGGAATTCCGCGAGAGGGGGAAGGCGGCCAGCACCGTTACGCACATGGCCAGTACCGTGCCGACAGCGCTTCGCAGCACCGAGATTCGAAGTGCCGACAGGAAATTACTATTCTCGAAGGTACGCAGATATCCATCCAAAGAGAAATCCACGGGGATCAGTCCGACTAGGTTGGAATCTGCTGCCGATTTGCCGCTGAGGGACACCGCAAAGATATGAAGCAGCGGCAGCACACAGACCATGGAAATCAAAACAAGGAAAGCGATATTGAACAGATAGAATACGCGGTAGGTGGGGTTTTTATGGTACATGAGGCCTTTCCTCCTTCAAATTGACAAGCATCTCAGAAAATCCGGTAATTTGCCCACTTGTAGGCTGAATAGTAGCCTCCTCCAATCATGATGAAGCCGATCACCGACTTGAACAGGCCGACGGCGGTGGACAGGCTGTATTGGCCTTCCTGGAAAGAACGGTAGACATACGTATCGATAATATCGCCCTTGTCCAGCACCAGGGAATTGATCAGATTATAGATCTGGTCGAAGTTGGCGTTCAGCATATTACCCAGCGACAGGGTGAAGACCACAACGATAATCGGCAGCATCGAGGGGAGCGTAATGTAGAGAGTCTGCTTCATACGGCCCGCCCCGTCAATCTCTGCCGCTTCGTAGAGCGCGGGATTGATGCCGGACAGTGAAGCCAGGAAGACGATGGCGCTGAAGCCGAATTCCTTCCACAGGTCGCTTAGAATAACGGTGAAGCGGAACCAGTTCCCTTCACTGAGGAACATCACGGGCTGCATGTGGAAGAAGCTGAGCAGCTGGTTCACAATTCCTTCCAGGGACAAGAGATCAAGAAGAATGCCGCCCAGAATCACCCATGACATGAAATGGGGCAGATAGACCAGGGTTTGAACCGAACGCTTAAGCCCCGTCTGGCGGATTTCGTTGAGCAGAAGGGCGAATATCACCGGAACTACGAGCCCGAAGGCGATTTTGAGACAGGAGATAATCAGTGTGTTGAGAATGACCTGCCGGGAATCATGCATCGAGAAAATCAGCTCGAAATTGCTCCAGCCCACCCACGAAGAGCCGGAAATGCCCTGCCAGGGCTTGAAGTCCTGAAAAGCGATGATGATGCCCGGCATAGGGGCATATTTGAATATCAGCGCGATGATGACGGCTGGCACCAGCATAAGATGCAGCCTCCATGTGGCGGCAAACTGCCTGGCTATCGTGCCGGTTCCGGGATTGGCCTTGGGAGCGGCATTGGCCGCCATATCTGTGCCTGGCTTCATACGGGTCTCCTCCTAAATGTCCGCCGCTTGCGGATTCTACCACCATATTAGGCTTGACAATCCTGAACTGTACAGATATAGATATTTAAGGTAACTGTCAATTTGTTAAGGGGGTGCTGCCATGCGGGGATACCGGCCGGTATTTGTCAAAATCACTGCCGTTATTTTTATGCTGATTTTGCCAATGGCTCTGCTCTATACGTATTTCAGTGAGAAGAGTCTTGAAGTCATCGATGGACAGATTACAGATAACAACGAAAGCCGCTTGTTTTTCCTGAAGAATCAGATTGAGTCGAACATCGACCGCTTGTCCTTATCCTCCAGTGTGCTGACGAGAGATTCCTCCATTACGGATTTGCAGCTCAATCTGCTTACCGAGGATTATTATCAGACACTATACTACCAGACACAGGTCAAGGAAAAGCTGCAGCTGCAGAGCCTTTCCAGTAACTGGCGCAACGATCTGTCCGTCTATTTGCCGGAGAGCCGGCGACGTATATCCACAAATCCGGGTGACACGTTCGACATGAAGGAGATGAAGCTGTCTCCCGCGGGTGTATGGAGGCTGCATCCGGGCACCGGTGCGGTGAATCCGTATTATCAGATGTTCGTCTGGGACCCTTATCTTTCGCAGGAGCAGAACCAGGAGCCCGTTGCTGTATTCGAGGTACGGTTCACGGTCGACAATATCCGGCGGATGCTGGGTGACTACAAGCAGGATAATCCCGGCAAAGCTTTTCTGCTCACGGCTTACGGTACAGCTTACGGCGCGGCATCCGCAGACGATGCCGCCGCAAGGGAAACCGGGCGCCGGCTGCTCAAAGACCCGATGAAGGAATCCGGACACCGGAGCCTTGAAATCGGCGGGGAGGATACTTTTATCAGCTATGCATATCTGCCCTCCCTAGGCGCCTATCTGGTGGATTATGTCCCGCTTGATGTTATTCACGCACCGATTGTGCAGAGCCGGAAAATGTTCTATCTCAGCTTTGTTGTTTTGGCCCTGCTGGCGCTTATTGCCTCTTATCTGCTTTACCAGCATGTGCAGAAGCCGGTGTCAGAGGTGGTTAAGGGCTTGCGGAGCTTTGAGCGGGGCAATTATTCCTTTCGCATAAGAAAGCGCTTTAATAACGAATTTGACTACATGCGCCTGCGGTTCAATGAGATGGCCGAGCAGACCCAGCATTTGATCAATGACGTCTATGAGGAGCAGAACCGTTCAAGGCTCGCAACACTGAAGCAGCTGCAGTCCCAGATTCATCCCCACTTTCTGTACAATTGCCTCTCCTTCATCGCCGCCTGCGCCAAGGCAGGGGAAACGGAAACGATCCGGGAGATGGTCTATCATCTGGGTGATTATTACCGCTATACGACACGGGTGGAGAACCAGCGTCCGCTCCTGGAGGAAGAGGTACAACAGGCCAGGAACTATCTGCATATCTACGCCTTCAGACTGGAGCGTCTGGATTTCGTGCTGAATATTCCGATGGAAATGCTGGCTGAGCCAGTCCCCCGGTTGTTTCTGCAGCCTGTAGTGGAGAATGCCATTATCCATGGTGTGGAGCCGCAGCCGGGAGCGGGAACGATACAGGTCACAGGTGTACAAGAAGGGGAGTATAATCTGCTGAAGGTTGAGGACAGCGGGGCGGGCATGACGGAGGAGCAGATCGCCGGCTATATGAAAGAGCTGGAGCTGCCCATGAATGAGCAGACAGGCTGCGGCCTGTGGAATGTCAATCAGCGTCTGAAGCAGCAGTACGGTCCGGGGTCCGGCATCAGGCTGGACGCCTCGCCGGGTCTCGGCGGTTTACGGGTCAGCCTGCGCTGGAAAAGGGAACATGAAGGAGGACAGCCAAGTGAAAATGCAGCTGATGCTCGTCGATGACGAGCCGATGATTCTTAAGAGCATGGTCCAGAATGACTGGGCTTCCGCCGGTGTGGAGCATGTGTATAAGGCAGCATCCGGTCTGGAGGCGGCAGAGCTGCTGAAGCATCATCCGGTCGATATTGTGGTCACGGATATCCGCATGCCCGGGATGGATGGTTTGGCCTTATGCAAGCATGTGCATGAGCATTATCCAAGAACCCGCTGTGTGCTGCTGTCAGGCTTCGGCGAATTTGAATACGCCCGGCAGGCGATTGAGCACCGGACGGTAGGCTATCTGCTGAAGCCGGTCAAGGACGAAGAGCTGCTGGCCGAGGTGAAGCGGGTTGCCGCCGGCCTCCGCACGGAATGGGAGCAGATTGCTTCCCAGGAACGGGCGCGGCGGACCTTGCACCAGCATATGCCGATGCTGCGGTCGGGATTTCTGAATGATCTGCTGTCAGGCCAGCTGCCGGAGAATGGAGCGTTAGCCGAGCGGTTGAAGGAGTACCAGCTCCCCTTCCATGCGGAGGATTCGCTGCTGCTGGTGATGGTGCGGCCCGAGAAGGTATTCGGCAGCGGAGAAGAACCGGATGCTCTGCTGTTTGAATATGCGGTACGGAATATTGCCGCAGAGATTATGGAGCCGCACTGTAATGTCTGGCATTGCCGCGATGCCTATGGCTATCTTATCTTTGCGCTGCGCAGCCGGGAGCAACCGCAGGAGATGGGTGAAATGGAGGTGAAAGCTCTGCATACACAGGCACATGAACTGCAGCTGAAGGTCTCCGGCCTGCTCAAGGGGCAGGTCTCGCTTTTGCTGAGTGAACCGCTGCGATTCCCCATGGAGCTGGCGCAGGTCTACCGCAAGTCGCTGAACGAATTCCGGAAAATCCCGCGCAGTGAGCAGGAATTCCTGGCTATAGCGGGCAGCAACCGGACGGTTGAACGCACCTTGACCTCACTCTATGCGCCGCCGGCATTCCTGCGGCTGATGGAGGGAGGCCGTTGGGATGAAGTACGCAGCAAGCTGGCCGCCATTGTCCGCGAAATGGAGGAGAAGCTGCTCGATTCCGAAGAGCATCTGGCCGAGCTGTACCATACGCTGGTGAGCGCTTTCCTGGCCATTGCCCACCAGCAGGGAAAGACCCTGATGGAGGCGACATCCGGCAAGGGAGAGCTTGGTGAACCAGCCCGGATTATGCGTAGTGCCGCCACCATTGCTGACTGGGCGGAAGAGATATTGTCCTGTCTTGCGCAGTCGGAGAATGCGGAATACAACGATCACAAGCGCCAGCTGCTGGCGAGAATCCACCGCTTCATTGAGGAGAATCTTGCTCGGGATGTCTCCCTGCAGAGCATTGCCGACCACGTGAAGCTCCATGCGGTATATCTGTCCTCCATGTATAAGCAGGAGACGGGCGAAAATCTGAGTGATTACATTATGCGTTACCGGATGGAGCAGGCGGCGGTGCTGCTGCGCTCTACGGAGATCCGGATTTATGAGCTGGCCGCCCGGCTGGGCTTCCAGAATCCTCCGTATTTCAGCAAGCTGTTCAAGAACTATTACGGGATCACACCGCAGGAATACCGGGAACGCCTGCTGTAACAATGCTTAAGAATTTAGCATATCACCTTAAATCTTTCTCTCTTACTCCCGTGAAAGCGTTGTAATAAGATGAATGCGTCAGAGATTACAGGAACACAGGGAGGCACTTGCATGAAGAGGACAAAAAAAAGGTTCGCGCTGCTATTGTCGGCAACGCTGCTGCTGTCGCTGCCCACAGCTTGTTCACCGAGCAGCAGCAACGGGGCTGCCGGCACAGCACCGCCGGTATCCGCCCAGCCGTCTGCGCCTGCGGAGGCGGAGGGAGACGCTGCCCGGATTGAAGGGATCAGGGATGGAACATACCGCTTCGAAACTCCGGTCACCATCACTACCGTTACAGCCACGGATTCCAGCTTCAAGTACAAAAACGGGGAGACACTGAGCGACAATGTGCATACCCGTTGGGCGAAGGAGCAGCTGGGGATTGATATCCAGCATCTGTGGGAGGTGCCCGGCGAGCAGTTCGCCACCAAGATGCGGCTGATGCTGACAGCCAAGCAGGAGCTGCCGGATGTCGTCACAACAATGGATATCGGACTGATGAATGAGCTGATCGAATCCGGAGCCTACAAGGATGTTTCAGCCGATTTCGACAAGTATGCCTCGGACCGTGTGAAGGAGATCTTCAGCTCCCACCCGCTGATCTGGAGCCAGGTTACCTTCGAGGGTAAGCATATGGGCCTGCCTTACTTCGCCAATGCCGGTAACGATAATGCTGTCATGTGGGTCCGCCAGGATTGGCTGGACGAACTGGGGATGCAGGCTCCATCAACCTTTGAGGAGCTGGAGGCCTTCATGCAGGCGCTGCTTGATAAGAAGCCGGGCAATACGGATTCCATCATTCCGCTGGGCGTGAGTCTCGGCTCGGGCGGCGGCCACCCGAATCCGCTGGCAGGCTGGCTCGGGGAGAGCACCTGGATCTTCGGGCCGTTCGGAACCGTTCCTTACCAGTGGAACCAGGGCGCGGACGGTAAGCTGGTGCACGGTTCGACCGTACCGGAGATGAAGAAAGGCCTTGAGGTAATGCGGAACTGGTACCAGAAGGGCTATATCTCCAAGGAGGCCGGGCTGCACGATGAGAACAAGCTCGCCGAGCTGATTGGCCAGGGACGGGTAGGGGTTGTGGTGGCTCCATATTGGCTGGGCAGCTGGCCGGTTCCGGACCTGCAGAAGAACGTGCCGGGAGCGACAATGAAGCCGTACCCCATTCCCGTTGAGAATGGCAAGGCGGGAGCGCGGGATACCACGTTCCTGAAGGGAGGGATGCTCGTAAGGGAAGGCTTTGAGCATACCGATGCTCTGTTCCTGTATCTTAACCGTCTGTTCGCCGGAGTGGACAAAGAACCAGGCAGCGAATTCGAGCACGGCTGGGCCGAAGACTATGACTATACCCTCAAGGCGGACGGAACAGTCTCCACAGTTAGCGAGGATATCCCCGGAGGCTCGGTAGGGGTCTACAAATACTTCCTGTATGAGCCAAAGGACCCGTTCAGTGTGCTGCAGCAATCCGCAGACAAAGGGGATTTGCTGGAACAGGGAAATCTTACAGACGCTGAAGCTGCGGCTCTTGGCAATCCCGATATTCTGAAGGCGGCGCAGATCGTCGTCGATGGATGGGCCAAGGACAGCTACTGGGCGCCCAAGTTCCTGGGTGCCAGTACACCGGCGATGCAGTCCAAGGGAGGCATCACGACGAAGCTTGAAGGAGAGGCGATCATGGCGATCATCTACGGCCGCAAGCCGCTGGAGGATTTCGATACATTCGTCAAGGAATGGTACAGCATTGGCGGAGAGCAGATGACGAAGGAAGCCAATGAATGGTTTGACAGCACGAAGTGACGGCGAACCCAGCAGGAGTTATCCGGGCTAAAGCTGCCTGCTGCAGGAGTCTAGCCGGAAGGAGGAGGAGAAACGGACGGGAAGCCGGGATCATCTCCTCCTTTTTGCTTGTTTGGACAATAGGCAACTTATCTATACCTGCAAAGGAAGAAGGAAAGAGGCTATGAAGTGGACAAAAAGCAGAGCCGCCGCAGCTTCGGGTGTCCCGCTGTGTCTGGCCGTTATCCTGCTGTTAAGCGGAGGCGGAGTCCCGGAAAGGCTCGTTGGGCCTGAGGGAAAGGAGAATGCTTCCGCCAAGGCCCAGGGCATAACGGAGCGGATGGCAACGGACCCCGAGGTGGCACGGATCAACGGGTATGCAGTGACCGCGGCGGAACTGAAGTATGCGATGGGACTCCAGCGCACGCAGGTGATTGAGTACTTCCGGGATACTTACAACCAGGCTTATGAAGGGAACTTCTGGGAGCTGGAGATTGGCGGGGAGAATCCGCTGGAGATGCTCAAGCGTGAGGCGCTTACCTCCTGGACTCGAAGCCGGATTCTGCTGGAGATGGGTCATGAAGAAGGGCTTGTTGACAGCACGGACTTTGGCGGGCTGCTCTCTGAGATGGAACGCGAGAACAAACGGCGGGCTCAGGCTGCTGTTGCCGGGATAGCGGTGTTTGGTCCGGCCGAGCTGGATGAAGGCAGCTTCATTCCCTACTATTTGAGCAATCTGGAGGTTGCGCTTCGGGAGAGGATGACAGTGCCTGGGGAACACGGACGGGATGATGAACCGGCACGGGAGGATCAGGTTAGCAGCATTCCTGAGGAACAGGAGCTTACGTTTACCCGCATTTCCATAGCATACCGGAGCAAAGGGCAAGGTGTAGCGGATAACAAGCCGGGAACACAACAGCTTCTGTCTGAGGTGCGTCAGTTGCTTCTTGAGGGCAGAAGCCCGGAAGAGGCGATTTCAGAACTGAGAAATGATAACGCTTCCTTTCCTGACTTGACTCTAAGCAGTGAAAGTCTGGACAGCGCAAACGCCAGAGTGTATTTCCGCGAGCAGGGCCAGCTGTACGCCTGGCTGACCGGTGAGCGGGAGTCCGGCGAGATCAGCCCGGTCATGGATGAAGGCTTCACAGGGGAATGGGTAATGGCGGTGCTTGGCGATGTAAAACCGCAGAAGCCAGAAACAGCAGCGGAGGAGCGGAACAAGAAAGCGGCGACGGAGACAGGCTTCGGGCGGGAACTGGAGCAGCGAATCCGTTCCGCCCGGATTGAGCTAACGGAGCCGGGATATTCCGGCCTGCAAATGCAGTAGCATACCATTCATATCGGGAGGTTTAAGACAAGATGACAAGAAGACCATGGCATCAGATGAACAAGCTGATTTTGACGGCAATCCTGATTCTGGCATCTGTACTGTCTGTATTAGTCCCGTCAACGGTCCGTGCAGACGGTACATCCTATTATGTCGATTCGGCAGGGGGCAGCGACAGCAACACAGGCAGCTCCGATGCCCAGGCCTGGAAGACCCTGGACAAAGTGAACGCCACAGTTTTTCAGCCTGGGGACCGCATTCTGTTCAAGGCGGGCGGAGTCTGGACGGGGACGCTGTCACCCCAGGGCTCCGGCAGCGAAGGCAGCCCGATTCAGATTGACCGGTACAGCGAAGGGGCCAAGCCGTTGATTGCAGGTGGTGGTGCCGCCGCTGCCGTATATTTCTACAATCAGGAGCAGTGGGAGGTCCGTAATCTCGAGATTACCAATAATGCAGCCAGTCCGGGCGAGCGCAGAGGCATTCATGTCAGCGGCAGCAGCGGCAGCTGGACCAATCCCAAGGTCTATAAGCATTTCGTGTTCGAGAATCTCGATATCCATCAGGTCAAAGGGACAACAGCCACCGATTATGTGCATAACGGCGGAATTATCGTCTGGGGTCCGGACTGGGATCTTCATGTGTCGGACGTGGTCATCAAGAATAACCGCATCTATTCGCTCGACAGTGTAGGAATCTATCTGAATGGAGCACAGCGTACCTACTCCACCGGTCTTAAGGTGCAGAATAATGTCATTAACGATGTGGCTGCCGACGGGGCGGTTGTACTCAATACGACGGGCGGGGTCATCGAGCATAATGTGGTGTACGATACCCATGTCCGAGCGTCCGGGTATCATGTGCCGCTGTGGGTATGGGGCACGAAGGATGCGGTCATCCAGTTCAATGAAGTGTACAACACCGCCCCCGGCGGCGACGCGATGGCCTACGATGCGGATTATAACAGTGACGGCACTATTATCCAGTACAACTACAGTCACCATAATGCAGGGGGGATGGTACTGGTCGTCAATGACGGGACAGCTGCCTCCAATTACAATACCAATGCGGTCGTCCGCTATAATATCAGCGAGAATGACGGCGGGGCGGTGTTCAATCTGAACGGCCCGGTCAGCGGCGCGAAGTTCTATAATAATACGGTCTATCTGCCGCTCACTTCCAGCACTAAGGTGGTCAATTACGGCTTTTGGGATGGCTATGCTTCAAATACGGCCTTTTACAACAACCTGATCTATAATCTGGGCACCGGGGGATATCAGTTCGGCTCCAGCACCGGAAACATATTCGATAATAATCTGTTCTATGGCAACCATCCATCCAGCGAACCGGCTGACCCGCACAAAATCACCGCTGATCCGAAGCTCGCTTCTCCAGGCTCAGGCGGCATTGGACGCGGCACGCTGGCGGGCTATCAGCTGCTGAATACCTCTCCGGCCATTGGCAGCGGCAGAATCATCAGCGGCAACGGCGGAAGTGATTATTTCGGCAACCCTGTTCCGGCAGGCACTGCTCCCAATATTGGGGCATACCAGGGAGCGGGGCTGGATCCGAACAATCTGCCTCCACTGCCGCAGCCGCCTTCCCAGAATAATCTGCTGCTTAATCCGGGGTTTGAGACAGGTGATTTCAGCAACTGGCCGCTCCATTACAATGGAGCTTCTATCGTGAATACCGGAGCGCACAACGGTGCCTACGCTGCGGCACTTACCGGCAACTATGCCGGAATGGAGCAGAACATTGGCGGACTGCAT
Organism: Paenibacillus sp. FSL R10-2199; assembly: GCF_038000235.1. NCBI lineage: Bacteria > Bacillati > Bacillota > Bacilli > Caryophanales > Paenibacillaceae > Paenibacillus > Paenibacillus sp. FSL R10-2199. Next base: position 5,131,839 of record NZ_JBBOBO010000001.1, on the reverse strand, counting down.
CCGAACACCATGTATAAGCTGTACGCTTATGGCGCAGCCAGCGGCGGCGGCTCAGCCGTATTCGGAGTGAAGAACCACGGCAACGCCGAACAGAGTGTCTATATGACTGCAGCTGCTTATACCCGCAAGGAAATTACATTTACGACAGGGGCCTCCAGCACCAGCGCTACAATTTTTCTGTACAAAGCCGGAGGGACGGGACAAGTGACGTTCGACGATCTGGAATTGATTCAATTCAGCGCATCTCCTGCCGGTCCCGCCGAACCGGTGTTCACCGAAGGCGGAAGTGACGAATTCGCCGGGCCGGATCTGGACGGTCAGTGGACTTGGGTACGTGAGAACAGCGCAGCCTGGTCGCTGACGGCTAATCCCGGCTCTATGCGGATTACTGCCGAGAACGGAGAAATCGCAGAGGGGTCTGCAACGGCCAAGAATCTTCTGCTCACCGGAGCGCCTGAAGGGGACTGGACCTTAGAGACTAAGCTGACGGGATTACCGGCGTCCCCATGGGCCCAGGGCGGACTGATTGTCTATGAGAGCGATGCGACCTTCGTCCGGATTACCCGGATGTACGGCACCGGCAACGAATTCCAGTTCACTGCGCAAAAAGACACCGTGCGGCAGCATGTCGAAACTGCCGATACCCTGGGATCGGCGGTATACCTTAGACTCGTAAAGACGGGCAATACGTACAGCGGCTTCTATTCCGCTGACGGTGTGAGCTACCAGCAGGCCGGAGCGGATCAGACAGTGGAAATTGCGGAGCCTAAGATCGGCCTGTTCACGGGAGGCGGTACAGGATTTACGGCGAACTATGATTATTTCCGGTTCATTCCCGTGGAGACCGAACCGGAACCGGAGCCGGTCAACCTGCTGCAGAATCCCGGCTTCGAGATCGGTGATTTCACCGGCTGGGCAGTCCATTATAATGGTGCTGCGATCTCAGACACTGCCCCGTATACAGGGAACTATGCTGCCCGGCTGAGCGGGCAGGCTTCAGGCATGGAGCAGACGGTCTCCAGCCTGCTTCCGGACACGACCTACAGGCTGTCCGGCTTAGGACAAAGTGCAGACGGTGGTGTAGCGGTATTTGGGGTCAAGAATTACGGCGGCACATTCACGGATGCCTGGGGCTTCGAGCAGGGCGCAGGATATGTGCACAAAGAAATTGAATTCACAACAGGAAGCGCCAACACCAGCGCCACGATTTATCTGTATAAAGGCAGCGCCGCCGGTGAAGTCCATTTCGACGACCTGGTGCTGACAGCGGTGCAGCAGTAGAAGCCAAGGTATCACAATAGATCAATAACCGTATTGAAGCGGTGAAGTGGATTACGATAATTCCGGTATAACCGGCAATCAAAAGGGACGGTTCTTCAAGTCACTTCAGTGACTTAAAGGACCGCTCTTTTTTTAAAAAACGAGGCTAACAAACCGAAAGTGGAGACAATCTATCATAATTTTATTTAACACCGGCTTTCAGTTTATTACTCAGTATGGATCAACTTTATATTAGGATTAATCATTGGATTGATGGAAGCGCTGCTATATACTTTCATTGTAAAATCAATGTCAGTATATTAAGGGGCTGCAGCAATGAGAGAACTGAAGGGCAAGCATGTCGTTCTTCATGATAATGATCTGACACGCAGGGAGGAAGCAAACCGGCGGTATTTAATGAAACTGACAAATGATAATCTCCTGTTTAACTATAAAGTAGAAGCGGGAAGATACCATGGCAGAGATATTCCAGAGGATGCACATGGGGGATGGGAGACGCCAGTCTGTCAGATCCGGGGACATTTTCTTGGACATTGGCTGTCTGCGGCAGCTATGCGGTTTCATGAGACTGGCGATCTGGAACTCAAGCTCAAAGCGGATCTCATCCTGGACGAGCTTGCCGAATGCCAGAAGGACAACGGTGGACAATGGGCAGCGCCTATTCCGGAGAAATATTTACACTGGGTTGCTCAAGGTAAAGCGATATGGGCTCCGCAGTATAATATCCATAAGTTATTTATGGGACTGGTGGATATGTACCAATTCACCGGCAGTCAACAAGCGCTCGAGGTGGCCGATCGTTTTGCAGACTGGTTCGTCATATGGAGCACTACCTTCACCAGAGAGAAATTCGATGACATTCTGGACATGGAGACAGGCGGGATGCTTGAGGCTTGGGCGGACCTGCTCCATATTACAGGGAATGCTAAATACAAGACCTTGCTGGAGCGTTATTACCGCAGCAGACTTTTCCGCCCGTTACTGGAGAACAAAGACCCTTTGACCAACATGCATGCCAACACCACCATTCCTGAAGTACTCGGCTGTGCCAGAGCTTACGAGGTCACCAGCGAACAACGCTGGATGGACATTGTCGCTGCCTACTGGAAATGTGCGGTCACGCAGAGAGGCACTCTGGCAACTGGCGGAAATACAGCAGGTGAAGTGTGGATGCCCAAAATGAAGATCAAAGCACGCCTCGGGGATAAGAATCAGGAGCACTGTACGGTTTATAATATGATTCGTCTGGCAGAGTTTCTTTTCCGGCATACATCAGATCCGGCATATGCGCAGTATATTGAATATAATCTGTACAACGGTATTATGGCTCAAGCCTACTACCAGGAATATCATCTGACCGGCAACCGGCACGACAATCCCGGAACAGGGCTGCTTACCTATTTTCTGCCGATGAAGGCAGGCTTACGGAAGGATTGGAGTTCGGAGACCGATAGCTTCTTCTGCTGCCACGGAACGATGGTACAAGCCAATGCAGCATTGAACAGAGGCATTTATTATCAGAATCACAACGATGTCTATGTATGCCAGTATTTCCATTCAGAGCTGACCACAGAGATCAATGGAGAGAATGTCCGCATTCATCAATCTCAGGATCATATGAGCGGAAGCATGCTGAACTCTTCGAATACCGCAGGACAGCAGGAATTGAATGAGGTTACAGCGCTTCACGAGAATCTGCCGAATTATAAAAAGTATGATTTCGTTGTCCATACCGGCTCTGCCCAAGCGTTTGCCCTCCATTTGCGCATACCGGACTGGATCATGTCTGAAGCCGTCATCTATGTGAACGATCAGCTTCACGGGAAATCTGCGGATCATAGTGCATTCTATACCCTGCTGCGGAATTGGAAGGACGGCGATCGAGTCAGTATCATTCTGCCTGTCGGGATCCGCTTCATTCCTCTGCCGGACGACGAACAGACAGGTGCGTTTCGTTTTGGTCCTGAAGTGCTGGCTGGGATTTGTGAGAATGAGAGGATTCTCTTTACACAGCTAGATGATGTTACCTCTGAGCTGATCATGGAAAATGAACGGGAGTGGGGCAGCTGGCGCTATTTCTTCAAGACGGCCAATCAGGACCCGGGAATTCAGCTGAGAAGAATTCGCGATATCGGTTATGAACCCTATCAAGTGTACTTCACGGTAAAAAAAGCTTAGTCGCTTATTGTTGGAACAACCACCTGCGTGAGTTATAGTGAATAACTACCATTATAGGTTGTATGAAAGGATGACATGATTAGTGGCATCTTTTTGCGCTGCAGATTGGCCATATGAGTAAGCATCAGCCCGTTCGTACCGCAGAATTTTGAAATCACCCTGCCCTCAAATCGCATAGAATTCTATATTTTGGAATGTTAGACTTCTTGGTAAGCACTGAAGATATAAATGTTGATCGGGAGGATTGTTGTCTGAAATATAAGAATAATCCTGCTGAGCTGCTTGAAAGGGGTGAAATACTGTTTTTGTACATAAAAAATATTTGTAGAATAGGAGAGAATAAAATGATTGATTTATTACAGTTACAAAAAAGAGTTTATCAGAATAAAGTTGCGAAAGGATTTAATGTTACAGATATTTTCCAGGAATTCTGTTTCATATATGGTGAATTGTCAGAGGCTTGCGAAGCTTATCTGAAAAAGAAAGACGATTTGGGGGAAGAACTGGCTGATGTTGCACTCTACTTAATAGGACTTTCGGAGCTTCTGGGAATTAACCTGGAAGAAGAGATCATACATAAAATGGAGAAAAACGAAAAAAGAATATACGAGAATAAAGATGGTGTGCTTACAAAAGTAAAAGAATAATATATAGATTTCAGGCAATATGGTTTCCAGCAGTTGATCGATCCCTTTTACACCAAACAGGCCAATGATCTTGAGGATCATTGGCCTGTTATTCTGTTCTTAGTAGACGCCTACCGCATTGTAAGCTTTGGTTACGGCAGTTACTTGAGCCGAGCCTGCTCCAAACAATTCCGTAGCCGATTGAATGATTGCTGTTCGTGCAGCAGAGAAGTTGGATGAGGTCGTAAGGTAATATACAAGTGCATTGTAATAGATTTGAACGGCATCCTCACGGCCGATACCTGTGACCGTTACACCGTTAAACGTACCGCCTTGGGCAGCCAGATAGAAAGCTTTGTTATTAATCCCGCTGTTCGTATGCACACCGCCTTCATCACCGGTACCGGTATAGCGGTCGCTGTATTTGTCAGGCTGTCCGTACAATGGGGGATTAGCCAGTGAGCGGAGTGCGTCACCCGCTACACCCGGTGTATATACTTTATCGCCGATCAGCCAGTTCGCACCTTCAATTGAATTTCCGATAATGTCGGAGAAGGACTCATTCAGTGCCCCTGGTTCTCCATAGTATTCAAGATTGGATGTTTTCTCAGTTACACCATGCGTCAGCTCGTGGCCCACAACATCCAAGTCACCGGACAGCAGTGTAAAGGTAGATCCATCTCCATCACCGAAAACAATCTGCGCACCGTTCCAAAAAGCGTTGTTATAGGAAGTATAGTAATGGACGGTGGAACGGATCTGCAGTCCGTTGTTGTCCAGGCTGTTGCGGCCGAAATGCTGGAGATAATAATCATAGGTTCTTTCAGCATACGTGTGGGCATCAACCGCGGCTTTGTCTGTCCAGACATTGTTGGTGCTGGTTAAGAGCGTCCCCGGAAGAGAGGTCTTGTTTTTAGCGGTATACGTCACAATGCCCTTGCCGCGGGTACTGTCATAGAGCTGATAGGTAGAACCCGAGAGGCGTGTCTCGAACGTTTTGGTATCTCCAAACACTCCGGTACCCGTACCCGTCAGGTTCTCTAAAATATTATATTTGAACAGTACGCTGCCATTCTCCGCAGAAATGAAGTACCGTATCCGCAAAGGCTCGGGCTCCAGAACATTCACTTCCGTTTTATAGGCTAATTTAGGTTCTCCGTCAACAATGAAATAATATAAATCCGCTGTAGGAGTAACTTGCGGCTCACCAAGCGGTCCATGTTCCAGCGTGGCATCCTGCTCGGCTGCCAGAATGGCATCTGCTCCGGAAATGGTTTGGAGCTGAATCAGCGGCTGCGGAATCGTCTGGTAAACATCTTCAACTACGCTTCCCAGCAGGGAGGTAACGTTGCCGGCTTTGTCGATATGCAGAGTTTGATCAGCTCCATATACCGGTATCCCCGAGATATACTGGCTTAACCGGTAGTGCTGGCTGCCGGTCTTGCTGTTTGTATTTTGCTCTGAAATTTTGAATTTTCCCCGAATATCCTCTTTAGCCGAAAGATGCAGGTTACCTTTCACACTTTCAAGATATCCCCATACTTTGTCCTCAGAAGCGGAGCCAGCAGGAGCTTTCCAGGATTGGTCTGTAATCGAAATAGGGGACGAGCCTGAGAAGAGTTCTACAGGATTATTGCGTTCATTGTTTTCAGCAGCAGTGCCCACCGAGGCAAAGGATCCAAGTGCTACAACACCTGCAAGAAGTGAAGCTACAGTCTTTTTCATAATTAATACTCCTCCGATCAAAATGGTTGGTTTTAAGTTATGCCGGGTTCTTGTAGACAACCTTTATCTAGCCTGTGTACTCAAGCTGCGATCTGGGGTGCAAGGACTTAAGCGGCGAACAACCTTAAATGTACGGAGGGAGAGAATGTGGAGACGGCAAAACCCCTTTCACGAAAATTTACAACTACACCCTTGTTCACAGACCTCCAAAATGGATATAAATGAAAATAATGTAATTATAGTGGTTTTATTATATTTTGGAAATTGAATATCAACTGTGATAAGAATCACAATTAATGCAATAAATTTGATAAATGATAATTATGCAATAGCGAAGTTTTATACCCATACAGGAACAGGAATCTCTACAATATGTAATCAAATTTACTAATTCAATTAAAGGGAGCTTTGGATTAATAATTTTTTAAGTTTGTTGCAGAGGTATTACTTATAGTTGATCTGCTCCATCCACACCTGATCTTTATTTCTTTACAATAAGGATGTTAAAGGCTGGAAACTGCAGTTATTAAATGAATAATGGAGGTTGAACTATGAGAATCAGCAAAAAGGTTGTTGTAATCATTCTTACATGGGCGATGATTCTGTCGGTAGCATCAGTTGGTTTGCCCGCGAATGTAAACGCTTCATCGGTTTCCGGAGGCTTTTCCAAAGGTGCAGATATCAGCTGGCTGCCGCAAATGGAGGCTTTAGGCTATAAATTCTATAATGATAATGGCCAAGAGGAGGACCTTTTACCAATACTTAAGGAGCACGGCATCGATTCCATCAGAATCAGGGCCTGGGTTAATCCGTCAGATGATCCGGCCAGTGGTCATAACAGCACACAAGAGGTTGTTGCACTGGCTTCCCGGGTAAGCGCCTACGGGTTCCGTGTGATGATCGATTTGCACTACAGCGACAGCTGGGCTGACCCTGGTCAACAGGTTACTCCTGAAGCCTGGAAGGAAGATAATATAGAACAGCTGAAGGCGCATGTCTCGCAGTACACTACGGAAGTGATGCAGGCGCTCAAAGATGCAAAAGTAACACCGGAATGGGTGCAGATCGGAAATGAGATTAATAATGGAATGCTGCATCCTTTAGGAAGCTACAGTAATACAACCAACCTCGTTCAGTTGATTCAGGCCGGTTCACATGCTGCCAAGGCGGTGTTCCCGGATATTAAGGTCATCATCCATCGGGCCAGCGGAGCTGAAGCAGGGGTTGGGCCATTTTTTGCCGGTCTGACAGCGGCCGGTCTTAAGGATACGGATTACGATATCATCGGCTTATCTTATTATCCTGATGCCATTTTCACCTCTACCATTAACGATCTCAGCAACAATATGAATGCGCTGGAAGCTAAATATGGCAAAGAAGTTATGATCGTTGAGGTTGGAGGTAATGTTTCAGAGGATGTTGATAGCGTATACAATATGCTCGTGGCCGTTCAGAATAAACTAAAGGCTGTTCCGGACAATAGGGGAACCGGAATCTTTTATTGGGAGCCTACCGGTGTATTGTTTGGCTATCCGTTATCGGCATGGAATATTGACGGCACACCGACACTCGCTATGGATGCCTTCATCGACGGTGCAGCCGAAATCAACCGCCATCCGGTTACCGCGGTGTCCTTAGATAAGCCTGTAACCGCTATTGAAGTAGGCGGGACGGATAAATTAATTGCCATTTTCGATCCGTTAAATGCAACCTATAAAGGAGTGAGCTTTACAAGCTCTAAGCCGGAGGTTGTTAAAGTAGATCCTTATAGTGGAATACTTTCCGGGGTTTCTGTCGGAAGTGCCACCGTGACCGCAGTTACCTATGACGGGGGATTCTCTGCATTCAGTGAGGTCACGGTAACTCCAAGTTCAAATTTGATACAGAATCCCGGGTTTGAAGATGAGTTGAACGCATGGGAGCTTTCAGGAGATACAAGTGCAGTCAATATTGAAAAAGATGCACATTCGGGGTCGTCCGCCCTGCATTACTATAGTACGACTCCTGCTGAATTCAGGACTTCGCAGACGATCACCGGTCTGGAGAATGGAACGTACACTTTGTCGGCCTGGGTATCCGGCGGGGGCGGTGAAGAGATTTCAGAAATTTTTGCCGGCAGCAGAACACAGCAGTTTACAAATACGGGATGGCAGAAATGGAGCAAGCCGGTTCTGGATCTTATTGAAGTTACGGATGGAACCCTCACCCTGGGCGCTCATCTTAAGCTTGCTGATGGACAGTGGGGGAATATCGACGATTTCGAGCTGATTAAGAAGGATACCAGCAAGCTGCTGGATTTGAGGGTGAACGGCGCTACGGTTAGCGGATTTGATCCAGCCGTTCAGGACTACAGTGTAGTTCTGCCGTATGGCACGACTGCATTGCCAGCGGTTGAGGCGGTTGCAGAACAAGGCATATCGGCAGAAATTACACAAACAGCTGCGCTGCCTGGAAGTGCAACCGTTGTTGTCAAAGGAGAGGTAGTGAGAACCTACACCCTCCACTTCACGGTGGATTCGAACCCTGTGGTTAACTCCGGCTTTGAGCAGGTGAATGAAGCGGGTCTGCCTGATGGCTGGACCATTCCTGACCCTGCTGCCCTGACCGCGAGTTCGGATGGCCGTACCGGTGCAAGATCACTGGGATTCTGGAAGGATTCCGCCTTTACACTGGACGCCTATCAGACGCTTACCGCCCTGGAGAATGGAATCTACACGCTGACGGCCTGGTCGCAGGGCGCCGGGGATGAGACGAAGAATCAGCTGTATGCCTTGAATGGCGAGAAGACCCTACTGAGCTCAAGCTTCGCGAACAAAGGCTGGAATGTATGGAACCAAGCGGTTGTTGGGAATATCAAGGTTACGGATGGAACACTGAAGATCGGGATTTCCCTTGAGGGGAATGCGAAGGACTGGGGCTCTTATGATGATATTGTGCTGGTTAAGACTGGTGACATTCCAGTAGAACCAACACCTACGCCAACGCCTACACCTACACCTACACCTACATCATCACCAACGGCGTTACCAACGGTGACACCAATACCAACACCAATACCAACACCAAGTCCAACAGCTGCCAGTGAAGATAACGGGTTGGCGTCAACAGGGGGCGTCAGTACTGCAACCAGTACTCCGGCGGCAATTCCGGTGGCCGTGACCTCGGGCACCGCTGCTGACGGCACCACTACTTATAGTGTGAAGATCCAAGCAACGGCAGGCAAGGAGGAAGGAGCTGCCATCGTCAAGCTGGATTCCACTATAATCAGCGATCTGGTCGGCAAGGTCAAGCAAGCCGTAGCGGCCGGTCAAAAGGTTGTCATGGAGATTCAGATGGATCAGGAGGCAGGCCAATCATCTGTTGATGTAGTTATAGCTAAGGATGCTCTCAAGCAGTTAATGGAAGCCGCCGGGGCAGAGCTGAAGCTGAATACAGGCATTGCTGATATTACCTTTACGTCTAAAGCAGTAGCTGCAATTGGAAGTGCAGCAGCAGATAGCACAATCAGCATTAAGAAGCTTGCTTCATCAAGCTTGCCGGACAAAGCCCGGAGCAAGCTTGGAGACAGACCGGTTGTAGACTTCTCTGTAACAGCCGGAAATGCTGAAATTACTGCATTCAACGGTGAAATAGTTAAGATCAGTGTACCTTATACGCCAAAAGCAACTGAAAAGTCAAATGCCATTGTAGTGTATTATATCGATCAGACAGGAAACCTTCAGCTGGTTAATGGCGGCTACGATGCAGCAGCCGGAAAGGTTAATTTCCAGACCGCCCATTTTTCAAATTATGCTGTAGGGTATAACGAAATCAAATTCAATGATGTTGCACCGGGCAACTGGTATTCCAGCGCTGTCGATTACTTGGCAGCGAGAGAGGTGGTTAAGGGCGTAAGCAGCTCTGTGTTTGCACCCGAGGCCCAGGTGAAGCGGGCTGACTTTCTGATGATGGTCATGAATGCTTTCGGCATTAAGCCTGATGCAGATAGCGCCGATAACTTTTCAGATGCAGGGAACAAATACTACACAAGCTATCTCGGTACAGCCAAGAAACTGGGCTTGATTTCCGGTGTGGGCGGCAACTCCTTTATGCCGGAGGCCGTCATCAGCAGACAAGAGGCATCGGTAATTCTGTACAATATCATGAAGCAGCTGAACCGTCTGCCGGAAGGTAGCAACAATCAGAGCTACGACAGCTTTACTGATGTCAGTGCGGTAGCCGGATATGCCCAGACAGCCATGAAGCAGTTTGTGGAAGCGGGAATACTCACGGGCATGGAGAAAGAGCTGAGCCCAAGGGCTGCCACAACCCGGGCAGAGGCAGCACAGATTATTTATAATTGCATTAAATAACAAGCTGAATAACCGGCTGCCAGCAGATTTCTGGCGGCCGGTTATTTATGTCAGCGGATTAGAATGGACCCGAACGGAAAACCGATCCTTTATGAGGATGACAATTAAGAACCTTAATGGGGCAGCAATAAAAAAACAGGACAATTTTACCTGCTAAGTTATATAATATCAGAGGAAAGCACTTTGCTGTTTGCTGCCTGCAACCTATTCATGAAATGTTCTAGCAAAATTGGTAGATGCTTTACTATTAATAATTAAGCGGGGATAAGGTTATATGAAACGAAAGAGTCTGATTTATTCGTTAATGCTAGCAATTATAGTATCGGTTGTATCCGGGAGTGGTAGTATTCATGCGGCTGCACGGAACATCACCGACATTGTTAAAGTGACCAAACCTGCTGAGATTAAAGTTGGGGAGTGGAAGTCATACGAGATAGCCATAACTGACTGGACCGATGCAGACGTTACGGAACATGACTTCACTCCAATCTCTTCAGATGAGAATGTTGTCAAGGTCGTACGGAAAACGAATTGGGTTTCTGAACTCCATGCAATAAATAAAGGGATTGCCACCTTAACTGTCAATATTGGAGAAAAGTTTGAACCTTATGTATTCACTGTTCAAGTGGTGGATGAGTATACAGTCATTCCTGAACCAACTTCTGAGCCAACAAAGCCGGTAGTGATAAAGGAACCTACCCGCGAAGAAATCATGTTACGGGATTTGGAAGATTATTATGAACAGTTGCAGCCAATAGCAAGCTATGAAAATAAAGCCATAGATACGTTTATTCAAAATAGACACCTGAACGATTCAACAAGAAAGTCACTCTTTCTTACTTTAAACAATACTGTATTGCCCAATTATACTAAGTTTGTATCCGGGTTGAAAAACCTCAAAGCCAATAATGCAGAGTTGAAAGAAATACATAACTACTATCTGGCAGGAGCAAAACTCCAGCTGGAAGGGTTCACTATAATGCGGGATAGCCTGAAGACGACCAAAATAAATTATTCCAAATTCGAAACGGGTAACAAGAAAGTTATAGAAGGTGCTAAGCAATTGGACAAAGCCGGAATCCTTGTTGATAAGTATAAAAGTAAATATATCAAATAAATAATTCACTATACAGGTTGTATTTCGAATTACTGTGATATCGCGTGGACGAGACCGAGTAAACAAGGTCTCGTCTTTTTTAAAGAAAACTATATCTATTACTATCACTGCATCTTCCATCTGCCTGGCAAGAAGAGAAGGAATAGTGTAATTCACAAATATTATGCCGGGCTTCAACAAGTATGCACATCAGGCCCTTACGCTACAAAAGCGAATCTGTTATCTCTTGGTTATGGGGAGGTTTCAGATGAAGCAGCCGCGGATATATTACAGGATATCAAGTCCGAAACTGAGGTACGTAAAACTATCATAAAAGGAGATTAGCGATGAGGATTAAAAATCTGTTTGCAGGATTAGTATATGGATTCACTGCCAGCCTGGTAATTGGTTTCCTTATAGCAATTTTCGGAAACGGTGTTGCAGGAGGAGCAGGAAGTGATGGCTGGTTATGGTTTTTCTTAACTTTATGTGTTCCGTTATCCTTGTCGTTTGCTATATCCGGTTTTCAATTCCACCGTATCCAATTTAAAAGCGCCAAATTTGTGGTGTTATGTATGATCATCGCATTTATAAACGTGTTAATTATGGGGACAGCTGGTGCCATTATTGTTAGTGGTGAAACCTGGGGATATGAAACCGTTAACATTGAAGGTTATTTGCAATGGGGTCCTGTCTACGCTGTTCTTTTCCTCCCCTTATCTACACCTTTGGTAGCAGGACTTTTACTCGGATTACGAAAATCATTGAATATGATATAGGCGTGTTGATTCCCCAAATAAAGGGACAAAAAAGGCCGCCATTTCGGGTAATGGTAAGTACGACCAAACCAAACCGAAATGAGGCAACCTCATGAATAAATACCCCATTTTAGCCGTTTTCAAACAAGTATTAACACCGGAAGAAGTCCAAATTGTGACTGGACAAACCAAGGACTACGTGGACAGAGGAACCCAAATGACCGTCCAGTTGCTACTCGATTACTTGGTCCAAACCTGCTACCACAAATGGGACGGCTTCCGGCAAAGTGCCCGCTTTTATCGGAAAAGAAAGACGATTTGGGTGAAGAATTCGATTCCCAACGCCAGAGCCCCGCATAATCCTGCATTGTCGCCAAGACCGGGCGGAACAATATAAGTATCCATGGTCCCCAGGATTTCCTGTGCCGATACATAACCATCCAGGGCCTTTCGGACTTCACTGCGGATCATTGGATACAGATGCTCCTGATGCATAACACCCCCACTCAAGATTATACACTTCGGTGACCACAGAAGAATTACGTCTGCAATGGCTTGGCCCAAATCACAGCTATCCAGTCCTTGAGCCGCGCCCCACTTTACCTCACCAAAAGCAGTTATATGTCCATACAAAGGGCTGGGATGCTCCATATTCAGCGGCCCAAACCGCAGATGAATTTGATGCCGCCTGCTTCAATCGCCCCAATGATCATATGATGTTTCCCTCCTGTTTGGTAAGGATAGACTTTCCCGTTAAATTATTGGTAAACGTTTTACGAAATTATTAATCAGTAAATGTAAATCAAATCAATAATCCCATTATAATAACGAATGTAACCGTTGACAATATAAAATAATATGATAATATGTGTTTGTAAAACGTTTTACCAATGGAGATGATGACAATGAAAAAAGTATTCTACAGACCTGCGAATGGCTGGGTAGGAGACGTAATTCCGTTTTATGACCAAGGGGAGTACAAGCTTTATTATCTTCACGATGAGAGAGTGGGGGGGGATTATGGCAACCATACCTCATGGAATTTGGCGGCCACTGGAAATGGGCTTGATTTTGAGGATTACGGAGAGGTTTTGCCAAATGGCAATGAGACTGAGTTAGACCGGAACGCCTATACCGGATCTGTGATCCGGGACAAGGAAGGCCTGTATCATCTATTCTACACGGGACATAATCCCAACCCTGCGTTCTGCAAGGATGGTAAGCCCTTACAAGTTGTACTGCGGGCCACTGGCACCGACGGAATTCATTGGACGAAGGATAGTGAATTCAAGCTTTACGGGGATGAAGTGATCTATGAGGCATTTGATTGGCGTGATCCCTTTGTGTTCTTCAACGAAGAGAAGCAGGAGTATTGGATGCTGGTCACTACCAGGGAAATGAACTCCTCTGAGAAAAGAGGCGGGTGCATCGCACTTCTGACATCGGACGACCTCCTGAGCTGGGAATTCCGCGAGCCCTTCTACAGCCCGGACAAATACATTACGATGGAATGTCCCGATTATTTCCAGATGGGAGAATGGCATTACCTCGTCTACTCCACGTTCAGTGAGAAGTTTGTCACCCATTATAAAAAGAGCAAAACAATCGATGGCTTATATACCTCACCGGTATTGGACACCTTTGACGGCAGAGGATTCTACGCAGCCAAGACAGCCTCAGACGGCGAGAAGCGGTACGCCTTTGGCTGGGTCCCCTCGAAGAAGGGCAGCAATGATTATGGAGATTGGGAGTGGGCTGGCACGCTGGTTGTCCATGAAGTGTACCAGAACGAACTGGGAGAGCTGCTTGTTAGAATGCCTTCTTCCATCTATGGACATTTTAATAGGAACGAACAAATTATTCTGCAAGAGGCGGACAATTGCATGAAGCAGGGGGACAGGCTGCAGCTGTCTTCGCCGGATGGGCTGGCGTATTGCGTACTTAACCCCTTGCCTCCTCAGGTCATGCTTGAGGCGTCCTTTACGGATTGGCAGCATGTCAAGGACTTTGGGATCGCAGTTCGCACGGACAAGAAGCTGGACAATGGTTATTTCATCAAGTTTGATCCTTTTCACAACCGGATCACCTTTGATATGTGGCCGAGAAGGGAACCGGGATTTTTCCAATGGCAAATCGCCGGGGACAAGCCGCAGATGATTGAGCTGGAGCGTCCACTTAATTTTGCCGCTTATAGCCGGATTCGTATTCAGCTGATTCTGGAAGAAGATATCCTGTGTCTGTATGTCAACGATGAAGTCGCCATGACTACACGAATTTATAATTTCAAAGATGGACATTTTGGTTTTTTTGCCAATGAGGGTGCTGTGAATGTTGAGGACATTAGCATGAAGACAGCCGCTGAGCGTTAACTGGCAAGGATGGATCCACAGAACTTATACCGATTAATCTATTGGAGGGGTTATTACAATGACAAAGAAAACATCAAAAGTGTTCACCGGGCTTGCCATTTTCTCCTTGGCAGCAACAGCTCTGGCGGGCTGCGGCAGTTCCGCGGACAACAAAAACACAAACACCGCTGGTTCATCGGATGCACCTAAGGAACAGACGGTAACGTGGCTCTCTGCCAGACCGGAGAATGGAGCGATTGTCCAGACAATCCGTGAGCTTGCCGACCGGTTCGCCGCCGACCACCCGAGCTTTAAGCTGGACCTTCAGGTGACGGCGGACCGTCCCTCTTATCTTACTAAGCTCAGAACGCTGGTTGCTTCAGGACAGATGCCGGATTTCATTGACAGCGATGCCGACCCTTTTGCCCAGGAGCTTGTAAATGCAGGCTTACTGGTGGACATGGAGAAATTTCTGAAGGATGAGGGGCTGTACGATAAATTCTATGAGCCCGCACTGAAATACCAGGAGCTGCCGGATGGAAGCCTGTATCTTCTGCCAATGGAATATCACATGGAAATGACCTGGTATAACAAAAAAATATTTGCAGACAACAAACTTGCTGTGCCCAAAACTCTTGACGATCTGCTTGCAGTCAGCCAAGTGCTTAAAGACAAGGGAATTACGCCAATCGCAGTTGACGGCGTTGATGTATGGCCGGTATTGCGTTATGCAGCCATGTATCCTTTCCGGACCACAGGTAATCAGTTCATCCGTGATTTGAGCCAGGGCAAAGCCAAAATGTCGGATGAGGCAGGCGTGCAGGCGGCTACCTTCGCTGCTCAAATCGGTAAATACTTTCAGGAGGGATTCGCAACCACGGATTATACGACAGCCAAAAACATGTTCCTGAACGGAGAAGCTGCCATGTACAACATGGGCACTTGGGAAATACCATCCTTTGTGGAAGAAAGCCTGCCGGAAGGACTTAAAGGGAATGTCGATTATTTCTATCTGCCAACCACCAGCAATGCGGTTACACCGGAGAATGAATTCTTCGGCAACAGCGGTATCGGACTAGGAGCTTCTGCCAAAACGTTCGATGGGCTGCCGAAGGAATTCCTGAGCTATGTGCTGAAAAATTATAGCGATGTCTATGTGGCCAAACAACAAATGTCACCGCTGAAATTTACCATTGATGATGAATCCAAATTCTCCGAGCTGTTCCTGCGGATCAAAAAGGATATGGACAACTATGGTTCAGAGTTTGCCAAGCCTTGGGATACTCTGCTGGATCCGAACACCAACTCGGTGATGAGTGATCTGATTACCAAACTGACCATGGGCTTTATGACTCCAGATGAGTTTGCCAAACAGATTGATGATGCCATTGCCAAGAACACAGCCAGCAAATAAATAACCTTGATATTTCTTCACCCGGGCTTGCAGGGCCGGGTGGAGCCTTTTATCAATAATAACGTAATTACAACTGCGGGGTGACCCTAAATGAATGTGCTTAAGGACAAAAAGGCATGGCTGGTCTTCATCTTGCCTGCTTTGATATTTTATCTGGGTACGGTTTTTGTTCCCATTATCCAGTCACTGCATTACAGCTTTCAGCAATGGAATGGCATTCAGGAGCCGCGTTACACCGGCTTTGATAATTATATTGCGATGTTTAGCGATTCTTACTTCTGGAATTCAGTGCAAAACAATCTGGTGTACGTAGTGATTGTGGTATTTATGCAGGTGTTCATCGGCTTATTCTTTGCCCTGCTCCTGTCCTATGTCACGAAAGGTGCAGGGATCTTCAGAACCCTATACTACTTGCCGGCGGTTGTTGTAACTGTGGCTATTGCGCAGATGTTCCGTAATTTCTACTCGCTTCAACCCCTGGGTCTCATGAATATGTTCCTGGACTGGGTGGGAATGGGGCATCTGCAATCGGCCTGGCTCTCCAATCCCCATACGGCATTAATCGCTGTGTCCATTCCCGAGGGATGGCGGTTTATCGGGATGTATATGGTTATCTTTTATGCCGCTCTGATTGCGATCCCCAAAGAAATCGAAGAAGCGGCCAGAATTGATGGTGTCAGCGGCTGGCAATTGATTCGTTATATTAAGCTTCCGAGTATCATACATGTGCTGAGCCTGGCTTTGATTATGTGTACAACCGGGGCGCTGCGTGGCTTCGACATTCCTTACATTATTGGGGTGCCCGGATCTGCTACAGAGCTTGTCACCACCTATATGTACAAGCAGGCATTCTCCACTATCCAGTATGGGTACGGAAGCTCAATTGCCGTGTTTATCGTTATCGAAAGTCTGCTTGCGGTATTGATCATCCGGACTATTTTTAATTCGAAGAAAGGAGATGCCTGATATGCCTGCGAGAAAAAAGCTCTCCTCTTCACTGTTGTATCTTCTGGTGATTGTGATTCTTGTGATTCAAATCTACCCGGTAGTGTGGCTGATGCTGTCCAGCTTCAAGTCGAGCATCGAACTGACGACACGGCCGTTTGCCATGCCTTCGTCCTGGTCGTTTGAGAACTATGCCAGTGTATTCCGGGAGAGCAGTCTGCTCCTGTATATCAAGAATACCGCCATTGTAACCTTTACCTGTCTGGCTCTAATTATTGTACTCAGCGCGACGGCAGGATTTGCCCTTGTCAAAATGATTAACCGGCTGAATTCGAAGCTGCTGCTGTTTTTTACAGTCGGCATCATGATTCCGATTCAGGTTACACTGATTCCTCTGTTTATTATGTACAAAGATTACGGGCTGTTGAATACGTATCCGGCACTGATCCTGCCGCAGGTCGGTTTTGCTCTGCCTCTGTCCATCCTGATCTTTACCAGCTTCTACAGGTATGTTCCCAATGAGCTAATCGAGGCAGCAGTCATCGACGGCTGCAACATCTATCAGGTGTTTATCCGGATTATTTCACCGCTTACGGTTAACACAACCATTACTGTAGCCTCGATAAACTTTATTTTCATCTGGAATGATTTCGTATTCTCCAACACGTTCACGAATGACAAGGCATACAAGACGATTGCTGTCGGGCTTCAGGAATTTATCGGAGCTTTTGGGGCAACGGATTGGGGCCAGACTTTTGCGGCAATCAGTATCAGTATTATTCCCATTATTATTACGTACTTGTTCCTGAACAAATATGTAATGGCCGGGGCGTCGGACGGCGCAGTCAAAGGATAAAGGATAAGGAGACGATAAACGATGCAATCGATGGACCAGCTGTTTGGCAGAATGAAGGGCAAGAGCAGAGCGATTACGGCGGAGAATCCGCAGGGTCTCAAGGGACAAGGGGGCCAGGCGGAGGGGCCTCTGGGCGTTGCCCGCAAAGGCAAGGCGTTCATCTCACTCGCTCAGGGAGAAACCGCAACGCTTGTAGATATTGAAGGTCCCGGGATCATTCAGCATATCTGGATGACCGTAACGGATAAGACCGAATCCGGCTGGTTTGTCCTGCGCGATCTGGTACTCCGGATGTATTGGGATCATGAAGAACAACCCTCTGTTGAAGTCCCTCTCGGGGATTTCTTCTGCAACGGATTTGGTGCACGTGCAGTTGTCAATTCACAGCCGGTAGTGGTGAATCCGGTCGGCGGCATGAACAGCTACTTTGCTATGCCGTTCCGCCAAGCTGCCAGAATAACCATTACGAATGAGCATCCGCAGGGCATTGAGGCATTCTTCTATCAATTCGACTACAGGCTGGTTGATGAGCTGGATGAGGATACCGAGTATTTTCATGCCCAGTACCGCAGAGAGAATCCCACTGTGCTGAGGCAGGATTACACTTTAATTGACGGAATTAAAGGGAGAGGCAAATTTATCGGCACATATATGTCCTGGACTTCCCTATCCCGTTATTGGTATGGTGAAGGAGAAGTGAAATTCTATATCGACGGTGACCGGGATTGGCCGACAATCTGCGGCACCGGGGCAGAGGATTATTTCGGAGGCGCCTGGGGATTTGTGAAATATGATAACGGTAACCCGGTACAGGAGCAGACCTACTCGACCCCATATATGGGTTTCCCATATTTTGCGACGAAGGATGACACCCGCTCCCATATTTATGACGGGGCGGCTTGCCCGATGCGGGGCTTCTACCGCTGGCATATCCTCGATCCGATTCTGTTCGAAGAGGATCTGAAGGTGACTGTACAGCAAATAGGGCATGACGGCCAAGCCTTATTTGAACGCAGTGACGATATCAGCTCAATTAGTTACTGGTATCAGACAGAGCCGCATCAGGCGTTCCCTGAATTTCCGGACGTAATGGAAAGGCGTCCACGTTAAGCGTGGGCGTAAAGTTGTGCAAGTAAATCCGCAGAGGTGCAGCAAATGGCAAAACAAAGAGTTACACTAGTACAGGTCGCCAAAGATGCAGGCGTGTCGCCAGCAACGGTCTCCCATTTCATGAACGGTAATTTCCACCGGATGGGCCCCGAGACCCGGGAGAAAATAAGCGACTCGATTACCAAACTAGGGTACCAGGTGAATCCTGTTGCCAAAAGTCTGATTACCGGCAAAATGCATACCATCGGACTCGTTCTGTCGAACAGCACTTATGACGGTTATTTCGAAGATTTATATTTCCTGCACTTCGCCAAGGTGCTGAAGCAGCATCTGAAGACCATGGGATACAAGCTGATTCTCCTGGACTTTGATGAAATCTTCATGAATATCCAGATGGTGGATGGGATTATTGTAAAGGCGACCCTGGAGACAGAGAAGTTCATGCCGAGGCTTATGGATCTCAATGTTCCGGTCATCACCATCGGGCGGCATAATTTATCGTATGGTGCTCATATCGTACGGGTGAACGACTATCAATGCGGCCAGACAGGGGTAGACCATTTAATGTCACGGGGGTATCACAAAATCATTATTCTGACCTATCCGCACGGACAGGTCCCCGGATTTGACGACCGGTTGAACGGTGCCTCCCAATCTATGCAGGAGAAGGGTAATCTTACAACGGTTATTACGGGAGATATGACGGAGAGCTTCGGGTATGAGACGGTCACGCAGCTAGCAGGGAATGGACAGCTGCCGCAGGCGTTATTCTGCCTGAACGACATTTCAGCCATAGGTGTGCTGAAGGCTTGCAAGGATCTGAAATTATCCGTACCTGAGGATCTTGCGGTACTGGGTGTGGATGACATGCCGACCGTGTCGGAACTGCTTAGTCTCTCCACCATCCGGCATCCGATTAACGAGCTGGCAATGAATGCCTCAGAGCTTATGATTCAATCCATTGAATGGAAAGGGGAGCCTGCCGAGCCTGTCGACCGGATGTTCCCCATTGAACTGATGGCAAGGCATACCAGTTGAGCAGGCAAGAAGGTACAGGCTGTCGAGAACTTTTCGGCAGCCTTTTTCTAAAGATAGACTGAAGATGAAGATTGACAGGTGCAACCGCCTACCTTACTATCTTATTGAAATTAGGCTATTCTGCGAGAGGAGAGAGAGCAATGTATAACGTGCTTGTCGCCGATGATGAACCTCGTCACCGCCGCGGCGTATCCGACATGGTTAAGCAGCTCCGCCCGGAATACCGGATTTTCATGGTGAAGGATGGATTGGAGGCTCTGCGGATTATCGAGGATAACCGGATCGATATTATCCTCACAGATATCCGGATGCCCAATATGGATGGACTGACTCTGATTGAACATATGGAGAGCCGCCGAGAACGGGTCAAAATTGTAATTCTCAGCGTGTACGGAAATTTCGAGTATGCAAGGCAGGCGGTAAAGCTCGGAGCCTTCGATTACCTGCTGAAGCCATTGGCATTAGGAGAGCTCTCCGAGATCCTTGACAAGCTTGACACGGCACTGGAGAAGGAACGGCTGAGTCTTCAGAACGGGGCAGTTCTTCAGCAGAGGCTCCATTCGGCAGCCCCGGTCTATGAGCAGCACTTGCTCAGCCGGTGGATGCGCTCCGCTGCAAGCGAGAAGGAGCTTCAGGAAATCCGCAATTTCTTCCCCGATTTAAACGGAGGTTTCGTGATGCTGGCAAGGTTTCAGCAGAAAGAAATTACCGGGTCTTATATGCTTGAAGAATTCGAGGAACTTAAGGCCACTGTGAAGAACTGGATGCGGGAAATCTATCAGACGGTCGGTCCTTCGCTGTCCTTCAACCTGGAAGGAGAGTACCCGATGATTGCTTCCGTTGTGACCCCGGGCCATTCCCTGGAGTGGCTGATGAAGCGGGATCTGGAGCAGTTCCGGCAATTCATCCGCCAGATCCGGGAGGAATATGGCCTGACTCTGACTTTGGGGGCAGGGAACTGGGTGGCCGATCTGTATAGCGGGGCTCCGGGATCCTTTGAGCAGGCGCGGAAAGCGCTCGAATACTCCTTTTATACTGGCGAAGGCCAGCTTGTCCTTTACGATGTAATCGCTTACAACCCTGACAAGCCCAGCTTGAAGATGATTCCTGCGGATACGGGCATGACGGATGCCTTGGCGCGGATGGACAGGGCTGCGGCTGCTGAGGCCTTGAAGACGCTTATTCAGAGACTGCTTGAAGGGGATTATCCGTCCCCGGCTCATCTGAAAGACTCTGTTCTGTACGCTCTGGTTAACGAGGTTAAAGGAAACGAAGTCTTGCTGCGTCAGGATGAAGCGAGCAATTTCATTTCAGAGATGGAGTTTCAAATCCCGGCCTGTGAGAGTCTGCAGGAAGTCGAGGCACGGGCGGTCTCTGTTCTAAACCGGATCATAGAGAGCATTCAGGAACGCAAAAATAACAAAAGCGGGCGGACCATCGGCCTGTGTAAGGCATTTCTTGAGGAGCATTATATGGAAGATCTGTCGCTGGAGTCTGTCGCCCGGCGTTTCTTTTTCAGCTCCGCCTATTTCAGCAGTTTTTTTAAACAGCACACCTCCATGACCTTCACCGAATATTTGCTGCGCCTGCGGCTGGACAAAGCCAAAGAGCTGCTCCAGGACGGGGACCGGAAAATCGCTACCATCGCCTTAAGCGTGGGATTTCGTGATGCGGGTTACTTCACCAGGGTATTCAAAAGGGAGACTGGACTGGCACCGGAGGAGTTCCGGAAGAAAGATGTATTGTAGGTGGACTATGAGACTGAAGAATAAGCTGGTCTTATCTTATATAGTGCTGATTACGCTACCGCTCACCATCCTCGGCTTTGGTTACTATTATGCAAGCAAGGACATTATGCTGAAGCTGGCCCGAGAAAACGTCAGTGAGATTGTACTTAAGAACAATCAGATCATCAACGAACGGCTGAAGATCATTCAGGACAACAGCTTATCCCTGATGGTGGAGTGTGAGCTGTACCAGATTTTTGACAGGCCAAGTCCGGCCGGGGGAGTGCAGCTGCTGGAGAACAATAAAATGGTGACGGGGATCCTTGGCAGATACTTCTCGCAATCGGCCGATCTGTATTCCGCTGAACTGGTCACGCAAGGGTTCGTGTATGGAAGCAAGAGCAAGAATACCTATCCCCCGGACCACTTCTACACCTCTGAGCTGTACCGGCGCGCAGCTGAGGGGAAAGGGCGAATCGCCTGGGTGCCGACTTATGATTATACCCGGATGCATAATCTGCCTGAGCTCGCGGGAACAGATATTGATTACCGTTATATGTTCTCGGCAGTCCGGCAGATCAATCCCTCCTGTGTACGGAATGACGTCATTGTCCGGGCCGAAGGGGCGTCCGAGAAACCGGTGCTGGTGATGAATTTCAAGGAAGATGTGTATGCAGGTGTCTTTAGGGACAGTATCCCCATTAAAGGTTCCGTATTCATGGTGGCCAGTGAGGACGGTACAATCATCTCCCATCAGGACAAGTCGCGCCTGGGGACCGTGGAATCCGCCGCCTGGCTGAAGGAGGTGCGCCGCGAGGGCAGCGGGACGGCATATGTAACTACCGGCGGGCAGCGGATGATCGCTTGCTTCGCTGTGTCCCCGGTGACTAACTGGCTGTCGGTTGTGCTGATTCCGCCCGGCGCATTGACCCATGATATTGCGGATACCATTCTGTTCTTTATTATTACACTGGGGGCTCCGCTGCTGGCTCTCTCGCTATTGTTCGCTTATCTGATCTCCGCACGTATCTCTTCTCCGGTAAGCAAGCTGCTGCTGGCCATCAAGCGGGTAGGCGGCGGTGATTTCAATGCGCAGATCAAGGTGGAGAGCAGAGATGAGCTGGGCCATGTATTGATGAAGTTCAACAGCATGAATGAGCGGGTCAGATCATTGATTGATGAGAATTATGTGGTCAAGCTGCGGGAGCGGGAGACGGAGATCCTCGCGCTGAATATTCAGCTCAATCCCCATTTTCTGTATAATACGCTGAATATTATAAATTGGATGGCTGTACACGGAGAGAAGGAGCAGGTTAGCCATATGCTGATCAGCCTGTCCCGTATGCTGCACTATACTACGGACAACCGGAGAGACCAAATGCTGCTTAGAGAGGATCTCGCCTGGCTGCAGGACTATATAGTAATTATGGCTAACCGTTTCGAACACCGGTTTCGTGTGGATTTCGATATTCAGCCTGAGCTGCTGGAGGTGAATGTACCGAAGCTGTTCCTTCAGCCCCTGCTGGAGAATGCCATCATTCACGGCTTCCGGAATATGGAGAGCGGCGGGCTGATCACCATCTACGGACAGCAACAGGGGAATACCATCCGGTTCTGTGTAGAAGATAACGGCAGCGGGATTGAGCCGGAGCGTATGGAACAGCTGCTGAAGGAGGAGAATGCCAATATAGGTCTGAAAAATGTGGATAAGCGGATTAAGCTGCTGTATGGCAATGAATATGGAATAGAGATTGAATCGGTCCCTGAATTCGGGACCCGCGTGAAGCTGGTCATACCGTATCCCGGCCCGCGTGAATAATGGCTGATATTCCAACCTTTCCCGCTGGCCAATGGCCTGCGGGGTTGTTTTTTATCATTGACCGTAAAATCGTACAGGAAACGAAAGATCGTACCATAGGCAACGGCAACAGCTACATTTACACTGTAATCAGCGACTGCAGCGCTTACATCCGAATTAAGGGGGATAAACAAAATGAGCAGGCACACTGGCAGAACCAAGCTGATGTTACTCTTCCTAATGATTGTTGCATTAATTGTAACCGCTTGCGGTAATGGCGGAAACCAAACAGATACGGCCAATTCAGGTTCAGGCAATACTCCCGCTACCGGAGAAGCAGGCACGGCCACCGGAGAGAAGGTGAAGCTGAAATTCACATTCTGGGGCAGTCCCCAGGAGAAGAAGGCGGTGGAGGACGCGATTAAGGCTTTTGAAGCCAAGAACCCTAACGTCACCATCGATTCCATCCATATCCCGGGCACAGACTTCTTACAGAAGCTGAATGCCATGATCGCCGGGAATGAAGCACCGGATCTAAGCTACTCGGCCGCCTGGAAGCTGAAGATGGGGGAAGAAGGATTGATCTATAATTTCTTCGATCTCATGAAGGATGACCCCAGCATTAAGAAGGAGGATTACCTTCAGTACGCCTGGTGGAACTGGGATACCGATAAAAGTGCGGGACCTTATCAAGCTTCGGTAGTCCCATCTCTGATGTACAATGCAGATCTGTTCAAAGAGGCGGGGGTTGAACTGCCGCCAACCCAAGCGGAAGAAGCCTGGCAATGGGATGAATTCGTGGAAACAGCCAAGAAGCTCACCCTTGACCGGAACGGCAAGCATCCGGATGATCCGGGATTTGATCCCAAGAACATCAAGCAATACGGTGTGAAGTACAGCCTCAGCTGGTTATCCTACATGCCGCTGGTTCTGTCTAACGGCGGCGACTATTTGACTGAGGACGGTGCGGAATTTGGGCTATCCAAGCCTGAAGCGACCGAAGCGATCCAGAAGATTGCTGACCTGATCAATATCCATCATGTTGCTCCTTCCCCGGTACAAGCCAGCAGCATTCCGGCACCGGCAACGGCGCTCCAATCCAGAAAGGTGGCAATGGTCATAGACGGAAGCTGGAACCATCTGGACCTGAGCAAGGCCAAGATCAACTGGGGCGTAGGTGTCCTGCCGGTGCTGAAGGACTATAAGACTTTCTTCCTTGGAGGCTCCCTGATTATATTCAAGAGTTCCAAGCATCCGAAGGAAGCCTGGGAGTTCTCCAAATTCCTGACGGATCCGCAGAATGTACTGGAGCTTCATCAGGGACTCTGGATGCCGCAGCTGAAGCAATGGTATGAAGATCCGAAGCTGGTGGACAGCTGGGCAAATGAAGAGCTTCCGGGCCGTCCGGCCGGTTTTCAGGATGCGGTTATGCGTTCCACCTACGAACATGCAGAGCCTTCGGCTGAGAATAATGTCCGAAACTTTGTAGAAATCGATGCTGCGGTAACAGCGGGGCTGGATCAGGTATGGCTCGGCACCAAAACGGCCGCAGAAGCGATGAACGAAGTGGAAGCCAAAATCAAGCCGCTTATACAAGGAACCTATTTGAAATAACGGACCTTGCCGGAAGGCGGATCTGCCGGATTCTTGGGGCACATCCGCTGCCGGCAATGCCCGAAGAGAGGAAACATGTGTATGGAACCCGTCTCTTCCCTGAGTGTAAACCGTGCAAAGACCAAGCGCAGTTCCTTCAGGAATGAGCTGTACGGCATCTTATTTGCCTTACCGGCCATTCTTGGGCTGGTGATTTTTACGCTGGGTCCCATGATCTATAGCCTGTATATGAGCTTCACCGACTATTCCGGGTCCAATTCACCCTCCTTTATCGGGCTGGATAATTACACCAGAATGTTTAGCGGGGAAGACCAGTATTTCTACAAGGCGCTCGGAGTTACACTCTATTTTGTTGTACTTAGCGTACCCACCGGTATTATCTATTCCTTTCTCCTGGCCATTCTGCTGAACAGGAATATCAAAGGCAAAGCCATCTTCCGGACCGTCTTCTATCTGCCGTCGATCGTGCCGATCATCGCGATTTCGTTCATTTGGCTATGGCTCCTGAATCCCGATTTGGGGCTGGCCAACGAGCTGCTCCGCGCCATCGGCCTTCCCGGCAGCCAGTGGATTTTTGGAGAGAAATCTGTGGTCCCCTCACTGGCGCTAATGAACCTGTGGACAACGGGAGGGACAATGATTATTTTCCTGGCCGGATTGCAGGATATTCCCCGCTCGCTGTATGAAGCCATTGAGATAGACGGGGGCTCCAAGCTGAACAAGCTGCGGAATATTACCATCCCCATGATGACGCCGACGATCTTTTTCAACCTGATCATGGGGATCATTAATGGATTCCAGGTGTTCTCGCAAGCCTATGTCATGACTAACGGCGGACCCAACAATGCCAGCTTGTTCTATGTCTTCTATCTGTACCGGGAAGCCTTTCAGTTCTCGCGGATGGGAAGCGCAAGCGCCATTGCCTGGGTGCTGTTCATCATTATTATGCTGTTGACTTATACGGTCTTCAAGACATCAAGAAAATGGGTGTATTACGAGGGGGATGAAGCCCGATGAGGACAAAAGCATGGATGGAGAAGGGATTCGTGTATTTGGTGCTTTCAGCCGGGGGCCTCTTCAGTCTGCTGCCGCTGATCTGGCTCATCCGCAGCTCCCTGATGGATATGGGGCAAATTTTTGAGCTGCCGCCCATATGGATACCTAACCCCTTCCGGTTTAGCAATTTCAGTGAGGCGCTGACCATTCTGCCATTTGGACGTTATTTTATCAATACAACGATTATTGTCATATTCAGTATGCTGGGTGTCCTCGTGACATGCTCCATAAGCGCGTACAGCTTTGCACGGATGTCCTGGAGAGGACGCGATCTTATCTTTGGCCTGCTGTTATCCAGTATGATGCTGCCCTATGCGGTTACGCTGATTCCGACCTTCATCGGCTGGAGCAAGCTTGGATTAACCAATTCGTTCATTCCGCTGATTGCACCGGCCTGGTTCGGTGGAGGGGCGTTCAATATTTTCCTGCTGCGCCAGTTCTATCTGAGTATTCCCCGTGATCTGGACGAGGCGGCTTATGTGGACGGTGCCAGCCACGGGCGGATTTTCATCTCCATCATCATTCCTCTGACACGGCCCGCCCTGGTCGTTGTAGGACTGTTTACCTTTCTGGCTTCATGGAATGACTTTCTGGGGCCGCTGGTCTATTTGAACGATGAGTCCAAATATACACTGGCGCTTGGACTGCAGCAATTCAAGGGCATGTACGCTGCGGAATGGCATTTGATGATGGCGGCAGCTACTGTAGTGCTGGCTCCGGCGATTATCGTCTTTTTTATCGGACAGAGGTACTTTATCGAAGGTATTACACTTACAGGCATCAAAGCCTAAACGTGCAGAAGGAGTGAGACAATAGGATGAATTCATTATATCAGCGCAAGGAAGGGCAGTCCCGCAGACTATCCAGTTGGGATCAGACCGGGGGCAACCGGGATTTCATCGTGATTGGAGCCGGCCAGACGGCAGCGATCGCAGAGATTGAAGGATCGGGCATCATTCAGCATATCTGGATGACGATCGCAGCCCGGAATAAATATGCTTTCCGCAAAGTGCTGGTGCGTATGTTTTGGGATGGAGAAGAAGAGCCTAGTGTAGATTCGCCGGTAGGCGATTTCTTCGGCGTAGGTCATGGGGTTGCCAGCCACTATGTCTCCATGCCGCTCAATATGATAACAACACAGGATGTCATTGAGGATAAGGCGGCGATGAACTGTTTTTTTGAGATGCCGTTCCGCAGCAGCGCACGCATTGAGATTATCAATGAATGCGAGGATGAGCTGGTATTGTACTTCTACGTTGACTATGTGGAGAAGCAGATTCCAGAGGACAGCTTCTACTTCCATGCTTCCTGGCGGAGGGAGAATCCTACACAGGGGACGGTCGATCTTGCGGCGTTGAAGCTGGAGCATGACGCGCAGGATAAGGCCAATTATGCCGACCAGAAAGTATATGAGCTAAAGAATCTGACGGGTGACGACAACTATGTGCTTATGGATGCGGTGGGAGAGGGGCATTATGTCGGCTGCAATCTCAGCATTGATCACCTGAATCCGATGCCGGGCTTCAGCTGGCCTGGAGAAGGGGATGACATGTTCTTCATCGACGGCGAGCCGTGGCCGCCCCGTCTGCATGGCACTGGTACGGAGGATTATTTCTGTGCAGCCTGGGGCTACCCGTCCGGTAAATACGACAGCCCGTATCACGGGATATCCCTGTATGCGCCCATCCGCGGCAACGGGGACGCATGGAGGGAGAGCAATACGATCCTGTTCAATGACTACTCCGGCAAAATTACGCAATACCGTTTCCATATTGTCGATCCGGTCATCTTCCGGGAGTCCCTTCGCTTCAGTATCGAACATGGTCACGGAAACTCCCAGTCCAATGATTATTCTTCGGTGGCCTACTGGTATCAGCGTGAGCCTCACAAAGCTTATCCGGAGATGCTGCCCGTAGCCCTTCGGCTGCCGCTGCCTGAGAAGGACAGCGCGAAGCAGTTCTTCCAGACTTTCTGATCCGGGGGATTGGCGCAGGACTGATCCGTGGTTCTCATATTCATAAAATAAGAGCATGTTTCCAGATGATGGAGATGTGCTCTTGTTTTATGTGCCCGGCGTGGCCTCGTTCTATAACACAAAAAGCCCGTACAGGCAGGATTTAAGATTCTCCTGCCTGTACGAGCACCTACATAAATCGCACTAATGCGGTTAAACCATGTAATCGAAATCCTTGCTTAGCGTAATGCGAAGGTGATTGAACATCCCGGATCAAGGAGCTGCTTGAAGAGACGTGAGTCCGGACGGGCCGGCAATTCTTCATGCACATTAAGCTCATCTTGTCCATTGCTTGCTGAAGCCATGAGTTTACCGGCATTGTCATGCCGAAGCTCGGTAATTACGGTAATCGTCACTGGGCAAAGATTCAGGATCGTTGCCTGCACGGAATCATCAGTTTTCCGGTAGGCTACACTGAAATATCCGCTGCCCAGCTTGACCTTATCCCAGGTGAAAGAGCTGCTTGGACTGAAGGGCCGGAAGGACAGCTGCCGGGAAGGGGCATCATAAGCGAGACCCAGAATGTCGGAGACAAAGAGCCCGGCATAAACGCCGGAGGCCCAGCCGCACTTCCCGCAGTTATTGTGACGGACTACATCCCCATAAGCGGCTCCGTTGTTGTAAGGCCACCACCAAAGCGAGCCGTCGGCATCGGTCAATTGGCGTATCCGGGTCAAATACCCGTCTTCACCAGACAGTGAGGCGGAGTCTGTAATCATGCCCATGCCGTTCATATACCCGGGGAAGGTACAGGCAGAATGGTCTCCCCACTGTATCCCCCTGGATTCAGGGTTATATGTTGGATTATGCGGGCTTAATGAGAACTGCATGTAATGCTTGTAGGTCTCATTGTCATATGAAGTGTACCCGTACAGCGGCATCAGAATGGTATCTGATTCCTCACCATCGTGATGCAGCAGGTTGACTTGCCCCTCTTCAACCAGATTCCAAATAAACTGCATGCCGAAATCCTTATATTTACCGTTGTATTTCTCTATGCTGTTTGTAAGCTTGTTGCCGTACCTGCTGATTCCCTCTGTATATTGACGGCCGAAGGGGCCTTGGGCAGTAGCCAGCTGTTCCAAATCTTCCCGGATTCTTCCGGCAATGGTCCGGTAGCGTTCTGCTCCCGCCGTGTCACTGAAGACCTCATCCACAATCCGGGAATAATGATAAAGAGCGGTCCAGGCAATCACATTGGAGCCTGTATGATAATCTCCCAGTGAATAGGCATCGGAGAGCCATACTGAAGGGTAGAGCCAGGGTTCATCTTCCTTACGGGTCAGCAGCAGTTCCTCCAGGAGATTACAGATCGACTCGTGAATCTCGGGATGGTCCAGAAACAGCTGTTTGTCACCTGTACTCCGGTAGTAGAGACCCGCCATGACAACAGAAGATAAGGAATTACTGAGAGAGTGGGTAATTCCCCCTTCATAACGGTTACCGGGCGGGCGAACTCCATGCTTCAGGAACCATAACATTCCCTGCCGGAATAACTCTGGCTCTGCTGTGTGAAAGGGAAGCAGGGAGTAGTACATATCCTTGTTCCAGGTGAACTGTGTTGTGGGTGACGTGCCCCAATTG
Source organism: Paenibacillus sp. FSL R10-2199 (assembly GCF_038000235.1). Lineage (NCBI taxonomy): Bacteria > Bacillati > Bacillota > Bacilli > Caryophanales > Paenibacillaceae > Paenibacillus > Paenibacillus sp. FSL R10-2199. The sequence continues at coordinate 5,102,319 of NZ_JBBOBO010000001.1, read as the reverse complement.
GCACCAGCAAGAGTGTCCTGGCTGTCCATGGCAAGGGAGCCCATGCACTGGAGAAGGGCTCGTTCATAGAACTCCGCCGCGAACGGATCCTCGTCCATTTTCAGCTGACCGGTGATGCCCCGTAAATAGGCCCAGGTTTCATTAAGCCAGTAGAGTGTGCCTTTCTCATCGACAAGCCGTGGACAGGGATCACCAGCCGGATAGATGATAGCGGGCACCCAGCAGGTCTGACCCGGGGCCAGTACAACAGACACGATGCCATCACTGTCTGCCTGATGGCCGAGCACCTGTACACAGAAATCCGGACCGGAGAATAACTGGTCCGGCAGGGTGTCGGCGGAAGGCAGCGTAACTTCACCTGTTAGGGTCTGGCTGGATTGATTCTCCAGCAACAGCCCGTAGACCAGTCCGCGCAGCCGTTTCGAGCCGTCCGCCGACGTTGGAGCATAGACGAGAAGAGTGGCTTTGGCGGCTTCCAGCTGATATTCAGTGACCGGAAACAGATTATCGAGCAGAGAAGTGACATAAGGCAGATCATCGCTGCCCAAATTATAGTATTTCCCGCCGAGCTCCACCTTGTAGGCGTAAGGTCCGGCTTCCCTGAAATCCTTGCACATCCAAACGCCGGGAATATTATCACTGTAATAGCTGCCGCTATACACCGTGACATTTTTTATGGAGCCGTTCATGTGAACGTTCACCAGTGTTTTATTGTTCCCGGTATCAAAAGTTAACTCTGGGTCAGGCAGCTTGCGGCCGAAGAAGCTCACCGGATCATTAGCCGTATACTTGCCGTCCTGATAGACAACGCCGAAATAGAGGCTTCTGGGCTGAGAAAGGGCCTCACTGAAAGTGGTGAAGGGATGCGGCATGGGTATTCTCCTTTGCATTAGTGAAGTAGCGGCCTGCAGTGCCTTTCTTTATTATTCAAGAAGCTTGGGAAGAAAACTATAGGAGAAGCTTTGGATTTCAGGAGAATTTATAGCGCTTTCAACAGGATGAGGATTTGATAAATATGACCTCGAAATAAATACGGAAGAGATAAATCCAACAGAATGTGCCGAGTCCGGCTCATTTATGTTGACGGCAACATATTTAAATGTTACTGTAGGTGTACAGATATGTTGACGACCACATAAAAGGAGATGACTTTATTGAAGCCTAGTGACAACAGCGAAACCATTGAGGATGAAATCGGCGCAGTCACGCATTTCCCCGTGAATTTCTCGATCTTCAGTCTGGCTCGTTCCCATCACCGGATTGCGGGACAACTGCTTCGGGAAGCAGGCTTATACCCGGGCCAGGAACTGGTGCTGATGCAATTATGGCACCGGGACAGTCAATCTCAGAATGATCTCACAAAATCGTTGCGGCTTGATCACTCTACCATAGCGAAGTCCGTCCGCCGTTTGGAAGCTGCGGGTCTCGTCAGCTGCAGCCGTTCCGAAGTGGATAAACGGGTAACCATAGTATCACTCACCCAAGAAGGGCGTGATATAGAAACCAGAGTCGATCAGGCTTGGCGCAAGCTGGAGGAGATTACAACGGAACATCTGAATGCTGAAGAAAAAGTACAGTTTGCAGCTTTGGCCAAAAAAATAGCTGCAAATCTGGAAAAATAAATGAAAGTAAACCAAACCATGGATTATATAGGAGGAGAGATAAATATGTCGAAAAAATCTATGCAAGCTGTTCTGGTCAACGAATACGGGGATCCAAATGTTTTGAAGGCAGTCACCATTGATCGCCCTCAACCGCAAGCGGATGAAGTCCTGGTTCGCATCGTGTATGCTACGGTCATTCCGCTTGATTTTAAAATTCGTAAGGGTTGGCTTCAAAATGTATTTCCTGTAACCTTTCCCTACATCCCTGGTTTCTACGCTTCAGGAGTTGTCGAAGAGGTGGGGCATATGATAACGGAATTTAAGCCCGGTGACCGCGTTTTTGGCGGCATCAAAGGCGCTTATGCAGAATATGGAGTTGCGAAGGAACAAGAATTAATGGCGATGCCGGAAAGTCTCACTTTTGAGGATGCTGCAACGATCAAAGCAGGAGCAGAAAGCGCCTGGAAGGCCTTGTTCACTGAAGGTGAGCTCCAGTCAGGGCAAACCCTTCTCCTCCATGCGGCAGCAGGGGGTGTTGGACAGTTTGCAGTTCAGTTGGCTAAATGGAAAGGGGCAACCGTGATCGCTACGGCTTCTTCCTCTAACGTGGACTTCGTAAAATCGTTGGGGGCTGATCAGGTCATCGATTATACCACAACAAAATTCGAAGATATCGCAAAGGACGTAGATCTGGTGGTTGATTCCGTTGGCGGCGAGACAGAATCGAGATCCTGGACGGTTCTAAAAAAAGACGGAATCCTGGTTTCTTTAACTCAAGATCCCTCCCAAGAAAACGCTGAAAAATATGGCGTTACAGCTAAGTTCAATACCAAATTCCCTAACCGGGAAGACTTGCAGCATCTAACGAGATTAATTGCCGAAGGTATGATTAAAGCGGAGATTGATTCCATATTCCCGTTAAGCCAAGCGGATCAAGCACTGGAGAAGAGCGAAGCCAGACATGGACGTGGAAGAATTTTGCTGAAAATCAGCCCCATCTAACAAACCCCGGCCGGTCCTAATTATGATGCAGATCAACACACCTTCAAGAGAATGGAACCCTGTCCAGTCGTAAGAAAGGGAGATAATCTTGGAGGTTTTTGGTTTGGATTGCGCGATTTTATGTGCTGGCTGAATAGGGGGGAGCCTTTACCTTTACCCTTATCCTTCATCTAATTCAGGCTTCTCCCCATATTCTTTACCGAATTCCTCCATCTTCTTTAGGACAGGCAACAGCTTGTTTCCTTTCTCTGTCAGCGAATATTCGACCCGTGGCGGAACTTCAGGATACACATCGCGCAGAATAATTCCGTCGTCCTCGAGCTCCTTGAGCTGCTTGGTGAGCGAGCCTTGCGACAAGCCTCCCAGGAATTTTTTGATCTCGGTAAACCGGCGTCTTTCCCCTTCCAGATACCAGATAATGAAATATTTCCATCGCCCCGAAAGTACATTTTGCGTAAAGGCTATTGCATACATATCTCTTTTTTCATCAATAAACTCTTTTTCAAATCCTTCATTACATACCCGCATGATATCGCTCCCAGTCTAAAAGTACAAAAATATGTACTACGTTCATTTAAATTGCCTTCTTCGCAAATGAAACATATGGACGTATGATATTGCCAAGGCTGCTAACGGATACAAATATTATTAGCAAGCTAATGATTATTGTAACATAACCCGTAGAGGAGACCAATTAAGCTGTACAGTATTGCGACTATAGGGTGCTAAAGAGAGGACAATATTAATGAACAATCGTGTAGCAGAGATTCTTGGAATTGAAAAACCCATCTTACAAGGACCAATGAGTTGGATTACGAATGCTGAATTTGTTGCTGCCGTGAGTAATGCGGGAGGGTTAGGGATTCTTGGTCCTAATGCCGGCCAAACGACAATAACAACCTCACCGGAGGAAACCGCGGAACGTATGCGCCGTGAGATCCGGAAGACAAAGGAACTGACGGATAAACCATTTGGTACAACTTTAATTACTGATGCTGATATGAAGTTCACTTGGCCCATTTTGGAAGTTGTCATTGAAGAAGGTGTGCAAGTTATTCTTCTTAATGGTGTTGAAGGAACGTTAACTGAAAAGATCATTACCCCATTGAAGGAAGCGGGCATTAAGATTGTTTACCGTCCTTTAACTCCAACGATCGAAGATGCAAAGACTGCTCAAGCTATGGGTGTTGATGTTTATGTTGCTACCGGTTTTGATGAGGGTGGAACATTGCCGACAAGTATTATCGGTACGTTTACAATAACGCCTATAATCGTTGATGTGCTTGATATTCCAGTAATCGCTGCTGGTGGAATTGGTGATGCTCGCGGTGTTGCAAGTGCCTTTGAATTAGGGGCAGAAGGTGTCTTTTTAGGAAGCCGTTTTATTCCTACTGTTGAAAACCCCGCAGCACAATCAGTAAAGCAAAGGATAGTGGATTCATCTGCAGCAGATTTGTTGTTGTACCGTACTTTACCTGCTTACTACCGTTCGTTGCCTACACCGTTTGCTGAAAAATTGGTGGCTATGGATAACCAGGGCGCATCTCGTGAAGAAATTGCTAAGGTAGGGGGTAGCTCTAGTGTAATCCGTATCGGTATGCTTGAAGGTATTGGCGAAGGTGGTATTATCACTGTGGGTACTGGAATTACGCCAATCACAAAGATCCAAACGGTACAAGAAGTGGTTGATGAGCTGGCAGCTGGTATCAAGTAAAATATAGGCCATCCAGGTAAAGCTCCGTTCACCGGTGGACACCTCAATTTCATCATGTTATAGTTAGTTCGCTAAAAATACTTTACAAGTTGAGGGTAAACTATGAATGATACAGTAGATTGTGATATCCGTCAGTCGCTAGACCGGATTTCTTCCCAAATGCGCCGGGATTACAGTGAATCTCTAAGAGAACTTAACCTTTATGTTGGCCAGGATAATTTGCTGTATCGCTTGTGGTTAGGCGATGGGATTACACAAATGCAAATAAGCGAACATCTGAAATGTGAGCCGCCTACGGTTACCAATATGGTTAAGTCACTGGAGCAAAACGGATTCATATACCGCAAGCGTGATGAACAAGATGCAAGGGTTATGCGCATTTTTTTAACAGATAAGGGAAAAGAGTTAGAACAACCGATTGAAGTCAAGTGGAAGCAGCAGCAAGAGAAATTACTGAAATCAATTTTACCCGAAGAGCGCTTACTGTTAAGGCGGCTTTTGAAGGAGATGGAGAGTAACTTATTCTAAGTTCTCTCTTGCTCATATTTAGCATGCTAACTAATATATAGGGAGAAATGAAAATGAGATTTGGAATTATAGGTGCAGGACCCATCGCGTCGAATATCTCCAAAAAATTAATTGAGAATGGACATGATGTCAAAATTGCAGATGCTCGCGGGATAGAACGGCTAGAAGGAAAAGAACTTGCGGGTACACCAGTGAGTGTAGATGAAGTAATAACAAACATTGCTGTTCTAGTCATATCGATCCCTTTCCACGCACTGCCAAGCATTCGCAGCATTGTAGATAAAGTTGGGGAGGAAGTAGTCGTTATTGACACTTCAAATTATTATCCGGGTAGAGACAATAAAATTGCAGAAATTGAGAATGGGTTGGTTGAAAGTGTTTGGGTATCCAATCAGTTAGGGAGACCTATCACTAAAGCTTTTAACAATTTATTAGCATATACGTTGGAATATAAAGGAGCTCCCGAAGGTACCAGTGGACGACTTGCCATAGCGATTGCCGGTGATAACCAGTCGCATAAACAAATAACCATGAACGTAGTCAATGAGCTCGGCTTCGACTCTGTAGATAGCGGATCCTTAAGTGATTCGTGGCGACAACAGCCAGGAACCCCTGCGTACTGCACAGAACTTACCAAAGAGGAACTAACCGAAGCATTAAAAAAAGCAAATAAAGAAAAAGCCCCATTCCTTCGCGATAAAGTGATAGAGAAGTTAACGGCAGCTACTGGAGGATATTCGCACCAAGAAATTGTGAACTTGAATAGAGAGATATATAACTCCTAAGTTAAATTTCGAGTATCTAATATCGAGTAGGAGGGGGCGGCAAGCCCCCGTCCTCTCACACCACCGTACATGCGGGTCCGCATACGGCGGTTCCAAAAGGTTAACAAAGTTCCAGATAGCGTGAAAGTAAACTCTTCAGCCCTTTTGCTTCCCAATAGGAAGTCGAAAGGGCGTTATTCGTGTTCCGGGACATTTCCCACGCGCCTCGCCGCGAGTTGGCCATCTTAAAACAAGCCCACTTTGGAACCCCGAGTGCTCGAAGCTCGCGGATTCGTGTACGTACTCGTTTCCACTGTTTCCACAGACACATTCGAAGTCTCCTCCGAATCCACTGGTCCAGTGTTTGGAAGTGTGTCTTCGCCGAGGCTAGACGGAAATAACCGAGCCAACCCATCAGATAGCGGTTCAGTCGGTAAATCCTTTCTTCCATGGAAATGGACCAGGTACGTTTCGTTAGCTCTCGAATTCTCCCTTTAAAAGCTGCGAGACTCTTCGGAGCAATCCGAATCGTTGCCTGTTTCTGGCTCAGGAAACTGAATCCTAAGAACTTTCGGTGCCAAGGTCTCGCTACCGCACTTTTCTCCCCGTTTACTTTCAGTTTTAGCTTTCCTTCTACAAACCGACTTACCGATTCCATGACACGCTCGCCTGCTCGTTTACTCGCCACAAAGATATTACAGTCGTCCGCGTAGCGTACGAATCGCAAACCTCGCCCGGTCAGTTCCTTGTCCAGATCATCCAATAGAATGTTTGCTAGAAGCGGACTAAGCGGACCGCCTTGTGGCGTTCCCTCCCGGCTACGCTCCCATTTTCCATCCACCATAACTCCGGCGTTTAAGTAAGCACGGATTAGCGTCAGCACTCTTTTGTCCTCCACTTTCCGCGCCACTCTTGCCATTAGCATGTCGTGGTTTACCTTGTCAAAGAATTTCTCCAGATCCAAATCCACGACCCATCTGAGGCCGCCTTGGATATATCTTTGGGCTTGTTTAACGGCGTCATGCGCGCTCTTCCCCGGCCGAAAGCCGTAGCTGTACCACGAGAATTGTGCGTCAAAGATCGGGTTCATGACTTGTAAAAGTGCTTGCTGGAGGAAACGGTCCATCACAGTCGGGATGCCTAGCTGCCGTACACCGCCTCCAGGTTTGGGGATTTCCACCCGTTTGACTGGCGCAGGTCTGTAAGTTCCCGTCAGAAGTTCAGTTTTCACCGATGCCCAGTGCGTATTCAGGTAAACTTGTAGATTCGCTACCGTTACACCGTCCACACCGGGCGCTCCTCCATTTTGCACCACTCGTTTGTAAGCGAGTCGAAGGTTATCTCCTTTGAGCATTTGCTCCAGCAAGTTGTTCTGGTCTTCGCGAGAGGAAGGGACGACTTGTGCCGACGAAGAACTCGGCGCTCCGGCATACCCTGACGGCTTCACCGCTTCTCTTTGCCGCAAGCTCCCTTGCGAGATATTCTGCTGTCGTTGCTCTTCATGCGAACGCATCGCTTTCCTCTCTCCTTTCGGTTCAGCCCTTCCGTAAATTGTTGCAACAGCTTACGTACTATGGCTTCTGCTGACTCCTGCCAGTTCAGCGCAGCCTCTCAGCTACGGTTACAAGTTTTTTTTTTCTTGCTTATCTGACAGGTCTCCCCAGATAAGAACGTCATCTGTCTGCCCGCGACCACTGGAGTATACCGCGCCAGCCCTTGGCGGCTTTGGATTTCGTCATGTTTAGGTGACTCATCCGACTGACACAGCCTCAAATCCAGTTCGTGTACCTTGGCCCGTGCTTTTGCCTCCGGCTTCCTTCAGATTCCACCTCACGGTGGACACCCTTGCCCTTGGCTAACGGTAGGCGCTCGCCAGCCCCCGTTCGGGACTTTCACCCTAAAGATGACGCCCATGCTGGGCGTACGAATATAAAAAAACAACTCCTGGTGAGTTGTTTTTTTTATGGAAGAGCAGGGGCTTTGTCGATCAATAAATTTCTTTGAACTATCTGTGGTGGTGTCGATGGACAAGAACATGGTACTATTGCCGATTAGATAATCATCTTAAACTAAGCCAAACGCGTAGAAGAGTTGATCAAAGGAGTTAGTGAGCTAGGGTAGAAGTCGAATATCTTTAGAGGAGAGATACTTTTCAGTCACTGAGTAACGGAAATCGAAAAGGGGCGGTTTCTTATGAACAGAGCATTGCCGGAAGTCCAATTTTGCCGCAGTGACTGCTCTGATACTTTCAAATCCGTTAATCCGGGCAGTTATTTACAAGCATTGGGTCTATTCGGATTCAGAACGAGGAAATCACCGGGAAGCTCGGACAGCTTGCAACCAGTTCATCCATACCTGACTCCAGTTTGAATTCCATTTCCTCCCGGTATAGCGGAACCAGGAAATAAACCTGAACCTGATTGCCATCTTTCGTATGGACTGTGCTAACCTCTTCCGGCAGAGCAACCAGGATCGCGCCGGACAGCTCAGTGTTAGGCGTATATGGCTCGTAATCCTCCGTATTGGGGATGGTATGGCCGTATCCAAGCCACGTCTGATACATATGCGGGAACCGGGTAAGCATCTTCATCAGCCGGATCGGCCAATAGTACTCCTCCGCTTCAAAATCCTTCTGCGTAAGCGGCCAGTCCGCCGGCAAAAACATCATCAGCTCCGCGCGTTCAAGATGCTTGTACTCTTTACGGATCTCCTGTGGGAGTGTCATCGGCAGATCGCTCATCCCATTGGTGTACAGCACTCGGTATGGCTCATCAGGTGTAGCTTCCATAATGTTCACATCAATATGTACGATGTCTGAAATCAGTTCATGGAACACGCCGGTTTCTCGGTTTGGAAAGACTTTATTAAAATGTTCGTTTAATTGTTCCATGTACAAAATTTCGGAGGGAGGCGTAACCTGCCGCTCATCCGGAGCGTCATAGCCATAAATTGTGGTACCGTCTTCCGATTTGCTCATTTCATTGCCGCCAAACAGTTTTTTGAAAAAGTTCATGTCTTTGCGCTCCTCTGTGCGGGTTTTGTATTAAATGCGAAATGAAGGATGCTGCGATTAAATTCCTGATTCTAGATGGTTTGAAACCTCACTTGGAAGTATAACAAAAGGATAGCCCCGGAGCGATGGGTCTATCGATTCGAATAACCAGGGATATACATGCAAAAATGGGATATTTGCACTTGAGCAGGAGGCCGTAAATCTCGATTGCGCGTGAACGGGAGGTCTTTAGGTCCACAACTGCAGGCTTATACGGCCGATGAATCTCCTTTGCTTGCCGGTTAGTGAAAATCTTTTTCTACTGCTTTTTGCAATAGCTTAAATTCGTTTCTATAAAAGTCAATCAAGCCGTCCCGCTTCATCCATGCAAGTTCTCTGGATAAAGCACTTCTATCTACATCTAAATACTCGGCCATCGCTTCTCTATCAAAAGGAATAGTAAAAGTTTCTGTTCCAGTTTCACGCATAACTCTTGTTAAATAAGTTAAGACCTTATCCCGAATAGTAGGCATAATCAGACAATCATTTCGGTCATGCAGTTCTAACGCTCGTTCTGCGATACTATCAAAAAGATTGCCAAGTAATTGTTCGTGTGCCATACACAACTTCGTACAACGGCTCAATATGCTTTGGATAGGAATAAACAGAACTTCAAGTGGTTCTATTGCCTGTACTGACATAGGGCATCTTCTTCCACGGCTAGCCGCTGTTAAAACTGCGGTATATCCACCCGGATAATGGAGGGATACAATAATTTTTTTTCCCGTGACGCTCAATTTCGTACTTTGAGCGCTACCCTGCAATATGATGCCGACATCATCCACTAAATCGCCCTCACGGACAACCATCTCATCTTTTGCATATTCTTTCCGTGTGGCTGAAAGACATTTAAGCATTTGGGGAATATCACTTGGGGAAATCCCTGAAAATAAACGTGATTGACATAGGGAATCTAAGTTGTTCATGAGAGGCTCCTCGTTGCATGTGCAACATATTTTTTCTTTTTACTGTACTATATTAATCATAACTACAAAAGAATTTAGTCACCTTTTCTAACGTCAGAATGGAGGAAAAACAATGCAAGGGAAAGAAAATTCAATAAAAGCGAGAAATCGGCTTTTAGCCTCAAAGGTTATTAAAAATCTGCAAAGCAGAAAGTTTGAGGCTTATTACTGTGATAACGCCATAGAAGCTGTAGAAAAGGCACTATCATTTATTCCAGAACATACTTCGGTATCATGGGGTGGGTCAGTCACGCTTGAGGAAATCGGGCTTCTTAATCGAGTACGTCTAGGCAGCTATATGATTACTGATCGTGATACAGCGCAAACCATGGAGGAACGTTATGACCTCATGCGCCAAGCTCTTTTGTGCGACACCTATTTAACGAGCTTTAACGCTGTTAGCGAGGATGGCATATTGGTCAATATAGATAGTGTTGGCAATCGAACAGCGGCAATTACCTTTGGACCGAAAAGTGTTATTGCTATCGTTGGGATGAATAAGGTCTGCAAGACCGCTGAAGACGCAGTTATAAGAGCCAGAACATATGCGGCCCCCATTAATGTATACCGCTGTTCGTGTTCGTCCAGCCCATTTTTACATTCGCCGCAAAAAACGCCCTGCCTGGTCAATGGTGCTTGCGGAGATTGTAAAACAGATGATTGTATCTGTTCTTATATCGTCCAAACAAGAATGTGTAAACCGGCGGGGAGAATAAAGGTTATCCTCGTTGGTGAATCTTTGGGATTTTGAATAAGGATTATAGTTTAATAGCTGCCAAACGGCATATAAAACCACACGTTTGTTGTCTGTTATTTTTTTGAGGTTACTAAATAGAAGACGCCTAAAATTGGCTTCCTAATAATAATGTTATAAATTATCTTCCATTATCAATCTATACTTTCGAAGATAATTCTTATATGTTAATTCATACCGGCCGGTAAAAACTAATACGGAGTTGTTGCAATGACAAACAGATCGGACAATCAATAAGATTTTCTTCGGGAATTCGCCAACTTTTCAACATCAGTCTTATAAAACATACCGTTGTGAAAAGCGCGGTGAACTGTAATGGGAGGGATCGGTTTGAGGACGGATATAAGTAATTGGAAGCCTTTAACTGTGTCGGAAATAAATAAACTTTTTTCTGTCATTCCGATACATTGGTGTATTGCCGGGGGCTGGGCATTAGACTTGCATCTACATAAACAAACCAGGGAACATAGTGATATTGATGTTATTATTACTCGTGAAGAGCAATTAATCGCTTATCAGTATTTAATGCGTGATTGGATGTTGTACAGGGCTGAAGATGGTAAGCTTAGTCTTTGGGAAGATGGAGAGTATTTGAACTCGACAAATGATGTATGGGTTAGTAAGAGCGATGATTCGCCTTGGGCTTTTCAACTTATGATCATTGATACCGAAGAAAATTCATGGACTTATAAGAGAGATAAATCAATTAGAAGGCCAATGGCTGAAATTATTTTGAAAACTGTTGAAGGAATACCTTATTTGAGACCCGAAATCCAACTTCTCCATAAAGCAGGCGGTTCGAAAGTACGGGAGAAGGATATTAATGATTTCCGAACAATGCTGCCGACACTTCTGCCACAAGAAAAAGCATGGCTGAAATCTTCTTTAACCCGACAATTTCCGGAGGGCCATGACTGGGACAAATTTTTGTAAATTAAAATATTAATGCTTTGTTGCTCTTACGGATCGGAGGGGTGCATTAATATTAATTTCCGTTTACATGAAGCTATTGATATTTTAGAGCGCACACCAGAAACTCTGGAGCGTTTCTTATCTGGTCTGTCAGAAGCATGGGTGCAAAATAATGAAGGGGAAGGAACCTGGAATGCACACGAAGTGGTTGAACATTTCATTGAAGCAGAGAAACATAACTGGATTCCGCGAGTGGAATCCATTGTAATGCAAGGGGAACATCATCTGTTTTCTGCATTCGATCGATTCTCACACTTGAAGGAGAAGTCGAAACGAACTTTGGAAGAGGCACTTCTAAAGTTCAAAATCATTCAAAAAAATGCATACAGTGGTACTTAAAACATTCAAAATGTTCATGTTAGCATAAATCTAACAGCATGCCCTCAATGAGGACGCCGGGAAGAAGCCCGGCGTCCTTATTCTGAAATCAAGAGGGCTACCGAATTCTCATTATCAGGAAACTCAGGGTTGAATCTACTGCTTAAGCGTTGTCAGCATACTCTGAATATGGCTTTCCATTAGCTGCCGTGCTGTTTCGCTTTGCCGTTCCTCGATGGCAATGGCGATCAGAACATGATAATTGGAAGCCTTGGTCCGCATATTGGGCAGCGTACAGATAAAAGGTATTATTTTCTTGTTTGAAAGCGCTATCCTGTGCTTTCAGCTACTTCATTTGAGGAGGTTTTTATTTGAAGAAGAAACGATCGTTTTCTGTTTGTATGGCAGCAATCTTACTTCTTGGCTTTTCCAGTATATCTCTTGGCACTGTCCGTTTGGCAGCTGCTGAGTCAGCCAGTGAAGAGATCACTGCCGCCGCAGCCTTTATACATCCCGGGATTTTGCAGAATGCTGCTGGCATCCAAACTATGAAGGATAAGGTAGCCAGCCATGCCGAGCCATGGTACTCAACCTATACGGCACTTCAGAGTACGGTTGCCTCCTACGGCACTATATCGGCCGGGGATTATACCCTTACGGCTATAACACACAACAACAGCGGCGGATGGAATGAAATGCGCCTAGCTGCTACCAAGGTCTATAATCTGGCCTTGATGTATACCATCACCGGTGATGCCACTTATGCCGCAGGATCACGGACGATCATGATGAAATATGCGTCGATCTTTACAGGAGTTGGCACCAGCGGTGATACCGGCTCCGTGTATGATACTAATCTTGACGTAGGGGTTGTTACTTTTAAGTTCAGCGCTGCTGCAGAGCTGCTCAGATATGGCTATAGCGGATGGTCCGCAGCAGACACAGCTTCGTTGATCGCAATGTTTAACAAGAATACGGGCGGCACAGCCATAAGTATGTATCAGCTGTTATCCAATGCGGCGGTGCTTGCAACCTATGATATGGATAACATTACCCATGGTCACGCAGCCATTCTGCGGGAGGGTTCTATGGCTTACGCCGTATTTGCCGAGGATACGACGCTGTATAATCTGGTGAAGAGCGATTTCAAAGCAAACAGCACAGCCTACTACACCAATCAGGGAGCTGAGTCTTGGCAGAAAAAACCGGATAAGAGCCAGGGGGCGAACGGGTATAGCCTATTGTACAATTACAATGCCACTACGGGGCAGAGCAAGGAGAGCGACCGGGATCAGGCACATGCGCTGGTAAATCTGTCCGCCTTCATTAACGTGGCACAAATTGCATGGAATCAGGGCGATAACAGCCTGTATGAATTTAATAACCGTCTCTTATTAAAGGCAACAAATTTCAGCGCTCAATATAATCTGGGCTATGAAGTAGATGCTTACGTAACCGCCTATCCATGGAATCATCACAGCGATAGCGGGATAACCACCTATGACAGAGGAAAAGCTGCGGAGAATATGTATGCGTCAGCTTATAATTATTACAAATTCTCCTCTGCTGCCGCAGCCAGTGAATATACGTATTTATCCAAGTATGTGAATAACCCGGTGTATGCGGCCGACAAGAACGGTTATGACGTTACGGGCTACGCTGCTCTGATAAGCTCAGTTGCTAATAGAGCAGCAGATTATACCAGCAATGTCACTCCTGTAAATAACGCGATCAACTGGGGAACCAGCGGATTAGCCTATTTACTGAATGGCTCTTCAAATATTTACGGAGAGTACGCGTCCGGCTTTGTAAGTGGCAGTTCCAGAGATTACAGCAAATTAAGACTTACAGGAACCAAAGCCATTGCGGCGCTCCCCTATACTTCATTCAGCAATGTATCCAAGGTGAATATGAATTATTCAAGCACAGGGACGGGGACGCTTGAGATTAGAACAGCCAGCAGCGCAGGCACTCTGAAGGGTCAACCTGAAGCTTATGCCGAAGGGGCTACCCACGGCGACCGGGGGACATTACTGGCCACGATCCCTGTCACTAATACCGGAAGCTTGACCACATACACGACTACAGCGCTCTCCGGTAACATTCTCACCACTTCAGGGTCGGCAGGAGGCACTGTGACCGGAAACTATATGATCTATGTTGTTTTTAAAGGGGCCAGCTCCAGCACAAGCATGAATCTTCTGTATTTGACTTTGCAATAAATTTGGGAAGCTTATATCTGAAACAACGGAGAGGCCATCAGCTACCATTAAGTCTGGTGGTCTCTTTTTTATGAGTTCCCGTGCTGACGCACCGGCTGCCGGTCAGCTAAAGTGTATGACAAAATATAAACATTTCAGGTGAATTTGCAGAAACTTTTAATACACGCTCGGGAATACAATTAAGCGATATAAAGAGCATCATTTAGCACAATGGGAACGGAGGTAGAACTTGATGCAGATTCTTTCAACGGAGACAACTATCCGAACGGCTTCTCGCAGGGACGAACGATGCGTGGTGCGGAAACAACATCTCTGTTCCATTATGACGGCCAGGTAGTGGAAGTGAAGTTTTCACGATCACATCCATGTACGCAGCGGCCCCCTTAAACACGGAACTCTCAGATGGCTTGCTGAAGGTGCAGATGACCGGTCCGTTCCAAGCAGCCGCATTCTTCTTGAAGAAATAGCGGTCAATAGCAATATCCATTCCAATTATTGAAAGCGGGAATAACCATGACGTGGAGAGCAGATTCGTTATTGGAGCAGTTATATATCAGTAGCCTGAAGAGGATTGAGCAAGAGCGCCTACAGATGTTGCCTTCAGAACGGAAGATTTATCTGAAGGAGACCCTGGAACGGTTAATCGGAAGCTTTGAGCCTAGCGGTAAATGCGAAGCTACTATTATTGAACGTGTTGTGTGTGACGGTTATGTGCGGGAGCGGGTGGAGCTGTCTGCTGTCTCCGGGTTGTCCTTTGCCGCTTATGTCCTAATTCCAGATGGCTATGAACAGACTACAATTCCTGCTGTGTTAGCGGTCCATGGGCATGGTTATGGAAGCAGAGAGATTGTCGGTTTGAACTTCGATGGAACTGTCGATGAGAATCCTCCGGGAATTCATCAGCATTTCGCCTTGCAATTAGTGAAACGGGGACTGCTTGTGATTGCCCCGGATATCGTTGGTTTCGGAGAACGCTTGCTTGAAGGTGACTTGACGGAAGATGGCCTGGCTCCAAGCTCATGTTATAAGATGTCCACACAATTACTGATGTTAGGCAAAACATTGACCGGATTACGTGTAATGGAATCGAGGCTGGTATTGGACTATTTAGCCTCGCGGCCGGAGGTTGACGCGGAACGGTTGGGAATCATGGGCTTTTCCGGCGGCGGATTAATCTCCTATATCACTGCCGCGCTGGATGAGCGGTTAAAGGCTGTCGTGCTTACCGGCTTCACGAGCACGTTCAAGGAGAGCATCATTGCCGTCGATCATTGTATCTGTAACCATATTCCGGACATATTGCTCTATGCAGAATTGCCGGAATGGATCGGTCTAATTGCTCCAAGAGCCTTATTCCTGGAGTCCGGCGAACATGATCCTATTTTTCCGAAGCAAGGTTTTTTGCAAAGTGTGGAAGACATCCGGAAGATTTATGAAGCGGAGAATGCTGCCAATCAATTGTCCTCAGACCTATTCCCTGGCGTACATGAGATTAGCGGCAGATATTCCTATGATTGGCTGGCGGAGACCATGATCTGATGGTATCGCTTGTGCCAAGCACCTTCAATGCTTATGGTCCGCACCGGTATTTTGAGAGAGACCGCCATTTAACAAGTCCTTTCGATCACAACTGCCCGCAGCAAGCTGTGATAGGATCGGGAATTGGCGAATACAGCGGGGAGAAGAAGGAAGAGCTAGGCCGGTCCATGGCCAAATTGAAGGCCGAACTGAGAGGCTTCAATCAGACAAAGGACGGAGAAGCACTTATCACGAAGCTTGATTAATGATCGTTTTCATCGAGATAATTGGAGGAGCTAATAATGAAGGATAGTTTTGATCCGAAAGAATATGGCGCTGTGGCCGACGGCATTGCCGTGGATACGGCAGCAATCCAGAAAGCGATTGACGTTTGCTTTGAGGCGGGCGGCGGAACCGTGGTGCTTGCGGGCGGTACATTTGTCTCGGGAACCATTTTTCTGAAATCCAATGTGTATTTACAGGTGAACCCGTCTGCTGTGCTGCTGGCCAATCCGGATATCAGTGACTACCCGGACGGAACGCATTATAACCGTTACATCAATGAACAGGACATGGATAAATGCTTTATTTATGCCGAGAATGCGGTGAATATTGGGGTAATCGGCCAAGGTGAAATAAACGGCAATGCGGAGAGCTTCCCGAATGAGGGCAGCATTTATCGTCCGATGATGATGAGGTTTCTGCGCTGTATGAACATTCAGGTCAAGGGACTGCGGCTCTATAATTCCACGGCATGGACAACGGCTTTTTTGGACAGTGAGAATATATGGTGCGAGGATTTGGACATTCGTAATGAAAGAAGATATAACGGGGACGGCCTCGATTATGATGGTTGTAAAAATGTGTTTATCTCCAATTGCAAAATACTAGGTACCGACGACAATCTTTGTTTACAAGCCAGCAGCAAAGAGTATCCGATGAAGAATGTGCATATTGTCAATTGTCATTTCACTTCTATCTGCGCCGGAATCCGCATCGGCCTGAAATCTGTAGGCGATATCTCTGGTGTCACAATCCACAACTGTACATTTGAGAATGTATGGCGTGAAGGAATCAAGCTGGAGTGCACAGAGGGCGGCAGCATTACCGACATTGTAGCCCAGGGCCTGGTCATGCGGAATGTAACCCGTCCTGTCTTCATGATCCTGAACAACCGGCTGGATGTAATCGGTTCTTCGCTCGGTCTTGAGGTTATGCCGGAAATCGGGACCATGGAGCGGATTACGCTGGCGGATATTACGGCGACGGACGACGAGGAGATGCAGCATACCCATTACCGTTTCACTGACGATGTAATGGGCTCTCCATCCTTCAACGGAATCCGGATGGATGCCTGCGACAGTTATCCCATCCGCGATGTAACCTTAAGGAATATTACGTATACCTTTATCGGAGGCGTTGATAAAGAAGACATCCCCCCGGCTTATCCCAAGGTATGGGACATGCGGTATAACCATCCGGAACAAGTATCCGAGAACTATTATCCAACCTGGAGCCGGGCGGCGTTTATGGATATCCGCAATGTGGAGCGGCTGACACTGGAAGGGATAAAGCTTCACGCTATTAATAAAGATACAAGAGCGCCGTATATTATCGAGAACTGCACGGTCTTTAAGCAAGAAATTGTGGAGTACTAATGTTTCTGATCATTAACTACAACATCGACATGGAGGAAAAATGAATAAGACGATTGTTTATAGTGCACCGGGTGGGGCCATTAACACAGATGACTTTGCGGTGTATGTCAGGAATCCAGGACAAGCTTGGGAGCAGCTGTTTGTGTACGAGGCTAAAGTAGATATGCACCATGTGCGGCAGGCTTCTATGGCCTATTTTGATATGAGCGGAAGGGTAGAAGTACGGATCGAGAGCCTGAAGCAGAGCATTCAGGAAGCGGTTATTCGTCCGCTGTCGGCTAACCTCTCTTTTGAACATACTGAGAAGACACTTTCCTTCACCCTTGACCGGCCTCTGAAGTTATCGGTAGAGATCAACGGGGAGCGGTTCAGCAATCTTCATCTGTTCGCAAATCCAATTGAGACGGATACGCCGGACCCGGTGCAAGATCATGTTCTCCTGCTTAAGCCGGCCATCCACCGTACGGAGGATATTTACCGCCTGCTGGCAACACCTAAGGTGGACGGTGGCAACCTGCCGGATACAATCTATTTCGCTCCGGGGATGCATTATTTGGAGCAGACGCTGCTTCAGATTCCTTCGGACACGACCGTCTATATTGCCGGCGGGGCAATTGTTGTCGGTTCAATGGTCTGTGACCATGTGAAGAATGTCTCGATACGCGGCAGAGGCATTCTCTACTTGTCTGACTTTCACCGCTTCTCGGCATTCCGCGGAATCCGCATCGTCTTCTCGGAGAATATCTCGGTTGAAGGG
Organism: Paenibacillus sp. FSL R10-2199; assembly: GCF_038000235.1. Lineage (NCBI taxonomy): Bacteria > Bacillati > Bacillota > Bacilli > Caryophanales > Paenibacillaceae > Paenibacillus > Paenibacillus sp. FSL R10-2199. The sequence goes on along the minus strand of NZ_JBBOBO010000001.1, from coordinate 5,084,491 downwards.
ATTATTACGCTGGATCCTCCGCATTACAGTATTTATTTGGGACAATCCCAGCATGTGCATATCCAGAATTTCAAATCCTTCAGTACCCGGGGCTGGTCCGACGGCATTGATATGATGTCTTGCTCGCATATTGATATCGACGATGTGTTTCTGCGTACTTCAGATGATTGTATAGCCATATACGGCTCACGGTGGGATTACTATGGTGATACCAGCCACATTACCGTGCGGAACTCTGTGTTATGGGCAGATGTCGCTCATCCCCTGATGATCGGAACCCATGGGAACCATCGGGAGAATGGAGATATTATTGAAGATATTCTATTTGAGAACATCGACATTCTGGAGCACCATGAACCGCAGCCGAATTATATGGGAGCGCTGGCTATCAACGCAGGTGATAATAATTCGGTCCGGAATGTGGTCTACCGCAACATCCGTGTCGAGAATATTGAGCTGGGCCGTCTCATCGACCTAAGAGTAATATGGAACAAAGACTATAATCCCGTACCAGGCTTCCGGATCGAGAATATCAGCTTTGAGGATATCACTTACAATGGCGACACCAGTCATCCAAGCCAAATCTTTGGCTATGATGAAGAACGGACGATCAACAATATCAGTTTCACCCGCCTTTCAGTCAACGGCAGACTAATCCTTCAGCCAGAGTCAGGATTTATGGAGATTAATGAGTTTACCCGCGGGGTCTCATTTGACGCTTAGGATACAACTAAAGATGCGGGAGTTGAGAATTTACAGCGTTATATTGAATCTTCCAAATTCAACGATACCGTTCAAATTTATAGTGGTTATTGCGTTCACAATCAGGGGAATCAGCCCAATCTGCCGAGACCGCAATCAGCGGCAGAACGCCGCGCAGCTACACTTATGTGGCCGAGCTTGTGAACAGCAGCGGAATTTCCCGCAGCGCTGAAATGCTAGTCATCGTCACGAAATAGAATGTAATGACAAATTATAAACATTTCAGGTCGTGGTATTATAACTCTTAATGTGCCGCTTGGCAGATCTTATACGAACGAAAGCGGCCTTTAATAGGTGCTGCCATCGAACAACTACTACGTAAACAAACCGAGGGTCCTCCGTTGCTTGTAATAATCACACTAAAAACTCCCTCACCAAGTACACGGTTAAGGAGTTTTCATTTTATAGTAAAACCGCATACTCCATCGTTTAAGATAACTTCATTTTTCTTATGATTAAGTAGCTTATTTAATGCTGTTAAGCCAATCCCAAGCATCACCGATCGTCTGATCCTGAGACGAATCAGCGGAGGGAGAAGCTGGGGAGAGTGTGTCCGGAGTAGCAGATCCGCTATCTGAAACAGCTTGTCCGTTAGCAGGTAATACGCGGCGTGCTGTTGTATAATGTGAATCCCACCAGCCTGTATCCAGAGCAGTAATGGTCACTCCATCTTCTCCGTACGTATGAAGTATTTTACCGTTGCCCATATATACCGCTACATGGTGAATCGGAGAATAGAAAAATATAAGATCGCCAGGCTGAAGCTCATTTTTTGGCACAAATGTTCCAGTTGTAGACTGGTCTTTGGAAGAACGGGGGAGTGTGATTCCATTTTGTTCGAAAATAAACTGCGTGAATGAAGAGCAGTCAAAAGAACTCGAATCCCCTGACTCTGCACCGTATTCATAGCGGACGCCCTGATATTTCAATCCTGTTGCAATGACCTGATCGGCAACGCTCGTAGATGCGGAGTCTGAGGCAGATGTACTTGTTGCCGCATATGCTGTACTGCTGCTGCCGGTCAAGCCGGTTGCGCCAGTAAGCAAGACCACGCCTAAGCTGATTACGATACTTAAGTTGCGTAAACGTCTTGTGCCGTGAGTTGTATTCATATGTTACCTCCTGTTGTTGCAGTCTGGTTAATTGTCTGATTCAACTCTAACACAGAATTTATTAACATTAATTGTTAATGACTGCGATTTCACTTCTCCATCAAGGCTTACAAGCCGTTTATTAAAAAAAGATTACGATTTTGTCATTATTTTTTATTGACATGCCTGGTACAGGGACCGCTTGTTGGAGATTGGGCATTCTCTCATGGAGATGAAGGACACCACCGGATACACCATTTCCTGCAGTGCTGGACAGAAACGTCGTTGAGAGAATGAGGGCTGCAGTGATCCAAGCAGCTGTTTCTTCCGGGCAAGCGAGAGTTAGCTGTTGACTTGATGGATGGAGTGTCGTAATCAACCCAACAACGGGAAAGGCTGTGTATTTCATTGTCCATTAACTGCAAAATTGTAGGTGAAGGATTCCCGGTAGTTATTTTGCATGGCTGGTCTTTGGATCGCAGCATAATGTCTGTATGCCTTGAGCCAAGTATGATGGAAGGGGAATTAGGTAAATAAAGATACATTGGAGTGGATTCAAGAACAATGGTCATATCGATTTAGTCTGATGTTTTTTCTATTTCAAAAATGAAATCATATGTGCCGGCAAGGATATCCATGGATTATCCAAAAAATTATCAACTGATTAATTACGTAAGTTCTTATATTAAGAAGCATGATTATTAAAAACAACTACAATTGAGTTGTTTTTTTATTGCTAGAATAGGGGCTTTCGGCAATGGGACTAAGTTCTTTCACAAGGGACTATGTTCTTGTTCACAAACATGTTGTTGTGTCGTTAATGTCGGTGGACAAGAACTTGGTCCCATTGCCGATAATGGACAAGAACATGGTACTATTGCCGATTTGATAATTATCAAATAACACATGTTCCAAAAGACAATAAAGTTCTAGACTGAGAAAATAACGTATTAGACTGACGATGCATCATTAAGCTCCCTCGAAATGATTTGGTTTTCTCACGCAGGCTCATGAATTCGCAGGATTTCACCTTTAGCTATGTGAGTGATAAGAAGGAACTAGAGGAGGTGGTGGCCTGGAACGACCGGAAGGGTACCGATGGCGGAGGCAGGTTATTATGACCAAAGCCATTTTACAAAGGCTTTCTCGAAAATTGTAGGATCAACGCCTAGGCAATATGCGATGTCGATTTAGATGAGCAATTTTTTACAAGATTGCGTCCTTCTGTGCAAGTACACTTGAAGTACTTGTAGAAGGGGGAAACGTAATATGCACTAACAATGATTGGGAACAACAAGCGGCAGACGCATTAAAGTCGGTCGCCAGACGAATGGATATCAAGGCTTATGTGGAGCAATCACCATTCCTATATGGGCTCTTGAAAAAGGCCGCTTTACAGTATGTAACAGGCGAATCCCGTATTGACGGGCTCGAAGCGGGTCAGAGACTTTACTGCCAAGGCTATGCCATTTCGCTAGAGTACATAGGCGAGAATACGGTAAATGCCGAGGAATGCGAGGCGGCCGTTGAGGAAATAATAGCGCTAATCGATGATCTCGGTCAATAGGGGGCATTCGCCCGCGTATCCTTCGATTTGTCGCATATCGGACTGATGCTGGATACCGAGCTTGCTTATACGAACTTAGCCAAACGCTGGAAACAGAATTGGAGCTGTTCATCAGCATGGAAGAGTCCGCTAAGACAGAGCGGATCCTCGAGGTTTACAATCGGGCCGCGTCCAGGTATCAGAATATCGGCATTACGCTTCAGGAGCATTTACATCGGACGCCGAATGATTTGGCCGCGCTATCAGCTTCGCCAGGTCGGATACGTATCGTGAAAGGTGCCTATCAGGAGTTGGGTAAGGTCGCGATATCCCGATCCGAATCCGCTGAATGAGCGATATTTGCAGCTAGTGGGAAAGGCGCTCGGAGACGGACACCGGGTTTCAGTTGCTACGCATGATGAGCGCATCATAGAGGAAGCGATACAGCGAGGTCTATTGACGGTGCGTGGCGCGAAGCTGGAGATGCTGTACGGCATCCGACCGGAGCTTGGCAGCAGGCTGAAATCAGCAGGTTATCCGGTTCAGATTTATTTGACCTATGGCCATGAGTGGTACTTGTACTTATGCCAACGAATCGCCGAATATCCGCCAAATCTGTACCGGGCAGTTGCGAATATGGCCGATTCGCAGCGCGTTGATCCTGTGGAGGCATACGATTGAAAGTTCGCACGCAGCATGAAGTGATAAGAAGTGATTAAATCAAGAACAACGCTCAATCGAATCTGCAAATAATAAAAGTCGCATATTATGCGACTTTTATTAAAGACCTAGACTGTCGCTGTTTCATTGACTAACGCGCTTCCATTCTGCGAATCGTACGGATACATCTACGCTTTTTCGAAAATACGATATGTTACACTTGTACCCTCCACTCAGATAGTTAACTCAATCCAAAAACATCTAATTCCTACTGAAAATTATAAATGAATCGGAACTACAAGGAATAACAATAATATATAAATAATGGGTATGGTTTTCTCTTACGGACGAACGATAGTTGACGGCTGAACTACACCTGTGATATATTTAGCCTGCTAAACAATTTTAATAATAAAGGTTGGGAGAGCAACATGGAGAAAGAAATTGACTGTGAGATCCGTGAGCTGTTCGATAAACTTTCGGCAAGAATGAGAAGAGATTACGGCGAAAGTCTTAGGGAGCTAAACCTGCATGTCGGACAAGATAATCTGCTCTACCGTTTATTCTTAGATGATGGAGTAACACAAATGCAGCTAAGCGAACATTTGAATTGTGAACCTCCTACCATAACTAATATGGTTAAGTCACTTGAACAAAATGGATTCATTTACCGTAAGCGTGATGAGAAAGATGCACGAGCTATGCGTATCTTTCTAACCGACAAAGGAAAGGCACTTAAGGATCCCGTTCGTATTATATGGGAAAAGCATCAAGAAAAGTTGCTAAAATCGATTTCAATGGATGAACGACTCCTCTTACGACGGCTTATGAAGCAAATGGAGAGTAATTTGTTTTAAGGACCCTCCATTTGCCGAATATTAGTTAGTAGGCCAAATAATTATTTAGCACGCTAACTAAATTATCATTTATAAGTTTATATATTTAGTTAGTGGGCTAATGATCTTTGTGTTTTTCATACAAACGGATAAAGGAGATATATATTCATGACGACTTGAGCGGTCCATTAGAACTCATGTGGGCAAGGATAGCTACTGGATCGGCTGATATTTCTTTCCCCACCTTAGAAGAAGCAGCATCCCATGTGCATTCAATTCACATGCAGAAGAATGAGCCAGGGAATACAACCGTGAACGATTTGTAATCGGAAGTATTGAAAATGTGGCCAAAAGGCTAATAGATAAAGCAAATGAAGCCTGGGCGGACGAAATTATGATCGCCGATTTTCACCCCGAACAGGCTACGCGATTAAATGCCATTGAGTTATTGGCTAGTGAGATTGATCTTTACAGAAAAGAGGAGCAAAAATGAAAAGTGAAAAACAGCTTAAGATCGGCGTTATACTTGAAGGTGTTGGTTGGAGTTACTCGGCATGGCGCCACCCTAACATGCCTGCCAATGCAAGCGAAAGTGCGGATTTTTATGTCAAGACGGCGAAACGGGCAGAAGAAGGCAAGTTCGATATGGTTTTTTTAGCAGATGTAAGCCATATAGGGCCTGGAAATATCCCGCATTTTCTAAGTATGTTTGAAGGTGTAACGATACTATCTGCACTAAGCATGGCCACTAGCCACATCGGGCTTGCTGCGACTATAGCCACGTCTTACGCTGATCCATTTACAGTGGCTAGACAGATGGCATCTCTCGATAAAATTAGTAACGGGCGAGCGGCATGGAATGCTGTTACTTCTAATCCTGGGGGGTTGGCTAACTACAGCAGAAGGCATTTGTCTAAAGATGATTTATACCCTTTGAATAAAGAGTTTATCGAAATTGTAGAAGGCCTGTGGGATTCCTATGAAGATGATGCATTTATTCGTGATAAAGAGAGTGGCATCTTCCTCAATCCAAGAAAGATGCACCAACTGAATTACAGGGGCAAGTACTTTTCTGTTGACGGTCCGCTAAATATTAGTCGTTCCCCACAAGGAAGACCCGTCATCTTTCAAGCGGGTACGTCTGAAGCGTTTATGAATATCGCATCTAAACATGCTGAAGGTGTGTTCATAAATGGGGATGATTACAACTACGCCAAGCAATTTAGTGAGGAACTGAGAAGAAGAGCAGTCCTTGCAGGACGAGCTCCGGAAGACCTGTTGATTATGCCATCACAACACATCATCGTTGGAAGAACAGAAACTGAGGCGAATGAAAAGTTTTTGGGGTTACAAAAGTTATCGCCCCCAGGATACCGTACTCCTAAACCCACATTTTTCGGATCAGCACAGTCCGTAGCCGATAGGATTGAACATTGGCATCAAACGGGTGCAATGGACGTATTGCTTCTAAGACAAGAACTTCCTTCGGGAATTGATGATTTTATTGATTTGGTCGTACCGATCCTGCAGGAAAAAGGAATATTCCGAAGAGAATATGAATCCCGCACGTTGAGAGGTAATTTAGGTCTTCCTTTCCCGGAAAATAGGTATACAAAAGATAAAGCCTGACGACCATCATTATGCTGCAGGTAGGGCAAAAAAATAAACGATTATATTGATTTTGAAGGAGATAGTGAAATGAAGAAGCAATACAATACACGTGCCATCTTGGCATCGCTGCTTATCTGCGGTTTTGTTGGCATGTTTAGCGAGACCGCTCTTAACATAGCAATAACTAATTTAATGGAAGTGTTCCAAATTAATGCCGCTACAGCGCAATGGTTGACAACAGGTTACTTACTAACACTTGGTATTCTAATGCCGTTCACTGGTCTATTATTGCAAATGTATACAACAAGACAACTTTTTATCGTGTCAACAGCTGGTTTAACGGCAGGTACATTCTTAGCGGCTGTATCCTTAAACTTTGAAATGCTCATGTTTGCACGTGTTATACAGGCAATTGGTATGGGGTTATTATTACCGCTCATGTTTAACACATTGCTTGTGATTTTCCCTCCAGAAAAGCGAGGCGCAGCGATGGGCTATATGGGGTTAGTTTTATCGTTTGCACCAGCACTGGGGCCAGCGATTAGTGGGATGATAATCCAGTATTTATCTTGGCACTTTATTTTCTGGATCTTACTACCATTAATAGTGATTGGTATGTTGTTTGGGATGAAGTATTTAGAAAATGTAACAGAAGTAAGTAAGCAACGTATTGATGTTCTTTCAGCAGTTTTATCAACGATTGGTTTCGGAGGTATCGTATTTGGTTTTGGTCAAGCTGGTGAAGGAGGCCATGGGGGGGGGAGTTCCGTCGCTCTTACGTTGATTATTGTTGGTGTGATTGCACTTATCTTGTTTGTATTGCGACAAAATAAGGATCAGCCGTTACTAAATTTACGTGTATTCAAATATCCGATGTTCGTTATCGGGGTTTTCCTTGTGATGATGTGTATAGTAATTTTTATGACGACAATGATTGTGTTGCCAATGTTCTTGCAAACAGGGGCAGGGCTATCTGTATTTGTTACAGGCTTGATATTATTGCCGGGTAGTGCACTAAATGGTATTTTCCAGATGGTTGCAGGGCGCTTATCCGATAAGTATGGACCGAAATGGGTTATAATGCCAGGTTTAGTCATTATAATGTTGGTTTTATGGTTCTTCACAACATTAACGCCAGCTTCATCAGTTGGATTAATTATTGCATTGCATATGGTTCTAGCGGGAGGGATTGGACTCATTTGGCCAGCCTCACAAACAAATGCCTTAAACTCACTGCCACCTGAATTATATCCACACGGTTCAGCTGCCCTGAACACGTTGATGCAAGTCGTTGGGGCTATGGGAACAGCTGTAGCGATTAGTATTTTAACAGGTGGAAAGAATAAGTATTTAGCTACCTCATCTACACCAACAATGCCGAATGAAATCGCAAATGCGATAACTGCGGGGGTGCAAAACGTGTTTTGGATTTTGCTTTTAATTGCTGTTATTGGCTTTATTATTGGTTTTTTCGTGCGCCGCTCCGTTATCAACCGCGGAACAGTAGAGAGCATGAATATGCATTAAATATGAAAGTTCATTTACACGTATTCACCATGCTTTTATGACTATCTATAAAAAAGAAGAGGCACATAATAACGGATGTAGCGGACAGTTACATGCTGATTGCAAAGCGAGTATGATTGTCATGCTATAAAATGCCCAATATTAAGGAGGATATACAGAATGAAGTATAAGCAGCTTGGAAATACAGGACTTTTAGTTTCACAACTTGCATTAGGCACAATGACGTTCACGAGTGGAAAGGATAACCATAAAATTCTCGGTTTAGTTGGGCAGGAAGAAGCCGACAAGATGATAAAAAAGAGTGTCGATATCGGGATTAATTTCTTTGATACTGCTGATAATTATGCAGAAGGTGAAAGTGAAATTATTCTTGGACAATCCTTCCGCAATCTTGGTATTGCGCGGGAGGAAGTTGTAATTGCTAGCAAAGCCGCCGGACGAACAGGTATGGGACGTAACGATGTCGGTGCTTCAAGAGGACATATTATGAATGCAGTGGAAGCAAGTTTAAAGAGATTGAAGATGGATTATATCGATTTGTATCAGATTCACGCCGATGATTTCTTGACACCTGTAGAAGAAACTTTAGGTGCTTTAAATGATCTGGTAACACAGGGTAAGGTACGATATATTGGCGTATCGAACTGGCATGCTTGGAAAATTGCTAATGCTCTTGGTATTTCTGAACGCAAAAATCTGGCTCGCTTTGAAACGGTTCAGGGGTATTATTCTCTTGCCAGCCGCGATGTTGAACGAGAGTTGGCGCCTTTGATGGAAGCAAAGAAGATGGGACTTCTGGTGTGGGGTCCGCTTGCTGGCGGTCTGCTGTCAGGGCGTTACGATCGACACAATCAAAAGGCAGAGGATTCGCGCCGCTCTGCGGTTGATTTCCCGATTGTAGATAAAGAGCGAGCTTGGAATATCATTGATAAGATAAAACCGATCGCTGAAGCACATGGGACAAGTATAGCAAGTGTAGCGCTCGCTTGGCTGATGACAAGACCAGTTGTAACCTCTGTTCTTGTTGGCGCGAAACGATTGGAACAGTTGGAAGAAAATCTGGAAGCCGCAAATTTAGAACTGACGGATGATGAAATTCAGCACCTTGACGAAGTGAGTACACTGCCTCCTGAATACCCAGGTTGGATGGTTGACTATCAGAAAAGAGATCGCCTGGAACCGCTTTTTTGACAGAATATTCAGTCCAGAGTATCGTGAGCATAGGTTATAACGAAGGAATGTAAAGGCAATGAACCGTTGAGATATGGGATGGTGAACCCCAAGGGAATTAGTGGAGTATGTGCAGAAGAAGTAAACTGGGGAAATTTTTCTAGCTATTCCAGATGCCCAGCCCAGTCTTGATCGGTAATATCTGTACCTTTTCCTATGATTGATCTGATCCAAGTCGATGACATCCTACGAATTAGTAAGTATATGTGAGATAAAACATCAGCATTATAGTTAACAAGCTAATAATCATTGTAACATAACTAGCAAAGGGGACCAATCCAATGAATTCTACGCTTAAATTGCTTCAAAGCCATACCTCCGTTCGTTCTTATACGAATCAACACCTGACAGAGGAGCAACTTGAGGCAATCTTTAAGGCAGCTAATCAAACCTCTTCCTTCAGTCATTTTCAGGCCGTTTCAATCATTAGAATCACAAATTCGGAACTTCGTAAAAAAGTGATGCAGCTCTGTGTCAATCAGCCTTATATAGAAGAAGCAGCAGAGTTTTGGATCTTCTGTTCGGATTTCAACAGAAACCATCAAATTGCCCCGGATGTTGATCTCGAATATATTGATTTTCTTCTGATCGGTTCACTTGATGCCGTGCTCATGGCGCAAAATGCATTAACTGCAGCAGAATCCATGGGACTTGGCGGTGTATTTATTGGAGGGGTGAAAGCAAATATTAACGAATTATCTGAATTATTGCATTTACCTAAATATGTAATTCCATTGGTGGGACTATGTATCGGTGTTCCGTCTGGAGAAAAGCCTGCACTGAAGCCGCGGTTGCCTCAATCCATGGTATTATTTGAAAACCAGTATCAGCCATTCGATATAGAGCAATTAGCAGTCTATGATGAAACCATGCTGAATTATTATGGAGGCCGTCCAGTTAAAGCTCCATTTACCGTGAAAAAAGTAAAAGGATGGAGTGAGCACATTCAGGAGCATCTTCCAATAACTTTTCTGCCAGAAATAGTGAAGTATTTGAACAAGCAAGGATATGCCAACAAATAAATACCCTTAAGAGATGTGGACACCTCAACTTCACAATGTTATAGTTAGTCCACTAAATATACTTTACAAATTGAGGTAAATTATGAAAGATAAGGTTGATTGCGATATTCGTCAGTCTTTAGATCGAATTTCTTCCCAAATGCGCCGGGATTACAGTGATTCTCTAAGGGAACTTAACCTGTATGTTGGCCAGGAGAATTTGCTTAACCGGTTGTGGTCAGGTGATGGTATTACACAAATGCAAATATGCGAACATCTGAACTGTGAACCACCTACGGTAACAAACATGGTTAAGTCACTAGAGAAAAACGGATTTTTATCCCGTAAGCGTGATGAACAGGATGCAAGGGTTATGCGGATTTTTTTAACAGATAAGGGCAAAGAATTAGAGGAGCCAGTTGGTTTCAAATGGAGACAGGAGCAAGATAAATTACTACATTCCATTTTACCGGCAGAACGCCTGCTTTTAAGAACACTTTGAAGCAACTAGAGAGGAACTTAATATAAGTTTCTCTTGTGATAATACTTAGCAGGCTAAGCATTGAATCAATTAACAAAGTTGATAAATAGTCAGAGGAGCGGGCCAAAATAGCTGAAAAAGGAAAATTTCAAATGATATTCATCGCTGATACTCCAGCTTGATGGTTCTTAGGACCACAGTCTTCAATGTTCCCTATGGATCCTATGTTGGCACTATTGGCTGTGCAAGAGAAACGAAACATAATGGGCTTGTTGCTGCTTTCTCAAGCAGCTGTTACCTAACTACGCCTCACTTTTTCGATTAGTCCAGGTGTATCATTTGAACAATATGCTCTGCGATACTTTGTTCTGTTAGTTTAGTTTGTTCAGCAGTATGCAGAGTAACTGCTTCATTAATTATGTTGGCATAGATTTGTACGAAAAAAGTACGTTCATCAGAGGATATTTCCTGCATACAAAGATTCAAATAATGCTTAAGTGCAATGACTAATTTTGAAGAGAGTAGAGGAATGATTTTGTTATAGTTACGGCGACATTTCTTTTTGACTTGTTGATGATATTCAAATGCTGCGAATACTAATTGCATCATATTATCTTTTGTAAATGCACACACACCATTAGTATGTTGTTGAATAAGTTCTTCCGCTGATTTTTTAATTATCTCATCCAACAATTCATATTTATCTTGGAAATGAGCATAGAAAGTTGCCCGATTGATTTGGGCCCGTTCCGTTAAATTTTGTATTGTGATTTTATCAAAATCTTTTTCTTCCATCAGTTCAAAAAGTGACTCAAAAATGGATTCTCTTGTTCGAGTTGTACGAATATTTCTTACTTTAAGTCCCATGGATCTAACTCCTTTTTTTTAAACCAACAAATGGCCCGCATTGTTGGTTGTTCCTCAATGATGTTCCGGATACAATTGAACTACTAAAGCAACTATTGTTGTAATAGTATACTGCTTAGAAGGTGGTTAGTCCATTTTGAAACCTAAAAGTGCAAGATTAATAGTTAATACCGATTTCATCGAACAATGTAATACAATTTCAAAATAATTATAAACCAAATATTGGAGGAATTTAAAATGAAACTTACAGGAAACACGATCTTCATTACAGGTGGCGGTTCAGGAATTGGACGTGCATTGGCAGAAGCTCTACACAACCTTGGAAACAAAGTAATCATCTCGGGTAGAAGAAAAGAGCGTCTGGAGGAAGTGATTAGTGCTAATCCCGGAATGTCTGCAGTTGAACTGGACATACAGGATCTTTCCAGTATTGAGGCAACCGCTAAGCAACTTATTCAGGACTTTCCTGATTTGAATGTCTTATTTAATAACGCTGGCATCATGCTTTTCGATGAGGCTGCGGGTGTGATTGACGAAGAGGTTCTGGTTTCAACGGTCTCAACAAACTTGCTTGGACCAATTCGAATGACGTCTTCATTAATTGAACATTTGAAGTCTAAAGAAGAAGCTGTGATCATTAATACGACTTCTTCAATCGGGTTTATTCCGTACGCAGCGACTGCGGTGTATTCGGCGACCAAAGCAGCGCTCCATTCCTATACCTTATCACAACGTTATTTGTTTAAAGATACAACAGTAAAAGTATTAGAAATCATACCACCTGGGGTTCAAACGGAACTCATGGGAGATATTAGTAACAATCCGCATGCGATGCCACTTGAAGCATTCATTGAAGAAACAATAAGATTACTCGGTACGGATGCTGAAGAGGTTCTAGTGGAACAAGCGAAAATGATTCGTGATAATCAAGGCCCGAATGAAGGCGCTTTTGTAACCCAACTTAACGATATGTCGAGCCAAGCGCCAACAGACCATTAATTACAGCAGAATAGTTTTGAAGCTTAACTTCGTATAACACGAAGGCGGTAGGCTTAGTATAATGCAAATCGGACGTAAGTGGAGTCTCTGCTTCAGTGCCCCATTCCCGGGATATGTGCCGTTTGCTTTATACATTTGAACACTGGGAGGAATTACAATGCAAACCGTAACATTGAACAATGGTGTGAAAATGCCAATCATCGGCTTTGGTGTCTTTCAAGTGCCAGATGCTGAAGAATGCGAGAACGCCGTATATGACGCGCTGATGGCTGGTTATCGCCTGATCGACACCGCGGCCGGTTACCTCAACGAGGAAGCGGTTGGACGCGCGATCAAGCGTAGCGGCGTGCCGCGTGAGGAGCTGTTCATCACGACCAAGCTTTGGGTTCAGGATGCAGGTTACGAGAGTGCCAAGCTGGCGTTTGCTAAATCTTTGAAAAAGCTGCAGCTCGACTATCTCGATCTATACCTTATTCACCTGCCGTTCGGCGATTACTACGGCGCTTGGCGTGCGATGGAAGACCTGTACCGCGAAGGCAAGATCAAGGCGATCGGTGTCAGCAACTTCCTGCCCGACCGTCTGATGGACCTCATCGTGCATAACGAAATCGTGCCCGCAGTCAACCAGATCGAAACGCACCCGTTCTACCAGCAGACTGAGAACGCCGCTTTTATGAAAGAGCAGAGAGTGCAGCACCAGTCGTGGGCACCGTTCGCTGAAGGACTGGGCAACATGTTCGGCAACGAAGTGCTGACCTCGATCGCAGAAAAACACAACAAGTCCGTCGCCCAGGTCGCGCTGCGCTGGCTTGTTCAGCGTGAAGTCGTTGTAATTCCAAAATCGGTGAGAAAAGAGCGGATCATCGAAAACATCGACATTTTCGATTTCGAATTGAGTGCAGACGATATCGAACAAATCTCCACCCTCGATACGCGGGAGAGTTTATTCTTATCCTTCCACGATCCGAAATCTGCCAAGATGCTGGGCACCTCGAGAGTCGAACTGTAATCTCCTTGATCGAACAGTAAACTCATCACGCGTTTATCCTCATCTATTAGAAAGGACAGGGTGCCCCTGTCCTTTCTTTACTTGAACATCGAATTCTATGCATAGCAAAACTGCTGCTATCTGCAGGTAACACATGGAACCACCGGACCTCTATCCTGCTCGTTCGTATTATGAGATCAACCAGTTCTTTCAGGTTGATCCTTTTTTTATTTGGGCGTGCCCAGAGGCACGCATTATCTAGTTGGTGCAAGTCCAACCAAGAGAGGGGCCAAGCCACTCTTGTAGCTAGGATGCTTGCACATGGCGAAATCTGTGTGTAAAAGCGGCATCGACAAAAGTACCGGTCAGAGACCGGGAGAGCGACAACCCAGGCCGTAACTTCAAGTGAATCCTGCTGCGTCGTCCAAAAGGCTCTGCGAAGGGGAGAAGAGGATGCCGAGTCTCGCGTATAATGGATGAAGGCCATGAAGCTGTACAGAACTTGGAACAACGGTGAAGAATCCTCCGGCGTAGAGGGAACGGCATGGGTCAAAAGATAATGCAGTGTTACTTACGAGACCCTCCCCCGCACGGATTTTTTTTAGGAACCCCTAAAGAGGTGCTCAATAAGTCCAGAAGATGAAATGAACCGTCTGTGGGAAGGGAGTCCGAGGGGCTCATAGTGCGTGCGTGGCAGCACGATCATCAGTTGGGTTAAAGTCCCGCTGAGCACCGGACTAGGGAGCTCATATCCAAACTTGGGGGTAACGCCTCGGGGTCCGGTATTTTTTTTACTGGAGGGCAGAGCGTCTATCGCGAGGCAGAGTCTAAAGGGCTTGAGGAGAAGTACCAGGCCGTAGTGAATCGGGGCTACCCGAACTCGCGAACCGGTCGGCCAAAGATGGGGCAAGGTCGAGTCTGCACTATGGAGACGAAGGCGTTCTAGTCCACCCATCGCACCTAGGTGTGTGCGGGCGGCATGGTACGGAAGATGACGTTGTGACCCACGGAGATCTCGTCGTGTCTGAAACGAGTGCACTTCCAGGACGAGTGGATAAACAAAGTCGAAGCGGTCGGGCCGCGTCTACCGCTTCAAAGAATACGCGGCAGCTTCAGTAACGGATGCTATAAGGAAATCCCGAAGTGCATACCGGACGCACGGCGAGAAGTCGGAGTGCTGCATACTACTTACGAACGGACGAAAAAGTCACCTTGGTGTGACTGCCTTCTGTTCACCCAAAAGGTAAATCAGAAGGGGAAGGCGGCTCGCTTTATGGAGACCGGAGCTGGCATGAGTTTCGCGAGTAAGCGGCAAGGGAGGAATATTCCCTAAGTGAAAGACCCAAAACTTGCAGGCGGAGGATACGAAGCGCATGTAAGCAGAAGGCACAGGACGAAAGGTTCATTCATTAGTCAACAAGATGTATCACCGAACAAACCTGGAAATGGCATGGGAAACGGTGAGGGCAAACGGAGGTAGTGGTGGAACTGACAAGGTCACCATCCAGGCCTTCCAAGCTGTAGCCGAAGTGGAGCTAAAGAAGCTGCACGAAGAATTGAAACAAGGGACGTACCGACCGATGCCGGTCAGACGAATTCACATTCCCAAGAAAGGGAAGCCAAACGAGAAGCGTCCGCTCGGCATCCAGGCGATAAGGGACAGAGTCTGCCAGCAAGTGTTGAAAAACAGGCTGGAACCTATCTTCTAACCCTTGTTCAGTGAATGCAGTTTCGGATACCGATCGGGTAGGTCAACGCACCAAGCCATGCGGAAGATTTACCGCGAGATGATGGACGGGTGCGAATGGATTGTGGACGCAGACCTGCGAGATTTCTTTGGAACGGTTCATCACGAACCGCTGGTCGACAGGATTGCGGAGCAAGTAACGATGGTAGAATTCTCGAATTGGTCAGACAAATGCTCGAAGCCGGGTGCATGGAAGGTGGGAAGAAATACGCGACAGCGAGCGGCACGCCGCAAGGTAGCGTAGTAAGTCCGCTGTTTAGTAACATTTACCTGAATCGGTTCGACCATGAAATGACGGACAGAGGGTACCGACTGACGCGCTTCGCTGACGATTGTGCGCTACGAATGCAAGGCGCGTAAGAGCCAAACAATGCTGAACAGAAGATGAAGGCGGGCCCTTCCGAGCCGCTGTGCAGGCGGAGGCTTCAAACCACCTTAAGCTGTTGTGGTCAAAAGCCGTGGTGGTGAGCGTTAAGGAAAAGGCAGGGCAAAACTCTGTCAGGTGAGTGTATGGAGACGAACACAAGTCAATGGCTGATAAAGTGTCGAAAGCGTAGGGATGTCATCAAAACCAGGAGGGAGTCGTTGGCCTGGGAGGAGTCTGGAGGAAACCTGTTTACTGTCCAGATGATGACCGGCATGAAGGCGGGGTGAACGTAACACAGGCTTTTGTTCGGAACGTGGGAACCTAAAACTCCGATGCGAATGGAAAAATCCAAGCGGTAATCCCGCAAGGATGAAAGTACAAATGCGGAGTATAGGGGCGGAATAGCCCGTAGTAGCGATGACCCCATTGAAAAGGTGGCGGAGCCAAGGGACTGTGTTATCCCGTTTTGGAAATACGTCAACCGCGAAAGTGGGAGGAACCAATGGACAAAACAAAGTCGTATGAAATCTCAAAGCACACCGTATGGGAAGCGTATGAACGAGTCAAAGCGAATAAGGGAGCAACCGGAGTCGATGAGGAGTCGATTCAAAAGTTTGAGGAAAACCTGAAAGACAACCTCTTTAAAATTTGGAATAGAATGTCCTCAGGAAGTTACTTTCCTCCGCCAGTTAAGGCGGTAGAGATACCGAAGAAGAATGGCGGAGTAAGAATATTGGGGATTCCAACGGTCTCCGATCGAATCGCGCAAATGACAGTGAAGTTGTCTTTGAGCCGATCGTGGAACCTATATTTCACACCGACTCCTATGGATAAAGACCGGGGAAATCTGCGATTGATGCCGTTCGAGTCACAAGAACCAGATGTTGGCGATATGATTGGGTGTTGGAATTTGACATTAAAGGTCTGTTCGACAACATCAATCATGGGCTGCTTATGAAAGCAGTGAAGAAACATACGGACTGTGCGTGGATCATTCTCTACATCGAAAGATGGCCGTTATGCGTTACCACACCGAGAAAGCCGGAAATGGAAAGAACTCTACAACAAACGAACAAGTGTAGAACGATGTAACTCTCGAATGAAGTCGTACCTAACCGCAGACCAATTGCATGTTTGGGGCATTCAGAAAGTCACGACTCACCAATATTTGAATGCCATTGTTTTGCTTGCTTCTGCGCTAAGTGTAACCTTATTTTTTTCTGGAAAATGAATTATGTAAAATGCTCATATTTATAACGGAGGCTTTTTCAATTCAACGAATAAAAAGCCGGATCACCAGTGTGATCTCGGCCTCTACAGTCCGATTACACATTTTTTTCATACAACCCATTAAGGACGAGCACCGCTGATCTTAATTAGAGTATAAGTCAAGGGAATAGCCCGGAAACTTTTGAGGAATAAATATTTCTTACTGCAGCTTCATGACATACCACAAGACAAAAAAATAAATATGACATTTTAATTACGTAAAATACCATTTTGACGAATAAATATATTAAGATTATAATTTTAATATAACTTGATCTCGATCTGAGGTGTAAAATGGATAAACACGTGAAGCTTAATTATATGAAACGGATAGACGAAAAACTGTTGGAGTTACCTTGGTACGTCACTGAATACATAGACAGTCGAAAACGGAAATTATCTCACACTACACTTTTAAATTATTGTCACGATTTTATTATATTTTTTGACTGGATGGTTAGTGAAAATCTATCTGCAGATATGCGAATTAATGTAAGCCTTACTCAACTTGAAACTTTGACTGTGCGCGAAGTAGAAAATTTCTTGTCTTTTCTAGAATACAAGTTAGGTAATACCAAAATAACAATAAATCGAAAGCTCTCCTCTTTAAAATCGTTGTTTGATTATCTCCAGAACAAAGCAGAGACTTCTGATTTGAAGCCATATTTGCAGCGAAATGTGATGGCAAAAATGGAATTGAATGCTGTTAAAGAAAGTCAGGAAACGATCGCCAACCGAATCGAAGGTAAGATATTACGGGACGACGATTTCGAATCTTTCAGAAAATTCATTGCACATGATTATGGAGAAATATTCAAGTCAAATAAACGTATTTATAATTTCCACCACTTTAATCGTGAACGGGATACAGCGATTGTATCCTTAATTCTGGGTTCTGGGCTTCGGTTATCTGAAGTTGTAGGATGCAATTTAGAGGATCTTGATATTCATAAGGGTCTGGTGAGAGTAATACGGAAGGGCAACAAAGAGCAGTATGTGTATTTTAGTGAGCAGGCATTAATGGATTTAAATAATTATCTTGAAGTTAGAGATTCAAGGTATAAACCAGATAAAACAGCAGCATATTTATTTTTGGCTGCACCGGTTGGGCGTAAAGGAACTAATCGCCGCTTAAACCAAAGATCCATTGAGAAGCTCGTTGAAAAATACGCAATTGCTTTTGGCAAGCCGGCGCTAACCGTACATGCGTTAAGACACTCATTTGCAACCCGCTATCATAAAGAGAACAATGATGTACCTAAGTTAAGAATTCAAATGGGGCACTCATCGATACAGACTACGATGATATATACTCATTTAACTGACGAAGAAATGCGAATTGCAGTTAATAAAATGGATTTATAGTATTTAAATATTATGATATTGAATAGGGAAACAAAAAAATGACACAAAGTTGCATACTTGCTAGGAGGAGTGACACAAAGATGCATACCCACTTGGAGAAATGACACAAAGTTGCATACCTGCTTGGAGGAATGACTACTTAGCTGAAATAAATTATTCTGAATTTATGAATACTACTAAGTATTTTCGCTTAAAGAGCGTAAAGTAGGGAACTTTGTGTCAAAAAGGTATGCTACTTTGTGTCAATTTACACGACAACCGACAACTGTCAGCGAAGGGCTTAATCAAACTCAAAGACATATGTACAAAATACGGGTTTTGTGAAGTAGTAGTAGGTAAATAAATAAGACCAGCCTAATTCAAGCTGTTTCGATCCGTTTTTGCATCTGATTTGGCTTATTGTACTTGTGTACTTTTAATGCTGATTTAATCCTCTTATCTTTACATAGATCGTTTTCTAAATTGTTTTTATTTTTTCTTTTATCGGCACAACACTTTTCATTTAGTTAGTATCGTCATTCAAATATTGTTAAAGTTTATGACGCTCTTAATTAGGCTGTGCTTGATGATTATGTAACTCGATCGTCTGAATTATCCCGTGAAGCTTAGGTTATTCCTAATTCAGTCTTAATTATAATCCTGAAACTCAGTAGCATAATTCGACCTGATTTATTTGACTCTTGTCAGACTCTTGTCAGACTCTTGTCATATAGTTCTAAGTTAGTCCTCTTAAATGATTAGATATTAATTTCATTTAGACAATTGCTAACAATTATCCGTTATAAGTTCTACCCTAAGTTCTATTAACTGATTACGAACAAGTTACATCTTCAATAAAATTCCCACTCCCTCTTTCATATTAATTTATTTACACATATTGTAATTTATATATCAATGCTATTTCAAAATTATTTATGGAATTCATAAGTCCACCCACAATACAAGATCCCTAACCCATTGGAGATGGCGTTGCCGTCTGATTTTCCAGAAAAATATTGTCAAATCCTTAATGATCATGTCATTATAAGTAGGTTCGTATTATAAATAACATTAAAGGGAGTGTGAATTTGAGTCGGTTTAATCTAGTTCTCATCTTTGTTTTATCCATCATGATAGCTTTTCTCCTGGGGATTTATGTGGCCCCTAGCATTGACCCGCGTCTGAGCGGGCAGACTGTGGCAAGTAGTCCCATTGCGGCAGAAATCCCGCCGAGCCCTACTGATATCCCCTCTGCTGCTGCAGTAGACGTCGCACCTGCACCTTCTCCATCCCTGGAACCCGTTGTCTTGGAAGATATGCCATCGGACAATGATACGGGTACCATCAGTGATGACTCTGCCGGCTATGACGCTGAGGAGCTACCGGCAGACGTCCCATCCGGAGAAGGCATTGGAGAGCCCATTGATTTCAAGTACAGCATGAACTCAGCCGATGCTGTTAAGCTTACCTGGGAAGCCTACAACCTAACCGGAAAGACAATCAATTATTATACAGCTCATATCAGCACGTATAATCCGGTGGGCGATCCTTCTTATGATCAGCTAAGTGGCGAAAGCAACTTTCTCGTTAAATACGTGGGGCCGGTTGAGCCTGATGAGACTTTATTTATTTACAGTGACTTTACATACCAGAATACCCTGGACCGGATTATCATTGACCAGCTTACTCTTCAATATGATGACGGTACTATAGAAACCTTCGACTATGGTTACGAAACTACCGAAGAACGCGGCTTCTAATCGGAAGACTCAATTGGCGCGCAACTTCAATGGGTTCTATCCGATTTCTCTTAGGCTCGTCCAGAAGCCTGGAGCGATTTTGATTCGATCTGTAAAATGAGCGTTCATGGTTGGCTATCTCCTAAAACAATATTCAATTGCAAATGGTCCACGAAGCCCGTGGACCATTGCTTTTTCTGATTCTAGTCTAGCCGTCGAGCAGCGTCATCTGTTCTTTCATATAACGCGTGCCGTGAACGACATTCTTGGGGCTGACCTGATCGATTCGTTCGAGGTCCTCCTTCATGAGAAGGATATCAGCCGCGGCCGCATTTTCCTCCAGGTACTTGATACGCTTCGTACCCGGGATAGGCAGCGCCCCGTTGGCAATCGTCCAAGCAATGGCCAATTGGGATGGTGTACAGTTCTTCTCCATCGCGATTTCCTTAATCTTGTCGACAACCTCAATGTTCTTCCGGAAGTTGTCTCCTTGGAACCGCGGCATCCATCTGCGAAGATCGCCTGCGGCAAGATCCTCGAAAGTGCGAAGCTCTCCGGAGATAAAGCCCCTGCTCAGTGGACTGTAGGCCACATGGGTAATCCCCAGTTCTCTTACGGTAGGGAGTATCTCCTCTTCGATGTCACGGCTCCAGAGCGAATACTCACTCTCTAGCACAGAGATCGGATAGACGGCATGAGCGCGGCGAATGGTTGAAGCGGAAGCCTCAGACAGGCCGAGCGCCCGAACTTTGCCTGCCTTGACCAAATCTGCCATCGCTCCGACCGTCTCCTCTATCGGGATTTGCGGATCGACGCGGTGTTGGTAGTATAGATCGATGTAATCCGTATTCAAACGGCGAAGACTATCCTCCACTACCTTCTTAACGTAATCAGGATGGCCACTGATGCTCTCGTAATTTGGGGTGTACGAGAACTTGGTGGCGATAATGGCTTGCTCGCGGCGCCCTTGAAGAGCACGGCCGAGCAGCTTTTCGTTATGCCCGTTCCCGTACACGTCCGCGGTATCGAACATCGTGACGCCAATGTCCAAAGCGCGATGGATCGTTTGGATCGACTGTTCGTCGTTAGTCTCCCCGTATATGCCTGGAGACATTCCCATAATTCCCAGTCCGATCGAAGAGACGGGGATATTGCTATTGCCCAGAATTCTTTGCTGCATTTGTTAATCCCTCCTTCTATGTTTGTTGTCGCTCTGACTCTTCCATCTTGATTAACAGTTGACTCTCGGAAGGGATTCTCCCTTTCTCGATGTCTTCGTATATCGACAGTTTGTTATTGACGGCGTCGAGCGCTTCGGCCAATTCGTTCTGGCGGCGAAATAAATCTTCCTTGTAATGGTTCAAGATCGCTTTGCGCTGTGGAATCGTGGAATCACCACCCAGTGCAAGATTCACCATCTCCTTCAGCAACGACAGCTTCATCTCAGTCGCCCGGAAACATGTCATCAACCGGATCCAATCTAGGTGATCTTGTTCGAACAGTCGATTCCCGTTCTTATCTCTCTTAATGTAAGGGAGCAATCCCTCCTTCTCATAAAAACGAATCGTATGAGCCGGGCAACCAAGCCGCTCTGAAGCTTCTTTGATCGTGAATGCCATGGGCCGGATCGCTCCTTATCGGTTATTTTCATACGGAATCGGCTGGTTCTTTCTCATCCTAAACCTTAAAGTACACTTTAAGGCAAGCGTTATTTTGGGAGAATAAACTGCCGATTGGTTGTTAAATTCTTAAGTTGCCGTATCATTCCTTCATAGGATTAAGTATCCCGTAATATACAATATCCTCATATGAATCGTTCTTGTAAATATGATCTTTCAGTGTCCCTTCATAGCTCATTCCGCACTTTTGCATGATTTTACCGGATGCCGGATTAGATGCGAAATGACGTGCGTATACCCGGTGGTAATTCTTTTCGGTGAAAACAAATTCAATAACTGCCCGGGCTGCTTCGGTTCCATAACCTTGACCCCAATGGGCTTCCCCGATCCAATAAGCGATCTCACCGTTATGATATGGCTGATGGTTGGAAATGCCGACTGCTCCATACAATTTGCCTGTGTTCCTATCTGTGATTGCGAATTCATACATCCGGTCCAGGTCTAAGTTCTGCTCATGATTGGCCATCCAGGACACAGCGCATTCTAGTGGATACGGATACGGCAAGGTCAATGTACTCCGGTAGATATTGTAATTGTTACAATAGTCTCTAACTTCCTCCGCATCCGCTGGCTTAAATAGGCGCAGAAGTAATCTGTCCGTTTCAAGGGTCCGGTCTGTACGGTTATATTTCATCTGACTTCTCCTACTCTCTATATCATATAATGAACAACTATGAAATTCTTGTATATTGAAACCCCTCAATCAACATAACTATTCTCAAAAATATCCATAAAAGCGGTCACCAGTTGCG
Organism: Paenibacillus sp. FSL R10-2199; assembly: GCF_038000235.1. Taxonomy (NCBI): domain Bacteria; kingdom Bacillati; phylum Bacillota; class Bacilli; order Caryophanales; family Paenibacillaceae; genus Paenibacillus; species Paenibacillus sp. FSL R10-2199. Next base: position 5,061,995 of record NZ_JBBOBO010000001.1, on the reverse strand, counting down.
ATTGCGTTACTGTATCCGCATCTTCCGTCTCCGTCAGTTGCCATCCGTATGTACCATACTGCTGATAGTTCTCCATAGACAAAGGACGCAGCTCAAACTCTTTGCGGATAGCTTCAATACCTGCAGCATAATCAATCTTCACCCGGGCGAACGCCTGTTCCGGGTCCTTGAAAACTGCATAACCTTTGCGGTCTGCCCCAATGTGATATGCCGGATCATCTCCCCACTGCGTAATGTCTACAGAACCTTTGATTCCCGGAGCACCAATCACATACTCTCTAACATACTTATTCTTGTTACCGGACTGAGAATGGTTCGAATACACCCACAGTGCGGCCAATATCACGAATGACAGCAACGCCAAACAACCCATAACCTTAGATTTATTCATAGATTTCATGAGGCTTATCCTTTCCTTATAAGGATGCAACAAAAAAGCGGATGCACCAGGACCGTGAATCCAGCCTTTGACTGCCGCTTTTTGGAGAAACAAATCAAAAGATCCACACTATTTAAACAGGCCAAGAATCAGAGACGATTCCCAGCCTGCCTTGTTGCCAGCTATACTAAACCTTATGCCGCACGGGTCAGCTTACGGACAACCTCCTGGCTGTACTTTCGCTTGGTGATGAAGTAAAAGCTGAGCTGGAATACGAAATAGATCGCGACCACAATCGTTGTGTTCTTCATGAATTCGCCAATGATGTCGGACCCGCTCATGACGTGGGTGATCAGATAGATGAAGCAGTAGCCGAAGATGCTGCCCAGCAGCAGCGGAACAAAGAAGGTGATGAGCAGCTCTGCCGATACTACCGACCTTATCTCCTTATCACTGATCCCAATCTTATACAGCTTGCGGAAAAAGACGGTGGCGTTCCCGATTTCGGTATATTGCTTGAAATACAGCACCATTCCGCCTGCTACAAAAAACAGTACGCCGATCAGTGAGGTGACGAACACAAAGAGTGAATAGTTCTTCTTCAGCTCCTTGTAGGCATCTACTTTGGAGGCTACTGCAAACATTTGCCCGCTTCCATCCTTATCCGTAGCATTCAGCGTATCCTTGAGCTTCTGGACAACCCCTTCTGTCCCTTTCCAGGCTGTAAAATCAATTCCGTAGTGGGTACCCATTGCATTCGGGCTTACCTTGGACTCCATATTCTTGTAATCCTCATTGCTCACTACGATCCCGGAGCTTGTCGGATAAGAGCTCGCTGTGGCAAACCAATCCGCGTGATAGGATGATTTCACCTTATAATTGAAGGTTTGCGTACCATCCGTGAATTGAATCGCTTCCCCTTCGCCAATACCATGGGTACCCGGCTCCCAGGCCGTAACAATATTAAGAACTTCCCCGGTGCCAACCGTTACCTTCTCCCCGGTCAGAGAGTTGTACATGTCCTGCGACACAATCGGCTTCGTCTTCAGGACATCGTATTTATCTCCTTCCAGATCCATTTTGAGATTCAGGAAGCTGGTTTCCTGGACCGACTTCAGCGGCTCGGAGGACTGCTTCAGCACCTGCTCCAATTGTCCGCTCTCCAGCACATGCACGCCGGCTACCGAAATATACTCGATATCATACTTATTTCGTTCTGCGATGCTCTCCGACAGCTGCAGCAGCGAGAATGGCGAAGCAACTAGAAAGATTGTCATCCCGCTGAGAATGCTCAGAATGAACATAATCCGCTTGTTCTGATTGAATTTGTGATTGATTTCCGTGATGGACAGGATATGCCGGTAATAGAATTTCTTATTCTTCAGGAAGCTGATCAGTGTGTTCCCAAGATGGGAGATGACCATGTAAATCCCGATGAAGCTAAGCAGGATATAGGTAATGATCATAAAGGGATTCGTATTCAGACTTTCGTGATTGGAGATTACCACCAGGAAAATGATCGAGGCCACAACCAGCCCCACACCTACCAGCCCAAGCCGGGTATCACTTGTCTTCGCCTGGTTATCCTGCTTGCGGGAATCCTTCATCAGGTCTGCGATGTCCAGCTTACCGACCTTAACACTTGAAATCATCTGTGAGGCGGCAAAAATCACGGTAAATACAACCGCAGTGACGATGAAGCTCGCCGCGCTCAGTGAATAGGACACGCCTTGCAGATCCAGCAGATCAATCGCCACATTCTGGAACAGCCGTGAAAAGATCGCACCCGTGATAATCCCGGCAATGAGCGAGGACACACTGATAATCAGATTCTCCAGCAGGATGATCTTCTGCAGATCGTTCTTGTGCATCCCTAGCGACATAAAGATGGCAAATTCCTTGCTTCTCGACTTGATGAACGAGGAATGCGCATAGTTGATGAAGAACACCGAGAACAGGGTCAGTGCAGCCAGACTCAGCATTAGCACAATCTGGATCACATCCTCTGTCGCCCCTTCCCGGATGCTGTTATTGAACAGCAAGGCGGCATAGAGGAAAAAGATCGTAATCGCAAAAGCGCTGCAAATGAAATAGGAGAAGAAATTCCGCACATTGCGTTTGAAGTTCTTAATCGTGACATCTCTAAAGGTCATTTCGTTCCCCTCCGATGATCGCCAGGCAGTCGAGGATTTGATCAAAAAACTCCTTGCGGACCCCGCTGCTGACAATCTCCATGCTGATGGCACCGTCCTTGATGAAGATGATCTTTTTGCAGAAGCTCGCGGCGAAGGCGTCATGAGTCACCATCAGGATGGTGCTCTCCCGTTCCTGGTTCATCTTCTCGATACATTTCATCACTGCATTGGAGGACTTGGAATCCAAGTTGCCTGTAGGTTCATCGGCGAAAATAATATCCGGATCATTCACAAGCGCCCGGCTGACCGCCACCCGCTGCTGCTGGCCGCCCGATATGTTGTAGGGATACTTGCCGGCGATTTCCTCAATGCCCAGCAGCTTCATAATCTCTTCACTTTTGGCTTCCATTTGCGCTTTGTCCCGCTTGTCAAGGATCATGGGCAGCATGACGTTCTCCTTCAGTGTCAGACTGTCCATCAGATTGAATTCCTGGAAGACAAAGCCGAGATGCTGTCTGCGGAAGAGCGCCATTTCATTCTTATCCAGGGAGGTGATATTCTTGCCCCCGATAAAAACCTCGCCGTAGCTCGGCTTACCGATGCCGCTCAGGATATTCAGCAATGTGGTTTTGCCGCTGCCCGAGGGGCCCATGATGCCGATAAACTCCCCCTTCTCTACGTTAAAGCTGACGGAATCCAGTGCCACTGTGGAATTCTCACCGTTCTGCACACCATAAACCTTCTTAACCTCTTTGACTTCCAGTACTACGCTCACAGTTTCATCTCCCGTTTGTCATATATTTATCCTCAATTACAGCTTATAGCTTCATTGTAGTAGACACTGGATTCCATATCCATCCATTTACATTACGTTATCTTTCATTTTTGAAAGGTAAGAAATCTGCACCTCTGTGCCTTGATTGACTTCCGAGGTAATCGTGAGGCGGTGGCCCAGCTTCCGGGCTATTTCTGAGCAGACATAGAGGCCGATGCCTGTCGCCTGGTGATGGGTACGTCCGTTTTTTCCGGTGAAAAAGGGCTGGAAGACCCGCTGCAAATCGACGGGCTCTATGCCAATCCCCTCATCCCGGATGGACAACACCACCTTGTCGCCACGCTGCTCAATGCGGAAGTGGATGGATTTCGCCGCTTCACCCGAGTCAGAGTATTTAATTGCATTGGAGATGATCTGATCCAGCATCGCGGTATTCCATTTGCTGTCCGTCATGACCATGATGCGTTCGTTCTCACATTCGATCACCGGGTAGACATTATTATAGATATATTGATTCCGCTTGCTGTTAATCAGGCTTCTGAGTGATTCCAGCAGGTTGATAGGCTCCGGATTATAGTCCCGGGTGAAATGCTCCAGGCGGAAGAACTTCAGCATCTGGTTCAGCATGCTAAGGATTTTATCCTTCTCTTCCTCAATATGCTGCAGGGCCAGGGCATGGCCGGTGGGGTTCATTTTGTAGTTCTGCAGAATGAGGTCGATGACTGACAAGGGCGTTTTGAGATTATGTATCCACTGCGAGATGAACTTATGGGTGTTGTCAGCCTGGGCTTTGACCTCATAGATCTGGTCCTGATAGCTATGGTGTATCCGGTGAATGAGCTGAATAACGGCTTGCTGCTCGTACGAATAGCCCTTCTCCTCAATCTCGATATTCTCGGATAACCGCTGTATTTCCCGGTGGGTGGAGACGTATTTGATCAAGCGGAAGCACATAAATATAATAAATACGTAAAAATAGATGCTAAGCAGGTACATGAGCTGGATATTGCTGCTGATAAAGAAATTGCAGTATACGCTCACCAGGATATGACTTAAAAAATAGACAAGGGTGAACGACAGATGATCACGCATGAAACCCCGAAACAGCTTAATGCTCACTGGCGGGTCCCTCCGATCATAGCCGAATCAAAAATGTAACCCACGCCTCTTTTGACTTTGATTACATCCTGAAAGCCGAGACTGGCCAGCTTGCTTTTGACCCGGGTGACATTGACCGTCAGCGTATTATCCACGACGAAATGCACATCATCCCACAGTTCTCCCAGCAATTCTTCCCTGGTGACAATGGTATCCATATTCTCCATCAGCTTCTTCAGCAGCTTATATTCATTCTTGCTGAGCTCTTCAACGGCTCCCTTGCAGGAAATACTGAAATTGCGGTCATCCAGATGAATCGGCAACGGCTCTTTCTCCGGCTCCGGCTTGCCCGCATACTCCCCGTAATTCCGGCGCATGATCGCCATAATCTTCGCCAGCAGCACTTGAATATTCAGCGGCTTCACGATATAATCATCCGCCCCCAGCTCCATGCTGAGCACCTGGCTGGATTCCTCATCCCTTGCAGAGATCACAATAATCGGCACCGTTGTTTTCCTTCTGAATACCCGGCAATAATAGAACCCGTCATAATAAGGCAAATTCAGGTCAAGCAGCACAAGCTGCGGCGCTTCCTGCTCGAAGATCTTCTCCACCTGCAGGAAATCCGCAACCTCCACCACTTCATAGCTGTATTTGCGCAGGATATCGGTCATCAGGGTTCTGATTTTGATATCATCCTCGACGATCATGATCTTGAACAATTGGCTCACCTCTTAGCAGCCCTGGCAGTCCTGAGACAATCGCTGTTATGAAGCCTCCGCCAGCTTGTTATCGATAAACCCGATAATTGTGGCAATGCTCGCGAAGTGTTCATGAATCAGTTCCTCGGGCAGAATAATAATCTTGAATTCCTGCTCCAATCTGGCAACCAGATCCAGGAGACCCAGGGAGGTCAGCAATCTGGACTCGAAAATATCGGTGTCCAGGTGCAGCTCCCCTGCCGGAATACGGGTCAAACCCGCTACGATCATTGTAACTTGTTCTGTGATTTTCATATACTATTTTCTCCATTCCTGGTGGATTTGTAGTAGGGATCAAAAACATGGGCAATCGCCCGGATAAAGTACGTACCGGTAGGGGTTACTGTAATTCGCGGAGAGTCCACACCCAGCAGCAGGCCATCCTTCTCCATGCCTCTAAGCACGCTCAGCTCCTCCTGAAAATAAGAGTCGAAATCGATACCAAAGCACTCCTGAAGCATTTGCTTGTCAATAGGGTTACCGCCCAGCAGCTGCTTCAGAATAATATCCTCACGAATGGCATCCTCCCCGGACAAAAGATGGGTCTTCCCGGTCTCAATAGGGAACCTGCCCGAATCAAGCGCGGAGCAGTAACGATCCATCGCCGGGACATTCTTATAATAGAGCCTGCCAATCTTACTGACCGCCGACTTGCCCAGACCCAGCAGATGCTGGCTGCTTCTTTCGGAGGAGCCCATGAAATCACGAACCACATGCATTCCGGGATGCTTCTCCCGCCCGTTGTTGCGGATAAAGGTATCACTGCCCATCTCGGTGTAGTCCCGGGACAAATACTGGCGGGCCAGCTCGAACAGGCGGGACACCATATAATTGTTGGGCAGGCTGAGATGCGGGATTTTGCGCTGCAGGGGGTAGATGGCCGGGTAATGGGCATAGGGAAAAGCCACGATTTTATCGGGGGCAATCCGTACGATCTCCTGCAAGGTACGCTCGAATTCTCCGAGTCCCTGAAAGGGCAGGCCATAACATAAATCCACATTGACGGTGAAGCCCATGCTCCGGGCAAGGCCGATAATCTCCCGCGTATCCTCAAGATCGCATTCCCGGTGAATCGCATTCAGTACCCGGGCATCAAAGTCCTGAATGCCAAAGCTGATATAGTTAAACCCCAGTGTCTTCAGCAGCCGCAGCTTGCCTTCGGTAACAATCTGCTTGTCCGGGTAAGCCTCCAGCTTTATTCGGGCGTTGTCTTCAAAATCCACATACTTGGCAATAATTCCGTACAGCCGTTCGATCTGCTGTTCATTCAAATAAGCAGGAGTCCCGCCGCCCCAGTGCAGATTACCGGACTTCAGCTTCCGGGCACGGCCGGAGAGCTTGAGTGCCAGCTCCTGCTCCAGCGCATCGATATATTGATCCTTGTCTTCATCCTTGCCGCTCAGCACCCGGTCACAGCAGCAGTAATAGCAGATCGACTTGCAGAACGGAACATGCACGTAAACCTGTGCTTCTTCGATTTCCTTAAGCTCCTGAGCTATAGCAGATTCATCCGCAGGCTGGCGCCAGTGGCTGTCCACCGGATAGCTTAAATACATGGGAAGATTATATTCGTTGTACTTTTGCGATAAATAATGCAGCTGATTCTGAATGGTCTGATTCATTGCCATGCTCCCTCCTTGCCCCGGCTTGCCGGGCGGTACATCATCTCCATGACTTCCTGCTCCTTGTGTACAATGTCTTCCAGTAAGCGGCCATGAACAGTTCTCCAAGTGTCCGGCAGCGCAATGCCTTTGCTGCACCTGATCAGGTCACTGCGGATATCCATCCATGCACCGGTAATTTCTCCGAGCCTGGCCGCAGCCGCTTGCCGTTCGGTAAGAAGACGCTCCAGCCGGTACTTTTCAGCCCGCTTGGAATCAATGATGGCGTTCAGGCCAGCAATCTGGCGGTTAACGTGCTGCTCTGTATAACTCCAGTGCTGTGAAATATAGTGATCTTTGAAGGCGGACAACACCAGCAGGCTCTGCGTAATGGCGTCCCGCTGTGTGCGGTACAGGCAATTAAATCTATTAACATCTGGCAGCAGTTCATAGGTGTACGGCTGCTGGAAGCGCGGGAATTCCATCAGGGTGTACGTCTGCGCAGGTGACATTAGATGCTGGCGGTACCCCTGATAACTGTTAAGCAGATCCTCTGCTGTGAGGGTACGTTCCCTGTAATTCAGCGCATCCTTATGGCTGTGCTCCAGTACAATAAACTGATCCTGCGCCTCACTATAACCGTAGACCAGCAGCGTGTGGGCAAGATGCTTCTTCATATAAACGTCTCTACGGGCCGGTTCATAGAAGCTGTCCACCCATAGAATGAACAGGCTTTGCCGGGCCAGTCCAGCGGTAAGCCTCTCCTTCAGCCCGTTCCCGCCCTGCGGGGACTCATACCGGGCCGTAAGGTGCAGCTGCTCCAGAATAGCTTCCGGGGGGGCGGATTCCATGCAGGCAGCAGAGAGGTACGGCTCTGCATGTGCAGATTCCAGAGTATACACAAACATATCGCTGCTCAGAAACGTGTTGATATTCCGGTCAAAGACATTCACTACAGGAAATAGTGAGTTATATAGGCAGCTTTTGTAATAGAGATCGTTAAACGGCTGCGGCTGTGTAAACTGGCGGGACAAGCTCGGCTTTGTTATGATCTTTACCGGAAGGCTGGAGGCAGCTGCAACTTCCCCGCAGTGAACCTGAACCGGCGGGAGGCAGACCGCACTTACCCCCGGAGTAACTCCCGCTTCCACAAGCCCGGCCTGCGCCCTAATGGTAGAGGCGCTCAACAGCTCTTCGTAAGAAAGGGGGATGCCTCTGCGGGCAAGCTCACTCTGCAGCGTAACCGCCTCAATCGAGCTTCCGCCAATTTCGAAGAAGTCATGGTCCAGTCCGATGGGTTCAAGCTCCAGGACAGCCCCCCATGCCTGGCAAATGGACTGCTGCAACGGAGTGGTGCAGGGTGTGAATTCACTATCCGTAAGCATGTTGTGCAGAGAAACCTCAGGCAGCTGCTTTTTGTCCACCTTGCCGTTGGCATTCAGCGGGAAGTGCTCCAGCCGGACGAACACGGACGGGAGCATATAAGCAGGCAGGCGCGCAGCCAGGTACTGCTTAAGTCCAGCGCCGGAGACGGCTTGCGCGGCAGTCAGATAGGCACAGAGGAATTTATCCCCTGAACTGTGGCTCCTGGCCATAACGGCAACATCCCGGATGCCCGGATATTCCAGCAGCAGCTTCTCCACTTCCTTCGTCTCGATGCGGAAGCCGCGGATCTTGACCTGATCATCGCGGCGGCCGAGGAATTCGATAGTTCCGTCCTCCCGCATCCGGCCCAGGTCGCCTGTCCTGTACATACGGTCTGCCTCAGATTCGCGGAAGGGGTCCGGCATGAAGGCTTGTGCCGTCTTCACCGGGTCCTTGATGTAGCCGCGCGCTACCCCGATACCGCCGATATACAGCTCACCTGTCTCTCCCGCCGCAACCGGCTGCAGGTCATCGTCAAGAATGTACCAATAATTCTGTTCAACCGGTATCCCGTAGGGAATGCTTGTCCAGTCCTCCCGGACCTCCGTAACCGGATAATAGATGGACCAGACCGCAGCCTCCGTAGCACCGCCGAGAGCGGTCAGCTTCGCCCGGGGGAAGTAACGCGAGTAGTTCCGCGCCAGCTCCAGGGGAACCCAGTCTCCGCTCAGGAAGATATGCCTCAACTCCAATTGGGCGAAATCAGGGATATACTCCGCCAAGTGCCGGACCAGATAATGCAGCGTGGTCGGAACGGAATTCCAGAAGGTGATCCTCTGCTCCAGCAGCAGCCGTGTTAAGCTGTCCGGATCAGTAATCTGCGGCTCCGGACACAGGACGATCGTGCCTCCGGCGGCCAGCAGGCCGAAGATATCATACACGGACAGATCAAAGCACACCGAGGTTACGAACAAGCCCCTGTCACGACTGCCCATATCCAGCTCGCGGTTCACCCAGGAGATTAAATTCACGGCGGAACGGTGCTCGATCATTACGCCTTTGGGCGTACCGGTAGAGCCGGAGGTGTACATGATATAGGCCAAAGCACTACCGTCAATGGAGAGATCCGGGTTGTCTGACGGATAGCCTGCTGATGAGGAAGCCGCGGTTGCGCCAGCTTCGGCAGACCCCAGGCGGATCTGAACCGGCACAGCGAGCGGTTCTTCGTCATCACAGATAGCGGCCGAGACCCCGGAATGCTGCAGAATATAGTTTTTGCGGCTGGCTGGATAGCCGGGATCCACCGGGACGTAGGCAGCGCCGCTTTTTAACACGGCAAGCAGGGCCATGACCAGATTCATATTGCGCTTCACACTTACGCCTACATGATCATTCGGTCGAACGCCCCGGGCAATCAGCTCATGTGCCAGGCAATTGGCACGCCGGTTCAGCTGCTGGTAGCTTATTGACTCTCCGGCAAAAACGATGGCCGGATGCTCCGGATGCAGCGCTGCCCGGGCTTCGAACCCTTCGTGCAGCGTGGCAGCAGCAGATATGGACAGCTTGGAATGGGAGTCGGCCAAAGCTCTCACCTCCCGGGCAGGCTGCCCTGCGGATGTTCACTGCTCAGCTCAGCGGTCAGCGCAGTCAGCTCGCCCAGCGTCTCACAGCTGAGCAACTCATCTACATGCTCTTCCAGGTTCACGCCAAGCCTGCTCTCCACCATCGCGATAATCTCCACAATCATCACCGAGGTAATGGCCAGATCACCCTCAACCGACAAGCCGGGATGCAGCTCCTCCTTGTCGAAGTAGCATACGCTGGCTATAATCTCATACAGCTTGTCCTGCATCTGCACAGTCTTCTCTCCCCTCATCTTCCTTCAGAGCCGCTTGCGGAATTCATGCTTCAATTGCTGCCGGTCAACCTTGCCGCTCCCCCCTGTAGGGAAGCTGTCAAAGATATGCACCATATCGGGAATCATATAGCGGGGCAGCAGCTTGCCGACAGCCTGCTTCAGCCCAAGGACGGTGAAGCTGCCAGCTTCATGTACAACCACGGCAGCGCAGATCAGCGGATGGCCTTCACCATCCTGGATATCCACAACCGCGGCATCCAGAATATTCTCCATGTCATGCAGCACGCGTTCAATCTCCGGCAGCTCAATGCGAAAGCCGGAACGCTTAATCAAGGCGTCTTTGCGGCCAATCAGGACGAGCACTCCGTCTTCATTAACCATAGCCATGTCCCCGGTACAGTAGAGCTTGTCTCCAAGACCCCAGTCGGGCGGTATACTGCGGAAGCTCTCCTGCGTGAGCCGGGGATTGCGGTAGTAGCCCTTCATGACAATCGAGCCTCTTACGCAGATTTCCCCCTCTTCACCCGTACCGGCAAGACGTCCGTCAGAGGTTACCACCACAACTCCGGTATTGCCGCAAGGATACCCGATTGGTACGGGAGTGTCGCGTATACCGTCTTGCTCACTCAGCGGATAATAGGTACAGACGTTGGTTTCAATCAGCCCGTACAGATTGTAGAAATCCGCCTCTGGCAGCAGCTCCATCACCTGGTGCAGCAGCTTCGGCTGCAGAACCTCTCCCGCAAACAACACGCCCCGCAGCGAAGGCAGCCCGCCTGCCGGCAACCGGCCGTATTGGACCACGGCAGCCCAGAGTGAAGGCACGGAATAGACCCAGCTAATTTCCCCCTGTTCGATGGCCTTGGTAAAACGCGCCGGATGCTGAATGACCTCAGCCGTCAGGAGGACGAGCGTTGCCCCTACGGCAACCGGCACGAAAATATCAAATACCGAAAGATCAAAATGAAAAGGTGCGATGGCCGCGAAGCGTTCATGTTCTTCCGGTTTGAAGTAACCGCAGCACCAGTCAATGAAGGTTCTGGCATTCAGGTGGGTAATCATCACGCCTTTGGGTACTCCTGTGGAGCCTGAAGTGTACAGAATATAAGCCAGATCCTCGCTGATCGGCTGTCTTCTGCCCTTGTACAAATGGCGCAGGGGCTGCTCCGGCGAAGCTTGTACGATCTTGACAAAATCTGCTTCGTCCAGTTCGGCGCCCCCCTCCACCAGCAGGATATGAAGTAACCTCAGCCGCTCCCATTGCTCCGGATTCGCACCTTGCAGCAGCTTCAGCAGGTTCGCACCATCAGTAACCAGAAACCGCGTCCCGCTCTGCTCCAGAATGGTCAACATTCTGTGTACAGGAGAGTAGCTCGTGTCCAGCGGAATGTACGCCCCTGCGGTGAACAGTACGCCGAACATGGCGCATACCGCCTGCGGGGACTTGTCCAGACAGATTGCAGCGGTCTCCCCCGGCTCCATGCCGGTATCGATCAGTGCATCGGAGATTTGAATACTGCGCCGAAGCAGCCCGCCATAGCTTAGCTCCCTGCCTTCAAAGCGCAGCGCAGTCTGGTCGGGGCAGCGCTCAGCGCTGCGGAGCAGGTAATGCTGAAGCAGGAAATCACTCATACCCTTCCCCCAGACCTTCCAGCATGATTTTCTTCTGCATCTCACTCGTTCCCGAGTACAGCTTGGAAGCAAGGGAATCCCGCATCTGTTTCTCCGGCGGGCTCTCCTTCACATAGCCGTAAGCTCCCCAGATTTGTACCGCCGCAAGGCTGTTCTGCACCTTGGATTCGGAGGTATGCAGCTTCAGCATGGAGGCGCTGTGCATTCCGCAGCGGCCCTGGTCAAAGTCCTCGCACACCTTATACAGCATCAGCCTGCTTGTTTCCAGCCGGATCCTCATCTGGACCAGCTTGTCATAGACCCCCTCGAAGGAGCGGATAGCCTGTCCGAATTGCTTCCTCTGGCCCGCATACTGATAGGTCTGCTCATACTGCTGTTCCATGGCTCCGACATGATAAGCACTGACTATAATACGCTCCCACAGCATCGCCTTGAAAAAAATGCCCATCCCCTGCCGTTCCCGTCCCAGCAGCCTGTGCGCCGGAATGCGGGTGTGGTTCAGCAGAACCTCACTCATCGGGCTGGTCCGCAGGCCCATCTTCCCGAAGACCTGTCCAATCTCGTATTCCTGCTGCCGCGCTTCCAGAATAAAGGCCGACACATCCAGCATGGGCAGGCCTCCCGCATGCTTGCCGTACACCAGCAGGATGTCGGACTCCGGGGCGAGTGTTGCAAAGGTTTTGATGCCATTCAGGATATAACCTTCCGGTTCCTTCTCGACAGAGGTGGTCATGGCGGAAGAATCAGAGCCCGCCCCAGGTTCCGTAATTACGCTGCTGCCGATGAATCTTCCATCCATGAGCGGTGCCAGATACCCGGCCTGCTGCTCCTCACTGCCGTATACCCATAGCGGCACTTGGGCCGCCGACATTTGAGCGCATACCGAGAAGACCAGGCCTTCATCCTGGCAGCGGCGCGCCAGCGAACGGATCGCCAGCGCCGTGGTCAGCATTCCCTGCTCCGCTCCTCCATACGCTGCCGGAAAGGGAAGTCCGAGCACGCCGGTACCGGCTAATCTGGACCATTTATCCCTGCGGAAGGTGCCGCTCTCGTCATCCGCATACACTCCGTCATTCAAATACCGCTCACAACATTCCTCCATTAAGCCGCAGATCTGCCGCTGCTCCACGGTATAGCTGAAATCCACAATAAGCGCCCCTCGACCTGTGATTTATTGAAATATAAGAATTTGAAGCCAAAGCCTCACTTTGCGGGGTTATCTTGTAGCTCCCCGGCCATGCCTCTGACGATCATGTCATTGAGCAAAAACTGGCTTTCCGCCGGAATACCCTCAACGGCCCATCTTCGGAGGATATTCTTCTGCACCTTCCCGGATTCCAGCACCGGCAGCTGGGAGACGAGATGCACCCGGTCCGGGACCTTATAGTTGGCGATTTTGCCGCGGCAATAGGCTTTGACCTCACCTTCGGTAAGCAGAACTCCGGGCCTTGGGATCACAAAAGCAGCCAGGGCCTCACCCAGAATCTCGTCCGGCTCCCCTACAACTGATACATCCTCAACCTTGTCCATGTTCAGCACACATTCTTCAATATCTACCGGGTAGACATTGAAGCCGCCGCGGATGACCATATCCTTGATGCGGCCGGCAATGCAAATATTGACGCCGTCCTTGTAATAGCAGGCCAAATCGCCGGTGTACAGCCAGCCTTCCTCGTCAATTACCTCACGTGTCTTGGCTTCGTTGTTGTAGTAGCCCTTCATCAGATAACCCCTGATTGCCAGCTCCCCGATCTCGCCCTTCGGCAGCTCCTTGCGGTCCCGGTCTACAATCTTGACCTCGAAGCCTTCAATCGGCCTGCCGACTGTGTTCAGCCGGACCTCCGGCGGATCATCCAGCCGGGTCATTGTGACCAGGCCCGTAGCTTCAATAATGCCGTAGGCATTGATTAGCGTGCAGCGGGTCGTTTCCTCGATGGAGCGGGCTAAATACGGGGTACAAAGGGAACCGGAGACCACGACCTTGCGCAGCTCCCTGAACAGCCCGGGCTTGCAGTAAGGCATGGCCAGGATCAGGCTCCACATCGTCGGCTGGGTGTGAAAGAGGTTGATCCCGTTTTTGGCGACATGGGTCAGAATATCATTCGGATTGAAGTTGGAGATCCATTTCATCGTGATACAGGAGACAAAGTAGACGAGCACGGCATTGAAGCCCTGCGCAGCATAGAGAGGAGCAATCGAGAAGCCGATATCATCGTGTATATCCAGCAGCTGCCCGCCATAGTAGGAGGTGGCCACCAGATTGCGGTGCGTGATCATCACGCCTTTGGGGTGGCCGGTGGTTCCGGAGGTGTAGCCGAGAATCGCAATATCCTCAGGATCAATAGCTTCGAGCTGTCTGTCCTGAAAAGGGACTGTGAGCGGCTTCAGCAGCCCGGCAAAAGACATGCTGCCCGGTGCAGGCTCATCGCCAAGCACGATATAATTCCGGATCGCCGGCAGTTTGGGACGAAGCCCGGACAAGAGAATTTCCTCATAGTTAAAAATGCCCAGCCGGTCCTGGTAAATGATCGTCTCCGCATCGGAATTATCCAGAATCCGCCGGATTTCATCCGGCTCATACCTTGTGCTGACAGGAACAATCCACGCGCCGATTTTGAACAGGGCGAAGTAGACGTACAGATATTCAAGACTGTTGGGCAGCAGCACGGCCACCTTGTCGTTCTTCTTAATCCCGAGGTCCAGCAAATTGCCGGCAATGGTGAGGGAATAGTCATACAGCTGCGCGAAGGTGACAGTCTCCTGCTCGAACACCACCGCAGGCTTGTCCGGGAAATCCCTTTGTAATGTATCCAGCACGCAGTCAATGGTCAAACGTTCATATTGGATCATCGGTGTGCCCTAGTCTCCTTTGTTAACCCAAATAGGATAAATCAAAGCCTTCGAAATGCTGCGCTGCCTCTTCCTCATTCAGAATGGCGCCGATACAGCCCGGCAGCCTGCGGGGGCGCTGCATGGCCGTCATAATATACTGGATATAATTGAAGTTGTTCGAGAACGAACGGATGCCGATGGCCTGCATGATGATCCCGATAAACGCTCCGGGAGCCAGATTGGTGTTCATCATTTTGTCCGCAAAATCCGGAAACAGTACCGCCTTCAGCTTCTCCACGCATACGAACAGAAATTTCTGCATACGGATGAAGATATAATCCTTGTCCTTCTGATAGATTTCGTCTGTATGGACCAGCTCCCCGTCCAGGTAGAACTCCGCCAGAATCGGAGATTTCAGCTTCATATAACCTTCCTGGTCGAAGGTAATATGATTGAACACATCGTACAGGACGACCGTATACTTGATGTCCTCCTTACCGCTGAACGCCTGGAGCCCGGTCAAATACAGATTGCCTTCAGCAGCGTAAATGTCTACGATATCTTCCTCATAAAATAAAGCGCCGGGTCCAGTGTCCCCATGCTGCTTGTGCATGAAATAGGAGCTGTAGATCCCGCTCATAATCTCAAAAATATGAAAACATTTAAACCGGTCAAAGCGGAGCCGGGCAGCGAGTTTTTTGTCAAACCACTGACCCTCCAGCTCCTCCTTCAGCTTCTGCTCCAAGTAATCCCTCGAACAGAGCACACCCTTGCCTCCGTTAAAAAGATCATCCACCGCCGCTTCCAGAATCAGTCCGTCCGGGCTGACGGTGAGATGAACCATGAAGGACAGGGAGACATCCTGCTTGCGCATGCGGGTGATATCCCGCTGCCAGCCGATAATATGCAGATTCCCTTCATCATCCGTCTGCAGGTTGGTGCCCCGCGCCCTGATCATGGGCACGAGCTTGTCCGTGCAGGAATAGTTGCCGTAGGCGACCTTTTTGCGGATGATTGCTTTATCGAGCGGTTCTCTTACGATCAGCTTGGGAACGGGAAAATTCGTGGCCGTCATAGTCTGCGTTCCTCCCTTACCATATGAGATATGCCGCCGCATAGGTTAAGCCGCAGGCACTGCCCAGCAGCAGGATCGAGTCTCCCTTACGCAGCAGCCCCTGCTCCTCGGCGATCGCCAGACCGGCGGGAATATTGGCGCTCCCCATGTTGCCGTTCTCGGGGAAGGTATTGACGGGGAAGACTTTCTCCGTCCTGACCTCCAGCTTGTTCAGGAGCGAGTTGGTGATATTGCGGCCAAGCTGATGGGAGAAGATGTAATCAATGTTGTCTTTGCGCAGCTCATGCTCCTCCAGGAATTCATAGACAAAGCCGGGCATGTCACGGATGACCTTGGCGGCAATTCCGCGTCCGTCCGCCCAGCTCATGAAATCCATTCCCTCGAACCTTGGTGCGGGCATATGGATTTTGGGCGATACATAGAGCGACAGCTCCCAATCCGCATGGTTTCTCTGCTCCCCGTAGTACTGGATGGACTTCTCGCCATTGTCAGCACTCAGCAGCATCGCAGCGGCTCCGGCCCCGGCGAACAGCAGATTCATTTTGTAATCCGCTTCTTCAAGACTGCCGACCTTGCCTGCATAATTGGAGGCCTCCAGCAGCTCCAGCGGATTCTCACTGGTGACAACGAGGATATTGCGGTATTTGCCCGATTGAATGTAGAGGCTGGACAGCTCCATCGCTTTCAGGAACCCGTTGCAGGTGTCGTTGATGTCGTAATAATTGCCCCGGGTCATTCCCAGCTCATGCGCCAGGATAATCGCATAAGACGGTTCGCGGAAGGGATTGCACACACCCACGAACAGCAGCAGATCAATTTCGCTTGCTGTGATGCCCGCTTTGCTGATTGCTTCCCGCGAGACCTTAACGGCCATCTGCACAGAGCTCTCCTCCCGGTAGTCCGCTGAGCAGGAACGGGTCGTAATTTCCAGAAAATCGAGCTTGCGCTTGCTGCCGTACACCAGCTGCTCCAGATCATCCTCCGGCAGATGCTGAAAGTACTTCTCAGCGAACAAATCTACAATCTCCCCGTTGGTCATCCGCCCCTTGGGGATGTAATAGGATAGGGCACGTATAGACAGATTCAACATGGTCATGCTCCTCTGCATCAAGATGATTAACTGCCGGTCTGCGCGTCAAGGACCAAACTTCTATAGTTGTCAAACAGCTCATAGGCTTCGCCCAGTGTCCGGGTCATTACCCGGTCTTCGGGATTGAACATGACCTGGTACTCTCTTTCGAGCCTAAGCATCACATTGACCAAAGATAAAGAATCGACCCCCAGCTCCAGCAGCAGATTGACCTCCGGGGTCAGTCTTGAAGCCTCAATCCCCAAATATTCGGCAAAGATTCCCTGGAACTGTGCAAAGCTTATCCGTTCTTCCATATGCTCACCTGCCTACTGTTATGTTTTGTCTAACCTGTTCAATCAGGAGCGGCACCGCCTCGAACAGATCGGCAACAATACCGTGCGCAGCCAGTCCCAGAATAGGGGCTGTCCTGTCCCTGTTGATAGCAATCACGGTGTCCATTCTGCGGATGCCCACAGTATGCTGAACCGCTCCCGAGATGCCGACCGCGATATAGATTCTGCCGCTCACATTCCGGCCTGTTAAGCCAATCTGCCGGGAATAATCCAGCCAGCCCTGGTCAATCACCGGTCTTGTTGCACCCAGCTCTGCACCCAGGCATGCGGCAAGCTCTCGGACCAGCTCCATTCCTTCCTTGCTGCACACGCCCCGTCCTGCGGCGACGATAATACCGGAAGCGGCGGAGCCCGGCGCTTCTCTGCTCTTGATCACCTCAAGGATAGAGGTGCGTAGCACGGATGGAAGCTGGAGCTGCGGATGAATAATCCGTCCGGTCCGGTACGGATCGGGTACGCAAGGGGACATGGCCCCGGGCCGGACTGTCGCCATTTGCGGTCTGGCCTCCGGGCAGCAGATGGTCGCCATTAACGCCCCTTCCCGTGCTGGCCGGATCTGCAGCAGCACCCGGCTAGGCAGATCAATGTCAAGCTCTGTGCAATCCGCAGTTAAGCCGGTGTTAAGCCTTGCAGCTAATCTAGCAGCGATGGATTTGCTATGTATAGTGGAGGGAAGCAGCAGGATTTCCGGTTTAACCTCCAATACCAGCTGATGCAGCAGCTCCGTATAAACCTCTTCGCTAAGCGGACTGAGGCCGGGCTGATCGAGCGCATAGACGGTGTCCGCGCCATGGCTGACGCAAGAGGGCGCATAGGCTGAAGTACCGCTTCCGATAAGCACGACGGCAATGTCCGTCTGCAGTTTCCGGTTCAGCTCACGGGCTGAGCCCAGCAGCTCATATACAGCCGGGCTAAGCTGTCCTTCCGCGTATTCACCGGCAATCATGAGACCTTCATATTCTCTGGCCCGCAGGCTCTGATCCGGCATGGAAGCCTCCTTATCTGAATGAAAATAACAAGTGGAAACGGCTTTGCCGTCCTTTTGTAAGGACGGTACTGTTTCAGCGAGAAATAGAAGGATAAGTTATCATGTGAAACATATAAATTCTTATATTTTAGAAAAAGCATCATATACTTGGTGACATATTCTTATCTGTCAAAAGCTGCGCGATCTCCTCAATCTGCTCCCGCAGGCTCTTGCCGCTTACGGTGAAGGGCACCTGCCGGTCTGCGGCATTCCGGGTTGCCTGCACCCGGGTAGGCGATCCCGCAAGCCCGCAGGCTTGCTTGTCCAGGCTCAGGTCCTGGGCGGACAGCCTGGTGATTTCACAGCGGTTAGCCTTCAGAATTCCATTAATGGTCGCCATCCGCGGCTGATTAATGCCTTTATGCACCGTTATCAGGGCCGGGAGCATCAGCTGCACAATTTCAAAACCGGTCTCTGTCATCCGCCTGCAGGTGATGTGCCGCTCTTCCAGGGCGAGGATATCCAGCACATGCGTGGTGTGCGCAGTGCCCAGCTTCTCCGCCAGGGCCGGACCGACCTGTGCGGTCTCCCCATCTGTCGAATGGGTGCCGCAGAGAATCAGATCCGGCTTGCCTATTAGCTCAAGCCCACGGGAGAGCACAGTGGCCGTTGCGAGTGTGTCCCCACCCGCGAACAGCCTGTCGGTCAGCAGCACGCCTGCATCCGCACCCAGTGAGATGCAGCTCCGCAAGATCTGGGCTGCGGATTCTGCTCCCATACTTACGGCGGTTACGCTCCCGCCCTGGCGCTCCCTGATCCGCAGCGCCTCTTCCAGGGCAAAGACATCCGCCGGGTTCATAACAGGCCCCATGTGAGCGGAGGGTACCTGCTTGACACATACTGCTATCTGCAATCCGCTCACTCCTTCCTGGACAAGGTTCTGCTCATGAGGTTTGGCGCAGTTCCTGAAGAATCGGCGAAATGTTTTCTTTGCGCACATCGTCGCAGTTTCTGACCATTTCTTCTGCCATTTCCTTGCCCATGAACAGCCGGGTCATTTTCTGTCCGACCTTCATCATGGTTTTATCCTTGTCGGCCAGCTGTTCAAAGTTAAACCGGCCTTCCAGCGGGAAATATTTCAGCCCGGCACGGATTTTTTCGGGAATGCTTTTGTTGTAGTTCTTGATGGAGGCTTCGCTTTGCACAGGTGTTTTGGAGACGGAAAAGAGGATGACCTTCTTATGCTGCAGCTGGTCCCAGACCTTCTTGAGATAATCGGCGATGACCAGCTTCTGTACCCGCACATAGGTACCTATAATTACGGTGTCATACTGGCCTGCCTGCTTAATGTCAAACGTGTCGATGTCCGCGAGATCGGCTCCAAGCTCCTCCGCGATCCATTCCGCATACTGCTTCGTACTTCCGTAGACGCTTGTGTAAAGGACGAGACTTTTCATAAAGCACCTCCTGAAATGGTTGATACTCATACGTTATAATGGCAGCATTTCTTGCAGACATTGCAATAACCGGGCTTCCGAGCCGTCAGTCATGGCCTTGGCCGGAAGCACAATGGTAAAAACATATTCACGGCGCAGAACGGATATGGCCTTGAATTGCGGGAAATTCTTGAACTGGCTAATCACTCCCTGCTCACCGCGGGTGCACGCTTTGATTTCGAACAGGTCGGTGGGAACGGTGAAGCCGGTCTGAAGCACTTTGGACATCGCTTCCTTGGCCGTCCAGAGCAGGGTCAGGAAGTGCGTCGGCGCAAGCTCAGGTCCAAGGTCCTTCATCAGCGCCTCTTCCTCCTTGGAGGTAATTCTTCTTAACGCGTCCATCGCCTTCTCATCCACAAGCTCCATGTCAACACCCAGCAGAAGACGCGGGTCATAATCAACCGCCGCTCCCAGGGTGTCGCAATGGGTAATCGTAATCTTCCGGTCGCTTCCGGCTACCAGCGGCTGGCACAGAATTCCGTGATCAACCTGAATTTCGGACAGATCATCCTGCTCCCCGGCCACAGCCATCTTGGCGGCCAGCTTGCCGAGCAGGTAGCTGTTGCGGCGTCTGGGATATTTGAACCCGGAGTATTGCTCCTTCTCCGCCGCACTCAGATAATCCAGTGGCCCGTCCTCCGGCGGCAGGGAGACCACACTCAGCTTCAGCCCATAACGATCCTCCGGGCCTTCCAGCTCAAAGCTGATCCTTCTTACCGTCTGGGAGAGGAACTGTTCGTATTGCCTTGCGAAGGTTGTATATAGCATCTCTGTGCCCCTATTCTTTTTCCCAGGGAAATCTTTTGTAACGCACATAATTCTGAATGTTCTCTCTGACTTCTGCGGAAGCGGTCAGCTTGTCAATCTCGGCTACGGCGGCATGTTCCATCGTTTCGTTGATAATCCACATTTGCCGGAAATAGCCTTTGATCTCCCTTACTGTCTGCGGCGTGATCCGGCTGATTCTCCGGTATAGCCGCAGAATGCTGGCATCCGGGTCAGCACTCACTTCATCGGCGAGTCTGCACCCTAGCGCTTCTTCCGAGGACAAGGGCAGTGTGGTCAAGGTCATCTTGTATGCCTGCCAATAGCCGGTCCGCCGGATTAGATAAGGACTGACGAGAGCGGGCACGAGGCCCCAGATCGCTTCAGGCAGGGCAAAGGTGGAACGCGGCGAAGCGACCACATAATCACAGGCAGCCATCAGCCCCACCCCACCGGCAAGCACCTGCCCGTCTACCTTGGCGATCACCATTTTGGACAGTTCGCCGATCCTTTTCATTGTCTGCAAAAAGTCTACGGATGGCGGGGCGGCAGAATCACCGGGTGCGCCGTCCTCGCCGTCCGTAAACGCCTGAAAATTCATCCCGGTACAGAAATACCCGCCCGTACCTTCAAGGACAATCACCCGGCAGGCGCCCAGCTCCTCCAGCATCACTAAGGCATGCTGCAGCTCTGATACCAGGGTGGCAGTGATACTGTTCTTGTGCTCCGGACGGTTCAGCCGGATGCTGTAGAGCCCTTCGTCCAGGTGACTTACGGCAATAGAATGATACTCCATGGCAGTCACTTGTCAGCTCCACGCATATTTGCGGTGAAAGTCATCGACTTCGGTCAGAACCAGATAACCTTTGCCCTTGAAAAAGTGATCATAGACGTGGCTGAATCCGGAGAAATCCACCTTCTTGTCCCGGATTCCGAACAGCCACTCCACGTTCTGGTCCAGGATGTCGTCATATTCCTCAAAGCTGAGCTCATAGCGGCTGTCCAGGCCCGCCTGAATGTTCATCGCTCTTAGCTTCTTTACGGATTCCGGTGTAATCACCCCGCTGTAAAATTCGGAAGAGCAGCCTGAGCCGTAAGAGAATAATCCGACCCTGTGGTAATCCGAGATATCCGCCTGATCAATCAGACTGCACAGACTGAGGTATAAAGCTGCGGAATAGACATTGCCCACCTGCATGCCGTAGGTCAGGGACGGGGCGACTCTTTTGTCAAAGTCCTGCTGGACTACTGCGCCTCTCAGTTTCAGCTCCTCATGGATCAGCTTGCGGTGCGCGCCTTTGACCATGCCGCCGAAGGGTGTATGGAAGGCCAGGAAATCAAAGGTCTCCTGAAAATGGACACCGTCCACCTTCTCCTTATAATTCTTATAGGCATTCTCCAGGCAGTCCAGATAAGACAGCAGTGACAAATCCGGGTTCCCGGTCTCGATCTCCGGCAGCGGCCGGCAGGTATCCATCACCTCATAGCTGTAATGTCCGGTTGCGCCGAAGTCCAGCTCCAGAATCTCCGGATTGGCACTGATAAGCATGGCTACGGCTCCAACAGCCTGAGTCGGCTCACCGTAGGTGCTCTTGGCTGCTGCTCTCGCTACATCCGTGGCGATGACCAGCGCCTTGGCTCCGGGGGAAGCACCCGAGGCGATGAAGCAGGCAGCCATGTGCAGCCCGGCCGTTCCGCCGTAACAGGCCTGCTTCAGCTCGAACAACCGGCAATGGCGGCTCAGCCCCAGATAGTCATGGATATAGGTACTGAGCGATTTGCCGAAATCCACACCGGACTCGCTGGCAGTAATCACCAGCTCGATCCGGTTCTTATCCTCTTCGCTTAAAGCATCGATGATCGGCTTCGCCGCATTGACTCCGCCTGTTACAGCATCTTCGCAGGCTACACCCACAGATTTCCGGTCCATCATCAGATTATCGAACCGGCTGAGGTCAAGGCCTCTGCCTTCAAAGATACTGCGGGCGGAGATCACCGCCGGTCCCCCGTAAAAGTTGATACTCTCAATTCCTACTCGCATTCAGCTTGCTCCTTTTCTGATGATAATGCTGGTATTGATTCCTCCGAAGCCGTAGGAATTGCTAAGCCCATAAGTAAATCCCGCCGGTTCCGCCAGGCTGGAAGCGAAATAGTGCTCCCGGCTGATCGGGTCCTCCAGAGAGGGCAGCGGGTGAAGGAAATCCCCCTGCAGCTGGAGGATCGTCGCCACGGCTTCCACCACTCCGGCTGCATACAGGCAATGTCCGGTCAGCGCTTTGGTCGAATTCAACCGGATGTGACTTAGCTGGCCGCCAAACACCCGTGAGATTGATTTCAGCTCCGTCACATCCCCCAGCGGTGTAGAAGTGCCATGCGCATTGATGTAATCAATGACAGAGGGGGCGATTCCGGCAGTGCGGAGCGCCTGCTCCATCGTCCGCACCTGTCCATCTTCGCTCGGATCAGACAGGCTGTGTCCGTCCAGAGCAGCCGCCCCGCCGGCTATAGTCGCCAGTACCTCCACTTGCCGGGCTTGGGCACTGTCCGCCCCCTCCAGGATCAGGCAGGCGGAAGCCTGCCCGAAGATGAAGCCTTCATGCCTGCTGTCGAACGGCCGGCACGCTGAGGCGGGTGCATCATGGAAGCTGCGGCCTCCGTACGCCCCAATATTGAGGAAGCCCTGCAGCTCCAGCGGGGACAGATCGGCCAAAGGTCCGATAACCATACAGACATCGACAATCCCGAGCTGGATTAATTGCGCTGCCCTCAGCACCGCCGCATTTCCGCTGGCTGAGGCGCCGCCAACCGTCGCTCCCTCTCCCTGAATGCCGAACATTTCACTAAGTACCCCAAGCTGATGGGTATCCATGTAATTCAGCGCATATCTGGGATGCAGCAGCTCCAGCTGATGTCCGTATTCCACCATTGCTGCATAGCTGACCGCCGGAGAAATATTGCTTCCGGCAATGATCAGGCCGATCCGGTCTGCCTCCGGCCTGCTTACATTCAGCTTCGCCTGCTGCCATGCCTCGGCTCCGGCCAGTGCGGAGGCCTTAACCGATTTGCCGGAGATTCTGAACAACCGGCCGGCATTCCGCGATAAATCCCCTTCATAGCGTCGGAAGGATTCCTGCAGCCCTTCTTCGCGCAGCTCAGCGCCGATCAGCGGCTGTCCGTCCGGATAGGTTAATCCCTGAAGATAGCCAATTCCGCTACGGCCTTCTTTCAGGGATCTCCCGAAGGCTTCTATACCGCTTGCCGCCGTGCTGAGGATCCCCATCCCGGTGACGGTCACCGGGCGGAAATCCTCAAACCGCCAGCCTGTTGCACCGTTATAGATTTTCATGCAGGAAATCTACGACCTCCCCGATATTCTTCAGGCTCCCGAACTGCAGCAGCGGGATTTTAATGTTCAGCTCATCCATGGTGTCGGAAATAATATCAAAGCGGTCAATGGAGTTCGCGCCGAGCTCCTTCATGCTTGCTTCCCTGTGAATCTGCTCTGCTGTCAAATCCGGCAGGATATCGATCATTTTACTCTTCATAATCTCCAGTACCTGGTCTTTGTTCATACAAGAACCTCTCCTTTTATGATCTGGGCAGCCCCGTTCATCATCTTGACAGCAATCTCGCCAGCCCGGCGGTGTCTCCAGGCTTCCAGCGGTGTACCCTTCACCCACTGGTTGAAGGCTCCCATGGCCGGACCGCACATAATGCTGTAATTGACCTTATTGCCGGATTCGCCGGCGATGGCGGAGGCTTTGCCTTTGGCGATATACCATTTGAAGACGGCCGCCAGCTGCTGCTTCGAATCTCCCTGGACAGCAGCCCTCTCCTCCGCAGACATTCCGCGCTTGCATGCCTCCAGAACGTCCGTCATCGGCTGGCCGAAATATTTGTCTTCGAGCTGAGACTTCGTCTTGCTGTCCAGCTGCGCGATAGAGCCGGTATTGCGGTACAGCTCATACAATTTGTTGGCTCTTGCCGAGAAGAACAGCCCCTTCTTGAGGACCTGGGCCTTGCCGCCCAGCTCGAACAGCTCCAGGGAAGGAACATAGGCCATGTCGTAGACGTTCACCTGCTCCAGAAGCTCCTTCACCTCCGGGCTTGCCCCGCTCTCCACCGTGCATTGATTAATCGATCCGGTCAAAATAAAGTCCGCGCCCATCAGGAATACACCAGCTGCAGCTTCCGGGGTTCCAATCCCTCCGGCGGCACCGATGTGCATCTCCTGCACCGGAGCGAAGGTACGGGACAATTCCTTCTTCAGACGCAAAAGCGTCGGCAACAGGCTGATAAGGTTGGCCTGATCGGTCGGACCTGCCGAATCTCCTGCTGCGCAAAGATCATCCGCCACCGGAACAAGCCGGGCCAGCTCTGCCTGCTCTGCCGTAATCTGACGGTCGGCCAGCAGCTTGTCCACGATACGGGCCGGAGCCGGCAGCATGAACAGTGTAGCGATATCCGGCCGGGATACCTTGGCAATGATCCGGTTGGCGCGGTGCACAGTTCCATCCTCCGCTCTCGTAAGTCCCAGCAAACGGTACTTTACAAGCGCCGGCGTCAGGGTGAGGTACGAGGAGGCTTCAACCAATTGAATCTTCTCTCTCAACAGAAGCTCTATCAACTCCTCTTCCCGGTTCGGATAGATCGGATGATAGGTTACGGCAACCCCAATAGATTTGCTGTTGCCCAGCTCCCGGCGGATATGGCGGATGGCATCTGCAAGCTCTGCCGGCTTCATCCCGCCTGCGCCCAGAAAAGCGAGACAGCCTGTCTTGCCAGCCTGTACAACCAGTTCTGAGGAGGAGATTCCGTCATTCATCCCTCCCAGCAAATACGCATAATCCAGTCCGTAGCGCTGCTTGAATGCCGCGCTTCCGAGCCGGGTTCCGGTGAAGGCAGTCTGTACCAGCGCCTCTTCCTGCGTCTGGACAGGCTCCGGCTCCACTGTGAAATCTGCGGCCGGAGCTTCCGCAGCTGCGAACGGTTCAAATCCTGTAGAGACCTCAGAGACCTCAACCGCATTTACTGCATTTATCGCATCTACTTCATTTGTGGCATTTGCAGCGTGAACGATTACAGTATTCTCGGAAGCATCCTCCTGTTCCGCGGCTTCAGCCGTGTTCTGTACCTCAACTGCTGCAACAGCTTCAGCTGTGACAGGGGCTTCAAATGCTACAGCAGGCTCAGCCGCTTCCGGTGCTGTGTCGGCTTCGGCAGTTGATGCCGATTCGGCAAATAACAGCCGGGCCTCGGCGGCATCATCCACGATCAGCGGCTCCGCTTCCCGTTTGATTTTGCTGACCAAGCCTGCGATGACGTGACCCGGGCCGATCTGGGTCAGCTCCATTTCGGGATGCCTGCCCATGAGGTAACGGACCGATTCGGACCATTTCACGCTGCTGACCATCTGCTCTGTCATATAATGTACGGCATCGCCTACGGAATAAGGCCGCGCCGTCAAGTTGGCGATAACCGGAATAGAGGGCGGAGCGAACTCGAACTGGCTGAGGAACTCCTGAAATTGGAGCGCCGAGCTGCGCATATACCGGGAGTGGAAGGCGCCGCTGACATTCAGCACGACATAAGCGGAAGCTCCATTCTGTTCAAAAATCTCTTTGGCGGCCTGCACATCCTCCATCAGCCCCGAAAGGGCAATCTGCGTAGGCGTATTCAGGTTGGCCACATCCAGTTTATCGAGGCGGTGGTCGGCGAGAATCCGGTGAATGGCTTCCTCGGTCAGCCCGATGACGGCGGCCATACCGCCGCCGGTCGCCGTGTTCATCAGCGCGCCTCTCTTTTGCACAATCTTAAGACCGGTCTCGAAATCGAACACGCCTGCCGCATACAGCGCACTGTACTCGCCTAAGCTGTGTCCGGCTACGAAATCGGGGGCCTCCCCGGAATCCCGCAGCTCCTTAAGATAGGACAGGACATTAACGACATAGAGCGCGGGCTGTGTATAAGCGGTAGTATCCAGCAGCCTGCTGCTGTTCTTCAGACACAGCTCTTCAATGGAGTAGCCCAACACCCGGTCGGCAATCGCGGTATATTCGGGGAACTCCTTGAACAGCGTGCCTCCCATACCCATGAACTGCGCGCCTTGCCCCGGGAATAAATATGACTTCATCTTCATCTTCGGCTCCCACGCCTCCTTCTTAAGGTTCATTTGCCCATACTCGGCCACGATCTCATTCAGCTTCTTCAGCTCGCTGCCCATTGGCGTAATCACAGACCGTACCTGCCGGACCTGAGGCTGCTCCAGAATGTATTTGCTGAAATTCTCCAGTGTACCTGACGGACCCAGGTCGAGAAACAGCCGCTCCCCGCCGGAGGACAGACTCTCCAGTGCACCGCGGAAATTCATCGGCTTCCTTAGCACATCCCACAAAAAGGACTCTCCCACAGCCTGCACGCTTCCCCCGGCCATAGCCGATACCAGACTGATTCCCCGGGCTGGAGTCTTGTAGTCAATCTTCTGCAAATATGTACGGTAAGGCTCCTCCAGTTCATCGATGGATGCGGAATGAAAGGCATAGTTCACAGGCAGCTTCAGACTGGCGATGTTACGTTCTTTGATAAACTGCTGAATTTCTTTGACATGCTCGCGTTTGCAGGCGATTGTAAAATGCTTCTCAAAGTTCACGGCAATCAGCTCCGAGCGGGTATTCAGCTCCGCATTCCCGTGATACAGCTGTTCATTGTCCAGAATGGCAATCATCGCACCGGTTTTGCAGGTCTTTTTGAGCAGCTCGACTTGCTTCACGATAAGCTCCAGCGCCTGTTCAGCCGTCAGCACCCCAGCCACCGCCAGCGCCACATATTCCCCCAAGCTTACCCCCAGCGTATAGCGGGGAGTCATTCCCTCAGCCTTCAAAGTCTCCGCCAGCGCATATTGAACCATGAAGATCGCGGGATGGGTATACAGGATATCCTCGAATCTGGAACCCTTGCGCTTGGTGTTGAGATATAGCTCTTCTATTACGCTTTTGCCGGTCAGATCATGAAAAATACGGTCCAGCTGTTCCATGGATTGTCGAAACACAGGCTGATTCTCGTACAATTCAAGACCCATTTTGTTGTATTGCGAGCCTTGCCCGGAGAACATAAACACCATTTCGCTGTGCATTACGGTACCTCCTGAATTTGAGCAGCTTATTTGAAATCAAAAACTCTGGCATTGTTCTTTCTGTTCCTGTATTTCACAAAATGATTGATGTCATCGATTTGGAAATACAGATTTCTTTTATAGAGATAGCTCATCTCTTTGCCCGGCGGATCGCCGAAGGAATGGCCCGGGAAAACCCGCACATGTGCCGGAATCAGCCGGATCAGCCGGTGGATGCTGTAATACATATCCTCTGCCGAGCCCCCCTCGCTGTCGCATAAGCCGCAGCCTTCGATAAATACCGTATCCCCGGAGAAAAGGTTGTCTTCGCCCCAGTAGCAGACACTTCCCTGCGTATGCCCTGGAGTCACCAGACAAGTAATTTGGG
The DNA here is from genome assembly GCF_038000235.1 of Paenibacillus sp. FSL R10-2199. Lineage (NCBI taxonomy): Bacteria > Bacillati > Bacillota > Bacilli > Caryophanales > Paenibacillaceae > Paenibacillus > Paenibacillus sp. FSL R10-2199. The sequence goes on along the minus strand of NZ_JBBOBO010000001.1, from coordinate 5,034,332 downwards.
TGTCCCCGATACGTATCCGGTCCATGTCTTCAACGGTTCTGAGCCGGGTGCAGCGGTATCTGTAGTAGTCCGCCTCTGTTCTGGAAATATAGACCGACGGATGATAGAGCATTTCCAGTTTTTTGACCATATTGGTGTGATCGAAATGAGAATGCGTCAGCAGTACAGCCTCCAGGGATGCGCCCTGCTTCTCCAAAATCTGGATCATTTGCGATACATCCCAGGATGGATCAACAACAAAAGCTTTACGGGAGGTCTTGTCAATTCCGAGATAAGCGTAGTTAGAAAAAGTCATACACTGCGTTTTGATGGTAAACAGATCATACGTTGCTTCCATGTCCGCCTCCTCGAAAATCTGGTTTGTCATATTTCCACAATTTTCTTTATGAATCTACTAAATTATCATCTACGATTTCCTTCAATGTCAATGAATGTTTATGCTGTATAATGTTAAAATTAGTATCATATTTTTGAATTTTTACCTTTTGTGGGCTGCAACAAGAACACAGTCGGCCATAAAGCGCCGTTCATCGTCGCCAGGGAAGACCTGAATGTCCTGATAACCGGCGTCCACGAATACTTTTTCCCAGGCATACGGGTCAATAATCGGAGATTTATCGCGCAGGCTCCGGTCCTCGAACATCCACCAGCCTTCGGCCAGCCCCCAGACCATATCCACCCAGCGCAGGCGTTTGCAGGCTTCAATCAGCAGCATCAGACCATCCGGCACAAGCAGCTGCCGCAAATTGGCCAGCGTTCCGCCGATATCCTTAGTGGCATGGACCACATTCAGCCCGAGCACAACATCAAAGCTGTGCAGTGCCAGGCCCTGCTCTGCCGGATTTTTGCTGATATCAAAAGTCTTAAAGCGCAGGGAAGTGAATTCGGGCTCATCCTTCGCCTTGTTAATAAAATATTCGCCGATATCGGTGAAATAGTAGTTCACATTCGGGAGTTCTGCCAGATCCAGCAGCTGCCGGGTCAAGAGTCCGGTTCCGCCGCCGACCTCAAGAATATTGAGCGGTCTACCGCCTCCGTCCCTGGCGATCAGCATGGAGAGAATATCATGCACCACCCGGGCATAGACCCGTTCCCTGCCATGCTCCACGGTATCCCGGTTGCTCCGCTCCAGGGCGTCCGAGCTGCCCTTAGGGAACAGCACGCTGACCGGAGGGACCCGTCCGCTGAGCGCATCCTTATAATTGCCGGTGCAATAATCCAGGAACTGGAGCATCCCCTGGAACTCAGGGAAATCCTGCAGACAGGCCTCATACAGCTCCTGCGGCTGCGGAATCTCCGCTTCGGCCTTGATGAATTTGACGCGGCTGTTCAGCAGCTTCACCACGCCGTCTTCCGCCAGCATGTCGATCATGCAGTCCAGCAGCTTGGTATATCCGGGGAGGATCTTCAGCCTCTTCACCCACTCAGTCCGGTCATGAATCGTACCGGGAGTGGTGTCGAGACCGCACTGCCTGATATAACGGTAGGCATAGCTCATGCACAGCTCATTCAGACGCTCTTCCAGTCCCCCGTAGCCTTCGATTCCCCGTATGTCCAGCTCTGATCTGCGCAATTGCTCAGCATCCAGAATTTGCGCGTAGCTGTCCCGCAGGCTGAAGGGTTCAGCCTCCGGCCGGAAGATGAACTCTTCCACCGCCCGGTGAAGCTGCTCATGATGCGTCATGAACAGGAAATGGGCGGCGTCCTCCATTTCAACGCAGCGGGCCCCCGGAATTGCAACTGCCATTTCTCTGGATTGCCGGGTATTGATGATGGTGTCTTTTTTGCCGTATACGATCAGTACCGGCACCTGAATGCGGCCGATCAGCTGGATGGTCGAGTAGCTTTTGTGATTGCCGGGCAGATAATATTCCATATACTTCGTGAAAATCTGCTTGTTGATGCTCTTTCCGTATTCCATTAGCTCCAGGGAATCCAGCCCCCGCTCGACTGCTTCAAGATCCTTCTTCATCGCTGCGTCGGCATTCATTTGCGGGTTCTCATTGACGATTTCATAGATGGAGCTGACCAGGATCAGGCTGGAAACCCGCTCCGGATACTCCACGCTGAACGTTTGCCCGACGAGTCCCCCCCAGGAAATGCCTACAAAATCCACCAGCCCGCTCACTCCCAGATTGTCCAGCACCTCCGCAATCACCTTGACCCTGTGCTCCAGCGAGTAATTGTCGATATCCTCACTGAGTCCGCAGCCCGGATTATGGATACTGATGACCCGGTAGCGGCTTGAGAAATAATCGAGCTGATGCAGAATCATCGGCGAAGCCATACCCACACCTCCGACAATGACCAGCGGCTTGCCCTGACCGGAGATTACTACCTCCATCTTCTGACCGGCCGAGGTATTCACCAGCAGCTGGATGTATTTGTGCGCGACTCTATCCAGCTCAGCTGTGGACAGCGGAGGATAACCCGTCCTTGGAGCATTGATGGAGGAGTCGGCAAGCTTGCTCCAAAAGTCGAGGAAAAAGGTATCCGAACTGTTGACCAGCCATAGGGAATCCTGCCGGGCAGGGGTGAACTTCCCAGTCTCAGCGGGGCCTTGAGAAAGCAGGTGACCCGTAGGCTGTACAGCAGGCTCCCCGCTGAAGCTGACCTCTGCACCGGAGGATTGGGTCAGCAGGAATCCGGTTAAGGTATTGATCGTGCTGTATTCAAAGAAGACATCCAGGGGAAAGCTGAATCCCAGCTTCTCCGTCAGATAGCTGTGAAAGGCCGTGAAGCTGATGGAATCAAACCCAAAGCTTTTCCAGTCGGCATCCGGGTGGATTTTGCCCGCCGGTACCTTAAGCAGCGTGGCTACTCCCTCCACCAGGAGCTTGTTCAATTGCGAGCCCAAATCCTGCCGGTCCGCAGGAGCCGCGATTAGCGGCTCCTCCTGGATCGGCGGCTGCGGCTGATGCTGTGGCTGGCCTGCAGGACGCTGACTGTTCTCCCTGATGATCTTCAATGCTTCCTCCGGAGACATTTGCTGGTTCTCCACCAGCTTTAACAACTGCATTCTCGAATAGGTGCTCATTCCAAGAGATCCCCCACTAACAGATTTAAGTTCTCGGCGCTTATTTCCCCTTTGTGTACCTTGTTCAGCCACAGCAGCAGCTGATCGTCATCCAGAACAACCGGCTCTTCTTCCGCATGTGCTTCTGCTTCCGGAGTATGAACCGGGCTTAGGGCAGATTCTGGCGCGCTTATGCGGTCCGGTCCGGGCAGCCAGTATCTTTCCTCATCAAAGGCATACTCGGGAAGCGGCGTCTTGCGCAGTGGCTGCGGGTACCAGGCCGTCCAGTCAATGGCAACGCCCTGCACCCATAGCTGGGCAATCTTGTCCAGCTTCTCTCCCAGCAGCAGCTCATTCATGAACAAGCGGCTCTCCTCGCCGTCGAACAGCTTGCTGAGCGCCGAGCGCTGGCTGCTCTGTCCTTCATGTATGCCCGCCTGATCCTGCTGCCCGGACAGGTACATTCCCAGCTTCCCGTGAAGCATGCTCAGGCTGTCGGCCACAATGGCCAGCCGTTCCGTCATTTCAGCGCGTCCGGTCTGCAGACTGTAAGCCAGCTGCTCCAGGGTGAGGCTGTCCGGCAGAGCAGTTCCTTCCAGGTGCACTCTACTGCGTCCCGCCGCGTAGTAACTGCTGATCCCCTCGGGATCGTGCTGCAACAGGAACATCACCAGACTGTTGAGCGAAGAGAAGCCGTACACGGCGTCCTTGAATTCGAGAGTGAATTTGTCCTTCAGCAATTCCAGCAGCTGCACGTTCTTGACCGCGTCCAGTCCATATTCCTCGAGCTCCGCCGCAGGATCAATGTCCTCACCGTCAAGAACCATCACCTGCCTGAACAAGGCAATGACATCGCGCCGCAGGCTTGTTTCCAGACTGTGGGCGTTGTCCTCCGCAGGAAGGGCCGCCTCTCCCGCAAGGCTGCGGGCGACAAAGTCCTGGAGTCTGCGGCTGTTCTCCTTTAGACTGCTTTGGCTTTTGGCAGACAGGATAATGATGTGCCGGGAGCGGCTGTTTGCAGGCAGCTCAACCGGCGGATTGCGGTATTCTTCCAGAATGATATGCGCATTGCTTCCGCCTACACCGAAAGCGCTGATGCCCGCCCGGCGCGGAATCTCACTGCCCCGGCTTCCGGCAAGCGGCTTCCATGGGACAGTTTGCCCTGCAATGCTAAGACCGCTGCCTTCCAGCTTGATATAGGGATTCAGCTCCTTGAAGTGAATATTGCCCGGAATCTTCCCGTGCTTCATGGACAGCAGCACTTTGCTTACACCCGCTATGCCTGCCGCCGATTCCAGGTGGCCGATTGCTGTTTTGACCGAGCCGATTACGCATTGCGGCAGCTCTGATTCCGGCTTCCCCCACTCTTGATACAGAGCCTTGAATGCCTTTTTCAGTCCCTCTACTTCAATCGGATCGCCCAGGCTGGTACCTGTTCCGTGCGTCTCAATATAAGTGACCGTGGAAGGGTCTATGCCTGCCCGCTCATGTGCGCGGATAATGACTTCCGCCTGGGATTTGGCATTCGGGGAAGTAATCGAATTCGATTTCCCGCCGTGGTTGACCGCTGTTCCCCGGATCACGCCATGAATATAATCCTTGTCCCTAAGCGCGGCAGACAGCGGCTTAAGCAGCAGCGCCCCTGCCCCTTCGCCTCTCACATACCCGTCGGCGTCCTTGTCGAAGGTCTTGCATTTCCCGTCCTTGCTCAGCATCCCCAGGCTGCTGCCAGCGATGAACAGGTTCGGGCTGGCGATCAGATTGATTCCGCCTGCGACTGCATATGGACAGCCTTCATGCCAGATCGATTCCACCGCCCGGTGGATGGCTACCAGCGAGCTGGAGCAGGCCGTGTCAATCGGCTCGCTCGGTCCGCTCCAGTTGAAGAAATAAGAAATCCGGTTCGTCAGCATCGTGCGGGTCAGCGTGGTGGCAATCTCATCCTTCAGCAGCAACTCCTGATAATCCCCGTTCGATACCCCGATGAATACCGAGGTCCGGGTTCCCGACAGTTCCTCCGGCTTGTAGCCCGCATTCTCAAGCGTATGCCATACGGTCTGGAGCATATGTCTTTCCTGCGGGTCCATCTTCTCCGCTTCCACCGGCGAAATGCCGAAGAAGAGCGGATCAAAGGTGTCGATGCGCTTAAGGAAGGCACCGTATTTCACATCGGTTCTGCCCGTCTCCCGGCGCGGGTCGCCGTAGCGGTTCTGCCAGCTCCAGCGGTCTTCAGGAATGGTGGTGACCATGTCCTTCTGTGCTTCCAGATTGGACCAGAACTGCTCCAGATTGTCCGCTCCGGGCATCATCCCGCTCATGCCCACGATAGCGATAGGCTCCCTGGTGTCCGGCAGGGCACCGGTGTTCCGCCCAGATCGATCCGCCAGGTTCGGGAACAAGGAGGTATCCGGTTTGCGGTGCAGCAGCCTGAATGCAGTCTCCGGCTGAAGGTAAGGTTGCCGTGCTTCCGCTTGCAGGGCCTGAACCGGGAGGCGTTCGCCGCCTCGTTCCGGCGGTGCAAAATGAAGGTCAATCACCGTCCGGTATTCACCGTATATCGCTTCCGCAATGGCCGCCGGAGTAGACTGCTCGAAGAACAGCGTTGGTGTAATCTCCACTCCTAAGGCCCGGTTGATAGCATTCGACAGCTCAGTGAACGAGATCGAATCAAAACCAAGCTCACTGAGATCAGTATCCCGGCTGACCTCGCTCCGGCTGCTCTTGAGAATATCCGCCATGATGCCGATGAGCGCTTCCTCCAGCTGATGGCTTCGTTCGTTATCCCCAGGCGCAGCGGCCGCAGCGGCGAAACTGCCTTCCGGCTGCCGGCTTTGCCGGCTGGCCTGGCGAAATTGGCCGGTGAAGGTACGGATGAGCTTCTCCCTGTCTCCCGCTACCGCCATCACCTGGTCCTCCCGGAAGGACAGGCTGTCTTCCAGGGCCCGCAGTCCCTGTTCATCAGACAGCGGGTTCATCCCAAACTTTGACCAGAGCAATTCCCTGGTAGCGCCGTCCACCTGCATGCCGCCATTCTCCCACAGGGACCAGTTCACTGCGGTATCGCTTCTGCCCCGCTTCTCATTCATCAGCGCTACATAATGATCCAAAAAGCTGTTGGCATAGGCATAATCGCTCTGGCCGATATTTCCGACTAACGCGGTTGAGGAGGAGAAGGGCACGAACAGCAGCTCCGGATTTTCCCGTGACAACGCCCGGTACAGATATACGGTTCCGTATACCTTGGGACTGAGCACATCGGCAATATCCGCCATGTTCTTCTTAACCAGCAGCGAATCCTTGATTACTCCGGCGCAATGAATAACTCCATCCAGCTGGTTAAACAAATTCTTAATCTCCGCTACCGTAAGCTCCACCGCTTTCGCATCGGCCAAATCCATCGAAAGATAGACCGCCTCTGCACCCAGCGACTTCAGCCGCTCAAGCTTGGCCGGGTCACCTTCCGGGCTTCTGCCGCACAGCACCAGGCGCGCCTGGTAATTCTCTGCGAGATGCTCGGCAACCCTATAGCCCAGTCCGCCGAGTCCGCCGACAATCATATAGACACCTCGGGCCTTCAGCCTGCGCGTACGGTCCCGGGGCGGCTGTGCAGGGATTAACTGGCGGGTATATCTGCAGCCCGCTTCATATTTCACCTCATGCTCAGGCTGGCTGCCTGAAAACTCCTGTTCCAGCACATGATTCAACCTGCTGTGATCCTTAATATGGATCAGGCTGCCCTGCAATTTGGGACTCTCCAGCACGGCTGAGCGGAAGAAGCCGGACAATGCACTATAGGCGGCCACCGTTTTCTCATCGCGGTATATGCAGAACAGGCGGACCGGGCTTCGGAACCCGAAGGAAGCCAGCCATTTGGACAGATGGAACACGGGATAGACGTCCTGAGCCACACACTCTCTGACCGTCCGGGCACCTGTGCCGCTAAGCAGATAAACAATCTGCAGCTTCGTATCCTCAGCAATGCCGCAGGCTTCGGCCAGTCTCGTATAACTCTCCGGATCGGCTGGATCAATCTGAAACTGATTAACGGCTAGTGACTTGTACACTGAGCCAAAGCTTACCCGAATGGCAGTGTCCGCAAGTGCATTTGTCAGACTCGCCTCCTTCTCCGCCGAAGCGCCGCCCATGAGCAGCAATTTGGCTCCCGGAGCAGACGGCAGCGCAAGTGGATCTATGGGACTCTCCACCCAGCCCGGGGTCAAATAGACCAGCTCACTTCCGGCGGACTTTGGCTGATGCACTGCTGCGGAGGTTCCCGCCAGCGGGTTCACCTGAAACGGACGGATGGCAAGCTCTTTCATTCTTGAAACCACTTGTCCTGCTTCTGCCACAAAAGCGATATCGAATTTCAGTCCCTGACCCGGCGAACGCTGAACATAGGCGTAGGCGGGCTGAACAGAAGCATCCAGAATTTCGAGCTGTCCCAGCACGAACGGCACAAACAGCACCTGCCGGTCAATCAGCCCGGTCCGGTAGGCAAAAGCCACCGCAGACTGCAAGCCTCCGTCGGTCAGGGTCGGGTGCAGCTGATAATGATCCAATGTGGTCATAAGACGGTCCGGAACAGTCAGCCTGGAGACGGCTTCGGACGGATTGCAGTACAAAGCCTGAATCCCCGAGAACCGGCTGCCCAGCTCAGCGCCCAGGCTGCCCAGCAGCTCATAATAGGCACGCGCTTCCTGCTCCCCGCCGCTGCTTCTGCCGATTATGGCGTTGATATCCAGGCTCTCCTGCCGGAAGTCCCCGGAAGAACCCAGCTCCAGCTTGCCCTGGGCATGCTCCACCCGCTGCCCGCCTTGCTCGGAGTAAATCCTGAAGTCAATCCCTTGGGGTCCGGGCTGCACAGCGGTTCTGACCAGTAACGCTTCCTTGTCCACAAGCACCGGACTCGACCAGACCACATTGCGGATTCCGGTTACAACATGCTTAGGATCGGCCAAGGCTCCGGCTGCCCGGACCATCTCCAGATAGACAACGCCCGGCAGAACATGCCCATGATCAGCCAGATAGAACTCGTCGCCCTGAAAGGTCTTCCCGAACTCCTGTTCATACAGCGTCGACAGGTTGCGGTCGATCAGGGCGTGCAAGGCTGAGGCCACAATCTTGACGGAAGCGGGGTCTGCCTTCTTCAGCGGCATCCAATACCGGGTCTGTGCAAATGGATAGCTCGGCAAGGAAACTCTCGCCGGACGCTGATTCCCATACAACTCGGTCCAGGAAATACTGGCTCCGGCTGTCCAGGCCTTGGCGAGGGTAACGTGATCCGCAGCCGCCAAGGCATGGGCGATAACCGCTTGTGAATAGTCCTCAGCTCCTGTCTCTGGACGGGATTTCTTAACGCTGCCCGTGTACAGGCCGGGTGCTTCGTATCCGCCGCAATAAGCGGCCAGCCTGTCCCGCAACTCCTCTTCAGTGGCTGCGATAATAGCCAGCCGTTCCTCCAGCTCTTCGCGTCCCACCTGGAGCGTGTAGGCGATCCCTCGCATATCTGCAGCCTCGGCTAGAGCGCCGCGGAAGAGTGCGGCGTATTCGCGCAGCCGGTCACTGTTCTTGGCCGACAGGAGGAATACTATAGGTTCATCCGCAGTTTGCGCAGGAGCCGCAGACGGCACATACTCCTCGATGACGGCATGGGCGTTCGTGCCGCCGAAGCCGAAGGAGCTGACACCCGCGCAGCGTAGTAAGGACTGGCCGGACGTGTCCACCTTGGCCTCCCAGGTCTTCGTGCGTTCCAGTACGTAGAACGGGGAGCCTTCCAGTTGAATGTAAGGATTCAGCTCCTTGAAATTCAGGTTACCCGGCAGCTTGCCCTTGGAGAGGGAGAGCAGAACCTTAATCACTCCGGCAATACCGGAAGCCGGCTCCAGATGCCCGATGTTCGTCTTGAGCGCGCCGAGACCGATCTGCGGACCAGGGGCCGGAGCTTGGCCCCGGCTATGGTACAGCTCGGAGAAGGCTTTTTTCAGCCCGTTGATTTCCACCGGGTCGCCCAGCTCCGTTCCCGTTCCATGCGTTTCGATATACGATACCGCAGCCGGATCTACGCCCGCTTCGGTGAAGGCCTGCACCACCAGCTCAGCCTGCGCATCCGGATTGGGAGCGGTAAGGGAATGACCCCGGCCTCCGTGATTCTCGGCTGTGCCTTTAATCACGCCGTAAATGTGATCGCCATCCGCCACGGCCTGATCCAGCGGCTTCAGCACTACGACGCCGACGCCTTCTCCTTTGACATAGCCGTTCGCACTGCGGTCAAAGGTTTTGCACTGCCCCTCCGGTGAGAATACGCCCATGACTCCAGCACCTACATAGGTATTGGGATCAAGCATCAGGCTCACCCCGCCTGCCAGCGCAAGGCTGCTCTCGCCGTGCTGAATGGATTTCACCGCCCGGTGCAAGGCTACGAGACTGCTGGAGCAGGCGGTATCAATTGATTCGCTGGGCCCTTTGAAATTAAACAGGTAAGAGACGCGGTTGCTGAGCAAGGCCGTTGCGTTGCCAATGCTGGACTGGGCCTGAATCTTCTCCATATTCGCGGACAATAACTGCTGGTAATCGGTAAACTGGACGCCGGAGAATACGCCCACCGGCTTCCCGGCAAGTGTAGACATTTTATATCCGCTGTCCTCCACCGCTTTCCAGACCGCCTGAATATATAATCTGTGCTGCGGGTCCATCAGCTCCGCTTCGCGGGGCGACAGCTGGAAGAACTTGGCGTCAAAGGTATCATGGCCGCCGATAAAGCCGCCCCAGCGGGAATTGGTGCGGTTCTCAGCCTGCGGGTCGGTGCTGTAATAGGCCTTCCAGTCCCAGCGGTCTGCAGGAATCTCCCGGATCTGATTCTCCTGGCGCTCGAGGAAATTCCACAGCTCCTCCGCCGTGTCTGCACCCGGCAGCTTGAAGCTCACGCCAATCACCGCCACATCCCGCCGCGCCGTAGCTTCGTGCACGGCCTTTGTGCGGCTTGTCTTGCTGCGGCCGGAGAATTTCTGTGCCAGCGGCAGCAGCGCAGGCGGCTGTTCTTCCCCTGCACCAGCTCTCATGCGGGGCAGACCGGCGGGAACCTCAAGCGGAACTGTCTGCGCAGCCGGAGCATTCTGTGGATTCTGAGGAATTGCCTCCTGTGCCGGCAGCGGTGCAATACGTATCTGCTGGTCAAGTGAATCAGTCACAGGAGTCGCCGCAGCATAATGCGCCTGAATCTCCCGGCTGAATTCCTCCAGCAGGAACGGGGTCAGCTCGCTCAGTGTGGTTTTGGCGAAAAAGACAGCCGGAGACAGTTCAATTTCATACAGCTCGCTTAACCCGTCAGCAAATTCCTTCAGTGAAATCGAATCAAAGCCGAAATCGCCCATGTTCTCCTCCGGGTTCAGCCTGCCGGGCTGTGTCTGCAAAATTTGCGCCGCCAGGTGCAGCACATCGCGCATTACCTGTTCTTCCATGGACTCGGTTGTATTCCCCGTATGCTCCTCCAACTTAGCTATTCCTCCTCTGGCCTGCTCGGCCTCCTTCGGCTTCAGCCTCAGCTGCGTTTCCAGCCTTGTTCGTTCCCCGTATACTACTGCAGCTTGCTGCTCCTGGCCCGCCAGGATGGCTTCAAAAGCGCTGATGCCCAGCGCCTCTGTTAAATACCCCATCCCGGAAGTCTGCAGATAGAGCTGTTCCCCCTGATTGTCCAGATGCATTCCGCCCGCTTCCCATAGCGGCCAATTCAGGCAGAGGCTTCTGCCCTGCCGTTCGCCCTTCTCGGCCTTTTGCTGCCTGCGGCGGCAAAACCGGTCCAAAAACCGGTTCGCCACGGCATAATCACACTGTCCGAAATCCCCAAGCAGGGATGAAGTCGAGGAGAAGGCAGCAAAGAAATCCAGCGGCTCCTGCTGCGTGGCTTCATCCAGAGCAGCAATACCCGCGATTTTCGGCTGAAGAATCTCAGTGAAGGCGGCCGTGCTTTTCTGAAAAATAAGCTGATGGCTCGCTTGTCCCGCCGCATGTACCACACCGTTAAGGACTCCGTAATGCTGCTTGGCCAGCCGGACTGCCGAATGCACTTCAGCGGTCTTCGCAATATCGCAGGTCAGATACAGCGCTTCTCCACCGGAGGCACGCAAGGCCGCCAGTTTATCCTCCACTAAGGCTGTAAGCGGACTTCTGCCCAACAGAACCAGCTTCGCCCGGTATTTCTCCGCGAGATGAGTACTCAGGATCATGCCCAGCGCACCGGCTCCGCCGGAAATCATGTACACGCCGCCCTGCTTCAGCAGAGCAGGCCCGTCTGTCCCCAGGTTAAGCTCGCTGAACTGCTGCTCCAATCGGCAGCCACCCGTATATCTCACTTCATGTGCAAAAGCAAAGCGGGTCAGCAGGCTTTCCTCCCGGATGAGTTCCGCCAGATTCGCTTCTCCATCCTGCAGCCCGATATGAGTGAAGCGAAGACGCGGATATACCCGCTGCAGCGAGCTGCCGTAGGCTCCCAAAGCTTCGATTGCAGGCTGCTCTCCGCCGCCGCTCCGGGAGACGGACAACCAGCGGATATTCAGCCGCAGCTTAAGGGCATGAAAGGCCTGAACCCAATGAAAAATATTGAAAATAGCACCGGTATCCGGCGGTGTCAGTGAATCATCCGGCGGCGCGGTATTCTTCCAGAGCATCGCCATATAGGCGATTTGCAGGTTGTCCCTGGCAGCTTCAGCCAGCACAGCGGTATAATCCTGCTCCACCGCAGGATTGATCGTGTAAGCATGACCGTCCTGTTTGTGGAAGGCGCTTCCCGCCAGCACTGTAATTAAAGTGAAATCCCGGCTGAGTTCCCTCACTGCCGCCTGTCCTTCCCTGTCCCCTGCCTCCATAAACAGGAGCATTGCCTTAGCCTCTTCCTTAGAGGGGATCGCCGGGGCTTGCGGAACGTGGGCGGATTCCGCCCACAGCTCCTGGAAATAGATTAATTCCTTACGGTCTTCCGGTTTGTCCATGCTCATTGTGCTGACCACCAACCTATGTTTGATATGCTATATCTGGCGCTTGCCCTGTTCAGACAGTTGCCGGTACTACCGGCCGTTCTGCGTCTAAGACTGGGGCTCCTGTGAGCTTCAGGGTCAGCTCTTCCATGGTCATCAGAACCCGCGCTTGCGGATCAAGGATCGAGATATCAACTGCCGTCAGCCCGTCACTCATCGTCCGCCACCGGGCGAGTACCTGAACATCCCGGGTCAGCGGACCGAGCACCGTACATCTCAGCAGCTTGCGGTATTCCACCCGGTCAGCCTGTGCAGCCAGCCGCACCAGGCAACCCAGCAGTTCTTCAACAGCCGAATAGTGAAGCAGCGCCCGGTTCTGCGCGGAGCCCAGAGTTTCCTTAAGGCGAACGCTGATTGCCGCCAGATGTGCCCCTGTCCGCAGCTCATGAATAGTCTCAATATGCTGAAAGACGGTGGTATTAGGCTCAGGCCATGCAGCGGGCGCTCCTAGTTCAGCCATACGGAATGGCTTTACTGCGGCTGCAGGTCTGTAAGGAGCTGCTGTGACTTTACCCTGGGCACAAATAACATAGTCGCCTTGCTCGTTGTCATAGCCTGTCTCACATTCAATGTACGCTCCAGCTTCATACAGGGAAGTCATAAGGCTGTCCGCCTCCACAGGCTGCGGCTGCACTCCCCATATCACATCCTCAATCACATGGCAGGGCGACTCCAGTGACAGCTCTGCGGTGATGCGGAACAGCTCGATAAAGGCAGTATTCGCCAGTCCGCTGTTCCTATCAGACGCCTGAAGGACCGTCTCGTACCGCTGCTTGCTGAAGCTGGACAGGTTGCGGTCCACCAGCGGATGGAGCTTGCGTTCTTCCCCGCCCTTTGCGGAAGCCGGCGATTCGGTCCGGGTGATCCAGTAACGCTCTCTTTCAAAAGCATAGGTCGGCAGCGGTATAATCCGCACTTCCTCGCCCGAATGCAGCTTCGGCCACTCAACCTCGGCCCCCTGCACCCATTCAGCTGCCACTTCTGCAGCATCTCCGGCTGTGAGCACTGTCCCTTTCGTCCGCTTGGATACCTTGCCGGAATAGATGTCTTCCAGGTTCTCACCGGCCAGATAGCTGTCCAGCTTCGCCTGTAATTCCGTGATGCTGGTACAAGCAAAGGCCAGGCGGCAGGTCATTTCTTCCCGTCCGGTCTGTAAGGTGTATGCGGCATCCGCAAGCGCGGTATCCGGATTGCCTTCCAGGAATGAGCGCAGCTTCACAGCCATTTGCTTCAGGGAATATGGTGTCTTGGCTGACAGCACGATGACCTGAGCATCGCTGCTGTGTCCATTGCCGGAACCAGGCCGTGCCGAAGGCACACCCGCCTGGACTTCAGCGGTGTATTCCTCAATAAGCACATAGGCATTGGTTCCACCGGCCCCGAAGGAACTGACACCGGCCCGCCTTACGGCAGAGCCGTCCGGTCCGGCAACCGTCCAAGGTGCCTGCTCATGCTGTACTCGGAAATAAGAATTGGCAAAATCAATATTGGCATTGGTCTGCTCCGCATGGATGGAAGGGGCAAGCTGCCGGTGTTTCATCTGCAGAAGCACCTTCGTAATGGAGGCAATGCCTGCTGCCGCTTCCAGGTGGCCGATATTGGATTTGACCGAACCGATGGCGCAGGACTGCTTGGGCGGATTCGCTTCAGCAAATACCTGATTGAGCGCATTAATCTCGATGGGATCTCCCAGCTTGGTCCCTGTGCCGTGCGCCTCGACATAAGAGAGGCTGCCGGCATCCACTCCCGCCTGCTTCAGCGCGTTGGAGATCAGGCTGACCTGGGCATTCGGATTCGGAACGGTATAACCGCTGACCTTGCCGCCATGGTTGATTCCGGTCGCCTTAATCACGCCATAGATATGATCTTTATCCTTAATCGCTTCGCTCAGAGGCTTTAAGAGAACGGCCCCCACCCCTTCGCCGGGGACAAAGCCGTCAGCGGCATCGCCGAAGCTGTGGCATTTCCCCGTCGGAGACAGCATCTTGGTCTGGCACATCAGCACATATTTATAAGGATGCAGATATAAGTTCACTCCGCCCGCTACCGCGAGGCGGCATTCTTTGTTCTTCAGGCTCTCGCACGCTGCATGAATGGCCGCAAGTGACGACGAGCAGGCGGTGTCTATCGCCAGACTGGGACCGCTGAAGTTGAACATATAGGAAATCCGGTTGGCGATGGACCAGGGCGACACGTTCGGCATGGCCGAAAGATTGCCCCTTTCCCATTCCTCCGCTCCCCACAGCTGGTACGAATAGGTGGTCGCTCCGGCAAAAACGCCGATATTCGCGCCGTGTTCCTCCCCGTCCCGCTGCAGCTTCTTCTTGGTGTAGCCCGCATCCTCCAGAGCCGACCAGACCGTCTCGGCAAACATCCGTTCCTGCGGGTCCATGATCACTGCTTCCCGCGGCGCAATATTAAAGAATGCCGGATCGAATTTGTCCACATCATCGAGGAACCCGCCCCACTTGCTGTACATTTTGCCTTCCTGCACCTTCTCGAAGCTTCCGCCCAGATATTTCTTATAATCCCAGCGGTCTGCGGGAATCTCGCGGATGCAGTCTCTTCCGCCAGCGATATTATCCCAGAATTCGTAAATATCTCCGGCCAGCGGATATTTCCCGCTTAGACCGATAATTGCGATCTCCTCGCTCTTCCCGGACGCCGCATGGGCCGTACCCCTTTGCCCGCCTTGTCCCGCGAAGGAGGTCAGTTCTTTCCATACCGGCGGCTGGGCGGCAGAGATTACCGGCTGGCCTGCCAAATCAGCGGTTGAAGAAGAAACAGCCTGCTCCGTGAGCTCCCGGCCTGTCCCGTGAGCGCGGAACAGCTTATTCAAAGCACCGGTGTAGCGGCTGACCATATGTGCAGCGAGGCTCTTAAGGGTCTGGTATTCAAACAGCAGGGTCTTGGAAATCTCGCCGAGATCCTCTTCCAGCTTGCCGTTGAAATAGCCGACCATCACCGATTCAATGCCGTATTCCTCAAATTCGGCGGTAATATCAATCTCTTCCGGCTGAAGCTTAAGCAGTCCGCTGAACAGCTCCGTCAGATAGTGCAGCGTCCGGTCCAGCAAGTCAGTGCCAGAGAGGCTGCTATCTTCAAGCTCCTCCGGGTGAATCTCCGCTTCCACCGGATTAACACGGTTAATCCGCTCCAGCAGCCTGCTTACGCGCTCCGGCTGACCGTATCCGACAATCAGCGGATTGATATTGCCCTGCTGGAGCAAGTATTCAAAAGCTGCGATGCCCTGCTGCACAGGGAGCGGCGTCAGGCCGGTCTGCAGCTCCAGCATCCTCCGCTGTTCCGTGGTCAGCTGCATGCCGTCCGCTTCCCACAGCGGCCAGGCCACGGAGAAGGTGCGCCCGGACCGGGCGCCTGCTTCAGCCAGCCGTTCACGGTAGACCGCGAATTCATTCATGAAGCTGTTCGCATAGGCGTAATCCGCCTGCCCGGGATTGCCTGTCTCTCCGGTAATGGAGGAGAACAGCAGGATGAAATCCAGCTTCTCCTCCTGTGCAGCATGATCCAGATTCAGTGTGCTGAGGATCTTGGAGGAGATGACCTGGTCAAAGTCTGCCTGGTCTTTGTTCAGAATAAAAGCATCCCGGTGAATCCCCGCACAGTGCAGAATGCCGTCAATCCGGCCGTATTTCTGCTTCACATAGCCGACAAGCTCCCGTGCTTCCTGCCCGTCTGCGGCGTCCGAAACGAGGTATTCGGCAGAACCCCCGTGCGCCCGGAGCGCCGCGAGCTTCGCCTCCTTCTTCCGGTCCAGCGGCGAACGGCCGGTCAGGACAAGCTGCGCCTGCGCCGTTTTGGCCAAATAAGCGGCGAACACGCGCCCCAGCCCGCCAAGCCCTCCTGTAATGATGTACACACCGTTTGCTCTGACGGTCACCGGAGTGCCGGGCTTTGCTTCACTTCCGGCTTGAACGAGCCGCTTGACGAACCGGCCCGCGCTGCTGTATTGAACCTCTTGCTCCCCAGGGTCCAGCAGCAGCTCTTGTTCCAGAATGGAATGAAGCTCCTCCTGCGGCAGCGAAGCTGCCAGGGAGACGGTCTTGAAGTTGTAACTCGGGCTCTCCAGGTGCAGCGTCTTGATGAATCCGCCCATTGAGGCATTCAGCAGACTGCCTGCATCCCCTGTCTCCCTGAAGGCATACAGCAGCCGGATGCCGGCCGCAGCCTTACTCTCCATCAGCGCCTGGGTCAGGAACAGCAGCGGGTATACGCTGTGATTCATCTTGTCCTGTGGCTTCATTGCAGCCGAAGCTGCCAAATATATAATCTGCGTCAGGCTTACACGCCGCGCCTGCAGAGATTCCAGCAGCGTATGAATATGCTGCTTGTCGTCAAAGCGCAAGCTGTAGAGATTGTCACCAAGCTGGGCATATTGCTCCCCGGCGGTGACGAAGATCAGCCTTGCGCCCGCTGCGAAGCTGCGCTTGAAGTGCGGCAGCTCCTGTATATCATCCAGGAACAGCACCACATCACCGGTCAGATTTCCGGCCGTCTCCTGCGGACTTGGGGTCCACGCGGTGGTGTAATACTGGACGGTTTCCCGTTCCTGTACCTCCTGTGCCTGAAGAGCGGCAAGACGAACACCTTGCATTATCCAGACCACTGCCCCATCTCCGGTTAATACAGCCAGTGTGTATTCATCCCCGGCAATGTGCTCGGCACGAATCACGAATTGCTGCAACGGCTTGTGCCGGAATGACATTTGGCGGATGGAATGCAGCACCGCCGGATGCTGCGGCTGCTTCAGCGCAGCGAGGGCCAGCAGAGTGTGGCAGGCTGAATCCACGGCCTCTGCGGAGAGGGAATCCGCTGCCGGAGCTTCCCCCAGATCAACAAAGGCCAGCAAGCTGTTCTTGTCTTGCCGCAAGCCGGTGACATGCTTCAGTCCGGACTCCATGCCATAGAGTAAGCGTAGTGCCTGCCGGGCCTGCTTCAGAACCGGCTCCCCTTGTCCTGCTTCCGGGATATCCTTCATTGCATAGACTGGATCTACGGTCTGGTTAGCCTCTTCAACTGCCTCACATTGAAAGACAACGTGCTCACCGACCCGGATCTCGGCCGCTCCGGTTCCCCTGTCCGGGAAAATGTGAACGTCCAGTGCCGGCGGAAGCTGCTGCCGGTCTATCAGACCCGACCATGCCATATTTTCCAGCAGCAGCCCTTCCTGCTTGTAACCGGCCAGCTCCAGTGCTTCCCGCGCAAACGCCAGCAGCCCGAAGCCGTTCATGTATTCTTGTCCCTGCCAGGTGTAGGGCTCATAGAAGCTGCTAATCACCGCAGACCGGGAAGAGAAACGGTAGCCGTCGATGGTGGACAGATTATGCTCGACCAGCTCTCCCATACCGGCAGTCTCCGGGACCAGAGCCGGGACGCGGATTTCCCGCCGCTTCACCTCGCTGACCCAATAACGGTTCCGGGCAAAGGGGTAGGTCGGCAGCGGAACTCTTGTGCAGCTGTCTGCTTCATACAGCTTCCGCCAGTCCACATCCAGTCCCAGGGACCAGAGCTGGGCTATTTTACCGGTATTGCCGCCGTCCAGCAGCAGGTCTACATAAGAGATTCCCGCCTGACCCGCGTTGAACAGCTCGATATAATCCTTGAAGCCTTTGACATTGCCACGGTATACCTTGCCGCCCGGTAATCGGCCCTGATTGAATTCATCCAGCAGCGCTTTGAGCTCGGAGACCGAACCGGCAATGATCGCCAGCCTCTCTGCAAAAGACTCCCGTCCCACCTGCAGCGTATAGGCAATGTCCTTAAGACTGGCCGCTTCCGCTTCTGGCAACTCCAGATACTGTGCCAACTTCAGCGCGTAAGCCTTCAGCCGGTCCTCCGCTCTGGCGGATAAGACAATGATGTGCGGCTCTCCGCTGCCTTTGCTGTCTTGACTGCTGCTCTGCGGGGCCGGGATATATTCCTCCAGAATAATATGCGCGTTGGCTCCGCCTGCCCCAAAGGAGCTGACCCCTGCCCGGCGCGGATATTCCTTCTGACCTCCGCCTTCCGGCAGCGACACACGATCCCACGGACCCGTCTGCCGCTGCACATAAAAAGGCGTTTCCTCAAAGTTAATGTGGCCGTTCAGCTCCTCGGAATGAAGCGAGGGAACAAGCACGCCGTACTTCATTTGCAGCAGCACCTTGGTGATGGCCGCGATCCCGGCTGCAGATTCGCAGTGTCCGATGTTGGACTTCACTGAGCCGATGGCACAAAACTGCTTGTCACCTGTCCCCTCCTTGAAGGCCTTGACCAGTCCGCTGACTTCAATCGGATCACCGAGCGAGGTTCCTGTGCCATGGGCTTCAATATAATTGACCGTACGCGGATGAATTCCCGCAGCCTGCAAGGTCTCCTGGATCACCGCACCCTGCATGGTCGGATTCGGCACGGTATAGCCTGTGGTTTTGCCGCCATGGTTGATGGAGCTGGCTTTGATTACGGCGTAGATATGATCGCCATCCTGTACTGCCCGGTCCACCGTTTTCAGTAGAACAGCGCCAACGCCTTCCCCGGGAACATATCCGTCTCCGCCTTCACCGAAGCTTCTGCACCGCCCATCACTGGCCGCGAACTTCTGCTGGCTTAGGAATATGTATTTATCGGGATGAATGGAGACATTCACGCCCCCTGCGATGGCAAAATCGCTCTCGCCCCTGCGGATGCTGTCACAGGCAAGATGGATCGAAGTGAGCGACGAGGAACACATCGTATCCAGTGCGATACTCGGTCCATTCAGGTTGAGATGATAGGACACCCGGTTGGCAATCGACGCATAGACGGAGGATAAGGCGATTTTATTGCCGTCAATCTCGGCATCCAGGAGCTGATACTGGCCATACATCACACCGGCAAAAACACCGACCTTGCGGCTGCCCAGCGTATCACGTGTATATCCGGCATCCTCAATGGCACTGTAGGCGCACTCCAGGAACAGCCGCTCCTGCGGGTCCATAATCTCCGCTTCCCGGGGCGATATATTGAAGAACAAAGCGTCAAAGCGGTCCACATCGTCAAGGAATCCGCCCCATTTGCAGTACATTTTGCCGAGCTGATTCTTATCGGTAGTGTAATATTCGTCAATGCTCCAGCGGTCTGCGGGAATCTCGGTAATGCAGTCCTGCGCCTGAAGCAGGTTATTCCAGAAGACCTGCAGATCCGGGGACATCGGGAATTTCCCGCTGACGCCGACGATCGCAATATCCTCATTCACCCGGCTGCGGTCCCGCTGCCTGGCAGCTTGCCCGGCGTTTGCGGAAGGCTGAATCCGCTTAGGCGGAATAGGCGTTTTGCCTGGGAGCTGCGGACGCACATCTGAACGAAGTCCTTGCGGCGGCACAGCAGCCTTCTTGGCGGCAGGAGGCTCAATCAGACCGGCGAGTGCCTCCCTGTGCTGCTCAGTGAAATATTCGCTCAATTCCCGCAGCGTCTGGTATTCGAACAACAGCGTTTTGGAAAGCTCGCCGAAGCTGGCCTCCAGCTCCTCGTTGATGCTCATCGCCATAATGGAATCAAAGCCGATCTTCTCGAACGAATCATCCAGGCCCAGCGCATGCGGCGGGATTTTGGTGACTTTGATGAAAATATTTTTCAAATATTGCTCCGCGCCTTGCTTCAGCGCCTCCGTATCTATAGATATAGCGGGTGATGCTTCAGGCAATAATACAGCTCCGCCACCGGAAACCGCCGTGTCAGCCCTTGGCTTGTCCCCCTGCTGCGGATAATTGATTGCCTCTACCGCTTGCTCTATCCGTGCAGCATCGCCGTAGAGTACTAAGGCATTCTCCGCCATTTGGCAGCTGAGCTTATCGAATGCATCCAGTCCTTCGGCCGTAGGCAGGACCGATATCCCAAGGTTCCTCCGCATAATGTCCAGGCTGTCCGCTGTCGTCATCATCCCGCCCTCCTGCCACAGCGGCCAGTTGACCGAGAGTATCTTTACACCGGCAGCGGCTCTTTTTTCATTGGCAAAATGGTCCATGAAGCTGTTGGCGTAAGCATAATCGCATTGCCCCACATTGCCGGTCACGGCGGAGATGGAGGAGAACAGCAGCATGAACTCCAGCGGCTCTTGCCCAAATGCCTTATACAGGTTCTGCGTACCGGCAACTTTCGCGGCCAGCACCCGTTCAAGCTCTTCCCGCTCCTTATGCAGGATGAAGGAATCACTGGTCATTCCGGCACAGTGCAGGATGCCATGAAGCCGGGGGAAGCTGGCTTTGACTTCGGAGAGCAGCGCCCGGGTATCGGCTGGACTTGCCACGTCAGCACAGACATACCTCACCTGATTACCGTTTCTGTGCAGCGCCTGCAGCTTCTCTTCCAGCGCACGGTTCAGCGGCGTTCTTCCGGTTAGAATAAGGCTGGCTGAACAGGTATCCGCCAAATGGCGGGCCAACGTGTAGCCGAGCGCACCCAGACCGCCTGTGATGAGGTAGACCGGATGAGCTGCGGGACTTTGCTGCTGTACAGGGAGGTGATCTGCCGGAGCAGTATACCGTTCAAAAACCGGCACATACCGCCGGGAACCCCGGTAATGAATTTCCCGGTGGCCGTTCTGCATGGAGCCAAGCTCCAGCAGCAGCTGCTCCAGCAGTTGCGGGTCAAAAGCTTCGCGGCCCAGATCGGTGGATACCGTCTTGTACAGCAGGCCGGGGTTCTCGATCATGACACTTTTCACAAAACCGTCCAGTGCAGCATGCACCGCGTGATTCTCCGCTTGTTTATATTGGAACAGGATATTAACCTTTGTGCGTTTTTTGAAGGACAGAAGGGCTTTGGTCAGCGCAAACATTGAATATACGCCGCTCTCCATGGCAGCATCCGCCTCTCCATCGGCCACTTCCTCCTGGGACAGGAGATGAAGAATGCTGCCGGGAAAACGTCCCTGCTGCTCCAGGCCGGACAGCAGCCGTGTATAATCCTCCTGACTCTGCAAAGGAAGCCTGTCCTGCCCTGTTTCCGCCCCGGTGCCGGCTTCATCCGCCGTCACAAACGTAAGCGACTGGAACAAGGAGGCAAACTGGCCGCGCAGCTTGGGCTCAAGCCCCCTATCGGCTGCCAGAACGAGCACATGTCCGAGAGAATCCCCTTTAAGGTCTGTAAGCGGCTGTTCCGCCAAAGTCTTGGTGAAGGTTAGGCGCACTTGCTTATCCGAGCGCTTAAGCGCCGCAATCTGCCGGAGGCCTTCCTCCTTGGAGATGGCTCCGCTGGCGATCCTTTCAATAATTGATCTCACTTAGATTCCCCCCAGCATTCTCTCAACTTCATCTACCCCGGCTTCTCCGTTCAGTAGCTTGGTCAGCATCTCATCCAGCAGCGCAGTTCCCGCCAAAGCAGCCGACTCTGCTTCCGCCGCCCTCGTGTTCTGCGCAGAAGACGTCAAATCTCTTCCTGAAAGACAGGAGAAACGCACCGCCGGAAGGCCTGAGCTGTCAAGCAGCAGCAAATCGAACTGCATATCCTGCTCCTTCGCATAAGCGGCAGGCGCAACCAGACAATAGCTCACAGGTGTCAACGGTCTGTAGACCTCTACAGACTGCAGGGCAAACGGGACAAAGGTTCCATTCTGCCGCTGGCCGCTGAGCACCGAATACAATGCTGTCTGCATCGCTCCGTCAGCAAATCCGGGATGAAGGATATATTCCTGAAGCGGCATTTGCGTGTGTACCGGCAGTGTCAGCTTGGACAAGGTGCCGTGATCTCCGGTATATACCGCTTCAATGGTCCGCAGATTGGGGCCGTACTTCATTCCGTGAGCCGAGAACAGCTCATAACAGTCTTCGCGGTAAATGGTGCGGCTGGCTGTTTGGAGGATATGCGGAATATCCACAGCATCCGCATCTGCGGCTTCGGTTTCACCGTCCGTATAATTCACCGTACAGGTGCAGTGCAGTACTCTTTGACCGTTCCCGTTCAGGGAATAGATACTGGCTCCGATCCCGTCTTCCTGGGCAACCAGCCCCACAAAGATGTCCTGGACATCCTTGTCTGCCGGCAGCTCCAGCGTTCTGCGCCATTTCACATCGGTAACCGACTGCACCTTCCACTCCCGGCTGGAGAGCGCCCCTGCCCGCCAGGCCATTTCGAGATAGACCACTCCCGGCAGCACCATCCGGCCTTGGACCACATGATCGCGCAGGTAGGCATCGGCTGCACTTAAGCTTTTTTTGTAGCATTGCTCCTCAAATACAGATTCATTGGAATCGATGACCGCCGCCAGGGCTGCGTGTTTGCTGCTGAATACTGCTGCAGCGGCTTCCGTCGAGTTATACCAGTAGCGTGTCCGGTCGAACGGATAAGTCGGTAAGGAGATTCTACCCGGCTTGCTCTGCGCATACAGCAGCTGCCAGTTGAAGCTCACCCCGCTAACCCACAGTCTGCAGAGCTGGCTCAGCTTGCCGGACTGCACCAGGGACAGCAGGAAGGCTTCCCCTTCCTCACTTTCCGTGAAAACATCGCGGATCTCGCTGCCGGAGCTGATATTTCCCGCATAGACCTCGGAGACTTTGCGGCTGCCGGCCAGAAACTGGCTCAGCTTCTCCCTCAGCTCCTGCGTGCCGGATACCACGATCGCCAGTCTTTCTTCCATGGGCTCCCGGCCAACCTGAAGCGTATAGATCAGCTCTTCCAGGCGGAAATCATAGGCGGCCGTACGGTTCGCATCTATTGCGCTTTCCACATCTTCCGTTGATTCTGCCGTTCCCGCTCCAAGTCCATGTCTGGCCGCAATGGCTGCAGAACCCAGCTGCTCCAGCAGATGACCGGCAATGCCTTCAATCGTGGCGCTGCCCGTCAGGAGGCCCATAGGCAGCCGGACCGGATAAGCTTCATAAAGAGCGTCCGCAGCAGCCATCAGTTCTTCTTTGGACAGGCCGTATTCCTCAATGGCCTCCTGGGCGCTGATGTATGCAGGCAGGAGGGCCGATTGCAGGAAGCAGGCGGTGATGTCGGCGATCACATATTTTCTAAGTGCAGTGCTGCTGATCTCTTCCGGCGCATTTCCCTGCCAAACCGTGTGCAGATCAATGTAATCAAGGACATGCTTGGCATAAGCTTTCAGCCGTTCCTTGTTTTTGGCGGATAAAATAAAGATGTACGGCCCGCAGCCGCGGTCAATGTGCGGTGCGGACAAGACACATTCCGGCTTCCCCTTGTATTCCTCCAGGATGACATGCACGTTCGTGCCGCCTGCACCGAATGAGCTTACCGCCGCGTAACGCGGGCATTCCCTGGACACGCCCCCCTCTTCAATAATGGCAGGCTTCCACTCTTCCAGGCGTCGCTGAACATAGAAAGGGGTCTCCGCAAAGTTAATATTCGGATTCAGCACCTCGGAATGGAGCGAGGGTACAAGCTGCTTATGCTTCATTTGCAGCAGCACCTTAATGATGGAGACCACCCCGGCCGCCGATTCCAGATGACCGACATTGCTTTTGACCGAGCCGATCGCGCAGTACTGGTTATCTGCCGTCCGGGTTCTGAAGGCTTTGGTCAAGCCGCTGATCTCTATCGGATCACCGAGTGCGGTTCCCGTTCCATGTGCCTCCATATAGCTGATATGCCGTGGATGGACGCCCGATTTGCGCAGCGCCTCCGCGATAATATTCGACTGCGCATTCGGATTGGGAACGGTGTAGCCGTTCGTCTTGCCGCCATGGTTAATCGAGGTTCCCCGGATCACCCCATAGATGTTGTCTCCGTCCTCCATTGCTTTGGCGAGCGGCTTCAGCAGCAGTGCACCCACCCCTTCGCCGGGTACATACCCGTCTCCGCCGCTGCCGAAGGCGCGGCATTTGCCTTCACTCGAGGCGAACCGCTGATTGCAGAGGAACAGATACTTATCCGGGTGAATGGTGACATTCACTCCCCCCGCGATCGCAATCTCGCTGTCTCCCCGGTAAATGCTCTCGCAGGCGAGATGCAGCGCGGTAAGCGACGAGGAACACATCGTATCCAGCGCAATGCTGGGCCCGCTCCAATTAAAGAAATAGGAAACCCGGTTGGCGATGGAAGCATACGACGAGCTGAGTGTCAGGGTATTTCCTTTGGCGGTCTCCTCCGCTCCGTACAATTGATAGTGGCCGTACATGACACCGACGAACACACCTGTCTTACTGCTCCACAGGGATTGCCGGGTATATCCGCCATCCTCAATGGCGCTGTGTGCACTCTCCAGGAAAAGGCGTTCCTGCGGGTCTAGCTGCTCTGCATCCCTTGGCGTCAGCTGAAAAAACAGCGGATCAAAGCAGTTATATTCGTCGATAAAACCGCCCCACTTGCTGTAAACTTTGCCTTTCTTGCCTTTTTCCGGATCGTAGAATCGGCTGTGATCCCACCGCTGCGGCGGAATCTCGGAAATGCAGTCCACACCGTTCTTCAGATTATTCCAGAATTCATCCAGATTACGGGCACCCGGAAAAGCGCCGCTGATGCCAATGATCGCAATCCCCTCGTCCTTTGCCGGATGAGCCTGCTCCACTTCCTGGTCCCGGCTCTTGCCGGGCGTTACGAAGGTTCTGTATTTCTTCGAAGGTTCTTCACTCTTCTTCTGAACCGGTGCAAGGTCTGCCGCCGGTACGGCGGGCTTGGCCGCCTGGTGATTCTCGCGGGTCTGCCGGTACCCGGCCTGCCCTTCCAGCAGCTCCCGCTGATTCTGTACAAAATACCCGGCAAGCTCAGCCAAGTTACCGTATTCGAACATCAGCGTCTTCGGAAGATTCGGAAAATCCTTGTCCAGCAGCGAGTTGATCTCCATAATCGCCACCGAATCCACCCCATACTCCTCCAGGCTCTGCCCCGCATTGATCCGGTCTGTGTCCAGACCGATGACCTGCGAGAGCAGCCCCTTCAAATACTGGACAGCATAGTCATGCAGCCCCTGGCCTCCCTGTGCATCTGCATTTGATCCGGTTGTCCGCTTGGTGTCTGCTGGCACTGCGGGCTGGCTTTTCAGCTGCCGGATCAGCGTATAGCCCTGCTCGGGGTCTATCTCTCCCCGCTTGATCTGCTCCAGAATTCTGCCCATTTCCAGGTTTGCGTCACTCATCGTAGGCCCCCCATCCACTGTTCCACTTCCGCTTCGCTCATCTCTCCGGCCTGCAGCCGGGTCAGCAGGTCAACAATGGCCCCCTTATCCTCTAGCGGAACTTCTTGCACCGGTGTGTTTTTTTCCAGCTTGAACGCATGATCAATCTTGGGCTTGTTCCCTGCAGCAACTATGATATTACCGCTGCCCGCCTGGCAGATGGCTTCAAAAGCCCGGATGCCCGTATCCTCATCCATCATGCTCATGCCCAGGTAGCTGGAATAGAACGCCGACTCACTCTCGGGAATTTCAAATCCCCCGTCCTTCCACAGCGGCCAATTGACCGAAATCGTCTGGCCCTTGCGCTTCCCTTGTGACACTGATTCATTTCTAAGCTGTGCATAACGGTCCATGAAGCTGTTGGCCATGGCATAATAACCAACGCCCAGATCACCCAGCTCCACCGAAATGGAGGAAAAGAGGATCAGAAAACCGAGATCAAAATCCGTACTGAACAGGTCCAGGTGGATCAAGCCTTGTACCTTGGAATTCATGATCTCCCGGCCTGCCGCGCGGTCCGCTTCCGTTACTGGTACTGATCCGCCCTGGCCTGCACAGTGGATGATACCGTCAAGCACGCCGAACTCGTTCTTGATGCTGCCCATGATCTTCTTCACATCCCCGGCGCTTGCGATATCGCCCTGAAGATAACGGCCCTCTCCTCCAATCCGCTCCAGCTCCGCCATGAAGACATCCGTCCGTTCACTTGCCGGCTGTCTGCCGGTGCAAATAACGGCGGCCCGGTAAGTGCGGGCAAGATATCTGGCAAAAATCATGCCCAGCGCGCCTGTACCGCCTGGAATCAGATACACACCGTTCTCTTTAAAAGTCACGGGGGATGCAGCAGCCGTCTTCCTGCCGCCATGCTCCAGCGGTCTGATCTTCCGCACCTGCCGCTGTCCTCCGGTATAACGGATATCCGCATGACCTGTGTTCTCTGAAGAGAACAGCTCCTGATAAAGTCTTTCCTGGAAGCCCGCACCGTTGATTGTATGGTCATCCGCCGATACGCTGGCAATCTGAAACTTATGGTGCAGCGTTACAATCGACTTCGCGAAGCTGGCAAGCAGTTCATGAGGAGCCGAGAAAGCTCCCTGGTCTGTCCGGTAGATGAACAGCAGCTTCAGCGGCTGCTGTCCGTACACCTGGACGAAGGCTTTGAACAGTGAGACAACGGAAAATACGCCGTTCTCCAGCATCTGTGTCAGCACAGGCTGGATCATGTCATCACTTAGCGCAGTCAGCGGCAGCGGCGCTGCCGTTCCTGCCCACTGATGCAGGACATGGGTGGCGTCAAAGCCGCTCTCCCGCAGCTCCTGCAGCAGTCTCACATAATCCGCTTCCCTCTGCGGGTTAATCGCCATATGATTTCCCTGACGTGCCCGGTATTCCGTATGCGGTGTAATCCAGACGCAGCCGTCTGCTCCGCTTGGCAACATATGGAGCGGAGGATGAGTGGCATCCTTATCACCGTTGCCCCCGCCGCCTGCCGGTTCGCCAAAGATCAGAACATTCCGCCGCTCTGCGCCCATTACCGGGACAAGCGCTTCATTCTCATAGACCGGAGTATAGTAGAATATCTCCTCCTCCGGGCGACGGCCTTCCGGCTTCCCGGCAAACGGCCGGACGATGAAATCCTCGATTCTGACCACTTCATGGCCGTCCAGGTCGAGAATGGCAATATCAAAAATGTTCAATCCCTGATTGTTCTCTCCCGGCTGCTCCTTCACCCGGGTGTACACATAGCAGTCGGCAGGAATCGGTGCGAATATCCCGATGTTCCCCATCGAGAACGGAATGTGCGTGGCTCTGCCTGCTTCATCCCTGCCTGCGGCCACCGAGCGTACCGCCCCGTCGAATAACGCCGGGTGAAGTACAAATTCAGGCAATGTGGCTCTGTAGGCCTCGTTCAGGGACAAGCGGGCCAGCGTCTCTTCCTTCCCGCTCAGCACCTCTTCCGTCACCTGGAAGGAAGGACCGTAATCGAAGCCAATTCCTTTGAATACATGCTGGTAGCATTCGTATTTATCCTTGCGGCCCGGGCAGCGGCCCTTGATTCCATCCAGGTCCAGGCTCCGCCTTCTCCGGGATGCAGGCATCTCAGCGAATTCCAGAACGCCTCTGGAATGAACAACCTTGCCGCTCCAGGCATTGCTGAAGATTTCATAATGCACAGCCTCCCCTTCAGGCTCCAGAACGATATCCAGGTCCATGGAATCCTCTGTCATCACCACCGGCTTCAGCCAGACAATGTCCCGGACCGCGCTGACCGTGGCTTCGGCAGCAATTTCACCTGCAGCTCTGGCCATCTCAATGTAAGCGACCCCGGGCAGCAGCATCTGCTCCGCAACGATATGATCCCGCAGGTAGAACTGCTCGACAGAGAGCCGCTTGCGGAACCGCTGCTCGCGCAGTGTGGAGATATTGACATCCACCAGCGGATGCAGCGGGTGCAGGGAGAGCAGCCCTTCAGGCATTAGCCCGTTCCCCGCTTGTCCGTTCGCTGCTGTTACAGCTGTTCCCGTGCTGCCGCTGCCCGTGTTCTCCAGCCAATATCGTTCTCTGGCAAAAGGATACAGCGGCAGGGAAACCTTCTGCGGCTTATAGCCTGCAAAGAGCAGACTCCAGTCAATCGGCGTGCCGAGGACCCATAGCTTCGCAATCCGTTCCAGCTGATTCTTGCGGGCCAGCGCGGCGATATAAGCGATATCCTCGGGGTCATTCCCGAGAATGGCGGCTCCGTTCGTTAGCGCTGCCGCCGAATTTCCTTGGTGTACACCTTCGTGGACAACACCTGCCGCAATAGCTTGCAGGGCTGACTTCAGTTCGTCCAGTGTGGAGGCGGCAAAAGCCAGCCGTTCCTCCATTTCCTCCCGGCCTGTGCTCAGCGTGTATGCGATATTTGCCAGTGTGTATTCTCCAGGAAGCGGTGCCTCCAGGAAGCGGTGCAGCTCATGAATCTTCTCCATGAGACGTTCCCGGTTCTTGGCGGACAATACGATCAGCTTGCTTCCGGCGATTTCTGCAGCAGCCTGTGCCGGTACGTATTCTTCGGCAATCAAGTGCACGTTCGCTCCGCCTGCCCCGAAGGAGCTGATGCCGGCTCTGCGCATCTCTCCGCTGCCCGGAGCTTGCTCCCAGCGGTCCAGGCTTCGCTGCACATAGAACGGCGTATCCTCGAAATGGATGCCGCTGTTCAGTTCCTCCGTATGAATCGACGGTGCGAGCATCCGGTGCTTCATCTGCAGCATGACCTTGGCTACTGAGGCAATCCCGGCGGCAGATTCCAGGTGTCCGATATTCGATTTGACCGAGCTGATCGAGCAGAACTGCTTCTCGTCCGTGTACTGGCCGAACGCCTTGGACAGCCCGGCAATTTCAATCGGGTCGCCCAGGGAGGTCCCGGTGCCATGCGCTTCGAGACTGGTGATTGTTCTGGGATGTACGCCCGACTTGCGGAGGGCCTCGGCAATAGCCGCAGCCTGGGCACCCGGATTCGGCACAGTGTAGCCGCTGGTTTTGCCGCCGGAATTCACTGCCGTTCCCTTGATGACTCCGTAGATATGGTCTCCGTCTTCTATGGCTTTGCTGAGCGGCTTGAGCAGAACTGCCCCCACGCCTTCACTGGCTACATAACCGTCTCCGCCTTCGCCGAAGGCCCGGCATTTGCCTTCACTGGAGGCGAAGCGCTGGCTGCACAGGAACACGTATTTGTTGCGGTGGATCGTCACATTGACGCCTCCGGCAAGCGCAGCCTCGCTCTCACCGCTGCGGATACTCTCGCAGGCCAGATGAATCGCGGTCAGCGACGAGGAGCACATGGTATCAACCGCCATGCTCGGCCCCTGGAAGTTGAACAAGTACGACACCCTGTTGGCGATGGACGCGAAGGACGAGTTAGGCGCTACCAGATTGCCTGAGGCGTAGCCTTCTGTGCCGATTAGCTGATAATGTCCATACATGACGCCGACAAAAACACCGACCTTGGAGCGGGCGAGCTTCTCACGGGTGTATCCGGCATCCTCGACGGTGTGGTAGGCGCATTCCAGAAACAACCGTTCCTGCGGGTCCGTCAACTGGGCATCCCGCGGTGTCATCTGGAAGAATAACGGATCGAATTTGTCCACATCATCTATAAAACCGCCGTATTTGGTGTAAATTTTGCCCTTCTTGCCCTTCTCCGCATCGTAGTCCCGCGTGTAGTCCCAGCGGTCAGCGGGAATTTCAGTAATGCAGTCCCGGCCTTCCCTCAGGTTGTCCCACAGCTCGGAGATATTGCCCGCCATCGGGAATCTGCCATCCATGCCGATGACCGCAATATCCATACCGCCGTTGTTCACCGCGTTTCTTACCGGCGGTGCAGCTTCCCCTGCCTTCGGCAGGAAGCGTCCGCCCTGCGGATTTACCGGCAATTTTGCCGGCGTCTTCACCGCCTCCGGGTTCTGCGGCTGCTCAAGCTTCAATAGGGAAGCAAGCTGTGCTCCGTAATGCCCGGTGAAGTAACCGGCAAGCGATTCTACCGTGTTATATTCGTAAAATAATGTGGTCGGCAGTCCGCTGAAATCGCGCTGCAGCGACTCATTCAGCTCCAGAATCATGATCGAATCCAGACCAAAGGCATCCAGCGGCGAAGTCTGGCCGATCCGTTCCTTCGAGATGCCCAGAGTCTTGGCAAGCAGGCTGACAAGATAAGCCTGCGTCCGTACCAGCAGTTCCCCGCTGTCAACGCTGCTGCTTGCTGACTGCGCCGCTGTGGCCGCCTGACCAGCTTGACCAGTTTGACCAGTTTGACCTGCTCCGCTTATACCGAGCGCCCGGGCGATTTTGTGCGGATCGCCGTAGCCGACGAAGGCCTGCACGACATCCTCTTTTAGCACAGCCTCCAGAATATCCAGGCCTGTTCTGCTGTCCAGCAGGTGCATGCCATAATAATCGGCCAGCACCTGCTGCTGGGCTGCGGCAACCTGATATCTTCCATCCTGCCAGAGCGGCCAGTTGATGGATACGGTCTTGCCCTGCCGCTGATGCTGTGCGGCAAGACGGTCACGATAGACGGCAAAGCGGTCCATGAAGCTATTGGCAGCCGCATAGCTGCCTGCTCCCATATCCCCGATCTGTGCAGAGGTGGACGAGAACAGGATGAACAAATCCAGCGCTTCAACCTTGCTGGCCAGATCCAGATTCAGGGTCCCGCTGACTTTGGGGCCGAGAATGCGGGCAAAGCCTGCTTTGCTGCTCTCCGCTGCCTTCACCGTCTCACCGATTCCGGCACAATGAAGGATGCCGTTAATCCCGCCGAAGCGAGCTTTGGCTTGTCCGATTAACCGGACTGCACCACCCATGTCGGCAACATCGGCCTGAAGGTAGACCGCTTCTGCGCCAAGTCCCGCCAAATGCTCCAGCTTCGCCTGAATGGCCGCATCCACCGGCTGCCTTCCGGCCAGCACCAGCCTGGCTTGAACCGTAGCGGCCAGTTCAGCCGCCACCAGCATGCCGAGTGCTCCGGTGCCGCCGGTAATAATATAGACACCGCCTCTGATGAACCTGGATTCTCCGGCCTGGTGAAGCATAGGCTGCGGAAGGAGCTTCCGCAGATACCGTGCACCGCCGTCGTATCTGATTTCTGTCCCGCCGGCAAGCTGCGGCGGCAGTAATTCTTGGACCAACCGCTCTGCGGCTTCTGCCGGGGCCTCTGTATTTAGCTGAACAAGACTCAATTGGAACAACGGATGATCGGCAGAGATTGAATGGGCCAATCCGGCAGCCATTTCATTCAGCGGCGTCAGCACATGTTCCGCACTGTCATAGGCATATAAGCATCTGATTCTGGACATCGGCTTCGATGCTGCCGCCGCCTGCAAGAGATGCAGCAGTGAATACAGCCCTTGATCCATTTGCGCCTCCAGAAATTCCGCCAGCCCAACTTGCAGACTTCCCGTATCTTCCAGCGCATCCCCAGCCCCGGCAACGGCATTCACATTCCAGCCATGCACAATATGCTGTAGCTCCACGCCCTGAGTGTTCAAAGCTTCCAGTAACCGGAGGTAATCCGCTGCCTGTCCCGGGTTGATCACATACTCTGTGCTGCTCAGCCGGGCATATTCGGCCCCTGCCTGAACCTGAATACAGCGGTCTGGCGCCAAGCCTTGCTGCGTAGCCTGCTCACGGATAGAAACGGCCAAAGCCGCTGAGCCGAACACTATAATAGAGGACAGCGCAGCGGATTCCTGCGGCAGACCAGCCTCTATCCATTCCGGCGCATACAGCGATAAACCGGCAGCTTGCACGGGTGCAACTCCTTTGGCTGATGCGTAATGCTTAATTGAGAATCCGAACAGCCGCACAACCTCTTGGCCTTCCATGTCGGTAATCCGGATATCATACTTCCGCGTTCCCTCATCATCCGTACCGGTTGCCCCCTCTGCAGGCTTCGCATAGGCGTAGCACTGCCGGGGAACCTCACCGACCAGCTCCATACGGTCCAGGGCGAACGGCACCCGGAGCGTCAAGTCCTCATCGCTGCGTCTTCCTGCCCATGAGAGCGACCGCACCGCACCGTCGATGATCGACGGATGCAGCACATAGTCGGCGTAATCCGCCTCAAGATGCTGTGGCAGAGAAATTTCGGACAAGCCTTCCTGTACAGAGCTGTAAGCAGTCTTCGTCACCCGGAAAGCAGGGCCATAATCGAAGCCGACGCCCTTGAAGATATGGTCATAACACTGTGCATGATCGAAGGTGGATGTACTTCTCTCCTTGATCTTTGCAATCTCCAGCGTTTGGGCGGAAGGCGTTGTCTCCTGCAAAATTATCCCCGAGGAGTGCAGAACGCGCTGATCCCCGGCTTCACTGAACACCCGGTATTCCAGCTCTCCTGATTCAACAAGCCGGAAAGAGGTGTAAATTTCCTTCCGGTCTTCCTCCAGCTCCACAGCCTTAATCCATCTGACATCCTTCAGCCCCGTTACCGGGGTGATTCCCGCCAAATCGGCAGCAGCTCTTACCATCTCCAGATAGGCTACCCCAGGCATCAGAACCTTGCCGCCGACCACGTGATCCTTCACAAAAAACTGATCCAGCCGAAGTACCGTTCGGAATTTCTCCTCTTCCATAGTGGAGACATTGCTGTCAACCATCGGATGGAGTACGGCGGCAGCCGTTTCTGCGGAAGACAGCTTGGGAGCGATACGGCGTGTATTTTTACGGACCCAGCAGATTTCTCTGGCAAAAGGATACACCGGCAGCGGAATGCGTCTGCCCTTCCGGTTCACATACAGGCGGCTCCAGTCAACCGCCTCTCCGGAGGTCCAGTGTTCCGGTAACTCCGAAAGCTCCAAGGCTGTAACCGGCTGCGCCGATAACCGGTCTCCGGCTTTGGCGGACAGCGATGGTGCAGCCGCAGGCTGTGCGGATACCTGACCGTAGCACACTGCATAGGCTTGTTCCGGCCCGGAGAGGCAGCTGTGCAGAATGTTCACCAGCTCCTCCTTGCCGGCGGCGGCAAAAGCCATACGCTCCGCCATTTCCTCTCTTCCTGTCTGCAGCGTGAAGGCGATGTTATGCAGCGTAAGCTCTTCCTTATCACCATGAAGCGTCAGGTAACTTAGAAGCTGCTGCACCTTTTGCTGAAGCTGGGGCTTGGTCTTTGCGGATAGAATGATCACGTTACCCTGCCCCGACTCCCCGGATTGCCCGGAACCGGAACCAGAACCGGAAGAATCCATGGCGGCTGCAGGCGTATAATCCTCCAATACCACATGGGCGTTCACTCCGCCGAAGCCGAAGGAGCTGACCCCTGCCCGTCTTGGCGCATCTTCAAGCGTTGTCCATTCCTGCGTCTTCTCCACGATATAAAAAGGCGAATGCTCAAGCTCGATATACGGATTCAGCTGGTTAAAGTGAACGTTGCCCGGTAAAGTCTTATGCTTCATCGCCAGCACAACCTTCAGGATTCCGGCAATGCCTGCGGCGGCCTCCAGGTGGCCGATATTGGTCTTGACCGCGCCCAGTCCGCAATACCGCTCCCGGGTCGCCTGGATTCCGCGTCTGTGATACAGCTCTTTAAAAGCACTTTTCAGTGCATTAATCTCCACCGGATCACCCAGGCTGGTGCCGGTGCCATGCGCTTCGATATAACCGATGGTATCCGGGGAAATTCCGGCTTTATCGTAGGCTTCCACCAGCACCTCAGCCTGCGCCTTCGGATTCGGCACCGTCAGCGAGCTGACCTTGCCGCCATGGTTGACCGCCGTTCCTTTGATAACCGCGTAAATATAATCCCCGTCCGCTTCGGCCTGGCTTAACGGCTTGAGAAGAACAGCTCCTGTACCTTCTCCGCGCACATAGCCGTTTGCGCTTTGATCGAAGGTTTTGCAGCGTCCGTCCGGTGACAGCATGCCTGCCCGGCTGAAGGATATGTGCAGGGTTGGGGCGGCAATCACGTTCACACCGCCGGCAATCGCCTGTTCGCAGTCGCCGTTCTGAATACTCTCCACCGCCCGGTGCACGGCCACCAGGGAACTGGAGCAGGCCGTATCAATCGGCTCGCTTGGGCCGCGGAAATTGAGCAGGTAAGAAATCCGGTTGGCGAGTACGCAGTGAGAGCTGCCTGTGGAAGAATAAGCCTCTATCTCGATATCGTTGTCCTGCAGTAGAGTGCTGTAATCATTCGTAGAGACCCCGACGAACAGCCCCACCTTCTTGCCTGACAATGCCGAAGCTTTATATCCGGCATCCTCAAGGGTAGACCACACGGTTTCCAGGAATATCCGCTGCTGCGGGTCCATCAGATCGGCTTCACGCGGGTTAATGCCGAAGAAGCCCGGGTCAAACTTGTCGATGTCCTTCATGAAGCCGCCCCAGCCGGAGATCGGCTTGTCCGGGCCGCGGCCCTTCAGCCGGTTCAGTTCCTGAGTATCCCAGCGGTCGCCGGGAATCTCCGAGATCATATCCTTCTGCTGCCGCAGCTGCTCCCAGAATGTCTCCAGATCCCTCGACTCAGGCATGGCTCCACTGATCCCGATAATGGCAACAGGTTCGCGTTTGACGGCTCCGGCTGACTCCGGCTGAATCACCTTCCACCCTTGTCTGGCCTTCGTGCCGGAGGTCCCCGCCTTAACCGGCCCATAATCAACAGAGGCTACAGCTGCCTGAATGGCTCCGTGACTGAAATATTCAACCAATTCGTCCGGATAGCTCTCCGCCAGATGGGCAGATAATGCACGGACCGTCGGATATTCAAAAAAGACCGCCGGTGTCATCCGCACCTGGAACGTATCATTGACCGCACCCGCCGCATCCGTGAACGTAATGGAACTCATTCCGTATTCGCCCAAATCCTGATCGGGATGGATCACAGCTTCATCCAGCTTCATCAAGCGGCTGATGACTCTGGTGATGGCTTGCTGAGTCTGCTCCAGTAAGTCGGCCGCCAGATTCGCCCGGAGACCGGCTCCTTCTCCGGTTATAGCTGCACCGGAAGCCGCTGATTCAAGGCCCAGAATGCCGCTGATTTTCTTGCGGTTTGCCTGAAGCGGTAATATTTGTGGTACATTTCCGTTCAGGATTGCCTCGAAATAGCCCAGTCCCGCCGCAGTCTCCAGCGGTTTCAGACCCACGGTATTCCGGAAGAACAAGAGAGTCTGTTCCTCTACCTGCATCCCCCCTTCTTTCCAGAGCGGCCAGTTGATGGAGATGGACTTTCCGTATCTGTGACCCGACTGCACCAAGGCATGTCGGGACAGCATATATTCGTCCATAAAAGCATTGGCATACGCGTAATCGCTCTGCCCGGTATTTCCCGTGACCGCAGCTATTGAGGAGAATGCCGCTATGAAATCCAGCTTATCCTCCTGCGTTGCCTGGTCGAGATAGATCAGCCCCTGAACCTTTGACCCCAGCACTTCGCCGGCCTGCTCCGCGTCCTTCACCTGGATAAGTGCATCGCGGGTGACTCCCGCCGCATGAATGATGCCATGCAGGCTGCCGAACCGGCTCCTTGCTTCGGCAACAGCCGCTGCTGCTGCCTGTTCCTGCGAAATATCCGCCTGCACGTACAGCACTTCTGCCCCGAGCTTCTGCAAACGGGCGATTTGCTGTTCCTGCCCCGGCTGAAGTGCGGATCTGCCAATCAGCACAAGCTTGGCCTGAACCTGCCCGGCAAGATGCTCCGCCACAATCAGCCCCAGCTTGCCAAGTCCGCCAGTAATGAGGTACACGCCCTGCGGCCGGATGATATCCCGCGTGGCTTCCTTCTCCGGCAGTGCAATCTCCTTCAGTGCATGAACATACCTTCTGCCCTGCTGGTACAGCACTTCATCGTCAGCTGAATGGACCTCGGCGGCAACCATCCGGTATATCTCCTCCGTGCTGGCCTGTCCGGTGAACAGCGTGCTGAAATGCAGTTTGGAATGCTCCAGCCTGAGTGTTTTGTTGAATCCTCTCAGTGCTCCAAGCTCCGGTGGTACAGCCTCTTTCTCCCCGCCCCGGCATAACTGGATCACCCGGGTATGCCGGTTTTCCTGGCCAGCCATCAGCGACTGGGCCAGATACAGCTGGTGCAGATAAGCTCCGGCGGCAGCTGCCCCGGCAGAAGCAGCAGCGACCTCCGGCTGTTCATACACGATGGTCTCCAGCGTACAGCCTCTGTTCTTCAATTCACGAATCAAACGGGTATAATCGGCCGGCTGCTCCGGGTTAATCCGGTAATGCGCTTCTCCGTCCTGATGATACTCGGCACCGGCTTCTACAATAGTTAACAGCCCTGAATCAGCATGATTATTGGCCTTGGCAAATTCCTTATATAGCTCAGAGTGCCCGGTAAATAAGAGCACATCACCTTGAATAGTATCCTGCTGCGGAAGGGACGTACCGCTCTCCTTCCACTCGTAGGCAAAGCTCATCTCCTCCGTGCTCTGCTGTCTTCCCTGATGGAAGACCTTCAGTACAAAGCGGGTGAACTTCAGCAGGACCCGGCCCTGCCCGTCGGCCAGCACGACGTCGAACTCCTGGTCACCGCCGGTATTGGCGGACTCCAGCTTTTTCACATAGGATACACAGCTCGCCGGCAGGCTCCCGAAGATTTCCAGCTTGTCAAAAGAATACGGCAGTGCCACCGCATCCTCCAGTTCTTCCTGAGAGCTGACCAGCCCGATGACCGCTTCCAGTACTCCGTCAACCACGGTGGGATGCAGCGTATATTCCTTGAAGCCTTCGCGCAAATGTGCAGGCAGTTCGATGAAAGCTAACGCTTCTGTCTCCCCGGCAAACATTTCGGTTATCGACTGAAAGGACGGGCCGAGCAGCAACTGATGTTGTCTGAACTTGTCATAGATTTGGGTTCCGCTGACGCGCGTCTTCCCTTGGCTTAGCGCGGTAATATCCAAGGTGTCCAGCAGATTACCAGACGGTTCTTCCGCTGTGTAACTGATACTGCCCTGGCTATGAACGACCGTATTTCCTTCGGACAGGCTTGTAATCTCATAATCTAGTTCAGCTTCCGCTTCCCCCGGATATAGGCGCACCTGCACAGTCTTAGCGGCTTCGCCGTCTTCCAGTTGGATCGGGTAAGCCCAGACAACACCGGTTATCCTGCGGACCGTTGTACCCGGCAGTGAAGCGGCCGCAGCGGACAAGGCCATCTCCAGCTGGACCACACCCGGAAGCAGCTTATGGCCGGATACGATATGATCGTTCAGGTAGAACTCTGCGCCGGTCAGCTTTTTCGCAAAACACTGCTCATGCACCGTAGACTGGTTGTTATCCAGTACCGGTCCTATCGCTTGTACCGCAGCGCCTCCTGTTACGGCTAAAGGCGCTGCCGTGTTCAGCTCCA
The DNA here is from genome assembly GCF_038000235.1 of Paenibacillus sp. FSL R10-2199. Taxonomy (NCBI): domain Bacteria; kingdom Bacillati; phylum Bacillota; class Bacilli; order Caryophanales; family Paenibacillaceae; genus Paenibacillus; species Paenibacillus sp. FSL R10-2199. Next base: position 4,997,346 of record NZ_JBBOBO010000001.1, on the reverse strand, counting down.
GCCAATACTTGTGTTTCTGAAACGGATAGGTAGGCAGCGGTATTTTGTTATATTGGCGGTCGCTGTACAAGACGTTCCAGCTGCAAATGCAGCCTTCCATATACAGTCCTGCGGCCTCATCCAGCGCTTGCCGGGAGACTGAAGCCCCGCTTGTTTTTTTCACCATAATCCCGTCCAGCCTGCGCTGATCCTCACGCCCGTTCTGGTTTCGCCGCAGCACGCGGGAGGCACTGCCCGTATCCGCAGCAAGCGCCTCCAGGGTGCGCAGCAGCTCCGTTTCCAGCTCCTGCAGATCGCCGGCAATCACGGCCGCCCGCTCGGGAAAGTGGCTTCTGCCGACGGATAACGTGTAGGCGATATTTCCGACATCCGTACTGGCGTCCGCCTCTTCCTTGATCCACTCTTTTAGATCCGCAAGTCTCCGAATCAGGCCCTCCCGGGTCTTGGCTGAAAAGAGAAACAGATAAAAAGGGCGTTCGCCGCTATGTATGCCATTATTGCTCATCTGTTTAGCCTCCACTTCTCTTCCTAATGAATGTATGAATTTCGGCCGCTCTTACAGCTTCTAGCTTCCCCTGCGGTATTCTTCGATGACGATATGGCAGTTCGTACCACTGAAGCCAAACCCGCTGATTGCAGCCATTCTGGAGCCCCGTTTGTTCTCCGGCCAATCTACCAGCTCGGTGTTGATGTAGAAGGGGCTTCCGTCCAGCCTGATCTTCTCATTAAGCCGGTTATAGTGGATCAGCGGCGGGATTTGTCTGTTTTTCAGGGACAGCAGGATTTTGATCATTCCGGCGACACCGGCGGCCATTGTGGCATGTCCGATATTGGCTTTGACTGACCCAAGCGCGCAATACTGGCTGTCCTGCGTAAATTCGCGGAACGCTTCGGTCAGAGCCTTTACTTCGATCGGATCACCCAAAGCGGTGCCCGTTCCATGCGCTTCGACATAGTTGATCTCGGCCGGATCGATGCGGAACTTCTCGTACACCCGTTTCTCCAATTGAATCTGCGAGTTCACGCTTGGTGCGGTAATGCCATTGGTCCGGCCGTCCTGATTCACACCTGAGCCGCGGATTACACCATAGATATGATCCCTGTTCTCCAGCGCCTGCTTCAGCGGCTTCAGCACCACGACCCCTACGCCCTCGCTCAGCAAGGTCCCGTCTGCTTCCTGATCGAAGGGCCTGCATACACCCTGCGCTGACAAAATCTCCATCTGGCTGCTCTGCACCATGCTGTCCGGGGTAATCATCAGCCGGATACCTCCGGCCAGCGCCATGTCACACTCCTCATTCCAGAGGCTGACACATGCCTGGTGTACGGCAACCAGCGACGAGGAACAGGCGGTATCTATTGAAATGCTCGGGCCTTTCAGATTGAGAAAATACGAGATTCGCGCAGCCAGAATCGACGAAGAAGTCCCGGTAAACGCATCTGCGGTATTGCTTAGACGGTTCGCTTCCAGATGCTTGGTATAATCGCTTGGCGCACAGCCGACAAATACGCCGCAGCGGGTATCCTGCACCGCCTGGTCGGAATATCCGGCATCCTCCAGCGCCTTCCAGGCCTCCTCCAGAAAAATCCGCTGCTGCGGGTCCATAATCTCCGCTTCCTTAGGAGAAATATTGAAGAATAACGGATCGAATTCATCCACATGGTCAAGCAGTCCGGCAACCGTACAATAAGTCTTCTGATCCGCTTTCCGGTCTTCGTCATACCATGCCCGAATATCGAACCGGCTGGCGGGAATTTCACCCGTGCTGGCTACACCGTCACGGAGATTACGCCACAGCTCTCTTGCCGAAGCGGCGCCGGGAAATCTGCCTGATAACCCGACAATCGCAACGCCTTCTGCCGCGTCGGCTGTGGCTTGGTCAGCGGAAACTCCTGGAGGAGCTTCCGGCGTGACCTTTACCGGTTCTTCCGCAGGGCGGGAGGCGGCAAAGCCCAGTTTGATCTTGCCCGTAGCCTCTGTACTTGAAGCTGCGGGAGCTATGGGAGCCGGGCCGGTTTTCAGTGTCAGCTTGGGCGCTCCAGAGGCCGGTTGTCCAGCGGATAAGGGAGCCTGCGCCGCAGGTGCTTGTTCCTCCTTGGCCTGACGCCCGGTTAGTGGCTTCAGGGATCGTGCGGCGTGCGGCGAGACTGTGGCTGGTTCAGAAGCTTTTACCGGCTCCTTAAAGTCGTTCACCGGCTCCTTCATTGGCGCTTTCGGTTTGGACGGCGCTGCTGCCGGTTTGTTTGTCGAGAATTGATCGATTAGATCATTCATATATTCATATCTGTGGTTCAGCCGCTGGGACTGCACAGGTTCGTGTATCTGCTCTTGCGGGTTTGCATTCGCAGCATTGGCATTGATTACCTTCACCGGCATTGCGCCGCTGTTCTTCTGAATCTCATCTACCATATACCGGGCCAGCTCGGGAATGGTCGGATAATCATAGAGCACGATGCCGTCAAGCTGGATATGCAGCGCTTCATTCAGATCTCGGACAATTTCCACACTGCTGATCGAATCAATGCCCATTTCCTTAAAAGATAGCTCATGGCTCAGCTCCTCCGGCTGAAGCTTCACTACCCGGCACAGCACATCCTTGACCTGCTGCTCCACGGCTTCCTGAGAGAGGGTCTGCTCTGCACCGGAAACCGCATCTCCCCGCTGCTTCAGCTCATGGATACGTCTCAGACCTTCGCGGGCCTCCAGCTTATGGTCCTTGATCTGCTGCAATATGTCCTTGATCGTCTCGCCGTTACTCATAGTACACCTCCAAAAACTGGGCTACTTCGTCCACATCCAGCTCATCCTCGTTCAGCCTGGACAACAGCTCCAGCAGATCACGGTCCTCCTGGTTAACCGATGAGGCAGAAGAGCTGGCGGATATCTCTGATACTCCTGAACCGGCATGTCCTCCTGAAGCTCCGGCTTCTTCTGCTCCCCTACTCGTACCTGAAGATGTTCCTGAGACTGCGGGTACTGCCTTTAATCCCGGTATTCCCGGTACTTCCGCTTCCTTAACCTGTAAAAACGACTCCAGCTTGCGCCCGATATGCGCGGCAAGAAGATTAATAGAGTAGTAGTCATAGATATCGATGGTGTCGAGCTGCAGGCTGAAGCTCTCATTGAGATCGCGCACAATTTCAACGCCGCTGATGGAATCCACACCCATATCCTTGAAATTCATATCCTCGTCCAGTTCTGCTTCATCCAGTTGTATCCGGTTAGCGATGATCCGGGTCAGTTCGTCCTTGAAGTTCCGCTCAATGTTCCGATCGGCTTCTGAAGCATATATGGAAGGAATGGAGTCAGCAGGGTCTGTTGAACTGGCAAGACCTGCTGAACCGTCATGGTCCGTTAAACCGGAATGTATACCCCCGGTCGGCAGGCTTGCCTTGTTTCCTTTATCTTCAGGTGCAGACAGGGTTGCTGCCGTTACAGCTTCCCGCTCATTCCCCCCTGATTCCGCGGCCCGGTATAAGTGGCGGATCTTTGCTTTGACCTCTGAGGTGGTGAAGGTAATCCGGTGCATTTCATTCTCACGTTCCACACATTGCAGTAATGAATCCAGCACCCGGCTGGACAGCTCCTGCTTCAGCACACTGACCGTGGTCCTCGGCTTCTCGGCAATCAGCCGGGCAACCGACACCGCCTCCTGCAGCACCTTGTCCTTTGCCCGGAAGATGACGGAGGCTGATCTGCTTTTGAGCTGTTCGCCGGAATACATTTTGGCTGTGAACATCATCTCAACAGCGAGATTCTTTCCCAGCTTGTCCTCCAGAATGAAGGTTGCGCCCATCCCCGGAGTGAAGCCGTATTTGGCAAAAGCAGCGGAATACAAGCTCTCCTCAGCCATAACCACAACATCCGCATACAATCCGAACAGCAGGCCGCCGCCGGAAGCGTGGCCTTCCATTGCAGAGATCACAGGGATAGGGCACTCCAGCATCCCCCTGTACAAAATCGGCGCATCCGTGAAGCTCAGCCTGGAGTCGGAAATATCCAGCAGCTGCTCCTGGGTTCCGCCCATGGAGAAGATCCGGTCGTTCCCGGCAACCACAATCGCCTTGATCTGCTCATCCTGCTGTGCGGCCTGGAAGCAATGGGTGAGCCCCTGTATAACCTCATGGGTAAAAGTATTGTTATGCTTGGCATCCTGAATGCGGATAATAGCGACGCCGCCCTCCACATGCTCCAGCATAACTTCATTTCCCGCATACGCCGGAATTGCTTCAGGCGCTGCGAATCCGGCAGTTGGAGCGGGTTCTGCATACTCTTGTATAGTTGTAATTAGTTGTGAAGGGTTAATCGGCTCGATCCAATAGCTTTTACGGGCAAACGGATAATGCGGCAGCGAAAGAAGCTCAGGTACGTCATTCCCGTATAATATCCGCCAGTCTATAGCTGCGCCTTCCGCCCATGCCTGGGCCAGGCGTTCAGCATCGCCCGGCGTATACGGATTAGCCTGGATTTGTACATGTCTCTGCATTTGCGCCTTACTTGCCTGCCCTTGTGCAGCCAAGCCTGCCTCTGACGTGAACAGTTGAGCGGATGCCCGCTGCTCCAAATAATCCCCGATCGTCACCAGCAGCTCACTGAGTGTACGGTACACGACAGCCAGCCGGTGCTTCATGGGTTCCCGGGCTACCTGAAGTGTATAGCTGAGCCCCGGCAACGACAGTTCCTGCACCGCCCCGGCCCTGACTTCAGCAGCCTCATAACCTTCCATACCTGCCACTCCGTGTACAAGCTGACTGCTGAGCTCTTCCACTGTTAAGTCACCGCTAACGGCAGAAGCGTTTGCCTGGATGCCAAAGCTCGCCAGGAGCCTGTCACACAGCTGGATGAATTCAACAGGCCCGAGACCCAGCTCCTCCAGGGAGTGATCCTGTCCGATCCCGGTGACCGGAAGGTCCAGCATTTGAGCAATGACCTCCTGCAGGGCAGCTGTCATGTCCTTATGACTACCGTGGCCCTCTGTTGTTCTTTGTTCCATAAAAGCTTTCATCCGCCGGGCATAAGCCTGCAGCCGTTCAGGGGTCTGCGCGGATAATATGAAGATATACGGATCATTATCAACATTCTGCTGATCCTGATTCCCGCTGCTTCTGCTGCCGGTATATTGCTCCAGAATGACATGGGCGTTAGAACCTCCCGCACCAAAAGCACTGATGCCGGCGCGTCTCGGGTACACCGTTGTCCGCCCGTTTGCGGTACGGGTGACCGGCTTCCACGGCTCCAGCTTCTGCTGAATATAAAAGCCCGAATCGCCAAGCCGGATATGCGGGTTAATTCGTTCAGAATGAATTGAAGGCACAAGCTGCCCGTGCTGCATCTGCAGAATCACCTTGGCGATGGAGGATATGCCCGCAGCCGCTTCGGCATGGCCGATATTAGACTTGACTGAACCGATGGCACAGCTGAAGGCTTCGTCCTTATGGGGAGCAAAAGCATTCATCAGCGCCTTGATCTCAATCGGATCGCCCAGCGAGGTCCCCGTGCCATGCGCTTCGATATAATTGATGGTGCCGGCATCGATGCCGCTTCTGCGGATCGCTTCGGACACGGCTTCCTCCTGCGCACGCTGATTGGGAACCGTGAACCCGCTGGCCTCCCCGCCATGATTAATGGCGCTGCCTTTGATCACCGCATAGATCCGGTCATGGTCCCGCTCCGCCTGCCTTAGCGGCTTGATCAGAATGGCGCCTGCTGCCTCGGCGGGCACGTAACCATCTCCGCCTTCGCCGAAGCTGCGGCACCGGCCATCCGAGGAAGCAAAATTACCCTGAGACAACAGAAGGTATTTATCCGGGTGCACGGAGAGATTAACCCCTCCAACCAGGGCCATGGCACAATCCTGATTCTTCACGCTTTGACAGGCCATGTGCAGTGCCGTCATCGAGGAGGAACACATGGTATCAATGCCCAGCGAAGGTCCGGTCAGTCCAAAATAATATGAGACCCGGTTGGCAATCGACGAGAGGGTGGAAGTGGAGACCTGCCGGCTGGTGTTGTAGAGCTGGTACTGCATCCACATGGCTCCGGCGAATACGCCTACCTTTTGACCTTTGAGCGCAGACCGGATATACCCGCCATCCTCGAATGCTTCCCAGGCCAGCTCCAGAAACACCCGCTCATGCGGGTCCATCAGCACGGCTTGATAAGGTGCCACATTGAACAGCAGTGAATCGAACTTGTCCACATCGCGGAGGAAGCCGCCCCACCTGGAGCTGTCCTTGCCCCAGCTCTCCCGGGCAATCTGCTGCTGCTCCTCATGACTCCACCTCTGCGGATCGATCTCCGATACGGCGTCCCGTCCTGCCTTGAGCAGCTCCCAATACTCGGACAGATTGTCCGCACCAGGAAATCTCCCGCTGATACCGATAATCGCGAGGTCATCCTCTTCTGTACTTCTGGCAGAACGGATAATCGGATTCGGAGCCATCTCAGGCTGCGTAGCCGCCTTTTCCTTATGTAACTCCTCATTCCATTCCCCGTCCCGGACCAAGACAGCGTCAATCCTGCTTTCTTCCCCCGGAACCATGAGCAATAGGGTTTCTTCCCGCTGCAGCGCCCATTCCAGCGCCTCTATCCCTGCGGAAGTCTCCAGGAGCGAGATGCCAAATCTGTGTTTTAGCGCAAGCTCCGTATGTTCGTCGCCCTTCATGCCGCCCTCGCGCCAGAGAGGCCAGTTGACGGACAGGGATTTGCCGCTTCTCAGCCCCTGCGCTCTCCAGAGTTCTCTTTGCTGTACATAGGCGTCCATATATAGATTGGCAAACGCATAATCGCTTTGGCTTGGATTGCCCAGAATTCCCGCCACGGAGGAAAAAGCAGCAAAAAACGTGAGCGGCTCCCCCTTGAACACTTCATCGAGATTGGCCGTCCCCTCCGCCTTCACCCGCAGCACCTGACGCAGCTCATCACTGTCCTTATGCACCAGTAACGAATCACGTGTAAGTCCCGCGCAATGAAAGATTCCGTCCAATTCCCCATATTTCTCCTTCACAAAAGCATGCAGGCGCTCGACCGATGTCCGGTCCGTTACATCACAAGCTACATAATCCAGGCGGTGATGCGCGCCTAACCCGGCTGCAGCCTCTTCCGGCAGCTTGGCAGCTCTGCCGCAGAGAATGGCTGTCCCGCCTTGCTGCAGAACATGGGCTGCCAGCTTCAGTCCAATGCCTCCGGCTCCGCCTGTAATCAAGTAGACCTGATTGCTGCGAATGGCCGTTTTACCTCCGCCAGCTACGTGTCCTGCCTTACGGTAGGTCTGTATTCTCCGTATGTCCCGCTCATACACCACACGGCGCCCGCTGTCCCAGCCCCTGTAGAGTTCATTATGGAAAATTGTCCGGAGCTGCCTGCGGTTCTCCGCATCCAGGCCGATACATTTATAAGCCACCTTATCCGTTTCGGATTGGATGCAGTGCAGGAATCCCTCCATCGCTGCATCGCCCAGATGAGCGGCAGCCCCCTCTTGATCGAAGAAATACAGCACCTTTACTGCCGATTTAATTCTGCTTCTCAGCAGCTCCCGCAGGATATAGAACATGGGAATCACCTGCTGCTCGGACTCCGGCAGACCGCCCTGCTTCCGCCCGCCGCAATTCAGGCTGTTGACCAGAACTGTGGGCATGCGGTCCGCCAGCTGTAATTCATCTGCCAATTGCTTGTAATCATCCCCGCAGTTAAAGTTCATGCGGTAAATGCCGGCTTCTGCTGCGGCAAATTGCTCTCCCGGAAGCACGAAGGTGTAGCGATTGCCTGCCTCTATTCCCGCCAGAGACAGCAGTTCATCCTGCTGCCCGCACAAGACCAGTACCTGCTCCTGCTGCCCCGGGTATCCTGACTCGCTAAGCTGTGTTAGCGGGCCGTTGATCCAAGCGGAGGTATAGGCGTGAATGGCCGCAGCGGACGGTTCCGGCTTGGCCGATTGGTTAACATCGCCAGCCGCTGTATCGGAGCTGAAAAACGAATCGCTATGCTCCCGGAGAATATACTGGCTTAACTCCTCCATCGTGGCGTATTCAAACAGCAATGTTGGGTAAAGGGGGCTTCCCAGCTTCTCTTCCAGCCGCTTGACGATGTCAAGCAAATGCTGTGAGTTCAGCCCTTGATTGTAAAAGCCCTCATCGGTCCGCAGCTCAGCCTCATCCCTTCCAGACAGACCGCTTACCAGCCGTTTCAGATAAGCGGTGACAGCAGCCTTGCGCATACCTTCTTCCGCCGGAACTCCTGCACGCACCAGCGGAGCTTGGGCTTTGACTTGGACCGGCTCCTGCTTAGCAGGTGCGGACGAAGCCACTGGGGAAGCTGCTGGAGATTGAACCTTCTGAGGCCCGCTGATCAGTTCCCTGGAGCGGATCTTCTTTAGACCCCAGCGTCTGAAGCTGGCAATCTCCTGTCCTTGCCCGTTATACACCTCGATATCGAAATACATCAGATCCTTGATGTCTCCATCCGGATACCCCTCATCCTTGATATAGACATAGATCTGCTCCTTCATCGGTTCATAGGAACGGAAGGATTCGATGAACATCGGTATGGAAGCCTGAATCTCCCTGGAGAAATCCAGCTCCTGCAATACGACGAATCCCTGAACCAGCGTTGCCGCATCCAGATAACAAGGGTGCATGTAGAACTGGTCCATATATTCCCTCGCCAGCTCGCCCAGGGTAATCTCAGCCAGGATACGCTGATCGCCGTAATACAGCTTACCCAGACCCTTCATAAATTCCAGATGGCGGATATCAATTCTCCGTACATAGCTGTAGGCATGGTCCATATCTTCCACGCGATGACTCAGACTTTTAATCTGCTGAATGTCGATTGATTTCCGCTCGCCGGTGCGCGCAGGTGACAAATGCAGCTCACAGCGCAGGTTTTCATCCCAGGTACTGTCCAGGAGCTCGTGCTCCTTAATCTTCCGGCTCTGCGCCACGACCTCGTATCCGTCCGCTTTTTTGGTGAACGAGATTTGGATTTTTTTATCATATTGTCCGCTGGTGGAGACCGGCTCGCTGAACAGAACCTTGCGCAGCTCGATATCCCGCAGGTTGATGCCCTTGGTCTGCAGGAACCGGTAGATCATGTCAAGCAGCGTCACACCCGGCATGATCCGTACTCCGTGAACCCGATGATCTCTGACGATATAATTGCTGTTTTTAATTACTGTACTGAACTTCACACCATTTAAAGCGTCCATGCGTGCACACCTCTCCGCTCTCCCTTATTCATGCCTACTCTTCCACGAATTGCAGAAAGGACAGCTGATCCTGTTCATCCTGTGTCTGCCTGCCCTCTTCCTTCCCGCGGTTTACCCAGGCCTGCTGCCTGTTATACAGCGGTGCAGGCAACGGATATCTGCGCTGGGTATAACCGTTGAGTGTATCCTCCCCGCACTCCCCGATGATCATATGAACATTGGTGCCGCCGAATCCGAAGGAGCTGACGGCTGCCCGCCGGGCCTCCCCGTGGCTGTCCCAGGCTGCGGCCTCAAGCACCGGATAAAAAGGCGAGTGCCCGAAGTCGAAGCGCGGATTGGGCCGGCTGCAATTCAGCGTGGGAACAAGCATCTTGTGGTGGACGCACAGCGCCGCCTTAATGAAGCTGGCAATGCCTGCCGCGCTGAGGCAATGGCCGATATTGGTCTTCACGCTGCCCACACCGCAAAAGCCTGTGGCACCGGTATATCTTTTGTAAACCGAGGTCAGGGCCTTCAGCTCAATGGGATCGCCGATCATCGTACCTGTGCCGTGGGTCTCCACGTAACCAATCGTCTCCGGGTTAATACCGGAACGGCGTATCGCTTCAGCGATAACCTCTTCCTGGGCCTGCATGCTTGGGGTGGTAACCCCCATCGTACGGCCGTCATTATTGGTTGCCGAGGCTTCAATAACCGTGTAGATTCTGTCCCCGTCGGCGAGGGCCTTGGCCAACGGCTTGAGCAGCACCGCCCCGCAGCCTTCTCCCGGGACGATGCCGTTCGCCTCCTCATCAAAGGTATGGCATTTGCCGTCCGGCGACATGGCTTTGGAGGCGCTGAATACGAGATGGGGACGCTCATCCAGAAGCAGATCCACCCCTCCCGCTATAGCCATCTCCGACTCGCCGGAGCGGATGCTCTGGCAGGCCAGGTGCAGACTGAGGAGCGAGGAAGAACAGGCGCTGTCCACCGTTAGGCTGGGACCCTTGAGATTGAAGAAATGGGAGGCATAAGCCGCGATGAAATTTTGCCCGATGCCGATGATCGTATTCTTATTGATATCCTGCACCCAGCCCGGATAAGAGCCTGGATGGGCGCCGATGAATACACCGACCTTCTTCCCGCTGATGTCCTCCATCTCATAGCCCGCATCCAGAATGGTCTCCGCTGTAACCTCAAGGGACTGCCGCATAAGCGGACTGATCTGCTCCACATTCTCCTTAAGGCCGAAATACCCGCCGTCGAAGCGCTCGATATCGTCCAGGAACCCGCCCCATTTGCTGATGCTTTTGCCTTCTGCATAGACAGGAGCGTACCATTCATCCTTATCCCAGCGGCTGGCCGGAACCTCCGTAATACTGTCCAGTCCCTGCCGCAGATTGTTCCAGAAGGCGTCCTTGTCTCCAGCCCCCGGAAAATGGCAGCCCATGCCGATAACGGCAATCCGTCCGTCATGCCTGCCTTCAGGGCTTGGCGTTTCGTCCTGTGCGTTGTGTACCGCTTGAATTCTTGCTTCACTGCCACGGCCGTAATGGAATTCCGGCACCCGGTTATACGGTTCAGCGAATCTGATTCTATTGCCTGACAGCAATAGCGGGTCATCCTGCTCCAGCTCCGGCTGACTCTTATATTCTGCGCCGTTTGAGCAGAGATGCTCTGCCAGCGCGCGCATGTCTCTAAGCTCGAAGAACAGCGCCGGATCTATGCGGGTCTGAAAAGCGGTGTCCAGCTTCTTAATGACCTCGATCAGCAGAATGGAATCCACGCCGATTTCGGCAAACGGAACATCCTCACGTACGCGGTCCCCCGGCAGCTTCAGCTCTGCACAGAAGATATCCAGAATCAGGGCGGACGCTTTTTGCAGCTCACTTGGGGTACTCAGTGTATTCTGTACATCCCCCCCGGCTACCGCAGCGTCAGGACTGCCTTGACTCTTCACAACGGCCTTCGCCCCAGGTAAACCCTTCCCCCGTCCAGCGCTTGCCTTGATCAATAATTCCGGGCGGTAAAAATCCATGTCCAGAATAGCCGGAATCACACTTGGCGAATCACTGCCAATGATGATGTCCTCCAGCATGAAGAGGCCATCGGCAAGGCTGTGTGCGGTAAGTCCTGACTGTGTATAGAGCGGGCTAAGCTGAAATCCGGAATCTGCCAGCATCCCGACCTCTGACCAGCTCGGCCAGATGATCGACTGATAATAACTGTTTCCGAGGGTGTGCTGATGCTGTGCATACAGGTCCAGATAATAGTTGGCTGCGCTGTAATCGCTAAGCCCAGCAGACAACAGCGGCGACAGAGCTGAAATGGAGGAGAATAGAACAAAGAATTCCAGCTTATCCTGGGCAAAAATGTGCTGGAGTGCCGCCACCCCTTCAACCTTAGGTTCAAAGACCTGCCGGATATGGGCGATTTTTTTGTTCACAAAGGCCGGGTGCTGATTCAGATTGGAGCCTGCGCAGTGCACAACACCGCCAATTTCGCCCCACTGCTGCCGGATGCTCTCAACAAAAGGCATAAGCTGCCCGGCATCGGTCAGCGAACCGGAATACACCTCAACCTGGGCACCGGAGGCTTCCAGCTCCACTACCCGCTTGATTCGTGCCAGACTTCCCGGATCATGGATAGTGCCGGACAAGATGTCCGGCCAATCCTCCCGGGCAGGAAAAGCCTGAACCCCCATCAGCACCAGCTTCCGTGCGCCTCTTCGGACCAGCAGACGGGCCACCTCGGCCCCGATCCCCCGCGTGCCTCCGGTAATGACGTAGACCTTCTTGGGGTCTACCTTCAACCGGTTATGCCGTTCGCGGCCGATCCATTTATTCTGCTGCTTCAACGTGGTGATAACCGGCTCATACCGCAATCCGTCCGCATAGCACGCTTCAGCGGTATCGGATTCCAGGCTTAATTCGCCTAGAACAATCCGGAGCTGCCGGTTAATATCCGAAGCATCCAGGCCGATATCCACGGTGCGGGCGGTGACTTGTCTATATTCTGCGCCAAGCGTGCGGATGATCCCGGCGATATCCGCTCCGGCCAGAGTAACCGTGCGGTTCTCCGGATTCTGAACCCCGCCGGTCAAATGGACAATCCGAAAATCCTTGCCCGCCTGCTTAACCAGCGCTTGCAGAAGCATGATTTTACCGTAGCTCTGCTTGGACATGGGCTTCGGCTGTGCATGGAGATCGGAGAAATCAACGATTCCCTTGAGTTTCAGCTTCATCCCGAGTACGGCTTCAATCGTCTGCTCACTATCCTCTGTAAGCGTGAAGTCAACGGGTAACACGGAGTCACGGGCTTGCTGCGCCTTTCCGTCACACAGGATTAGCGGTTCTTCAAAGCTTGCTCTGACCGCTGCAAGTGCGTTATCATCCATCTCTTCATTTACGATGATAAGATACTGCCCTTCAACCCGTTTGCGCTCACGAGGCCGCTCCGATTTCATCCATTCCTTCTTAAGCAGAGCGTATTGCTCCCCGGTAACAATCTCACGGGTGCTGACGGGGACCATCTGGATGTTCTTAAAGGACAGCACCGCTTCACCCGTCTCATTCAGCACATGAACGTCATAATGAAGCTCACCGCCGGCAGTCTCCAGACCACCCGACTGAAAATGAACATATTTCGCCGATGAGGCTTGGCGGATAAGCTGTATTTCACCGATCTCATAAGCTGCAGACGCCGTGCCGCCATTGCTGATAATGTCCATGTTCAGCCCCTGCAGGACGGCTTCAGTTAGCATAGCTGCCAGGACATCGTCCGCCGAATGGAACGGGCCTGGTGAGATTACCGCCAAGTGGTCTGTCAGGCTGCTGTACAAGCCTGTTATGATCTGTGCCTGTGCCTCATAAGCTATACCTTGATTCTCAAGTACCCGGTAGACTTCATCCCCAGTCCGAACCTGCGCTGCTTCCTGCTTGAGCTTGCCTATATCCAGCGCTGCCGGTTCGTGAGACGGATAAGCCAGGCCTGTTCTGGCCGTACCTGCTGCAAGGATATCCTGCTGCGATCCTTCGTGCAGGATAGCGAACCGGAGGGAATCCCCCTCACCCTCACCTTGAAGTTGAATATTCAGTTTCACTTGCTGCTTGTCAGAAGCAGGATGGCAGAATTGAATCTGCTCCAGTGAGGCAATACCCGGAGCACCACTTCCCAGCAGTGCAGCCTGCGCGCCTATAGCCAGCAGAATAGCTTCGCTGAATACCGCTGCCCCATAAATAGACTTGCCGAACACGGCCTTTCCGGCAGCCTCCGGTTCACTTATGAAGCCGATTCCCTGCACCGTTGACACATTGCGGTGAACCAGCGGATGTAGCTGCCCCTCTGCCGCTGCTCCAGCACTTCCGGCAGCCCCGGCAGCTGAGCTGCTTCTGGATATCTGGTCAGCTCCTGTGGCAGCTCCGCCACTTCCGGATACTCCGCGAGCGCCTCCGGCAGCTGTGGTACTTCCGGCAGCCCCGCCATTCTCCGCGCTTCCCTTCTCATCCGCTGCCTCGATCCAGCAGCGCATATAGTCGAAGGGATAGCCTGGAAGCGGCACTCTGCGGAAGCTCCCGGCAGCGGACAGGCTTTTGAAATCGGCTGCATAGCCTTTGATGTAATAATTGGCAATCAACTGCGCCGCCTTTGCCCGTTCCTGCGGAGTAAGCCGGTCCTGATGAAACTGGACCAGCAATTGCTCCATCTTGGATTTCAGCGCAGGGTTCACCCGCTCATTGCCGCCCGATCCGCCGCCGCTATACCAGCCTGAGCTTGGCTGCTTATGAAGAAAAGCCTCCAGCTCCCGGACCAGCTCTTCCTTGCTTGCGGCAATGAACATGCTGCGGTAGGCGTAATGATCTCTTCCGGTCAGCAGTGTATACGATATATTGGCCAGTCTGCCCAAGCTTGTGCGCTCCTGCAGATAATCCCGCAGATACTGTACCTTGGCCTCGAGTGCCGTATCGCTTTTCGCTGACAAAGCGAACAGCAGCACCTTCCCGTCATTGTCCCCGGCTGTGCAGGTGACGGCTTCTTCTTCCTGCTCTATATGCTCCGCAACCACCACATGGCAATTGGTTCCGCTCATTCCAAACGAGCTGACCGCTGCCATTCTTGGCCGTCCGGCTTCCCTGCGCCATTCCTCGGTCTCTTTTCCCACATAGAATGGGCTGTTCTTAAAATCGATTAGCTTGTTCCCCTCACCAGAGTGAAGCGTAGCGGGAATTCTGCCGTGCTGCAGGCTAAGGAGAACCTTGATCAGACCCGCCATGCCCGAGGCGGACAGGGTGTGTCCTATGTTGCCTTTGACTGAGCCGAGATGGCAATATTGCTTCTTGTCCGTGAATGCGCCGAAGGTCTCCGTGAGGGCAGCGACCTCGATCGGATCCCCCAGCCGGGTGCCCGTGCCATGTGCCTCCACATAGCTGATGTGCTCAGGGTTAATCCCGGATTTCTCATAGACTTCACGTTCCAGCGCTGCCTGTGAGAGACCATTTGGGGCGGTAATGCCATTGGTTTTACCGTCCTGATTGACCCCGATGCCTGCGATGACTCCGTAGATATGGTCTCCGTCCCGCTTCGCGGCAGCATACTTCTTGAGGAGCACAGCGCCTACGCCTTCGCCCAGGCCTATGCCATCCGCCTCCTCGGCGAACGGCTTGCAGATTCCGTCGGTGTTCAGCATCCCCAGCTTGCCCAGCGACATATAAATCCATGGCGTGAGCATAAGCTGGACACCTCCGGCGATCGCCATCTCGCTGCTGCCGTTATGCAGGCTGTCACAAGCGAGTGACAAAGCTACCAGTGACGATGAGCAGGCCGTATCCAGGGCGATGCTCGGCCCCTTTAAATTCAGCAGATAGGAAATCCTCGCCGGAATGACCGACAAGCTGTTCCCCGTAGGGACATGCTCGTTCGTCTCACCCAGGAACCGCTCCAGGTACTCCCCTTGCTGAAGGCCCACGAATATGCCACATTTGCTGCCTGACATATCCTGCAGCGAATATCCCGCATCTTCTATGGCCTTCCAGGATTCTTCCAGAAACAGCCGTTGTCTGGGGTCCATATGCTCCGCTTCTTTGGGTGAGATGTGGAAGAACAAAGGATCGAATTGATCCGCGCCCGGGAGAAAGCCCCCATAACGGATATGTGCCCTCTGCGCCGGGGTCAGCTTGGTCAGCTCCGTGCGTTCAGCAGGCGCTTCCTGAAGACTGCTCACTTCCTGCACAAGGTTGTCCCAATACTGCTGCACATTGCGGGCGCCGGAGAATCTGCCGGAGAGGCCGATAATGGCGATATCATCGCTGCGCACATTCCCATTATTTTGCGTAAAGTCCGGTGTATGTGTTCTGCTCTGCATAGGCATTAGCTCCCCTCCAGTAAGAGTTCAAGTTCATTCAGATCTATAGGGCTATCCACCGCCAGCCCGGAGTTCCCGGAGGCCGCAGATCCCGTTCCTGCTGTCTCCAGAATATGGGCAGTCAGCAGCCGTACCGTGTTGTAATTGAACAGATCATTAGAATGCAGTGCAAGGCCGAGCCGGTCGTTCAGCTTGTCTACCAATTCCAGCGTCAAGACTGAATTCACGCCCAGTTCCGAGAATGGAAGATCGGAGTTAACCTCTCCGGCCTCCAAATAAATGACCTCCTCCAGGGTGCGGTTCAGACATTGCTCCACCGAGTCTGCAGACGTGTCTACATATCCGATCGATTCTGCCGGAGTCACGGTTTGCGGAGTCTGTGAAGTTTGTGGCCGAAGGCTCCTGTTCTGCTCATCACAGGCCGGTTCCAATTCCCAATCCGGCTCCGCTTCAAGCGTGTAGCGATTGGACTCAGCGGCAGCTGCCGAGAAGCCATTGCCGATCCAATATCTCTTCTTGTCAAAAATATAATTCGGCAGCGGGATCACCCGTCCACCGCTGCGTTCATCATGCAGCAGCTTCCAGTCTATCTTCGCCTTCAGCAGCCAGAGCTGGGCAATCTGCGGCCATTGTCTGTTGCGAACCGCGCTGGCGATAAACTGATGCCCGGATTCGTTCTGGAACAGAATGGCAGCAATATCACGCTGCGGGTCCAGGCTGCCTGTGTAAACATCCGGCAAATTCGGTTCTCCGGCGGCAAAGCGGATTAATACTTCCCTAAGCTCCCCGATATCCCGGCTGACAATGGCCACTCTCTCGGCAAAAGCTTCCCGCCCAACCTGCAGCGTATAAGCGACATCCTCTAGGCGCAGTGTATATCCTTCTGTATCGGCGGCATCCATCTCCGCCGCACTAGCCGCAGCAGTCTCGGCGTAAGCCTGGGTATCAAATCCGATCCCGGCATTCCTCCGGTTAAGCTCAGCCGCTTCCAGATGATTCATCAGCTCACGCAGCGACCGGTTAGCCCCTAATGTGCTGTCGGCAGCATGTTCCTGAACCAGCTCATTGATGGCATCGGCCAGCCTAACCTGGTGTACAGCATCCGCGCACAGCTCAGTCAGAATTTCGTCGTAGTCGATCTGCCCGGGGTTCACGCCTAGCACTTCCGCGACAACGTCCAGACAGCGGTTCCGGACAGCCTGTAATCGGGCGGTTATTAGCTCACTTGTGTCCACAGCCCGTCCACCCGTCCGGTGGCGGGCGATAAATGCCGCGAGCTGCCGGGCCTGCGCCTGCAGCGCGTCCCTGCTCTTGGCGGACAGCACGATGAGCTGCTCCTCACCCTGCGCTGCAGGAGGTACGTCCGGCTCATATTGCTCAATCACAATATGGGCGTTGGTGCCTCCTGCCCCGAAGGAGCTGATGCCCGCCCTGAGCGGCTGAACCTTCAGCCCATCCGGCGTCTCCTCCATAAGCGGCTTCCACGGCTGGAGCGAACGCTGTACGTAGAACGGTGTCTTGGCAAAATCTATATTCTCGTTGAGCTGTTCCGCAAGAATTGAAGGCACCAGCTGCTTGTGCTTCATTTGCAGCAGCACCTTGGTCAAGGAGGCCATACCGGCTGCCGATTCGAGATGTCCAATATTGCTCTTGACCGAGCCAATGGCGCAAAACTGCGTTTTGGCGGTGAATTTCTTGAACGCTTTCGTTAACCCGGCCACCTCGATCGGGTCTCCCAGCGCGGTTCCGGTACCATGGGCCTCAATGTAACTGATCTGCTCGGGATGCACGCCAGACCTCCGCAGCGCCTCCTCAATCAGCTCGGACTGGGCATTCGGATTAGGCACAGTATAAGAACTAACCTTGCCGCCGTGATTGACCGCCGTTCCTTTGATTAAGCCATAGACTGAATCCCCGTCGCGGAGCGCCGCCTCCAGCGGTTTCAGCAGAACCGCGCCAACGCCTTCACCGGGAACATAGCCGTCCCCGCCCTGGCCGAAGGCCCGGCACTTGCCTTCCGTGGAGCCGAACCGCTGATCGGTCAGGAAGATATATTTTGCCGGATGCACTAGGGTGTTGACACTACCGGCCACCGCCATTTCACTCTCACCATGCCGGATGCTCTCGCAGGCCATATGGATAGCCACCAGCGCTGACGAGCACATCGTATCAATAGCCAGGCTCGGTCCCTTGAAGTTGAAATGATATGAAATCCGGTTGGCGATGGACGCAAACGAAGAACGGACATCCATGAGCCGGCCGTTATTGTATTGCTCGACACCTAGCAGCTGATAATGGGAATTCATAACGCCGATGAATACGCCAACCTTCTTGCCGGAGAGAGTATCCGCGGCAGCTCCCGCATCTTCCAGCGTATGGTAGGTGGTCTGGAGCATGAGCCGCTCCTGCGGGTCCATCAGCTCCGCTTCCCGCGGGGAGATATGGAAGAATCCGGCATCGAACTTCTCGACATCCTTCATGAACGCTCCCCACTTGGTGTACACTTTGCCCGGCTTGCCTTTCTCAGGATGGTAATCCTTGCGGTAATCCCAGCGCTCCGGCGGAATCTCCGTAACGCAGTCCTGCCCCCCGCTTAGCACATCCCAGAATTCCTCCAGCGTATCCGCCATCGGGTACTGTCCGCTTAAGCCGACAATCGCAATATCCCCGCTTACTGCTTCTGCTCCCTGATGCCGGGACATGGCGGGGGCAGCTTCCTCTTTTACAGCCGCTTCCTGTACAGTTCCCGTTTCTGCTGACACCGCTTCTGGCATCACTTGTTCCGCCGTTTCTTCCACTACTGCTTCTTGTTGCTCCGTTCCCCCGCTCTGACCGGGCTCCCCGGCGGACTGCTGAAAGAATTCCGCATGATTATCCATAAAGAATGCCGCCAGAAGGGCAATCGTGCTGTATTCAAAGAAAAGCGTGCTTGGTAAATCGGAGAAGTCCTTGCCCAGTATTCCATTCAGCTCCATGATCATGATGGAGTCGATGCCGTATTTGGAGAAGTCGGCTGAGGCTTCAAGCTGCGCTGCCGGAACCCCGGTCGCCTGCGACACGACTCCCTTCAAGTACTGCTGAACAGCTTCCTCCACCTTAACGGTGGAGACAAGACCGCTATGAAGCGGCTGCTGCTGGATTGGCGGAACCGGAAGCTTCTGTGGAGCTGTTGCCCCGCCCGTTACCGCTGCTGCCCGCTGCCGCTCATGAACACTCTGCGCGGAAGCATTCAGCACCCTCTCCTGCTGCGGCTTCTCTTCTGTAACTGCCGCAAGTACCCGGCTCAGCTGCTGCCGTTCTCCGCAGGCTACAATAATACGGGATTCACCCGTGCGGACCAACTGCTCCAGCAGTTCAAGACCGGCCTGTGTATCCAGCTGCTCCATCCCGGCCTGCTGGCGGTATTGTACGGCTTCCTCTCCGGACAACTGCATCGCGCCGTCATTCCACACCGGCCAGTTGATAGACAGCGAGGCACCTGACCGGATACCCTCCTTAACCTGCTCAGCCCGGAGCAGGGCAAAGCGATCCAGAAAGCTGTTCGCCGCCGCATAAGTGCCTCTGGCGAAATCTCCAATGATTGCGGAAACGGACGAGAAAAGCACGAAGAAATCCAGCTTCTCCAGCTGCGTAGCTTCATCCAGGTTGATCGCCCCCCGGATCTTGGGCAGCAGCACTTCTGCCATCTGTTCAGGACTGGCTTCCATCAGCGGCTGCTCACCGAGCACTCCGGCACAATGAATGACGCCGTGAATGGAATGAAAAGCCTCTTGGGCCTGCGCCACGATCTCTGCGGCAGTCTGCCGCTCCGCGATATCACCAGGCAAGTAAATAACCTGCCCGGGATAACTCTGCAGCCGCTCAAGTTCACGGCTTCTCGGTTCATCCAGTGCGGATCTTCCGGTCAGCACCACATTGGCTTCATAATTCCGCAGGGCAAATTCGGCCACGGCAAGTCCCAGCTTACCCATTCCGCCGGTAATCAGGTAGGTACCCTGTTTGCGGAAACCGCTGAACTCTGCTTCGGGTAATGACTCCAGCGGAAGGATCACACGGCTGGCTCTCGCTCCGCTTGTATAACTAATTTCCACAAATGACGCCTGCTTGCGGTACAGCAGCTCTTGCGCCGCGTAGAACGGAATTTCTTCTGCACGCTTGCAATACATCACGGACGGGATGAAGCTGCGGTTGGTGGCCTGAAGGGCCTTGGACAGCCCCCGCAGCATTCCCGCTCCCGGCTGGCTGCCGCTGTGGACTGCGCCAAGCAAGAAGCGGACCTGATCCTGGGAATAGAGCTGAGTAACCGCCTTGAACAGATACAGAACCGGATAAAAAGCGTTCAGGATCTCCGCCTGTTCCCCATCCCACTCATACAGAATAGCGTCAATCCTTATCCCCTTAGCCAGCAGCTCCGTGAGCAGCCTGCCATAATCCGCTTCCTGTTCAGGCCGGATGCTGTATTCCTTACTTCCTGCAGCTGCGCTGTAGTCCGCTCCCGGATTCACAATAATGACGTTGTCCGGCACCGTATGCTCCCGGGCGAATGCTTCTGCCAGCCGGTGAGCCTTCCCTTTGTCCCGGACCATATACAGCATATTCTTCACTTCGGCCTTGCTGATCCCTTCACTATGGCCGCCAAGCCCCCCGGCTTCCGGAAGCTGGGCTTCCTGCCAGCGCTCGGTGTACAGGTGAATACGGCGGCTTGCCGCACTAACCGCATTGGTTGGCTGAATGGCCCGGATCGTGAAGTCCCTGGCTTCCACCAGCACTTCCCCCTGCTCATTCAGAATATAGACATTGAACCGCTTCATCCCCGCTGCCTTGCCTGCGGTCTCGGGTACGATCTCCGCATATGAATAGCAGCTTGGCGTCAGCCTACCGTAGATGCGGACTTCACCGAGTGCGAACGGAATATGCAATCTTAGCTGCTTGTACGCTTCGGTTCCGCCGATCCAGGTCACTGCCCGCAGCGCAGCATCGACAAGGGACGGGTGCAGCATATATTGGCTAAATGCAGGCAGCAGGTCCGGAGGAAGGTCGAGCTTCTCCAGCGATTCTCCGCTTCCGCACAATGCTTCTGTTGTAGCCTGGAAGCTTGGCCCATATTGAAAACCGATGGAGCTGCCAAACACCTCGTTGTAGCAGAAATCCTTGGCAATTCTGACTCCGCCCCGGGCCTGAATAGCGTCAAGATTGAAGCTGCGCCGCTCCGCTTGCTGTGCAGTCCCGGTATAGAGCTTGCCCGTGCAATGAATAAGCCGGGTACTGTTCTCAGCAGTATACACCTGGAACTTCATATACCCTGATTCGGGAGTGAGCTGAATATAGGCATCCCGTGTATCGGCCACTTCCAGCCGGTTCACCCATAGCACATCTTTAATGGAATGCACCTGCGTCCTGGCCGCGAATTCGCCGGCCGCCCTGACCATCTCCAGATAAGCGACTCCCGGCAAAATCACCCGTTCATCCACAATATGCTCGCCAACATAGAAATCGCTCACCTTAAGTGTCTTCACGAATAGCAGCCGCTCCGGGCTGGACTTCGCCAGATCAATCATCGGATGGCTCTGAGCCGGAGCAGCCTGAGGGGCCGCCATCCAATACGAAGAACGGTTGAAGGCATAGCCGGGCAATGGCTGCTTCTTGAAGCTTCCGCCGGGATACAGCCTGCTCCAATCTAAATCTGCCCCAGCCAGCCATAGCTTCAGCAGAACCTCATGGAACCCGAAGACTCCGTCACTCTGAGGCGATAATGCTGCCGTTTCCTTATCCCCTGCACACAGCCGGATCACCTCAGACTGCAGGACGCTCTGCCCGGCACATTGCTCCTGAAGCTGTTCTCTCCAGCTTGCAGGCCCGGCAATTTCTGCCATATGCTGATTGGCTTCGTGCAGACAGGTGTAGGGGACATTTAAATTCAGTTGATCCTGCCGTTCATTGAGCTGATTCCGGACTGCTTCCAGCACTCCAGCTTCTTCCTCATCAGAGGAAGTTAACAGCCGGACGGCCATTTCCTTGGATATAACCTCATCCAGAACAAGCTGGACCCATTCACTCAGCCGCGCATCACTTAAAGTGATGCGTTCCGACAAATCCCATTTCTGATTCAGCTTCAGCAGCGAACCGTAGACGATCAACAGCAGAAGAACACGCTGCCGCTCCATTGCCTCGCCACCCTCACCGGCAGCTAACAACTGCTCCTGATGCAGCAGCGAGTCTGTGGACAGCTTCGCTGCCTGCAGCGCCGGGGATTGATCCCAATCCCGCAAATATTTCTTAAAGGTAAATTGCGTCCGGCTGAGTATTCTGGCTTTCTCCACATAATGCCTGAACGCCGCAGCGTCAGCACCGGTGATGCATACATTGCGCAAGCCGGCAATATACGCCGGGCCAATGTTAATACGGTGAATCTTCACTTGATGAACAGGGTCTATGAAGGTCAGCTCCGGTCTTTGCAGCACCGTTTCCGCAAGAGTAGCCCTGCCGGTCAGAATGTCATACGCCTGAACAGGCGTAATCATTCCGCTGACCGCCATTGCGAGCAGCGTCCCTTGCTGCTCACCGCTCACGGACTCAACCTCTACTCCCAGGCTGATCAGGACTTTAGCCAGCGTATAATTAATCAGGAAAGAGTAGGCGGCAAGCTTATCCTTGTTCCATTTGGCAATTGTAAGGCCACTCCGGATAGCAGCCGGCCCGCCGCGCAGCTCAGTTTCGGCAATAACCTCTTCAAGAACTTCGCGGATATACGGCTCTTCCATTACGCTCTTAATCTCCGTGTATCCTGTATAGATGACATTGGTGAAATGTACCGACCAGCGCTTGCGGCCCGGCTCCAGCCGCTCAACAGCGGAGGCAGCGGATTGCAGATACTCGGCTAGCTCCTGCCTGCTCCGGATGACAGCGCCGATTCTGTATTCCCGGCAATGGCGTCTGCCTGCAAGCAGCGTTTTGCATAACT
Organism: Paenibacillus sp. FSL R10-2199; assembly: GCF_038000235.1. Lineage (NCBI taxonomy): Bacteria > Bacillati > Bacillota > Bacilli > Caryophanales > Paenibacillaceae > Paenibacillus > Paenibacillus sp. FSL R10-2199. The sequence continues at coordinate 4,974,839 of NZ_JBBOBO010000001.1, read as the reverse complement.
CTCCGATGGATACGTCCGCTATCTCCGGCGAATTCAGATGAGACTTCCAGACGGCTATACTCTCGTTCAAACTGTCGCTATTCAGGGCAGAGAGAGTGAAGAGCTGCGCACCCGGTACGGATTTGTTACTGGCTCTGGCCGGTTTCGGTTGCTCGTAGGCCTCAAGAATCACATGGGCATTGACTCCGCCGAAGCCAAAGCCGCTTACGCCCGCCCGCAACGGTGTATCTTCATTGACCGGCACCCAATCCGTGTTGGCCGTGGCTACCTTAAACGGGGTATGCTCCCAGTCCAGCAGCGGATTCAGACCGGTAAGGTTGAGCAGCTTGGGAATAGTCTTATGCTTCATCATCAGCAGTACCCGGATGATCCCGGCAACGCCAGAGGCACTTGCTAAATGGCCGATATTGGTCTTGACCGAGCCAATGGTGCAGAACTGTTCCTGATCGGTGTACTGCCTGAACACCTGGGTCAGCGCTTCGACTTCAATCGGATCGCCAAGAGCGGTTCCGGTGCCATGCGCCTCAATATAATTGACGGTCGAAGCATCTACCCGGGCTTGCCGCAAAGCAGCTTCAACCAATTCCTTCTGCGCTTTCATGCTCGGTGCAGCGATGGTCTGTGAAGCGCCGCAGTGGTTCACTGCCGTTCCCCGGATAATGCCGTAGACATGGTTGCCGTCCCGCACCGCATCCTCCAGCTTCTGCAGCAGCAGGACGCCAACGCCCTCTCCCTGCACAAATCCGTCCGCATTCTCGTCAAAAGCCTTGCATTGTCCGTCCCGGCTCATCATATTCGACTTGGAGAAGGTCACGTACCGCCAAGGATGATAGGCCAGGCACACGCCTGCCGCTATGGCATACTTCGCTTCTCCGGCCTGGAGATTCTGTCTTGCTTTGTGAACAGCAACCAGTGAGGAGGAGCAAGCGGTATCCAGAGAGAGGCTCTCTCCGGTCAGGCCCAAAGTATGCGAGATGCGGTTCGCCGCAATACATTCGAAGTTGCCGAGCCCCGCATAATGATCGACCTTATCACCACCGGTCAATGCAATCAGACCGTAGTCATTGCCGGTAACCCCGACATACACAGAAGTCCGTTCCTTCTGGAGTTCGGCCAGCGGAATCCCTGAATCCTCAAGACAATGCCATGTTTCTTCCAGCAGAATCCGCTGCTGGGGGTCCATGCTCGCCACCTCTCTGGGTGACAAGTTAAAGAAGGTATTGTCGAACTTGTCGATGCCGGATAAAGAAGCACAGTATTTCACAAACTGCTCATTGTCCCAGCCGAGGTCGGCCTCGTTCTTCAGTCCGTATCTTCCGTTCTGCCAGCGGTCATAACTGATAGGCTTGACGGAATTCACATGATTGATCATGTTGTTCCAGTAGCTGCTGTAATTCTCTGCCTCTGGGAATCTGCACCCGATGCCGACAATCGCCACATCCTGCCCGGCTGCAGCCCTCCGCGGCTTAAGCTTGCTTGCCGAAGCCTTAGAGCTCATATACCGTCTCCTTTTCTCTGGCGACCCGTTGTTCCCTCATCCCTCTAAGCAGAGAAAGAATGCTGTCCTCCTGATACTGCTTCTTGATATACTTCTCCATCGTGCTCTTCCAGACATCGAATTCAAAGCCAAGAGCCTGCAGCAGCGCGCCCAGCATGACGAAATTCTCATTCCGCACATTTCCCGTTTCCTTCGCAATGGCAGTTCCTTCGACATAAGTGACATGCTTGTACCGGCTGAAGTTGTCCTCGTACTTTCCTTTGTATGTATCTTCATTCAGCTCTGCCAGATTGACGAGCATCCGCCCCTCCTGTTTCAGGAAGCTTCCCCAGCGCAGCGCTTCGATCTGATCGAAGCCGACAATATAGTCCGCTGTGCCCATTTCAATCAGGGGAGAGTAGATTTTGTCGCCAAAACGAACCTGTGCATGCACGCTTCCGCCTCTTTGCGACATACCGTGCACCTCGGAGACCTTCACGTCATACCCGAGCGCAACCAGTCCCTGGGATAACACATTGGTTACAGTAATGACACCTTTTCCGCCCACACCGGCTAAAATAATGCTTGTAGCTGCTGTCATAGGTCGCTTAAGCCTCCTTAATGCTGTCATAGGGACAAACCTGCTGGCAGATGCTGCAGCCCTTGCAGTCCAGCGGATCAATCATGATTTGGCGGTCCACAATTTTGATAGCCGAGCAGCCTAGCATAGTGCATTTTTTGCAATTCACACAGGTAACATTGTCAATGATGTATTTTTTTGTGGGTTCCGCTTTGCTTTTGAGAAGTTCACAAGGATGTCTGGAGATGATTACGAACGGTTCAGTGCTGTGCTTGGCTGTGTCCACACACTGCTGCGTTTCTTGGAGGTTGGTGGGGTCTAGTATTCTGAGGTTGTCCGGTTTAATGCCTAGCGCGAGCACGATATCTTCAATCCGTATGACTTCCGACGTGCTGCCCTGCAGTGTGCGCCCGGTGCCCGGGTTCTCCTGATTGCCGGTCATAGATGTGGAGCGATTGTCCAGGATACAGATGACAATCGGGGTCTTGTTGTAAACTGCGTTCAGCAGTCCGGTCATACCTGAGTGAAAAAAGGTGGAGTCACCGATGAAGGCGAATACCTTCTTGCCCATCGGTTTGAAATCCTGAGTCCGCTGCATGCCCGTTGCCATAGAGATGGAAGCGCCCATGCAGAGCACGGTGTCGAGCGCCTTGATCGGCTCGGTGCCGCCCAGCGTATAACAGCCGATATCTCCGGCGGCAATAATGTCCCTGTGCTGCTTGACTGCGCTGTACAGTCCGAGATAACCGCAGCCTGCACACAGCCTTGGCGGCCTTGGCGGTACTTGGACACCCTCGTAGCAGTCGAATTCTTCACGGGTGATCGCTTTTCTGATAATTTCCGGGTTCAGCTCGCCGCAGACGGGAATGATCTCCTTACCGGTACAGGCAATGCCCATCGCTTTAAGTGAGGTTTCGATGAAGGGCTCGCCCTCCTCGACGACATAGATTGTTTTGGCCCATGCAGCGAATTCTTTGGCCTTCTCGTCCGGAAAAGGATAACTCATACCCAGCTTCAGCACGGATACCGTATCTCCGAACACTTCCTTAACATATTGATAGGATATTCCGCTCGTCACTATGCCGATCTCCGGGGAGCTGTACTCTATTACATTAAGAGGGGAGGAATTGGAGTACGCCTGAATATCCAGGAGATTCGCTTCGATTTCCAGATGCCGCTTTCTGGAGATGGCCGGAAGGAGCAGTCTGTCCAGCTTGTTTTTCTTATAATTCTTGAATTTCTCCTCCACCGCCAGGTCTTCCTGGAAGTGAACAATCCCCTTCGAATGGGACACCCGGGTTGTGGTCCTGAACAGGACAGGCGTATTGAAGCGCTCGCTGATCTCATAGGCTTCGACAATCATATCCTTGCATTCCTGGGAGCTGGTCGGCTCGAGCAGCGGCATCTTGGCATGACTGGCATAAATGCGGTTGTCCTGTTCGTTCTGCGAGGAATGGATCCCCGGATCATCAGCCGAAACAATGACCAGACCGGCATTTACACCTTCATAGGTCATATTGAACAGCGGGTCTGCCGCCACATTCACCCCTACGTGCTTCATGGTGGTCAGGCTGCGGATACCGGCGATACAGGCGCCTGCTGCTACTTCCAGCGCTACCTTTTCGTTAGGTGCCCACTCGGCATATACGCCCTCATAGACACTGATGCTCTCGACTATTTCCGTACTCGGTGTTCCGGGATAGGATGAAATGATTTTACAATTTGCTTCATAAGCGCCTCTGGCAATTGCCTCATTACCCATCATTAGAGCTTTCATCGGATCGTCCTCTCGTTCATCTCATTTAACAGAACCACGCGGCTGAATTTCTCCCAAATCACAGATTACATATTTAACATTTATAGGCTCTTACTACTTATATATAGGCTATAATCAATATTATAGTGTTACTATTAACTTTGTTACTTTTTTTTAATAAATTCTAGCCTTTCAGTTCCTTAATCTGCTAATTTTCACAAAATTGAAATAATTAAAAAGCCTGCAACCTTTTATTGCAGACTTTTCAAATAAAAACGTATATTTATCTTTTATAGTATTTATTGTCGATTCCCCTCAAAAGGCCAAATGGACCAGACCGTCCTTCATAGATACCGGATTGTGGGTACAGAGAAGCATTCCAAATCCGTTTGCAGTGCCATTGTGCTTTAGGTCCTTCAACAGGATTCATTTATCTTTCAGTGTGTTAATTAAAGCCAGTATGCGGTTAATCTTCGTCTCTTCCTTTTTGGCAAGCTCGATGTAATGGATCTGCTCCCGCTTAAGATAATCTGGCTGATCCAGGAATGGATTAAGCATATCGTGATCTTCAAGGTTTCTGGTGATGTAGTCCGGCACCACAATATTACGGCTCTCCTCATCTTTTGTAAGAATGACATGGAGTTTGTCACCGGGCTTTTTAAGTACGGCTCTTCGGATGAATTCATTATATACAAAATAATGCCCGTTTTTTGACGGCAGCAGCGTATGTTCGAACCGGTGTCCGTCAACGGTAATTTGAACCGGCACTTTACCGTTCGTATCGAATATTTCCTTCACTGCATATGGGAAATACACTACTTTCCATTTCATTTTGCCTTCCAGCATCTTGATCTCGCTATCAAATTCATACTCCATCTTAAGCATCACTCCTCATTATAAAGAAGCTTCAATATCCACTCTCTTCTCACACTTCGGCATTGTGTCTATATTCTTGATCCTTATAAAAGAAACCTTCCCATTCCCGGCAGTGCTATTGGCAAATTTGTGAATCCCCAGACAAAAGGCTACTGCTCCTCAATGTGGAAGTAGTAGCCTTGCGTTTCAGTGATAAATACCGGGCTCCTGCTGCGATTCACCGGAAAGGGGCTGAACCGGCAATGCTGCATGATTTTCTCTGAATTTATGCTTATAGTCTTCGAAGTCCCATGTCTCCAGGAATTTATCTGCCGCAGCGTGACCGGATGAGAGCAAGAAATGCTTATCTTCTTCCGTCAATTCGAATTTTGTCGTCGTTACTTTTCCAGTAGGAATAAATATTGTGCGCTCTTCCGCATGTTTGTCTACATGTCTTTGATCATGAGCCTGCAGCATGGTTTTGAACATCCCTTTGAGTAACGAGACCGGACCATTGATCTCTATCGATTGGGCATAGGTTCGCCTTTCCGACAGTCTGAATCCGAAGGTTGGCCACCGCGGGACTCCATCTACGTCAAACAGCCAGATCGGATAATTGCTAAGCATTCCTCCGTCCAGCATATAATAGGGTTTCTTCTGCAGGGGCGTATGCCAGACATAGGGTTGAAAAAAGAAAGGCAGCGTGGTGCTCATCCGTACTGCTGCGGCTATGGGGAATTCGGACGCCTTCAAACCATAGTGAGGCAAATCATTAGGGAAAACTGCAATCCGCCCATTGCTTATATTCGAGACTATAATCGAAAGCTTGCCTTCGGGAATATCTCCAAACGTTACAACTTTCTTACGCTTCAACCAATCCGTCATTACCTGTTCTAAAATGTGGTTGCTGTAAATGCCTGACTTCATCATTAACGGAAGCGCCTTGTTCAAGATCGGCAGGCTGTTCATTCTGGTACGCCCGAGCAGCTTCATATAGTCCAGCGAGCTCATCAGCTCTCTGATTTCAGCACTATTGTAACCGCAGGCCAACAAAGCTGCAATGATCGCGCCGGCTGAAGTCCCCGCAAGCTTGTTCCAGGTATATCCTCTGGATTCCATCACTTCAATGGCTCCTACAAAAGCAATTCCCTTTACGCCGCCGCCTTCAAAGACTGCATCTGCCTCCACCTGAGTACCCCTCCTGTTACTTGTAAAAGATGTATCTGTAAGTATGTGTTGGATACTCTGATTTATTCACTTGTAAAACAACAAAAAGCGGATGCACCAGGACCATGAAACCAGTCTTGGACAGCCGCTTGTTGGGGAGACAGATCAAAAGATCCACATGATCACAAAAATGAAAAAGGCAATGACAGCTATGGCAATAACCAGATCGGATATTTGCCTCCATAAGCCTGGAGGGCCTTCGGTGTGATACTTCTGCGCATTCACGTCATGGTTGGCTTTATGCCCGCCGGGATCAGTCGAATTCGCATGTGGTCCCGGATTAAAGAAGTCAGCCATGAAATCACCTCCCTTTCCATGATTATACACCATTTAATCTCACTTTTGATTCATTTGTCCTGAAACAGCACTTATTGTTAAAAAGCGATTTGCACCGATCCGTCCTCGTAAATATCGACCCGCTGGGTGCATAGGAGCATGCCGAGTCCGGAAGCGGTGCCTTTGGTCTTCAAATCCTGCTGTCTGCGCTCCCACAGCTCGCGGTCGTGGATGATGTCATACAAGTAATAGCTCTCAGCGTTAGCCGCTTCCATCTCCTCCACAAAAATGAACCCGCCAGGGAACATGCTGCGGAACCACTGGGCCGCTTCCAGGTGAGAATGGAATGCCGGAAGCTCCTGCTCAAACCGCTCTGACAAATAACGCTGCTTCAGCCGGCCGATCGTTACATAATATTCTTCAAGATTGTACGGAGTTATCACCGGTAAGCCCCCCATCTCCATAAATATTTGAAATTTCGCATAAAAATATCATAATTTTAGAGGGTTGAATATGACATTCTGCATGATACGGGATGAAGTCCGTTCAACCGGACCCGCTGAACTACGTATGAACTGTTCCTAATTCAGGAGTGAAGTGTTCATTCTTCTGCTCAGCGGGTAGTAGAATATGATAGGTCTAGTTACCGTAATCGATGCTATAAGGGCAGAAAGGAGCCGCTCCCATGGACAATACGGATATTATCGCAATTCTGGCTTTGGTTCTTGTGTTACTGCTTATGTTAAGTGTGTTCCGTCTGAAAAAGCGCGTAACAGAGCTGGAGTCTCAGTTGGCGCAGAGGGACGCTTATGGGGGACCTGCAGGAGCTGGAGGCAGGATAGCCGGCATACCGACCCCGCTGTTCGTGCAGAACCCGGAGATTGCTCCTGATCTGGAGCGGAGACTGCATCTGCTGCTCGCGGAGGGCAAGAAGATTCAGGCGATTAAGGTAATGCGGGAAGCACGGAATTTATCCCTGAAGGATGCCAAGGACTTCATCGACAATCTGGAACAGGGCGGTACCTTCCGCTGACCTGCCCCTGCACGGAACCAAAAACGACCCCGTCCTCCACTTTAAAGTGGAAGCTGAGGCCGTTTTTTATGATGCCGGCTTGCCTGTAACCCGGCTGGGGTTATACGTCCTTTTTAACAAAAATCCGCAAAGAGAGCAGATAAGAGCCGTAGATAATAATCAGATAGGCCAGAACACCAATAACGGGCAGAAGCGTGCTGTCCAGCCTGCCGGTCTGGAACCATTCTGCAAGTGCCGGAAACCGTTCAGATAAACTTTTGAATGCCGTGACGTTCAGCATGATTAACATGATGAATACGAAATTGACTACTTGCATGCCCTTTTGTCCCAGCCAGTAATACAGCGGCAGATAGAAGGAAGCAAGCAGCGGAAAAGACGCGGCCGCAAGGCCCAGCTCTCTCCAGCGGAGCGGAGCGTCTATCTTCCCCATCGCAAATGCAAACAGATAGAGCAGCAGTGTGCAGAGGATGCTGAAGGCCAAGAAAGGAATGAGCGTTAAATATTTGGCCTGAATCAGACGCTGCCTCGGTACCGGAAGACTGACAAGAAATTTCTGATTGTTATGCTGCATATCAATAGTGCAGGCATTGATCAGCAGCAGCATGGCCGGAAACAGCGAGAACATAGTGTAGGCATCCGCATTCGTATATCCCATGAGTATATAATACGGCACCAGCAGCAGAATGAATTTCCGGGTAAGGATGAAGTCTTTGCGGATCAGATGCAGGGAGCTATACATGCGCTTCACTTCCTTTTACCGTAAAATACATGATTTCTTCCAGAGTAGGCGTCTCGCAGATAGCCGTATCCTTGAAATACCGTTCGCCCTCCGCACGGTTGCTGATAAGACCCTCGAACCCCAGCCCGTTCTCGCGGATACCGACGAACCATCGCCGTACATCACGGTCGAGCAGCTCCTTCCCGCCTTTGACCAGGAGGTAACGCTCGCTGATACTCTCCTTCATCTCATTGAAAACAATCCGCCCCTCGTTGATGAATACAATATAGTCGGCAATCCGGTCCAGATCCATCGTGTTATGGGTGGAGAACAGAATCGATTTCTTCTCGTCCTGAATATGCTCACTGAGCAGCTCCAGCATCTCTCTGCGGAAAATCGGATCAAGCCCCGAGGTAGGCTCATCCATAATAAGTAGATCGGCACCATGGGATAAGGCGATGGCGAGCGAGAATTTGATTTTCATCCCCTTGGACAGATCCTTAATCTTCTTGCCGGGCGGAAGCTTGAACAGCTCCTGAAACTTCACATATGTATCTTCATTCCAGCGGGTGTAGAACGGCGCGATAACTCTCTTCATCTGCTTGACGGTGAGATTCTCATAATAGATATTCTCATCCGAGACGTACCCAATCCGCTCCTTGACCGCTGCTTGATATAGCTGGTTATTCTGACCCAACATCGTGATATTGCCTTGATCCGGGTAGATCATACCCATCATCATTTTGATCAGCGAGGTTTTGCCTGCACCGTTCGGGCCGATCAGGCCTGTAATAAACCCCTCCTTGATGGACAATGAGATATCCCTCAGCTCAAACCGGTCGTAGCTTTTGGTTAAATGGTCTAACCGGATTACATCGCTCATTCCTGTTCCTCCTCATAGAGCAGTTTCAGCATCTCAGCCAGTTCGGCATACTCCATGCCCAGCAGTCTGCTCTCATCAATGATTTCTTTCAGCTTGCCCTCTACAATCCGCAGCCGCTGCTCCCGGATATATTCCTGATCTGCCCCGGAGACAAAAGAGCCCTTGCCGACAATAGAGTTAATCAGCCCTTCACGCTCCAGCTCCTCGTAAGCCCGCTTCGTGGTAATGACACTGATCTGCAGTTCCTTGGCCAATAAGCGGATCGATGGCAACGGCGTACCGGAGACCAGCTCCCCTTGCAGAATCATCTGGCGGACTTGTCCCACAATCTGGGCGTAGATCGGTTCACCGGATGTACTTGATATTAAAATATTCATGCAGCAGCACCAGCGTCCTTTGTGGTATTTGTATTTAATGTATATATATAATATATACACTATGTTCAGTGGTGTCAATCCTCTAAATTAGCACTGTCTGGTTACAGCTGCGGCGCATATTAGGACTCCTGCTCTCTCGCAGGTATTGATCTAATCACTTATGGGAAGTGGTGATGCTATATAGAGGCGGAAGCCGAATGCTTACACAGAGGGGAAGTTCATATGTCTAGAAAAACCGCCGTCTACCCGCTCATCTGCGGGCTGCTGACGGCTGCCGTTATGCTGCTCATGCAGCCTAAATATTCGTATAATGATCCGGATACGTTCTGGCATCTGGAGGTTGGACGCTACATGCTTGAGCACGGGAAGGTGCTGCATCATGCGATACATACCTTTTATGGAGACAAGCTGCCGTATATCCCCCATGAAGCCGGGTTTCAGCTGCTGATTACACCGCTGTACCAGTGGTTCGGCTGGCCGGGGATCTATCTGCTGACCGCCCTTTGCCTGCTTGGCTTACTGTTGGGGCTTATACGTCTTGGAGAAGTATCACGTAAAGAGCTGGGTCTCCGGGAGAATCATGTTCTGCTCCTGCCCTTTGTCCTGCTGATATCCTGCTGGATCTACTATAACTACTTCAAGGGAAGACCGCAGATGGTCTCCTCTCCGCTGATTGTCTGGTTCTTCATCTGCATGCGTGAGTATCAGCTGAAGCCCGGGGCCAGGTATGCGGCAGCAATGATGATCCTCTCCTGTGCCGTTGCCAATGTCCATACCGGAGTATGGCTGGTGATTGCCGTGTTTACCGGTATGGCCGTGCTGGAATCACTGATTGCACGCAATCTCAGCTGGAAGCGGGCTGCCGTCTTCCTGCTGGTCCTGCTGGCCGGTCTGCCGAATCCGGGAGGACTTCAAGGGCTGCTGTTCATCTTCACCGTCACACACAATAACTACAATCTGCTCATTAATGAATGGCAGCCTCTCTCCTTCAGCCGGCCGGACCAGCTGCCGATTCTGCTTTTGCTGCTCTTTTTCGCGGTCACCCTGCCCTTCTCCCTGCAGCGGAAGCCGTTCCGCTTCTTCCTGATGACCGGCATTCTCTATCTCGGAGTATCAAATTTCAAGCAGAATCTGTTCATGTGGCTGTTCATTCCTTATTTCGCGGCAGTTTTCTTCGAAGCGGTTCCGCTTCCGGGCAAGCTCAGGCTGCGGACAAGCGGAAGAGCGGTTGCCCTTGGACTTATCACCGGGTTGCTGATCAACACTGTATATATCTTCACGGTCCCGCCAGTGGTGACTGCTGCAGATTACCCTGTCTTAGAGATGAGCTATGTACTGGAGCATACACCGGCAGGCAGGCGGCCTAAGGTGCTGTCCAGCTATGGGTCTTCAGGTTATGTGATGTTCCGCGGCGGGGATGTGCTCTGTGATGGGCGCCAGGACCCTTTTATCACCAAGGCTTCGATTGGGATCATGGGCTGGAATGCCTTCGAACGCTCCATGTACGGCTTCTCCGAATACTTGCCTGATATCGTGAAATATGACAGCCCGGATTATGTGATTGTGCGAAACAGCAGCTCCGGGAGGCTGTATCAGGACTGGGTGAAAGCACTCGGCACTCCTGTCTACAAAGGAAGCTACGGGAGTGTATTTGTTCCCGATAACGTGAAGCAGCCCAAGGAAGATCGGCGGTTACAGAGCACAGCACACTATACCGGATCAGCCGGTTAAACCCGCAGCCCGCAGGAAATGGCTGACAATCTCACTTTGCAGCCGCACCCTTAAGGAGAAATCGAGACTCCAGCAGGTTTCCACTGTAACGGCTCTCGCTCCGAGCAGACGCTGCATAGCCATCCGTGAAGTCCCGGCGCGCTCGCGGCGGCGGATATTGAAGCGGTAAGCTTTATTGGGAACCGACAAGTTCATCTTCTTCACAATTTGCTTCGCCACACCTGCCGCCCGGCTAGCCGGGCTGATAATCAGCGTCTGCCCTACGCGCCGCGGATTAAGCTGTGACAGCCCGTTCGCTTCATGCAGATCCAAATACCAGGATGGACGATAACGTGCGGCGAGTTGGAACACCGCTGCTGACAGCGGATGTCTAGCCTTAGTGCCTCTACCCACCGGGAAGGTACGGTTCAAATCAGGTTTGCCGCGGATTCCCTTACGCCGTGCGGATACATTCACTAGCGGGACAATAATCAGCTTCCCTCTGCGCAGAACCCAATCTCCGCGCTTGAACCGGCTTACGATCCCCTGTGCCGCACGGGTACTCGCCGGTTCATTGCCATGGACGCCGGAGATGATCATAAATACAGGACCGGGAGCTACGCTGTTCACGACATAATAAGGTGTGGCATAGGGAGTTCCTGCTGCCAGTATATGCTTCTCGACAGACACCGCGTTTCACCTCCGTTTAGGTATGCAGAAGTACATTCGCTTTATTCTGTAATGTATGCGGATTCCCAATGGTGGATTGGACACATAGACAGGCGCGGCAAAAAGCCGGGTATAGTCTAGATGGACCTTACCCGGCTTCTGTGTTCATAACGGTTATTCAATGAAATACAACCTGGTTTTTTCCGCTGGATTTCGCCTCATAGAGCGCCTTCTCCGACCCGGCAATGAACTCTGAAGTACGTTCCGTTGTAAGAGGGACTTTCAGCAGACCGCCAATACTTACGGTGACCACACCTTCTTCTTCATAACGGTCGCGGGGAATTTGCAGATCATAGACACCCTTGCGCACAGCTTCGGCCAGCTGCTCCGCCTCTCCGGCGGTTGCCCCGGACAAGGTCAGGATAAAGGCTGCTCCGCTGAAGCGGGCGACGAAAGCGCCGTGCTGCTTGCTGATGATGTTCAGTACATCCGCCACCGATTGAATACACAGATCTCCGCCTTTTAATCCGTGGACTGCATTATAGGAATGGAAATCATCGATGTCGATAGACAGTAAAAGAAGCGGCTCCTGGGCGCGCAGACATTCCTTCCATGTCTTAGCAAGCTCGTTCTCGAACGCCAGCCGGTTCGGCAGATCCGTTAAGGAATCCGTTGTCAGGTAACTCTGCAATTGGGTAGTTACAGTGGTGTAGGCTTCACCCTTCGCATCAGCGTTAGACCCCTTACTCAGAACAGCCATAATGGAAGGTTTGCCGCCGTGGATTACGGAGGCCAGTGTCAGGTTCATGTCCAGCGTCAGTCCATCCGCATTCTGAAACTGTCCGCTGCCGGTTACGAACTGGCTTTTGTTCAGGCTGAGCTCCGAGAAATACTGACGCAATGCAGGACGGTATGATTCGTGCACATATTTCAGGAATGGCTGACCCGTTAGGGACTTGCCCTTCTCTATAGCCATCAGGTCCAGCGCACGGTTATTGCTATAGACGATAAGATCATCGGTAATCATAAAGAAAGCTACCGGTGACAGCTCCATCAGCTGCAGATAACGTTGTTCATTATGACGCAGACTTCGTGCATTCTGCAGTGCCTGTTCCTCGGCCTGACGCAGCTGATTCTCCGTCTGGCCGCGCAGGATTGATTTCAGCTGAGGCAGAATGTTGAGATGCTGCTCCTTCCAGGGAAGTGAAGTAGACTGAACGACCTGGCGCCATTTCTCAAAAGATTTCCGGGGAGACAGACGAATCCCGTCATTCTCCTGAATGACAGCCTTGGCCGGATCTCCTGCCCAGTCCACAATCTCTACAACTTCTGGTCTGAACCAGATCATATAGTTCTGCTGTCCGGGAGTCAGAGCCAGATACAGCACGCCGGAGGCTTTGTCCTTGTAAGCTTTGGCTGATTCATATTCCAGACTGAGCCCCGAAGTACAGTAGGTGTAGTCCCTGGCTTTACCGGCCAGCCAGCCCGCAAGCTCCCGTACCTGATCCTGGGAAGGCGTAACCCCGTACAGCATCAGCTTGTCCTGGTAACATACCGCTGCTCCTGAAGCATCCATTAGCGCAAGCAGCGTCTGCTCTTCCTCTCCCAGCTGCTCAATCACCCGGAAGGAGCTTGAATTCCCTGTGAATACATCGACAATCCGCGTCGCCTTGGTCCGCAGCTGCAGCTCTGTCTGATACGTATCCAGCTGCTGGCGCTGGTACAGCTCACTGGAGAAGAAGGAACCCAGGAAATTGCACAGATTGCGGATGCGATGCGGTACATACTTTGGCGAATGGTGATGGCAGGTGATCAGTCCCCAGAGCCTGTTATTATGAATTAACGAGATGGTGGTAGTCGCTCCAACCCCCATATTCTGCAAATATTCGATATGCAGCGGGGAGACACTGCGCAGGATCGACAGGCTGAGGTTCAGCGGCTTGCCGGTTAGGGGCTGAAGCACCGGGATAATCGGTACGGGCGTATAGTGCACATCCACGATGGTCCGCAGCCAGTTGCGCAAGTACAGCTCACGCGCCTGCTTGGGGATATCAGATGCCGGGTAGTGATGCCCGAGGAACGGTTCCAGACCTTCTTCCTTCGCTTCCGCTACAACTTTCCCGTTCCACTCCTCATCGAATTCGTAGATCATCACACGGTCATAACCGAGCATTTCTTTGACCTGTTCAGCCGCCGCCTGACTGGCTTCAATCCGGCCTGCAGTCTGCTTCATACGGCCGAAGAACGTGCGGATCCATTCAAAATCATTGGCTCCTGCACCCTCCTCTTCGGAGGCAGGCTCCAGCTCGACAATCATCAGCCCTTCACTTTCGTGAATAATGCTGAAGAAATCGGTCATCTGTCCTTCAACTTCAATCTTCAGGACAATATATTGTAAATCTGCGGTTTCCTTGGCGTTCACACTGCGCTCCAGTAAGGCCTGAAGCTGACTATCGCCTACCAGCTCAGCCATAGAAGTTCCAAGCAGCGTCTCTGCAGGAATTCCCAGCAGTACATCTGTGTTCCGGCTGGCCTGGACAATAAGATTGTCCTTGCCTTGCGTCACTGCCAGCAGCACGCCATGCGGCTGAATAAGCCCGGGAATATGGATCGGCTCCTTGTCGCAGTTCGTGAGGTCCAGCGATTCATTCATTTCCAGACCGGCTTCGTTCAGCAATGTGCGGTTGAGCGGATCATTCTCGTTATGGGCTTTAAAGTCTGACATGGTGCAACGCCTCCAATGAAGTAAAAGATTTCTATGCATACATTATGCGTAGTTTCATATTATCTTATTTTCAGCAGCGTTAACAAATCGCGCGTACGTTAGGAGAAATTTCTATCTGGGAGGGCCGGGTTATTTCCGGCACAGATGTATACAAAAATCCCGCCAGTTCAGAGCTGGCAGGAGAATACAATCAACGGAGCTTCTTCGCTATGCCTGGAATGGAATAATTATGTATAATATTTATGGATAGAGGAAAGTCTTAGGAGGTTGAATCATATGGAAGAAGTACGGATACAGAAGCAGGACCGCTCCGTGAGCTTCAGAGTTGCAACAGAGGCTGGGGAATTTATCGTCTTTGATATGTCACTTTCCAGCCCTACCCGTAACCGCACCCTTTACAGCGGAAAAGAGTTCAGTCTGGCTTGGGCAGCTGCAGAAGCGGTTCTGGGTGAAATCGCAGTCCCTGATGAACTCTTGAAATTTGCAACAACAGCCTGATGCCCCAGAGTTGACCCCTTAACAGGGGTCTTTATTATTCATATACGAGGTGACCGTAAATGAGAAAATACAAACGTTCAGGCAGAGACATTGTTTCTTTCCTGCTGGGATTTGCGTCAGTGCTGATCATTGCCTTCTTCGTTATCCGGTATGTTCTTCAGAATGTTTCGTTTGGGCCTTAGGGGGTGGCTGTGGATGTCGAGTCACTAATTAGCTTTGAAATGTTGTACGTAATACAACTCGGACTCATATATATGTGGGAATTCGTAAGGTTTGTTGTATGAAATACAACAATTTCCAAGCACAACAGCATGAATACGGGGAAATCCTGCATTTTGTACAACATTTTTCGTTTAAGCTCAATATTGAGAGAAGAATGTTGTATTTCGTGCAGGATTTTTGGGATTTACCCTCCAGCGAAAGTAAAGATTCTCATTCACGCAAAAAGGAGCATTGGGGGAATTCTATAGTTAGCTAAATGGGGTGTATTCAAGTTAAACACTCACACATTATTCCTAATTACTAACCCAATTCAATGAGTTTTGTGAAACACAATGAAATCATCTAAAGGATAGATAGTGATTTATTTTGTGATTTTTGTGGAGCACTCAACAAATGGAATATACGTTATATTTTCGGCACTCTACCCGTCAACCTAAGCACCTCCAGCTTCCGCTGCAGCTCCAGCTACCATTCGTGGTCGTGCGTTGCCCCGGCCAGCACAGACTGGTTCTGTATCATTAAACAGTCCCAGCAATACCTGGCGTTCTCCCGCAGGCAATATTGCAGCTCTTTGGCCTCTTCGAGCGTTAGAGGTCCGGCCATATTAATATGAAAGATCTCTGCCAAGCGTAAATGTACTGGCAACATATGAATCACTCTTCTGTATCATCATCCTAATACATCATATGCAAGTGTATCAGAAAGATGATACGTGTATGAGGATATTGATACATTTATTTATGTGATGTATACTTTTGGAAAAAGGAGGCTTGTCCGTGATTAAGAATAACGTCAAGGACATCATGGACCGGCAGAATAAGGGGATTCGAGGCACTGCGAGGGAGACGGGGTTAGCAATCAACACGGTATCGGGGCTATATCACAATACGTCCAAACGCGTGGACTTTGAGACGCTGGAGAAGCTCTGCAAACACCTGAAGGTTAGCACTGGAGAACTCATTGAGTACATAGAAGAATAAATTTAAATGAGGGATGTGGTTTTATGAAATGGAAATACGGTCTTTTTGGAATGGATAAATATGACCTGGGTGGCGGAATGAATGATATGCTTTTGTCCTTCAACACTTATTCTGAGGCTGAGTCCTATCTCAATAGCGAGAAAAGTTTAAAATACGATTATTGGGAACTTGTCGATTTCAGTACTTTGGATAGGCACGATATCGACAGTGAAAACCCTTTGTTATCCATTCAACAGACTATTAATAAGATTGAGGAGTAAGTTTTCTCCTCTCGAAATGAAATCCTCCGTCAGAAATATCCTGGCGGGGGGATTTTTTATGTAATGACCCGGATCACATCATCGATCTTGATCCAGCTAAAGTCCTCTTCCATTTGGAACTTGGTTCGCCTCAGCTGTCGCTCTACTTTCACCACAACGCCCCGCACCTTCAAATCCTTGTAAGGGTCAAACGGTACGATTGTGATCTGTTCCTGCTCTAGCAATGCATACCCGAGCGCCTGATCAATTAGCTCCCATTCATCAGGGTCGATCACGGGCCTGCTGCGTCGTCCCTGCTCCTGCATTTCCTCCCTCAGCTGCTGCACGTGCTCTGGCAGCATAAACCGACTGCCTTCCCACACACTCTCCAGTTTCCTTGCCATGGTGTCTCCCCCTAGTACTCGGTCCAGTAATCTATATTCCCTGTCAATGGTGCTTGCTGTGACTTGTGTGGGCCTGCAGCAGCATGATCTTTAAACGGGACGTCCCTTTCCCATGCCTCGATCACAACGGCCGTCTCAACCGGCTGCTTATCGTCCCACTGAATGAAGTACTGTTCGACCAACTGCAACAAGCCCGCCTTGATTGCTGCCGGTCTGCGGCCACTCAACCGTTTCAGCTCATCCAAGGAAGGCATTCGGTGAACGTGTCCGTTAAATTGGAACATGATCCGCAACAGCTTTCGCGCCGTATCATCCAGCATGACGATTCTCCGCTACTGGTCTCCAGGACAAAATGCTAGCAATCAGAAATACCCGAGGCGCGCCAGTGGTAAGACAGGTGGCCCTGATACGGCCAGCGCGGATACCGAGGATTTCAATCTTCCGCTGAGTGATTTTACCCGCTTTGTCCTGGTATATCATTTCGATCGTTTGGCCGATGCTCATTTTCATGTGATCGCCTCCAGAATAGGAACGTTTGTTTGCATTATATGCGAACATTAGTTCTTTTTGCAATGGAAATAATGTGCTTGTGATTCGTTGAATAAAAGAATTTCACAAGGTCAAAATAATACTCGAGTAAAAAATAGAGGAGGATCTCACATGCGAGAAGGAATTACAAGTGAAAAATTAAGTGACATTTCAACAGTGATAAAAGATTTTAAATACGACAAAAGTAACAGAGTCTTTAGTGATTTTTCGGCCGCTCCAATTACAGACAGAAAAATTAAAATTTCGACATACGGGCAATTATCTGCACAAGGTAAAAACTGTAGGCTTCTTATTCGTTTGAACAACGATACTGCAAATTACAAGAGTTATTTTAACTGGGGTGGTAATGGAGCAGGTGAAGGGGATTGGGATACTACAGGGTTTTATGTAGGACGCAACAAAGATGGTAATGATTGTACATTTTCGCTTGAGTATACACTTACTATAAACTCAGATTCACTCAAGATTCTCGGAAGTGGAATGGCTAATTTCGTTGATGATAATAGGGTATTCGGATGTGAGAGTCACGGGTATTTTAATACCCCTATACGTTCACTCACTAGTATTGAATTAATATTTTTAGATAATGGTATAGCTAGTTGGGCAACTAAAATCTATAGCCTATAGTTACCATTTGATTAAATACCCGTCAGGCAAAGGCCCGGCGGGTTATTTTATGTATGCTCTGAATTCAGATCGCTCCCTAACGAACTGAGCGCCAACTATCTTGATGGACTGCGGTGTATAACCTTCGACTATACCGCCGTAATCCATTAAATGTCCTATCGGGCCCGGATCGGGCAGAAGCCAGACGGACACTTTGCTTTGGGCCAAGGCTGCCGTCAAGAATTCTGTATCGCTTTCCAAGACCTTACTTGTATGTAGTCCAAATTATCCACCTAAAAATAATATACGACTACTATTCTTTTTCATTTAAAAGTCTCAGACCATGAAAGTCATCCGCATCAAACACCATTTTACCAAAAGATTGGAATTCAATTACCATTTTATCTTGATCATAAGTTATGATAATTCCTTTTCCATATAAGTTATGTTCGATCTTCCTTCCTGATAATCTGTCATCCATGACTAAAGCATTAAGAAGGTTAGGATCTAAAAAAAGAGTTTTCTGTTCTGGATCTTTTGGAAGAGATTTTCTTATTGAAAGAGAAGAGTTGTTGACCTGCAGTTTTAGAGACTTTATTTCATCTAAAATGATTGAGGTTTCCATACTAACCTCGTGTTTTTCCGGAACTTTTGCAGCTTTAATTCCTAATAATGAAATTAGAGACCGACTATCGCTGTCATCTTTGTGTTTTTCAGTGTCATTTAAAGCATTTGCTAATTTAGAAACGGCATTTGTGACAGCATCAATTCGCAATGTATGCTCATAAGGTACATCTCTTAAATGCTGTGTGTCGAATACTCTTGAAGTTAGATCGTCCTTAATTAAAACCACAGGTAAATCAAAAGCCTGCCTTATTCCAAGCTCATACATAACATTTGGGTTTCTTGAACTCAGATCACATATTGCCATATCAGCTTCAACGATACGTTTTAAAATATCTAGAATTATCGTATTGGAATGAATCGTATCGTCAGCGCGATAAGGAGAAAACCCCGCTTTTTCACAGGCTGGTTTTATTATGTATGTATAAACTCTGTCAAAATGACCTTGCGGTTAATCCGGATTATCCGCTATTGGCATTATGACAAAACAAGTCTTTAATATAGATTGCTTTGACTCATCAACACTCTGATTTTCTGGTAGCTTGATAGACATACGGCTCCTCCTTAATATACCCACCATTGAATGGGTAATTTGAATCAAAGGTACTATTGGGATAATTATCCTAATCATGTATTTAAGAGAGTAACACTTTCACTTCATTCTGTAAACGACAAAAAGCCCACCAGCCGAAGCAAGTGGGCAATTATTATTCCTTCGTCCGCACTGTCGCTTTATAAGCAAGGCACGCCTTCTCAACGGCCGCCCGGATCTCCTCTGGCGCAGCCTTGATGCCCCGCTCCTCTAATTGGTCCGAAGCATATACTAGCGCCTGCTGCAGCTTATCCTCGCCGCCTAACTCCTTGTAGACAGTCTGCGCATAAGCGAAGCCCTCGGAAGCAATCTTATGCAGCAATTCCCGCTGCGACACTGACAACCGCGCATCGAAAAAGGAATCTGCCTTTTCCTGTAGCAGTACTATCGTCCGCAGTATTACCGTAGCGAGAATGCCCACAATAGCCAACACAACGGCCGTGATGTACGGTTGGGCCTGATCAATTACAGTTTGCATATTTTACTCTCCTATTCTGTCGGCATACCCGCAGCGCGCCGCAGGTGGTTTGCCATGTTATTGTAGAAAGCCATTGCCGTCTTGTCATCCTTAACCTTTGCCGCCTGCCAGCCGGGGGATAACCACCGGAACACCAACTCTTGGACGTTGCTCTTCGGCAGCTGAGTGAATGGTGCTGCAGACCCCGGCTGTAACGGTATTCGGGCTGCCAGGCGCAGGTTAATGGCGAGGTTGTGCAAGTGCAGGTTGCCTACCGAATCGCCAGCCTTCCGGGCAGCAAACCACGCCGGGGATACATAATCCTCAATGAGTGCCTGCGCTACACTGGCCGGCAGCTGCACGGCAGTCGGTGCCACGATGACCACCGGCTCCTCCTGCATTTCCTTGACCACATCGTAGAGTAGGTCCTTCAGTGTCTTCCCGATGGTAGCCAGCGCCTGGTCAACATCGCTCTTGCGTGTCGGGTCCAGCTGCTTATGGCTAGGGATGTGTGTCAGCGGGTTAAGCTTCCACTTGGCACAGCAGTAAGCCAGATACCATACGTAGCGCTTGTACGCCTCAAGGGTATTAATCTTACCGCCGTAGCACAGCTCCACGCCCAGGGCGATATCATTGGCATCGTCGCCGGATTTAGCATTGTCGGTGGTCACGTTATACAGCACATGCCAGGCCTTTTCGGCCGGATCCGTTCCGGTGCCGGTGGGGATGATCTCCAGGACGCGCTTATCGTCCACAAAGACCTGAGCGGAAGCCGATCGGTTCACCAGCGTCTGAAAATACTCAAAATGTTTATCCTCTGTTGCCCCGGGATTGCCGGTATCATGGGCAACTAAAAAGCCCGGCGTACCCGTTACTAACCGGGTGCCGGGCCGAACATTGGAACGCTTGTTGATATAGCGCCGCTCGATTGGGTATTTATTTTTGATCATCGTCTTCCGGATCCTCCCTTCCTTTTACCGCTGGGCCGTTCTAAGAACAGCCCCAAATCTCTGCCCTGCACCAGAATGGCCAGAGCTGCCAGTGTAACTGTCGTGCCGATCACTCCGATGGTCCAGCCCCAGTCCTGCAGCAGACGGAAGTAGTAACCGCTCCAGCCCTCAATCCTACCGAAACGGATCACGAATCCTATTAGCCGCTCCAATGCATAGGCCGTGAACATCAGCATGCCGAGCACTAGTCAGATACCGACAACGCCCTCACGGTACTTCTTGCGGAAATAGATGTGCATGGAGCCGTAATATAAATGATGCAGATCAGCGATAACGCATAGCAGATGAGTGTAATGTTGTCGTTAGCGCGCATAGTTCTCCCCCTCTTTCGTACTGTGATCGTAAATAAAAGCGCCGGCGAAGCCATTGGACCGGACGACTTCCTTGTGTCGTTCATCCAGGTCCTCATATCGCCGGATCGCCCACTTCACTTCCTGTTCCTTCTCTTCTAATTCCGCCTCTTTCTTTTTGATGGCGGGTATCTTTCTGAGCAGTTCGAACAAACTAACTCGCGGCATGTTACCCACCTCCGTCCTGGTCGCCTGGATTCAAACGATCTCCAGGCTTCATTTTCTCCATAACATCACTACTCCGATTTAGAGCAGCCACGGCGGATATGGCCTTCTCGATTGCGTCATCCCGCTGCTTCTCCGCCTTCTCCAGCGACTTCCCTGGCACCAACTTACCAATAACCAACCACCTACCTACAATGACCAACAGCAACGCTTCCCCGAGCGCAAACAACCAGCCAATACCATATTGGTCCGCCAACGACAGGGCGTCTTTTAAGCTAGGCAAATCCATCCTCCCGCCCCTCTCTCTACATGGAAATAGCCCGCGGATCGGCTCCGAGGGCAAAAAATAGCACGCTCCTCTGCAGGGCGTGCCGCTATTCAACCGGTGACTCCAAATCTGCTTCCACTTACCTGGCTGCTGCCTTCTTGCGGGCTTCGTCCAGCGCCGCCAGTGCTTCACCGATCTGCATGTCGATCTGCTGAAGCAGCTCATGCTGCCGGCCGGGATGGGAGTTGATGAGCAGCAGTACAACTGCCACCGCTTCCTGCACTGGATTGCTCGGGTTCACCGAGATGTCGAGATTTAATACTTTGGCCAGAGGGATCACCTCCTTTCGAGGGAATAAAAAAGAGCCCTCGGAAAAGGACTCATTGTGAATCTGAATCTTTTATCCAACCGCTACCTGGAATGTAGTGCTGAGTATGACCAGTAATTACATTAACTTTCACTGGATACATGCTGCCGTCTCGCTCAAATTCTAAGTAACGATAAGGTGTAGGGTAAATCAGTATGCTAAAGGCGAATAACAGCAAAAGGACTCCAGCAACCCAGACGATAGGTTTGTTCATGGCGTTGAGGGTTCATCAAGTAGCGTCTTAAGCCTGACAAGTTCTTCTTCATTAAAAGTTATGATCTCTTGCTTTGCTTTGATCATTTCATCAATTTTTGCCAAAGCATCAAGCTGCTGCTGTTCTGTCGGGTAATCAGCCGGATACATTTTGACTTTTTCTTTGGAGTCTTCCAAACCTTTAATTGCTCCTTGAGCGCTCTCAATTTCACTCTCAGCAGCCCGGATTTTATATTCAATAAATTCTCTTGAATCGGATTTGTCTGTGGATGTTCCGTTTGAAATAGTTGAATCCGAAGCTATCGTTTGATTGTCACTCATGATAATCTTTTTCCCCTCCACAGTCAGATTTGTCCCCACTGCTTCAGCAACTGCACGAACTGGAGCATAAGCCGAACCATTAATGATAATAGCATCACCAATCTTCGTTCCATTTGCTTTCTGTACCGTGAACAGCCCTTGAACTTTTGCACCGATTAATGGAGAACTTGCGGCTGCAAATCCAATCGACCCACCAAGCATAAGCGCAGAAGTCATAATAACAAAAATCTTCTTTTTCAATATTTCAACCTCCTGAATATAGTAATAACCCAAGTATATCCAAGAGGCTTATAAGATGGTAGGTTTTTTAAGAAACTGTGAATGAGCCTCCCCAGTTCACTGCACCAGCAATACCATGATTATGGGTTCCAAGGTTAACCGTGTGCGAAATGACTAGCGCTTGCTTTCTCCGCTAAGGCGGACCAAATAGAATCAAGCTCAGCACGTAATCCGCTAACGAAATTAATACCGAAACCGGAAACACTATAGGCAGAAGCGAATTTCATTTGCCCTTGAAAAAATATAGTGTTTGTCATAGCAGATAAGAACAGATCGTTATCTCCAGCAGATCGTACTTCAAACAGACCATCACCACCATTAATTACGCCACTACGAGTACCATTTGATTGATCAAATGTAAGTGCACTCATATTATATCCAGCATCCTGATAGATTCCGATGCGCCTGGTACCACTTGCATCATAAGTCCTCCATCCGGTTTCATCAACCTCGAACCTTGCTCCTGCAGCAGCAGTCCTGATCAGCGCCCCCGTCACTGTACCGGCGATAATATCAGAATAGGTCATCGTGGCTTTCTTCAATCAGTCCTGTCAGCGTAATAGATCTCGCCACAACATTCCCAGCCATATCCACTCGGAACGGAGCACTCGCCCAATCCGCATGCCCAGCGCTGATGCCGCTAGGATTGATCTTGGTGATGTTGTTACCCTCGCCGATCTCCATCCTGACAAAGTTACCCAGCACCCCGGCAATCACTTCAGCAGCAATGCCCCGTCCAGTGATGGCCGTTCGTGCTGTGGCCCCGCCGTCCTCCGTAATAATGAGTCCATGTGAAGTCAGGATCATCTGCACGTTCGGATGATCCACCTCCTGCAGCACAATGCCGCGGCTGTCGTAAATAATCTCACTCTTGGAAGCATTAATGTCGATGACGGCCTGCTTCGCAAATTCCTCGAACGCAGCTGCCCGCACCCGGCCGCCGGACAGGAGGTCATTTAGGATCTGCTTGCTGCGTTCCAGGTCCGCCAGCACCTGCGTATCATCCCGCATCTGGTAATTGGAGAGCGTCGCCTGAGAGTGTTTATCCATAGAGAACGGATACTCTGTCAGCTCCATCACCCGGCAGCTGACGCGCTGCAGTTCCATTTCAGGATCGTAGGCATAAACGGTGTCGCCCAGCCGAGGCTGCTGCTCGTCAGGGTCAATCTTGTAGATGTCAGCCGCACTGACGCCGATCTCGAACTCTGGCATTTCCTTCTTCCGCAGGGCCTCCCGGGTAGCTATCAGCAGTTCTTCCGGATCCTCGATGTTCTGGTCAATCAGCTCGCCGTCGTAGAAGGTATTGACGTTATTGGTCCAGTACTGAGCATATGGCGAGATCAGGTAATTGACGGCCAACTTGTTGTCAACAATGGCACCGGGAACGGATTGCAGCAGGCTGCGTTCCTCAGTCGTCAGGAAGTCGGCGGAGAGGCCGATGAATGTGCGGCCGTCTTTCATCTGGCTGAACATCCTGGTGACCAGGTTCGAAGCATCATCCTTGAAGGAGTCGCTGATGATGTTCTTCTTCAGCCGGTATTCGAAACCATCATCGATGCCGATGCGCTTGTGTAGGTGAATGACGAAGTTATCCGGATCAATTTCGCAGCCATACAGATTGACGGAATCCTGCAGTGCAGCCAGCGCCGTAGTCACTCCCCAGTCCTTCACGTCCCTGAGGTCGAAGGTATCATGTGTAACAAAGGAATACACACCACCTGTGGCCGCGCTGATCTTATCCAGCAGCACGCTAATGTGAATACCGTAGGCTTCATCAATGTAATCGGAGTACGGCATTTTGAAGTCGATCATCTTGAACATGATATGAGTGCAGATGACCTGGGCACTGATAACCTTGTTGCTGCGATCCCGGGCGCGGCTCTGCACAACATAAAATTGGCCACGCTCGTCTTGAACGTGGCCTTTAGGTATAATCAACTCTTTATAATCAGCGCTGGTCATCGGAACTGTGAAGGTTATCTCGTAATCGCTGTTCAGACGGCGACGGCGCTGGACGTCGGTGGATGCGACCAACAGACCGGTTGGAGAGCGGTTGCGATCAAATGAACGAAGATGATTCAACTCCAATTTAAATTCCTCCTTCATCATTTTCAATAAAAATACCCTCCAGGTATCACCTGAAGGATAAATCAGAAAAAACACTATCTATAATGTCATTTTCATCTTATTGGATTGAATTTTAGTGGAAACATATTTCCTTCTTATCATTTTTGAAAAGGGTTTTTCAATTCCTTCGAAAGACGCGATTGATAATGCAATTGTTATAAAAACAAAGATCAGAAATGCTACTCTTGAAGAATAATTTGTATTTAGTTGATATACATCATCTAGTGTTTTAAATATTAATTGGACTGGGAAATGCCACAAATAGATAGAATATGATATATCCCCTAAATATGATAATGGTCTTATTGATAAAAATTTATACAACACAGAGATATTCAAAGAGAAAATAATAATTAAAGGATACACCAAGACTGTATAAACTAACTGCCAATATTCTGTTTGATGTCCGATAGTCACCAAGTACCATATTGTCGCTAGCAAGATTGCACCGGAGACTAATAAAGCAGAAACTTTACTCTTTTGATTTTTTATAAATATATTCACTTCATAGGTTATACAACCTATGAAAAAGCCTATTAAAACTCGCCCTACCTTTTCGTTTATAAATAGATAATCCATCTTATTTAAGAGTATAATAAATCCAAATATTATGCATGTTACATAGATATAAAAAAACATATGATTCTTACGGTTCAATATATATTTAGCGATTATAAAAAACAAGATATATGCAACGATTTCGCTTGACACAGACCAAGTCGGTGCATTAAAAGACCACCCCTTTTCAAACCCCTCGCCTTGTATAAATAAAGCATTCAAAATGAAATGGTAAAGATCATTATTCTGATAAATAAAAAAACCCTTATCAAGATGCACTCGCACTATTTGAAAGACTAAGACTACCATCAATGTTAAAAAATGAAGAGGATACAGTCTACTCATTCTAAAAATTGCATATTCTTTAAATTTAACTGTACCATTAACTATTTTTTCTTTATAAACAAAGGAGAATATAAAACCTGACAACACAAAAAAGAAATCTACCAAATTCCATCCATAGTGATAAAACCAATACCCTTTATTGCTAAAAGGAAATCCATTCTGAGGTTGGAAGTGTTGATAATGCCAAAAAAAAGCTACTCCAATTGCCGCAATTCCCCTTAGAGAATCTAATGGTGTCAATCGATTACTATTCATTTTTTCCCCTCATGATACAGATTTATGTTTAGAACTAGATTATATATTGAATGTCTCTCATTTAAAACCATAAATCCGATCACTAATCAAAAGGACTTTCTATGAATTTGTATTCTTTTCTCTTTTTTAGAGTGGCGCTCCAGTCTCATCGTATCCAAGAGTAGCAAGTCTAGCCTTTACACTAGCTTGAGAGCCAACAGGAACTTGGGCAATTGTGATATCTCTATAAATAATGAGCGATGCCATAACAATAATCATTTTCATCCCCCTTTTCCAGAACTTAATAAGATCCATAATAAAAGGCGGAAGAGGACATATGCCAACATCATCCGCCTAACAACTTCGAGTATATTTCAAAAAGCGCATTTTTGTTTTCGCGATCCTTGTCTTCAATTAAGGCTTTCAAAGCTTCATTTTCTGCTTGGAGTTTCTCGAACTCTGTCGGCTCGGGTGTATGGTCTATTTCATACTGTCGCCATAGTGTAGTCATCTCTGCATCTGTTCGTTCAATTATTTCATCCCCCTTTACATACCATCGGGGTATAACCTTGTTATACCATAAGTATAAGTTAAAGTGGCGCCCGCCATCTTGAGCGACCAGTAAGTCGCCTTCATGCGGCTGCTCAAACGCATCAGAAAAAGCGTGGATCACGTTGCTGTCTGCGTCCACGCGGATATAGTGTCTATACATATCTTCACTCCTTACAGTTCAGCATCTGCTGTAAAATGAAATGCTCTTGACCTGTCTATGGTCGTAGGTGACTCGATGTTAAACCCATACTCACCCGCAAATTAATGGCTCCGTCAGTGGCTTCGATAGATCCAACATAATACCTTGCTGTACTCCCAGTTCCTCCGGGATTAGTTGAAAATGGTGAATATGTGTATATTGTTGGCGTAATTCTTTTTCGGACTTTAAAATTTACATTAATTGTTTGCGACGCCGAAACATTTGCTCCAAATATAATGACTCCTGCTGAGTTATTAGTTTGTGGTTGTATATCCATTGCATAACTTTTTTCGTAGTATCGCTGACACAACGCTAGTTCATCACAAATGGATCGCGGTTGAAAAGGGAGGCCTACGTCTCCAGTATTCACTTGCAACTTTGCAATATCGATTGTACCAGTTCCAACAAAAGTTTCGGTCCCAGTCGTCCTACGGTTGCTGCTACTCCAGAACCCCACAATGTCAAAAACCGCACTTGCATTCTGTCTTCCATTCCTGTTCCAAATGTTTTTCCAACAAGAGTATTGGTTGTGAATGTAAAACTGTACTGTGTCCATGTTGATGTCAGCACCCAGTTCGATCCATTTATAATCTCCGCAGATGACGCACCACTGAAATTATAAACTGATTAAGACGCACTCCAATTTTCTTGGAGGCAATCGAGCTTCTTGCCCAGAAACTAACAGTAATTTTTTTCCCTAATCCACATAAAAGACGCACACCATTTTCAATTTGTTGTTGCAGATAATAAACATCATTGGCTCCAAAGCCGCTACCAGCCCCATTGACAGCAATTCTGTAATAATTAGAGGCTCCATTTATATCTCCTGGAGTAACACTTTGCCTACTGTGTGTAATGGATGTCGGCAGAGTTCCGGTTACCGAATCTACCACTTGGAATCTATCTGCAGTATACTATACGTATAAGCATTTGCACTTATATTCTGAAGACCCTTCCCATCTTCCCCATACACAACGTGCACACTTCGCTGGCTGATTAGGATGCTCTTTAACCAACGGAGGCCGGATACTATTCTGTTTTCTCGCCATGATGACCATCCTTTCGTGAATACAATTTAACCCAATCATACAAATCACTTTGGGATAATGAACTGGAACGAAGCGCAGCTGCTAATTCCCGCTTCCACTCTTCAGAACCGAACTCATAAAACCTTGCTGCTATCTCCACCAGAATCACCCTTTCGGAATAATAAAAAAAGCCGCCCAATAATGAGCGACTTCGGAATATGTATTCAATTCAATCCTGCAATGAGCCTGGTCTATAGAGCGGCGTCCGCTAAGCGTCCGCAGCAAATGCGCTGCGCTCTTTGCTTAAATCTTTATCTCCATAGTTACAGAGGAGAACAACACCATTTTACTGACCTGGAGAAATCGGAGTCAAAGCCGCCGCAGCTAATCACAGCAGATATGCTCATGGAAATCTCATTCTCTCTCCCCATTGCTCACTCTTTCGGCAAATGCTGCCGGGAGTATTTCCGGACGGATCCATCTTGAAACTCAGCTTCTATAACCTTGAGCCCCGAAGTAACTTTATCTGTGCTGATGACCCGGGCAGGCTCATGCACGATGTTGCCATTTACCCAATATCCGAATTCCCAAATGTTCCCGACTTCCACGATAAGCACCTCCAGTTATACCGGCTTATATTTCAGCTTCAGCTCAGCCATTAATGCCTTGACTTCCGCCTGATCCCGTTCGATCCTCTCCTGAAGTGCATCACGCTTAACAGGATCTTTCAGAGCATTGAAACGTTCCCGCAGCTTACCGATGGAACGCTGCTTCTCACGAACATTTGTATCCGTGTAGAACGACGGGTACTCTGTCTGGCAGTACGGGCAGATGAAGTAAATCTCTTCGGCGGCATCCTCCAGCCGACGCTGCTGCAAGTCTATATGAAATCCACCCTTGCAATTATCGTAGTGGACAGCCATTCCTTCCATTATTGAACCCCTCCTGATGTTTTATTTTGATTCATCATTGATTCGAGAACGAGAATATCCCGCACTCACTCAGGCGGCCGGCAGCCTCCACGATCCAATCTTTAACCGTTGTGGTCACGGTTCTAGGGGACAAGGGTAACAAGATCGGAGTAAAAGAAAAAGCGAGAGGAGGTACGCATCGGTTAATGCTGCATTGCTGCAGCCGTGCGTGTCACTCTCGCCTGATTTCCACATTACCAATATACTATGTCTAAAACCTAATGAACGGCCATTGTGCGGTCAAATATCGGCCAAAAGACGGTCAAGATATTAACGAAAACCTAAGTGATTTAATTGCTCTACAATATCTATTTTGAGCCTGTTAATTTGTATCAATTCATATGCAAAAATAAGTAAATAATTCGAGGTCATACTTATAGTACTATTTAATTCATCTCGTTCAGTTCCTATGCTTAACAAATTATTATTTTTATCTCGATAACTCGAAAACATAGAACTTTCACCATGAACCATTTGGCTATTAATTTTATAATTGACTATATACTCTTGCTCTAAGTAGAAGTCAGGCATTTCTTTCTGGAGTCTTCCAGTCATATCAACTTGTCTTGCTCTTTGATCTAGGGAAGGGTATTTAGCCCAATGATATTTATTTCCGTGTTTATAAAACTGACTTTTAAAATTCTTAGCTCTATTTATTAAAGGTTCCGTTGGGCCATGAAAAAGTAACGTTTCGTTAAATTTATTACCTTTTTTGATCATATAATCTTTAAAATCGTTCCATCTATTAAACAATGACTCATTTGTAATTGCCTCATAATCCATCCAACTATCCCTTTCGTTCTGGGATTTATTTATTTCTTTACACAGCCATAAATAAGAAAAATCTATTAAATTCTCTAACATAGAACGCACTAAAATTGAACTTGAAACTCCGAACCCTTTTATAATCAGATGATAAATACTTTCACCTAAATGATACTCATGAGCAAGGAAATAACGACTTATATAAATCAATTTATCTGATTTATATTTTTTGTGATTTTCATTCACCTCATAGATCATTAGGTCATAGATAAAAAGAATATAAATCATTCTTTGTAATAGCTTTGCGTCCGCGTTCGCCACACCTTCTATTTTTTCAATTTCTTCTTTCCATGATTCTGAAAGGTCAACAGGATATTTAATCAATAAACTTCCCCCTAAAAAGCAGTTTCTCATTTCCTTATCTAATTATGATCGATTAACACTTCTAATCCAAGTGCGCACGCTAAAACATATATTGCTCTTGATTTTATCCTTCGGTACTTCCGATCGCTCATCCCCAGCTCCCCGCACAGTATCGAATCATACTCATCCTCATACTCCGGATATCGCAGTTGTATAATCTCCCGCTCCGACTTCTTAAGCCTTTCCATGGCCATGTCCAGTAATTTAGATTGCTGCTCCAACTCAGCCCCTCTGTCCGTGTTCCATATCGCTATATTCTCCGTCGTCCGGCTGATCGCATTCGTTGATCCGTGATACCGCGGTTCCGGACTCGCTGTTAATGCTGCCTGGCGCCGTACGAATCCAATCTGCCGATACAAACGGATCGTTTCTAGATGTTCTTCCACCCGGCGTCGGGTTTCCTTCTCGTCGATCGGGAGGATGTCAGAAGCCAGTTGGATTGCTAATTTGTCGCTTTTCCCCATTATAATTCCCTCACTCGTGGTATAATTCGAATGAAGGTACACGATTGGACCCCCGCCCCGGCCAAGGATATGGGGGTCTTTTGCTATTCATAAAAATGGAGGTAATTCGATGTTTAGTAACAACAGAAGGAGCATGCGTGCGTACATTATGCTCAATCCCAATATCACTGATGATCAATTAATGAGAATAAAGATTGATTACGAAGCAACGTTGGAAGAGTTGAAACTATCTGGTGTGTTGTTATCGGCGATAACAATAATTTTAACCATAGTGGGCATTATCGTTAATAAAACTTATACAGGCACAGGAAAATTATTTTTTTTGTTTCTTCTATTCTTTGCCGCATGTATATATTTTCTCTTTACTAAAAAAAATAGAGTGGTGTCCAATCTAGTGAACGACATAAAGACTATTGAATATGAAATTCAAATGCGTAAAGAAAAACAGGCAATACATAAAAGTCATATGGAGCAAATTTCAATTATCAGAGATAGGAGATTAAGAGAAAAATATAAAAAATAATATTATCTACTATTGGATATCTTTGTCCAGATCCACAAGCTCTGCTACCCTTTGGTCGGGACCGACTCCGGCAGCTGCTTAACATGCGTCAGTTCCCAGCATAACGGCCATCATCATACCAGCCTAAAGCCTGTTCCTTTTTGCTGACCGGGTCCTCTCGCATCGCATTACCACCGTCTTTTTCAAGCACTACATCCCCGCGTATGCAGCGGCTGACCTCCCAGCACTCCTCAAGACTTGCGACAGCCACAACCGTCCCGGTCGGCAGATTTCAGCAGTATATCCGTGCCGGACGAGTGCTGCACTGATCTCTGGCTCCTCGCACGCTTCCCGGTCTACATTTTCCCGGCGTGAATCGCCAACTCGCCGCGGTGCTTTGTTGCCCAACTGCGCGTTTCAAACCGTTTCTCTCTGAGGGCGATCAGTGTCGCCCACGGCTGTATGATGGTTATTGCCTTCATGCTCATACTGGTTATGCCTCCCCTTAATAGCCCGCGAATTCGGGCATTTCATCCAGTTTGTATTGCGGCATTGTTTCGATCCTAAGCTTATAATCTTCGAAGAACGTGTATTCTCCGTCATGCCAATCGTTTACGCCGAATCCGTTTACAATTAACTGGTCGGCAGCCTGCAGTTCGTCCTCCGTTGGTTTGTTGTTGTCGGTCATTTGGTCGCGCAGATCCCACAGCATTTCTTGTATGGATTCCTCAGCGGTTGTAACCGTTGGCCCTTGGCCTGCGGGAATGACTATCGTAAACGTCTTAACCTTTGTCGTATTTGCCATGCTTATCAGCTCCTTTATAGGGGAGAGGGTGGCTAACCCTCTCCGTTATTCGCTAGAACCTACGAATTGCGGAAACTCCGTCTCCCATTCCAAAAGTTCCTGCAGCGTCATCTTTCCGTCTTCTTCCCAATCCATTGCTTTGTCCATTGGTAAATCGACGACTTTGTAATCCTGCCACTCTTCATCGGGGATATTGACCTGAGATCGATACCAGACGGTCAATTCTTCGTTAGTGCCGTATCCTGCTACAATGTCCGCTCTGTCTGGCCCAATGGCTACAGCATGGAGATCACCATACTGAATCCGCTTTGCTTCCGGGTCAGACTCGCAAAAATCCCCAGGTTCCTCGCCGGCCTTCCGTGCATCATGTAACGAATCAAGGACTCTGCCGATGTATTCGTCCGATACGGTATGCAGCACCGGTTTTGCACCGCTCTCCAGCAACTTCTTGGCCTGCTCCAGTGTGATAACCTCGCCATTGTGATTGATGTACTGCCCTGGACGTAAATTGTTGATATGGACTGTTTCCATCGCTCGTTCTCTCCTTAAAGTGGACTTAATTAATCCAAATATCTTTGAATATAGGCATATGCCGTGATCACCATAGGTTGTAGTCCATAGACTGTTGTCGAGATATTATTTGAGGAGGCTACTCATGGAAACAAATTATCAATCGCTCGCCTGGAACAATGTGAATAA
Source organism: Paenibacillus sp. FSL R10-2199 (assembly GCF_038000235.1). NCBI lineage: Bacteria > Bacillati > Bacillota > Bacilli > Caryophanales > Paenibacillaceae > Paenibacillus > Paenibacillus sp. FSL R10-2199. The sequence goes on along the minus strand of NZ_JBBOBO010000001.1, from coordinate 4,942,737 downwards.
ATATGTTGGCATGACTACAAATGACGGTCAGACTCATGACGGGTTTATCGCTCATATTGATCAGGACTACGTTACACTTGCTATACCCTCAAACGAAATGATGAACGGAATGCCTGCTAACGCATCAACTTACAGACAATTTGGATACTATCCAGGCTTCTATCCTCGCCGCCGCTTTTATCCGCGACGTATACCATTTGGTGCCATTACCGCTTTGTACTTGCTTCCATTTTTTATTTAATTCAAATCACTGGTGGGAGGGGCGCTATCTGTTCCCTCCCTGGGACTAAAATAACTTCTCCTATTTGCTCGCCGTTGGCATCTGAGTAATCAATGGACACCAGCGCTTTGCTGTTTTTATAACCAGCGGGCTGCTGTAGTCCATATTGCCAAATCCAACGAAAGTATTGTCCGTTGCCTTATTTGCGTCCGGATGTTCGCAAAAGTATTTCTTACGACCTAGGCGATTCTGTTGCGTCTGCACCCTGCCGTGCTGCTTGCAGAAGTTACAATTTTTACACTGCGCTTTCATGACTTCCACTCCCTTGACCGCCATTTATAACCCGGATAGTCTCTTTCAAAAATGAATTTCCGGAGCTGTTCGTCAGTCTGCTTCTCAATTCCCTCAGCCTTCAGGATGCTTGGCTTCCCTTGGTATTCAGCGAACCCGACATAATCACGGGCCATCTTCAGCAAGTCGTCCCGGGTAAATCGCCGGAGCAAGTCCCGGATTTCTCGGCTGTCGGCGGCGGAAGCCTTGCGCCGCGAACAGCTCATGCGGCTCCAACATGCGCATGCCTATATCTACGATCTGGTAATCCACGCCCTCAACCGTAACCAAGCCGAATCGGTCCTTGGTGGTTACGGTGTGCAGGGGCTCTCCCAGCTGCTGGCCGTTATCGGCGCTACCGTAATATTTGAGTAGGAATGCCCGTACCTCGCCGAAGTGCAATCCGCCCGCCGTTATCGTTTGGAGTGGATCATCCATAGGCTGGCCTATGTTGGTGCCGCGCAGCTTGACCAAATGGGAAGTGACCAGCCTGCTCTTTCCGCCGCCCCCGGCGGTAACGGTGCCCAGTAGTGCATCCGCAGGGCTGCCGACCGACTCCCCGAAGTGCCGAACAACGTGAGCTGTAACAAGTGCATTGTGATCAACGGTTGTTACAGTCGGTAAAGGCCTCTGCAGGTCTGCCCCCGGTCCGGTGTAATTGCCGCCGTAATGCTTAGCGAGGAATGCAGCAACCAGAGCATGTTTCCGGCCGCCGGATACTACCGTGCCCAGTGGCTTCTGCAGCCCAGGTGCACGCGGGCTTTGTCCCGGACCTTCGCCGTAGCCGATCTCAATTAGTGTCGGGCTAAGAAGCATGTGATGATTGCCTGTCGTGATGGTTCGCAATGGTTCTTCCGGTGAGCTGCCGGGGTGCCCTGTCGTATTGACTCCCTGCACCGGTGTAACCAGTAGGTGTTCAGCCTTGGTTGTGACGGTCGTGAGAGGCTTGTCGATCTCATATTGCAGTCGGTCGCCGCCAAATCCGGTCTGGCCGATCCGGACTACGAACGGCCGTGGGTTATCGATCACGAAGCGCTGAATGCCTCGGGCGATTCGGCGCTGAGTATTTTCCGCCAGTGGTTTCTTCCAGTCGAAGATGCTCGGACAGGGAATCGACCAGTCAATAATCTCCGCTGCCGTCCGCCATGGCAGCCGCTTACCCACCAGTACTTCCGGACTGTCCGGTGCTCCGTGTGTGGGCTCCTGCCAGACTATCGGGCGGCCATCGCAGCGAGCCACCAGGAACAGCCGCTTGCGGATCGTCGGTGCGCCGTAATCGCAGGCCCGCAACTCCCGCCAGTCCACCCGGTAACCCTGCCTGCGCAGAGCGTTGACGAAAGAATTGAACGTCCGGCCTTTGCGATCCGGGTCCGGGTATCCGTCTTTGAGCAGTGGACCCCAGGTTTTAAACTCCTCTACATTTTCGAGCATGATCACCGGGAGCCGGACTGTCGCCGCCCACCGTACTGCAACCCAAGCAAGCCCCCGTATAATTTTATCGCCAATATTATGAAACGGGTCGGACACGATGATGCAAAAACAACTACGAAAATCTATTTACATGTCACGAAGAAGATGAAGCAGGATGATGTAAATAAACTCAATATTCAATTCGGTGACCTGTTGAAAATGAATCAATCCACGCTGTTGTGATTTTTATGTGATTTCTCCAATAATAAAACCCTCGAAAAGCCCGAAGAACCGCGCCTTTCAAGGGTTTTACAACACAAAAAGGAGCATTGGGGGAATGCTCCTCTTCGGCTTACATATACCGTTATTTGAACTGCGCCTCCGGCAAAAGTTAATCCGGAAGTTATATCAATAAGTTACCTTAAAAATGACAATAATACAAGTATTTCCTACTCCGTCCAAGAAAATAAGACCCTATAATGATTGCGCTTCCCTGTATAGCAGCCCATGCGGGTATTTCGGCCGGAACGGACTTTGCCGACTGAAGAGCTCGCCCGTTATAATGAACCTACTCTGCGCAGAGAGTAAACGAGAGAAGGTACTTATACAATGGATGCTAATCCCCCTATTCAAGGCAGGACCGCACAATATTCCCATATCGTTACGGAAGGCACTCATTATGAGGTCGGCCGTGCCTTGGGCGCTCATTACAAGCATAATTCCGAGCTCATCTCATTCTTATCCTCTCCATTCATGGGGGCTTCCCCGCTGCTGCCGTCTGCGGCAGATAGAGTCATGGAGAGCTTCGAGAAGTATTGCCCCGGCATGAACGAAGAAATCAAAGGCTTCGCCGACGAGACCGGTATTGAACCCGGCAGGGTTGTGTTCTATTACTCCTACTTCCAGCCATCCGGTCACTGTACACAGGCTGCATACCGGACAAGTCCGGATAACGGCGGACATACCTGTCATATGCGTAACTACGATTTTGGCTGGGAGGATGAGCCCTATAATCAGCTGCTGCTCAGTACAACTCGGGTAAAGGGCAAACCTGCGCATACCGGATTTGCGCTCCAGCTGTTCGGCCGTTATGACGGAATGAACGATGAAGGGCTTACTGTAACAACTACATCGGGGAGAATCCGTCCGGAGATGACCGGTGAAGGCTTTATTTTTCCGGGAGTGGTCCGCGCCTTGCTCGACAACTGCACCACGGCGGAAGAAGCGGCGCTGCTGATACGCAGCATGCCAGTCTCCGACTACCGGAATTTCCTGATCTCGGACGCCAAAGGCGATATCGCACTAGTTGAAACTGCCGGTACGCAAAAAGAGGTCCAGTATTATCCGGCAGCGGCTGGCGGGAACTGCAACCAGCTTGTCCTCTCAGCCAACCATTATACCCTTCCATCCATGCAGGTTCATAATTTGCAGGTGATGGAGAATTCGAGGACAAGGTATGAAGCGCTGCGGTCGGCACTTACGGACGAAGTTGCCCTCCAAAGCCCCGTGGGAGCCATGCAAGCCATCGCAGGCACAGAATACCCTAAGGGAGTCTGCTGTCATCATTACAGTGAGGGCTTCGGAACGTTATGGTCCATGGTCTGTGATAACTCGGCCCGAGAGGCGCATATCTGCTTCGGTTCCCCGCAGCTGAACAGCTGGAGAACCTTTGGGTTCAACGACCCGGCCGGAGTCTACGAATATCAAGCCGTTCTGCCTAACCGCCCATCTACAGCCGGATTCTGGGATCAGCTGCCTTCTGCAGAATAGAGTGCACGAACTCTGTCTTCCCCTCACAATATGAGTCGATATCATAACGGTATTCTTTCGCAAGCCGCTGCTTGACCGCCTGATACTCCTCACGGGCAGACGGGCTGCTACGCAGATAATTGCGGAAAGCGATATGCTCAAGATATCCCTTCCCGTCCTTCGGACATACGTAAAGGTGGTACTTCATAAATCCGTCCTCCTTCACGCTCCGGAAGGCTTCCCTGCCCTCAATCCCCAAATTGCCCTGATGCTCATAACCGTACTGCTGTAATCTCCGGATGATCTCCGGCAGCTTCTCATAGCTCTCCATCACCAGATCGATATCGATAACAGGTTTGGCCGATAACCCCTCGATGGAGGTACTGCCCACATGCTCAGCCGCTATGATCAGATCTCCCGCGATCTCCAGCATCCGCGCTTCAATTCTGGCGTATTCAACCTTCCAGGCCGGGTCGTAGGGAACAACTTCAACTACTTTTGTTTTCTCAGCGATGATCTTCCCCTCCTTGGTGAGAATAGTTTTTAGTAAATATATTATAGCGCACCTGTCAACGGGGAATGTGCCTGCCTGCCAAGTATTCTATGTAACGTTTAAGTCTGCCGGGATAAAATGCAAACCGCTATCTCATACTATCCATCAGATATGGAGGTGAACAGTATGCCCAAGAACAGTGCAGATCCGAAGCATGACCGTGCTGATAACCGTGCCGATAAAAAGAACAACCAGCAGAATCACTCCAGCATCACCGAAATCCCCCAGATGGTGAATCCGGATAAAGCCGAAGATTATGTGCCAAGCTTAAATGGCGTGACCAAGAACGAAAGCTGAATGTAAAAGGACCGGGCTTCGCTGATGGAAACATTGGCGGAAGTCCGGTCTTTTTTATGTTTTCCGATGAAATTCCAGATCTCAAGCACAGCCGGGAATCAGAATTCATATATGAATTAGAGTGTGTGAATCTGAACGGGCAATGTAGTTATAAAGTTAATGTAGTGATAGAATAATACAATCATTCTAATAATCACGGGAAGAGTGGAAATATGCGAATAGGATTATTTGACTCCGGAATAGGCGGTTTAACGGTGCTTCATCAGGCACTGAAATTTCTGCCGCAAGAAGATTACCTCTTTTACGCAGACACTGCACATGTTCCTTATGGAGAGAAAACAAAAGAAGAAGTTAGAGAGTACATTCTAAATGCTGTAGATTTCATTGCTAAACACAATATAAAAGCTTTGGTCATTGCTTGTAACACTGCCACCAGTATCGTGATTGAGGAGCTCAGAAGCCGTTATGACTTTCCTATCCTGGGCATCGAACCGGCAGTGAAGCCTGCCATTGAACAATCCGAAGGAAAACAGAAAAAGGTTCTGGTGTTAGCCACGAGACTTACGCTGCAGGAGAAGAAGTATCATGATTTAGTTCACCGTATAGATCATGGGGAAATTGTGGACAGTTTGCCTCTTCCCGGACTGGTGCAGTTCGCTGAAAGCTTTGAATTTGATGAAAAGAAAATCATCCCCTATTTACATCAAGAATTGTCCCGGTTTAATTTGCAGCAGTACGGCACAGTGGTACTCGGATGTACTCATTTTCCTTATTTTGAGAATAGTCTTAAGAAGGTTTTCCCTGAAGACGTTGATTTCATCTCAGGAAGTATTGGAACAGCCAGACATCTGAAACGTATCCTCGAACACAAAGGTCAGGTTAACCAAGGAAGTGGTGATATCATCTTTTTCAAGTCTGGTGTGATAGTTGAGGATACCTGCACGTTAGGCAATTACCATCGCCTGTTTAAACTTCTGGATGAACTGTGAATTTAATTATGTTCAGCTGCTGATGATTACCGGAGAAAAGGAAGTGTATGACTTGAGCCACTATGAAGCGATCATGGGGAGATTACGCCGTAGCCCCCTGAAGAATATAACGCTGCTCAAAATGATGACTGCCTATCACAGTCAGATTGACAGTACGCTGATCGAACAGCAGGATCAATGGGGAGTGTTATTGATGATGCCTGCCGTGACCTTCCCCTACGATCACCGGACCTATCCGGAAGCTGACACCGTTGTGCTTATGGACTACAGCAGCCCGGAGGTCTTCCCCGCCCTGCTGAAGCTGCTGCCAAGGGACGCAAGGCTCGTATTTAAGCTGCAGGAGGATGCGTACCGCCAAGCGCTGGAGCCGTATTTCACACTGCATAAAGTCCGCAGTCTCTATTCCTATTCTACGGCCGAAGGCCAAACCTTCAGCGCAGACGGGGCATGCATCGTAAGTGAAGCAATGGATGAACGGCTGCTGCCGTTATGGATGGAAAATGATTATTCACAGGGGGAAATCAGTCAATATTTTCAGGAGGGGGCTTTCTCTGTATCATTGTTCGAGGGAGACATGCCTATCAGCACTTGTATGGTGTTCCGCAATGAGGAGTCTGTCTGGGAGATTGGAGCTGTACATACGTCTGCTGCCGCAAGAAAAAACGGACTGGCGCAGCGCGTGGTCCGCACAGCATTGTACCATACTCTGCAAAGGGGATATATTCCGAGGTATCAGGTACTTGAAGACAATCTCGCCTCCATACGTCTGGCTGAATCGATTGGTCTTACCCCCGCAGTGAAGCTTGAGCACTGGATTAACTATTAACGGTTATCTCTGTATTCAAAATATTATATACTGTTAGAAACATGTATCTGTCTATGGAGCCTCTGCTCACAAACTATGAAGGAGTTAATCTATGAGTTATCAACCCCCACCCTTTGGAGATCAGGAATTTTATCAACAGTTTCCCCCGCCGCCCCGCCAGGAGCGGACGAACGGCAAAGCGATCGCAGCACTGGTGCTCGGCATTCTCTCCATCGTAGTTCCTTATATCGGACTTATCTTCGGAATTATTGCGATCGTTCTGGCTGCACTCGCCTTCAAGGAGATCCGTCTCCGCTATGAGCAAGGCAGGGGGCTGGCGATTGCCGGGCTGGTCTGCGGGATTGTCGGCACCATCATTTACGCTGTACTAATCCTCCTGTTTGTTCTTGCACTCGTGATGTTTGGTAATATTGACACCGGCACGGTGAATTATTTCAACAATTTAAACAGCTTTTAAAGGGTGAAAAAACAATAAAAGGAAGCTGACACCGGTTTCGATAACCGGCATCAGCTTCCTTTTATTGTTGCGGCGGAGTCCCCTTACTCATGAGAATGTTGATGCTCTCCTGCTGACGGTATTCCGTCGGTGTAAGCTGATATTTCTTACGGAACATTTGCGTGAAGTGCCGCATGTCCTGATAACCCACCCGTTCAGCAATTTCAGCCAGCTTCAGCTTGGGATTGAGCAGCAGCAGCTTGGCCTGCTCCAGCCGCAGGGAGGTTACATATTCCTTGTAGCCCTGCCCCGTCTTCTGCTTAAACAGCTGGCTGAAATACGCCGGATTCAGGAACACCACCGAAGCCATTTTCTCCAGTGACAGATCCTCGTAGAAATGCTCCTTGATATAGTGCAGCGCAACATCAATGGCCTTCTCCCCGCTGCCCTTCATCGGCTCCAGCTCAAGCGCCTGGGAGGCCGAAGCCTCCCGCATCCGCTTCACAACCTGCGGCACGGTGTTGAAGTCGTAGCTGAGCCCGGAGTGGATAATCTGGAAAGAAATCTTCAGGTAATGCGTCAAATGAGCCTTGACCTCTTCCTGGAAATGCTCCACCCGGACGTTCTCACCCGGCGTAATAAGGCCCAGCAGACTCTGCCGGTCATAGCTGACAACGAATCCCCGTCCATGCTGGTCGATCAGCTCAGACAGCACATTCTCGACGATGAAATGCTCCAGGCGGACACTTTTGTCACCCGGGTCCAGCTGGATCATTACCAGATAGAAGTGGTTGTAATCTTCAATAAAAGGCTCAATATCCAGATTCCCGATATCCAGCCCAGAGGCCAGCCGCTGGAATACCCCCTCGCGGAGGAATCTCAGACTGGCCTTCAGCCGTTCTCCTTGCCGCGAGATATTATTGTCCTGCTGGATTTCCGTTGTTAGGCTGTCAATAAGCTCAGTCAGCTTTGTTTTGCCGATCGGCTTAAGCAGATAGTCTCTCGCACCCAGCCGGACTGCTTCCTGCGCATAGGAGAATTCGCTGTGGGCAGAGATGACAATCCATTTCACATACGGATACCGGCGCTTCGAGATCTTCATGAATTCGAGGCCGTTCATTCCCGGCATCAGAATATCGGTCAGCACAATGTGGATGCGCTGTTCTTCCATGATTTTAACCGCTTCTTCCGCTCGGGCGGCCACGAATACCTGATGCTCCGGGCTAATCTGCCCGATGGTGCGCTTGATGCCTTCACGTATGACCCGTTCATCATCGGCAATAAGAATATTCACGTAGTCTGTTCTCCTTCCACTGAAATCGGCAGCACGATGGCAACCTGTGTCCCTTCTCCGGGGAAACTCTGAATCTGCAGGCCGTAACACTCCCCGAACATGAACTGCAGCCGGCGGTGCAGATTCTGCAGGCCGATGCCGCTTTTGCCGCTCTCCTTGGGACTGAGACCAGGAGCGTCCCCATTCAGCGAGTCCTGCAGCCGTTTCAGCTGTTCCTCATTCATTCCATTTCCATTGTCTTCCACAATCAGTCTAAGAACGGAACCTTCTTCACTGGTATATACCTTCAATATACCCTGGCGGCCCAGTGATTCCAGACCGTGCTTGACGGCGTTTTCAATTACAGGCTGGACCGTCATTTTGGGAACACGGATGTCCAGCCAGCGTTCATCGATTTCCGTAATAATCTGCAGCCGGCCTTCCAGCCGGATCGAGATAATCTTCAGATAATGGCCAATCTGCTCCAGCTCTTCGCGCAGGCTCACTTCGGCCCCATCCTCCCACTGGCTGCTGTAACGGAACATTGAGGACAGGGACAAGACCAGCTCACCCAGTTGCTCATTGCCTTCCTCATCCAGCATCCAGTAGATCATATCGAGTGTATTGTACAGGAAATGCGGATTGACCTGGGACTGCAGCGCATGCAGCTCAGCATTCTTCTCACTGACGGAAGAGAGCTTCACCCGTTCAATCAGCTCCTCGATCCGCCGGACCATCCGGTTGAAGGAAGCCACGAGAATATTAATCTCCTGATAGGAGGAGACATTGACCATTCCGCGGAAGTTACCGACCTCTACCTGCCTCATCTCCCGGATCAGCTTCTTCAGCGGCGAGGAGATGGTCTGAGATACGATCGAGGCAATCAGTGTTGAGACAATAATCAGCGCCGAGATGACAATCAGCAAATAACGCTTCATCTCAATCAGCTCTACATTCAAATCCTTGTCCGGGGTTATACTCATCACCCACCAGCCGGAGAATGACAGCTTGGAGGCTACGACCAGCCGGTCGCTTTGCTGCTCAACCATCACATTCTGCGAAGTCGGCAGCATAGGCAGATTGGAGACGTCCGGCGTCGGATCTGTAGCAGAAGTGACAAACCGTCCATCCGGGGACATCAGATACACCTGACTGTGCTCACCGAGCTTCAAGTTCTCAAGGGCATCCAGCACCGGCTGCGGATTCGTCTCATACAGCACGATCCCGATCGGCTTATGCTCATTCAGATCATAAATCTGCCGGCCGAAGGCGAACACCGGGCTGTCCTCCACCTGATCGATCAGGGAATGCTGGTACACCCCGAGCCAGACCATTTTACCTGACGAGGCCTGCAGCTGGTGATACCAGTCTTCATCGGCGTAATCCGGATCGACCACGTTCATATAATTCCCGTAATTATAAATCTTCCCTCTGTCTGTGATCACATGAATGCCCACCAGGTCATCCCGTGAATAAAAAATCGAGCCGATAATATTCGTCACGGTCTGCTCATTGATATAAGCCACCGCCGGCTCATCGGTTTTCTCATTAATCAGACGAATCATCTCGAAGTTATTGCTGAGCGATTTGGACAATGCATCATAGCCCTTGTAGAGGAGTGTGAACAACCCTGCGGTCTGGGCAACGTTTTTTTGCGACAAATCACTGATCTTCTCATGCAGCTGATCCGTAGTCCGGTTATAGTACAGCAAGCTGACAATAAGCAGAATACTGGACATGCAAAAAAGAAACAGCAAGAACAACCGATGATGGATGGAATGAAAGCCGCTCTTCATAGGACTCTCTCCTTTCAACACCCTGTCCTGCCGTTTCCTATTATAAATCTAACCCAATTTTATATGCAACGCGTGAATTCATAATTCTGCAGATCAGCCTTTGACAGCCCCTGCCACCATGCCCTTAGTGATCTGGTTCGACAGGAAGAAGTAGATCAGGATAACCGGCAGCGCACCCATAACGAGGAATGCCCCGATGTTGCCGTAGTTGACCGAATACTGGCTGACGAAGGTGTAGACCCCGAATGGCAGGGTTTTGAGCTTCTCGGACGAGATGAACGTTGCCGCCAGGATGTACTCGTTCCAGATGTTGATGAAGGTCAGGATACATACCGTCATTACCGGCGGTACAGACACCGGAAGAATAATGCTGCGGAAGATCCGGTACACACTCGCTCCGTCGATGAACGCCGACTCTTCAATCTCATGCGGGATAGCTCTCATGAATCCGCTTAAGATGAATACGGCGATTGGCGTGGAGAATGCGACGTAAGGCAGAATCAGCGACCAGTGAGTATTCAGGATATGCATATTTTTGAAAATAATCATCAGCGGCAACAGTGTAGCCTGCATCGGAATCATCATCCCCATCAGGAAGATGGTCATCACGAGATTGCCGTATTTCCAGCGAAACCGTGAGATTGCATAAGCTGCCATTGAGGCCAGCAGGATAACACAGATCATCGTAAATGCGGTAACGAATACGCTGTTGGACAGATACTTCAGATAACTCCCGGAGGTGTAAGCTTCATAGTAGTTATGCCATTGAATTTTTTTGGGAAAAGAAAAGAAGCTGCCGTCCATGATTTCTTCGTTGGTCTTGAGTGAATAGAGCAGCAGCCATAACAGCGGGTACAGCTGGGTGACCACAGGGATGGCAAAAAGAAGATACACGATTCCTTTTTTTAATTTACGCATGATTCGCGCACTCCTTTCCTAGTTGTATTTTTTCTCAAGTTTATTGAAGAAGGTATTGATCACTCCGGTAAAGATGAGACAGACAACAACCAGGAACGTTGCGATCGCACTGCCGTATCCATACTTGAAGGACATGAAGGAACTGTTATACATATGGGTTGAGATGACATCTGTCGCATGCGCCGGACCGCCGCCTGTCATGACCATGACCAGATCGAAGGCCTGCAGGGAGCCGATAAACGCCAGGATAATCGATATTTTGAAGATCGGAACAATCAGCGGGAGGGTAATATAACGGTCCGCTTTGAAGCCGTCTGCTCCGTCAATTTTGGCCGCTTCATATAGCTCATCAGGAATATTCTGCACTCCGGTATACTGGATCAGCAGATGGTAGCCGAAGAACTGCCAGAGTGATACCAGATAAAGGGAATACATGGCGATGTTCGGCTCGGTGAGCCAATTGTGAGTCCAGCTGTCAAGACCCAGTGACACTAGCACGCCATTCAGCATGCCCCCCATGGAAGTAGGGTTGTAGATGGTCTTCCAGAGTTGTCCAATGATAACAACCGACAGGATCACCGGTGTGAAGTAGATCGACACCAGTGTATTGGCTTTTTTCAGATAACGGTTAAGCAGGATAGCCATTCCTAAGCAAAGTGGAATTTCCAGCATGGAAGCCACTGCATACAGCAGGGTTCTTCGTACGGAAGGCCAGAACACAGGATCATTGAAGAACATATCTTTGAAATTGCCTAAACCGATAAACTCCGCAGTAGTAAGACCGTCCCACTTCAATAAGCCCGTATATAATGATACCAGTATGGGAACAAACACAAGGCACACGTACAAGAGCAGACATGGCAGTATGAAGACGGCTATTGTGCGTGCTGGCACCTTAAGTACTTTCATCTTTCCCGCCTCCTAAACAAGCAGATTCTTTGTCTATTTACGATATTCACGATATTCACATTGAAAATCTTCATGATAAACTCGATGCGAAGAAGCCTGGATCAGCTTGCTTCGCATCGAGAAGGACAGCTTTACGGTTGCCTGTAGCGTATTGCTTATTGCTTATTTGTTGGCTTCAAATGCAGCCTGGTGCTCTTTCGCTACCGCAGCGGAATCCATTTTCTGAACGAACAGGTTCTGAATGCTGCTGAGGTGAACTTGAGCTGTTGCAGGGTTCATCGTGTTATCGAACGCCAGGTCGCCGCCTTTAACTTGGTTGAACAGGCCGGCAATGTTAACAGCCAGATCAGAGTAACCGGCAGCTTTGAGGTCGCCGTCTACCTTTTGACCGATACCTACAGCATTTTTCAGTTCAAACTGTTTCTTAGGATATTCGGAAGCGAAGTAGTTCAGGAAGTCTTTGGTTTCTTGCAGGTGTTCGCTGTTTGCAGATACGGCAAATGCGCTGCCTGGTGCAAGCATGAATTCGTTAGGATCGCCCTTGCCGTTCACTGTAGGGAATTGGAAGGCTCCAACTTTACCGGCTACAGGCGATGCGTCAATTGCGCCTGTTTCCCAAGATCCGATCGACCACATTGCCGCTTTACCTGTTTTGAAGATGTTACCGCCGGCATTGGCATCAATGGAAGTAGCTCCATCCGGGAATGCACCGGCTTGAACCAGTTGCTGGAATGCTTCTACAGCTTCTACGAATGCAGGATCTTCGAAGGTTTTCTTGCCGTCAAGCACATCCTGCAGGAATCCAGGGCCGCCGTTGGTGCGGAGCAGGATGTTCATGAACAGGAACGAGCCGGTCCAGGAATCTTTTTCACCGATAGCTAGTGGGGTAATTCCCTTATCTTTCAGGATTTTGACATCCTGGAGCAATTCTTCAAAGGTTGTCGGAGGAGCAGCAATTCCTGCTTGTGCGAACAGATCTTTGTTGTAGTACACGACTTCGATGTTGTTGCCGTCAGGAAGCGCATACACATTGTTGTCGAAGCTGTAGTAATCGAGCAGGCCTTCCTGATAAGTGTCTTTCAGGCCATTCTGATCGAGCATATCATTCAGTGGAGCGAACAATCCTGCATCTACGAAAGGCTTCATTTGTGCAGCCGGGTTAACGATGGTGATGTCCGGTACTTCTTTGGAAGCAGCCTGTGTCTTGAGCTTCACCTTCTGCTGGTCTGTGTTCAGCGTATCCAGTTCAATCTTCACATTCGGATGATCCTTCTGGTACTGCTCGGTCAGCTCGTTGATCATTTTGTAAGCCGGTGTTGCAGGGTCAGGATAGATATTCTGGAAGGTAATTGTTACTTTCTTGTCGCTTGGAGCAGTTGTTGCTGCGGCGTTTCCGCTATCTGTTGTGTTCGGTGCGGCGTTGTTTTTGGCGCCGTCGTTTGCGTTGTTGTTCGAGTTACCGCATGCTGCAAGGCTTAACGCCATAACTGCGGTGAAAGCGATGGTAGCGGATTGCTTCATTTTTCTGTTGACCATTAATTGATGCCCCCTGTGTTCGTGATATGCTTATTATCATCCTGTGAAGCGCTTCCAACAAGGTGGGAACTACAGAATAAAGGTTTGTTTTTTCTAGGTATACTGCACTTAAGCAGCCTAATCGTCCAACCTTTTCTCTAACATCTGTTCATCGTCTTTAACATAGCTGCACTGTTCATAGGTTCTGGTTGCAGCAGTGTTGCTTCTACCTGTCAGTACCTTTATACTTTTCACTCCGCGTTCTCTAAAATTTTCTTCCAGGCAAGAAATAATGGCAATTGCAATTCCTTTTCTTCGAGCGGCTTCTTCTACGTAGAGTTCAGTAATTTCTCCATAGGGTTCATCATAACAAAATGAAGAAAAGCATTGAGCACAGCCAAAACCAACGATTCTACCATTTATCTCTGCTACGGCAATCAGTTCATTATGATTTATATTCAAATGTTCAATTATCTTAGCTGCGGGTCTTGGTGCACCACCGTTAAATTCCTGATTTAGTCTGGAAAGATCTTCAGCATCGGTTAAGGATGCCAGCCGTACATTTGCAACAGAATCCATCTTCGGTCACCCCTCCATTTCTATATCTAACCCCTAAAGTTTAATAATACTAATTCTTGAAGAACTTCCTGTACATCACAGTTGGAATTTAGGATATTGATCATCTCTTCCGTAATGGGGTAATCATCGTAAATTTTTGCAACAACATCTAAGGATAGTGATAACTCAAAATAACCTATTGCAAAATCTACAAAATCCTCTGGTGTATGGAATATACAGCCCACTAAAAAATCAGAACCATCGCTTACACCTTTTGGAATCTCAACTTTTCCCTTGTGCCAGTTAGTGTCACTGTTTTTACGCCATATGGGCTTAATTCAGATTCATGATCGAAGCCTTTTATTATGGAGCCATCAGGGGAAAACAAAATAATTAGATGATCACCTGCTCCATTATCTATTTTCGCCATACAAACACCCTCGTCCCAATTTTGAACAAAGCTATGGTAACGAAGCCATTCATATTGACAAATATCCACTCACTTCAACGTCTGCCCATAGCTAACCGGGGCTGCCGTCTCATACCGGCAACCTCGGTTAAATGATTGTTAAGCTATAGTGACCCCGTTATGGAGTTCAATGATTTTATCCTGTAATAACTAATCCCTTATTTCGGTATTTCTTTGAAAGCAGCCGTCGAGTAGGTTTTTTCCTTTATGATAATCTTTCATTAATTTTGATCAATATTTCCTTCAAGATTTGCTTCTCCTCCTCGGTAAGGACTTGAACGATTTCTTCCTCCACCCTTTGGAATGAGTCTTGAAAGTCTGCAATCAGTTCAATCGCTTTTGGCAATACATATATATTTTTTTGCCGTTCATTATTGGCCGGGATTTTGCGCTCGATGAACCCTTTTTGCTCTAGACCTTGAAGCATGCTTGTAATGCTGGCCCCACGTAGATGAAACCTATCGGCAAGGTCCTTTTGAATAATATGATTATTTTGGTTCTGGTAAATATAATCGATTACTTTTCCTTGTTGAGCGTTTAACCCCTGCTCTTTTATACTTTCGTCCGCTCTTTTCTTTAACTTAAGACCGATAATCTGAAACAAATCCAGATAAGGCGTATCCTTTCGGGATTCCATGATCTTCCCCCCTGTGATTGTTAGGAATCTAACTGTAAGCAAATAAACTATACAGTGATCCTATAGGCTTGTCAAAATAATAATTAGATTATTGACAGTTAGTTAACTAATAGTTATACTTCGAATTGTTCAAATTACAAACACTTGGGAGGAATTCATATGGAGATGGATAAGGTCACACAAAATGCTGCGTTAGAACAAGTTACGGCAATTACAAATATACGTATTTTTGATGGAAATCAAATGATTGCGCCAAGACATATTGTCGTTAAGGGGGAGTCCATAATTTCAGTGGGCGGAGACCTTCCGGCTGGTGCAACGATTATCGATGGAGAAAATGCGACTCTAATGCCTGGTTTCATTGATGCACATGTCCACACTTCGATCGGCGGATTACGAGATGCACTAAAATTCGGCGTGACAACAGAACTCGAAATGAACGGCGATTTTACAAAAAGAGGGCGCGAGATTCAGTTAAAAAATGTGAATGACGTCGCAGACGTCCGTTCTGCTGGCACAGCGATCACCGCTCCGGGCGGACACCCAGATGAATTATTGCCAGATGGAGATGAAATACCGGAATTCATATTAAAGGAACTAGAGAAATTATCGGAGGAAGACCGGGAATCGATGTTGGCTGCATACGCTCACGATCACGAAGAAATACCGCAAGTGACAACGGTGGAAGAAGCGATTAAACATGTGCATACCCAAGTGGAGAATGGCGCCGACTATATTAAGATCATGATTGAAGAAGGAACGGTCATGGGTGCGCCTGGCCTGCCTGTACTAAGCGAGGAGATTCTAAAAACAGCCGTGACAGAAGCCCACAAGTTCGATAAGCTGGTCATCGCCCACGTATTGACGGCTCTTTCATCGCAAGAGGCCATCGATTTTGGAGTCGACGGTTTGGGCCACTTGTTTATCGACAGACCCGAGAATACGTCCGGGTTAGTAATGTCCATAGCGGCTTCAGGCGCTTTTGTTACACCGTGCTTGGTGTTGAATTCATCTATCCTTGGAAATCCGGCATCGGAATTGGCGAATGATCCGCGTGTTCATTCCAAGTTAAGTTCGGATTGGATCGATATCTTGAACTCAAGCTTCAATACGTTTCCGCAAGGCAATATGGAGAACAGCTTTAAAAATGTGATGGACCTTCACCGTGCCGGAGTTGATATTCTGGTAGGGACGGATGTCGCGCCGGTTCCTGTTCCGAATCTTGGCGGCCTTGCTCATGGAGCCAGCGTCCATCATGAAATGCAATTGCTGGTGAAGGCCGGGTTCACTCCGATAGAAGCGCTTCAGTCAGCTACCGCAAAACCGGCCCGTTGCTTTGGTCTTAACGATCGCGGTCGTATTGCCGAAGGCGCACGCGCTGACCTTATTTTAGTAACCGGTGATCCGACAACCAACATCTCGGATACCTTGTCGATCAAATCCGTGTGGTTCAAAGGTGTGCAACAACGATATTAATCAGAGCCGATATCCCCGTACTTTGTCGTCAGAGCGATTACTTAGTGTAAACGAAATAATTACACGGCCGCCCTACAAACATATAAAACATTCTGATCGCTGGGTCCATGAATTTCATTGGAGCATCCCGTTGAAAGCAAGCATTACTTTTCGCCACTAATTATTCAAAAGAAGCAGCCGATCACGTTAGAATCGGCTGCTTCTTGTTATATATTACTATATCAATTATGCTGGCGGCTGCTTCCACTGTTTAATCACGCTGAGCAATCCCGGAACATCCAGCCCGTCGAGCGAAAAAGCTTTGCGCAGCAGATCATGCGGGATGAATTCATCGTATTTGCCGAGGTAAGGGGCTTCATCCGGTCCGAGCAGTGAAATAGCATCCGTAGCTGCAGCGGTTTCAGCAATGATCTCTTCCTCCAGCGTCTCTGCATCTGCCTTGCCGGCGACAACCATATAATAAGGTTCCATCGGTACGACGGACCGCAGACCGAGCGGTCCCTTCAGATTGTTCTTCAGCAGGCGCTCCAGCGTACGGAACTGCCGGCTGCCCGCCCATGGAAGGATGAACATGGAGTCTCCTCCGGCAGGCAGGACAGAACGCGTCAAGAGTCCGCTCTCTTTGGCAAGCCTGCGGGCCCGCTCCAGTCTGGTGGCCGCGCTTGGCGCAAGATACGGATATAAGGCTGCCGATCCCAGCACTTCGCGGATCTTCGTCATGATCCGGGTGTGGACATCCCCTCCGGCTCCAAGCCATAAGGTGTCTACCTTGCCGCGTGATCCTTTGACATAGACCGCCTTGTGGCGGTTGTCCACCTCTTCCACCTTCCACAGCTTGCCGGCCAGGGTGAAGCAGTAGCCCGGAGGCGGCACTGTAGTAATTGAACCGATTTCCTCGGTGCCATTATAGACAACATGCTCTTCATCGTCTTTGAATACCGCATAGAAACGGAAGTTGTTGACGATCTTCTCCCCCGCCATGCCGATCAGCAGACTGCCCTCATCCATCTTCTCAATATGGCCCATGCCCTGCATGTATTCCATGAAGGCGTCATAATCAGCGGGATCAATACTGCGGAAGGACGGCAGGCTCAGCACCGCCTCCTTCAGATCCTCCGGCTCCGCCTCTCCCATGCTCTTGAGGATGCTCATCGTCTGATGATAGAGCAGCCCGACCGGCAGCTGGCGCACGACCAGCGGCTCTACCCATTTCTCGCGCACGTACAGCTCGATTACGGCAATGGCCCGCAGCAGCGTCCACGGCATCCGCGCAGGCAGCTGCGCCTCCTCGTCCTCCTCCTCGGGCGTGACGAAGATCATCTCGGAGGCGGCGTCCCCGCGCCTGCCCGAGCGGCCCAGCCGCTGCACGAAGCTCGCGCAGCTGTAAGGCGCGCCGAGCTGCAGCACCCGCTCCAGCTCGCCCAGGTCAATCCCCAGCTCCAGCGTCAGCGTCGCTGCAGCCACAGCCGGCCCCGCACCCTGGCGGAGCGCGGCCTCCGTCTCCTCGCGCAGCATCGCGGAGATGCTTCCATGATGCACATGGAAGACATCCCGCTCGCCGCGCTTAGCGGCAATGCGCCGCATCTCCAGAATCGCCTCCTCGGCGTCTGTGCGGCTGTTCGTGAAGATCAAGGCCTTCTTCACATGCGTATGGTCGTAGATGAAGCCGTAATAAGCCTGTCGCGCCCGCTCCAGGTGTTCGGCTTCTTCCTCATTCCGCGCATCCGGGAAAGAAAAGTGCTCCACGCTCAGGCGCAGCTTGCGCCCGCCCTGCGGTGCACTGACCTCCACGCTCTCCCGCGTGCCCGCCGCCAGCCACTCCGTGACGGAGGCGTAGTCGCTCAGCGTTGCGGACAGACCCACCCGCCGCGGATGACAGCCGGCCATCCGCGAGATCCGGGCCAGCTGGCTCAGCACCTGAATGCCGCGGTCCGCCCCCATGAAGGCATGCACTTCATCGATTACGATGAAGCGCAGATCATGGAATAGCGCCGGGATGGCATTCGGGCGGTTCATCAGCAGGCCTTCCAGCGATTCCGGTGTAATCTGCAGCACCCCGGAAGGGTTCTGCATCAGCTTCGTCTTATCCGCCTGCGGCACATCGCCATGCCAGTGCCAGACCGGAATATTCCCTTCGCGGAGCAAATCATTTAACCGGGTGAACTGATCGTTGATCAGCGCCTTCAGCGGAGCGATATACAGAATACCTACAGATGCGGACGGACGCTCATACAGCTCCGTAAGCGCGGGGAAAAAAGCCGCCTCTGTCTTGCCCGAAGCGGTTCCGGAAGCGATAAGCAGATGATGCGGTGTGTCAAACAGCACCCGGCAAGCATCTACCTGGGCCTCACGCAGCGTATCCCAGCGGTTCTTGTAGATGAATTCTTTAATGAACGGAGCCAGCCGGTAGAAAGGGTTATCACTCATAGGTCAAACTCCGCCAGGAATCCGTCCAGTTCATTCTGCCCGGTCTCGGCAGGCCGCGGAGTCCGCTCCCCGACCAGCTTCTCGAACGACATTTCCGGATGCTGGTTCAGCGTATGCAGCAGATCCATGAAGTCGCGCACGACCTCACGCGCGGTAAGCAGCTCATCTGCACCCAGCCGGTTCACAGCCTCTTCCATGAAATGCACCAGCTGCTCCTGCGTCAGTCTGGCTTCATACCCGTAGTGCAGCGCGTGAATGTCCCGCAGCTTCTGTAGCAGAATCAGAATCTCCTCATGGGAGAGCATGTCCAGCGCAATGATCGGTCCGGTGAAGTTATTCAGTCCGGCACCGGCATACCGCCCGGCTACCAGCCTGGAACGGAGTGCCTCATAGCTGAATAAGCCGCGGCGGTGGTCTTCAACGAACTGCGGTGTGCCGCCGACGAAGATCCCCAGCCGTTCTGCCTTGCCCTGCATCGTATCGTTGAACATGGTCAGCAGCTTCTCATAATTGCTCTGGCGGGAGATGCTGTTGGTTATCTTGTAGAGGTTGACTCCCTCATCGATGAACAGCAGCAACCCCTTATAGCCGATGGCCCCGGTGAATTCCGCCCATAGCTTCATATAATCATACCAGTTGTCGTCATCGATAATAACGCCCACACCCAGCGCCTTGCGCGCTTCCGTGCGGGTCGCGAACTCGCCGCGCAGCCAGCGCAGCGAATCCTGCTTCAGTGCGTCATCAGCCAGCTTATGCCCGTTCCAGTAAGAGGCCAGCACCTTCGCGAAGTCGAAGCCATGCACAAGCCCGCGCATCTCGGAGGCAACCGCATAGATCCGCTGCTCCA
The DNA here is from genome assembly GCF_038000235.1 of Paenibacillus sp. FSL R10-2199. Lineage (NCBI taxonomy): Bacteria > Bacillati > Bacillota > Bacilli > Caryophanales > Paenibacillaceae > Paenibacillus > Paenibacillus sp. FSL R10-2199. Next base: position 4,923,102 of record NZ_JBBOBO010000001.1, on the reverse strand, counting down.
CTTCTTCACCAAGCTCCAGCGCATCCGGCCCATAGCCCTTCTCTTGCATGACGGCCTGCTGCAGAGACATAATCCACTTCTGCAGCATAATCTCCAGTGCCCCGCCATCGGGGCGCGTCCGGGTTGACAGATGGCTCATCAGCTCGCGGTAGGTGGCAAGCCCCTGCCCCTTCGTACCGACAAGCCGCCGCTCCGGCGACAAGTCCGCATCCGCGACCACGAAGTCCCGGTCCATCGCGTAATTGCGGATAATCTGCAGCAGGAAGCTTTTGCCGCTGCCGAATTTGCCCGTAATCAGCTTAAAGGCGGCTCCGCCCTCGGCGATATTATCCATATCGCGGAGAATGGCTTCAACCTCCGGCCGGCGGCCGACGGCAATATATTCAAGACCGATACGCGGCACAACTCCCGCCGTCAAAGAGTTGACAAGCGCCGTGGTCATCCGCTTCGGTATTTTGAGTGGGTTCATTCCTGATTTCACCTCTTTATATAGTGCAGCATGGATATACACTCTTCTGTCAGCTCTTCACCGTCGATGACGAGATCCCCCAGTGTATCCATAGCAAGTTCATTAATCTCATCGAACAGCAGCTCTGCCATGGTTCCGCCGCCCGCTGCCAGCCGGTTCACCTTCACCAGGCCATCATCCTCTGCCAGCGCAAGCAGCACATCACGCTGCAGCAGACTCAGTTCAGAAGCGAAGGACGTCCAGCTGTCCGCTTCGCCATCAATAATTGGCAGCGGAGAATCTGCTTGTCCTTGCACGACAGGTTCTTCAACAATAATGTCCAGCTTCTCTTCGTCACTTTCTCTAACCGCTGGCTCTTCTTCACCCGCTGTCTCCTGTTCCCAATCCGTTTCATCATCCTTCTCCAGCGCTTCCTCCACCGTGAGCAGCGAACGCACCACCTCGGAGTCATTCTTCAGCTGTTCCAGCTTCCTCTGATCAATCACAACTGCCGGACCCTTCTCCTCCTGCTCCGCCTTGCGGAATTCACGCTGCAGGAACTTGGTCACCAAGTCCTCCATGTCGGCATCAACCTTGACATCCTTGAGCCGTCCGCGATAACCCATAAGTCCCCGCAGCTTGTTCTCGGTCAGCCGGAATAAGCGTGTAATCAGGCTGCGCAGCGGCGGCGATTTGCTGATTCGTACGACAGGTATAAGAACAGAGTAGCCATAGAGTGAGATATCATATACTGCGCTGCGGAACAAATACCGCTCACGGACAACCGGCGGACCGGGCGGGAACATCGTGATCAGATTCGAGCCGTGCTTCCGCGCGACATACGTATCAATTAGTGCCACTACTTGGGGGATGTACTTTTCCGCAGCAGCTTTTCCTTCACCTGTATAAAATTTCGATTTGCTGATATCATAATCCGACATCACACTCAGCACCTCGATGCTAAGCTGCTCCGGGGCAGCAGACAGGCAGCGGACAAGCTCAAGCTCAGCCAAGTCCCCGGCAAGCCCGCGTGTACGGATCACAATCTCCGAGAGCGGGATATCAAGCTTATGCACGAATGAGAAATCCGCAATCCATCCGCCAAGGTATTGATCCAGACGTTTATACATGTCACGGTAGGCTTCCCAGAGCAAGCCGAGCTGACGGCATCCATCCTGCGGCTCATCCCAGCCCACACCGTTAATCAGCTCATATATATGCAGAAAAATATAGGAGAGGTCGGTCTTAGGGTATCTCCCTTGCCGGACTTCATCCCGCCAGAAGAAATACCACCGGCTCTGCGCACCTGTCATATGGCCGTAAGTCGGCCAATAGCTCTTAAAGGGAACAAATAAAGCCGCAGGCTCCTTATGATCCGCAAGTTCCCGGGCCCGCTGGACAAACTGGCTCTCCGTAGTGGTTACCGGCTCCTGTGTCTCTTCCATATCCCATAGCTGGAGCTGTACTGTATCATATTGGGACGTTTTCTTCTTGCCCGGACCTTCCGGAGGCTTCGGTATAACCGCTTCTGCAGAACTCCGCGGCGGAATTGCCATATTCTGCTCCGTGCTCTCCCAGACCAGCTCCGTGAAATGCAGGCCCTGCCTGTCTTTAGCCATACTTACCCGCTCCATTAGTGTGCCATAATAATTTTTACCATTATACCATATGCCTTATGAGGTGATGCAGCGGTCTCCAGTCCTGTACTAGGGGCATCAAATGGAGCTATTCTTGCTCCCGCCGTTCCGTCAAAAGGTAAGCCGGACTGAAAAACCGCTACTTGGAACAAATCAAGCAAGTTCGGCAGGCGTAAACATATCCATGCTGGCGTATATTTCAAAAAAGACCTTGAGAGACTGGCCCCTCAAGATCCTAGATTAGAGTGTCTGTCACCGCACATTGCCGGACAATGAGAACGTTCGTTTGTGTCTTCCTTAAGAATATACTATATTCACCCTATGGGCTGCAATAGCGGAGGCTTCCCTCCAGCCGCTATGCGGGTGGTTTTTTGTATTGCGCATTTCACGCACTCAACTGGCTAAAGCCACAACAAAGGCCAGCCGGAAGCTCCGGCTGGCCTTGTTGGAGTATAACTCCTGATGGTTTTTCCAATTATTCTTAGAGCAGCTCTGTGCCCTTCGTTTCCTTCCCCAGGAACAGCACGGCCAGCGCACCAATAATAATCGTTACGAAGAACAGCATGAAGATTGTGCTGATCGCGACCGAATTCCCCACCATCACGCCGACCAGTGTAGGTGCAATAATACCCCCGATCCGGCCGAACGAGGTTGCCAGTCCTGCACCTGTTGAACGGATGGTAGTCGGATACAGCTCCGGTGTATAAGCATACATCCCGCCCCATGCCCCCAGGTTGAAGAAGGACAGGCAGATCCCGGCGGCCATCAACATGCCTTCGGTCGTGGAATTTCCGAACCAGGCGGCGCTGACAGCTGTCAGCAGCAGATAGATCACGAGCACGAACTTCCGGCCGAATTTCTCGATGAAATAAGCGGCGGTGAAATATCCCGGAAGCTGGGCGAGCGTCATGATCAGCACATACTCGAAGCTTTTGACCAGACTGAAGCCCTTAAGCACCATAACTGTCGGCAGCCACAAGAACATACCGTAGTAGGAGAAAACAACCGTAAACCACAGAATCCACAGCATAATCGTCGAACGGCGGTATTCCGCAGACCAGACTGCCGTAATCCGGTTCCGCAGGGATACCGGAGCCTTCTTGATCTCGGCGAATTTCGGCGAGTCATCAATCGCCTTACGCAGGTAGAGCGCATAGAGCGCCGGGACTGCACCAATCGCGAAGGCAATCCGCCAGCCGTAATCCGGAATAACGAAATAAGCGATCAGCGCGGACAGAATCCAGCCAAGCGCCCAGAAGCTCTCCAGCAGCACGACGGCCCGTCCTCTTTCTTTGACCGGCATGCTCTCGGACACCAGTGTCGAGGCAACCGGCAATTCACCGCCCAGCCCGAAGCCGGCAATGAAGCGCAGCACGCACAGCATTACATACCCTGCGGCGAATGCCGACAGGCCGCTTGCTATGGAGAAGATCAGCAGCGTCCACAGCAGTACGGATTTACGGCCGAACCGGTCCGCGAGAATCCCGGCCGCAGCCGCTCCCACAGCCATCCCCACCGAGTTGATACTGGTTAAATATCCGATCTTCTCCGGTCCCAGCGCCCACTCCTTGGCCAGCGCAGCCACCACAAAAGATATCATCCCCACATCCATCGCGTCGAACATCCAGCTGAGTCCTGCACTGAAGAGCAGTTTTCTTTGCTTCGGATTCTGCAGCAGCGACATTTGATTCATCATAACAAGCACCCTCTTCCCTGATTCCCGCTAAGTCTCGAGTAAGACTAGTTTCACTTACACATTCTAGAATCGGACGGTTCAAAAATCAAGGAATAACACCGCATTGAAATATTGCCGGGCCATCGCCTGAAAATAACAGGTCTGAACTGATATGGCGGCAATCAGGAGCATATTCTGCACGGCATCCCGTTGTGATCTGGTCAGATGGCTGAGCCGCTTCATCATTCCGTCCATCGCCGATTTGAGCGCACTGTCGGATTTCAGCAAATACTCTTTGGGGTTACCAGGCTGAGCCTGCCCCTGCACCGGCATCGGGGAGCGGGTCTTGATCTCCTCGAACAGCTCTGCATACCCGTGATACAGCTGTGCCGGCTCGACCAGGTCGTCATCATCACGCTCAGGCGCCAGGAACAGCATACGGAAGAGCTGGCGGATGCTCTCGAAATCGAGTGCAGCCTTGAGATCATCAATTATAAATAGAAGCGCAGCCTGATTAATGGAATACTTCTTCCCTTCACGCGGCGCCCCGAGATATTCCTTGAAGTCACGCTTTACCCAGTTCTGCATAGCCGTAACAGATAATGTGGAATACTCAATCAGACTGCCGAGCGAGGCGATTTCACCAAGGGATAACCCTTTGATGCCGCTGCCTTTGATCAATTTCTGCAGGATCGGGGGAATATCCGTAGAGAGAAAAGCCGGCAGTGATGTCCCCTCCCGCACCTCTTCACGGTGGAACTTGGTCCAGGCTTCCTGCAGAATATGGAGCGGCTTCCGCTCCGAGTTTTCGCTTAGAGACAGTAATAGTCCGGACATCTCTATCCGGCTAAGTGTAAATGCTTCCATAGATGGCAACCCTCCACCATTTGATATTTCATTGAAAAGTTCGTACAATAGGTTCATATGAACTCATAATATGAGTATAACCTATTTTAGGGACGAAAGGGATGGTAAAGATTATATGGGTATAGGACTTAGTTTGACGCTCGTGGCAATTTTGATTATTTTAACCGCATTTTTTGTAGCAACGGAGTTTGCAGTAGTGAGATTAAGAGGAAGCCAGGTCAGCCAGATGGTACTCGACGGGAAGAAGAATGCGCTAGCGGTACAGCGGGTATCTGCTAACCTCGATGGATATCTGTCTGCTTGTCAGCTTGGAATCACCATTACTGCACTCGGGATCGGGGCGTTGGCAGAGCCTGCATTTGAGCAGCTGCTGATACCATTGTTCGACCTGACGAACCTGAGCCACAGCGTTAGTGAGCCTATTGCTTATGCACTGGCCTTCATTATCGCCACATTCCTGCATGTCGTTGTCGGTGAACTTGCACCGAAGACGGCCGCTATAAACATTCCGGAGAAAATCGGTCAGATTACCGCACCGCTGATTATTTGGTTCTACAGAGTATTGTACCCTTTGATTTGGATCATGAACGGTTCCGCCAACCTGCTCGTCCGTATGTTCGGAATGAAGCCGGCCAGTGAACATGGCGATGCCCACAGTGAAGACGAGATCCGCCTGATCTTGTCCGAGAGCTATGAGAGCGGCAAAATCAACAAAGCGGAATACGGTTATGTGAACCGGATCTTCACCTTTGATGAAATGCTGGCCAAAGAAATCATGGTTCCCCGGACAGATATGGTATGTCTGTTCACCGACCACTCGCTGCTGGAGAATATCTCTATTATCCGCAAGGAGCAGTATACGCGTTTCCCTGTAGCAGACGGAAGCAAAGACAATATCATCGGTATGATTAATACCAAGCAGCTGTACCTGCAATATGACAACAACCCTGATTTTGATTTCAAAAGCCTGATTCTGCCGATTCTTACCGTATCGGAAGTAACGCCGGTGAAGACGCTGCTGACCCGTATGCAGAAGGAGCGCGTGCATATCGCCCTTCTGCTGGATGAATACGGCGGAACCTCCGGCCTCATTACGATTGAAGACATCCTGGAAGAGATTGTCGGTGAGATCCGCGACGAATTCGACGGGGACGAACGCAGAAATGTAGAGAAGCTGAGCGAGACCCATTATCTGTTTGACGGCAATGTGTCTCTGCTGGAGATCAAAGATCTTACAGGTCTTGATTTCCACGACGACGAAGTGACTACGATCGGCGGATGGCTGTACAGTCACCTGGAAGAGCCGGTTGTCGGCAAAAGCCATGTGTATGAGCATGTCACTCTGACTGTGCGTGAGATGAACCGCCACCGTATCCGTAAGGTTGAGATCAAGATTGATCTTCCGGTCACCGAAGATGCCGCAGTACACAGCGACTAAAGCGGATAGATACGCTGCAGTAATACAGAAAGGCGCTTCCCAGGGGAAGCGCCTTTCTTGCATACTTTGGTGAGTACTAACGTAATCACGCCTATAATTAATACCATTAACTATATAGAGGCGGGGTTAAATATTTTACTCATATAATATTCGTCTACCCATTCCCCATCCACCAGCAGCGACTTTTTCTTCACGCCTTCAATCTCAAAACCATACCTCGTATACAGCGCAACAGCCCGCTCATTATGCTTCATTACCGTAAGCTCCAGACGCACAATGCCGCTCCGGTTCGCCCACAAGTCCATCTCATGGAACAATCCGCTGCCGATTCCCATGCCCTGATATTGCTTCAGGATGCCGATGACTATATAGGCACTGTGTTTATTGCGGCTGACGCTTCCTCCCCTGACTGACAGGTATCCCGCCAGCTCACCGTCAGCTTCGGCTCCGATCAGGATAGAGGTTTGAGCATTCCCGAAGCTTGCGATCATTTCTTCCACCTGCGGAATTCCGGTCTGCCTCTCTCCGGGTGCAAGCAGCATATACGAAGTTTCCTGATCCAGCCGGTGCTGCAGACTTAAGAGTGCGGCGGCGTCTTCAGGAATCAGTTCCCTCAGTATGATATCCATTACATTCCTCCTGCATTTAGACCGGTATGTATTTTTTGAAAAGCTTGCTTCCCTCTCCGTCGTACCCCAGGCGCTCGTAGAAGCGGTGGGCATCCGTGCGGCAGCTCTTGCTGGACAGCATTACCTTAAGGGCGCCTCTGGCCGCTGCTGCCTCTTCTGCGAATTGCATCAGTGAGGCTCCAATTCCCTTGCCGCGCAGCTGCGGGTCAGTTACAACACGCTCTATGACTCCGAACGGGCGGTCACCGCTAAGCGCATCCATGCACAAGTGCAGATGTAACGTACCCGCTACCTCCCCGTCTTCTTCGTATACGATCAGCAGGCTGTCCGGATTATTGGCAATTTGGCTGATTCTTTGCGGCGATACTTGGATATCCGTGTGCTCCGGCAGCAGAATCCGGTACAGCTTCTCTAAGCCGTAGGCATCCTCCGGTGTGGCTTCTCTTATCATTCGCAATACTCCCTGTATTATAATTAACAACATTAATCAATATAGTTAATGCAATTAATTAGTTGGTTGAACGGCAAATCATCAGCACATTCCCGTCCGGATCTTTGAAATTAAACCAGTGATCATGTTCAATATCCGTGAGAATTTCAGCTCCGGTAGCTTTAACATAATCATAGGCAGCATCAATGTCGTCGGTAAGCAGATGGAAGGAAGGCACCTTCAGCACAGCCTCGGCTGTAAAAATTCTGCTGTCGAGCACGATTCCCGGACCCTGCATCGGCACGTCATACAGATGCCCGAACAAAATTTCACCGTCTAGCGGCAGTCCAAGCAAGCTGCAATACCAGTTTTTGGACCTTTCGATATCACTAACCGGGATGAAGACAGCGCCAACCTGATTCCGTATGGGACTTGTCACAGCAAGTAGAGCCTCCTCTAAAAGTACAGTAGTAGGTGGAGCCTTTAATCATTTCGATAAAATATGTCAATTTCCTGCCTCTTTGGTGACGGGAATATAAGTTATGCTATAATCTTGTCAGATCCTATCCAGATGTCAGGAGAATGAGACTTGGCTAACCTATCCTTTGGGTATCTCAGGCTGACGCCGCCCAAAATACTATCACTGGGCTTTGTAATACTAATCGCGGCCGGCACCCTGCTTCTGTGTCTCCCTGCTGCTTCTACCGGCGGAAGAATCTCTTTCATTGATGCACTGTTCATGGCAACCTCAGCGACCTGTGTAACCGGACTTGCTGTCATCGACACAGGAACGCAGCTGACGGCTTTTGGACAGATTGTATTGCTCGTGCTATTCCAGTTCGGCGGTCTCGGGTTCGTTACGATGGCGACGCTGATCACGCTGGTGCTGAACAAGCGGATCTCACTGAAGGAGCGCCTGCTGCTGCAGGAATCCATGAATCAGAATTCCATGCAGGGAATTGTGAAGCTGATCCGCCGGGTGCTGATCTACTCGCTGGTGATTCAGCTGACCGGGGCCATTCTTCTTGCCGCAAGATTTATGATGGACATGCCTTTTGGCAAAGCAGCGTATTACGGAGTATTCCATAGTATATCCATCTTCAACAATGCCGGATTTGATCTGTTCGGGGATGTTCACGGGCCCTTCAGCGGTTTAACCCGCTATGTCGAAGATCCGATTGTGAATATTACCTCCATGCTGCTGATCTTCCTCGGCGGTATCGGCTTTATTGTATTATCTGATGTAATCGACTTTCCGAAACGTAAGCGGCTGACTCTTCATTCCAAGGTAGTCCTTACCACTTCTGCTGCTCTCATTGTGATTGGCGCGGCTATTTTCTTCTGGCTGGAGCTGAATTCCACGCTGAAGCCGCTGCATGCCGGAGGCAAGATAATGGCTTCCTTCCTGCAGGCGATTACGCCACGCTCTGGTGGGGTGACAACGATCGAGATCCCGCTGCTCCGTGAATCCACGCAATTCCTGATGATTCTGCTGATGTTTATCGGAGCAGCTCCCGGCTCCACCGGCGGCGGAATTAAGATTACCACCTTTGCGATTCTGGCCAGCACAGCCTATGCCAAGCTTCGGGGCAAAGAGGATATCGTAATGTTCCGCCACCGGATCTCGAAGGAGAATGTCTACAGGGCGATTACCATGACCCTGCTGTCACTGATGCTGGTGGTCATCTCGACCATGCTGCTGTCCGTGACGGAAAGTGCGGATTTTCTGACCGTGCTGTTCGAGGCAGTCTCCGCTTTCGGTACTTCCGGTATAACAATGGGACTGACTACAGAGCTGACAACAATCGGTAAGGTGCTGGTGATCATTCTGATGTTTGTCGGCCGGACAGGACCGCTTACACTTGCTTATGCACTCAAACCGAAGAATAGTAAGGAACTCTACCGGTACCCTGAAGGCAATATTACCATCGGCTAAACTCTGCGTTACCTTTGAAATGTGAAATGCGACCCTGTGCGGCAAGATTATTCTGCCGGAACGGAGTCGCATTTTTTAATAACAGCTTGTACATAGAAAGGCTATTGTATGACAAGGCTATCCGGAAAGGGTCTAGGCTTCCTCTTCCGGAATCTCCTGAGTGTCGAGTGCCGCGTCCAGCAGCTGATTGTATACATCGTCATCATTCTCCAGCAGGGCATCCACCTCAAGGAACTGCTCTTCACTTCCCGGTTCACCGGCGAAGCTCAGGCTGTAATCCCATTCGGTTCCCCGTGAACTGAAGAAAGTGATCTCATAAGGGGAGCTGTGATTCTCCAGTGTAAACACCGTTCTCCCGACAAAACTTCTATCCTCTACGCGTTTCATTTCTGCTTTGGTGATTTCTAGGTTCATACTCTTTCCTTCCTTTCATCTGATCATGCCCACAATATTCAGTATAACATTGATATGTAAGCAATTCCTTTCCTTTTGCGCTGTAATTGACTTTTTTCATCCGGCGGTTAATAATTTAGTACAATGCTTATTCCGAGCTAAAATTATGGTAATGGAGGAAATCGCAATGACTCAAACAGAGCTTCAATCCAAGCTAAGTAAATATGCTGATCTGGCTGTGCAGATCGGTGTAAATGTTCAGCCGGGGCAAATCCTGGTCGTGAACGCTCCGATTTCCGCAGCCGAGTTCGTCCACCTGATTACCGCCAAAGCATATGCCATCGGCGCAAGCCAGGTCAAGGTTAACTGGAGTGACGAGTTCATTACGCGCCAGCAGTTCGAGCATGCTTCACCGGAAGTGTTCACCAAGGCTCCAACCTGGTACGCGGGTGAAGTAACCGAATTCGCCGAGAACGGTGCTGCATTTCTGAACGTTATTGCCGAGAATCCGGACGCGCTCAACGGCATTGATCCTGAGCGGATTGCCAACTTCCAGAAGACCCGGGGGGCTGCACTTACGAAATACCGCGAAATGCAGATGTCCGATAAAGTCAGCTGGAGCATTGTAGCCATCCCGTCCCAGCCTTGGGCAGACAAGGTATTCCCTGACGTGCCTGAAGAAGAGCGCGTAGATAAACTCTGGGAGGCAATCTTCCACACCGTACGCCTGGACCGCGAAGACCCTGTAGCCGCATGGCAGGAGCATCTGGATACGCTGGAGCAGAAAGCGGATGTTCTCAATGCGAAGAAATACAAAAGCCTGCATTACATAGCACCTGGAACCGACCTTAGTATCGAGCTGCCTGAAGGCCATATTTGGGCGCAGGGCGACAGCATCAATGCTAAAGGTCATTCTTTTGTCGCCAACATGCCAACTGAAGAAGTGTTCACGGCTCCGAAGAAAACCGGCGTTAACGGTACTGTCAGAAGCACGAAGCCGCTCAGCTACGGCGGGAATATTATTGACGGCTTCTCGATTACCTTTGAACAGGGCCGGATTACCAGCGTAAGCGCCGAGCAAGGCCAGGAAGCCCTGGAATATCTGATCAGTCTCGATGAAGGCGCCAAGTACCTGGGTGAAGTCGCACTCGTGCCGCACAACTCGCCGATCTCCGACTCCAACATCCTGTACTTCAACACCTTGTTTGATGAGAATGCGTCCAACCATCTGGCGATCGGCACCGCATATGCCTTCTGCCTCGAAGGCGGCAAAGAAATGAACCAGGATGAGCTGATCGCCCATGGTCTCAATACCAGCGTAACCCATGTCGATTTCATGATCGGCTCAGCAGAGATGGATATTTATGGTATCACGGCTGACGGTACGCGTGAGCCTGTATTCCTGAAGGGCAACTGGGCATTTTAATGCCTTTTCTACTCCATATTACAAAATAGAAGATCGTGAAGGGAGCTGAAATCATGCTGGATTTCAAGCAAAAGCTCGAAAATTACGCCCTGCTCGCTGTAAAGATCGGAGTCAACATTCAGCCCGGTCAAACGCTTGTAGTCAATGCGGATATCGTCTCCGCAGAGCTGGTACGGCTCATTGTACGCCAAGCCTATGAAGCAGGAGCAAAGCTGGTAAAGGTTAATTATACCGATGAATTCGTTACACGGACACGTTATGATCTCGCTCCATCCGAGAGCTTCCTCGAGCCGCCCAAGTGGCAGGCGGATGAGCTGGAGGATCTCGCGCGTAATGGCGCTGCGTTCCTGACCATTATCTCGGCTAATCCGGACTTGCTGAGCGGGGTAGAACCAAGCCGGATCTCTGATAACCAGAAGACTGCCGGCCAGGCCATGGCCCCTTACCGGGAGATGATGATGGCTAACCATGTCAGCTGGAGCGGCATCGCCTTCCCTTCTCCTTCATGGGCCGCCAAGGTATTCCCGGACGCTGCGCCTGAGCAGCAGATTGAACTGCTATGGGATGCAATCTTCAAAGCTGTGCGCGCAGACCAGGAGAACCCGGTTGCAGCCTGGAGCAGCCATCTGGGCGGCCTCAAGCAGCGCTGCGATCTGCTGAACGCCAAGAAGTACCGCAAGCTTCACTACACAGCACCGGGAACCGAACTGACGATCGAGCTGCCTGAAGGCCATATCTGGTGTCAGGCCGGTGCGGTGAACAGCCGCGGTATGTCCTTCCTGGCCAACATTCCGACAGAGGAAGTGTTCACGGCCCCGCTGAAGACCGGTGCGAACGGCAAGGTCAGCAGCACCAAGCCGCTTAGCTACGGCGGCAACATTATCGACCGTTTCACCTTGACCCTGGAGAACGGCAAGGTCACAGACTTTACCGCAGAGGTCGGCCAGGAGGCCTTGGCTTCCCTGCTGGCTATGGATGAAGGCGCGGCCTACTTCGGCGAAGTGGCCTTGGTGCCTTTCCACTCTCCGATCTCGGAGAGCGGCATTCTCTACTACACCACGCTGTATGACGAGAATGCTTCCTGTCACCTAGCGCTGGGTGCTGCTTATGCTTTCACGCTGCAGGACGGCATCAATATGACGAAGGAACAGCTTGCTGAAAGAGGCATGAACCAGAGTCTGACACATGTAGACTTTATGATGGGTTCCCCGGAGATGAGCATCGACGGAATTGCCGATGACGGCTCTGTTGACCCTATCTTCCGTAACGGAGATTGGGCTTAAGCTTTTGCCTGTGGATTGTAGCTTGAGGATTGTGGTTTGACGTTTGTTAATGAATTGTGGCCCCGCCGTTCCCCTTATGGGAGAATGGCGGGGTCATTTTGTATAAGAGAGCTATGGAGTTAGTGTATCGAGAATTTTCCGACTCAGATTCCGCTAAGTAACTTTGGCAGGGTGTGCTCCCATCGTACAGCTTGGAAATAGAATCGTTAGTTTCCTGCTTGTTCATTCCTCCAATAGCCCAAATTTGAAGATTAGCTCAAAGAATATTCACAATATTGTTGAATTTAATTCACAAATATGTCACAATACAATTAAGGATGGTATTTACAAGTTCCGCATCCAAAGTTATCACCAAGCTTCTGATGCCAGAATTGCGAAACGATGCTGGAAGTTTATGCTTACCAAACACTTAGGAGGGAATCCTGATGAAAGAATCTTTTAACCAAGAAGTGGATTCGACTGAACCGGAACGTCTGGAAGTCCAGGCCCCCAAAGACTTAAGTATCGTAGCCTCCGATGCAATCAAGTACACAGCCTACATCATGCTGCTGTTCGGGTTCTTGTACTTTTTGATTGCATACCTCGCCCCTATGCTATAAGGCTGCTTCAATATATACGCTTCCCCGTAAGCGCTTACGGCCGGTCTGTTCCTAAGGGAAATGGATTAGCCGTTTTATTTTGCAGATAGGGGTTCTAGAAACAGCCTCTCTAATCTGGCAACTACGGCTATACAAAAAAAAGTAGTCCCCGCTAATCTCGAGGACTACCATAATATGCTTATTTCCAGCCTAACGCTTTGCTGATCCAGGCTATCGCTTCCGGCGTCCAGCTCCCGTCCATTCTCGAACGCAGCCACGCCACCGCCTCTTCTCTCGTTCCTTCAAAAGATTCAATTCCCGCTTCGTTCATCCAGTGGCCCGAGGTTTCAAAAGAGGTACTGTTCCACCCGTTCGGCTCACCGTCCGCATTCAGCCGTTGCTTAACTCCGGAGATTACAATATCCAGAGTGCCCTGAAGCTCGGTTACAGCGTTGTCAAAAGCCGTTTTCTTCTCTTTGGCCTTCATATCAGCCATAGAACGGAGCTGGCGTGTCTCTATGCCTTCATGCTCCCGGATAATCTGCAATAACGTTAGCGCTTCTTGGGTAGCAAGACCGCTGTCATACCGCTCCTCCAGGGAACGCGGACTTCCTGCTGCCGCCAGATAAGCGGGAAGCCACTCACGGGATACCAGAACGGCTTTTTTCTTGATAAACTTTCCATAACCGGCCAATCCTTCTCCCGGAAATCTCACCCGCCAGCCCCAGGGGTCCAGCTCGGAACCGGTATGCCAGTTCTCCGCCAGGGTCAGCCCGTTTACAGAAGGATGCCCAGGGATCAACGGGGCCAGCGGTACGATCCCCAGCTTGGCCACAACCTCAGCCATCTCCTCAAATGTTGTAATACTCTCTAGGCTTTCTACACTACCCACTCATTCCGCCTCCTCGATGTAAATTCATTCAAGCTCATCTGCTCCCTCACCCATGCAGCGGATTCCGGCAATATAAGCGCGGATCAGCCGCGTAAGACTGACATTCAAGTCCAGCGGCATTCCGAAGCCGCCTTGATTCTCAAGGGCAGAGAACCCGTGCAGTATGCTGCGCAATCCCCGGACGGCGTGCAGGTTCCCTTCCTCATCCAGCCCAAAGCAGGACAGGACTTGAATAATCAGTGACAGGACCTTCCCGCCCGCAGCCTCCAGTGCGGTATCTCCCTGCTCAGGTGCTCTCAATGTTGTTTCGTACAGCCCCGGATGTTGTCTGGCAAATCCGATGTAAGCCTGACTCAGCGCATGAACGGCCTGTTCGCCCCGTGCGCCTTCCGCTGCCGCTGACATGGCGTCATAGAGCTGCTCCAGCCCGTGAATCGCCAGCAGTGTCCGCAGACCCGCGAGTCCGTTAATGTGATTATACAACGACGGCGGGCGAACGCCCAACTTGGCCGCCAGTGCAGCCAGCGTCACCTCCTGAACACCCTCATCAGCCAGCTCTGCTGCTGCCAGCACCAGAGTATGTGTGTCCAAACCGGCTCTAGCCATGCACCTTCCCTCCATTCACCAATACCCTGCCCGCCTCTGCTGCCGCATGTTTCATGGATTCCACCGGGTGCCTCACCAGATTTCCATGTCCTACAGCCAGCACTGAAGGCACTAGATCAATCAGCTTATAGGCACTGGCCAGTGCCTGCTCCAGACTCCATGTCGCCATAGCCGGAAAAGGAAACAACGGCACCTTCTTGCCGGACACAGCGGTTGCCCGGAAGGTCTGGAACGCATCTCCTACAATCAGTGCGCCACTGCGCTGATCCCGGAAAGACATAGATCCCGGAGTATGACCGGGTGTACTTATGGCCGTCAATGAGCCGATGATATCCCCGTCGTACAGCAGCACATCGGGCTTCGTTGCTATCTTGGACGGTACGCTGCCCTTAATCGGGGTCTGAAGCTCACCTGCCCTTAGCGAGCGGTCACCGGCCAGCAGCGCCGCATCCCGCTCCGAGATATAGACTTTGGCCTCTGGAACAAGCTTCTTGAGCGTATCCAGCGCCCCGACATGATCCATATGGCCATGGGTTAGCACGATCCGGGTAAGCGGCTTTTGAAGCCTGGCGGACTGTTGTAGAATACCTTGTAAACTATATGGCATGCCTGCATCTATTAGAGTAAGCTCCTCTTCTTCTTCGACCAGATAACAGTTAACGGGAAATAAGCGCGGCAGCCAGGTAAGCTGGTGCAGATACCCTTCTTGAGTTACTCTCATAAGGACCCTCCTTGAAACTAATGTAATTAGTTAAATAATAAACTAATATGATTAGTTTTACAAGTGGCACTTGTATTTTCTACATATGTACTGAAAAAACGAGGGTTAAATCCCCGCCGATTGCGGATTCTTCCTAGTTCTCCGAATCCAGCGTTTTGTCGGCATTTTTATTGGGTCGCTTGATCATTAGCCACTGCAGCGCGGTAATTCCTAAGAAGAAAACCATTATGTACATTATATATTGCATTTAGGATATAAAATAAACACCATCCGCAAGGAATGGTGCCTATGGCTCCTGAAACTATTGTAATGCCTGTCCGTCAGCCGAAACGGCCCATAATATATTCCTGGGTCATCTGATTCTCCGGATTGCTGAAGACCTTCTCGGTCTTGTCATATTCCACAAGCGAGCCCAGATAGAAGTAGGCTGTATAATCCGAGATCCGCGCTGCCTGCTGCATGTTATGGGTAACGATTACGATCCGCAGCTCTTCCTTCAGTTCCTTAATCAGCTCCTCCACCTTGCCTGTCGATACAGGATCAAGTGCTGAAGCCGGCTCATCGAGCAGCAGGATCTGAGGGTTTACCGACAATGCCCGGGCAATACACAGACGCTGCTGCTGTCCGCCGGACAATGCCAGTGCAGAGTCCTTCAAGCGGTCTTTGACCTCATCCCACAGGGCGGCGCGGCGCAGGCTGCTCTCCACGATTTCATCCAGTGCTTTTTTGCCTTTAATTCCATGATACTTAGGACCAAAAGCGATATTGTCATAGATGGATTTATAAAAAGGGTTCGGCTTCTGCCAGACCATGCCGATTTTTTGCCGCAGCTTAATGACATCTGTTCCTGAAGCATTGATATCTATACCGTCAATCCAGATGCTGCCTTTGGTAGTCGAGCCGGAGATATCATCATTCATCCGGTTAAGAGAACGGAGAAAGGTTGATTTCCCGCAGCCGGAAGGGCCGATCAATGCTGTTACCGTATTCTGGGCGAAGGGAAGACTAATTCCTTTAACCGCCTCATAAGTGCCATAAAAAATACTCAGATCCTCAGTTTGAAATGATTCGCGTACCACCGGTTCCGCTATGCCCATCTCTTACTCCTCCTAAAAGTTTTGTCAGCATCCGCTTCTTGCATCACCTTCGCAAAACTTGCTTCGAAAGCATACACTTAGTTTTGTCAGCATCCGCTTCTTATTAGCCTAGTTCATTCTCTTGGAAGCGGTAAGCTTGCGGTAGATGAATCTGCCGAAGTAACGGGCAGCCAGGTTGAAGATTAATACGGTCAGCACCAGCACTGCCGAAGCACCTGCTGCGATCTGCAGCGCATCCGGCGCCAGACCTTCGCTGTTGACCTTCCAGATATGAACCGCCAGTGTTTCTGCCGGACGGAACG
Source organism: Paenibacillus sp. FSL R10-2199 (assembly GCF_038000235.1). Taxonomy (NCBI): domain Bacteria; kingdom Bacillati; phylum Bacillota; class Bacilli; order Caryophanales; family Paenibacillaceae; genus Paenibacillus; species Paenibacillus sp. FSL R10-2199. Next base: position 4,906,744 of record NZ_JBBOBO010000001.1, on the reverse strand, counting down.
GGTTAAGCGGTGAAGAAGGACTAAGCGGATTCCAGTTGCTGAAGTCCAGACGCGGACTGCTCATCCCCGCCGTGAACATCAATGCCGCCGCTTCACCGAAGACGCGTCCGGCGGACAGGATCGTTCCCGTAATGATCGTTGGCAGAGCTACCGGGAGCAGTACCGAAGTCACAATCTTCCACTTGGATAAACCAAGCGCGAAGCCTGCTTCCTTCTGCTGCTTAGGCACCGTGCGGAAAGCCTGCTCGGTGATACGAACCATCAGCGGAAGGTTGAAGAAGGTAAGCGCGAGTGCTCCCGAGATCAGGGAGAATCCGAGATTGAAGGTATTGACGATCAATAAGAGACCGAACAGACCGACGATGATGGACGGGAAGGAAGATAACACTTCCACAACCAGACGGATGAAGTTAGTCAGTCTGCCGGGACGGGCATATTCTGCCATGAAGATCCCCGCTCCAAGTCCAAGCGGTATAGTAATAATAAGGGTCAGCACCAGCAGGAACAGGGAGTTGAAGAGCTGAGGTCCTACCCCGCCTCCTGCACGGATCTTCTGTGGTGCCGAAGTCAGGAAGTCCCAGCTGATATGACTCATCCCGCGGATGAGGATATATCCAAGCAGGCCAACCAGAATAGCTACGATAAGCAAAGCGAACGTTACAATAATAGCAGTGGCAATTTTGTCTGCTGTTCTCGGCTTCAAATTTTATTTCTCCTTTCGAGCATTCTAACAAGCAATACGAATACAAATGTCATCAGCATAAGCACGAGAGCCATGCTCCATAGCGCGTTGTTCTGCGGTGAACCCATCGTCGTGTTCCCCATACCCAGCGTAATAACACTGGTCAGAGTAGACGCGGATTCGAACAGCGAACGCGGCACAAAAGGAGCATTACCGATAACCATCTGTACAGCAAGTGCTTCACCGAATGCACGGGCCATCCCCAGTACCACCCCCGTCATAATAGCCGGGAAGGTCGTCGGGAGAATGACACGGGAGATCGTCTGCCAGCGAGTGGCACCGAGCGCAAATGAGGATTCTTTCAAGTTTTGCGGCAAAGAAGCAAGCGCGTCTGCAGCCACGCTGGTAATGGTCGGCAGGATCATCACCGACAGTACTAGCGCGCCTGCAGCAACCCCGATGCCCTGTCCGGGCAATGTATTCCGCAGAAAAGGCACAATGACACTTAAGCCAACGAATCCGTATACGACAGACGGAATACCTGACAACAGCTCAATAACCGGCTGCAGCAGTTTTTTGCCCCACCCAGGGACGATTTCAGTCATAAATAATGCGGCGCAGATGCTAAGCGGACTTGCGATAAGCGCGGCAAGCAGTGTTACCAGGAAGGAACCGGCTATAAACGGAAAAGCTCCATAAGAAGGCGTATCCGCTTCAGGCGACCATTTCGTGCCGAACAGGAAATCGGAAACCTTAACCTCACCGCTTACAAAGTTCGCAATTCCTTTAGAGGCTACAAAATAAACCATCGATACAATGATTACAATCAATAGCAGTACACAAAAGGACATATAAGCGCGTCCGATAAAATTCTCTATATGATGTTTTTCAAACCGCGTTTTCTTTGGTTTTACCCTCAAGATGCTCCCTCTTTCTAAAGTGAAAAGAGAGGCAGAAGAAATCCGCCTCTAATCACATGAAGTTCTAATGGATGATACCTGTGAATGAATCTGTAGTACTTACTTAGTTGTTACAGTTCCTGCTACATCGCGGGATACCTGCATCTGCGAAGCCGGGATGTAACCAAGCTCTACTACGTCACCTGTCTGTACTTCGTCAGTCATCATGAAGTCCAGGAATGCTTTTACTGTTTCATTCGGCTCACCGTTAGTGTACATGTGCTCGTAAGCCCATACCGGATATTTGCCGGAAATTACGTTGTCTACAGAAGGTTCAACGCCGTCATAGCTCAAGGTTTTAACGGAATCGTCCAGGTAGGACAGAGCCAGGTAACCGATAGCTCCCGGTGTTTCACCGATAATTTTCTTAACAGTACCGGAGGAATCCTCTTGAATAGATCCTGGAAGATCATCCGTTTTGGTGCCAAGCGCGAAGCTCTCGAAGGTTGCGCGTGTACCTGAGCTTGCAGGACGGTTGATGATCTGAATCGCCTGGTCAGCGCCGCCGACTTCGCTCCAATTCTTGATTTTGCCAGTGAAGATGTCGACCAGCTGCTGCTTAGTCAGTGTATCTACGCCTGCATCCGGATTGCTTACTGCTGCGATAGCTACAACGGCTACCTGATGATCAACCAGCGCTGCCGCTTTTTCTGCATCAGCATCTTTCAATTTCTCTTCTGCGAATACGTCGGAGTTACCGATATCCACTTGCTTCTCAGCCACTTGTGTCAAGCCTGTTCCGCTTCCGCCGCCTTGAACCTGAATATCCACGCCTGCATTGGCATCCATGAATTTCTCTGCTGCCTGCTCTACGAGCGGCTGCAGTGCTGTGGAGCCCGAAGCCAGGATAGATCCGCTTAATTCGGCGCCGCTGCTATTTTGTGTATTTGTTGCAGCTGCATTGCCTCCGTTATTGGTTGCCGCATTATTTCCCCCGTTGCCACATGCCGAAAGTGCTACTACGCTTGTTAAAGCCAAAGCCATGATCCAAGATTTTCTGAATTGCATTGTTTTTTTTCCTCCTAAAGGTTTTGTGAGTGTCTGCTTCATTGGTCTGCTTCGTACAAAACTCACTTTGGAAGCATTGTCTGTGCTCATGTCAGCTTCTCTTCTGACTCTTCTTATTCTAGGGCTCGTTCGTTATGTAAAAGTACTGAGTTTGTAAAGCGGAAGATAAAAGTTATAATAGATTTTGAATAATGGCATAGATATATTCTATATATAAGCAACAATCGCTAATTTATCGCCATCTAACCGGAGGAATCAGCATGAATCTTGTGAAATTACAAATCGTAGTCCTGATTGAAAAATATAAAAAGGTAACGGACGTAGCCGCCGAGATGGGACTTAAGCAGCCGACCGTCTCCTTCCATATGAAGAGTCTCGAGAGTGAGCTTGGCGCTTCACTGTTCCAGTTCCGGAGCGGCCGGGTGCTGCTGACCGATGCCGGACGCGCCCTGTATCAATATGCTGTGCGGATTGTATCGCTGACGGCAGAAGCAGAGCGGACAGTTAAGCAGTTTACCTCTCTGGCTTCGGGGAATCTGGAGCTTACAGCAAGCGACATCCCCGGTAATTATCTTGTGCCTAAACTGCTGTCCCAATTCACTTGCCTGCATGATGGAATTGATGTGTTCCTGTCCATACTGCCGGATGATGCTGTCAGGGAGCGTCTGCGGAGCCGGGAGATTCAGCTGGCTGTGCTGCACAGTGCGGACGGACAGGATGATTCCTTCCATACTCAAGTGATTGCCAGTGATGAAACGGTGCTGATTTTTGCGCCTGGACATCCTTTTGCCGGAGCGCAGGAAATTACGGTAGAAACGGCAGCAAGAGAACCCTGGGTGCAGCATGAAGCCGCCTCCTTCCTGCGCGGAATCTCCGACAAGTGGACGCAGCTCAATCATGTGAAAGTGTGGAACCATGCCGTACTCGGCTCGCCGGAGGCGGTCAAACGTATGATTAGCGGCGGCGGGATGGTCGGAGTATTCTCCAAATCAGGGATTGAGGCCGAGGTGGCGGCCGGAAGTCTGGCCTATGCCCCGCTGCCGGGACTTCATCCCGGGGATGGTGCATTTGTGCTGGCCTGGCGCAAAGACTACACCCTCTCCCCGCTACAGAAGGCTTTTGCCGGAATGGCAGGCAGTGACGGATTACAGGAGGAGGACCAGCGCGAAGATCTGATACCCAGTGAATAGCTTGACTTCCGGGCGGTGGATGTCATCGCAGGGATTTCCAGATTATCCGCATTCCTGAGCAGGAATCTGGTAACTTTATATAAAATCCTGCCCAAAATGCAACAATTCCCTCATTATATTTACCCGAAACTAAAATTGTTGTAAAAAAGGCAGCATTTCATCTTTTCCAAGCGGCTGAGCAGGATTATTCTTGTATTTCATACAACAATCGATCTGAACACCTGGCTATCCATACATCAAAGTTGTAAAACGTACAACACTTCACTCACTAGTACCGTACTATGAAGTCACCATTCTGCCGTAACGAATCAAATGTAAAGAATTGAAATTTACATTTACATAACAAAAACGGTATCCCTTAGCGCACGAACGTAACCGTGCTTCAAGAGATACCGTTTGTTTGAAACATATGACTTCTTAGGTTTCACACTATAAATTACTGCTATTTCCCGCTGAAACGGCTTTGCTGTCTTTAAAAAGGGACGGCAAAGCCGTTTCCACTTCGTTTATTATCTTTTTCCCGCCACCAGAGTGAAGGTCTTGGGAATTCCCTTGTCATATACATCCGACGACAGGTTGGGCTCTTCCACCAGTTCCTGAATAACAAGCCCGCTGGCCGCAGCAGCCGTTACAATCTCGCCGAGTGTCCAGCGCCGCCAGTAGACTACATTAGGTCTGTCTGCCCCCGCTGCTTCTCCGGAAGAAGGCATATACTTGGAGTAGGACACCTGCTTCTCTTCCAGTGCCGTATCGAAATAATCACCGTTCACTTTATGCTTGCGCACCTTGGCAGTTGAACCCTTGGAGGAGATCAGCTTGGTCGTTACCGGGTGGAAATCGCGCAGTACGAACTTCCCGCCGGGTGCCAGCAGCCGGTATGCCGTAGTCATAAACGGAGCCAGGTCGGTGAAATAGTGGACAATTCCCATTTCCGCAAACACCAGGTCATACGAGCCGTCCAAGACGGCTTCAGGCAGTCCCAGCACATCTGAGACGATATAATTCAGCTTCACTCCGGCTTCCTGCGCCAGTTCAGCAGCATAACGCCCATTCGCCTCCGAGAAATCAGCAACCGTCACTTCTGCCCCCATCAGCCCCAGCGCTACCGCCTTCATGCCGTTCGAACCCATCAGGTTCATAATCTTGCGGCCCTGCACATCTCCCATATAGGCATTCAGCGGGAACAGCTTCCCAGCCGGATCTTTGGCCAGCTTCTCTGCTGCCTCGGCTGGTGATCCGAACCGGCTAGTCCATGCCGCATAGGTATCCTCATTCCACAATTCTTCACTGGAAGGAGCGGCCCCGCCGTTTAGACCTGAAGGTTCATTCTGATCTTGTTCATTCATTACGTTCGTTACCCCTTTATATATGTTCTGTGAAATAATGTCATCGCTCCACCGTCTAACACATTATGACGCATTAGGCAGAGCTTCCTGGAGCTTGAGCGCCTTCCTGCGTCCGGAATACAGATAGACCCCGAGGCCGGCCATGACCAGCACGCCTCCTGCCCATTGTAAACCGCTCAACTGTTCCCCCAGCAGCAGGAAAGCAAGAATGCTAGCGCCGACAGGCTCTCCCAGAATATTCATCGATACTGTAGTCGCTGATGCATACTGCAGCAGCCAATTAAACAGAATATGGCCGAATACGGTTGGTACCACCGCCAGCAGGACAAAGATGCCCCATTCCCGGGCGGGATAAGCGAAGAAAGGTGTACTTGTTACCAGATTGTAAACAGCAAATACGATGGCCGCAGAGATGAATACAATCAGGCTGTACAAATAGGAAGGCATACGCGCCACCAGCTTCTGACCGATTAATAAATGTGCGGCTACAGCTACCGTTCCGCCAACCGACAGCATGTCACCCTTCAGGTTCTCGGCGGACAGTCCGATATCGCCCCAGCCGATAAAGACAACCCCAAAGATTGCAATAGCCATACCCAGCATAGCTGAGGCGCTGTTTCGCTCTTTATACAGTATGTACGCACCCAGCATAATGAATAACGGCTCCAGAGCCATGATCATTGTCGAGCTGGCCACTGACGTGTAATTCAGCGAGCCCATCCAGAGCAGAAAATGAAGGGCCAGCATTACACCGGAAGCGCCCAGCAGCAACCAGTCTTTCAGGCGCAGCGCCCAAGCTGCTCCGCTATAGCGGCGGGCGAACGGCAGCATCAGCAGTGAGGTGAACAACAGCCGGTACATCCCCTGAACCGACACCGGAGCAGACGACCATTTAATGAAGATAGAAGAAAAGGATATGGCCACAATTCCGATCACCATCAGCAGCGGTACGGGAACGGGCGGTTTTTTGGGAATCATACGTAGTTGCCCCTTCGTGTTTTGTAAGACTCATTATGTTAATTTAACGCAAATTGCAGAAAAAAGCAGCATTTTTCATTAAAAGAGACATAGAATCCGTCTTTCAGCGGGTTCCATGCCTCATACGAGCTATACCAGTGCTAATAAGCATCTGTATCTATGGCTTAAGTACAACCTTGATACAGTCCTCTTCCTTCTCTTGAAACACCTTATAGCCATGCTCTGCTCTGCTGATCGGCAGCCGGTGGGTGATGATATCTGTGGGATCGAACTTATTCTCCTTAATCATCCTGTAGAGCGCCGGCATATAATGAATGACCGGAGCCTGTCCCATCTTCAGCGTAATATTGCGCTCAAACAGATGACCTAGCGGGAACATATTATAGTTCAGCCCATACACCCCTACAAGCTGAATCGTACCGAATTTGCGGACCACCTCTGAGGCGATACGGAACGCCCCTAGTGAGCCGCCCTGCAGCATTAATGTGGTCTCCACCTTTTCTACAACCGTCTTCTTGGCGTCGAGACCTACACAATCAATGACCACATCGGCCCCGCCGCGGGTGATCTCCTTCATGTGCTTCTCGAACTCTTTAATTTTCTCAAAATTAAAAATCTCCACATTATTCGTTTGCTTCGCATGCTGCAGCCGGTATGGGATATGGTCGACGGCAATGACCCGGGATGCGCCTTTCATCCAGGCGAATTTTTGTGTCAGCAGACCTACCGGCCCGCATCCGAGCACAATTACGGTATCTCCGGGCTTCACGCCGGCATTCTCAACCCCCCACCAGGCGGTAGGTACAATATCCGAGAGGAACAGCAGCTTCTCGTCTTCCATCTCAGCATCCTCCGGAACGACAAAGGGGCCGAAATTTCCGTACGGTACACGCAGCAGTTCGGCCTGCCCACCGGCGAAGCCGCCGTAAGTATCCGAATAGCCCAGATAGCCGCCGGTATCCTTGGCTTCATTCGCGTGGTCACATTGGCTCTCCATCTCGTGCTGGCAGAAGAAGCATTGCCCGCAGGCTACATTAAAAGGGATAATGACACGGTCACCCTTCTTTACCTTGGTGACCTCCGGTCCTACATCTTCCACTATTCCCATAGGCTCATGCCCGATAATGTAATCATCATGCATGCCGGGGATTTCGCCATTATAGATATGCAGATCCGATCCGCAAATGGCGGTTGAGGTAATGCGGACAATGATATCATCCTTTTTCTCAAGCCGCGCATCAGCGACTTCCTTAACCTCGACTTTCTTCTTGCCCTGATAGGTTACTGCCTTCATGTTGAGAGTCACTCCTTCAGAAGTTGGGTATGGACATCGCAGCTGTAAATTCACGCTACACTATGTTATAACCCCAAATCCTCCGGCTTTATCCGTGCAGCAGCGGAGAATACATCATCAGTGCATGGTTCTCGGCGACAGCCTCATCACCCGCGAGCTCTCCTGTATGGGTAAGCACCCTGCGGCGGATAGCGTTACTTCGTACATATCCTCCCCACGGCTCCAGGCTGATCACATGGCCGTCTTCATAGACCTCATAATTGTAGAGCTGCCGGCTGTCACAACGCCACTCCCCGTGCAGATGGGTCTCATCCAGATGAAGCTTCAGCTGGTAGGTGTACTCCGTATCATTTCTAAGCTGCAAATCCAGATAGTTATAGGAACAGGTGGCCCCGCTGCCAAAAGGCTGTGTCCGCTGCTCATCGGGAAAAACATCATAGCTGTGCCGGTGCCGTTCAGTAACCGTGAGCGGTGTATGCAGCGCCATCCAGTAGATCAGATTCGACAATTGGCAGAGTCCGCCTCCCGTTCCGGACCGGAAGCCGCCATAATGCAGAACCATTCCATCCAGATATCCCTTCCTGCGGGTCGGCTTTCCGATACTCCGCCAATAGGAGAAAGTCTCGCCGGGACGGATGACGAGTCCGTCAAGCTTGGCAACAGCCAGGCGCAAATTCGTTATTTTATTATACTGCAGCTGCATATCGACATTACGCAGGCTCCGAAGCAGAGGTGTGGCATGGCTGGCCGCCTCATAAGGCAGAGCTTCCGGGCGAAGTTCCTTGGCGAGCCTGCCCCGTGCTGTGATCCATTTCCAATATCTTTTCCAGATAAAATAGCGCTTGCCGGCAAATAATCTCAGCCTGGAGCGGCGGATCGGCTTCATTGCGGTAATTACCGGATTCATCGGAAGGTTACTTCCTGTTCCGAGCGCAGCGCAGCAATTCCGGAGCCAAGCGCATCATTATGCTGCTTCACGATTTCTTCACCTGTGAGATGGTTATCATCGAAGGTACTATGTGCATCTTTGACCAGGACGCTGGAATACCCAAGGCTATGTGCGCGTCTGCTGGTGGCATTTACACAGTAATCCGTCTGCATCCCGCAGATAACCAGCTCCGTCACTCCAAGCCGTTCAAGCTCTTCCTGAAGCCCGGTGAGATGGAAGGAATCCGGAGTTGTCTTCTCGATTATCGTCTCCCCTGCCTGCGGTGCAATGCGGCTGCTGATCTCCCAGGTAGGGATCCCCTTCACAAATTCCCCCTCTTCTTCAGTATGCTGGATGTAAATCACCGGAACCCCGGCTAAGCGGGCCTTGTCCAGCAGCGAGCTGATCCGTTCCAGAACCCCTTCTTCGTCAAACAGCTTCATATCAGGATAAGCAAACATCGCCTCTTGAACATCAATAATCAGTAATGCGGTTGACATCATCAATTCCTCCCCGGACTGTTATTCTCCTGCTGCAGACTTTCTTCTGCATACCAGCTGGACCGGATTGCCGTCCGGATCATTTATCCATGCGGATCGCAGATCATTTAGGAAATCATGTGCTGCCGAAAGAAGTGTACCGCCGTTCTCCAGCAGGTATTGAAGCGCCAGATCCGTATCCTCTGTCCAGAGGGCCAGCTCGCTGCCAGTGTTGGTTCCAGGCGTCAGCCCATGTACCTTATTCGCTGAAGTCCTGCTGGCCAGCCCCAGCTTGAAGCCATCCAGCACAAGTTCATGATGCACGGCTTCACCCTCGATTTCCGCAGTGAAAGTCAACTTAAACCCTAGCTTTTCATAGAAAGTTCTTGAACGGGCTAAATCTGTGACATACAGATTAATCTGCGGGCTTTTGAATTCCATTTCATTCCCTCCTCCAGATGCTGTAACCATGGCGTTTAAGCACTAATACTCCCTAATATTATAACTGATAATTCACTCTGGTAGCTTATCCGAGATCACCAGGATAAAGGTAGCCAGCGGTCCCAGCAGCAATGACAGCAGAAACCAGTTTAATCCGCTCCGGTTTTTCCCCTGGGCAATTCCCGCATTAATCAGTGCCAGCGTTCCCCAGCCTGCGTAGTATCCGTTCTCCATTTCAATTCCCCCTCATACTTGATCATCCATCAAGTATATTACGCCTAGAATGGGTGATGCACCTCCGCTTGTTACATTAATCCTAATAATTACATTAAAAGGTATTGGGTACCGGCACCCCGAAGGAAGAGCAGGCGGACCGGGGGACTATAACACAAAGACCGGACCTCCGCATCGCAGAGGTTCGGTCTTCATTCAATATATAATGCGCAAGCCTTACTTGCCCCGCTTATTATGCCAGATTAGTGCGTGAAGCTGCGGCAGCACCCGCGCCTTGTTCATCTGCGGGTCGGCAATCACCAGATTAAACAGCCATTCCAGCCGGCCCAGCAGGCGGCCTGAAATGTCGCCTTCCTCGGTGACATTTTCGTTCCCCGGCTGAAGAAACAGCGGGACCTCCGGGTACCTGAAATGTACCTTCCGGGCATATTCATAATCCTCCTGGCTAAAAACAACCACCTTCAGGCTATGGGCAGCCTTGCCGCTGCTGCCGACTCTAAGCATAATCTCATCCAGCTTATCCCAGTCGGTCTTCATCCCGGAGCTTGGCGGCTTGGGGCTGATCGTCAGCACATCGACATCACTGAACCAATCCTGCCAGCGGCTGCCCTGTGTCTCGATGGCCGCCTGGATACCGCGTTCGTGGAGCAGGGTGATGAACTCACCCATGGCTTCCCCGATAAGCGCCGGATTGCCTCCGGAGATGGTTACGCAATTGAAATTATCTCCTGCCAGCTCAAGCAGCCCGGCGAGAATCTCCTGCGGTTCCATCAGGGTTACTTTATCTTTCGCCGATCCGTCCCAGGTGAAGGCGGAATCACACCAGCCGCAGCGGTAATCGCAGCCGTAGGTGCGGACGAACATCGTTTTGACACCGATGACCGCCCCTTCCCCCTGAATCGTCGGGCCGAACATTTCGATAACGGGTATTTTACTCATGGTCGCAGCCTCCGTACAGACGGTAAGACGGCCCCGCTTCCGGAATGTCTGCCGCCAGCACCTCCGCCCAGGAGGTCGGAGTCTCCCACAGCTTGACCGAATAGACCGGTAAGGAAGCCCGCTTCAGCTCATAAGCGATGTATGCTGACATGTTCTCCGCCGTCGTACGGAACGACAGCAGTGCTACCTTGGAGCCAGTAGCCGTAAGTGTCTCCAGTACAGGCTCATTGCCCATGGCCAGGAAAGCATGATCCAGCCGGTCGACTACAAACTGCTTCACCGTCGCTTTGATATCGCTGAAATCGATGACAAACCCCTCATCCGACTGGCCGTGCTCCACGGACGGAACGCCCTTCAGTACAACCTCAAGCTTATACGTATGCCCGTGCAGATTACTGCATTTCCCCTTGTGCCCTATCAGCTGATGGGCGGCGTCAAAGGTAAAGATTTTGCAGACAGATACTTCGCCCAGCATTATAGTCCAGCCTCCTGGCGCTCCGCCTCATACTGCTCAAGGCCGCGCTGGCGCAGCAGACATGCCGGACAGGTGCCGCAGCCGCTGCCGATAATCCCGTTGTAGCAGGTAAGCGTCTGCTCACGGATATAGTCGAAATAGCCAAGCTCGTCGGCCATTTTCCAGGTTTCTTTTTTGTCCAGCCACATCAGGGGAGTATGGATTACGAACTCATAATCCATCGACAGATTGAGTGTGACATTCAGTGATTTCACGAACACATCCCGGCAATCCGGATATCCGCTGAAGTCCGTCTGGCAGACACCGGTGATGATATTGCTATAGCCCAGCTGTTTGGCCAGAATCGCTGCAAAGGACAGGAACAGCAGGTTCCGTCCGTCTACAAATGTACTCGGCAGCTCCTCGCCCTCCCCGGCAGCGATTTCGATATCATCCCGGGTTAGCGCGTTCGGGGCCAGCTGATTCAGCAGTCCCAGATCGAGAATATGCTGCTTCACCCCAAACTTCGCGGCAATCTCCTTGGCGACTTCGATCTCTGCCGCATGGCGCTGATTATAATTAAAAGTTACCACCTGAACCTCCTGGAACTGCTGCAAAGCCCATACCAGACAGGTGGTGCTGTCTTGGCCGCCGCTGAAGACGACCAGTGCTTTTTTATTCATCGTAAGTTCTCTCCTCCTTATTGTTCTGTGTGCTGCGGATCTCCCGGATTAACGGTTATCCACTTTCTCGGGATACAGGTCGTGGTTCATCAGCCGGTGCTCGGCCATGCCCTCATATTTCTTTCCCGGACGCCCCCAGTTGCAGTAAGGATCGATGGAAATGCCGCCGCGCGGCGTGAACTTGCCCCAGACCTCAATGTAGCGGGGCTCCATCAGCGAGATCAGATCATTCATAATAATGTTGACACAGTCTTCATGGAAATCCCCGTGATTGCGGAAGCTGAACAGATAGAGCTTCAGGGATTTGGATTCAACCATTTTGATATCAGGAATATACGAGATGTACATCACACCGAAATCCGGCTGTCCGGTAACCGGACACAGGCTGGTGAACTCCGGGCAGTTGAATTTGACAAAATAATCACGGCCGGGATGCTTGTTATCGAACGCCTCCAGAATTTCCGGAGCATAGCCGAAATTATACTTCGTACCTTGATTACCCAGCAGGGTAACCTCCTGCATTTCCTCTTTCAGTCTGCCTTCTGACATGACAAAAAACCCCTCTCTTTTCCCTAGGCTCACGGCCTGAACTGGAAAGAAGAACGAGATTTCGAAAACCTGGCTCTACTAAGATGAGACACGCGCGGCATAACAAGAAATAAGTACAGGCAAATGCCCGTACTCCTTTAGCCCCCGGATATCCGGAAAGCTGCTCATGCCTGTAGCGGTCTTAGTTTTTTATAGAGGGAGTTTGCGAACCTCTCCTGCGCTTGCGCGCGCAGATTCCTTCTTTGTGCTTATGACTATACATATGGTGCGTCTTGAACTATACCATGATTGCCGGAGGCTTGACAACCCTCACAGCTGATCCAGGATCAGCGAGCACAGCAGCCCCATGGCGGCGATAAATCCCGTTAGCGGTCCACCGTCCTCATAGGCTTCCGGCATCATGCTGGAGGAGACCATCGCGATAATCCCGCCCCCGGCAAAAGAAGCAATCATCGCCTCCGTATACCCGCTTGCATGGTCCATAAATGTATAGCCAGCGCCTGAAGCCAGGGTGGAGATTACCAGTACGCCGAGCCAGAGCAGCATAATTTTTCTTTTGCCGTAGCCGTCCTGCTTCAGCCCTGCCGTGCTCGACAGCCCTTCCGGAATATTGCTGATAAAAATAGCAATAACCAGCAGCAGACTTACACCTTGGCCGGCAATCAGACTGGCCCCGATCATGATCGACTCAGGAATAGCATCCAGTACCGTTCCGGCAAAAATAGCCATGCCGCTCCCGCCTTTAGCTTCCGTCTTCCCTGATGCTCTGGCTGAGCGTTTGCGGCCGGCTCCGCCTTTCCGCGAGATATACCAGTCAAACAGCGTGAACACCAACGCTCCTGCGGTAAAACCGATGATCGTCGGGGTCAGCCCGCCGTCACTCGCGGAATCCTCCAGCAGTTCATAAGCAGCTGCTCCAATAAGTACGCCTGTCCCGAAAGCCATAACGAAGCCGATCAGCTTGGTGGGAATGGACAGGAACAGAGCGAGCAGCGCCCCGAGTAACACAGCTGAGCCGGAAATGGCGCCCCACATCAATGCACCCCACATTATGCTCACCTTCCCCGTTTATGTATTGTTAATAGAAGTGCATAGATGTAGTTTACACCCTAATGGGGAACTGCAAACAATGCATCTTCCGGCGGGCACCTATTCGGGATCTATTCTTTTACGCTTTTATATTATTCATTATGTTAATTATTAATATCATTAATAAATACGATGGATTCATTTGCCCGGAAAAGGGTAACTTAGAATTATCAATCTCTTACTAACCAAAGGATGGGATCCTATATGGAACAAAACGTACAGAAGCTTATCGATTGGCTGGAGGCGCAGGAGCATGCAACCCTGGTGATCAAGAAGCAGGAGCTGGATGATCTGGATACAGTTCACTTTAATCTGGACACCGTAGACTACCGCAATGCCGAGGATGTTCTTGATGAATACCTGGGCAGTGCACTGATTCTGCGGGGAACGGGAAATACACTCAATGCAGACGGTGAGCTTGTGCCGCTTCCGCAGCCTAATTATGAGATCGCGGTCAGCGGGCTGAAGCTGAATACAGTAGCTGAGGATAATGTCGAGCTGGAGACGGACAGAGCGAAATATTCCTTAGCCTTAAGCTGAATGATCTAAGTATTACAGGAAAGTTGTGCGCGTCATGTTTATTTCCCCTCTACTTGAGACACATACAGGCCATGGGTGAAACACACCCATGGCCTTACACACGTCTATTGATTCAGATACAAGAATTTATTAGCTGATTTATGCTTCTTCCCCGAGAATCTCAACTTCCGTCTCCAGCTCGACATCGAATTTTTCCTTCACCGTTGAACGCACATGCTGAATCAGTCCGATGTAGTCACTGGCTGTCGCATTATCCGCATTGACGATGAATCCGGCATGCTTGCGAGATACCTCCGCTCCGCCGATGCGTGTTCCCTGCAGGCCGCTCTCCTGAATCAGCTGGCCGGCATAGCGGCCCGGCGGCCGCTTGAACACACTGCCGCAGGAAGGATATTCCAGCGGCTGTTTGGATTCGCGGAGATAGGTCAGCTCATCCATGGAGGTCTTGATCGCAGCAGGATCACCCGGCTGAAGCGCAAATCTGGCCTCCAGCACAATATACTCTCCGCTGGCAAAGATACTTTTGCGGTATCCCCACTGAAGCTGGTCGCCCTGCATAGTAATAAGCTGTCCGTCCTTGTCGATCACAAGTGCACTTTGCAGCACGTCCTTAACCTCACCGCCGTAAGCTCCGGCATTCATATACAGCGCCCCGCCTACCGTGCCGGGGATGCCGCAGGCGAACTCCAGCCCCGTCAGCTCCAGCTCCAGCGCATATCTTGAAGCATCGATAATCTTCGCCCCGCACTGCGCGTAGAGCAGTCCGTCCCGGATGCCCATTTCCGTCATGTCGGAGGTCTGAAGCACAATACCGCGGATACCCCCGTCCCGGATAATGACATTCGAGCCGTTTCCGAGTACAGTAAGCGGAATATGATGATCATGCGCATATGTAGATATTCTCTGAATTTCATCGTAGGTTGCCGGAGCAGCCCAAATATCCGCTTCCCCGCCCATCCGGGTATACACCAGATGCTTAAGACTCTCGTGGCGCTTCAGCGAGCCTGCTGTGACCAGCTGCTGCAGGTCCTTATATATGTTGTCGATATTCATACATCATGCCCCTAACTCTATGAAAATGATGACCGTGATCATCTGCCTGCCTCAACTGCATCGCGGCAACCACAACTTTAACAACGAACAGGCTCCCTTGTCAATGACAGGAGCCTGTTTGGAAGCTGCATACAGCATTATTATGTTTCATCATTCCCGTTTATAACCTAACTTCCGGCCGCAGCACGCTCTGAACGGAATTCTTCCCTTCTCGCTGCACGTTCCTCTTCTTTCATCCGGGGGCAGGTATAACATAGACGGCCGCCTTCTGTCCGGTAGTACATACAGCAGCGGTTGCGCATCTGTACAGTTTGCTCCGGGTCAACGAGCGATTCAATTCTCCGTACCTTCACATGAAACGGATTCCGGGGCATCTGGAATACTTCAGCAGGCAGTTCATCTTTCAGATAGCTGTAATCTGCTTCAATCCGCTTAAGCACTGCAGGATCGGTAATTCCGGCTGCAAAGGACTCCACATAATAATTGAATTTGGACGGCATCTGTCCCCATATCTCACCAGGTGATAAACCGCTCACCTGTGAAATACAGCGTACCAGCGGCCCGGCAGTCTCTTGATAAAAGCGGGCAAACACATCATTTCGCCACGCGTCCCTGCTCTGCTGTTCCTCAGGAGCCTGCTCAGTCTTCCACGCGTGAAGGGAGAAGGCAATCCGGCAATATCCGTCTGCCGGAATGAGATGAATCCCCAGATTCGCTAGGCTGAGCTCAGGAACGAAGGAGAATCCTGTGACTGAATACTGAACCGCAAGCGCCAGATTGGACAGATAGCCGCCGAAATATGCAGCAACCGCTTTATCGTCCAGTGCTTTCATTAACGGCCCGTAAGTGTCTACAAATGCCCTCATACCCTGCTCATGCACCAGTTCAGCTGCAGCGAAGGAGTGCAGAGCTCCCTCCGGTACCGCAGGATGCAGGTCAAACTTAGTGGTGAATTCCTTAATCAATTGTTCATTCATTGCACTGCCCCTCTCCGCTCCACTAGCCTGCACAGCTCGCGCTTATAGTCCAGCTGCCTTGTACGCAGCCAGCTCGTAAGGGAGGCACAGCGGCACTCCGGTACGCGGATCAGGCACAATATCGGCTTCAATGCCGAATACTTCACGCAGAACTACCGGTGTCATTACATCAACCGGCGCACCTTCACTGATCACATTGCCGGATTTGATCGCTACCATATGCTGCGCATAACGGGATGCATGGTTCAAATCATGTACCACCATGATAATCGTCCGGCCTTCTTCTTCATTCAGCTTCTGCAGCAGCTGCAGCACCTCCAGCTGATGGGCCATATCAAGGAATGTCGTCGGTTCGTCAAGGAACAGAATATCTGTCTGCTGCGCCAAAGCCATAGCAATCCAGGCCCGCTGACGCTGTCCGCCGGAGAGCCGGTCAATCGGTCGGTCATGGAACTCTGTCATACCGGTAACTTCGATTGCATTGGCAATGATGCTGCGGTCTTCAGGCGTCATGGTGCCGAAGCCCTTCTGATGGGGGTAGCGGCCGTAACCCACAAGCTCAGATACAGTAAGACCGTCAGGTGCTGTAGGATTCTGCGGCAGAATCGCCAGCTGCTTGGCCACCTCTTTGGTGGACAGGTTATGAATGGATTTGCCGTCAAGCATGACGCTGCCGCTCTTCGGCTTCATGATGCGTGCCATCGTCTTCAGGATAGTCGATTTACCTGAGCCGTTCGCTCCAACCAGCGCTGTAATCTTCCCTGTCGGAAGTGACAGGTTCAGCCCCTTTACAATCATTGCCTCTGCGTATCCGATACTCAGCTGTTCTGTATTCAAACGTTCCGACATGATACTCACTCCTCAGGATTTTAATTTTTCATGAT
Organism: Paenibacillus sp. FSL R10-2199; assembly: GCF_038000235.1. Taxonomy (NCBI): domain Bacteria; kingdom Bacillati; phylum Bacillota; class Bacilli; order Caryophanales; family Paenibacillaceae; genus Paenibacillus; species Paenibacillus sp. FSL R10-2199. The sequence continues at coordinate 4,890,037 of NZ_JBBOBO010000001.1, read as the reverse complement.
AATTCGCCTATGAATGCCTATGTTAAGCCTTAGATTTTGCCAAAAGATATAAAAAGTACGGGGCGCCGATGATCGCCACCACGATACCTGTAGGTATCTCTGTAGGCTGCAGAATCCAGCGCCCGATGGTGTCTGCGGTAAGCAGCAGCAGCGCGCCTATCAGAGCGGCTACAGGCAGCATGATCTGATGACGCGGGCCTACAAGTCTGCGGGCGAGATGCGGTGCAATCAGTCCGACGAAGCCGATGCCTCCGCTGACCGAGACGCAGGCGCCTGCGAGAGCCACAGCAGCAGCCAAGAGCAGCAGACGTTCCCGCTCCAGCGGCAGCCCAAGTCCCTTGGAGGTTTCATCCCCCAGGTTTAGTACGTTAAGCACCCGGGCTTTGTAGAACGCGAACGGCAGCAGAATCAATATCCAGGGGAGCAATGCCAGCACGAACCGCCAGTCTCCGCCCCAGATTTTGCCGGCCAGCCAGATGGCTACGAACTGATAATTCTGCGGGTCCAGTCTTAACGACAGGATCAGCTGAAAAGCGTAAATGCCGGCACCTACGGCAATTCCGATCAGGATCAGCCGTGTCGGCGAGAGTCCGTCGGCTCTCCGGTAGGAGAGAAAATAGATCAGCGTGGCCGTAAGCGCTGCACCTGCCAGCGCCAGCAGCGGAAGAACAAAGATGGGCCCCGCTGTGGTTGCCGGGACAAATGAAATGAAGATCAGCACTGCGAATCCCGCTCCGGCGTTAATCCCTAAGGTAGAGGGTTCAGCAAGAGCATTGCGCGACAGGCCTTGCAGAATAGATCCGGATACTGCGAAACCCGCCCCGATGAGCAGTGAGATCACTATACGCGGCAGCCGGAAATCAAACAGAATCAGCTTCTGCTGTTTGGTTCCTTCACCGAGCAAAGTATGTAGAACATCAAGTGGTGATAAGCGCATGAAGCCGGTATTCATACTGACAATAAAAATAATGACGATAAGTGCAGCAAGCAGCGTTAGAATACCGGCTTCTCTGGTGCGGCGCGATTTCACTGAGGGTACAGACATGGTCCTGTTCATTACAGCTCCCCCTTGCGCTTGCTGGCCAGATAGATGAAGAACGGTACGCCGATTACTGCAATCAGGGCACCTATCGGTGTTTCATAAGGCGCATTAATCATTCTCGCAGCGATATCGGCAAAGAGGATCAGGACGCTCCCGAGTACTGCCGAGCAAGGAATGATCCAGCGGTAATCCACCCCCACCAGATAACGGGTAATATGCGGAACCATTAATCCGACAAAAGCAATCGGGCCCACCGTCGAGACCGCCGCTCCGGCAAGAATGACCACAATGATCATCCCTACGGTCTGTACTAGCCGTGTGCGCTGCCCCAGTCCAGCGGCAACATCCCTTCCCAGGCTTAACAGCGTGATGGAACGCGAGAGCACCAGCGACCCGATAAGCGCACCTGCAACCCAGGGGGACATAATCTTGAGCTGTGTCCAGTTCGCTCCCCCAATCCCGCCTGCCATCCAGAACGCGATATCCTGGGAGAGGTGATACAGAATGGCGACGCCTTGGCTGAGCGCCAGCAGCATAGCACTGACCGCCGCACCCGCTAAGGTCAGGCGTAGCGGTGTCAGCCCGCTATGGGACAGCGAACCGATGCCGAAGACTAAGAGCGATGCCACAGCCGCTCCAATGAAGCAGTAGATCATGATATACATGAAAGACAGCGAAGGCGCAAAGGCGAAAGCCAATGCCAGGCCGACACCGGCTCCGGCGTTGAGTCCCAGCAGCCCCGAATCCGCCAGCGGATTCCGGGTCATTCCCTGCATGATCGCGCCGGCAACAGCAAAACATGCCCCCACCAGTGCTCCAGCCAAAGCCCGGGGGATTCGCAGCTCCCGGATGACCTGATGCTGTCCCAGCTCCGGATTGAAGCGGACAACAGCTTCCCATACAGTAGCCAGCCGGATATCTGCTGCTCCTACCGATACAGACAACATCAGTCCGAAGACGATGACAGCTATTCCGAGCAGCAGTATCGTAGCTGCAGCCACCGGCCGCGACTTGATGGGTTTATCCCCTGCAGCCGTAGAAGGATTGAGGTTAGAACGTGTGGATGAAACCATAAGCCGTCTCCTTAACAGGATTATTACTTGCTTCTAATTGATTATCATTCTCATTATCGCAAATATATGAATTTTGTACAAGCAGATAACGCGTAATCTATGCTGAACGCCCTCATCTATCGCTCCATTTAAAAAAAGGTGCAGATCATCGTATCCGGGGATACAAGGACCTGCACACTCTATACCGGCAGAGGCTGATTACCGGCATTTTGAACGCATCTTATTTTACAAGACTGCTCAGAGCATCATCAATTGTTTTGGAGTTAGCTATAGGACCGCTGTACAGCCAGCTGGTTGATCTGCTAAACTCATGAACATTCCCCGCCTTAACAGCCGGAATCCCCTTCCAGATCGCGCCATCCGTAACTTCAGCAGCATCCGCCCCGTCACTGTTCACTAGGATGATATGATCTGCAGTCAGCTCAGACAATTTCTCAAGTGATATCGGATTCCACGTTGCTCTGGACTCAGCAGGAATTTCGGTAACCAGATTCGGAAGCTTCACGCCAAGATCACCATACAGGACTGCCCCGCTGCTGCGGGTTTCATCTACTATATAGAAGTTCTTGGATACCAGCCAGAGAATGGCAACGGACTCATCGCCGATCGCAGCGGAGATTTTTGTTTTGGCATCAGCCGCTTTTTGATCATAGGCAGCAATGGCTGCTTCAGCTTCAGGCGTTTTGTTCAACAGCTCGCCGATCTTGAGCAGCGATTTGCGCCAGTCCTTGCTGACTTCGTCGCCGAGTACATACGTTGGTGCAATTTTGTTCAGCTGGTCATACAGACCGTTCTGGACAGTACCTTCCGATTGTACAATAGTGAAGTCCGGTGCGAAGCTGGTTACAGCTTCGAGTGGAAGGTCATAGCTGATGGTTGGAATGTCCTTAAGCTCAGCTGCAAGGTAATCCTGAGTGCCGTTTGTCACGGACCATTGGGCAACCGGAGTCACGCCAAGTGCGACCAGATAGTCTTCCAGATAAGAAGCAAGCACACGCTGCGGGTTCGCAGGGACAGTGACTTTATGTCCCATGGCATCCGTTACTGTTTGCTCTACCGCTGGAGCTGTTGTTTCTGCCGGTGCAGTAGTGGCTTCTGCAGGTGCCGTAGTTGCCGCAGCTCCGTTATTGGCTGCATTGTTATTTCCGCATGCGGATAATAAGAACGTCGTGGTCATGAGTCCGGCCATAGCCAGCTTCATGCTTGTTGATCTTTGCAGGTTGAACGAAAACATTAATTACCCCTCCTGTATATACATTCATTATTGGTCAAAGGTGATTGCGGCCTTCGCCTCACATAAACTGATGATATTGATTCTCATTCTCTATGTCAACTAAATTATCTGATTCCATTTATACTCACCCTGCGCATAACAAAAAACGGCTATTCCCGCAACCTGCGGAAACAGCCGTTTTACATATAAAGGGTATGTCTATTTGTGCAAATGATACGGTACAGTTGCTATAACGATATCCTTCTGATTCATCAGATAAGAGCGGATGAACAAGCTGGTCTGATTATGCAGAATCGCCTGCCACCAATGCTTCGTAACAAATTGCGGAATGAGTACAGTAATGTGGTCTGTAGAAGCGGTTTTCCACTCCACCGTATCGATGAATTTCACCAGCGGGCGGATGATGCTGCGGTAACGAGAGCGGAGTACAATCAGGCGCACTCCAGGGTTCCACTCTTCCCACTTCTGTTCCATTTTGTGAATCTCTTCTTCATCGAATCCGACATATACAGCCACTACATTCTCAGTCAATGACTTCGCATAGCTGATCGAATGCAGTACTGCACGGGTGACACCGGCAACAGGTACAACCACTGTGCTTCCTTTAATGCAAGGTTTATCCGTAGCCGGACAAATACGCAGCTGATCGGCAATATTCATATAATGGCGGTGAATCCGGTGGAACACGATGATTACAAGCGGCAGGAAGATGAAGGCCATCCATACACTCGAGAATTTAGTAATAATGAAGATGAGCGTAATGGTTAAGGTTGTGAGCATGCCTACTGTATTCACAGCGAATTTGCTCTGCCAGCCCTTAGGCTTGGTTCTGTACCACTGGACCATCATGCCAAGCTGTGAAAGGGTAAACGGAATGAATACCCCAACGGCGTATAATGGAATCAACCCTTCGGTATTTCCGTGAAAAGCAGCTACAAGCACAGCCGACATTACGCCGAGGAAAATAATGCCGTTGGAGAATCCCAGCCGGTCTCCGCGCACCATGAAGGCGTGGGGTAAATATTTGTCTTTGGCGAACATGAACGCCAGCAGCGGGAAGGCCGAATACGCTGTATTCGCCGCCAGGAACAAGATTACTGCGGTGATGCCTTGGATGAAGAAGTACAAACCGCCGCGGCCAAAGGTAGACTCGGTAATCTGTGACACAACCGTTGCTTTCTCGTCCGGCATGATACCGTACCAATAAGCCAAAAGCGTAATCCCCGTGAACATAGCCCCGAGAATCAGACCCATCAGCATCAGCGTTTTAGCCGCATTTTTCTCAGCCGGTGCTTTGAAGTTAGGAATCGCATTGGAGACCGCTTCTACCCCGGTCAGTGCCGAACAGCCGGAGCTGAAGGCCTTAAGCAGAAGGAACATACTGACGTTCGATACCGCCGAGCCGATCTCAGGAACCTGGGCATGAGCACCGCCGGTTGCATACTTGAAGACTCCCGCGATAATCAGTACAAAGATGGAGACGACGAACAGATATACCGGAATGGCTATGAATGAAGCAGATTCAGTAACACCCCGCAGATTGACAATCGTTAAGAGCAGAATGACAGTAACCGCTATGAGTACACTATGATTATGAAGACCCGGGAACGCTGATGTGATCGCATCCGTTCCCGCCGAGGCGCTTACCGCCACCGTAAGAATATAATCCACCAGCAAAGAGCCGCCGGCAAGCAAGCCGGTATGAACCCCGAGATTGGTTTTGGCAACAATATAGGCGCCCCCGCCTTGCGGATAAGCAAAAATGGTCTGCCGATAAGACAGGATTAAGATGGCCAGCAGGCCCAATACGGCTAATGCAATTGGCAATGAGTACCAGATAGCTGTGAAACCTGCGGCCACAAGTACGATTAAGATTTGTTCTGTTCCGTAGGCTACAGACGAGAGCGCATCAGAAGACAGGACAGCCAGTGCTTTCACCTTGGATAACTTTTCATGATCGAGTTCGTTCGACTTCATCGGACGCCCGATCAATAGTCGTTTTACCTTGCTTACCATTGTAGTAACAGTTCCTCTCTTTGTTAAGTTGAAACGGCAGTACCGCGCGCTGTTTTCATAAGTGGATTTCATAAATGCAGGCACAAAAATAAGCATACGGAAATGATCCGCATGCCTTGAGTGCATGGTCATTATCCCACTATTGCTTACGAGGTTAGCTGGCGGATTCGGGCTGTGGTAGCCCTACGGTTTTCGAGTCTGCTGACCCGCTTCCGATTCACCCCGTTGGCACTCGGCCAAGTTTGGTTCCCCCGTTTTTCCTTCCGGAAAATTCAGCGCATATTCAACTTCTCACAAGGACTAATATTAATCTACAATGCCTCTTCCGTAAAGCGTTGAAACAAATGAAAAAAGAATGAAAAACAACCAAAACAACCAAATCCATGATCCGGTATGTCTTGATCTTTCATTCTCTTTCATTATCCCTTTATCGCGTGATTTTACAGCGTTTCTGCATAATAATTTACACTTAATTTAAGGGGAATAGTTACTCTTCATTCTGCCTGACGGCTTCTTACTCACCTGCATCCTCTTTACGCCCTGTCCATAGCAGAATTGTGATTAATGCGAACGCAATGAGTGCCAGCAGCGGGATGGTGATGAATCCGAAATAATTCAGATAATCCGTGTTGCACGGCACACCGATTGTACATGGAAGCACCTTGCTGAGTGCCGGAATTTTCTGCTCTGCGTAATGATAGATCGAAATGCTTCCGCCAATCAAACTTAAGGGAAGGACATACGGGATAATGCGCTTATCCCCCCGGTAAGTGGCGATTCCGAGCAAAATCAGCTGCGGGTACATAAATATCCGCTGAAACCAGCATAGCTTGCAGGGCTCATATTTCAGCACTTCACTGAGATACAGACTGCCTGCTACAGCAACAACCGAGACGAACCAGGCCAAGTAGAGACAATTCCGGCGGCAGAATGCAGAGAATTTATTCATTGTCCAGCCACAGCTTCCGCAGCTACCTGGATTTGAGCATCGATTTCCTCCATATTAAAAGGTTCATTCACTTTGACTCCATTGACAAACAATGACGGCGTGTTGGTTATGCCGGTGTCAGTGCCAAGCTGGATATCTCTCTCCAATTCGCTTTCGTAGGTCTTGTCTTCAATATCCTTACGCAGCAGGTCGAAGTCAATGGGCAGTTCTAATTGCTGTGCCAGACTTACCAGGAAGTCCGGTGTTGCCCACTCCACCTTTTCTTCACCCTGGTTAGCATAGATGGCATCGAAGAATTTCCAGAAAGCCTCTTGATTCTGATGGTATACGGAGAGTGCCGCGAGTGAGGCTGTTCTCGAATCCGTACCAATAAAGGCCAGGTTGACGAAGTAAAAGGCTGCTTTATCCTGATTGACATACTCCTGAACGATTTGCGGTTTAATCACCCCGGTGAACTGGGCGCAAGCCGGACATTTGTAATCGCCGAATTCAACGATTTTGACTGGAGCATCTTCTTTGCCCAGCCGTGCCATTTCACTGTAATTGAAGTCAACGGGAGCCGCAGCAGATCCTGTGGTTGAGCCGTCCTTCGAGGCCAGCATGAATAATCCTACAAAAATAATTACGACTAATGCCACTGTACTCACGATCAGAATTCTCGTTTTCTGCTTCTGCTGTTCCTGCTCTGCCCGGCGTTTCTCCTGCTTGCTCATCTGGGGAAGCGCGACATTGTTCTTATTCGGTTTGCTCAAAGAGAGTTCCTTTCTGTCCATAGGACTGTCGTGATAAAAGATAAGTTACTTTAAAATTATATAATTAAAGTTCTCTCCTTGGCAAACCCTACATTATACAGCTTTTGTTGCCGCAGGCACTCCGCTGTCTTCATTTTCTTGGTTGTAAATCAGCTCCGGCGATGAATCCAGCGACTGCAGTACAATTCTGAAAAAGAACTGGGTCCCGCCGCCCGGCGCCGGTTCCGCCCATATTTCTCCCTGCATAAGCTCCACCAGCTTCTTGCAAATGGCCAATCCCAGACCGGTACCCGGATATTTACGCGTGTGGGAAGCATCCACCTGGGAAAAGGATTGGAACAGCAGCTGCAGCTTATCCGGCGGAATGCCGATGCCTGTATCATGCACTTTGAATTGCAGCGTCTGAGAAGCTCCCTTCATGCCGGCGGACTCAACAGTAACTGTAACCGCTCCCGAAGGAGTGAATTTCACCGCATTGCCGATTAAATTAACCAGGATCTGACGGATCCGCGCAATGTCTCCCACGAACTTGCCGGGAAGACCCTCTTCTACCGCCAGCACAAACGACAATTGCTTATCTCTGGTAATTACTTCAAACAGATCCATACACTCCTGCAGCAGCACAGTCAGCTGAAACGGCTCCTGGTTCAACACGAGACCATCTGCTTCCAGGCGGGAGATATCGAGAACATCACTCATTACATGGAGCAGCGCCTGGCTGCTGGTACTCTGCAGCTTCAGCAGCTCCAGATGCTCGGGCTTGCTGATCTCTTCGGCCAGCAGCTGATTGATGCCGATAATTCCGTTCAGCGGTGTACGGATTTCATGGCTCATCGTCGCCAGAAACTCGCTTTTCATCCTGGCAGCACTCTCTGCCGCATCCCGGGCCTGAATCAGTTCATGCTGGTACTGCATCAGGGCAGTGACATCCTCGGCAACGAGATAGACCAGCTGTTCCTTATTATGAAGCAATGGAAACACCGTTACGCTGCAGATCATCTGCTGGCCGTCCCTGGTGATAACCTTCAGCTCCAGCTTGGAGGACTTCCCTTGGGAGGCATTGCGCACAGCTTCCTTGACCGCGGCTTCATCCCGGGCACTGTACAGGATGTTCTTGAATTCCCCCAGTTCTTCTCTTCCATATCCGGTGGTATACCGCAGGGAAGGATTAGCACTGATGATCTTCTTAAGGGCCGGATCAATACACAGCACCATATCCGGGCTATGCTCGAACAAGGCCATATAACGCTGCTCATTAAATGCTGCAAAGCGGAGCACATGCTGCCGGTCCCTATAGAGCAGGCCAAGCACAATTGTCACAATGAACAAGAAGGAACCGCCCAGAATAATGCCCAGCAGTGAATCATCCAAGAGCGGAGCGCGCCCTGTATACAAGAAGGAGTCTACTACTGTGAAGGATGCGCCGGCCATTGCAGAATAATGTATTCCTGTGAACGCTCCGGTTAGGGTTAACACGAGCAGCAATTTTTTGACACTAAGCATATTGTAGGCATTCCCCAGCCATTTCGGGTCGTAGGATGCAGTAATTACAGGGACAACCAGGGCGAATAGGATAGACAGGATAATGGAGAAGAACCCTTGTTCATACGTTGCCGAGAGCTTCATCGCCAGAATACCGCTGAAATGCATGATCAGTATTCCGCTGCTGAACAGCATGCCGCCAAGACCCAGATAGACACGGCTGCGGGTATGGGGGTTGCCAAGCATTGCAAACAGCATATAAGAAGCGGCCACAGGAATGATCAGCGAGAACACAAGCAGCAGCAGATCATACGATACCGGAACTCCCAAATCCATCGCCCGCATTCCGATAAAATGCATACTCCACATCCCTGTGCCCAGCACTACAGAGATAAGCAGAATATAGAGATTCCCCTTGCGGCCACGGAGCAGCCGTTCCGCCAGATCCAGGGCTGTGAAGCACGATAGAAATGCTATAGCAACAGATAAGAGGACAAGCAGATCATTGTAATGATTCGGATGATGCTCCATAGGCCTCTCTCCTTTCATGAACTTTAAGATATTGCATTTCACCTATTTACACTAACCTTACCCTGGGTGAAACCAGTCGAATCGTAGATTGTGCCTAATGGGACAGACAGTTTTTGCTTAAGGGAAACGCTGACAAAACGAGAGCCCCTGAATACTAAAAAAAGCACAGCGCTGTAATAGCGCCATGCTCTTGTCATCTCGTAATTAAGCTCCGGCTTCCTCCGTCAGAAACTGCACCTTCAGCAGCTTAATCCGGGAAATCCGCTTATTGTCCGTCTCTTCAACCACAAATAAATGATTGTCGAACTCCACCGTCTGGCCTTTTTGCGGAGGATTGACCTCCAGCTTGGAATACAGCCAGCCGCCTATCGTATCGTAATCATCCGTCTCCATGTGGATTCCGAGCGTATCATTGATCTCCTCGATCAGCATCAGGCCGTCGATAGAGAACTCATCCTCCCCCAGCTTCTCGATGCCGGGACGTTCCTCGTCGAACTCATCCTGAATCTCTCCGACAATCTCTTCCATAATATCCTCCAGAGTAACCATTCCCGAGGTACCGCCATACTCATCAATCAGGATAGCGATTTGGGTCTTGGCACGCTGCATGACCTTGAGGAGGCTGCTAATCTGAATCGATTCCGGTACAGTCAATATCGGACGGATCAATTCGTTATACTTGGGCGCATTATCACGGATCATATCCTTGATATGAATGAAGCCGAGAATATGGTCCTTGTCTCCGTCGCAGACCGGATAACGGGTTCTCATTCCGTCAAAGGCAATTTCAAGATTCTCGTCCGTCTCCAGATGTGTGTTGAGACAGATCATTTCCGTGCGCGGAATCATAATCTCCCTGGCCATCGTGTCGGCAAATTCGAAGATATTATCCACCAGGGTCATTTCCGTGTTGTCGATCAATCCGCTTTTGTTGCTCTCCTGCATCAGAATGCGTATTTCTTCCTCTGTATGTGCTGTAGCCAGCTCCGATGCCGGCGTCAGACGGAAGATACGCAGCAGCCCGCGAGCCAGGCCGTTAACCACCCAGATGAAGGGATACATGATCCGGTAAAAGACATTCATCGGACCTGCAGCAAGCAGAAGTACAGCCTCGGCTTTATTCACTGCAATGGTCTTCGGGGCAAGCTCGCCCAGTACAATATGCAGAACAGTGATGAACATAAAGGCTATGATAAGCGAAACCACAAAAACAGTTGTTTCTCCGAAGCCGAGGTTCGTAATAACCGGTCCCACAATCGTAGCAATCGCCGGTTCTCCGAGCCAGCCTAGCGCAAGCGAGGCAAGTGTTATGCCAAGCTGACAGGCCGACAGATAACCATCCAGATTATGAACGATCTGTCTTGCTGCAGGGGCTCTCTTGCTGCCTTCCTCAATCAGTGAATCGATGCGCCCGCTGCGCACCTTCACCATCGCATACTCAACCGAAACAAAAAAACCGTTAAGCAGCACAATCAAAATAATAAGACCTACATTTAATATACCGGGTAAAGGGTCGCTCAATTTATACTCCTATCCGCCGTTTCCTGTGCGGGCGGATAGGCCCACCTCCTTCGTTTGTTCAAAATGTCAGACTGGATCATGCCAGCTGTTCCTTTCCGTATCAATTTCCCAATGCCTTCATCTCCAGTACATAAATCACGGATTATAAATAATACTTTTATTATATAAATATATTAGGTGAAACAGCAAGCATGCGTGTCCCCTCGAAAAAAACAGCATATGTGCGTACGGTAGCAAAAGAAACGGCTGACCGCCTTTAAACAAAGGTGGACAGCCGTTTTTGCGTTATTCTATGGATAAATGGCCAGAAAGCTTATCGGCAGCTCCGTACAACCGCCGGATTTCCGATAACTCCCGGATATTGATAGACAAGCGGCTCTTCAAAGGTGGCATAATCGAAATTTACCATCAGCAGCACAACCCGCTGTCCGGTCGCCCGGTCGCTGATAATCAGATGGTCGCGGCCCGCAGCTTCAAGCACGCCGGTATAGACCTTGGCGTTCCAGTCTTTGTTGTTCTCATAGGTGAAGTAGAAGGTGCCGATCTTGCCAAGGTTGAGGCGGAAGATGTTCTCCACATAAGACTGTTCGAACACCGGTGCAGTTGTTGAGACCACGGTTCCGGCTGGCGTCATGGGGCTGCCGCTGGTGACCTGCGGCGGCATGCTGCTCATAGTACCCATGGTGCCCATGTTTCCAATGTTCCCCTTGTTGCTCATGGCACCCATAGTATTCATCGGGCCCATGCCGTTCATATTGTTCATGTTGTTCATATTGTTCATGTTGCTCATGCCACCTGCTGGGTTGCTGCCCATCATATAATTAACGGGACGGTAGGGTTGAACGATCATTTACGAATAACCTCCTAAAATTTGAATTAGCATTCACTTAAGCGTACCTAGAATAATGACGGGCAATCCGCCTGGGTCGGAGTGAAGAAGCAGTGTGCCTTGTAGCGGCCGGTGTTCTGCTGGTTGTACCAGTTGGCCGGACAGGCCCCGACAGGCCGGAAGAACCACAGCGCATTTGATGCTGGCCAGGTTCTTTCCCCGGCGATAGCGCGTTTTGCCAAACGGATGTCGGCCTCCCGTGCACGCTGATAGAAGTACCCCTTCTGCGGGGCTTCAAAGCCGCCCGGGCTCTGGTACACCATATCATTCACACTGCGGATGTTGTTGAAGTCCAGACAGTTGCCGAGAATCCGGTTGACCCCGACATTACCGACCATCAGCATGCCTGACTCCCCATCCTCTTCGGCCTCGGCCCGCATCAGCCGCGCAAGCACCCTTACATCCTCCGAATTCGTTTTGATGACGGCCACGCGTTCTCCTCCTTGTAATCACTTCATTGACAGTTATGGAACAAAGCTGTAACGCCAAGCATCCGTTGTTCTTTACTGCTCGCTGTATTGTATGTGCATTCGCCTAAGTGGTGACAGTCCCCGCCCAATTTCTTGCGGTCTGCAGCAATACCTTGTATACCATGAAATACCTGCTTTTGAGCCGAAGCAAGCACAACCCAAATCCCCCCCTTCCACCGCTGACGGTTACAAGGGGGGCTGCTGAACACTTTTCAAATAAACATCACACTATCCATGAACAAGCCTGTTCACTATTCCGCTGTGGAGTAATGCGGGCGCCGCTGAAAGCCATGATATCTTGTACCCTGATATGTCAGCACTCCCCTGTCCCCTTCAGCACTCATACCATATTCATGGCCGTCCACCTTGAACTCTCTGCGGACACCATCCTCCGCTTCATACGTCAGGTAGTAGGTTGTGCTGGTGCGGCTGCTCTCATCCTGTGCCTGCTGCTGGCGGACTTCGCTGCGCTTGCTGACAATGCGGGCGGGTATGGACTGCAGGGGGGCATTATTGTTCCGGCTCCACTGAAGCAGTCCTCTGCCTGCAGACACAGCGATAATCCCCACGACTACAGCGAGGAATATCGGCAATACCGTTCCTGTAAAATCAAACATCCAGGATGGATCCGGTCCCGTTCCCATGGTCTCTTCCCCCTTGTTCCCATCTGGTTAGATTCCCTGCCCTTGGCAGGTCTTCTCTACATGTATATGCCTCTTCCCTTGAAGACAGCATAACAAATGTGTAACACCCCCATCTGCTCCGAGAGAATCTTCACTTGGGGTGATGACAGCACGCCAAAAAGACCACCTAAATCCCCCTATATCCGGGAACCTAAATGGTCTTCATTATACCAAGAGAGGCGATCACATTAAGCATGTACGAGATCTAGCAATTGTCTGGTTTCGCTTGTTTCTTCCGGCAGCATACCGTTGTCCGCCCAGCAAGCTCTGCATTGTTCTTCCGTTTCACACAGGTGAGCATCGTCACAGTTGTAGCACAATTGCAGCAGGTTTCTTGTCATATAATCCGTTTCAAATGTTTTCATAATAATCTCTCCTATTCGGGATGAAAGTTTGTGAAAAAATGAACTTGTTCTCTATGTGTTAAATATATCACAGGAGTGAAAGTTTGTCATGTGATTTTTTTCACATTTTTAAAGAAAATTTTAAATAAGTTTTTTCCTTATATTAAGAGGGCTTTGCGGCCGTATTATCAAAAAGAAAAGGCTACCCGCCAATGCGGACAACCTCTTAATTACCTTTACATAACCCGCCAGCTCACTCCGCCATTCGTAGTCTGCAGCAGGATAGATCTGCGGTCCTCTTCCTTCTGGATCAGCAGCCAGCCTACATCATCCGAGATGAATTGCAGCTTCACTACTTCCGGGTATTCCAGCAGCTTGGACTGCAGTACACTGCTGGCCGGAAGTGCCGTCCAGGTCTGTCCCTGATTCATCGTCTTGTACAACAGGTTCCCCTCTAAAGACCAGCCCGCCTGCGAGCTGAGGAATTCAGGTGCCACATGCCGGTTAATTCCCGTCAACGCCGGCCGGCTGAAGCTGATAAACTTCCAGTTTTCTCCCCCGTTTGCAGTGAAATAGCCGTTGTAGGTCATGCTGGCCTCTTTTTCTTTTTGACAACCTACAGACAGCCATCCGCTTGTATGATCCGTACCGAAGAATTCAGGTTCACCGGCAATGACCCGGTCACAGCCTCCAAAGCTCTCGTTGACCAGAAATTCAGAGCCTGCCGCCCAGGTTGCCCCGCCGTCTTTGGTGACATAGATCTTAGGCAGTGCCCCGGTCTGAAGCGTTACGAATCCGCGGCTCCCGTCCTTAAATATCATTCCGGTCGTAACGCCCGGCAGCGGAATTGTATTGTTAGGCAGATTCGGATTATACTGCTCATTCTGCATGACCAGGGCCCAGGTTGCCCCGCCGTCCTGCGTAGCATACAAGGCTTTGCTCTCTTTGGTGGAGCTGGCATCCCATGAAGTCATCAGCCAGCCATGGGACGGTGAACTGAAGTAGAACGAAGACAAGGTGTTGGTGTCAGGAAAAGCAGAAACTTTCCAGGTGTGTCCCCCATCTGTTGTGCGCAGCACCACGGTCTCGGTCGTGCCGAAAGAGCTTCGTATAATCCAGCCGTTGCTGGGATCGGTGAAGAAAATCTCTTTGCCATACACCGGGTTGCTCAGAAACTGCACAGTCGTAGCCGGCGAGATATTGGCCCAGGTTTTGCCGTTATCAAGGGTCATATACATGCGCAGCTCATTTTTGGTGACACCCCAGGCTATTCCCGCTGACGGGTTAAGCAGCCTGAAGTCTGTCAGCCGGGTCTGAATCTGATATTTCGGGGCATTCTCATTATCGACGTTCTTGGCATCCGGTGTGATGACCGTAATCATCTGCCCTTCTTCCGGCGCTTCCGTCGGCTGCGGGGGCTGGGAAGGCTCGGGAGCAGGAGCAGAAGAACAAGCCGAGAGAATAAGTAAGGTCAGGAGAAGCAGCAGTACCCTTCTCAGAACCTTGTAACCTGAAGCTGTGGATGACAATGCTCTCTCTCCTCTTCCCGTTAATCGTTATTTCTTCGTATTTAAATTACTGCGTTTGTATCCGTACAGACCATAGATTAGCAGTCCTACCGCAAGCCAGATCAGGAAGCCCATCCAAGTTTCTCTTCCCAGATTATACATTAGATAACCGCAGGTTGCCGCACTAAGGAGCGGAATGAACGGAACCCAAGGAACCTTGAAGCCTCTTCTGAGATCTGTTTTCGTACGGCGGAGCACAATAACACCCAGCGAAACCACCAGGAAGGCGAATAAGGTCCCGATACTGGTCAGATTGGCCAGCCGGTCAAGCGGGACGAAGCCGGTAAGAACGGCAATCAGTCCGCCGACCATCCATGTGCTGCGCACTGGCGTATGTGTTTTGGGGCTGACCTTGGACAAGCTCTGCGGCAGCAATCCGTCTCGGGAAATGGCAAACAGCAGACGGGTTTGTCCGAACAGCATTACCAGCAGCACGGTAGTCATCCCGGCAATGGCACCTACAGAGATCAGACCGGCGATCATATTCTGGTCAACGAACCGCAGGGCGAACGATACCGGATCACTTACATTGAGGTTCTGATAAGGCACGATCCCCGTAAGTACCAAGGATACGGCGATATAGAGTACGGTACAGATCGCAAGCGACGAGATAATACCGATCGGCAGATCGCGCTGCGGACGCTTCACTTCTTCGGCAGCAGTCGAGATGGCATCAAATCCGATATAGGCAAAAAATACGGTTGCCGCACCATTCACCACACCATGGAAACCAAACGGCAGGAATGGCGTCCAGTTCTCAGGCTTCACATAGAATATACCGGTGACGATAAACAGCAGCACCACCGAGATTTTGATCACAACCATCACTGCATTGAAACGGGCGGTCTCCTTGACCCCGCGTGTCAGCAGGTAAGAGATCAGCAGAATAATGACAACTGCGGGTAAATTAATAATGGTTCCTTTATCTGCATTATACGCCCCTGACAAAGCGGTGGGCAAATGAATGCCGAAGCCTTCCAGAAGTCCCTGGAAATAACCGGACCACCCGCTGCTTACCGCCGCTGCGGCTACGCCGTATTCAAGCACCAGATCCCATCCGAGAATCCAGGCCAGCAGTTCCCCGAAGGCGACATAGCTGTATGCATAAGCGCTGCCGGATACCGGCAGTGTGGAAGCAAATTCGGAGTAACACAGTGCGGATAACACACAGGCAAAGCCGGCGATGATGAAGGACAGCACAAGTCCCGGTCCGGCATGCTCCGCAGCAGCCACTCCCGTCATTACAAAAATTCCGGTGCCGATAATGGCCCCTACACCGAGCATGGTCAGATCCATTGCACCCAGTGTCTTGCTAAGTTTCTCCGCTCCGGTATTCTGGGGAATAGCCAGCGGTTTTTTGCGGAATAAATCCATTCTGAAATTCGCTCCTGTCAAGTGGTTGAGTGGATAATAAGAAATACATTGTTAGCATGCCCGTTTTGGGGTAATGGATTAAAAGCGGACAGCTTGAAAACACTATCCCTAGAGATTATGATGGATAAGATTGGACCGCAAGTGGAAACGGCTCTGCCTTCCTTATATAGGACGGTACCGTTTCAGCGAGAAATATAAGGATGAATGATGGCGTTTAACTTATAAACCCTTATATTTCAAAATTCGAAAGCTGGAGGAGATCTAACAATGGCCCCATTTAAGCCCAATCGTGTCGTAGTGATCGGCACCGGTGCAGTCGGAACCACGACAGCCTATACGCTGCTGCTGCGTAAGCGCATGCCCGAACTAGTACTCATCGATGTGAACCATCAGAAGGCGCTTGGTGAAGCGCTGGATATGAACCACGGCATGCCATTTGTCGGCGGTGTGAAGCTGTGGGCCGGCACCTATGAGGACTGCAAGGAAGCCGACATCATCATCGTCACTGCCGGAGCCTCCCAGAAGCCTGGTGAAACCCGGATCGACCTGCTGCGCAAGAACATCTCGATCTTCAAAGATATCATCCAAAAAATCACGAAATACAATCATCACGCTATCCTGCTGATTGCCACAAATCCGGTCGATATTCTGTCCTATGCCACCTTGAAGATCAGCGGCTTCGACCGCAGACGGGTTATCGGTTCCGGTACTGTACTGGACAGCGCCCGCTTCCGTTACCTGATTGGGCTTCATAAGGAAATCGATCCGCGCAGTATTCATGGACAAATCATCGGTGAACATGGCGATTCCGAGCTGCCGGTCTGGAGTCTCGCCAATGTCGCGGGAATTGACCTGGGCTTCGATGAAGCGGAACGTGATGAGATCTTTGAGGACACCAAGAATGCCGCCTACGAGATCATAGATGCCAAGGGCTCTACCTCCTATGCCATCGCATTGGCACTGGACCGGATTGTTGCGTCCATCCTGAACAATGAAGGCTCCGTCCTGAATGTCTCCACACTGCTGAACAACTACAACGGCGTATCAGACGTGTTCCTTGGCGCTCCATGTGTCGTAGACCGTTCCGGCGTGCGTGAAGTACTTGATCTTCCGCTCAGTGACGAAGAACAGCTTCTGTTCCAGCAATCCGCCGACAAGCTCAAAAGTGAGATTGCCAAGCTGGAGCTGTAATCTCCGTGCGTGGACAAGCCTGCCGCCAATCCTCTGAGGATTGGCGGCTATTTTACTTATAGGAAGAGATTCAAGATTCAGACTCTGCTTCTTCTCCAGCCCGCCTTACCATCAGACGTGCACAGACGCGTTAACCAATTAAAGTCAGAATTGCTGTCCAGCTTATAGATTTCTTTTATCCATGGTCTAATCGTTGTGTCTACGACTTCGAGGCTTGTCCCTCTCCGCCTTCTACCCTGAATAATAACCCCTTCTCATGGTAGCAATTCACGGCGGTGTTGTCATTATAAAAATGCACATTCCGTGTGATTTATGCGTTATGTTTTGAACAAAAGTTCATAGTGTGTATTGACGCTGTTAGCCCCAGGTTCACGAGTCACCGCTGCCTGTCTTATACGGCATGCCGATCTGCAGTCTGGACATAGCTTCTTCCTTCTCACGGCTCGTAATATGTGTGTATACAGTGGTCGTCTGGATCGAGGAATGGCCAAGCAGCTCCTGCACCGTGCGCAGATCCGCTCCCTTACGCAGCAGCATGGTGGCAAAGGAGTGCCGCAGCTTGTGGCTGGAGTACGGCCGGCGCTGGGACAAAGGCACTTCACTCTGGAAGCGGCTGAATGTATCTGCAGCAATCCCTTGGATGCCGCGGATGGAGAGCCGGCGGCCTTTTTGCGAGATGAACATCGCCTCCTCCTTGCTGTGCCAAGGATTAAGACGGTCCTTCAGCGCCTCGTCAAGATACGGGGCAATATCCTCAGGAACCGGGACATTGCGCCATTTGCGTCCTTTGCCGAAGACACGCAGTGAACGTCTCTCTACATTATAATCACTCTGATTCAGCGTATGTACTTCTCCTACCCGCAGACCCATATACGACATCAGCAAAAAAACAGCCAGATTGCGGCTTCTGTATTTGCCGTCTACCGCTGACAGAAACCGCTGCAGGTCTTGTTCATCCAGATAGACCGGCTCACGGTTTTTTTCAGTCTTGGACTTCTTGATTCCGGCGGCCGGGTTGATATTCAGCAGCTCCAGCTCCGTCAGTGCCTTGAAGAGGCAGCTTATTGAGGCATGCTTGCGGTTACGTGTCGCATCACTTACCCCGCGTTCCCGCACAGAAGTCAGATAGGAGACAACCTGCAGTTTTTTGACAGTACCCAGCTCCCGCCCGTTCAGACTGCCCAGAAATTCCCGTGCATCAGCAAGATAGGATTTCTGGGTATATGCTGTGTAGCCGGCGTCCTTCATCCAGATCAGAAAGGCATCCAGCTCTTCTTCATATTCAAGCTCCGGCTCATTCATGCCCTGTGCTCCTCCTCTTCCCTCCACATTACAGCATGCTTCTGTACCGTTTCAAGAAACTCACTTAACGCCGGGGATTTCCACTTTTTGCTGTGATAGGCAATTTGGGTCGCCACCCGCTGGGATTCATCATTCCAGTTCAGCCGGCCCAGCTTGCCTTCCGCCAATTCCCTGCGGACCGTAATCATCGGCAGGAATGAGATACCGAGTCCTGCCATTACGCATTGCTTAATCGCTTCAATGCTCCAGAACTCCAGATTCGGATCGGGGAATACCCCATGGCTGTTCAGATGCCGCTCAAATAAGGTGCGGTAGGTACAGCCTGTTTCCGTATGCAGAATTGTTACATTTTTTAGATCAAGCGGCTCAACCTCTGCCAGTTCCAGCAGCGGGTGATCCAGTGGAGCGACCAGCGTCATCGCTTCATGGATCAGCGTGTCACAGTACATCTCCTTATACTCCGTCTCCGGTTGGAGAAGAAAGGCTAGATCAAGCTCACCTGAGCGGACGAATTCCGTCAGCTCCCAGCAGGCTCCCGGCTTCAGCGTAATCTGTACCTGCGGATGCCGGCTACGGAATTCCTTGATAATCCCCGGGAGGCGGAAGGCCGCCAAAGATTCAGGTGCACCAATCCGCAGCGAACCGGATATTTCCGTCTCCGACCGCAGGGCGTTCTCGGCCATCGTGTGCATCTTGGAGATTTCCTGGGCATACGGCAGGAGGCGGCGGCCGGCATCGGTGAGAATGATCTTTTTGCTGATCCGGTCAAACAGGGGCTGCTCCAGTTCTGCCTCCAGCGCCTGAATCTGTGCGGTAATGCTGGACTGGGCGTAATCAAGCTTCTGGGCTGCGCGGGTAAAGCTGCCGGTCTCAACTACAACGAGAAAGGTGAACAGATGCTTAGACTCCATAGTACCTCCTTCAACCTATCGGTTATTCGAATGGATTCCATTCGATAATTCCGTTTTTCCAATGGATCTATTATCTGATACTCTATATTTAAATACAAGGAAAGCGGGACTATTTATATGAAGGAAAATAAATCATTACAACGGAATATCGGGATGCCGCAGGCTATTGCCCTGTACATAGGAGCCGTCCTCGGCTCAGGTGTGTTAATCGTACCCGGACTGGCAGCGGAGATGGCTGGACCCGCTTCGCTACTGGCCTGGGGATTCATGACCCTGCTGATTCTCCCGCTTGCGCTGTCCATGGGTCTGCTCTCGGCCAAGTTCCCTAATGCCGGCGGGGTATCCCATTTCGTCACCCTGGCCTTCGGCCCGAAGGCCGGCGCACTGGTCGGCTGGTTCTTCCTCATGTCCGTGCCGATTGGCGGTCCTGTCGCTGCACTCACCGGAGCGGGTTATATGACAGCCGCCATGGGCTGGGGCGATCCGGCCAGAATTGCCATCGCTGCAGGAATGCTGGCCATTGGCCTGATTGTCAACTGGATCGGCATGAAGGTTGCCGGTAAAGTGCAGATCGCCGTGGTTATCGCGATTGTTGCCGTACTGGTCTTCTCTTTTGCTGCGGCTCTGCCAAGAATGGAGAGTATTCACTTCACCCCATTTGTTCCGCATGGCTGGATGAGCGTTGGGCAGGCGGCAGCGATTCTCTTCTGGTGCTTCATCGGCTGGGAGGCCGTTTCACATCTGTCTGAAGAATTCAAGGACCCGCAGCGCGCTGCGGTCAAGGGTGTCACCATCGCTGCGGTCATTGTCGGAGTCCTCTATTTCCTCTCGGCACTCGCTACAGTCGGTACGCAGAGCTATCTGCGCGGAGGTGCCGACTCTTCACTGGTCTGGATCATCAGCCAGCCGCTTGGAGCCTGGGGCGGATTCATTGCCGGACTCACCGGACTTTTCATCTGTACGGCGACGATCATCGCCTATTCAAGCGCTGCATCACGCGTAGCTTATGCCTTGTCACGGCAGAGCTATGCCCCGAAATGGATGGGCCGCTTATCAGACCGCTATCAGACACCTGTGGGAGCGATCGGCTTCCTGACCCTCTGCTTCACAGCAGTATTATCGCTCTACGGCAGCGGCCTGCTCTCGATTACGACACTGATTAAATTTCCCAATGCCACCTTCATCCTCACCTATATTGGCGGTTGTGCTGCAGGAATCCGCCTCTTGCGTGGCAGCCGGGCAGGCGTAACGATCAGCTGGATTTCTTTTGCCGCTACGGTAGCCGTGTTTCCGTTTACAGGCTGGGCGATCATGTATCCACTGCTGATTACACTGTTGTTTGTTCTGGTGGATTATTTAAGACAGGGACGTAAACGTGCAGGAAATATTCCTGTAGCCAGTGATGCTGAAAAGATTTCCCGGCGCGCATTATAAGGGCGCTTATAAGAACAGGCTGCACTCCTCCTTATTTGAGGATGCAGCCTGTTTATCTATATATAAGCGGCGGAGTTTCCAGCCCTTGACCAGAGCCTCCGTTCGCTTTACGTTTCAGAAAAGTGTCAGATGGTTATGGATGAAGGAGAGCCTGACCTAAATCAGATCTAAGAAGGAGACTGTAAACCATGACAGAAGACAAGAAGATTGTTCTCGAACCTGCAGCCCAGAAATTCGCTGATGACAACTCCGAGCCTCCCTTTCTGCCCGACCTTGGGCCTGAGAAAGGCCGCGAAACGGTAAATACAGTCCAATCCAGTGAAATATTCAAGCCCGAAGCCGATATCCAGGATCTGACGGTATCCGGCGGCCCTGGTGGTGAGGTGAAGGTACGAATTGTCCGTCCTATCGGCTCCGCTTCTACTTCTCTCCCGGTCATACTCTATATTCATGGAGCCGGCTGGGTATTCGGCAACAGCCATACGCATGACCGCTTAATCCGCGAGCTGGCCGTCGGTGCCGAAGCTGCCGTCGTTTTCCCGGAGTACAGCCTCTCTCCCGAAGCCAAATATCCTACAGCCATTGAAGAAATCTACGCTGTACTGGAATGGATTGCCCAAGAAGGCTCCACTTACGGGCTGGATACGTCCAAGCTTAGCGTTGCCGGAGACAGCGTTGGCGGCAATATGACTGCGGCCATCACACTTATGGCCAAGGAACGCAGCGGTCCGGCAATCTCCAAGCAGCTGCTGTTCTATCCGGTGACCGATGCAGCCTTCGATACAGAATCATATCACCTGTTCGCCGAAGGATATTTCCTGCAGCGCACCGGCATGAAATGGTTCTGGGATCAGTATACCACTGATCCGGAGGAGCGGGCACAGATTACCGCGTCCCCGCTGCGGGCCAGCCTGGAGCAGCTGAGCGGTCTGCCGGAAGCCTTAATCATCACCGGCGAAGCAGATGTGCTGCGGGATGAGGGCGAAGCCTACGCCGCCAAACTCCGCGAAGCAGGAGTGCCGGTTACGGCAGTGCGGTTCCAGGGCATCATCCACGACTTCGTGATGCTTAACGCCCTGGCAGAGACCCATGCCAAAAAAGGGGCCCTGCTGCTGGCAACGGCCTGGCTCAAGCAATAGAGATTACGTTAAAATACGAAATCACATAATGAAAACAGCGGCAGCCATGGATGATATACATCCGGAGCTGCCGCTGTTTTATTGAATTAGACTAGTTCCCGCTGGTCTAATTATGGAGATAAACGCGCTACTTCCGCTGGGAATAGAACTCCGCCGCTTTGACCAGCATGTCCTTCAGTGAGCTGAAGGAGGTAGTTTTCGTGACATGCTCGTTCAGCTGATCCTGCGGCAGCGATTTCAGCTCCTCTGCTGATCCGGCAGAGAATCCCCCGCTTTGCAGAAGCTCCGTCAATGATTCGAACGGTGTGAACTTTTGCAGAAAAGAACCCGACAACAATTGATCCAGCGGCAGCTTCTCCAGCAATTGATCGACAGGCAGCTGATCTAGCGGAAGCTTTTGCAGCAGCTCACCGACTCCGCCCTCTTTGAACGTATCCACTAATCCTTGTATTTTATCGCCAAAGCCTCCGAAATTGAATCCCATAAAGGCAACCTCCTGATAACTGTAGTTGCTCCTTATTACCCTAAATACCGCTCAGCGAATTACCTAGTTAACATAATGTATGTTATGTTACGTTATTGTTATGATTGTAGTTATGGTTATGGTTATCGTTGTGGCTTTACCTCCGGTTACAATATTGTCTTCCTTATTTTAGCAACCAATCCTTGCTCCCGGCGTCTTACTATTTAGAACAAGACACATCAAGGAGATGACTCAGATGCCGCCAATGAAATCCATCCTCACCAGCATACTCGCCCTTTCCCTGCTCTCATCCGTCACCGCTCTCTCTTCAGCAGAACTTTTGCCGGGTACTGTATACGCTGCTTCCGCGAACAATGCAGTCATTGCGGTCTCCAAAGACAAGCTGCTGCCGCTGAAGTGGCAGGTAGCCACGGATGGCATGGGCATGTATGACAGCAAGCCGCCTATTATGAACGAAATTCTCTACTACTCAGACAGCAACAATACGCTTTACGCCAAAAATATAGCCTCCGGCAAAGTTCAGTGGTCCTATAAACAGGGGGCGCATCCGCAAATCGTCACGAATAACTCCGTATTCTTCATCGACAATCAGGAACAGCTCGTCAAAGTGTCCGCTGCCACCGGAAAGCTGATCTGGAAGGTTAAGGTGTCGGAGCGGCCTATAGAGATTGGGGCACAGGCCCGCCTGATTAACGGAAAAGTCTATTTTGCCAATGAGTACGGCGTTGTCGCGGCCTATAACCCGGTTTCCGGAAAGAAACTATGGGAGAATAAGGATATTCCTATGTATGCGGGGACCATTTATGGAGAATATTTAGGTGTGTTTGTCGTTTCCAGCACGGTCGATAACATCCGCACCCAATTCTACGGCCTTGATCCGGCTACCGGGAAGCGGCTGTGGAGAATTGAGGGGTTATACAGTTATGTGACTTATCAGAATGGACAACTATTACTCCGTGAGCAAGCAAAAACTGCGGCGGTGAATACGGCAACGGTCGTGCCGGGTTACCAGCTGACTCTGGTACAGCTGAATCCTGCTACAGGCAAGATTTCCGGCCGGGAAAACTATAATCTGCTGGACGACATCTCCAGATTGGGGAGTGCCGCTACCTCCATCCAGAACTCTTATGTTTATACGGCAGACGGCAATCTCGACCAGGATGGATATACTCTTACGCGCTTTAAGCGTGGAGCGGATACCGATACGGCCCCCACAAGCTATGCTAGCTTCGGCAACTGGCTGGCCGGTCCCGCGAACGGAATGGCCTTCTTCCAGCATGAGACACAGATTAGCGGAATCAATATTGCGAACGGCAATGTCGTTGCGTTCGATCATCCGGCAGACAAGGTGGAGCACCTGCAGCACGTTGGCAAGGCTGTATTCGCCATTTACAAGAATGGCTATATCTCGATCAACCATTCCGATACCGGCGCACTGCTGGGGATGATCAACAGCGGTTCAAAGTATCCATACTTCGGCAATATAACCATCGATCATGGAACCGCGCTGATTCCTACTGAACACCATATCTTAGCCGTTGCCCTGCCACAAGAA
This sequence comes from Paenibacillus sp. FSL R10-2199, assembly GCF_038000235.1. Taxonomy (NCBI): domain Bacteria; kingdom Bacillati; phylum Bacillota; class Bacilli; order Caryophanales; family Paenibacillaceae; genus Paenibacillus; species Paenibacillus sp. FSL R10-2199. The sequence goes on along the minus strand of NZ_JBBOBO010000001.1, from coordinate 4,866,093 downwards.
TATCAGTAACATACGCGAAGTTTAAACGTTCGTACGCAGAAACTCCCCTATCCTCCGGGCGGCTTCCAGAAGCCGCTCTTCATCCTCAACCAGCGCTATTCTGACGAAACCCTCTCCCTGACTGCCAAAAGCACTTCCGGGAATCACCGCTACCCCGGTCTTCAGTAACAGTTCATGGGCGAAGCTCTGTGATCTTCCCGCTTCACCGTCCACCCCATAGGTCTCCGGCAGCCTTGCCCAGATAAACATCGTTGCTTCCGGCAATGGCACACTCCAGCCTTCATGTGCCAAGGCTTCCACAAACACATTCCTGCGGCATTCATACAGCGCAGCCACTCCCTGCTCCGGTCCGGAAGTCATCGCCTGCTCCAGCGCTGCGACTGCCGCTTCCTGGATGGGATCGAAGACACCGTAATCCACATTGCTCTTCAGCTCCCGCAGCGCTCCGACGGCCTGAGCATTGCCCGTCATGAAGCCGATGCGGCAGCCGGCCATATTGAAGCTTTTGGAGAAGGAATGAAATTCAACGGCCGTATCCAGCGCTCCGGGGATCTGAAGGATACTGACGGGCCGGTAGCCATCGAAGCCCATCTCCGAATAGGCCAGGTCATGAATGATCAGCACATCCCATTTATGAGCAAGCTCCACTAACCGCTCCATATAAGCTAGATCTACCGTGACAGATATCGGGTTGCCGGGAAAGCTGAGTAATATAAATACCGCTTCACGCCATACCTCATCAGGGATGCTCTCCAGATCGGGCCGGAACGCATTCTCTTCCAGCAGCGGCAGCGGCCAGGCTCTAACGCCGGCTATAGCCAGTGATCCTGAATAGATCGGATAGCCGGGGTCCGGCACAATCGCCAGATCCCCAGGATTGCAGACCGCAAGTGCGAGATGTGCCAGTCCGTCCTGCGAACCCATCAGGGCTACGATTTCTTCATTGGGGTCCACTTCAGCGTCGAAACGCCATTTCATCCATTTGGCCGCCTGCTTGCGGAACGCATCGCTTCCTTTGGAAGCCGGATACGAATAACTGTCCTCCCGCAGCACTGCTTCGCTTAAGGCATGACGGATTTCAGGCAGAGGAGCCCGGTCCGGACTGCCAATCCCTAGATCAATGACCTCCAGTCCAGACTTTCGTGCTTCCGCCTTCCAAGCGGCCACCTCAGCAAAAATTGATGACCCCAGATGAGACAGCTTGTCCGATCTCCATTTATGTTTCGGGCTGCTATGTGCCAATACAATACCTCCAGCATTTGTTTTCCAATTATTATAGCATGCGTTCAGAGTGCAGAAACCATGAAAGCCTGAGCAAATTTCGCGAATGGGATTATATTGCATTAATATATTATTATTCTATTAAATTGACTCTATTTGAGCTGATCACTAGTGCCTGAATTCATATAAAAGTCCCTCAGAACTGAAACAGCGTATAATTTATGTTATACGCTGTTTTTTCGGGGCATATTTCGGCCAATTTAGCCCCTTTTTCAACGGACGCCCTTTCCCTTCAAATGATTTTAGCTCCGGCAGAACCGTAAGTTCCCTCTGGGCATAGGATAGGGGTATACATTACAAAGGTGGGACGTATCATGGCCAAAAACAAGCGCGGCAAAGCACTCTGGCGCACTCCTTCCAGAGCAAGAGGCACCTGTCCGATCTGCGGGAGCACCCGTATTAAGCTATTGTATTTCGGAAAAGGTCCTGCGGGCGAGAAGCTCACCGTCTGCAAGAAATGTGACGGCAAGCAGCAGGCAGCGGTCTGAGCTAATCCCGGCTTCTCCTGCACAAAGAAACGGCTTGCTTGTCCCCTAGGGGAAGCAGCCGTTTCTTCAAGTAAACCCTCTCTCCTGTTCCAGCTTAAGCAGAGACTCATTGCAGCTCATGCTGCGGTACCCAGTTCTGAATTCCGTTATCCTCGAGTATGCCGAGCGTCACATCCGAAATATGCGGGTCTGCAAGCAGCTTGTCCCTTACCTTGAACTTAATGTCATCGGCATCGGCGAGCGTCATTCCCCGTTTCAGCTCGATAAGTCCTTCGACGTGATAATAACGCCCTTCCTGCAGAATCCGCATCTGATAAATATCCGTCACCCACGGGTCATCAAAAATAATCTTCGCCACCCGCTCCTCAATCTCCGGCGGTGCAGCCACACCGATCAACCCGACCATGTTGTCGTAGCCTACACGGAAGGCCACCCCGATCATCATGAAGGCAATCAGAATACTGCTCACACCATCCAGCAGCTTGAAATTGGTAAAAGCGGTAACCAGAATGGCAATCATGGCGAGCAGGCCGCCGCTTGTTGCGACCAGATCCTCATAGTAGACAAGCCGGGTAGGCGGGGCGGCTCTTTTCACATTTTTGAGGGAAGCCGTGAACTTGCCCAGCCCTTTGGCCTCAACCCGTGATTCATGCAGCACCTCATTCATCGCCTTAACCCAGACGAATCCGTCTGCCGCGATCGACAGCACAAGTACCAGCACATTGATCCAGTAGCCTTGCGAATCCGTAGCCGGATGCTTCAGCAGATGGAAACCTTCATGCATTGTCTCGTACGCCATGATGGTCACGACAATTACGGCCACCATACAGAATAGGTTAATCACCCGGCCGAAACCGTCCGGGAAGCGGCGTGTCGGTCTTTTCTCAGCCAGCACACTGCCTGTAAATACAAACATCTGATTCACAGCGTCGGCAATCGAATGCATCATTGTGGCAAACATTGAACCGCTGCCTGTCAGTGCAAAAGCGATTCCCTTAACGATGGCAATCCCTGTATTGCCGATAGCAGCCGAGCCTGAGGATTTATTGCCCTTCTTGATTAAGCTTCTTATGCTTTCGTTTGTCTGCTCCATTATCCGGCAGCCTCCTTAAGCTCATATACCGAAATCCGGCAGACGCCTCCGCAGCTGATTTCGTACGGCTCCCGCCGTGGTCTATGTATCTATTTACCCCATGCGGCAATTTTCTATCAGCTGCGGTGAGTTGGAGGTTGAATTACTGGAATCCCGATTTAACCCATAGCTTCGAAATATCCAGAAATCCGAAAGAGCCGGTCTGCAGTCCGAACAGGTTTTGGCTAAGCTGCGCTTTTTTGTTCATATGGCAGCCATAGAGCACCCAGCAGTTGTCGCGCAATTGGTCTTCCGCCAGATCCAGCAGCTCCGCCCGCTTTTCAGCAGGCAGTCGGGAGAAATGCTCCAGTACCCGCTGCAGCGCCAGTTTCTGACGATCCAGCAGCAGATCATGCAGATAGTTCGACTCATTGCGGAAATAATTGATCATCCCCCACTGCCAGTCATCCTCCAGCACCTCTTCGGCAATCAGCAAGTCAGCATAGCCCATGATATCTGCGAGATCGTATTCGGTCAAAGGATGCAGCTGGAGCTTAAGTCCGATCCTCCCGCCGCGTTCCTGCAGCCATATAGCCTCCTCCTGATCCTCCTTCCGGCTCCGGTAGGCAATCGTCAGCACTTCTCCCCCGTAGCCGCCAGCCTGAAGCAGCGCTTTTGCTTCCTCAAGCAATGGCTCTCTGAACTCCTGCTGATTACTCTTCCAGGGTAAAAAGCTGTCCGCCGGCATAATCCGGTTGCCCCCGAGCTCCCGGATCATGGCCGGCTGATTGTACAATATCCGTAACGCTTGCCGTACAGCCTGCTGATGGTGAAGTCCTTCTCTTCTAAAGTTAAACAGGATATAGCGGCAGCCCAAGGCCGGGTAATCAATGCTATGGCCCTGCTCTTCCCCGGCAGGAAGCGGGTTGTGCCCGGCATCCGTAAGCTGATACTGGCGGACACTCGATCCCAAATGCGGTAAATACCAGATTTCTACCCGGTCCAGCAGTGGGCGGATTCCGTAATAGAGGTCGTATGCACCGAGCACCAGTACATCCTCATTCAGATCCAGTACCTGATATGGCCCCGTCCCTACCGGATTAGCGGCGAAATCCACATCATAAGGCAGAATAGACATATAGATTGAACTGAACAGATGCAGAAAAAAGGTATTGGGCTGCACGAGGTCAAACCGGATTCGATAATCACTTTCCAGCTCGACATGACAGATATCCTTAAAATGGCTGATCGCCGGACTATTCAGATCGGTCAGACGCTGCAAGGTCTCTTTGACATCCCGTGAAGTCATCCCCCGTCCGTGGTGAAACCTTACCCCCTTACGCAAATAGAACAGGTAACTTGTACTGTCCGGATTGGCCTCCCAAGTATGCGCCAGCCCAGGCAGAAAGCTGCCATTCTCTGCATCATAGGTAATTAATGTACTGCAAATATGCCCCAGCAAATAGGTTTCAAAAGCTGTGTACACCATCGCCGGGTCCAGCTTCTCCATCGGGCGGTTACGGGAAATCCGCAGCACCTCCTGCCCGGATGTGGAGTCCGGCTCACTCCAGAAGCCCATTTGTTTGTCGAGTACTGCCAGCAGGCGTTCCTTAAGCGGCTCGTTCACCTGATATTGGCCAATTAACTCGATCGCCGGTTTAATCCGGCCTTTATGGACCATGTCCTGAAACTTCTCCTCCAGCACCTCGTCCACACTGCGCAGGAACGTCAGCTGCGAATAATTCCCTCTGCCTCTGCCGGGTATCCATGTGATCAATTGCTGTTCCTCAAGCTTCCGCAGAATAAACTTTACATTGCGCGGCGTGCAGCACAGGATGCCGGTTAGTTGCTCAATAGTGACCGGAATGGGCTGCTGTATACTGAAAGCCGGGTCTAAAGCTGCGGCCAAACAGAGATAATTCATGCTGCTATTGTCCATATATCCAGGCTCCTTTAAAGGTGAAAAGTAACATGAAATCCTTACACTTTTATTTCATCCTTTTATCTATACAATTATACTTAATACAGCATCAAGAAGCATTCGCCAAATTCAAATCACCCGATTAGGAGACATCTGATTCTATGAAACAGCATCTGCGGCACATTCATCCTCTGGCTTGGACCATTATCATCGGAACGATGTTTGGCCGGCTGGTCACCTCCATGAGTATCCCTTTTCTATCGATTTACCTGACACAAGTCCTGGGCGCTACTGCCACCCAAACAGGATTTACGGTAGCCGTCAGCTCTCTGGCGGGTGTTCTGATCAGCTTCTACGGCGGTTACATATCTGACGTGATCGGCCGCAAAATCGTTATGCTGGTCTCCGTGTTCGGCTGGGCCTGCGTATTCTTCGGCTTCTCAGCCGCGCAGCATTTATGGGTCTTTTTCCTCGTCAATACGCTAAATGGGCTATGCCGTGCAGTATTCGAACCGACCTCGCGGGCTTTACTCTCGGATATTACACCTCCGGATCACAAGCTGCTGGTCTTCAATCTGCGGTATGCAGCGGTCAATCTGGGTGTGGTATTCGGGCCGATCATTGGCCTGCAGCTGGGCTCAGCCAAATCCACATTCCCGTTCATGATCGCCGGGATCGTCTATATCGCCTATGGACTTGTACTGTTCCTGCAATTCTCTGTACACCGTGCCAGCCTGCCGGTTCATGGCGAAGCCCGTACACCGAAGCTGCTTGAAGCGCTGTCCACCACCGGAAGGGATAAGGTCTTCCTGCCCGTTCTGCTCGGTACGATCTTCTGCGTGCTGGGATATGGGCACTTCAGTTCAACACTGGCGCAATATCTGGCGAACAACCCCCATTTCAGTAATGGCAAACAGCTCTTCTCCTACATGCTGTCTCTGAATGCGGTAACGGTGCTGATTGTGCAGTATCCGATTGTCCGTACAGCCAGCAAATTCCCGCCGGTCATTCCTCTGATCCTGGGTAATAGCTGCGTTGCTCTCAGTCTGCTGCTGTTTGGCATGCCTGGCGGAGTCGCGCTCATTATGTTCAGTGTCGTGCTGTTCACAGTCGGGGAAGTCCTGCTCTTCACGATGATGGATATGCTGATAGACCGGATTGCCCGTCCGGAGTGGAAAGGTACTTATTTCGGCACCATCGGCTTCAATAACCTTGGCAATGTAATGGCGCCTATTCTGGGAGGCCTGCTGCTCGATCAATTCGGTACGGCGAATGGTCCGGCCGTATTCGTGCCGCTGGCTTTGACTACCGCGCTGGGTCTGCCTTTCCTGATTACGGCGCACAAAAGGCTCCGGAGCAGAGAGCTTGCCGAAGCTGGCAATAAGGCTAACATAAGTGCCTAAGACATGACTAATCCCCAGACCCCGCTGAGAAGCTTAGGTCTGGGGATTATTTTGACTACCTGTCTCTATAACACTAACATGCTACCATAAATTCACTCGCGAGCTATTGCTTAACAACCACTCACTATTAATAAGTTAACATAATATTAATTATGTTACCATTTCACAACAATATCAATCTCAACAATACATTTTATTCCATATACGCACCTGACTGCCAATGTATTCCCGAAGCTCTGCCGGTTCCATAATTTCAGCTTGGACGAGCAAGGGCAGCACCTTCTCACACGCAGTCTCATAGTCGTACATATTCGCAGTGATGATCTGGAATTCACCCTCTGGTTCCGTATTCATAACTTCTAACCTCTTACTGATCCCCTGATTATGCACTGGCGTGCGGATGACTACGGGGTAGATTTCCCGTGCTTTGCTGGCATTAATGAAGGCAAGCTCTCCTTCCTTCCAGTATTCCTGCAGGGAGAAGTGTTCAGGGATAGTATAGGTTCCCTCTATTAACGACACCGCGGCAAACCGCTCGCATTTAAACGTACGAACAGCCTCCGCGCCCTCGCAATAAGCGGCCAGATACCATTCGCCCTGCTTGACAACAAGTCCATAGGGATGCAGCTTCCGGCAGGAGAGATCTCCATTCATTTTGCGGTACTTCGTCTCAATTCGTCTGCCTCGCCACACCGCAGTGCGCAGCGCCTCCAGATATGGCACTACCGCCCGATCACTCCACCACGGTGTATCATCGAATAGAAAACGGCTCTGCGCGGTACGGATATCCTCCTGATAAGGAGCGGGCAAGCTTGCTTCGAGCTTCAGCAGAGCATTTTGGAGCAGAATACCGGTCTCGCCCGAACCGCCTGCTGGCATCCCCATCCCTGTCAAAAACAGCTGAACCACCTCTTCGCCATGCAACCGCCGCAGATTCACCGTATAGCCCTCCATCAATGAAATTCCGCCGTTCGGCCCGGTTGTGGTAACGAGAGGAATGCCCGATTCAGCCAGGACATCAATATCTCTGTAAATGGAGCGGACGGACGTTTCGAGGGCCTCTGCCAGAGCAGCCGCCTTCATCCTGCCCCTGGATTCAACCAATAAAAGAATTGCAATCAAGCGGTGCAGCCGCATCATATCCCTCCTTTTTCTACATTTCAAAGACGCATCATTTCACAACTCTATTCTTGCCACTCTGTTGTCAACAATAGGACGTTATGATGAATGTATCAAATCTAAGGAGCTGCTGTAAATGAATATTGGCATATTGGGAACAGGTTTTGGAGCCTATCATGCATCGATCTTGAAGCAACTGGAGTCTACAGACCGTGTGGTCGTCTTCGGACGAAATGAAGCCAAGCTGCTGAAGCTGAAGGAAGAGCTTGGAGTAGAGATCACATTGTCTATAGAAGATATAATGTCTGATCCCGGGTTGGATGTAATAGATATCTGTCTGCCTTCTGCGCTTCATAAGACTTATGCTGTGGAGGCACTGAGACGCGGGAAGCATGTATTTTGCGAAACGCCGGTTGCCCTGGAGCCGGAAGATGCACGGGAGATGCTCTTGGCTGAACAGCAATACGGCCGGAGAATTCTGGTCAATCAATTCATCAAATTCGATTATGCCTATGAGTACTTATATAAGGCAGTTCAAGAGCTTACATACGGCAAATTGCTGCAAGTCACCTTGCGCCGGGAAACGGCACCGCTATGGGGGGACCTGGGCCTCTCCAAGATCGCAGCTAATCTGATGATTCATGATCTGGATTTCATCGAATGGCTGCTGGATTCACCTGCACCTTCTGCGGTCTGGGGTACCTCTGGAGCTAAAGACGGTGAAGCATTGGTGCATGCTTCCTTCCTTCAATCTGAGGTGAGCGCACAGCTGATTGTCTCTTCTCAGATGCCGGAGTCTTATCCTTTTACCGTCGGTTATGAAGCTTATTTCGATCAGGCGAAGCTGGTGTTCCACGAGGTCGGTTATGCGAACGGGGATATAGAGGCCAGCTTAACCGCATATACGTCTATAGGCAAAGAGAGTATTCCATTGCCTCCTAACAATCCTTATGAAAAAAGCTTACGCCATGCACTCCAATGTCTGCAGGACGGTACGGACTCCATCCTTTCACTGCAGCATGCGCTGAGGTCACTGGAAATGGCATCAAAATTGACGGAAGAGCTCCGTTAATTAATCGCAATAAATACTGTCGATTTCTGTAGCTGGTAGTGGTATTTCAATCCTTTTTCCATTTGTTTGTGGATAGGTACGTATTGAATTTGCAGGCGAGCGTGGTAGCAAAGTGGAGTAATTGGTGAAGTTTTTCCTATTATGAATTTTTCACATGTTGAAATAGTATAATACATAGGGGACGGTCTGTTATTTTTAGTGATACATGCAGATTGTTAGTTAACATAATTTTATTTATGTTACCCTAGATAGAGTTGAATGCTATATCTTCCCAAAATCAATGCAGCGGCAGCTCTTTGCACAGGATCAATTTCCTTAGCTGCCGCTCTTTTACAGAAATTTATCATTTCAGCCCCTGCCGCTGGCTTACAGCCAATCTAACTCACTGTCATTGCACGTGCGAACCCTTCGAGCTTATTCATCGATAATCCAGCTCCAGCTTCATTCCCTTTCCCCTTGACCATCCGCAGAACCCATTTGTCCAGTGCTGAAATTCTCTCCGGATAAATCTCATCGCCCAGGATCTCCTTGGCAAGTGCCTTCTTGTACAGAACCTCCGGATAAGCTTGCTGAAGCTCCTGCTCCGCTTTCTCCCCCGTCATCCCTGCACAGATGAATAACCCGAGCCGCTTACCCGACAGCTCCTGTACGTTTTTGGAAGTGAATGCCGCCATTTCTTTACGGATTGTACCGTAGTAGATGGAACCGCCCAGAATCACCGTGTCATAGGCAGCCAACGCCGGCACTTTGGCATACTTTAGATTCACAGCCTCAGCCTCTCCAAGCCTCGATTTCAACAGAAATGCCGCTTTCTCGGTACATCCATACTTGCCTGCATATAGAATCAGTGTTCTATTACTCATATTATCCGCCGCTCCTTATCTGTGGTAAATGGGTTTGAAGGCTATCCCGGTTCCTGTACATTGCTTAATACAAGGTATAAACAAACAATAGCACCTAAATTAAACGCAGGAAACGTTATCAGCTCTACTGTAGATACACTTACTCCCGCCCTCAGCATCCCAACGATCATGGCAGTGATGGAGGTTAGCAGGGCCGCAGCTTTTACTATGACTACAGAAGCAAGCAGATAACCATAAGGCCGTCTGCGAATGAGCAGTACCCCGGTAATTGAAGATAGCGGAACAACAATGGCTAAATCGAGTGCCTGAATCACTAATGTGCTGTAATGCTCCAACCCTTCGGGTGCTGTCCCTTGGCGATAAGAACCAGCGAGCCTGCCCAGCCATAACAACATGATCATTAATGAGGTGAAAAGCAGGAATACACCTATGCTTTGTGCCGGTAAACTTGGTCTAAAGAAACGTTCAACCTTCTCCTTCTCTAATGACAGCAGAGTCAGAATAAATGCAAATAAGCTGGATGAGAACAATATTACATAGATTAGAAACAGGTTATTGTACATAGACAGGAAGCTGTAGGACGCATAAGTATACGTAAAATATCCCAAGGCTCCAGCTAACAGCAGCCGCCCTCTGACCCGCCCTCTGAAGCTCATAACCAGTGAAACGAGCAGCAAGGGAACCCCCAGTACCAGTGTAACTCCATCCTGGGCTTTGGCCTGGGCAACGACAGAAATTGAATCATTTTTATAGATTCCGCTACCATATAATTCGACCTTCTCACCCCGGATTGAGGTAAAGGATTCAGAACTCCCTTTCACCCCCGGTCCGTGACCTGACAGTAATCCGTACCCCGACGCGGCTATCGCAAGGATAATAATTAATCCCGTTAAAATGCCAACTGACCGTCTATACCCCATCGCCTTCTACCCCTTAGCCGAATAATCTTAAAAACTCATTCCCGACTCCCTGCAATAAGCAGCATTGCCTCGATATGCCGGGCAATCAGCGCCTCCTTCTGCTCCTCCGGCAGATTCTTCTCGACGCTCAGCCTCATGATCAGTCCAAATGCCGCACTCCAGATCACTTGGGCAGTAAGTTCAATTTCCTCCTCTTTGCGGGCTGCCATCCCTCTGAATTGGCGTAGAGTCCTGCAGAGCATGCTGATCGCATTACGCTCCAGTGCAGCCCCTTTATGCAGTACTGCAGTATGTTTAAGTACAGCAGGCGAATCATTAAGCATCACATTCCGGTACTGTGATCCTTCCGCGGTGGTCATCCGGATAAACTGTGACAGAGACTGGCTTAAGTTATCCTCAGCCGATACTTCACTCCGCACAGTGTCTGATCCGGCTGTTAGTCCGCCCATCAACTCCCTGTACCCCTGCTGAAGCAGCTGCTCCACTATATCCTCCTTTCCCTGAAAATAGTGATAAATGATTCCGGCGGAATACTCCATCCGTTCAGCGATCTTGCGGATAGACAACTGCCCAATCCCCTTCTCGGCCACTAGTTCACCGGCCGTTGTCAGAATCAAATTGCGCATCGCTTCCCGTTCCTGCTCTTGTCTCTCTTCTTTACTCATGATTATAAGACTCCTTTAACAAGGCGTTATTTAATTTAACACTGTAATGTTTTTAAACACTGTTCAATACAGATTATATGCACCGAGAAACTTAAATGATGTGATTATTTTTACATTTTTGAGAAATCCCCCAATTGCATGTGCAGAAAAAGCCTGGGACCACCCCCGGAGGGCATCCCAAGCTTTGCTTTAAGTTCACTTTTAAGTTCTCTTTTCATTTCAATACCGCTTTAGCCGATTAAACTCATGATTAAGTTAACATAATCATTATTATGTTAACTAACCGTTACTGTCTTGCGTTTTTTCTCCCGGAAGATTAATTTAAACAACGGCGGAACCGCAAAAAAGATGAAAAACGTCCGGAATAACTGATAACCCGCCACCGTTGGCAAATCCGCCCCTACCTCATGCGCGATCAGACTCATCTGATCCATCCCTCCAGGAGCAAGACTGAGCAGCGCTGTTGCTGATGATACCGAATCCAGATAAGCGAACAGCAGACTCAGGCCATACGCCCCTGCTATCAGCACTGCCCCGCTGCCTACAGCCAGCGATAGTGTCAGCAGTTTATTGTTCAGCTTACGCGGATCGAGCAGCAGTCCGACATATACTCCAATCATCAGCTGCGCGGCATTGATCAGAACATCCGGAAGCGCGGGACCCTGAAGACCGCTGATCTGCAGAATAGCCGTAATAATTGCCGGACCGAGGAGATAGGCGGTTGGAAATTTAATCTTTTGGCCTACAATTCCGCATACCGTACAAGCGACGACAAAATAAAAGATATTTGGGAATAGCCCTCCCCAGCCGGCCGCAGATTCAACCAGAAGAGGTGTATTCTCTCCCCCGCCAGCGTGGCTGGCAAACAAGGGACTGTAGATCAGCAGCGGCACACAGATAATAATCATCATCAGCCGGACCACCTGAATGACGGTTACAACCGTAAGATTGATATCCTCCGACTCTTCGGCCAGCACCAGCATCTGGGTTAAGCCGCCGGGGATACTTCCCAGTAGGATGGTCTTGTAGTTGGTTCCCGACACCTTAGATACAATCACCGCAATTCCGGCGCAGAACAGCAGCAGAAGCGTAGTCATAAGCAGCATAGAGGGCAGCTGATAAGCTATTTGATTCAGTGCAGAACCGGTCAACGAGAGACCAATCGTATAGCCGACGATAATCATCCCGGTGTTCCGTATTTGTCCGGGCCAGATATATACTTGCTTACGCAGATTGGAACCGGTCAGCACAGCGATCATTGGGCCGAGCAGCCAAGGCAGCGGGAGATGCAGCAGCATAAAGATGCCCCCGCCAGCCAACGCGGTAATCAGGGTCATCAGAACATATAGCGGTTTACGCCGGGTCACAGATAGGGTTGACATCAACAATCCTCTTTTCCAGCCCATTCAGCTTGGTTCATATTGGAGAGTATAGATGTGATTCAGTCCGGCAAGGGTCTCACCAGTAATCACCAGCTCTTCTACAACGTTAACAGGCCTGCCTGCAGCCTGCAAGAACTTATCCGCTTTGGCAAAATAAAACCGGCCGAGCAGTCCCAGCGCTTTGGTGCTGTAATGCATAGGAATGGCAACCGCCGGCTGCAGCTGCTTCACCACTGCCGCTGCTCCAGTACCATCCAGCGTCATTCTTCCGCCGACAGGAATCATCAACACATCAACCTCCCCTATCTGCTCCACTTGCTCCGGGGTCAGAATATGGCCGAGGTCACCGGCATGACAAATCCGCAGTCCGTCGACGGTGAAGACAAAGACCGTATTACTGCCTTTTTTGGCCCCTTCAACATTATCATGATAAGTGGGCACCCCATGAATCTCCACTCCTTTTACACTGAAATGCCCTGGGTTATTAATTAGTTCGTAGTCGCCTTCAGCGATATGAACCTGATTGTGATCCTTATGATCATGGGTGACTGCCAGTATATCCGCCCTAACCCGGGGCATCCGGTAGCCTAGGAATTTCCCGTACGGATCAATCAGAATTACCGTCCCCTGCTCAGATGTTAGCTGAAATGCGGAGTGTCCAAACCAGTGTATTCTCATTTAATCTCCTCCATAATTGAATAGTGCTATTAAATTGTGCATTTATTTGCACATTTTAAATCAAAAAAAGCATGTGTTTGGAGAACGGCCACGGAATCTCAGCCGTCACTCCACCAAATCAGCAACCGTATAGGATTTCAGCACATGCTCAACCTGGAACCGGATATCCGTCATAATCTGATCGAAGGACTGGCGGACCTTCTGTCCAAACAAATGATTGCCGGTAGTGTCCAGCATGCCGTCCAGCATAGGTACATCATCATGCATGGACAGGTATACCTCTGCCAGGGTAATATCTCCGGGTTGTTTAGCCAGCATATAGCCTCCGCCCCGGCCTTGACGTACCTCAATATAACCGGCTTCAGTAAGCCGGGACAGGATCTTGCGCAGCGCTGTCGGCTCGCAGCGGATCTGTTCAGCAATCTCCCTGCTTGAGTACTGCTCCTTAGCTGAAGCGAGCACGACTAACGCCTGCAATCCATAACCAAATCGTTTGAGCTCTGCCATGGGAAGTAGTAACTCCTTCACTACTACTAATATGTGCAAATCATAGCACACTTAATATCTGCATACAACCTTATTAACCGGCTAATCAATACTAGCTATCTTCCATTCACCTTGCTTGTTTTTGAGCAGAGAGATCTCATTAGCTCCATCAACAATATATCCCTCTGAAGTCATCCGGGTATAGCTGACGATGAAGGCAGCCCGTTTGGCCCCTTCCATAGGAATGCCCCGGACGGTCAATTCGGAGAAATGATAGACATTCTTTTGATCCAGAAAAAACTGCAGAGCTTCATTAAGCTGCGGTGAGTATAGAGTAGAGTCGAATTTCTCCTTATCCCCTGCCGCCCAGGCATCAAGACAGTCCATCGTTTCCTGCAGCGCCTGCTTTTTCCCGGGATCACTTCCTACATCCGGCGCTGTTAAGAACACACCCGGAGTGATGGGCGGTTGCTTCTTCATATATTCAACAGCTCTAAGCATATCAATGAACACAGGAAGCAAAGTTGTACGTTGTTCATCCTGTATATGGATTTCCGCCCTGTAAGCCTGATCTTTCGCCGTGAATTTGAATGCTTCGGCCGTCTGGCTTGCTTTTACTTTGCTTCCGAGGTATTCCTTATATTTCAGCAGCACCAGATCATTGCCTGGCCCAAATTCTCCATCACCAGCTGCCGTATCCGCTCCATCAAGTTTAATTAAAGTAATATAATTCTGTTTATCCGGTGTGCCCCAGGCAGTCCTTCCGTCCTGTTCAAACCGCACCATCGTTTCAGGCATGAACAGCCCCAAAGGCAAAATCTGATCTGCCGAGAATGTAGCTTGTACAACCTCTCCCTTAATTACATATCCTCTGCCGCTCTCGGTATAATCCAGCACTGCCGGAATCAGCGCGACTGATTTGACCACAGGCGGTTCTGTTTGGATTACTGCCGGGGTAGCAGGGGCTGGAGAAGGAGTAACGGATACTGCAGCTGTTGCAGCTGTCGTTGCGGACGGCTGTGCCATCCCCCCGGCACCGGAGGAATTAATCTCTGCCCCGTTGCCGCAGCCTGTGCTGAGCGCTAATACCATTGTAATGCAGCCCGCTCCGAGCACACTTTTACACATGGACATTTGTGATCACCTCATTTACCAGACGCTGGAAGCGCCTTAAAGTTGCGCGCCATTCTGGGAATTGTATGTGATGAACCAGTGAATTCATCCATGTTAAGGCATTCCGCATTTATTTCTTAATCCTATTAGTATTTAATGTGCTGAAGTATTGGCTGGGGTTGCCTTGCCGGGAGTTGAACCTCTCCTGGAACTCCCCTCCTGTATAGGAACCGATCACCCGGTGCCAGAAGTTACGCGCAGGCGTATTCGCACGGATCTGCGAGACCTTCCAGTCGCCGGGGAACATATCGAACAGCCGGTGTGCAGCCCAGGTTCCTACGCCGCTGCGGCGGTATTTCTGCATCACAAAAAACTCCGTCATATAGAACTGTCCCTCCGGATCACGCAGTAGCCGGTCTACAAGCGCAAAGCCGGCAATATTGCCGTCTACCGTGAATAAGTAGGCGAACTTGTTTAGACCGCTGTTCCAGTAAGCCTCCAGCCCGGGATAAGACGGAAACAATCCGTCACGGTCCACCTGCAGCTCCAGATACCGCGTAAAATCATACAAATAGAACTGCATTAATCTGCTTATAATCTGCTTCTGCTCTTTAGGAACCAGCTCGATTCCAAGTTCCATCAGGTTCACCTCTGCCGTTTTCGTTTACTTCACATCATATAACTTTGTTACATCAGGAGCAAGGGCACTGCCTTTCCCGGAAGCAGATTCAAGCCATAAAATGCTAAAAACATGTTAAGATAGAATGACAGCCCTATCGGGCTTCCGGCAAACTATAAAGAAGGTGATTCCTATCAGTATTCAAAAAAACACCGACCGGAAAAACCTCGACCAGCGTCTGCCGCAGATGCCCTGGTTCGTGCAGCAGTTCATCGATTATAAGCGTCCGGATCTGTCCCCCTCCACTCTGCTGGAGTATATCCGTGATTATGAATCCTTTTTCGGCTGGCTGCGCGGTGAAGGTCTATCCGCAGCTGCGAGCAATACTGAAATTACGCTGCTCGATCTGGAGACCCTGCATATGGACAGCATTGTCGGTTACCGCCTTCATCTGACAACCCGGGCTGAGAGTGCGAATACACGCGTTACCGTGTCCCGCAAGCTGTCTGCATTGCGCTCCCTTTTCCACTACTTAAGCCAGATTGCGGAGGATGAGAACTTTTATCCGCTGCTTAAGCGTAATATTATGGCCAAGGTGGAGATCAAACGGATTCACAAACCGAAGGATACGGCCGCCAAGCTGAAGGGCAAAATTCTGGAGGATGAGGAGCTGCTGGAATTCGTAGGCTATATCTACGAGGGTTATGGCAAAGATGTAGAAGCCAACAAGCAGGCTTATTATTCTTTTCAGCTGAACCGTGAGCGGGATGCCTGTATTGCCAGTCTGATTCTGAACTCCGGCCTGCGCGTATCCGAGGTAGTCAATCTCAATGTGGATGATCTGGATGTGAACAACAAGCTGCTCTATGTCTTCCGCAAGGGTCATAATGACGAAACCTTCAAGACCCCGGTCTATTTCCGCGAGCAGGCCAAGGACGATCTCAGCTTGTACCTCAGCCTCCGCCAGTCCAGATACAAGACTCCGAAACGGGAAAAAGCGCTCTTCATCACCCTGCCAAATGGCAGCACTGAGGGCAAACGGATGACCAAGCGGGCGATTCAAGAAATGATTATCAAATACGCCAAGCGGTTTGGCAAACCTTATCTGACCGTACACAAGCTGCGGCACTCCTTCGCAACCGACTATTATCTGCAAAATGATATTTACAGGACGAAGGAACAGCTCGGACATGCTTCAACTGAAACCACCGAAATCTATGCCCATCTCACGGACAAAACAATGTCAGAAGCTATTGAGCGCCGTCTGGAGAGTGAATCCCCCCAATAGTCTAACATTTGCGAAAAGCTCCGGGCTGAAACTCATTATTCATGTGGAGGTATTATTCCTTTGATAGAAAATTATTTAAATTGGACTGAAACTCAGGACACTGGACTGCATGAGCTGCATTCTGACTGCCTGAACTGCTTTGGCCTCTGCTGCGCGGCGCTTCCTTTTGCCGCTTCCTCCGACTTCGCAATAGATAAGAATGCAGGACAGCCCTGCCCCAATCTGCGGGAGGACTTCCGCTGCGGAATTCACACGGAACTGCGGGAGAAGGGCTTCCGGGGCTGCACAGTGTATGACTGCTTCGGAGCCGGGCAGAAGGTCTCCAATCTGACCTATGGAGGCCGTGACTGGCGGCAGGCCCCTGAAACCGCCGGGCAGATGTTCGAGGTCTTCCCGGTGATGCGCCAGCTTCACGAGCTGCTGTGGTATCTGCGTGAGGCCTTGGCGTTCCCCGGCGCTGATATTATGCATGATTCTCTTATGCTGATAATAGAACGGACCTTGAGTCTGACTACACTCAGCCCAGAAGAACTCCTGACGCTAGATGTACCAGTTCACCGCTCTGAAGTCAATGAACTGCTGCTGCGCGCCAGCGAATTGGCACGTAATGCCGCGCGGGCGCAGCTGACCCCGGCTCCCAAGCGGCAGAAAAACTACGGCCGCGGGGCAGATCTGATCGGCGCCAAGCTGCGTAAGGCCGATCTCCGCTGTGTCAGCTTACGCGGTGCATATCTCATCGCCGCTGACCTCAGCGGTGCAGATCTGCGGCATGCCGACCTGATCGGCGCTGACCTCCGCGACACGAATCTGAGCGGCGCCGATCTGCGGGACAGCCTCTTCCTTACCCAAGCGCAGCTGCAAGCCGCTAAGGGAAATTCGGCTACCAAGCTGCCGGGATCGCTTACGCATCCTGAGCACTGGTCAGCGGACAAAGGGTGAGACTAAGTTAGGCTGCTCTGCTGTTTTATATAGCAACAGGTGGCTAGTTACTGCCGTATTTGTGTGTTGATTGAGGTTTTCAGACTGTCTGCTCCATATCTTCGGATACAAGCGCATTTGTACACCTGATTCTCCTTTTTCCAGCCGCATGCGGATGATCATGATATCCTTAGGCCTGATTTGGGCTTTACG
Organism: Paenibacillus sp. FSL R10-2199; assembly: GCF_038000235.1. NCBI lineage: Bacteria > Bacillati > Bacillota > Bacilli > Caryophanales > Paenibacillaceae > Paenibacillus > Paenibacillus sp. FSL R10-2199. Next base: position 4,848,592 of record NZ_JBBOBO010000001.1, on the reverse strand, counting down.
CGACAACGTAGCAGTTTGAAGCATACTTCTGCTTCTGAGCTTAGATTATCAAGAAACCCGGATCGTAGTTGATCCGGGTTTCTTTTTGATTTTCATTAAGTATTCTGAGAACTTAGGGCTTTCCCTTGTAACCCGTTTTTCGGGATGCGCATTATGAAAATAGGAGCACGATGGGATGATTCTGCTGGCAGGTTGCTCTACTTTTTCGATTTTCTATTGTGAATTTTTCATATGTTGTAATATTAGAATTAGCCTCGTTGCTGCCCATAGCAGAATTAAAAATATTCACATCAATTTTAGCCTTCACCACAGTAAGTATTGGACCTTTTGGTCTGTTGGGGCAAGATTTTACGATTTCAACCCGCGACGTGTGAGGAAGAACTGATTTCTTTGCCAAATCCTGCACAGAATACAACAATTCCCTTATGATTCCGGCTATAATCGAGAATTGTTGTACAAAAGGCATCAATTCTTCTCCCCCAAGCCGTTGAACGAACCAATTCTTGTATTTCATACAACAATCTGTCCGAACACCCCGATATTTTGGGGTCCGAGTTGCATTACGTACAACATTTAAGCCGCTACGATATGAAACTTAAGCAAACTTAAGCATCATCCCATCCACGACAGCATCTCATGCACTACCAGTAAGTCACTTTTCTATTATGAATTTTTCATATGGTGAAAATATTAAATAAATTATAAAACCAAACATCAAACGATAGTAACACATCAAGCGATAGTAAGACATCAAGCGATAGTAACACATCAAGCGATAGTAACACATCAAGCGATAGTAACACATCAAGCGATAGTAACACATCAAGCGATAGTAACACATCAAGCGATAGTAACACATCAAGCGATAGTAACATCAAACGATAATAAGTCATCAAACGTTAAAATACATTAAGCGCCTACGTTTTATCCGCACTCATAAGTTATTCAACCCCAGTATTCCCCTTACATTTTCTCACAAAATGACATACTCAGCATGGCCATACGCTTGTCCATGCTGGTGAGCGCCCATCTATGAGGGTTTGTCCAAATTCCGGTTCGGGTTAAAGTCGGGGTTCGCGCCCGGGCTCTACTTGCTCTACTTGCTCTACTTGCTCTAATTGCTTCAGTACAGTTTCTTAGACTTTCCTTTCAAAGCTGATATGCGCTTCTGTTGAGGTTCCTGTCTCCCCACTACTCACCCCCGGATCTCCCCCGGCAGCTTAAGTACGGTTACCTTATTCCCGGAATTCATCTGCCCGCTATCCGGCGGAATGACGATGAGGCAATCGCTGTCTTTGATCGTAACCGTCACGGAGGATTCGTCAACGCCGGCAGGATAAGCATAGAGAACACCCTCCCGGATCTCCAGCCGGGCCCGGACATACCGGGTGAAGGAGTTCTCCCGCTTATAATCCACGCCTAGCGCAGCAGTCCATTCCGGCAAAAAAGGCTGCGCCGCCCCCTGCATCAGCCCGATGACAGGCCGGGCGAACAGCTGGAACCCTACAAAGCAGGCTCCCGGGTTGCCTGATAAGGCCAGCAGAATAGTCCCTCCACGTACTGCTGCAGTTGTAACGCTGCCCGGTCGCATAGTTACTTTGTTAAACAGCATTTCGCCGCTTTGCTCGCGGATCAGATCACCCATAATGTCATAATCTCCGACGGACACACCTCCAGTAGTAATTACTAGATCATAGCTCTCCAGAGCCATCTGCACTTTACTTCGGGCAAGCTCCAGATCATCAACAATCGCACCCAGCATTACAGGCTCGCCGCCTGCTTCCCGTACAAGCGCCTCCAGCATAGGAGAGTTGCTGTTGCGGATTTTACCCGGAGCCAGCGGCTCGTCCACCTCAAGCAGTTCAGTCCCGGTGGCGAAGATTGCTACCTTAGGTCTGCGATGCACGGGAACATTCGCGACCCCCAGCGCAGCCAGTGCAGCGATATCACCGGCACCGATTATTTTCCCCTCAGACAGCACCAGTTCTCCTGTCCCCAGCTCCAGGCCGCACGGCGTAATATGAAGACCCGCCGCTTGCGGCTTGCGAATGCCCACATAAGTAACACCATCTTCCATCCGGCTCTCTGTGGCCTCCAACATAATTACAGTGTCCGCTCCATCCGGAACCTGCGCTCCGGTCATGATCCGCGCAGCAGTCCCCGTCGAAATCTCTCTTGACGCTACTACGCCGCAGGGAATAACATCTACCACCTCAAGCCACAGCACGCTGTTATCACCAGCAGATGCTGTATCTGCTGCGATAACTGCATAGCCGTCCATACTTGAGCGGTCAAATGCCGGAAAAGGATGCGGTGCATGAACAGACTGGGCCAGATAGCGCCCGCAGCTTTGATTCAAAGGAACCTCTTCATCCGAAAGGGGGATTGCATATGCTGTCAGCCGGACCTGAGCCTCTGTCACCTGAAGCGCCGAGCGCTGAAATTTATCATTGGTATATTCCTTGTTATGGTTCTCTGGATTAACCATGGAAGTAGTCCATCCTCCTTGTTAAGTTGGCAGTTTCCTGCATCTGCTGAGCTACGCCCATTTTAACATGCGGCACTATTAAGGGAAATTCAGCTCCGGCTGGCTCGCGCGCAAAAAGGGACGCACACGGCCTGTAGCAGGCAGTTGCATCCCTTAATCTCAATACGCTTCAGTTGTTAGCAGACTGATCTCTTCTGCTCCATGTTAACCTTAAGACGCACGAATCACTCTGACATCAGCCGGAATGACAGTTTCACCTTCATAGAGCATGAACCGGCCATTCTGCCATTCCACGCGCAGCAGCCGCGAATCATCCGACTGGTACTGCCAGACATGCTGCTCTCCGCCATTCATGTAAGGAGTCTGACCTGTAACTGCTGCATACCCCTCGTATTCTTCCTCCAGATAAAAGGTACAATCATCCAGCTCCAATGTAGCCGGTACCTCGGAAGGGCTATCCAGACGCCCGTCGATCGGATGATACAATCTGTATTGCAGCTGTTCCCGTTCTTCAATATACAGATAGGAAATCTGGCTTCCGTCGCGAAGCGTCAATACAGCAGCATTGCGGCCGCTGGTCTTCGTCCGGCCCGTTACTTCGTAAGTTACCAAAGATACTTCGCAAATATCTCCGGGAGACAGGTCGAGCATGCTTTTGGGCGCAGCGGGCGCCTCCGGCTTCGAGAACATATTACCGATCCTTTTCCATAAACCCAAAGCCATCAATCCTCCTAAAAGTTGTGTCAGCATACACTACGTCGATTTTCCTTCGCAAAACTCGCTTCGAAAGCATCCGCTTAGTTGTGTCAGCATACACTACATCGATTTCCCTCCGCAAAACTCGCTTCAAAAGCATCTGCTTAGTTGTGTCAGAGTAAGTATGTTATCCACGAATAAATGCAGCAATAATTAAAGCCCCGATTACATGCAAAGAGCCTGCAAGCAGACCGTAGCCGACTTTGCCCAGCTGAGTGCCATGATCGAGATCAAGCTTGCCTACCCTGCCCAGCAGCAGCTCGGCTGATTTTTCCAGAACAAACAACAGTACAAAAGATACAATAGAGACAACAAGCGCTTCCCCCAGCCGGCTAGCCGCAGCAATGGATGACGATAAAATATAGCCCTGAGCCCCCAGCTTCAGCACAAAGCGCGTAGTGACTGCCATATTGCCTGCTTTGAGTTCTTCCAAATCATCATAACGGGTAAACAGCGAATCCACGAACATCAGCACACACAGCAGTACTGCGCCGCTGACCGTCCACACTACCATGGACACCAGGGTATGGAAATCCATTGCTTTAGCCCCCGCTTGTTCAGATTACCTTCCAGGTAAGACAAAGATAAGGCGAAGGAGAAACCGCTAGTTCTGTCTCCCCTTCGCCTGTGGACAACCGCCTGAACTCCGGCTTATGCCAATATATTATTGTTTGTCGTACTGCTTCATCAGTGCAGCCAGCTCATCTTCTACCGCCTGGTCTTTACCCAGCTTCTCGAATTCATCATCCAGCGATTTGTTGCCGGAGCTCATCTCGTTGCTGGCTTCTGCCTGCGCTTCTGCCTGAAGCATCTTGTCTTCCATCCGTTTGAGACCGGCGGAAGCCGAATCGGAGCTGAATCCGCTCATGGCTTTGTTGATTTCAGTCTGCGCCTTCGCTGCGTTGTAACGGGCAACAAGGGTCTCACGTTTGTTCTTCATCTGTGTAAGCTGCTTGCGCATTTCTTCTAGCTTGCCGCGGAGATTGTCCGCTGAAGCCTTGTTCTGATCGAAGCTGGTTTTGTACTCTACAAGTTTGGCTTCAGCCGATTTCTTCTCTTCCAATGCACGGCGGGCCAGATCTGCATTACCGGCTTGTGCGGCAGCGTGTGCCTGCTGGTTACGCTTGTTCACCAGTGCTTCCTGCTCTTCGTACAGTTGCTTGAACTTCTTCTCAATAGCAATCTGGGCAGCTACCGCTTTCTCCGCATCTTCCAGATCCTCGGTCATATCACGAATGTATTGGTCGGTCATTTTGACCGGGTCTTCCGCTTTATCAATAATCGCATTCACATTGGACATGGTCAGATCACGCAATCTTTTAAATATAGACATGGTTCATTCCTCCAAAATAAAAGTTAGTTGCTCATTTGGTATCTTTTACGCAGGGAGTGCCACTATCGTTTCAAAAATTGTTAAACCTTCTGCAATAAATATTGGTCCACTTTGGTATTCACAATATTTACGACTTCCATAATGCCCTCTTTGGTCAGATTGTCATAATGAATCCCCATCACAACCGTGACTGTCACGTTCAGCGCAGCTGCTGCCCGGAGTGCAACCGATTCGCTGATGGTATGCTCCTTATGATGCGGGACCGCTGAAGTCATGACCCTGGCATTGTCACCATCCATATAAGCGGTGCTTGCCGCACCGATATGACGGACACCTCCGGTAATCAGCAGCAGCAGGTCACGGCCAACCGTGATTTCAGACAGCTCAATGTCATCAGGATGCGGCTGATCGGATGTCATAACAGAATTCCCCCTACCCATTATATTAACCATGGCAAGTGAAGATCTCTCAGGCTGTGCAAAAAAGTTATGCGAAATCGCAGGATCAGCCTTCCAGCTATACAATACCGCGGATTTCATCCAGCGAGCTGATATTCTCTTCAGCCATAAACTGCTGCAGTTCTTCGACAAGCGTACTGCCGGCCCGTAAATTCATGAAGTTGTACGTTCCCACTTGAATGACGGCTGCCCCGGCCATAATGAATTCAATAATATCGGTAGCTGAGGTGATGCCGCCCATCCCGATAACCGGAATGGATACACGTTTGGATACCTGATGCACCATCCGCAAGGCTACAGGTTTAATGGCAGGTCCGGACAGACCGGCATACAGATTATTAAATACACTGCGGCGGCGGCGCACATCAATCTTCATTCCTGAGATCGTATTGATCAGCGAGACGGCATCCGCCCCCTCAGCCTCACACATCTCAGCCATCTCTGCTATATCCTCGGCATTCGGCGACAGCTTCACGGCCAGCGGAAGACGGGTTGCTGCTCTAACTGCCCGGACGACCTCAAGTGCTGCCGGAGTCTTCACGCCGAAGGCGATGCCGCCCTCCTTCACATTCGGGCAAGAGATATTCAGCTCGATCATATCCACTGCCGGTTTGCCTGTAAGCAGGCGGGCATCCGCATCGCGCTGGATCAGCTCGGCGCCGAGCACGTAATCAGCCAGTGTGTTGCCGCCCAGATTCACGATACGCGCCGTGTCCAGCGTCTCCCAGTATGGGAGCTCCTTGGCCAGGAAGGCTTCCACTCCCGGATTCTCAAGTCCTACACTGTTCAGCATGCCCGATGCTGTCTCATACACGCGTACACCGGGATTTCCCGCTTTGGCATGGAGCGTCAGCCCTTTGCCGGAGATGCCGCCAAGCAGGGATACATCATAGAGCTTGCCGTATTCACGGCCGAAGCCAAACGTGCCCGAAGCCATAACAATCGGGTTCTTGAAATGAACACCGGCAATAGTAGCAGTTGTATTAATCATGGAACAGCACCTCCCCAGCCAGGAAGACAGGGCCGTCTGCGCAGGCCTTCCGTTGTCCATCCTTGCAGGATACACTGCAGACGAGACAGGCACCGATGCCGCAGGCCATGCGGTTCTCCAGCGACAGATATACGTCAGGACGCTTGCCGGCTGTTTCCGCTGCTATGCCCTTGAGCTGTGCCGCCTTCAGCATGGGATGGGGACCGCAGACAAATATATGATCATAGGCTGTGAAATCCACGCTGTCTAGAATGTGGCCGCCCACATCGACGGTTAGCTCGGCAGCAAGCGGACGGAAGGCTTCGGTACGGAAAGGTTCCCGGCTGAAGCCGAGGTAGATGTCACTCTCAGGAAGCTCCTGGGCGCAGTAATAGAGCGGAGCAATTCCGATGCCCCCGCCTACTAACGCAACCTTACCTTCCACCTGCGGGAAGCCGGTGCCGAATGGCCCTTCGAGTTCAAGCTTGTCTCCCGGCTTCAGTCCGGCAAGAATCTCCGTGCCTTCCCCTACTACGTGATACAAAAAATCAACACCGCTGTCATTCACCTGATGTATGCTAAGCGGTCTGGACAGCAGCGGATAGGCTCCCCATGCCCGCAGCATGTAGAATTGACCCATCGCACCGCCGTTACCTCCTTCAACCACCAGGTGGTATACTCCGTCTCCAAGCCGCTCGTTACTTATCACCGTCGCCACGTTATCAAGCTCCTTCAAATTTAATCTTATTAACCATGCCTTAGAAGGAGCTTAAAATCTGTGACATACTTCACAATCACAGCCTTCTATTTCTTGTTCCAAATCCCGCGCAGATAAGGTTTAGGCAAATTGGCCTGATGTACCCCTCCGAGCGCTTCTTCCGCATGCAAAGTCCAGTACGGATCACTAAGCATCCCCCGGCCGACAGCCACAAGTTCGGCCCTCGCTTCGGTAATTACCGCCTGGGCTTCCCCGTAGGATTCCAGACGGCCTACAGCTATTACCGGTACCTGCAGTCCGCTGCGTATGTACTCAGCAAGCTCCACCTGATAAGCCGGTCCTGCATTAGGACCTCCATTAGAGCCGATCGGGCCTTCCCCGCCGGATGATACATGGAACATGTCTACTCCTGCAGCTTTGTAGCGGCGGCAGAATTCCAGCGCGTAAGCTTCATTATATCCGCCTTCTACATATTCCTTAGCGGAAACTCTCATTAGAAGCGGCATCTCCGCCGGCAGCACTTCACGCACCGCCTCCACTACCTGCTCACCGAACAACGCGGGATCGCTGCCGTACTCATCATCCCTGACATTGGACAGCGGGGAATGGAACTGGTGGATCAGGTACCCGTGAGCTCCATGCAGCTCAACGGTATCAAATCCGGCCTCGACCGCCCGGCGGGCAGCATCCCGGTATGCCCCGATCATCTCTGCAATCCCGTCCCGGGTCAGCGCACGGGGCGTTTGGGAATGTGCATCAAACGGGATCGCCGAAGGCGCAACCGGGGGATTGGCATCCACCGCCTTACGGCCGGCGTGTCCGAGCTGGATGGCGATTTTGGCACCCTGGGCATGAACAGCCTCTGTTATCCGCTTAAACGCCGCAATCTGCCCGTCCTCCCAGATCCCCGTATCCTGATTGGTAATCCGCCCGTCCGGATGAATCCCGCTCATCTCTACAATGATAAATCCGGTACCGCCGACAGCGCGGCTGACATAATGCACAAAGTGCCAGTCTGTAGGAATGCCGTCCTGCTTCTCAACTGCATATTGGCACATCGGCGGCATAACCACGCGGTTCTTCAAAGTGAGGGCCTTCAGTTCATAAGGTGCAAACAAATCTGTCATTCTTGTCTCCATCCTTCCCGTATCTCTCATCATTTGGCGGGCTTACCCCCGTATTCATTAAGTATACACGTATTTACGGACAGGTTAAATCTTTAGGTGATTCACATGCTGACAGCATAAATTCGCAAAGGCTGGGAATAACAACCCTTGTATTTCAAAATATCCAGTTGTGTGATCAGAGGAGGCGTAACCCATGAAGTTGGCAAGAATCCGCCGCATTTTGCTCCTTATTTTCATAATAATAGTGATCCTGCCCAGCATCTTCCCGATTGCTGTGTCTGCTTCTGCATCCGCTCCAGCCTCCGCCCGGCCGAATGTCTCTATGGAAGAAGATCCTGCTGTTCCGGCCGGCTCCACCGCCTCCCAGTCTTCAGCCCGGCGCCACAAAAGAAATAAAGGACTTTCTCTAAGCCAGCTGCTGCGCAAATATCCGGATACGATCAAGACCCAGGGGCCGCGGCGCAAGATTATTGCCCTGACCTTTGACGATGTGCCTGATCCGCGCTTTACTCCGCAGCTGCTGGATGTTCTCCATAAATATAATGTCAAGGCCACCTTTTTCGTGGTCGGCAGCCGTGCCGAGAAACATCCCGGTCTGGTTGCGCGGATCATCCGGGAAGGCCATGCGATTGGCAACCACTCCTACAATCATCCCGAATTCGGCAAGCTGGGGATGAATGAATTCCGCACCCAGATTATCCGTACCGAGAATATCATCCAGGCTCTTGCGGGCTACAAACCGCGGCTGATCCGTCCCCCGTACGGTGACATCAGTGAGCAGCAGCTGAAATGGGCCAGAGCCCACGGCTACAAGCTGGTGAACTGGAACGTCGACTCCCTGGACTGGAGAGGCTTATCCAAGACCCAGGTACGGAACAATATCCTCTCCAGGGCCGGAAAAGGCGCAATTATACTCCAGCACGGCGGCGGCGGCCGGGGCAGCAATCTGCAGGGTACCATACAGGCGCTTCCGGAAGTCATCAGCATTATGCGCAAACGCGGGTATAGCTTCGTGACTGTTCCGCAAATGTTCGAAGTCAGCAAAAGCAAATGAACCGGCTGATGCACCGGAGAGCCAGTATATCAAATAGAAGCAGAGGGATAAAATATAGCTTGAAGCCCTTTATATATTAAAAAAAGGAAACAAAACCTGCCGGAGAACGGCCGGGTTTTGTTTCCTTTGGTAAATGGTGCAGCTATACATTTATCGGGTTATTGAATAATATACAACTGTACATATTGATAGCCGAAATCGGCTACAAAGCTCTGGCTGCCGGGAATGAAGATGTCAATCCGGTTGCCCTTGATCGCGCTCCCCATGTCAGTGGCGGTCGCCAGGAATGCCTGCTTCGGGAGACCCGGATGAGAATATCCGGTAACGAGAATCTTGGTACCCAGCGGAATGACACTAGGATCAACTGCAATCGTTCCCAGCTTAAGCGCATTGCCGAAATAATCAACCGCGCCCCATTTTCCATTCTCACTGGCAGCAGAGGAATAAGCCGAAGCCTTTACCTGTATGGATTTGGCATAAGTATAAGCTTTGCCCCAGGCTTGAACGGTGTTTGATGCAGGCTCCACACTTAGTGCTGACAAGTCTGCGTTAGTTACAACGGCGGCGGCTGCCGATTCTGTGACTGCTACCGTCTTGGCCTGAACAGTGCCGGGAATGGCAAGCTTAAGACCCGGGTAGATGTTGCTTGCAGAGATCTGCGGATTTGCGCTCATGAGCTCTTCTACGCTGATGTCATAATGATTGGACAGCGTATAAAAGGTAGTTGCTTCTCCAGCGATATGTACGCTGTCAGCTTGAACAGGGGCGGCTTGGAGCAATGTGCCGAGTCCCAGTACAGCAGCCAGGGCTGTGATGGCTCCGAACTTGATTTTCATTAAATAGCCTCCTTCATTAGTGGGCGTCCAGGATATAACGGATACGGCTCCGCCAGTGACGCCAAGATAACGCTGGACCTATGTACTTTTTTGTTGCCAGGTCTCTGGAATTGCGGCGCTTTGTAAACTAACAGTTATGAATATATCACAACTTTGTAACCAGTGGCTATGTTTTTGTTACGTTTGGAAATATTTTGCCTATATACAGCGTTTTCATCGGGTTAATTATTACATATTCTTAATATTTCGCGTTGGAATTATCGTGGCTTCGGCAATCTTTTTTAAGTTTTCGCGAAAATTTTACACAGTTTTAACATTTCTCCCTTTGGCAAATAGTAGAATGATAGAATACGATAGATAATGTAGAGACTGAAGCATAACTTGGAGGGTCAATGAACGTGAATGCAGAAGAGAAAAAAAACAACCACACCAGTCCCGCAACAGCCTATCTGAACCGCGATTTGAGCTGGATTGAATTCAACCGCCGTGTCCTTGCCGAAGCACAGGATCCGGAGAACCCGCTTATGGAGCGGGCCAAATTTCTGGCGATTGTGTCCAGCAATCTGGATGAATTCATCAGTGTCCGGGTAGCGGGCATTCAGGATCAGATCCGGGCGGGTTATACCAAAAAGGATTTCACCGGCTACACCCCCTCCGGCCTGTACAAGCGTCTGATCAAGCGGGTCACCAAAATCATCGCCGACCAATACCGTACCTTCAAGGACATTTCCCGGAGTCTGCACAAGGAAGGGATCGTGTTCGTCGATTACAAGGACCTCACGCATGCCCAGGAGCAATCCATTGAGCAATATTACCGTGATATCATCTATCCAGTCTTAACGCCGATGGCCGTGGATCAGAGCCGTCCATTTCCGCTTGTGCACAGCCAGTTCATCTATCTGGCAGTAGTGCTGACACGCAAGAACAGCCAGGAAGAAGAACCTTATTTCGCAATCCTGCAGATTCCCTCGAATCTGCCGCGCTGTATCCCGCTGCCCCACCGCTCCAACAGTAAGAAACGGCAGTTTGTCTTCATTGAAGATGTGATCCGCCAGCATATCCAGACCTTGTTCAGCGGATATGATCCTGTGGCTGTCAGTGAATTCCGCCTGACCCGCAATTCCGATCTGACCATTGATGAGGAAGGCGCAGAGGACCTGCTGGAGGAGATTGAGAAGGAGCTGCGCAAACGCCGCCGCGGCGTCCCTGCCCGTCTTGAAGTACAAAAGGGGATTCACCCTTATGCCCTGGAGCAGCTGCAGGCCGAATTCGAGCTTGAGGATTTCGTGTTTGAAATTGAGGGGCCGCTGGATCTCAGCTTCCTGCGGGGGTTCGCCGGCAGCGTCAAGGGCTTCAGCTACCTGCATCATGCACCGATCGAGCCGCTCTATCCGGCGGAATTCGAGGAGAATGAGGACTTCTTCGAGGTGCTTGGCGAACGTGATGTGCTGGTCTATCATCCGTATGAATCCTTCGATGCCATGACGGACTTCATCATTCAGGCTTCCGAAGATGAGCAGGTTATGGCGATCAAAATGACCCTGTACCGGGTCAGCGGGAACTCCCCGCTGATCACCGCCCTGGCCAATGCCGCCGAATCAGGTAAGCAGGTTACGGTAGTTGTGGAGCTGAAAGCCCGATTTGACGAGGAACGTAACATTGCCTGGGCACGTAAGCTGGAGCAGTCGGGCTGCCACGTAGTCTATGGCCTTGTAGGTCTCAAAACCCATGCCAAGGTCACGCTGATTGTACGCCAGGAAGGCCCTGAGCTGCGCCGTTATGTGCATGTAGGGACAGGTAACTATAATGACAGCACGGCCAAGGCGTATACAGACCTTAGCCTGTTCACCGCCAATCATGAGATCGGCCTGGATGCCTCGGAGCTGTTCAACCAGATGACCGGTTATTCTGCCAACTATAACTGGAACTCCTTCATTGTGGCACCGACCAATATGAGCCTGTCGCTTCAGAAGCTGATCCTGCGCGAAGCAGAGCATGCTGCCGCCGGCAGACCTGCACGGATCATCGCCAAGATGAACTCCCTGTCCAATCAGGAGGTCATAGACAACCTGTACAGCGCAGCACAGGCCGGTGTATCGATTGATTTGATTGTACGCGGTGTCTGCTGTCTGCGTCCGGGCATTGAAGGATTAAGCGAACGGATTACAGTCCGCAGCATTGTCGACCGTTTCCTGGAGCATTCACGCATCTATTATTTCGAGAACGGCGGTAAACCGGAGGTCTATCTGTCCAGTGCGGACTGGATGACCCGGAACCTGACGCGGCGGATTGAACTGATGTGTCCGGTGAAGGACAGCAGCATCCGCAAGCAGATCGTCAAAATACTGGACCTGTCGCTGATGGATAATGTGAAATCCAGCTTCCTGCAGCCTAACGGTTATTACGAACGGGCGGACGACAAAAAGGCTCCGTTCCGGAGCCAGTTCGCTGCTATGAATGTTACCCGCTGGAAGGGAAGCCGAGCTTTACCTTCACCGACCAAGCATTCCTGAAGGCTTTGAGCGCATTCTCAATGTCCTCCAGCCCGATAAGAACTTGTCCGCCCTGCAGCTCCAGATCCAGCGTATTGTTATGCAGCCGGGCGTTGACCCCGCTGACAATGCCGATCTCGGTGCTGTCCAGGGCAATGCTTAACTGCACCAGCGTACCCAGCTTATGAATCCACTCTTCGTCGGAAGCCAGCAAAATGTCCTTATGCATCTGGGACAATTTCTGCTTCCGGCTTTTGGTGCTGTAGGAAGCAATGTACGCACTTAGAATCAGCTGCCGGTGGGTCAGGCCGCGGATCGGGGAATTCATCAGCCAGTAGCGGGTATGCCGCTTGGACTGATAATAATTAATGTTGGAGCCGGTACGGTGCAGCATAATCGCCACGTAGATCAGCATCTCATGCTCCTCCCGGTCACCTTCCCTCTCAAAAGCCCCCAGCAGGCCGAGTGCCAGCTTATAGATATGATCCAGATGCCGCTTGGAGGTACGGATATCAAAGCGGATAATGGTATCCAGGCTGTACTCCAGCGCGCTGTCACGGACCGGCTGCTCCGGCTTCAGCAGATCATGCAGCATGCCCTCACGCAAGCCTTCCCCGCTAATTACAGCACGGCTGGCCCCGATATAATGGTACACCGTATGGAAAATAACCAGACCGGACACGATGATGTCTCCCCGGCTTTTCGACAAACCATCCAGATCCTTGCGCTTCTCATATGGAGTCGCTGGCAATGTCTCCATGAACTTCTCTATGGTCTCCCCTTCCAGCACGTAGCCATGGGAGTTCGGCAGCGAATATTCCCGGTTCTTCTGGTCCAGCTTGCCGAGTGAACGCAGCGTTCCGCCGAGTCCATATAACGGAAGCCCGTTGCCCGTAGTGAGCCAATCATGCTCTACCAGCCTGCCGGTAACGTATAGCTGCAGCTTACGGACCTGATCAGCGTTCCAGTTGCCGCCCTGGCTGAACATCAGATTCGTATTGACCGCACCGAACGGGAAAGAGATGCTGTGCTGATAACGCCGTCCGCGGAACAAGGTGACCTCCGTGCTTCCGCCTCCGATGTCAATGACGAACCCGTCCTGAATATCAAAGGCATTGATGACCCCGAGAAATCCGAAATAAGCCTCCTGATGCCCGCTGATTACTTCAATCCGGATGGATGACGCTTCAGACAGATAGCTTATAATCTCGGCGGAGTTGGCTGCGTTGCGGATTGCGGCGGTAGCTCCTGCGCGGATGTTATCCACTTCGAAATCATCACAAATCTCTTTGAACTGGTGGAGGACAGGAATAATCGTATCCATATCCTTCTTCTCCAGTCTGCCTTCCTTGGTAATTTTCTCACTCAGACGGGCAGAGTACTTGCATTCCTTAATAATTTTGTAGCCGCCTGCCTGCGTCGTATCATAAATTACAAGCCGTATGGAGTTGGAACCAATATCAATAATGCCTATCCGGCAAAGATCATCTCTCATCTGTATGTACTCCCTTTCAAGTAGATTGATCATTTGTATACTATATCACCCATTTCACGCTCCGCCAAAATTTAATTCCCTCACAAAAAGGGCCGCTGAAGGAATTTTCAGCGGCCGTTCCAGTAATTTTATAAAACTTTGCTCAAGAAATCACGGGTACGGGCGTGTTTGGGATTGCCGAACACCTCTGCCGGGGTCCCCTGTTCTACGATAACCCCGCCATCCATGAACAGGATCCGGTCGCCGACTTCACGGGCAAAGCCCATTTCATGCGTCACAATGACCATCGTCATACCGTCTACTGCCAGCTGTTTCATAACCTCCAGCACCTCACCGACCATCTCCGGGTCAAGCGCCGAGGTAGGCTCATCGAACAGCATCACATGCGGCTGCATCGCCAGCGCCCGGGCAATCGCGATCCGCTGCTTCTGTCCGCCGGAGAGCTGGGCCGGATACGCATCCCGCTTGTCCTCAAGGCCGACGGTGCGGAGCAGCTCCGTGGCGATTTTTTCCGCTTCGGAAGCTTGCTGTTTCCGCACCTTCAATGGCGCGAGCATAATGTTCTGCAGCACAGACTTATGCGGGAACAGATTGAACTGCTGGAACACCATCCCCATTTTCTCGCGGGTCACGTTGATATCATGCTTTTTGGCTGTAATCGATTGTCCTTCAAACGAAATCTCACCGCCGGTAGGCTGCTCCAGCAGGTTCAGACAACGCAGGAAGGTGCTTTTGCCCGAGCCGCTGGGACCGATCACTACAACAACCTCACCCTTGTGAATATTCAGATCAATCCCCTTGAGGATCTCCAGCTTGCCAAAGCTCTTCTGCAGGTTCTTAACCTCGATCATCCGTATTCAGCCTCCGTTCCAGAATGCCCAGCAGCTTGGATAACGTGAAGGTCAGCACAAAATACATGGCGGCAATCACGATCAGCGGGCTAAGTCCTTCATAGGTGATCGAAGTAATGGATCTGGCTTCAAACAGCAGATCAGCCACCCCAATCATCGATACAATGGAAGACTCTTTAATAATGGTAATAAATTCATTTCCGATCGCGGGCAGCACATTCTTCAGCGCCTGCGGCAGAATGATGTAACGCATGGTCATCCCCTGCTTCATCCCGAGCGAGCGTGCCGCTTCCATCTGACCGCGGTCCACCCCTTGAATTCCGGCACGGAAAATCTCCGCCAGATAAGCCGAGCTGTTGATTGTTAGCGTAATCGCACCCGACTGGATCGGGGACAGCGAAATACCGAACTCCGGCAGGCCATAGTGGATCAGAAACAGCTGCACAAGCATCGGCGTCCCGCGCAGAAACTCCACCCAGGCGGTGGCGATAAAGCGCAGAATTCTCCATTTGGACATCCGCAGCAGCGAAACCGCGATACCCAGCACGAAGCCGAAGAATACGCCCATCACAGCGAGCAGCAGTGTGTACTTCAGACCGGATAGGAAAAAATTGCGGTAATCATAAGCAAGTTCAAATACACTCATTGCCTTTCAATCCTCCTGTTCTCAAAAAAATAGAAAACAGCGGATCACCGCCATTTTCTGCAAAGTAGAGCATTGTCCCGCAGCAGGCTGCGGGTTGTACTTAATTCATCAGGGCTAACCGTGTAACGGGTTCGCGTTCTATTTGCTCTCAGCAAGCTCGCTTGCTGCCGCTACATACTCATCAATCTTGCCTTCCGAGTTCAGGCGGGTCAATGTCTTATTCACTTGGTCCAGCAACTCTGTGTTACCCTTCTTCACCCCGATTACATAGCCGTCATCTTCCACTTCAGGTTTGGCATCGGTAATCGCGAGTCCCTTAACATTCTTCACAAAGGACTTGGCAACAGGTCCTTCCATAATTGAAGCGTCTACGCGGTTTGATTGCAGCTGCAGGACGATTTCAGAAATTTTACTGAGGGATGTCAGCTGTGCGCCTTCAATACCTTTGGCAATATCTTCCTGGATCGAACCGGTCTGAATGCCCAGCTTGGCACCCTTCAGCGAGTCCATTGTTGCATATTTGTCCTTATCCGATTCACGTACAACGACAGCCTGTTCGGCTTTGTAGTATATATCGGACAAGCCCACAGCTTCAGCACGTTCCGGTGTCGGACTTAACCCGGAGATTACCATATCGATTCTGCCGCTCGACAATTCATTCAGCAGCGAATCAAACGGCAGATCCTTAATCTCAAGCTCTCTGCCCAAATCAGCAGCAATCTCCTTCGCGATCTCGATATCGAAGCCAACAATCGTATCCTGGCCGTCAACCACCTTGTGGAATTCATACGGAGGAAAGTCTGCACTTGTGCCCATAATCAGCTTCTTGGCGGCAGCCCCGGAGTTGGCATTTCCGCTTGCTGCGGTATTATTCTCGTTGTTATTAGAGCCGCATCCGGCCAGTAGTCCAGCTGCCAGCAGCAGTCCCATTGAAAGTTTACCCCATTTGTTCATTTGTCTGTCTCCCCTATTCTCTTTATGTTCATTTCTCTAAGTAGTCCCATTGACCGATTTATTATAAATCACTCCGCATGAATATGCAAAGACAAATTTGTGACAAAGCCTGTTAAATTCATGAATTAATTGCAGGCTGTTGGCCGGGTCTGCTATTCCCCCATTTTGCACATCCTATGAAAAGAGGTATATACTATTTACTATCTCCATTTGCCGCCGGAATAACCGGGCTGGTTCAGATGCCACTGTAGGCGTTATTTAACGGATATGGTGAATAGGCTCACAAAACTTAGGCGTATGCTTTCGAAGCGAGTTTTGCGTAGCGTAATCGGGAAGCAGTTGCTCACAAAACTTTTAGGAGGTGAAGTCATGCTGCTGGAAGCGATGTACCATGTTCCCCGCGATAAATGGGCTTATGCCTACGATGCCACTACCATACATCTGCGGGTGCGTACCAAACGTGATGATGTGGACTACGTAGTTGCGCTTACTGGCGACAAGTACGATTGGCAGCATACCTCTTACGACATCATAATGGAAAAAGCTGCCTCTGACGATAAATTCGACTACTGGGAAGCGGCTGTCCGTCCCAAATACAAGCGCCTCAGCTATACTTTTCGCGTCAGCAAGGGTTCGGAGACGGTGTATCTGCTCGACAACGGCATCCGGACCGAATGTCCGCAGCCGCCCAACCACTTCTATGAGTTTCCTTATATACACGGAATTGACTTATTCAAAGTACCCACCTGGGCCAAGGATGCGGTGTTCTATCAGATCATGACCGAGCGGTTCGCGAACGGCAATCCTTTGAATGATCCGGAAGGCACAGAACCGTGGGGCGGCAAACCGAAGCTGGATAATTTCTTTGGCGGTGACCTTCAGGGTGTGCTGGATCATCTGGATGATCTGCAGGAGCTGGGTATCAATGCCGTCTACTTCACGCCGCTGTTCGTCTCCCCCTCCAACCATAAATACGACATCGTGGATTATAAAAAAGTCGACCCGAATTTCGGCGATAATGAGCTGCTGAAGAAGGTCGTAGAAGAATGCCACAAACGGGGCATCCGTGTCATGCTGGACGCCGTGTTCAACCACTGCAGCGACAAATTCCCGCCGTTCCAGGATGTTCTGGAAAAAGGCGAATTCTCCGTCTACCGCGACTGGTTCCATATGAATTCTTTTCCGGCTGAGATTGTTGATGGCATTCCCACGTACGATACGTTCGGCTTCTATGGCAATATGCCGAAGTTCAACACCGCCAATCATGAAGTGAAGTCCTACCTGCTGGAGGTTGCGGAGTATTGGATCAAGGAGATCAGGGTGGATGGCTGGCGGCTAGATGTGGCGAATGAGGTCGATCATCACTTCTGGCGTGATTTCCGCAAAGTGGTCAAAGCCGCAAACCCGGATGCCTATATCGTCGGCGAGGTATGGAGTGATTCCTTAACCTGGCTGCTTGGTGACCAGTTTGATTCGGTAATGAACTACCCCTTCTCGGGGGCGGTGCTGGAATTCTTCAACGGCGGGATGGACGGCATCACCTTCGGCCACCGGATCGGCGGCCTGCTCATGCGTTATCCGCAGCAGACGAACGAGGTTGTCTTCAATCTGCTCGGCAGCCATGACACCCCCCGCCTGCTCACCGTTCTGGGGGAAGATAAGCGCAAACTGAAGCTGACCGTCGTCTTCCTGTTTACGTTCATGGGCACTCCCTGTATCTATTACGGGGACGAAATCGGCCTGACCGGGGGGGAAGATCCGGACTGCCGCAAATGTATGGAGTGGGATGAAACGAAGCAGGACCGTGAGCTGTATGACTTCTACCGGATGATGATCGCGCTGCGCAAGGAACATAAGGCGCTCCGCGAAGGCCGCTTCCGGATTCTCCAGGCCTGTGAGAATGACCCGTGCATCGTCTATGAGCGTGCAGATGAGCGGATTCATTTCACCGTCTGGATGAACAATTCGCCGCAGCCCCGTACGCTCAGCCACCCGATGGAGACCGATGACTGGCAGGATGCGCTGACGGGAGAAGCTGTATTGCCGGAGAACGGGATGATGAATGTTGCGCTTGATCCGTATGGATATAGGATATTGTACCGGAATCTACGTTAAGGTAACAGATATATGTCAAACGAATATGGGTGGTGTCCCAGAAGCTGAGAAATGGCTGCTTGGAACATCACCTTTTTTTTAATTCAGATAGATGGAGAATCTCAAGCCAAATCTTCGACCCAAACCTCACCTATACAGAATGTTACGGACCTGAATATCACGGATTAGCCACAATAACAAAATGGTTTGACGACTGGAATACAAGAGGTACAGTTCTGGTCTGGACGATAAAACAATTTATTCATCAAGGCAGCATGACTGCTGTTGAATGGTACTTCAAATGTGAGTATGAGTCAGTATTATCCCTATACATAATTTAAAAAGGCATTCCTCCCATCACCATGATCGGGGAATGCCTTTTCTATACAATAGTTCTTCTACTCCGTAACTTTATCCGAAATCTTGTTATAAATATCAATATACTGCTGCGCAGATACATTCCAGCTGTAATCGCCGGTGAAAGCATTCTTCGCTACTTTTTTCCAGTGCTCCGGTTTGTGGTAGAACGATACGGCCCGGCGGAGCGTGTACATCATATCATGGGCATTATAGTCTTTGAAGGTAAAGCCGTTGCCTTCTCCGGTCTCCTCGTTGTACGCCTGAACAGTATCGTTAAGTCCGCCTGTCTCACGCACTACAGGAATACTGCCATAACGCAGAGCCAGCAGCTGGCTGATGCCGCAAGGCTCGAATTTGGACGGCATCAGGAACAGGTCGCTGGCGGCATATATTTTGCGGGACAAGGCATCATTGAACAGAATCTGTGAAGACAGCTTGGTCGGATAACGCCACTGCGCCTCGCGGAACCAGCGTTCGTAGACCTCATCACCAGTGCCCAGCAGGACAAACTGAATATCGTCATAGTAGAGCAGCTCATCGAGAACCCGGGTCAGGAGATCCAGCCCTTTGGAATCCACAAGACGGGTAACCATAGCTACCATTGGAATATAAGGAGCTACAGGCAAGCCCAGTTCCTGCTGGAGTCCCAGCTTATTCTCAGCTTTCTTGACCAGGTTGGAACGGTAACGGGTGAAAATAGACGGATCACTGGCCGGATTGTAGCTCTTGGTATCAATCCCGTTGACAATCCCGCTTAGAGCATCTGAACGAGAGGTCAGCAGTCCGTCAAGGCCATATCCATAATAAGGTGTACGGATTTCATCGGCATAGGTTGGACTGACCGTGGTCACATGATCACTGTAGACAATTCCACCCTTCATATAGTTCACGTTCCCGTAATATTCTACACCAGGGAAATAGCTGTCATCGAGACCGAGCAGCTCGCCCAGCACCGAATACGGGAATACCCCCTGGTACAGGAGATTATGTATAGTGAACACTGTACGCATCTCACTGTAGAACGGATTGTGACGGTAGTGCGCCTGCAGCAGCAACGGAATTACCGCGGCATGCCAGTCATGGCAATGCAGGACATCAGGCTGGAAGTTAATCGCCGGCAGGCATTCAAGCACAGCGCGGTTATAGAAAGCGAAACGTTCGCCGTCATCCATATACCCATAGATGCCGTCACGTCCGAAGTAATACTCATTATCGATAAAGTATACAGGAACTCCCTCAAAGACAATCCGTTCAATCCCGCAATATTGATTGCGCCAGCCGATCGGCACCTCAAGGACAGCGACATGCTCCATCTGGGAGGAATACTTCTCTGCGATCCCCTTGTATTTGGGCAGGATTACCCGAACATCTACTCCGGCAGCCTTAAGCGCCTTCGGCAGGGCACCGATTACGTCGGCTAACCCGCCTGTTTTGATAAATGGATGGGCTTCAGCTGCAGCAAATAGAACTTTCATCCAGATTTCCTCCTTATAGATATGAATAGTTTATTTAATCGTTTTGCGTCCGGATTTCTTGAGCACCAGGAATCCAAGCGGCGGAAGGGTCAGCTCCAGGCTGTTCAGCTGGTTATGCCATTCCTTCTTCTCACTCTTAACAGGTTCATTATGAAGACCAGAACCGCCGTATTCGCGGGTCTCCGAGCTGAATATCTCTTCATAGGTCCCCGGACGCGGCACACCGATCCGGTAATTACGCCGTTCCACCGGCTGGAAATTGATAATGATCACCAAGGTATCCACAGGCCTCTTCCCTCTGCGGATATAGGAGGCAACACTCTGGCCGCTGTCATCGGCGTCAATCCATTGATAGCCCTCCATATCATGGTCGAGCTCCCACAGCGCTTTTTGCGTGAGATAGAGCTTATTCAGGGCAGCCGTGTAAGCGAGCATCCGGCGGTGGGCCTCATATTCCAGCAGCAGCCAGTCGAGCTGGTCCTGATCCTTCCATTCGATGAATTGACCAAACTCACCGCCCATGAACAGCAGCTTTTTGCCCGGATGACTAATCTGGTAACCGAGCAATGCCCGCAGACCGGCGAACTTCTGCTCATACGAGCCTGGCATTTTGTTCAGCAGCGACTTCTTGCCGTGCACCACTTCGTCATGGGACAAAGGCAGAGTATAGTTCTCGGCATAGGCATAGACGATCGGGAAGGTCAACAAATTATGATGGTAGGGCCGCGCGCCGAAATCATGTTCTATGTACCCAAGAGTGTCATTCATCCAGCCCATGTTCCATTTGTAATTAAAGCCGAGCCCCCCTTCATGAACAGGTGAGGTTACGCCAGGCCAGGCACTGGATTCTTCGGCCATCATCAGAGCTTTCGGATAATACCGGAAAATCGCCGTATTCAACTGCTGAATGAACGCGATCGCTTCCAGATTCTCAAGACCCCCGTGCATGTTCTTTGTGTACTGATGGTGCTGCTTCTCGAAATCAAGCCGCAGCATACTGGTTACGGCATCCACACGCATACCGTCAATATGATACATCTCAAACCAAAAAAGCGCATTAGAAATCAGGAACGATATGATCTCCGGTTTGCTGAAATCAAAGGATAGTGTGCCCCAGCCCGGCTTCTCGGCCAGCATCGGATCGGCGTATTCATACAGCGGCGAACCGTCAAACATTCTCAGTCCGTGGGCATCCTTGGCAAAATGGGCCGGAACCCAGTCGAGGATAACCCCAATGCCGGCTTGATGCAGCTGATCAATCAGGTACATCAGATCCTGCGGATCACCGAAGCGGCTGGTGGCCGCAAAATAACCGGTTCCCTGATACCCCCAGGACAAATCATACGGGTGCTCAGCAAGCGGCATAAACTCCACATGAGTGTAACTCATCTCCGTAAGATACGGGATCAGCAGGCTGCTCATCTCTCTATAAGTATAGAGTTCTCCATTATCCTTCTGGCGCCAGGTCCCAAGGTGCATTTCATAAATGTTCATAGGTGCATTGTACGGTGCTTTGCTCTTCCGGCGCCACGCGGCGTCGCCCCATTGGTAACCATCCAGATTCGCCACAACGGAAGCGGTGGCCGGACGTACCTCAGCTTTGAACGCGTAAGGATCAGCCTTGAGGAAGCTTGTTCCATCTGCACCATGAATCCTGTATTTGTAAAAAGTTCCCGGCTCTATACCCGGAAAAAAACGACTCCAAAATCCTGAATCGGGTATCTTATATAACGAGTCGGAGTCCAATGTTCCATCCCAGCCATTATGATCACCAGCCAGTCCTACATATGCCGCATGAGGAGCCCACACGGTAAAGCGAACGCCGGCTTGCCCTTCTTCCACGGCAATGTGCGCGCCAAGCATCGTATAGCTGCGATAATTCGTGCCCTCATGGAACAGATAAATATCTTCAGATGACGGGAGGTTTACTGTTTTTGGTATTTCGGCCAAATCATCACCACCTTAGTATATAGGATGCACCTATTACATTACCCCAATATGTGCCGTTTGAAAATGATTTTGCGGGCAAATTCAATGATTTCTGAATTAAGAAAATTATTGATGTAATTTTTCCTGATGCACAGCAATATAATTCACCTATGTCGTTTCAAGCGCTTGCCGGCAGGTTATATTACAAGCATTGACAAAAAAATGGGAGGGATAACAAATGAGTAAAAAAGATTGTATCGCCATGCTCCTGGCTGGCGGGGAAGGCCGCAGATTAGCCCCCTTGACCTCCAGTATGGCTAAGCCTGCAGTCCCTTTCGGAGGACAATATAGAATCATTGATTTTCCACTCAGCAATTGTGTAAATTCCAAGATCGACACTATTGGAGTTCTGACACAGTACGAAGCCGATTCCTTACATCATCATATTGGGGAAGGTGAGCCTTGGGGACTGCACAGCCGCAGCGATAAAGGCGTGAAGCTGCTTCCTTCAGGGGTTGAAGGCAGAGACACCTATTCAGGTACAGCCGATGCCATTTATAAGAACATAGAATACATTGACAGCCAGAATCCGGAGCATGTGCTTATCCTGTCTGCAGATCATATCTATCATATGGATTACCGTAAAATGCTGGATTACCATGTAGGCAAAGCAGCCAAAGCCACCATTTCGGTCATGGAAGTGCCTTGGGATGAAGCCAGCCGGTTCGGTGTGATGAACGTTAATGATGATCTCCAGATCTCTGAATTTGCCGAAAAGCCAAAGGTTCCGAAAAGCAACCTCGCCTCCATGGGTATTTATATGTTTGAATGGGAATATCTGAAAGGCTATTTGCTGCGGGATGCCGCTAATTCGGAATCCGGCCATGACTTCGGCAAGGATGTCATTCCGTCCATGCTGGATGCCAACGACCAATTGTTCGCATACCGCTTTGACGGGTATTGGAGAGATGTAGGTACGGTTGACAGCCTCTGGGAGGCACATATGGATCTGCTGCAGTCCGAGAATGGCTTCAAGCTCGACAACTCCCGCTGGCCGATGTACAGCCGGTCTTACCGTACGAAGCTGGCTGCCTATAAACCACGGGTTCAGGCACCGCCTGCAGATTGCCTGATGCACGAAACCTGCACCTTGGAAGGCAATCTCCAGCGTTCCGTTATCTTCGGCGGTGTAGAGATCGGCAAGCTAAGCAAGATCAAGCAGAGTGTAATTATGCCGGGTGTCCGCATCGGCCGCGGTGTTCTGATTGAGAATGCGATTATCGGGGAGGGAGCAGTCATCAAAGACGGCGCTGTGATTAAAGGCAGCGCGGACAACATCGTGGTTGTCGGCCCGCATGAGATCGTAGCAGCCAAGCCAATCATCCGTACCCAGCCTTCCCGTCTGCTTCAGGAGGTCTACGAGAAGACCGGCCGTCTGCGCGCGGAAGGGATGCCTTCATAATCTTACATCAGCCTTAAGGGCTGCTACATAAAAGGGATACAGCTACGGTCTATCCGACCTTCTGCTGTATCCCTTTTGTAGGTTCTTCCTATTCATTTGCCGGAGGGGCGGTTTGCCCTCCACTCCCTGTCCAATATGCCCATCTCGATGCAATCGGCATAGCGCCCGCCGAATGTAGTAGCCTCACGCGAAATCCCCTCCCGTGTAAATCCGGCTGTCTCGTAGGTTTTCTGTGCCGCCGTGTTGAAATCGAAAACTCCAAGGGATATCCGGTGGAGCCGCAACCCCTCGAAGCCGATACGCAGGACTTCACGAACCATCTGCAGTCCGATTCCCCGCCCTTGGCTCCCGGGGTCGACGACGACCCTGCTTATTCTGGCCGAACCGTTCTCACGGTCGATTCCGGATAAGCTTATATGTCCAACCGTTTGTCCGGTAGCTCTCAGCACCGCACAATAGACCAGCAAACCAGACTCTGCCGGATGATTGGCTCCGTCCAGATATCGCTCAAGCTGCCGGTCATCCAGAGGGTAGGACAACGATGGACCTGCCCACTTCTTCAAATACTCCGGGGAAACACTCCATTCCCTCATTAAAGCGTAATCAGCTTCCCCCATATACCGGAGAATTACGCTGCCCGGATCGCCGGTCTCCGCTTCATACTCATACAGGTTAACCAACCGGCCTGCTCCGACATCCCGGGTACCCATATAGTGAAATCCCAGGCTCTGATAGTAACGGTTAAGCTTAATATTATGGGCTACTGTATCCAGTCTGAGACCCGCACAACCCCGTTCCTCCGCTCTTCGTAACGCAAATCGGATCATCTGGCCGCCAAGTCCCATGCCGCGGTGGGATTTGGCTACAGCGAGCCGGTGCAGATAGGCATAGGATTCGTCATTGCGGTCTCCCCAGTACTGGATATCGCTGAACTGCAGAGTGAACATCCCGGCAAGAGCCGCTCCCTCCATGGCCAGATAAACCTCTCTGCTGCTCAAATAATCCTCCACATCGCGGATGCTGAATTGCCCCGGCGTCCACTGGTTGATTCCTTTGCTCTCCATCCAGCCTGCCGCTTCCCGGAGGAGCTTCAGAATATCCGCTGAATGTTCACGTCCGCCGCGGATCATCTCGGGCCTTTGTTCTGAAGAAGATTTCCCTGATTCCTGTGTATTCATGCCTTCTCCTCCTGCACATCATCAAGCGGCAAAATAACGGTAACCTGAGTACCCTTGCCAAGCTCGCTGTCCATTTCCAGCTTGCCGTTATGAAGCTCTACAATCTGCTGGGAGATCGCAAGGCCAAGGCCGGTTCCGCCGTTGAGCGCATCGACCTGGAAGAACCGGTCCCGCACTCTGGACAGATGCGCTTCGCTGATGCCGATCCCGCTATCCCTTACAATTACGGCCATCTCTGTATTCGACAGGCGTTCAGCGGACAGGACGATACTGGAATCCTCAGGCGAGAACTTCACAGCATTGTCGACCAGATTGAGGAACACCTGCTTCAGCCGGTTCGCATCGCCTCTTATATAGATAGTCTCTTCGCATTCCAGCAGCAGGTGAATCCGCTTCTTCTCGGCCTTGGCCCAGATATTCAGCAGCGTCTCCTGCAGCAGGACCTTGATATCCACCTGGGTAATCGACAGCTTCATTTCGTTCTGCTGCAGCTTGGAGAAGTCCAGAATCTCTTCCACCAGCCCGATCAGCCGGTCGCTCTCCTTGGAGATGATGCCCATACCCAGCTTGGTTTCCTCGGGATCGTAGCCGCCTGAGATGAGAGTCTCACTCCAGCCCTTGATGCTGGTCAGCGGTGTCCGCAGCTCATGGGAGATCGAAGAAATGAAATCATCCTTAATCTGATTACTGCGGACGATCTCCTCCGCCATATAATTGAGCGTTGAAGCCAGTTCAGCGATTTCGTACCGGTAATCCCCCTTGATGCGGGTGGTGAACTTCCCCTTGGCCATCTGCGCCGACACAGCCGTGATATTGTTGAGCGGCCGCACAATGGAATTTGCGAGACCGAAGCTGAACAAGACCACGATCGACATAACCGCCGCCCCGATGCCAATGGAGAGCAGCGTCAGATTCAGCAGATCCTTGTTGACTCCCTCCATGGAGGTCAGGTAACGCAAGATGTAAGTTTCATGCGAGTTGATCTGCACCATCTTGGAGACGGCCATTACACTCTCATTCGTCCCGGCCTGCCGGCCCACCCAGCGCCCGACACTACCGCCCACAGCCTCGGGAACATCACTGGTGGTGATGGTCCGGTCCGGCTGAAATCCGGTGGAACTGGTAATGATATCTCCATTTAATGTCAGAACTTCTAGTTCGGTATACTCCAGATTGAAGAAGTCGAGCAGGTTCAGCAGCTGATTCGGCGATCGTTCCGCTGAGAATTCATATTTTACGAAAGTCTCCCCCGCACTGATATGAGTGGTGATTTTGCTGTAGATGCTGTCGTAATAATACGTCCGGATCGCCAGCAGAAAAATAGTCTCCACGAGGAGAAGCGCCACAAAGACTACAAGAATATAGTGCAGTACGATCTGTCTGCGCATCCCCTTCTTAATCATTGTACCTGACCTTTCCATTTGTAGCCGTGCCCCCACACCGTCTGCAGGAATTCAGGCTCTGACGGATTATTTTCGATTTTCTGGCGCAAGCGGCGTATATTCACGTCAACGATTTTGGGATCGCCCATGTACTCCTTGCCCCACACATGATCGAGCAGGGAGTCGCGGCTGAGCGGCGTATTCTCCTTCTCAAGGAAGAATTGCACCAGCGAAAATTCAGTAGGCGTAAGCTCAATCGCTTCACCGCTCTTCTTGAACTGCTTCGAGATCAGATCCAGCGTAAACGGACCCGAGTGAAATGAGACTTTGGCCGACTGCTCACGGTGAACATTGACCCGGCGCAGCAGGGACTGGATACGGGCAATCAGCTCGGTTGGACTAAACGGCTTGCTGACATGATCATCTGCGCCAACAGACAGTGCATATACCTTATCCTGCTCCTGAACTTTGGCTGTCAGAAAAATAATGCCGAGCCGCTCGTTAGTTTCTCTAATGCGTCTGCAGACCTCAAAGCCGTCGATGCCGGGCACCATGACATCCAGCAGGGCAATATCAATATCCGGAACCGTTGTCAGCTTATGCAGAGCCTCATTGCCGTCAGCGGCTTCGAGCACTTCAAACCCGTTGCGTTTAAGATTGATCACAATAAAACTGCGGATGGATTCTTCATCCTCCAGAATCAGTACTTTACTCATCGATTCCCTTCCTCTCTATAGAAGATTTGACTCTTCCGTTCTCTCCCCCGATGGTGTTTTGCTCCAGTTCCCCGCGGTAGCCGATCATTTTGTCCAGATCACGCCCCAGAAGCTTCCAGCCGGAGTTCTTTACCCTATCCCATTCTGCCGGTGAGAAGAACGATACCTCAGCTACAGTCTCCCCGGTGTCGAGCATAATGAATTTAAGCGATTTGTCCTGAACGGACTTGGTATCCACAGTGACATTCTCATGCCATTCCGGAGAAAAATTAATGGTAAACCGGTCCGAAGGATCATTATACAACTGAGTACTAAAGGTCAAGCCGTCTTTTCCGTCCCATTTGTAATAAGAATTGAAATACGGTATGGTCTCAGGGTCGAAATACTCCCACCCCGAGGGGGGCTCCAGCATTCCGATCTCAATAATTCCATCCAGGTCAATATCCTCACTGACAATCTTCCGGTCCTTGAAGGTCCGTACATCTCCCGGAATGGCTACGCGCAGCTTGTTATTCTCCATAACAACAATTGTTGTATAAGCAGAGCGCGAATCCACAGCAGAATCCAGAACTATACCTTCTTTGTTCTCCGCCACTTTTCCTGAGACAATATTGTAATAATTATCGAAATAGGGGTCCAGATTATCCAATTCGTCAAGCACCTTGAAGCTGTCATTATATTGATAGGTAGTTATTGTGGCGAATTCATTGCGTTTGAAATACACGACTGTAATGTCGGCAATCCCGTCCTCGTTCAAATCATCCAGTATATATTTGGTGTAAGGCTTCGTCAGAATTTCTTCCAGCTCTCCGCCGGAATAACTGTAGACCACCATGCCCTTTTCATCCCCGCGCGAATAGCCGGTAACAATATCAAGCTTCCCGTCTCCCGTCACATCCCTAAGATCAACCGAATCCAGCATCGTTCCGTCACCGTCAAAAACAAGCTTCTTGACCCAGGTGTCCTCATGCTTCTCCAGAATCATCCCGTGGATCACTACAGCTTCATTCTTCGTCTGGTAGAAGACAAGCGTCTCCATAATCCCGTCCTTGTCCAGATCCTCGGTAAAAATAGAACTGTCATCATCATTGGCCGGACGGATCAGCGTTGCATCAAGCGGCTTCAGTGAGGAATTAATCGCTGTCATCAGCGAAGCTTTGTCAGCGGACAGCTGCGGCACCTTCATCTGGGAAACAGGATCGCTGATGAAGGTACAGCCGGACATTACAAACAGGGACAAAGAGGCTGCTGTAAGCCTTCCGAGTAACCGTTTATTCAACTTCATCACTCTCTCCTTATTGCACACCTTGCCGCTTCACAGATGCAGCCGCTCCTGTGAGGTCAGCCGGCGCCCCTTCACATCATGTTTGATTCTTCCGTCTTCCAGTACCCATAACCGGCTGGCGAAACGTTCCGCCAGTTCAATCGGCAGTACGGTAATCACAGTTAATCCGGTTTCCTTACACAGCTTACGGAGCGTTTCAAGCACATTCTCCGCAGTCTTGGGGTCCAGACCGGTAACAGGTTCATCGGCAAGTATAACCTTAGCACCGTGAACCAATGCGCGGGCGATAGCCACACGCTGACGTTCACCGCCGCTGAGGTGGCTCGTCTTCATCTTTGCTTTGTCCAGCAGACCCAGCAGATCAAGCTGGTCCATCGCCCCCATATAATCATCAGAGCGGACCATTCCTGTAGCCATCCGCCACAGAGGTGTCTGTGAGGCTTGTCCGATCAGCACGTTCTTCAGTGCCGTACGGTTCGGATTCAGCTCCGCATTCTGCTCCAGATAGGCCCATTCGCGGCGGATTTTGCGTTTGCCGGCAAAAGGGCTCTTCATGATGTCCTTGCCGTCTACCCGGAAATTCCCTCTATCCCATTTCTCGCGCAGAGCCAGGCATTTCAGAAGTGTCGATTTTCCGCTTCCGCTGGCTCCCAGAATAACCACAAATTCACCCGGTTCTAATTGAAATCCGATATCCTGCAGAACTGGTGCTTTATCTTCCCCGACCGCTTTGGCCAAATGTTCAACTGTAATCATAGTTCAGCCTCTCCTGTCTTCAACTCTACTCTATAGTGTACTCTGAAAGCGGGATCAAATTCCATGCGAGCATTCGTTCTTATCTTACCTCAAATTATCTTCCGTGGCGAGAATAATAAGCCTGTCAGTCCGAAGAGAATATATAAACCACCCATTACTGCGAATACACTGCCACCCCAGCCGAATTGCAGCAGCAGCCCGCCGACACCGGGTCCGGCGATACTTCCAAGGCTATAATGGAAGGAAGACACAACATTCGCCGCCGGAAGCAGATGGCGCGGCAGGATATCTGCGGCATAGCTCAGGCCAAGGGAGAAGAAGGAGCCTACCAGGCCTCCGGCAATCATCAGGAGCAGCAGATTCAGCAGAAAATGCTCTCCGGCCAGCGGAAGCAGTGTGAAGGCAAGGCCTCCGCCTACTCCCGAAGCAATCAGGATGGCTCTGCGGCCATAGCGGTCGCTCCATATGCCAAGCGGCAGCTGCAGCAGCAGGCCGCCAATGCCGGCAAACGGCAGTAGCGTTGCGATCTGATCCGTACTGAAGCCGATCCGCAGTCCGTAGACAGGGAAGTTACTGTTCAGGCTCGCTTCCATATATCCGTACAGCAGTGCCGGGATCAGTGCGTACCAGGCCAGCCTGTAGCTTCGTCCGAACCGTCTGGCCTGACCTTCACTATGGTCTATCGGGTGCGGACGGGAATCCGGCAGTTTGACCGCAACGAGCAGCAGGACAAGCACGAACAGTCCGGCGGTAATCAGGAACGGCGCGGACGGGCCGAAGCGCAGCAGGATGATGCCCAGCGGTCCCAGGCTGAAGCCCAGTCCGTAGGACATTCCATACAGGGACAGATTGCGGCCGCGGTGCTCGGCGGGTGACATCAGCAGCACCCATAGCTGAGCGGCGTAGTTAATGGCTGAATCGCCTATGCCTACAAGCAGCCGGAGCACGAACCAGACCTTGACCCCGGGAAGCAGCGGGAACAGGAGCAGTGTCACCAGCACCAGACTGAGGCCTGCGGCAATGAGCTTCTTGAAGCCGATGGCGCCAAGTACCCGCTCTGCAATCAGGGTCATTGCGAAGGATCCTACGTATAGCGCTGCGGCATTTAATCCGTTCAGTGAGGAGGATACACCCTTTTGCTCGAGCAGAATGGATAATACCGGCAGCAGCATCCCCTGGCTAAGTCCTGCCAATATAATTACGGTAATCAGAATCATATAATTCATTTTGCTGCTGTGCTCAAGCGGTATAGATTTGGAATCGGACACGAATAAATCCTCCTATGTAATTCAGCGGTGATCAAAACTGCCGTCAGAGCGGCAAACACCGAACATTATAGTGGACAACCCTCTTCAAAACAAGAGATAATATATAGAAGTGACGGATTTTCTGGAGGTGACCCGGCTTGATGAAGTATGAACTCGAAATTGATGTATCACCCGTATATGAACTGCTGGACAGTTTTATGCTATATGTGACGAAGAAATGGATTTCCAATCTGGAGATCGGCACCGATTGGGTTCGGGATATAGACGGCCGGTTCCCGCCGATGCAGCTGGCCGCGCTGAAGCAGGCTGCCGAGTGGCCTTTTGACGACTATGATGTGCTCTATGCCTGGGCTTACAGCCGGGGGGAAGCTTCCAAAGTACTGCAGTTCCTGAATGAGCTTGAAGCCTCTACCGTTGAGGATTGCCTGGTGCGGACCGCCCCCTTCTTCCACAACTTCACACTTGAGGAATGTGCCCGGATCAAGAACGGCTATACCCCGCTGCTGCGGATGTGGTATGAGCATTATTTCCGTCATGTGGAACACACGATCCTGCCGCTCCTGATTGAAGACGCATCCGAGAAAAAAATGCTTGAGAGCAAAATGGACATGGTGCCGCTGATCGAATATGCCTCGGGCGGCGTAGTTATTGAAGATATTCCTGAGCTGAAGACCATTGTGCTGCTTCCTACGGTACATAACCGGCCGATCAATACTTATTGCTTCTATAAGAATCTGATGCTTGTACAATATCCGGTCGATGTACCCTCCGAGAATGAAGAGGAGCCGCCGACAGTGCTGCTCCGGTTAACCCAGGCCCTCTCCGACCCGACCCGGCTGAGACTGCTCCGCTTTGTGGCGGGTGAGCCCAAGACCCTGTGGGAGATGCAGTCCGAGCTGAACCAGTCGCGGGAGATGCTGATGCATCATCTGCTCAGTCTGCGGGTCGCCGGACTGCTGCGCGTACATCTGCGCGGTGAAGGCACTGAACGCTACAGCATACGGCCGGATGGCGCAGCTGAACTTCAGATGTTTCTGGAGTCTTATATTCGTATATAATAATTGTACATTTACAGCCGAGGCGTATTTACTTACACAACCAAGCGGATGCTTCCGGAGCAGGTTTTGTTCGAAGCGCACATCATAGAAGGATTCCTCACAAAACATTTAGGAGTGAGCAGTATGAAATATTTGACACAACAAGTAATCTTCGATCTGGACGACACCCTGGTGCACTGCAACAAATATTTTGACCTCATTCTAGGCCGGTATTTCGAGCTTATGTCGGACTGGTTCAGTGATTACGGACCGACCATGAGCGAGTTCCGCACCAAGCAGGTAGAAATTGATGTAGAAACAGTCAGCACCAGCGGACTGGCCAGCGATAATTTCCCGAAATCCCTGATTGCCACATACCGATATTTTGCCGCCAAATTTAACCGCAAGACCGATCCGTTCGAGGAGCAGCAGCTGATGAAGCTCGGCCTGAGCGTATATGATCAGGAGGTTGAAGCCTACCCGGGTATGGTGGAAACCCTTGATACCTTGAAGCAGGATGGTCATTCCCTGTACCTATACACTGGCGGAGATGATTCCATCCAGCAGCGCAAAATCGCCCAAATGAAGCTGGACGCCTACTTCGATGACCGGATCTACATCCGCCAGCATAAGAATGTGGAGGCGCTTGAGAATATCCTGACTACTTACAATTTCGACCGCAAAATAACCTGGATGATCGGCAACTCCCTGCGGACGGACGTGCTTCCCGCGCTGACTGCCGGCATTAACAGCATCTATCTGAAGCAGCAGAATGAGTGGCTCTACAACCTGATTGAGCTTCAGCGTGAAATGCAGCAGTCGGTCATGACCATTTCAGCAATTCATGAGGTACCGCCGGTGATCCGTTCGGCTGCCCTGCGCAAGCATCACGGCTGAGTGGTGTTACAAATGACATATGCAGCCTGCTGCGGGTATGATTATACTATTTGAGTAGATTTTCATCCCGCGCAGGAGGTAGGCAATGAACAAACCTATGAAATCTAAGAGTTCCAAGAATTCCACGGGTAACAAACGTCTGCTCCCCATGTTGCTTGCTGTCATTGTGGTTCTTCTGGTGGTTTTACTGTTCTTCATCACTACAGGCAGCAAGTCATCCGGTTCAGCCGAACTCGAGGGCCTGCCCAATTACACAGATGTGAAGGGAACAATCGTTGTTGACGGGCTGAAATATGAGAAACAGCCTCATCTGGGCAAGGAAGATGCTAAGGTGAAGATCATTGAGTTTGCCGATTTCAAATGTCCAGCCTGCAAAAAATGGACCGCAACCTATCTGGATACGTTCATCAAGGATTACGTGGATACCGGAAAAGTACAGTTCTTCTTCATGAACTTTGCCTTTATTGACCGGGACTCTTATCTTGCCGCCAGTGCAGGTGAAGCCATATACAAGCAGAGCAACGAGAAGTTCTGGGAATATGTCCATAAGCTCTATGCCAATCAGGGGGATGAGAGCAAGATCTGGGCTACGCAGAAGTTCATCCTGAAATTCGTTAAGGATAACATCGAAGGCATCGACTACGGACAGTTCGAGCAGGACGTCAAGAACCATACCTATATGTTCGATGTAAAAGAAGACTTCAAGATCGCCGGCGCTTACGGTGTAAACGGCACGCCCAAGTTCATGGTGAACGGTGTTCTGCTGCCGGACTCCTCTTATGAAGGCTTAAGCGCTGCGATTGACAGCGCAATGCAAGAAGCTAAGTAAATTCACAGCCTGTAAAAGCATATAAAAAGCGCCCCGGCCGGGAAAAACTGGCCGGGGCGCTTTTTTCATTTATGAATTATTCCACAGCCAGCTGTCCTGTATCCATGTTAGTCAGCACCAGCTTGCCTTCCAGCGGAGAGCCGTCTTCGGCAGCCAGCTTCAGCTTGCCGGTCTTGCCCTTCTCGATCAATGCTTTCACCTGGGCGTCGGTGAGCGTGCGGCCGTGATTTTCTTTCCAGATCACGAATTTGCAGCCTTCCTTGTAATGGGAGCAGCCGTAGCCCTTGCGGCCCATGAAGATCATCCCGCCGCAGCCGGGCCGCGGGCAGCTGCCGATTATCTTCGGCCCGGAATCATCTACTTTCGCGGCAGCCGGCTCGCTGCGTTTTCTTGCCACAGCCGGTTTGTCGGCGGCTTTGCGGTCCGCAGCTTTGCGGGGCGCAGCTCCCGCACTGCGTCCTTTGGCTCCGGCGTTCAGCGAAGGGGTTTCGCCTTCGAAGGAGGTTTTGGCGGCACGGGACTGCACCCGGACCTTGTCCACGATCATGGAGGCGAAACGTTTGACGTTCTCCATGAACTGGCCGTCCGCGGCTGTGCCGCGGGCAATTTCATTCAGGCGGCGCTCCCACTGGCCGGTCATTTCCGGAGAGGTCAGCAGCTCCACACCCGCACCGCGGATCAGCTCAATCGCCGTCCGGCCCTTTTGGGTGATGGCGATTTTTTTACCCTGCATCTCCACGTAGCCGACATTCTTCAGCCGCTCAATGGTTGCTGCCCGTGTCGCCGGAGTGCCGAGCCCCGAATCCTTCATGGCATCGCGGAGCTCCTC
Organism: Paenibacillus sp. FSL R10-2199; assembly: GCF_038000235.1. Taxonomy (NCBI): domain Bacteria; kingdom Bacillati; phylum Bacillota; class Bacilli; order Caryophanales; family Paenibacillaceae; genus Paenibacillus; species Paenibacillus sp. FSL R10-2199. The sequence continues at coordinate 4,814,917 of NZ_JBBOBO010000001.1, read as the reverse complement.
ATCCTCAATCTGCTTGCCTGCGCTTTCCATCGCCTTGAGCAAAGTCCCTTCCGTGTAATGCTTCGGCGGCTGGGTATCCTTCTCCTTAACGATGGCGTCACTGCAGATCACCTCATCCGTTGTTGAGATCGAGAACGGCTCGTTCACCTCAACCTCCTCGTCCTCCTCATCCTCCTTGCCCTTGCCTTTGGCCGGTTTGGACTTGTCCTTCTTCTGGTCTCCGTAAATCACCTTCCAGCCCAGGCTGAGCAGCTCCTTGACGGTGGTTTTGAACTTCTCATTCTCCACCTCGGTGATTACGGTATGCACCTTGTATTCAGCAGCCGGATAGAACTGGGAGAGGAACCGGCGGACGATCAGGTCGTACAGCTTGGCCTCATCCGCGCTCAGTCCGTTCGCCTTGCGGTTCGTCGGCAGAATGGCATGGTGATCCTCAACCTTGGACGGGTTACAGATAAACTTATTGCCTTTATGGACCAGGTTGCGGTTGGCACCCTTCACCCATTCATCGTACTGTGTACCCTGCAGTGCCGACAGCGTCTTGTGCATCTCCGGGATATTCTGCTCCGTCACGTAGTTGGAGTTGGTACGCGGATAGGATATCACTTTATGCTTTTCATAGAGCGCCTGGGCAATATCCAGCGTTTTTTTGGCCGAAAATGCATATTTCCCGTTCGCCTCACGCTGCAGCAGCGTCAAATCATACAGCTTGTTCGGATATTCCTTGGTTTCCTTAACCTCATACGATTCAATTCTGGCAGGCTTGCCCTTCACTTTGGCAGCAAGCGCTTCTGCTTGGGCACCGTCAGTGAGCCGGTCCCCCTGCCACATTCCCTTGTAGTTCAGTTCGTTCTGGCTGAAATGCCCCTCCACCTCAAAAAACTTCAGCGAGGAGAACGCCTCAATCGTCTTCTGGCGGTCATAAATCAGCGCAAGCACGGGGGTCTGCACCCGCCCTACAGACAGCAGCACATTGTGCTTGGTCGTAAATGCCCGCGAACCGTTCATCCCGATCAGCCAATCCGCTTCACTGCGTGCCCTTGCCGCTTTGGTCAGATTCTCGTATTCCGAGCCGTCCTTCAGCTCCTGGAACCCTTTGCGGATCGTTTCCGGTGTCAGGTCAGAAATCCACAGCCGCTTGACCGGCTGGCTGAGCTCCAGATGGCGCTGGATTAGCGAGAAAATATGCTGCCCTTCGCGCCCGGCATCACAGGAATTGACCAGCAGGTCGCTGCGCTTCGCCAGCTCTCCGATCACCTTCAGCTGATCCAGCGTCCGCGCATTCGGCACCAGCTTGAACTGCTCCGGAATGATCGGCAGATCATTAATGTTCCACTTTTTATATTTGTTGTCGTAAGCTTCCGGCTCCGCCAGGCCAATCAGATGCCCGATCGCCCAGGTGATAATGTACTGCTCCCCTTCCAGATAGGAACGGTAATTTTTGGCCTTCGGTTCTATTGCGGCGGCGATATTCCGCCCCATGTCCGGTTTTTCCGCAATAATGAGTGTCTTCAAAAATAATCGCTCCTTACCCATGGTTCTTCCAAAATACGTCCAGTAGTCTATTATACCATTACTTCACCACTTTTTAACGTATTGACTTGAAGACTGAGTTCAGACCCGCGGAATTAGCGGTTATAGCTCACAGGTTGAGTCGCAGTTCAATAAATATTTTCTCATTCCAATAGATACATCTAAATATGTCATTTCGCACTATTTATTCGCGATATATAATTCAGTTACATAAATTCAGCAAAACCTGCAGCCGATGCGGATCTTAAGGGTGAACTCATGGCGAATAAAAACATTTCAAGAAAATCATATGTAGGATTTGGCGGATGGTTAGTGCTGTTTGCTGCTAGCTTGTTCGTACAATTTATCAGACTTCTATTAAGTACCCTTGATAACTACTCCATTATCATTTCTGACGAATTCAAACTAATCACCGATCCAGACAGTGAATATTATAATTCATCCTTGTATCCGTCATTAATTGTTGATACCATCCTAAGTTTGTTCATCTGTATTATGATTATATTCATTATCTATTTTTGTATAAGGCATAGTATATGGTTCAAAAAGTTATCTGTAATTTACATAATCAGCTCTTTCATTATTCAATGCTTAACACTTTTTTGGCTGCTGGGTATTCATTTTTTGCCGGAGGAATTCTATGAAGAAATAAATATATATCAGGGTGTTATATCTTCATTGGCTTATATGCTGATCTGGTTGCCTTACTTACTCATATCTAAAAGAGTGAAAAACACATATGCGTAAAAGACACAGTTTTTGTTATGGGTAATCAAACGGAGTTATTCAAAATGTTGTACGTTGTGCAGCTTTGATTCGTAAATACCCAGACGTGCTGGTGGATTGTTGTACAAAATACAAGAATTGTTCCGATTAGCCACATAATGGCGGAGAATTGCTGCATTCCATGCAACATTTTTAAATTTACGCCATTTTAATGAGAGGAATGTTGTATTTCGTGCAGGATTTTATATTAAAGGATACCGATAAAGAATATTTCTTTGAAAATGCCCATCTGCTTGTGGAAGAACTGCCTGCTGCGTTTCGGAGTACAGAGGTAGTTGTTTATATTGGATAGATACAACAGGCCGATTAGGTTCCATTGAAACCTTAATCGGCCTTTGTACCATGTCCCGCTCAAGAAACCTTAGATCCCGCTCACCCGCGCCACAGCCTCACTGATATCAATCATTTCTTTGGTCCCGGCTCGGCGGTCCATATATTCGACCTTCTGCTCTGCTGCCCCCTTGCCCACGACCAGAGCAACCAGAATACCGATCAGCCCGGAATCCTTAAACTTGACCCCGGCCCGCTCATCCCGGTCATCCAGCAGCGTCTCAATGCCGATGGCGGTGAGCTGTGCGTACAAGGCTTCAGCAACCTCACGCTGGCCCTCATCCTTCACGGACATCAGCAGAATATGAACCGTATAAGGAGCTATGGCCGCCGGCCAGATCAGCCCCTGGTTATCATGATTCTGCTCTGCGACCGATGACAGGAGCCGCGAAATTCCGATACCATAGCAGCCCATCACCATAGGCTGGCTCCGCCCGGCCGTATCTAAGAAGGTCGCACCAAGCTTCTCACTATAGACTGTGCCGAGCTTGAAGACATGCCCTACCTCAATCCCCTGATGAAACACCAGCTTCCCTTCGCCACACTCCGGACAGATATCACCTGCAGCAGCGTTGCGGAAATCCCCAACATGCGCAAGCGTGAAATCGCGGCCAGGTACTACGCCACGCAGATGGTAATCTTTTTCACCGGCACCCGTGACCGCCTCTGTCATGCCGGCAACGGCTGCGTCAACCAGGATGGTTAAAGACAATCCGGCCGGACCGACAAAGCCGCTCTCAACTCCGGCCGCCGCCTGCACACTATCATACTCAGCCAATGCGATTTCGCCGCAGCCCAGATACTTCTCCACCTTCAGTTCATTGACCTCATGATCTCCCCGCACCAGCACGGCAAAGGACCGGCCGCCGCCGGTGTAGATCAGTGTCTTGATAATATCCTGCGGTTTAATCCGGCTCTCCTGCTCCAGCTGCTGGATCGTCTTCTGATTAGGCGTGTGGAACTTTACAGGAACAGGAATGCCGCTGTAATCCCGCTCCTCGAATGCGGCTCCCCCGCGTACTTCAGCCTGCTCCAGATTTGCGGCATAATCGCAGATGGAGCAGACCGCAACCGTATCCTCTCCAATCTCTGACAGAGCCATAAATTCGTGATTCTGGCCTTTTCCGCCGATAGCCCCGGCATTGGCCTGCACTGCCCGGTAGGTCAGACCGCAGCGGTTAAATATCCGCCCGTAGGCATTGTACATCTGCTCATAGTTCATATCGAGACCTTCCCAGCCTGTGTCAAAAGAGTAGGCATCCTTCATGAGGAACTCCCTGCCCCGCAGTAGCCCTGAACGCGGACGTCGTTCATCGCGGAACTTCGTCTGAATCTGATACACCGTGAGGGGAAGGCGTCGGTAGGAGTTAATTTCATCCCTTACAAGTGCTGTCACTACCTCTTCATGGGTAGGTCCAAGCACAAATTCCCGTTCATGACGGTCCTGCAGCTTCATAAGCTCCTTACCGTACACGTCATATCGGTCCGATTCTTTCCAGAGCTCTGCGGGCTGCAGAGAAGGCATAAGCAGCTCTTGTGCTCCAGAGGCATCCATCTCTTCCCTGACAATGTTCTCAATCTTGCGGAGTACCCTCCGCCCCAGCGGCATATATGTATACACTCCTGCCGCCAGCTGGCGGATGTATCCGGCGCGCAGCAGCAGCTGGTGGCTCATCGTTTCCGCTTCAGCAGGGGCTTCGCGGAGAGTTGTGACGAATAGATTGGTTTGGCGCATAGTGATCAGCCTCTTTCTTCGATAAATATTTTTAGTGCCCAGCTTAATAACTCCAAAAGGACGCAAAAAAGACGCATCCGTCAGGGACGAATGCGTCGTGTTACCACCCTGGTTCAACCGCCATACAGAGCCTGGCGATCCTCAAATCCGGATAACGGCCGGGGCCGGCAGCATTATACATATCGCCATAAGCTGCAGCTTCCAAGGCAGGGTATGCTTCACGCGCACTTGAGGGACCTTTCAGCCGGTGAATCCCCTCTCTGTTCTGGCGGGTACGGAAACATAGATCCTTGGTCAACGCTTTGTACACTATAAATATTGTACTTAATCTATACGATATTTCGGTACCCGTCAAGCCCGTACTGAAAAACATCCCAATGGATAAACTACTACTTTTTGTTAAATGTATCCCCTTTCATTCGCGGAAAGCTATGATGCAATTAAATATTTTTTCCAGACGTCTTCAGATATGAAAAAACTGTGTCGATAAACCGAATATATGAGTAGAGTTATTCAAAGAAACGGCTACATTCTCATATAGAAGCCGATTTCCATGTATCCGAGGGGGAACCATTCCAATGTCCAAATCCGTCAACCGTTCTAAACGAAAATCCAAGTCAGGGTCGCTGCAAAGAAAAATGATGATCCTATTCAGTATTATGCTGGTGATCCCCATCCTGCTCGTAAGTACTTTCTCCTATTTCAGTGCAAACAAGCAATTGAAGATCAAAATGCAGGATGCCACGCATTCCAGTGTGGATCTGGTCGCAAGTACAATTAACGAATATGTTTCAGCCGCAATGCGAAATGTAGATCTGCTAAGCCAGCAGATTAATTCTTCCGATATTGATGCAAATTCGCCGGAAACGCGTACGCTGATTGAATTGTTCATGAAGGCGCATCCCGAGCTGGAGATCTTAACGGTGGGCAATAATCAGGGTGCCTGGATGAAAGCCCCCGATCCCGGGAAGCAGGAATATGATCCGCGCACCAGAGACTGGTATAAGGCAACCCTGCTGAATCCCGGTAAAATCACAATCATCGACCCTTTTGTCTCAGCAACAACCGGCAACTATACGCTCTTTATCTCGGAAACGCTGAAGGATGGCCAGGGCGCGATTACAACCAGCCTTAACCTGAAAGCCTTAAGTGAGAAAATCAACAAGACCACGCCAGGGGAAACAGGCTATTTTTATATTGTTGACCGGAATCATAAGTTCGTCTCTCATCCCGTAAAAGCTGCAGGTGATGATGTAGCAGACTATGTCGTGGAGATGCTGGTTAATGAAAGCGGAGATCTCGACTATACAAATCCGGATTCAGGCATGGATATGCGGGGTTACTATACAACCGATGCGAATACCGGATTCAAGATTGTCGGCATTCTTCCGACCCAGGAATTCTCTGATGCGACGCAGCCTATTATTAATACAGGAGCAATTGTACTGGCTGTGTCTCTGATCGTCAGCATGACCTTATTGTTCCTGATTATCCGCTCCATCACGAATCCGATCCGCAGTCTGAACCGTTCCGCGCAGCGGGTGAGCGAAGGGTATCTGAACGAACAGATTCACATTAACCGGTCGGACGAAATCGGCCAGCTGGCGGAGAATTATAATCTGATGGTAGGTTCTCTGCGCGGTATCGTTTCTGATATTTCAGACACTTCGGCACAGCTTGCCTCTTCAAGCCAGCAGCTTACAGCCACGACTGAGGAGAACTCCAAAGCTACTGCTTATGTGACCGGACTCGTGCAGGAATCTTCAGAAGGTGCTGAAACGCAGACTTCAGCGATGGCTGAGACCTCGCGTGCGATGGAGGAAATGTCCTCAGGTATCCAAAAAATCGCAGAAGCTGCAGCCACCATCGTAGATTCTTCGGCCAATACAGAAGCTGACGTGCTTAGCGGCAGCCTCAAGATCGAACAGGTCAGCCGGCAGATGGATGCCATCCGTACCTCCACCCACCATTCTTCGGAGCTGATCGGCCAATTAAACGGCCTGAACACCGAAGTCTCGGCTATGAGCAGCGCAATTACAGCTATTGCCGTGCAGACTAACCTGTTGTCGCTGAACGCCGGAATCGAAGCCGCCCGGGCCGGAGAACATGGCAGAGGATTCGCTGTAGTCGCCACTGAGGTACGGAAGCTGGCGGATCAATCGAAGAATACCGCCGGAGATATCCAGGACACCCTGCTGCAGATGACCCGGCTGATTGATCAGACCTATGAAGCCATCCGGCATACGGTTGCAGCAGATGTAGATTTGGGCATTCAGGTTACAGCCGAAGCTAAGGAAGCGTTTATCAGTATTGAGCACTCTACGACCAAAATCAACAGCCAGCTGCATGACATCTCGGCCATTACCGAGCAAATGTCTGCCGGTGCGCAGGAGGTAGCTGCTTCTGTTCATGAAATTTCCGGCATCTCGCGTTCGACTTCAGATGCATTCCAGAGCGTAACAGCGGCTACCGAGCAGCAGCTTGCCTCCATGGAGGAAATCTCCTCCTCCTCCACCGAGCTGTCCAAGATGGCCGCAGCACTGCAGCTTAAGATCGAACGCTTCAAGCTGGAGGACTAGTTCACACGGATTACAGTCCTATAGCAGCACAAAAAAACCGTCACTCAGCAAATGCTGGGATGACGGTTTTTTTGTGCATTTTATTATATTAAGGCTAAAAACTCATTGTCTTATTATCTAGACGAGTACGGTCGAACCCATCAGATATCTATCCACTTCACGTGCCGCTTCACGGCCTTCGTTGATCGCCCAGACCACCAGACTCTGTCCACGGCGCATATCTCCGGCTGCGAATACTTTATCCACATTGGTGTTGAATTTACCGTAACGGGCCTTTACATTACTGCGGCGGTCCGTATCCAGCTTGAGCTCCTCAATAATATCCTGCTCCGGTCCGTCGAAGCCGATCGCGATCAGCGCAAGCTGAGCGGGATAGACAGCCTCTGTTCCCGGAACCGGCTGGTAAATCTTCCGTCCGGTCTCGTCCACCATACGGCGGATTTGCACGGTGTGCAGCTCCTTGAGGTTGCCTTCTTCATCGCCTACAAACTTCGTAGTCATGATGGAGAATTCACGGGGATCTTCACCGAAGACCGCCTTGGCTTCCTGCTGGGCATAATCCAGCGTATAGACATTAGGGAATTGCGGCCATGGGTTAGCAATCGGATCGCGCTCCAGCGGCGCCTTGTCATGCGTACCGAACTGTGTAATACTGCTGCAGCCGTGACGCAATGAGGTAGCCACGCAGTCGGAACCCGTGTCCCCGCCGCCAAGTACGATAACATCCTTGCCGGCAGCCGATACATAGTTGCCATCCTCCAGATTGGAATTCAGATAGCTCTTAATCGTACCGTTAAGGTAATCCATAGCGTACATTACGCCATTCAGCTCATTGCCTTCTACATTGAAGCGTCTGGCTTTGGTCGCTCCGCCGCAGAGTACAACGGCATCATATTCATCCACCAGCTGCTGTGCCGGAATATCCTTGCCGATTTCCGTATTCACTACGAACTGGATGCCTTCCGCTGCCAGCAGATCCACACGGCGCTGCACGACACGTTTGTCCAGCTTCATGGTAGGGATACCATACATCAGGAGGCCGCCGATGCGGTCACTGCGTTCAAAGACCGTCACAGTATGGCCCGCTTTGTTCAGCTGAGCTGCTGCCGCCAGACCTGCCGGTCCGGAGCCGACAATGGCAACCCGTTTGCCTGTGCGTTTCTCCGGAGGGTTCGGTACCACCCAACCCTCTTCAAAGCCTTTGTCTACAATTGCCAGCTCAATGGTCTTAATGGTGACAGGCTGGCCAATCAGGCCGACGGTACATGAACCCTCACAGGGTGCAGGGCAGATGCTGCCCGTAAATTCCGGGAAATTATTCGTCTTGTGCAGGCGTTCCAGCGCTTCCTTCCACAATCCCCGGTAGACAAGATTATTCCATTCCGGAATAAGATTATGCACCGGACAGCCCGAGGTACCGCCGCTCATATCTATGCCGGTATGGCAATAAGGTGTTCCACAATCCATACAGCGGGCACCCTGGGTCCGAAGCTCGTCCTCGGTCAGATGCTCATGGAACTCTTCCCAATCCTTGATGCGCTGCTCGGGATCCCGGTCCCCTGGGAGCTGGCGCTTATACTCCATAAATCCAGTAGGTGTAGACATATTTACGTTTCCCCCATCCGTTCTCTTCGTGTTGATGTATAGTACACTATAACATACCTGCGGCAGAAATATATCTAATGCAGCGTAGGTGAAGAACCTGCATATTTTATACTACCTAGTGAAATATCATTTCTAATTTTAATTATAGTAGCATTCAATACTTTCACACTGTAATGGACTAATCTGCTGATTATTTGTACTATTTCACATCTTGTGTCAGAGAAAACGCTTTTTCGTTACTCCCTGCGTTCATATACAAAAAAACGGTAATCATAAGGATTCTGTTCATTGCGAATCCCCAGTGTACTTGAGATTTCGTTCCACTGGCTCCAGTTGACGTCCGGAAACTTCGTATCGCCCGCAATATCCGCGTAAATCCGCGTGACCAGCAGCTTATCTGCATGAGGCAGCATCAGGCTGTAGATCTCAGCTCCGCCGATCACCATCAGCTCATCCTCTTTACGGCCTTCTGCCAGGGCTTCTTCCAACGAGTGTACAACCTCCGCACCTTCCGGCGCAAAGCTGTGGTCCCGGGTCAGAATAAGGCTGGTGCGGCCTTTAAGCGGCTTCCCGCCTAGAGAGTCCCATGTTTTACGGCCCATCAGCATTCTTTTGCCGAGAGTCTCTGCTTTGAAATAAGCGAAATCCAGCGGCAAATGCCAGGGCATATCGTTATTCTTACCAATCACACCATTCGAAGCCATCGCCCAAATCATGGTGATACTCATATTCATGCCCTCTTTTCCATGAAATCATAGATTAGGTTTCCGGACAGGGTTATATAGCAACCGGCGCTTTGATCCCCGGATGATGGACATAGTCGGTAAACTCGAAATCCTCAAACGTATAATCAAAAATACTGTCAGGCACCCGGCGGATATTGAGCTTCGGCAATGCGTAAGGCTCCCGCGCGAGCTGTGTGGCCACTTGCTCCATATGATTTGTATATATATGCACATCGCCGCCTGACCAGATAAATTCACCAACCTCAAGCCCTGTCTGCTGGGCCACCATATGGGTGAGCAGCGCGTAGCTGGCTATGTTAAAAGGAAGCCCCAGGAACGTGTCCACAGAACGCATGGTAAGCATACAGGAGAGCTTCCCGCCCGCTACATAGAACTGAAACACAAAATGGCATGGCGGTAGCTTCATCTGCTCAATCTCGCCTACATTCCAGGCACTGACGATATGACGGCGCGAATCCGGATTATGCTTAATCGACTCAATAACATTTGCAATCTGGTCGATATGGCGACCGTCCTTGCTCTCCCAGGCCCGCCACTGTGAACCGTATACCGGTCCCAGCTCACCGTTCTCATCTGCCCATTCATCCCAGATGGAGACTCCATTCTCCTTCAGATAAGAAGTATTGGTATCCCCTTTGAGGAACCAGAGCAGCTCATGCACCACCGATTTCAGATGGATGCGTTTGGTGGTCATCAGCGGAAATCCCTTCGACAGATCGAAGCGGAGCTGACGCCCGAATACAGACACTGTGCCAGTGCCGGTCCGGTCGCCTTTGGCTGTACCGTTGTCCAGTATATCCTGCAATAAATCCAAGTAATTACGCAAGCAGTATCGCACCCCACTCTCTTTTTTTCTTATACCAGTTTACCATGACCTGCCCGTGCTTGTAACTTGTTCGCGCGCAGAAAATGTTATTTCCTGCGGACAGCAAATACTGACAAAAGCAGTTTTTCCTAATCCTGATAATAGAGGGAATTAACTAGCGGAATTCCCGCACTAAAATATGATGATTACTCTTGAGACTACAACTCATCCGGCGATAAGAGCAGACAGCTAACATGTACAGGAATCTGTTTAGTAATTATTTGCTTAAGCACCCTCTGCAGCTCCAGCACATGCTCTGTCCCGTTGTTCATCATGCTCTGCCCTCCTCTACTCCCATATCTTAAGCTCTACCTTCTCCTGCAATGCTTGCAGTGATGCTCTTCCTCCTATGGGAAAAGTGATTATCGGCGATGCGTGGCCAAAATTAACATCAGCAATCACGGGGAGCTCCTCCAGCTCCTTTTTGGATTTGATGATGGTGTGCAGGATCTCGCGGCTCATTCTCGCCCCCCGCTGAAACCTGCCTAGTGCCAGTCCTTTGACCCCTGAGAACCCCGGCTGCTGAATCAGCGATACCAGATCACGGTCAAACACTTCAGGATAGACCTCGAAATCATCCTCCAGAAACAGAACCGAGCCTTCCAGATCCGGCATGTACTCCGTTCCGTGCAGCAGGCTGAGCGTACACAGATTTCCGCCGAGCAGCGTACCCTCCGTTTCGCCTTCGTTAATGATATAAGGGCCGCTGTTTTTTTCAAAAACCCGGTTCTCCTGATCTATAAACCAAGCGTCATCGCTCCAATGTTCAGAGGGCTCTACGGTGACGGCTTCATGACCCATCATCATTTTCGTGAAACACTCCACAGTATACTCATTACCGAGCTTCATGCTGAAAGTGGAGAAATGGGGTCCGGAATAGGTGAGCAGGCCTGTCTTGGCGTATATTGCGTTACTCAGCACAGTAATATCTGAATACCCGCACAACCGCTTGGGGTTGGCCGCAATGAGGTCATAATCAAGTTCACGCAGCAGCTGATTGCTGTTATGTCCGCCCAGGGTTGTCAATATTCCTTTGACCTGGGGATCGCTGAAGGCATTATGTATATCTTCTACTCTGGAAGCAACGGATGATGAGCCGAAGATATCTTGTTCATAAGCATGTCCGGCAAAAGAAACCGTAAAACCAAGCTTCTCCAGCAGTTTTGTGGCATGTTCGAGCTGATCTTTGGCTATGATCCCCAGGCTATTTGCCGGTGATATAATTCTGATTTCGTCCCCTGTTTTTAATTTCGCAGCTTGCATGATCCCACTCCCCGTCAAAATAAAATACCGGCCCCTCTCCTCTGCCGCCGATCGAAAAGAGGATGTCCCCTTAACCATTCTACATGGCTTTGGAAACATCCTCTTATGATCTTACCCGTGCAGGCGTAAGGGTATTATTTAATCACGTGAATCGGGTGTCCTTCTACCAGCTCAGCCGCTTCCATGACGATTTCGCCTAGGGTTGGATGCGCGTGGATCGTCAGGGCGATATCTTCAAGCGTAGCGCCCATTTCAATAGCCAGACCCAGCTCAGCAATCAGGTTGGAAGCTTCGATACCGACGATTTGCGCGCCGAGCACCTGATTATTGTCGCTCTTAGCCACAATCTTGATGAAGCCTTCAGGAGCATTCAGGGAAACGGCACGGCCGTTACCTGCGAACGGGAATTTGCCGCTCTTCACAGCATAGCCCTTGTCCTTCGCTTCTTTCTCAGTCAGACCTACGCTGGAGCATTCAGGATCTGTGAACACTACTGCAGGCATAACCTTGTAGTCAACAACCGATTTGTGACCGGAGATGGCTTCAGCAGCAATTTTACCTTCGTAAGAAGCCTTATGTGCCAGAGCAAGACCGGGAACGATGTCGCCGATGGCAAAGATATTAGGAATATTAGTGCGTCCCTGGTGGTCGACTTTGACCAGACCGCGTTCATCCAGCTCAACACCGATCAGATCCAGACCCAGTTCACCGTCAGTGTTAGGACGACGTCCTACAGTAACCAGCAGGTAATCGGCAGTCACTTCTTTGGACTCGCCGCCCACGGAGTACTTCACGGTTACTTCCTTGTCGTTCTGAACAGCACTTTCAGCTTTGGCGTTAGTCACAATTTCAATACCGGTCTTCGCCATATTCTTGGCAACCAGACGGGTCATGTCTTTGTCGAAGCCAGGCAGAACAGTGTCCAGACCTTCAATGATCGTTACTTTGGTGCCGAATTTGGAGTACATCTGGCCAAGCTCTGCTCCAATATAGCCGCCGCCGATAACAATCATGCTCTTCGGAATTTCCGGCAGATCAAGTGCTTCAGTCGAGGACAGAATGCGTCCGCCGAACGGGAAAGGCTTCAGTTCAATCGGACGGGAGCCCGTTGCGATGATGCAGTTATTGAATTTGTAGCGCGGGGATTCATGATCATTGAACAAACGGGCTTCGTTTGTGCTGATGAACATAGCTTCACCGCTGAATACTTCAATTTTGTTGCCTTTCATCAGGCTGGTTACCCCTGAAGTCATTCTTTTGACAACGCCGTTTTTGAACTCCTGGGTTTTGGCCCAGTCCACTTTGACGTTCTCGGCAGTAACACCGAATACTTCGCCGTGCTGAGCAGCCTCGAATTGATGAGCTGCAGAGATCAGCGCCTTGGAAGGAATACAGCCTCGGTTCAAGCACACGCCGCCGAGTTCCGATTTATCTACAATGATTACCTTTTGGCCGAGCTGGGCGGCACGAATTGCCGCCACATACCCGCCGGGACCTGCACCAATTACCAATGTGTCGATTTCGATTGAAGCGTCTCCGACTACCATTTATTACACCTCCATAACTAACATATCAGGATTTGCAAGCAGGGTCTTAATGTAATTCATGAAGTTCTGAGCGGTTGCACCATCGATAATACGGTGGTCAAAGCTCAGAGACAGGGCCATAACCGGAGCTGCGACGATTTCGCCATTCTTAACAACCGGCTTCTCAGTGATGCGTCCTGTACCCAGAATCGCAACTTCAGGGAAGTTGATAATTGGGGTGAAGAACATGCCGCCTGCGGAACCGATGTTGCTGATCGAGATGGTGCTGCCTTTCATTTCATTCGGAGCCAGTTTGCCGTCGCGTCCGCGGACTGCCAGATCTGTAATCGTGCTTGCGATCATCCAGATGCTCTTGCGGTCAGCGTCTTTGATTACAGGAACGATCAGACCGTTGTCTGTATCTGTAGCGATACCGATGTTGTAGTATTTCTTGTAGACAATTTCGTTCGTTGCTTCATCAATCATAGCGTTAAGCGCAGGGAATTGACGGGAAGCTGCAACGAGTGCCTTCACGATGAACGGAAGGTAAGTTACCTTCACGCCTTTCTTCTCGGCTACAGGTTTCATACGGGCACGGAAGGCTACAAGCTCAGTAACATCCACTTCGTCCATAATGGTAACATGCGGTGCTGTGTATGCCGATTTAACCATAGCATTGGCAATGGCTTTACGGATACCCTTGAATGGTACGCGTTCTTCTTCCAGGTTTGCATTGCCGGAAGCTGCCGGAGAAGCTGCTGCCTTAGCTTTTGGAGCTTCTGTTGCTGCTGCAGGTGCAGATGCCGCCGCCGGAGCCGATGCCGCAGGTGCTGCTGATCCGCCCTTCAGGAAGGCTTCTACATCTTCAAGTGTGATCTTGCCGTTCTTGCCGGAGCCATTTACCTGAGAGATGTCAACACTCTTGTCACGGGCAAATTTGCGTACGCTAGGGGTTGCCAGCACTTCACGGTTAGGAGCCGGAGCTGCCGCCGCTGCTGCCGGAGCCTGGGAAGGAGCTGCTGCCTGCGCACCAGACGCTTCTGCATGGCCGCCTTCCTGCTGAGGAACATCGCCTTCTGCAGCAATGATTGCCACCACTTCGCCTACACGGCATACTTGACCGTCTTTGGTGAACACTTCTACTACTGTACCGTTGACAGGAGAAGGAACTTCAACTACAGCCTTATCATTCTGAACTTCCATGATGATATCATCGTCGGTGATTTTGTCGCCGACCTTGATATGCATCTTGATGATTTCCCCTTCATGCAGACCTTCGCCGAGTTCAGGGAACTTATATTCAAAGTTGCTGGTTCCGCCTGTTGCAGGGCTGCTGGCTGCCGGAGATGATGTTGTATCTGCTCCGCCCTTTGCTGCATCTGCTTCCTGGGAAGCCTGTTCTGCAGGATGGCCGCCTTCCTGTTCAGGAACTTCGCCTTCTGCATCAATAATTGCAACTACTTCACCTACGCGGCATACCTGACCGTCTTTGGTGAAGACTTCAAGCACTGTGCCGTTAACCGGACAAGGAACCTCTACTACTGCCTTGTCATTCTGAACTTCCATTACGATATCGTCATCGGTTACTTTGTCGCCGGCTTTGATATGCATTTTGATAATTTCGCCTTCATGCAGACCTTCGCCCAGCTCAGGGAACCGGTACTCAAATTTTGCCACCTTGATAACCTCCTAAAAGTTATGTTTACATACGCTTAGTTTGTAAGCAGTACAATGTATTGCAGAAACGGGTGCCGCCCTTTTGCAAGGACGGCAAGGTCATTTCTCTTAGAATTCCATTACTTTCTTCACTGCCGCAATGACACGCGCCGGTGTAGGAATCCAGGAATCCTCGATTTGTGCGAACGGGAAGATTGTATCAGGGCCAGCTACACGAAGCACAGGAGCTTCAAGATGCAGCAGAGCTTTTTCATTAATTTGAGCAATCACTT